>NZ_JBQEPM010000005.1:0-500815 GCF_052045595.1 Pedobacter sp. 22163 | reverse complement strand
TATCGGTGGTGTCCACCTCTTCCCATTCCGAACAGAGAAGTTAAGCCCACCAGAGCCGATGGTACTGCGGTAACACGTGGGAGAGTAGGTCGGTGCCAAATATTAAAAGAAACCCTTCAGCAGAAATGTTGAAGGGTTTTCTTCGTTTATGGGCATTTCCGTTTCTTCCCTCCCGATAGCCATCCGGACCGGACAGAGAAGTTAAGCCCACCAGAGCCGATGGTACTGCGGTAACACGTGGGAGAGTAGGTCGGTGCCAAATATTAAAAGAAACCCTTCAGCAGAAATGCTCAAGGGTTTTCTTCGTTTATGGGCATTTTGTTCTGTACCCTTCACTTTTCTCAACATAATCTTCTTAATGCCCTTAAAACCTTAATGGTGAAAGGAATTGTAACAGCGGTTATTTCTGTCATTAAAGGAGTCTATGGCCATTCTATTATGCTCCGCTAATTTTTGCGCCATTAAGGAGTGAAGAAAAGTTAAGGCACTGCTCTAATATATCTTCTTAATGTCCTTAATCCCTTAATGGTGAATGGAATTGTAACAGCGGTTATTTCTATCACCGGATGTTCCTTAATGCCCTTAATCCCTTAATGGTGAAAGGAATTGTAACAACGGTTACTTCTATCATTAAGGAGTTAAGATGAGTTAAGAGGTTGTTCCCGCAGATTACGCTGATTTGCACAGAGTATATTCATCAATCGTTTACACTTCAATCCCAGGTTCAATAGCCCTGATGGCAGCGGAAATCCCTTTTGGGCAGCGGTAGATTGTCTATCCCAAGGGTTTCCAAAAAGGATTGCAGCGTACAGCAGGACGGAACCCGACCTACATGTTACTGTTACTGCGCTCCTAATAATAAACCTGTAAGTAAGCGCTCTATATTCTTTGTGTATAATAAATAAACCATTTGTGCCAATGTTGATAATTTTAGCAACATTTAAAACTGATTTAGCGCTAAATGTGTTAATATCACAAGGTTTGCCACAATATTTAGTTATCTTTGTTTTTAACAAAAATATAAGTATAAGTAATGAGTTTTTTTGCAGATAAAAGAAGGGAAGTAATGTTGCATATTGAAAAATATATGCTGGAGTCGATGGGAACTTATTTGAAACCGATCGATACCAACTGGCAACCTTCTGATTTTTTACCAGATTCTACTAGTGAAACATTTTATCAAGATGTGAGAATTTTAAGGGATAACGCAAAAGATCTTTCTTACGATTTAGTGGCCGTTTTAATTGGTGATACCATTACTGAAGAAGCTTTACCAACATACGAATCGTGGTTAGCCATGGTTGATGGACATAGCAGGGACGAAGAAGGTGGCTGGATGAAATGGGTTCGCCATTGGACTGCAGAGGAAAATCGTCATGGTGACTTGCTAAATAAATATTTATACCTATCAGGTCGTGTTGATATGCGCCAAATGGAAATTTCCACACAATATCTTATTGCTGATGGTTTCGATATTGGTACTGGGCATGATCCATACCGTAACTTTATCTATACTTCTTTTCAAGAATTGGCTACCAATGTATCACACAGAAGGGTAGCTTCTTTAGCTAAAAAAGACGGTGATACGTTATTATCTAGAATGTGTGGCGTAATTGCGTCAGACGAGGCCAGACATGCAAAAGCTTATAAAGATTTCATGAACCGTATTTTTGAGGTTGATCCTAATGAAGCAATGTTGGCTTTCGAAGATATGATGCGTAAGAAAATTGTAATGCCAGCCCATTTCTTACGTGAGGTAGGTTTGAAAATTGGCCAAACATTTGGTCACTTTACAGATGCCGCACAACGTTTAGGGGTATATACTGCAATTGATTACGTTGAAATTATGCAACAGCTGATTGAAGATTGGAAAATTGAGGGGATGCGTGATTTAAACGAAGCTGGTGAAAAAGCCCGCGATTATATTATGGCTTTACCTTCGCGTTTATTACGTGTTGCCGAGCGAATGAAAAACCCTACTATAGACTATAAATTTACCTGGATTGCTGGTTAGATTTTTGAATCTTTAGTTAATAAAATTATATGAGCCCTTATCAAATCGATAAGGGCTTTTTTTATTACATGTTTCTTCTGTATTGGCCACCAACTTCGTAAAGTGCCTTGCTGATCTGGCCTAATGAACATACCTTACAAACCTCCATGAGCTGTTCGAAGATGTTGTCGCCGGCAATAGCCGATTTTTGAAGTTGTTTCAAGAGTTCTGGAGCACGATCTGCATTTCGGTCCTGGAATTTTTGTAATGCCGAAATCTGATATTGTTTTTCGTCTTCTGTAGCGCGGATTACTTCACCAGGAACAATAGTAGGTGAACCATTCTTGTTTAAAAAGGTATTAACGCCTACAATAGGATATTCGCCTGTATGTTTAAGCGTTTCGTAATACAGACTTTCTTCCTGAATTTTTCCGCGCTGGTACATCGTTTCCATCGCACCCAACACCCCACCACGATCGTTGATGCGTTTAAATTCGGCAAGAACAGCATCTTCTACCAGATCAGTTAATTCTTCGATGATGAAAGCGCCTTGTAAAGGATTTTCATTTTTAGCAAGCCCCAATTCTCTGTTAATAATCAATTGGATCGCCATAGCCCTCCTTACCGATTCTTCTGTAGGCGTTGTAATGGCTTCATCATAAGCATTGGTATGTAGGGAATTACAGTTATCATATATCGCATATAAGGCTTGCAAAGTAGTGCGGATATCATTAAAATCGATTTCCTGGGCATGTAACGAACGGCCAGAAGTTTGGATGTGGTATTTAAGCTTCTGTGAGCGGTCATTTCCTTTGTATTTATTTTTGATGGCTTTGGCCCAGATTCTTCTGGCTACACGCCCAATAACGGCGTATTCCGGATCGATTCCATTGGAGAAGAAGAAAGATAGGTTAGGGGCAAAATCATCGATGTGCATGCCTCTGCTCAAATAATATTCTACAAAGGTGAATCCATTGCTTAAAGTGAAGGCAAGCTGCGAAATTGGATTAGCGCCTGCTTCGGCAATGTGATAGCCTGAAATGGATACTGAATAGAAGTTCCTCACTTTTTCATCGATGAAATATTTTTGGATATCGCCCATCATCCTTAAGGCAAATTCTGTAGAAAATATACAGGTATTTTGTGCCTGATCTTCCTTTAAAATATCGGCCTGAACGGTTCCTCTAACCGAACTGATGGCTCTTGCCCTGATCTTGGCATAAATATCGGCAGGTAAAACCTGATCTCCGGTAAGGCCCAAAAGCATTAAACCTAAGCCATTGTTTCCTTCTGGTAAGGCACCATTATAGGTTGGTCGCGGTATATTTTTTGCTTTATAGATTGAATCAATTTTGGCCTGGACTTCTTCTGTTAAATCATTTTCCATAATGTATTTTTCACATTGCTGATCGATTGCTGCATTCATGAAAAAGCCTAACAACATTGGTGCTGGGCCATTAATGGTCATGGATACCGAAGTGGATGGGGCACAAAGATCAAAACCTGAATACAGTTTTTTAGCATCATCCAAAGTGGCAATACTTACACCCGAGTTCCCGATTTTTCCATAAATATCGGGACGAATATGTGGATCTTCTCCATAAAGTGTAACAGAATCAAAGGCAGTAGATAAGCGGTGCGCAGGTTGACCTAAAGAAACATAGTGAAAACGTTTGTTAGTTCTTTCTGGACCACCTTCTCCTGCAAACATCCGTGTTGGATCTTCGCCTTCTCTTTTTAACGGGAATACACCTGCCGCATATGGAAATTCGCCTGGAAGGTTTTCGGTTAACAGCCATCTTAAAATATCGCCCCAATCTTCATATCTCGGTAGCGAAACTTTAGGGATATTCAGCTTTGAAAGTGATTCGTAAAATAAGGGTTGTTTAATCTCTTTATCGCGGACTTTATAAATGAAAAACTCTTCTTTGTAAGCTCTTTTGGTATCTGGCCATTGGCGTAATAAACGCCTGCATTCGCCATCTAATTGCTCTTCGAAGAAATGGTAAGTTGCGTTTAAGTTTTTTAATAGCCCGTCCTGCAGATAGCCCTCCAAAAGAGGAGAATTAACATCGCCAGCCAAATCAATTACACCTTTTAATTGATACATTTTCCGGGCGATGGTTGCCTGTTTATCTACCCATTCATTATACGTTTGACTTGATTCGGCAATTTCTGCCAAGTAACGGATGCGATCGGGCGGAATGATGTAAATTTTCTCTGATTGATCGGAGGTGAGTTCCATTTTGGCTTTGAAATCAGTTCCGGTTTTTACCTTGATCTGTTCCATTAAGGCCACAAACAGGTTATTCATACCTGGATCATTAAATTGTGATGCCATAGTTCCATAAACTGGAATTTCACCATCCTTCGCATCAAAAATATTATGGTTGCGTTTGTATTGCTTGCGCACATCTCTTAGTGCATCTAAAGCGCCTCTTTTATCAAATTTATTGATCGCTACCAGATCAGCGAAATCTAACATATCGATTTTCTCCAACTGTGTAGCTGCACCAAATTCAGGGGTCATTACGTATAGGGAAACATCACAGTGTTCGGTAATTTCAGTATCTGACTGGCCAATGCCTGAGGTTTCTACAATAATTAAATCGTAACCAGCGGCTTTGCAGATATCGATACTTTCCTGAACGTTTTTGGATAGTGCAAGGTTGGCTTGCCGGGTGGCTAAAGAACGCATGTAAACCCTCGGGTTATTGATGGCATTCATCCGGATACGATCGCCCAATAAAGCGCCTCCTGTTTTTCTTTTGGAAGGATCGACAGAGATAATTGCTAAGGTTTTATCTTTCACTTCTACCAGGAAACGGCGTACAAGTTCATCTACCAGTGATGATTTTCCGGCTCCGCCCGTTCCGGTGATACCTAAAATAGGAGCGGTGTTGTTTTTGGATAGTTTTTTTAATTCATCTACAAATTTCTGTGCCCCTTCAGGATCATTTTCTGCAACGGTAATGGCGCCAGCAATGGCTTTAATATCTTTTGTAGGAATAGTTTCGAGCTCGTTAGTAATGCTGGCTTTGGTAATGAAGTCGGTTTGGATCAGCATATCGTTGATCATGCCCTGCAAACCCATCTTACGGCCATCATCTGGAGAGTAGATTTTAGAAATTCCATAAGCCTGGAGTTCCTCTATCTCAGAAGGTAAGATTACGCCACCGCCACCCGCAAATATTTTAATATGGCCTGATCCTCTTTCTTGCAAGAGATCGTACATATATTTAAAGTATTCAATGTGTCCGCCTTGATAGGAAGTCATTGCAATGCCCTGAACATCTTCCTGAATGGCACAGTTTACCACTTCATCAACCGACCTGTTGTGGCCAAGATGGATGACTTCGGCACCTGAAGATTGGAGGATACGGCGCATGATATTAATTGTAGCATCGTGTCCATCGAAAAGGGAAGCGGCAGTTACAAAGCGGATTTTATTTTTGGGCTTATATATTTCTACTTGTTGCATACGATAGGATTTAAAGGATCAGTATGCTCAAATAACCAATCCTTGTCCAAATATATTTGGTATGCAAATGTACTAAAATAAGCAGTTTAAACAGCGAATACCCTATACCGTTATGGCTTTTGGTTCAGCTATAAATCCTGCGCGAATTGCAGTAAATAACCGTTATTATCATAAATGGCAAATTCTCTCATGTTGTATTCAAAATATTTAAATTATGATATTTTGCATCATCTAAATAAGAAAAAAGCTGCAATTTTTACCATATAAGACATTTAAGAAAATATAAGCTTTAGTTCGATTGATAGTTATTTATAATGATTAATTTTTTGCTCCTTACCCAACGCGATCGTCATGCTGAATTTATTTCAGCATCTTTCCTGCAAAAATAGACCCTGAAATGAATTCAGGGTGACGACTCTAGTTTAAATACCTTTAAAACAAAAAAAACTATGCTGGTGGGCATAGTTCTTATAAATTATTTATTGGTGATTTCGGTGATCGGTTCTCCGACGGTTCCATTTGGCATTTGAATATGTAGCAAAGCCGCTAAGGTTGGTGCAATATCAGTCATGTAATGTGTTTTATTGGATGCTCCAGCTTTGATTCCCCAGCCCATAAAAACCAATGGAATGTGCGAATCGTATGGGTTCCAGTTTCCGTGCGTTGTACCTGTGCTGCTGCCGTTAAACCAGTTTGGTTGTAAAACATAGTAGATATCGCCACTTCTACGCGCATTGTATCCATTAGTAATCATCTTTTTCTGGATTTCCTGAAGTGTGCTTTGCGCTATTTTAGGAATATCAACTGCATTTTGGAAACCCTCTAATCTTTTTAAGAATTCTACTGCTGCCGATTTAATTACATCAAAACTTACATCACCTTTATCGGTTTTATCATGATCGAAAATGATCTGATTATTCTGAGATTTTAAAACCAGATTGTTTACCTTAAATTTGTCATTTAAGTAAGCATTTAATTTGTTTGCAATATCACGGTCACTCACTACGCCTGAAGGCATTTTATTTTCTTGCATAAAGCCTGGTACATGCGCAGCACCATGATCGGCAGTTAAAAATACCGTGTAATTTCCTTTACCTACTTTTTTATCCAGGTAGTTGAAAAACTCTTCGAAATCTTTATCCAAACGTAAATAAGTGTCTTCTGCTTCTACTGAGTTCGGACCATAAGCATGACCAACATAATCAGTAGAAGAGCAACTTACAGCTAAGAAATCGGTAATGTTATCCTGTCCTAAATCTTCAGAAAGGATTGCTAATTTGGCTAGATCTAAGGTGATGGTATTGCCGTAAGGCGTGCTTCTGATGGCGTCGAAATTTTTATCAATGTTTTGGGTAAGCTGATGAGGGAATGTGCTCGATTTGCCTTCGTATGCTTTCTCATCTACTGTGCTATTAACATAGGTATTCATGGGATACAATGTTTCCCAGTTTTTTGCATAGAACTTGTTTGCTAATTTCAATTTATTGTAATCGGCAATCCAGGTTGGCACTTCTTTCATATAATAAGTACTGGTAATCCAGTTTCCGGTACTACCCTGGTACCAATATGCTGCATTTGCCGCGTGGCCAGCAGGAAGGATCGAACCCCTGTCTTTTAATGAAATACCAATTACTTTACCTCTAAAATTTGTAGCTAACCTCAGTTCATCAGTAATGGTAGTGGTTAGCATATTTTTTGGCGACATATTCCCTTCAGAAGATGGGGTACTGCCTACAGTTGATACAGAAGAATCCTCCGTACAGTACACATTCTTTTTGGTTTCAGGATCGTACCAGTCATTACCGATAATACCATTAACAGCCGGAACCGAACCTGTGTAGATACATGTGTGGCCACAGGCAGTATAAGTTGGTGTATAAGGAATAAAAGTATTTTCTACAGAAAAACCTTCATTAATTAATCTTTTAAAGCCTCCATTGGTATAACGGTTATAGTAGCGGTATAAATAATCCCAACGCATTTGATCAACCACTAAGCCAACTACCAATTTAGGGCGGGCCATCTCGGCAGGAAATGCTTTAGGCTGTGTTGTGGAAGTTTTTTTAGTTTGGGCTGAGGTGAGTGCGATTGAAAAAATAGAAATGGAAAAGATTAGACAGAATATTTTCTTCATTGTGTTTTAGTTAAAGGGCTAAAGTAATAAATTTAGGTAAAGCTACTTTGAAGTTTGTGTAAAGATTTTATATCGCTTCGGCCACTACAAATGTGCTTCCGCCAATAAAAACAAGATCTTTTGGATCAGCAGATTGAATAGCCCTTTCTTTTGCTTCTGCTACAGATGCATAACTGTTTCCATTTAGATTGAATGTTGCCGCCTGTTCTTTAAGTTCATCTGCTGCTAAACCACGTTCTAAATCTGGTTTGCAAAAATAATACGTCGCATTTTTAGGCATCAGGGATAAAACTTTCGAAATATCTTTGTCCTTAACCATACCAAAAACAATATGTAGGTTTTGATAAGGGGTTTGTGTGATGTTTTTGATTACCTCGGCAATGCCAGCTTCATTATGGCCGGTATCACAGATTACCAATGGATTTTTACTCAAGGTTTGCCAACGCCCCTGTAAACCGGTTTGTTTTTTAACCTGGCTTATTCCTTTATAAATCGCCTCTTGATCAATTTTAATTTCAGTTTTCTCGTTAAGTATGGTGAGGGTTTCTAATACGGTTAAAATGTTTTTGTGCTGATAAACGCCGGTAAGATCACTTCGAAGATTCTTGTATTTAATTTCACTATTCTGATAAACAGATAGGGAAAGTTTATTGTTCCTGATCTTAAAATCCTGAGCCCTTAACTCCGCATCAGCAAAAACAATTGTAGCACCCACTGCTTTAGCTTTACTGATAAAAACCGGAGCAGATTCTGCTTGTGTTTCGCCGATTACAACTGGAATATTTTTTTTAATTATACCTGCCTTTTCGCCAGCGATTTCGGTAAGCGTATTGCCCAGCATATTCATGTGGTCGAGGCTGATATTAGTGATGACCGAAATTTGCGGTGTAATGATATTGGTGGAATCTAACCTTCCGCCTAAACCCACCTCAATTACGGCCACATCAACCTCATGTTTGGCAAAATGATCGAATGCAAGGGCCACAGTAACTTCGAAAAATGAAGGCTCGGTTTTTTCGATGAGTTTTTGCTGTTCCTTTACAAATGATACTACTTCAGTTTTGCTGATCATTTTTCCATTGATGCGGATGCGTTCGCGGAAATCTTTCAAGTGGGGAGAAGTGTACAATCCTGTTTTATATCCCTTAGCCTGTAGTACCGAAGCCAGCATGTGCGATGTTGAGCCTTTTCCATTGGTACCTGCCACATGGATACTTTTAAATTTATCCTGTGGATTATCCAAAGCCTCGCAAAGAATAATGGTATTAGTTAAATCTTTTTTGAAAGCAGACGCGCCAACGCGGGTAAACATGGGGAGTTTACTGTATAAAAAATCAAGCGTTTGTTGGTAGTTCATAATATGTGTCAAATATAAGTTGACTGGAGTTATTATGAAACGAAATGAGAATATTTTGTTGTGTGATGACTTCGGAAGTTTTGCTGGCTTGTGCGGTGGAGAACTTCGGAAGTCTTTGATTTTGTAAGATGGTCTGTGAGACACAGACAATGGAGATGATGCACCGGACGTGCAGTTAGATGTTGCCATCTGACTGATATTCGTTTATAATCGGTAATAAGTGTTTGTTGAAGAATCCAACTATAGATTATTAGATAACAAAATAAGTTTCTGTCAGATAGTAATATCTGACAGAACAATAGGCACAATAAATAATAACCCAAAAAAACTGGTCTGTGAAGAAACAGACCATGGATGTTTTCTTATTTAACTTTAAAGTTGAACATCACAATCCCGGTTTGTACATCGGGTGCTGATTCCAATTTGTTTAAACTTGCACCCAACACCGCCTGTTCACATTTCCGCCAAAGTGCTAAATCGGATAAGGTAGTACCTTTTGCGCCTGCACGGGCCTGAACCACTTTACCATTTTTGTCTACGCGGATTTGAACGGCAATTTTTCCCGCACTTTGTCCATCATCCTGAATTCTAGGGATATCGATGAATTTTCTGCTGGCCAATGATAACTGTACATTGCCATTTCCAGAACCACCTTCTCCATAATTTGATGCCAATGGATCGCCATCTTTATCACCTTGGTTACCTGGTGTTTTTCCGGTACCATCTCCCTGCCCTTGGCCAGTATTCTTTTTGCCTTTGTAAAGCGCATTTTGGTTAATCACGGGTTTAGATGGCTTATCTTCAGCTACCGGAGTTGGTGCCGCAGTAGTCGGTTTTGTAGGTTTGGTATTTACAGCAATGGCATCTTCCGTATTTTGGGTCTGAATTTCCTTCTCAGTATTTTCGGTAGAGGTAGTTGGGGTCACTTTTTCTTCCGGCGTTACCTTATCAGGCGCTTTACCATTGGCATTTGGATCTGCCGATGGCTCTTCAATGCTGGTATAATCATCGCCCATTCCTTCTGCTGAAGTTCCGTAATTTACAACCATACCACCCATACCCACTTCTTCAGGTGGCTGGAACGAGCCAATCACGATAAAAAAGCTGATCAACAATAAAAAGCCCATAATTCCGCTTGCTATGGCAATGGCCTTAGGGTAATTGTTTTCCTCGTTAGATATTTGCGCTTTGTAGTTCATTATTTTTTAGGCTCAACGGCTACAACAAGTTTTAATTTTAATTTATTGGCAATATCGTTTACCACAAATCCATCCTGATAAGTCACGTTACGCGATACATATAAAAGAATGGTCATATCTGGTGCCAATTTTTGGTATGATGCCAATGTTGGCTCTAGTTCTTCAATGCTAACTGGTTTCTTTTCAACGAAATATTTTAAATTTTCGTCTATCGTAACGGTAACTGCTTTCTTGGCGGTAGATTGCTGTCCGCTAGATGATTGTGGCAACAATAATTTAACCACCGTAGGATTTACCACGGCAGAGGCCAGTAAGAAAAACAGCATCAGGAAGAACATAATATCGTTCAACGCTGAAGTATGTACTTCTACCGATCCTTTTGTTCTTTTGCGTAAATTCATTATTTGCCTGGTTCTTCTAGTAAATCAATAAAATCAATTGCATCGGTTTCCATTTTAAGGATGATTTTTTCGACCATAATGTTTAAAATGTGATACAGTACGTAAGCAATAATACCGATAATCAATCCGGTTGCAGAAGTAATCATTTTGGTATATAAACCACCAGAAATGGTACCGATTTCAATCGCACCTTTTATTGATACCTGGTGGAAAATGGTAATTACACCCACAATTGTACCAACGAAACCAAGCATTGGCGCAATACCTGCAACAATACCCAATATACTGATGTTCTTCTCTAATTTAGAAACCTCTAATTTACCAACATTTTCAATCGCACCTTCAATGTCTTTAATCGGGCGACCAATGCGTTTTAAACCTTTTTGCAACATGCGCGAAAGGGGAGAGTTATTATTTCTTAAAAGCGACATTGCGCCCTCTAAATTTCCTGATTGGATATAAGATCTAATCTGACCCATTAGATTCGATTCGTCTTTGGTTGCTTTTTTAATGGTTAAATAACGTTCAAAGAAAATAACTAAGGCTAACAATGCTAAAAAAGCCAATGGAACCATTACCCAGCCGCCTTTGAAAAGCAGATCGATGAAATGGAGTTCTGGCTGTGGTTGTGTTACTGCTTGGTTAACCGCATTTGCTGTGTCTTGTAATGCTTGTGTGGTGTCCTGAATTAATAAAGTTATCATTATGGTTGTGTGTTGTTAAATATTTGTTGTACGTAAAACCCTTTTCCTTTTAGTTTTTTCTGTAAAATATCTTTCTGCTCTTCAGCCTCTTTTTGTGTTTTAAAACTCGCAATGCTTACTTTTTTCCATGGGCCGGCCATATTTGCAATTTTAGCATTTAAACCTCGGGCTTTAACTATGGCAATATATTTTTCGGCTCCTGCAACGGTTTTATAAGATGCAGCAATAACATCAAACGTAGAAGGACCAGTGTTTGGTACAATTTTATTTTCTTTTGGTGCTTCTACAATAGGTTTAATCACGGGTTTTACCGCTACTTTTTTAACTGTATCTGCTTTTTTCTGAACCTGATTGGCTTTTAAAATGCTATCTGTTTTGGCTATAGAATCTTGTTTTGCTTTTAGGGTATCAACAAAAACCTTTGGCGAATCGACAATTACTTGTGCGGGTTTTACAGCTTCAGTTGCTTCACCTGTAAATAATTCTGGTTTAACCAAAAAGGTTATTGCTGCAATAACAACCAAAGCTAATATTGCAATTGTAATCATTAACCAGGTAGACATACCTTGTCGTGTTTCGTCTCCATGTTCAATTGGGTCGTGACCAAAACGATTAGGATGCTCTGCATGTTGCTCTTTTATAAATGCAGGGGCTTCAATTACAGGTTCTTCTTTTTTAGCTTCCTCTTCTAAATTGATGTATGTTTTAGGTTCCTCTGTTTGCGACCTAAGCGAAAAACGGCTCGAAGGCTCATTTTGTGGAATAACCGTTTCCGGTACCTCCACGGAATTGATTTCTTCAGGTGCTGAGGTATTATGTGTAGGAATTAATTCGTCCTGTGCGTCGTCAGCTTCAGGCGTCTCAATTGTCTGATGTTCGGCAGTGATATTTTCTACTTCCGATTCTGGCGTATGACCAAAGCGGTCTGGGTGCTCTTCGTGCTGTGCTACAACTGATTCAGGAACTTCTACAGCTTCAGGTTCGGCATTAGTATTTTCTACCTCTTCTTTAGGTGTATTTTCAGCAGTATTTGCTTCATCTTGTGCTTCAGTAGATTCAGGTGTTTCAATTGCCTGATGTTCGGCGGCGATATTTTCTACTTCCGATTCTGGTGTATGACCAAAACGGTTAGGATGTTCTTCATGCTGTGCCACAACTGATTCAGGAACTTCTACTTCTTCAATAGTATTTGTTACTTCTTGTGTTTCATCAGATTCAGGCGTTTCAATCGCATGTTGTTCAGCAGCGATATTTTCTACTTCCGATTCTGGTGTATGACCGAATCGGTTAGGATGTTCTTCATGCTGTTCCTTAATAAATTCTGGTGCATCAACAATTTCTTCTGTAGGAGTTTCTGAATGTTTTAAAGTGTTTTTAAGATCATCTTTAACTTCATCCAATTCTATATTTTCGATTACCGGAGCCTGGTATGATTTATTCTCAAATGGTGATGGTACCACCGGTGCTTCAGCAATTTCGTCGTAAACTTCTTCCTCTTGTTGAGCTGAATCAGTTTTTATTTCCTCAATTACGGTTTCTGTTAATGATGGAAGTCCGTAAAATTCAGAACCATAGTTCATATTTTTAACCGGTTCGAAACCTAATCCTTGTTCGGTAAAAAATAAGCGCCCAGTATTTTGAAGTTCGGCCTCATGGTCTAATTCTAATTTTTGATTTACTTCTTCAACAAACTGGGCAATATGATTATGGGCATCATCGTTGTTGATGTTTGTTTTAGCTGAAATGAAATTGGCTAAAGCGTCTTCTTCTATTACTTCTGCTGAAAATTGCAGCGTATATCCGGGAGGCAAAAACGTTTGTTTTTCCTTATCGTATCTTCCTGGGTATTTCTTTTTATAAAAGGTGCCCAAGCCGGTAATACCAACTTCTTTGCGTTGCTGCAAGAGTTCTAATAGGTATGATAAGATATCCATTCGGGTAAAATTAAGCGTTTAAAATTAAAAATTATATTCTACCTTCAAATAGTGTCTATGGGTGCTATTACACATCCTATTCCAAAAAGGGGACAATAACGAGTACAGTTTTGTTATTTTAATCATGAAAAAAATCACAGTTTTTTAAACCTATATCTGTATCCGTGCAAAGATAACGGTTACAAAGATAGAAATGGTATGCTAGTAAGCAAATCGCTAAATCGATATAATATCGATTTTGAAGCTAAAGCTTAAGCTATAGAAACGTTTTACTATAGAAAAGCGTATGTAGAAACGGAACGGGAATGTTTTAAAATGGACGGTGAAGACACCGTCCATTAAGTTTTCTTAGTAGCGGGTAGAAACACCCACCACAAGAATTTAACAGTTATGGGGAAAACCTACGGACAAGGAACGGTAGTAGACCAGTCTGTACTTTCCATGTTAAGTAAGCTTACGGTGTGGCCATGCCCAGTTGCATCAGCAATGGTGGTCCCGGTACCTTCGTCAAATTTCCAATAGGCTTCGAGGTTGGTGCTGGTTGCACTTACACTGCATTTAATGGCTGAAATTGTCGACTGTGCCAATGCCGATTTCCAAACCCGCATTTCATCAAACTGACCGTTAAAACCCCTGTTGGCATCCCAGCTTCTCGAAATCTGGAATGTGCCGTTGGCAGCAATAGTACCAGTTGCACTCATGCTGGCATCTAAAGTGCCATTGATGTAGATTTTCATGGTCGAGCCATCGTATGTCGCCGCAATATGATACCAGGTATTGGCGCTTAGCGCCGTAGCGGAGTTTAGTTTTTTAGGCGTTGCACCACCTGTGTTCAATACAAACTGCACTTTATTATTGGCTAAAGAAGCATCGCCCAAACGAAGCAAAGCTACATTGGCATCGCTCACTTCTATACCCATAATGGTCGAGATATTTGGAGCAGTAGCTTTAAAAGCAGTTGGTTTAACCCATGCTTCGTAAGTTAAGCTGGTGCCTGCAAGATTGAATGTATTCGAATTTAAGTACTCATTAGTACCGTCGAAAACCAATGAGCGGTTTCCAGCTACTGGTGTTGTACCTCCATTACCATCAATACAGTTTGGTTTTACAGCAGTTGCAGAACCGTAAAGTACGTTAGACATGGCCGATAGCTTAGTTTGTGAGTTGTTGGCTACGTTATAAACCATGGCACTGGCCAAACCATTATTTTTTACGTAAGTGGCTACCGCTGCCTGATCACTATTGCCTAAATCGGTACCTAAACCTAATTTGCTTTTAGGCACACCAGCATTAATGTATGGCTGTAAACGGCCGGCATAATCTGTTGAGAAGTAAGTTTGCTCAAATACATAATCTAAAATATCGCCCAGTTTTTGGTTGTTATAAGTAGAATTAAAATAATTGGCCTGATTAAATGCAGCCATAGTAATGAGCTTATCGGCACCCATACGTGCGCGTAGCGCTGCTGCGGCAAGAACTAATGAACCGTTATTTGCTGTACAGGCAGAATACTCATCATCTATGTCAATTCCATCTAAACCATATTGTTGTACCGCATTGGCACATTGAATGGCAAAGGCATCAGCTTGTGCATAAGTGGTAAAACAGCCCCAGCCTGCATTTTGGTGGTTTCCAAGTACATCCAGCACAACTTTTATGCCTAATGATTTGAGGTAAGCAACTTTGCCCGAATTTAAGGTCTCTTGCACCTGTGGATTGAAGTAAAGGGTAGGGATACCATTTACCGAATTGATGTTGGCAGCGAAAATAACAGAAACACCAAATAACTGACTGGCAGAAGTACCGTAGGTATAGCAACCGGGATTTACAAAGTTGTTGCTGTTTACTTCTACATAGGCGGTCATGAATGGACCAGTTAAGGCGAGGGCAGAAGCATTGATAGCAGCTCTGGCAGTACCCTTGGTGTTTAATTGGTTGTCTTCTTTTTCAGAATTGGCTTTTTTACAAGCATACAACAGGGCGAAAGCTGTTAACAGCAGTGCGCCGAAAACGGTTAGTTTTCTCATAGGTTTAAAAATTTTGGTTAGAAATTGGTTTGATATAAAAAAGGTAGGACAACTTTCGTTATCCTACCTGGTGGTATTTGTGTGTTAGAAGTTCGCTTTATTCACGTCCCACCATAATCTGGTACCGCCATTGTCTGGTCCGCCTAAAAGGCCAACCGCTTTAACAACCTCGGCACTGTTTCCGTTTCCATATTCTGTTGATGGGAATGGCAATCTTCTGATCTGGGTTTGGGTATTTATAGTTCCGCCACTGTTATTATTGGCTACTGTAAATAACTTAGGGTAACCCGTACGTCTGTATTCAGACCAGGCTTCCTGCCCATCAGGGAAGATAGCCAACCATTTTTGTGTAATAATGCGCTCTAATTTTTGTTCATTGGTAGAAGTAGGGTCCCATTTTACGGTTATTGTACTTACAGCTGCAGCATTGTTTGCGGCATTTTTCGGATCTACATAAGCAGTAGGTATACTGGTTGCATCTGATAAATAACTTCCTGCAGCTACGCCCCATTGCTGTAATGAGGTGGTGATTCCGGTCTCATAGTTGGTTTGTGCATCGCCTGCACCTGTCCAGCCACGTAATGCGGCCTCTGCTTTTAAAAACCAAACCTCAGCAGCAGTCATTAAAATTTGTGGTGCTTTTTGTCCGATTGGTGATTTCACATTATCAGTAGAGTTTAAGGTTGAATAAGTTTTATAACCTGCTTTACCCAAACCATTAAATGAAGTATTTGCACCCGATCTGATTCCTACATATTGCCCCGTAAATAAAGGATCGGTAGCAGGCCTGGCGTAAACTGGTAAACGCGGATCATTATAGCCTACCAAATACGTTTGCAAAGCTGCACCTAAAGCATTATCACCATCGTAAGCAACGGTAACCACCCATAAATCATTATCTCTTGTACCCGACTGCGCTACGGCCGCATTATCTGCTGCAGTTGTTAATAAACCGCCTGGTGCACTTAAGGCTTTTTCAGCCTGAAGTTTTGCTGTAGCCGCATCGGCCTTTACAATACGCGTAGCTAAACGCAAACGTAAAGAGTTAGCCAATTTTAACCATTTCATCGGATCACCTGCATAGATTAAATCGCCTTTATCATAAAAAGCCGTTTTGCCAGGATTAGCTGCAATATAAGTTTGTAAGTTATTAGCTGCTGTATCGATTTGTTTAAAAAAAGCATTATAAACCGTTTTCTGATCTTCATAAGCTGTAGATACCAAAGAAGAACCAGCTGTAGTATATGGAATAGGGCCAAATTTATCGGTTACCCTACTCATGGCCATTACCTGAACCAAAAGGGCAATTCCCCAGGCTTCCGGCGATTTAGTTTTTACTTCGCTCTGCCCAATTTTAGAAATCGGAGCCATTACATAGTTATATTGGTCGTTAAAACCACTACTGTTCCAGCCATCGTTAAGCGAATAGCTCATGTTGTTAATTCCTCCAAAAGGGTTCGGGGCCATCATGTAACCACTAAAAGCATCAGCACTTAGGTTTTGTGCAATCTGATAGTTATGGAAAATTTCCTGCTCAATTGGGCCAATTGCCGATTTCAAAAGCGCGGTAGTCTGCTCAGGTGAAAGTGCAGTTGGGTTGGTGTTAAAATCTTCAAAGTTTTTTGTACATCCAAAATTTAAGGCCATCAAAGATGCCAGCAAAACAGCAGACAATCCTTTAATCCTGTTATTCGAGGATTTATGATATATAGTTTTCATGTTGTTTTTTGAATAGAATTAAAATGATAAATTTAGATTGAAGCCTAAACTGCGCGTTGCAGGTTGGTTAAAAACATCTACACCAGATAAACCATTCCCGGTAGACATTGTGATTTCGGGATCAAAAGGAGCCTTTTTATAGAAATAAAACAGGTTTCTTCCGGTAACCGAAAATTTAACACTTTTAAATGTTTTACCGGTTAATGGAAGGGTATAACCTAAAGCAGCTTCTCTTAAACGTACTACCGTAGCGCTATAGATATATTCGCCCGATACGCCGGATCTGCCACCAACAAATGAATAGTAAGCTTGTGGGTTAACTGTTGTTGATACTGCGTTGCCTTTTGTATCTACACCATCAATTTTAACACCGCCCTGGGCCCTGGCATTCCCAGTTGCTTCAGATACACCTGCTTCGTCCATTAAAGCTTCGGTAAGCGATAATACCTGACCGCCAAACTTACCGTCGACCAAGAAGCTTAAGCTAAAATCTTTGTAGTTGAAACTGTTGTTCCAGCCCAATTGGAATTTTGGGTTAGGATTGCCCACATAGTTAAATTCTTTACTTTTTAAAGGTGTATATGGCGAAGCTGTTGTGCCGTCTCCACCTATTATGATGCGGTTTTGTGCATCTCTTTGTAAGGTATAGCTATAAATATCGCCATAAGAGCCACCCACTTTTAACCTCGAAATATAAGAGGTATTGCCCGCACCTGTTAAATCTACACTGTTAATTTTATCGGCAGAAGCGATATCTATGATTTTATTTCTGTTTAATGAACCGTTTATTGAAGTGTTCCAGTTCAGCCCGTCGCCTTTTACAACATCAGCACCTAAAATAAACTGGAAACCTTTGTTCTCTACATTACCCGCATTCAGGTATCCTGTTGATACCAATGAAGATGGAGGTGCAACTACAGGAATATATTGGTTTTTGGTATTGGTTTTATAATAGGTAAAGCTAAAATTGATTCTGTTTGATAGGAAACGTAAATCGGTACCTACCTCGAACGATTTTGTCCTTTCAGGTTTTAACTCTCTAAATGCAGCATTGGTGTTGAAATTTAATGCACCGTCTGATTTTAAAGTGTTTTGAATAAACGTAAGATATGGCGGTACGGTATTTCCAACTTCTGCATAAGTTCCTCTCAATTTGGCATAGGTAATGGCCTCAGGAAGTTTGAACATCTGCGAAACAATAAATGATAAACCAACCGAAGGATAGAAATAAGAATCGTTTGGTGTATATGATAAGTTGGAAGACCAATCGTTTCTGCCTGTTACGGTTAAGAAAGCCCAGTCTTTATATGAAATATTGGCGTTGCCAAAAACGGCCTGTAGCTGGCTGTGATTAGGAACAATAGGAACTACGTTACTTAATGTATTTCCGCTAAAGGTGCCTGGAAGGGCAACGATCGTGTTAGCTGGTGAAAAGAAATCGACCGCCGAAAGGTTGCCACCTAAAGATAAACCTGAAGTTTTCTGATCGTTGATGCTTCCACCGATTAATCCATTCACTTTAAAATCGGAACCAGTCATTGGAACGGTAATATTGGCAATCGCATCTACATATTTCTGAACATAGGTTTGGTTGCTCTGTGCAAAATAACCTGTTCCGGTAGAGTTGAAATTGGTCGCAATACCCGAGTATCTACGGTTTTCATAATCATCAGTGGTACGGTCCATATTTCCCCTAACCTGCACATTTAACCATGGTGCAACATCGTATTTAACACTTCCACTCAATAAGAAACGGTTACGAACAGATGTGTTTGGATTTAAATTGGTTAACCACCAAGGGTTTTGGTTAATGTCGGCCGGACCGCCTAACCAGTTTTGGCGTGCGCCACCTGTATTGCCAGCCAATAAATACTGATCTTTATATGGGGTAATGTCAACACCTCTAGGGAAAAGATACAAACCCAATAACGGATTTAAATATAAACCTAAAGATGGGCTGTTATTGATGCGTTGATTGATGTAGTTTACACTTCCATCTACTGTTAATTTATTGTCGAAAAACTTAGCTGTTTCGCGCAGGTTTAAGTTGTTCCGGTTTAACTTGTTGCCAGGTTGAATACCGCTGGCATAGGTGTTGGAATAGGAAAAATAAGTTTGTGCCATTTCAGAACCGCCAGAAAGATTTATCGCATTCGAAGTATTAATCCCCGTTTTGAAAAAATCTTTTAAATTATCTGTCGTATTGCCGATTCCACCGCCCCAGCTATCTCTTATTGTGGTAGACGCAGGTCCGTAACTGTTCTGGAACTTTGGCTCGTAAGCGATATTATCAATGGTTACACCTGATGAGAAACCAATTTCTGCTTTGCCTGCTTTACCCTGTTTGGTGGTAATTAAAATTACACCATTCTGCGCCTGGCTACCGTAAAGGGCAGCTGCTGATGCTCCTTCTAAAACAGTAATGCTTGCAATATCATCAGGATTAAGGTTAGAAATACCATCGCCACCGTCTTGACCGCCACCGAATACACTATTCTGCTGGCCATTGGCATTACCGTTATTACTGATTGGTACGCCGTCAATGACATATAAGGGCTGGTTGTTACCACTCACCGAACGGCTTCCTCTTAAAATTACCTTTGCAGAACCACCTACACCCGAAGCACTTGGGCTAATGGTTAAACCAGCAACTTTACCGTTAAGGGAGTTCATTAAGTTAGGACTTTTTACTTTTGATAATTCATCGCCCGATACCTGTTGTGTATTATAGGTTAAGGATTTTTCTGATCTTTTTACCCCTAAAGCAGTTACCACCACGGTTTCAAGATTTTTAGCGTCAGGGGTTAAAGTTATATCAATGGTGCTTTGCGTACCAACGGTAACTTCTTTGCTTTGGTAACCGATAAACGAGAACACCAAAACATCGCCTGTTTTAGCCGTTATGCTATATTGGCCTGAGGTATTGGTTTGGGTGCCGCCTTGCGCGCCCTTTATAGTAATGGTTACACCTGGTAAGGTAGCGCCCGTTTCATCTTTTACGGTTCCTTTAATCACATCCTGATAAACAGCATGGAAAGAAACTGCACGATTAAAATGATCAATTGGTGCAGCTGCATACAAGCCTGTGGATGCATAGAGCAATAAGCACGTTAGCTGTAAAGATTTTTTCATATTCATTATGAATAATTTTGAATAAGTATTTGGTTAATTGTTTGCCGCCTTCGGGATTTCCATCCATCCGGTTTTATAGTTAAGAGCATTTTGCTTACACAAATTGCCTACAAGGGAATTGAATTATTTTAAAATATTTTTTGTTAGATTTTTTCGATCGTTTTAAATGTCTGCGTGGCCCAGCAACCCGCAGCTCCAACCAAGGCCGCATCTTCATTTAATTTCGAAATATGTATTGGAGAAGTGATGCCCTGCGAATGGAGGTATTTAACCACACCAGGAATAAAACGGTTCGATGCGTTGGCAATATTACCACCGATTACAATGGCTTCAGCCGCATTATCCTGCTGAAATTTTTTGAGGAAAAGCCCAAGGTTATGGCTAAACTCAGCAAATATTTTGCGTACAGTTTGGTTATCGTCGTAAAGTTTGGTTAGTTCTCTAACATTTAGGATATTAAATCCTGTGAGTTCGTAATAACGTTTTAAGAACCATCGTGTAGAAAGATAATCTTCTGTTATGCCATCTAAAAAAGGAGCACACCATAAATTGGCATCGTCAACTTTTCCCTCATTATAAACCGCACTTCCTAAACCTGTTCCCAAGGTAATACCAATCAGGTGCTGATAGGTACGTGCCTCACCTGCAAATACTTCTCCAGCCAAAAAGCAAGCAGCATCGTTACTCATCAAAATCTGATCCCGGTCAATATGAAGTTCACTGGCAAGCATATCTTTTACATTAAGGCCATAAAATGCGGCATACTTATCATTTCCAGCGATATAAGAAATTCCATTTTCATAATCGAAAGGACCCGGCATAGCAATACCCAAAGGGCCAATTTGGATATCTACCTTCTTGTAAGCTGCTTTAATTGCATTGCACCAGGTATGGATAATCTGTTCTGTTGGACCGTGAGAATCGACACGTTCGCGCGTATAGGATTTTTTAAGAATATTCCGCTGCTGCATATCGAGTACGGCAGCCGTAATGTGCGAACCCCCGATATCAATGCCCATCACATATTTGTTTTTATTCATTGTTTTCTGCTTCAATAGATCTATAAATGGCTTGCGCCTTATTATTGCACCGAATGAAGAGTCCTTTTTTTGTTAAATTGCCTACAGCGGGAAGATTTTTTTATGAAATATTTTTTATTACCTTACATTTGATTCACCAAACTAACCAAGTTGAAAGCAGCTAAGCCAGATCTAGTCGTTTTATGGAATAAGATTTGTCTTGAGGATGATATAAAATCTTTCGAGCAACTTTACCGCTTTCTATACAGTAGGTTGATCAAATTTTCTATTTACTATGTGGTTGATAAACAGGCTGCAGAAGACCTGGTTACCGAGGTATTTGTAAAATGCTGGGAAAACCGTGCAACAAGTACCCATGTCTTAAATCCCGAAAGTTATTTTTTTATCGCAGTAAAAAATCAATCACTTAAATACCTCAAAAAAAATTCTTCCATTACGTTTATCGATTTAGTTGATGCTGAAGAGAATGTTTCGGTAACAGCACAAACGCCGGAGTATATTTTGGAAACCAAAGAACTGCACCGGCAACTTGATTTTGCCATTGCTGGTCTGGCACCTCAGGCAGCTACGGTTTTTAGGTTGATTAAAGAAAGCGGAATGAAATATAAAGAAGTGGCAGAACTGTTAAACATTTCGCCCCGAACGGTGCAGACCCAATTGTTCAGGGCCATTGCAAAACTCCGCTTAATATTACAGCCTTTAAAAGATCAGGGATCTGATGAAAAAAAGCTTGGAAAACTGATCTCCCTGATTATCTTAGCAGGTACTTTATCTTTTTTTATTTTTTGTAGGCAATTCTAACAGAAAAAGGAACATATCATAAAGGGCGGAAAAAAAAATGACAGATCAAAGATTTACAGAATTGCTTGGAAAACAATTGGCCGGTGAAATTTCACCGGATGAATCTGTTGAACTGAAATCGATTTTAGCCGATAACGGAGCGCTTAGAACAGAATATAAACACCTACAAACTTATTTTGAATCTGAAACCGCTGAAGAAGAAAACATCGATGTTGTTTTTGATCGGATCAGGGCCCAGATCCAAATTCCCGATGAACCCCGTTTAAAGGTTACCAAAAATAAAGGTTACAGTGTTTGGTTAAAAATTGCTGCTGTTGTAGCAATTGTTTTGGCTGGCATTTTGGTGTATAACAGAGACGCGATTTTCTTTAATAAAACAGATCAGCTGGCTTTGAAACAAGTACAAACCAAGGCAACCGAAATTAAAACCATTGTACTGGCCGATGGCTCTACCGTGAAAATTAATTCGGGGAGCAGCTTAAAATACCCTGATCACTTTAGTGTAGATACCAGGGATGTTTATTTATCCGGTGAGGCATTTTTTGAGGTTAAAAAAGATGCACAACACCCCTTTATTGTACACACCGAGCAATTGGCGGTAAAAGTACTGGGTACTGCATTCGATGTTAAGGCTTACCATAATGATGCTTTTACCGAAACGACCCTAATCAGGGGAAGCGTTGCTATTTCGCTTAAAAATAATACCAAGCAAACTTTTATCTTAAAGCCAAATGATAAATTCACTTTGGCTGGTGGTAAAGCAAATTTGAGCCAGCTCACCCATTTTAGTGGAACAGGGGGCGAAAAAGTAATGGAAACCGCATGGACAAATCACGAACTCATCTATAAAAACAACCGTTTTGATGAAATTGCCAGGCTTTTTGAGCGCTGGTACGATGTTAAAATAACCTTTAAAGAAGCCGATCTTAAAACGGTGAAATTTACGGGGCATGTAGATAAAGAAACCATTATCGAAGCTTTAAATGTGCTAAAACTGATCGAAAATTTCAATTATTCGATAAAGGGGAAAAATGTCTATATCTACCGTTAGCACAAACAGTTAAGCAATGTATATTTGTAGCCATGAATTGTGCGCAGAGAATCATATTGTTTATTGGATTGATTTTTCCGCTATGTGCCAATGCGCAAACGAAAGTAAACTTAAATTTTAACGCAGCAAATTTTGAGCAGGTTGTAGAAGCTATACAACAACAAACTGTTTATCATTTCGCCTACAGTGAATCTAAGATCCCTAAACATCAGGTATCCATTAAGGTAGAAGAAGAGGAGGCCATAAAGGTGATCGATCAATTGCTGCGCAATAGTGGTTATACCTATTCTCTTTTGCCGAATAATTTAATCGTAATCAGAAAAAATCCCGAAGGGAAAATGGGGTCTGATAGTGTCCGTTTTTTAAAAGAGGTGGTAATTACGGCTTTGGGTATCGAAAAAGACAATCATAAAGTTGGCTATGCCTTAACCACCATTAAAGGTTCTTCCATCGCTAAGGCAAGAGAGAGCAATATGATTATGGCGCTACAGGGCAGGGTAGCAGGACTTAACATTACCGGTGTAAACGGTGGCCCGGGATCTGCGGCACGCGTACTCATCCGTGGTGTTTCTAGTATGACTGCTGCCTCTCCGTTATTTATCGTAAATGGTGTTCCCATTGATAACAGCATTCGTGGCAGTGCAAATGAATATGGCGGGGCCGATTATGGCGATGGCATTAGTAATATCAATCCAGATGATATTGAAACCATTACGATATTGAAAGGTTCGGCTGCTTCGGCTTTATATGGCGCCAGGGCCGCAAATGGTGTAATCCTCATCAACCTGAAAAGTGGTGGAGAAAATACCCAGCCAAAGCTGGAATACAACGCAAACCTAGCCTTCGACGTGCCGGTTAATTCTACCGATTTTCAATATTTGTACGGTCAGGGGGCACAAAATAAACGTCCTGCCGATCTGTACAATGCAATTACCACAGGTTTGTTGAGCTGGGGAGAACTTATGGACGGCAAATTAACACCCCAAGTGGATGGTTCTTTGCGGCCTTACGCTCCTGTTAAAAATAACATCCAGACTTTTTACCGTACCGCTCCGGCATTTATCAATACACTATCGCTGGTTGGTGGAAATACCAATAATAACTATCGTGTTTCGGTTTCCAATTTAGATTATAATTCAGTTTTAAGTAATGGAGCCCTAAACCGTAAAACGTTAAATTTTTATGGTACAGTAGCGCTAAGCCCAAAAATATCGCTGAGCTTCACCGGTAATTACATTTACGAAAGGAACAAAAACAAAAGTTACCTCAGCGATGGTCCTTTAAATGCAAATTATGGTATCTCAGCCTTGGCCACCAGTTTAGATCAATCGATCTTAGCCCCTGGTTTTGATACCGAAACAGGTTTTGAAACGCGGTGGAATGCGGATGAATATAAAACCAATCCTTATTTTTTAATGAACAAACAGGCCGATTATGCCAATAGAAACCGTTATATCACATCAGCCGTATTAAAATATAAGTTGACCAGCTGGGCATCACTGCAGGGCAGAATTGGCTACGATTCGAGTAAAGATGAAGTGGTGAGTATTTTGCCTACAGGGACCGCATTTTCCATTAACAGGCAGGGCGGTATAAATGCCTATGATCAAAACCATACTTCAGAGCTAAATAGCGATATTTTGTTCAGTGCAACCAGAAACCTGAGCGATAAATTGAACCTTGAATTTTCAATGGGCGCAAATTATCGCGAAAGAAAGGGCAATACTGAAAAACTGAAAGGATCGCAGTTTAAAGTGCCGTATCTCTATGTGCCGGAAAATCTGATTACCAGTACCAAAACATTAGCCATATCCAGAATTGTAACCGAATCGGCTTATTACACTGCCGATCTCAGCTATCAGCGTTATCTTAACTTCTCCGTTACCGGACGTTACGATATCTATTCTACCTTACCTGCTAACAACCGGGGCATATTTGTACCCGGCGTATCGGGCAGTTTTATTTTTTCAGATCTGTTGAATTTGAAAGCCCTGGATTTTGGTAAATTGCGGTTGGATTTTGCCAAAACAAGTGGAGAACCCATCGTTCCATACACGACACAAATCTATTATACCGTAGATAATCAGGTAAACGGCATTCCGGTTGGTGGTTTTTCCGGCGATTTACCCAATTACAATTTAAAACCGTTTACCCTTAATGAAATAGAGGCAGGCCTCGACCTTAAATTTTTCAATAGCCGTTTGGATATCGATTTTACCTATTTCAACCGCATTACCCACAACGAAATTATTAATGCAAAACAATCGGTTACCACAGGTTTTACCTCCGCGTATGTTAACCTTGGCGAGACCCGGAACGCAGGAATAGAGGTTGCGTTGGGCTACACACCAATCCTTACCACAACCAGCAAATGGCAGATTAGCTTTAACATGACCAAGGTAAAGAATACCCTACTTTCTATCGATGGCAACAGTAATTATACCCTTACGGGCACCTATCGGCCGTTAAATGCCAATACGGCCCTGGTGGTTGGTAAACCGATTACGCAGATTATGGCCTACGATTATCTGCGGGATGCTAATGGAAACATCATTATCGGATCGGATGGCATACCTAAACGGGGTAATTTTATTCCAATGGGTGGCACCATGCCGACTTTATATGGAGGGATAACCAACAGTTTTAACTATAAACAGTTTAGTTTTTCCTTTTTGATCGATTATCGCTTTGGCAATAAAATCCTATCCGCAACAGAATATTACAGTTATGTACTTGGCTTAAATAAGGCAACTTTAGTGGGTAGAGAAACAGGTATTGTTGCCGATGGGGTATTAGAAAATGGACAGAAGAATACGATTAATGTTCCGGCTTACGCCTATTACCCTGAACTGGCTACCAATATTTCTGCATTATCGGTGCTCAATGGCAGTTTTATCAAGCTGAGGCAGGCCACATTAGGTTATTCTTTTAGCGAACGTTTTTTAAAAAGAACACCTTTTACTAGTATAGGGATAGATCTGGTGGCGCGGAACCTGTTTACCTTGCTTAAATACACTAAAAATATAGATCCTGAGTCGCAGTTCTCGCCAACATTGGGTTATGCGGGGATAGAAGGGGCTTCATTGCCTGCAACACGTACATTTGGGGTTAATTTTAATTTTAAATTCAAATAAGATGACCATGAGAAAGTTGTGTGTTTTGGGTGCTTTTTTCCTGGCTTTAATGGGCAGCTGTTCTAAGGAAAAGCTGGACGAAATCAATACCGATCCAACCAAACTCACGGAAGACAATTATGATCCCAACAGCTTGCTTGCACAGGCACAGTTAAAATATGCTAATTTGGGTTATTATCAGCTATTGTATCAGAGTACCATGATGCAGCTGCTGGCCTCTACCTATTACTATTACAACAATGGCGATAAATATATCAATGTGGGCAGTTTTACCGATTATCAGGGTCGTATTTTTGATGAAGGTTATGCCGATGCCTCTTACATCAGAGAGATGCAACGACTGGCCAGATTAAAAGATCCGGTGGCCTATAAAAACCTGATTGCGATTGGTGATATTATGTTTGTATTGATTTTGCAAAGAATTACCGATACTTATGGTGACGTGCCTTATTCGCAGGCTGTTAAAGCGATGCAAGGTGTTAAATATCCCGTTTACGACCGCCAGGAAGATATTTATACCCGAATGCTGAACGATCTGGAAACGGCTACCGCACAACTGGATACCGAAAAACCCGGGCCAAGCGCTGATCTTTTTTATAAAGGCGATATCGGTAAATGGAAAAAATTTGGTTATTCGTTAATGGTTAGGATTGCCATGCGGTTAACGAAAGTAGATCCGGAGAAGGCCAGAATCTGGACCGAAAAGGCTGCGGGCAAAACTTTTAACAGTATCAATGACAATGCGATTCTTTTAACCGATGCTTCCTCTTTTAATAGCCAAAATGGAACATCGCTTGCTTTAAGAACATTTTCCGACTATTTGGAAGTGCGGTGGAGTAAAACCTTAATTGATCAGTTAAAAAATACCAACGACCCCAGGTTGGAAGTAATAGGTGAGGTGCCAAAAGACGGATTGGCGAAAAATGCAGATCAGAACTTAAGTGGAAATACCGATGCAGCTGTTCAGCTTGGATTGCCAAATGGATACGATCTACAGGGTGGAGCCACTGATATCAGTCATTCGCCAAACTATCCGGGCGGTACAGGTAGCGGAAGTGATTTTGCTCCGCTGGGAAAATATTCCAGACCACGCACTGCGATGTACCTTAAGCTAGGTGGTCCGATTTTTATCCTGAGTTACGCTGAAATTGAATTTTTGCTTGCAGAAGCTAAAGTGAGAGGGTGGAATATAAATGGAACTGCAAACCTGCACTACATCAATGGTTTAACCGGTGCAATCCAATCACTTGCGCAGCTGGATCCTTTAGCTGCGGTTGATGCCAATAAAATCACTGCATTTGTAAACCAGAATCCGCTTGATGAAAGCAGTACACAAAATGCACTAAGGACAATCAATACGCAATACTGGGTAACTACAGGAACAGATTTTAATTTTATAGAAGCCTGGCTAAACTGGAAAAGGAGCGATTATCCCAAGCTTATTCCCGTAAATTACAAAGGCAATGTTACCAATGGCACCATTCCCCGCCGGATGATCTACCTATCAACAGAGGTGCTGAACAACCCCCAAAATTATAAAGATGCTGTAGCCAGAATAGCTGGAGGCGATGTGCTTACCGCTAGGGTGTGGTGGGATAGATAATAAACCGGAGATTAAGTCTAACAAAGACGTTTTGCAAGATAAGTGTTTTTATAGCTGAAGCAGGTTGTGTTAAAACTCATACATATTGTTCGCCCGTAAGTTTTCGATTGCTATTTCGGCATAGGCAAGTAGGGGCTGTTGTTTTCGCGTTTCTTCTTCAATCGCGATTAAGGGCTTATGTCCGAATTGATTAAAAAATGATCTGGTATGTGCTTGATAATCTTTTAAAAAATCAGTTAAGGAAGCCATATCTGCATCAAAGCCTTCACTTTCAAAGTTAAACTGACAAGAACTTTTGTAAGAGATAAATATCTCATCGCCAATTGAAAATGAAACATTAATGTTCCATGTGTTTGGCCCAGTAGTGCTAACTATTTCTTTATCATCTGTGATCGCGTCTACACAGTAAAGGATGTCGAAAGTGATGAACATTGTGTTTATTTCTCCAACTTTCTCTCCGGTAATTTCAAAGCCGGATTGATAATCGTATGATGTTCTGCTTTCCTTTAAATATTGATCATTGTAGATGTATTCATTTATTGTGATCGGCTTTACATTAAATATTTTCATTGGAGCGTATTTTTAAAATGTATTAACAGTTAGTTTATGAGGTTTATTCTCAATTTATATTGGCGAAACTTTTGTAAAATCTTTTCTTAAATTTTACTAACCAATCTCAAGGTTTTTAAGTCGTAAATTAGAATTTCGCTTTTATCCGTTTTGTCGTACTTGTTATTATTGTTTGTGTCATTGTGGCCCGTTACAATAATGGTTCCTGTTTGTTTATTCACAACCCAGGTACTTACAAAGAGTTTGTTATCTGTTAACTGTGTTCTTTTTTGTCCATCAGGAGATAAGATTATAATCTGTTTTGGGTCGTTCCAGTCTATTCCCTTTTTTTCGTCAAGATCAATAGTTTGGGCTGAAATAATAATTTGATTAATCCCTAGATGGTCAATCTTAACCTGTTCTAGTTTTTCAAAATAGCCGTCACTCGGGAAATCTACCTGTTTTGTTTGTCCGTTTTTAGTATTAATAAACAGCAGGTATTTATTTTTAGCATCAGGTATTTTTCCCCAGTTTTCAACACTTGCAATTACATAATCTGTTCCTTCAACTTCTGTCAGTTTATTGAAATGAGTATAATTGTTTTTGTCCTGACCGTAAGAGCTGAGGGTCATAAGCGTAAAGATGGTTACGAATATTTGCTTCATTCTTATTATTTTATTGGTGTCGAACCTATGATATTTTATAGTTATTTGTCTGTTTCGCTTTTCCATTCATGTTCAATATTCGTCATAAGTAATGCATTGTCAAAAGCCACCGATCCCGGGGGGAAAAGATCTTCGTTTTCAAAAAAACTTGATTTTACTTTCAAAACTTCAAGTGGTCTAACTTGCCAATGGTATGCTTTTAATCTCAGACCATCAAATTTGTCTTTATTTGGTGAATATCCAAGGTCGCCGTTTTCAAAAAAGTCCGATGCATTTTCTAGTGTTTTAAAAATTGATTTATTGTTGAACAAAGGAGTCTCATTAGCATCAATTAATATCTCGGTATTATCTGAGCTCTTAAAGCTAATTTGGTAATTTCCATTTTCTTCTTCTATGTTGAATTTTGCATGAAAGTGTTTGCCTGGGAATATTCGTCCACCAATGAGCGCATTTAATTTTAGCGAAGTATCCCGACGTGGGATATAAACTCCTGATTTTGTTACACCGTCTTCATCCCATTCAACTGCAATTCGATGCGCACCATTTTCAGAATTTACACCCATAAAGTCTGGTAATCCTTTTGGTTTTATATTTTTTAGTCTGATCAGGCATATTCCAACAATGGCCTTTTCCATATAAATTTTTGGTCTAAAAGGATAGGGAATCAATTCTTTCACAATCTTTGGGTCGGCTGTGAAGTTAATTAAGATTCTTCTGTCAATATATCCATGTATTGTTGGGATTCTCATTCCGATTTAATTTTACGCTAACTAAAGTAAATATAGTCGAAATCACACAATATTAATGTTGTTCAATTAAGAGATAGGTATTAATAATTCTTTGTGAAATAATTATCTTAAAGGTGTTTTTGCCGATGATCAGCCGCCTCTCGGCCTATAAAATAAAATATGCCTTCAAGATTAAACTTAAAGGCATATATCAGATTAAAAATGAATTTTACGTTTTTACCGCTTAAAACGAATACGTTAATCCTCCGAAAATATTAAATCCGTTTACCTGATAGTACAAATACCTGCTGTAGTTTGTGTTTAAGATATTGTTTGCTTTAGCAAAAACAGAGAATTTTTTGTTGATGCGGTAATCAGCACCAAGGCCCAAATCTACGTAACCTTTAACCGTTTCAATAAGTTCAATATTCGTATTGGGAATTATGTACTGTGAAGCGGGAACAGGAGCGCCGGTATATACTTTTGCTTTAATATCGTCCTGAATTACAACAGCAGCGTTAAAGCTTAGTTTTTTATTATAGGTATAAACAAAGTTCGAACTTACTTTCAACCCCGGTTTAAACCAAGAGTAGGTTTCTGAGGCAGGTTTCCAATCGTCGATGTTTAATTTGCCTGTCCATTTTAAGGCATCACTTACCTGAACAGAAATCTCACCTTCTAAACCGGTTAATTTTGTTTTACCAAAATCGTATATCACATCAAATTTGTTAAAATCAGTAAAGTTGTTCACGAACAAAGGCATATCATCAAACTGTTTTACATACACGCGTGCCTTGTAACCAAAACCCGGTCCGCCGGTTCCTTTAATACCAGCGCTGAAACTTAACTTTTCAACCGTGTTTTTAACCACAACATTGCTGTTTAACCAAGGGTTTTCATCAGTAAAGCCTTTTAACGAGTTTCTGTTTACATCACCTTTAACTTCTCCGAAAACCTGTAAATAATCAGGGATCAGGGTGAAATCGGCTGTAACCGCTGGGAATATTTTAGAGCTGCTGAAAGCACCAAATTCCTGTACGAAATTAATCCCCGCTGTAATTTTAGCGCCTTTAACCTGTAAACGGATATATGGATTTAAGCGCAACAGGTTATTGCCAACGCTGGTTAAAGCATCTTTGCTGTTACCAAATTCGGTTGATGCAGCTAAACCTAAGTTTAACGAGTTAATACGTTTGTTTACATAACCGTTTAAGCTCAGGTAGTTTTCTTTTGCACTGAATTTATCATTCCAGATATATCCATTGGCTTTTAAAGCATAACTAAAAGCATCTTCATCTTCGGTAAAGTTTTTTACCAGCTCACCTTCCAGTTCAATGGTGGTTAAGGCCTGTTTATCAGGGTTAGGGTTAAGCGTAGGTCTGGCATCATCTATACCATAAAAATAAGTGCCATTACGTTCAAAATTGATGCGGCCACTAACGGTGTTTTGATCTAAGATACTGCGGCCAAAAACACTTAATTGTTGGTTACTGCTATTCTGTTTGTTCAGCTTTCCTTCCTGACTAAAATGTTTAAAATATCCACCAAGCTGTAAACCTTCATCCTTGCCAGTGTTAAAATAAGCTTCGCCCAAAAGGGTAGCTAACGACCCGAATGCACCTTTTACATAGTTGTTAACCAATATGCTTTCTTTTTCTTCGGCCAAAGCTTGTGCCTGTAACTTTTGGATATCGCTGTTCAACTCCAGCTTTCTATCCAAAATGCTGTAGTTTAATTTTGCTTTGTAAGTTTTAACATCATCTAAATTTGGGCTTCTTCTCAGCTTTACAGCCTCGGCCAAAATTGGTTTATATGGACGAACTACTTCAATTTCTTCGTTTACTACTGCTTTTTCATCGGCTTTTTTATCCTGCGCCTGTGCAGTCATTAATCCAGCAGCTAAAAAAAACAGTGAACTATATATATATTTAATCGATTTCATAATGCTACTTCTTCTGGTTTAGTTTTTCTAGTTTTTCTTTGGCTGTAGGAATAATATCATCCTTGCCTTCGTAGTTATCAATTATACTGAGAAGAGTACTTTTCGCCTGTAAATTATCTTTCAGGGCCACATAGTTATCAGATAAAAGGATAAACGCCTTTGCCACCCAGTAGTCGTAAGCGGCCATGTTGTTAACCAGATCGAAACAGGTTTTAGATGAAGTTTTGAAATCACCTTTGTTGTATTCCAATAAAGCTAAATTATATTTTGCTTCTGCGGCAGCAACTGTTTTTGTTTTGGCCACTACATTTTTAAACTCCTTAATTGCTGTGGTGGTATCACCTTTTAACAAGTAGGCTTTACCCGAATATAAGCTCGAACTGTTTTTTTCTTCCTCAGAAGCTTTTTCCGATTCTTTGGTCAGCTGTGCATATTTCAGCATGTCATCGGGCATGTTTAAAGCGGTGTAAGCCTTTAATAAATTGTTGATGGCAAAACTATAGTGCGACTTATAATCAGTGGTAGTTTCTAATCTTTTCAGGTACACAATGGCCTCGTTGTATTTCTTCTGATTTAAGAACAATGTTGATATACTCACTAAAGAACGTTCGGTGTAATCGCTCGTCCAGTCGTTTAAGATAAATTCGTAATCAGGAATGGCTTCATCCGGACGACCTAATTTAACCAATGATTCTGCCCTGATAAATTTAGCCTCTTTTTCATGGTTGGCCTTAGGGAATTTATCAAAGTAAGCATTTACTGCCTGGAATGCACCGTTGGCATCGCCTTTTAAATAGGTGTTATTGGCTGCGGCAAAAACAATATTGTCTTGCTCCGAACCCGAATAATTTCCGAGTGGGGTAGTTGCTGCGTAAGCGATAAAACCATCTGCATCGCCACGATCTACATAAATGTTCTTGATCGATTCCATTGCCTGTTTGGCTTCATCGGCAGTAGGGTAATCGCGGATTACTTTTTTAAACGATTCTAAAGCGGCATCATCCTGATCCTGGTTGTATTGAACCAAACCGATGGTTACCAGCGCTTTTGCCACATAACTGCTACGTGGATATTTGGCAACCAGGGCTACAAGATCTGATTTAGATTTATCAAAATCGCCTTTGTTGAAATAAGTATAAGCGGTTTCGAAACCAGCATCATCAGCGTAATTAGAATTTGGAAAAGTATTCAACAAGCTTTGCATGGTAGCAATTTTCGCATCATACTGCGTTTCCAATCCCTGGATCATTCCTTTCTGGAAAGTGGCGTAATCTTCTGAAGTGGTTTTGCGGCTGATGATTTTGTTGTAATTCGCCATTGCATCACCATAGTTTTTATTTACGAAATACGAATCGGCTAAGCGGATGGTGGCATCATCAATCGTTTTTTGGTCTTTATCGCTACCCGCGAGGAATTTTTCGAAATATGTAGCTGCTTTGCTGTATTTTTCATCTTCGAAAGCTGCATAGGCCAAAGCATAGTTTGCAAAATTGTAAACACCGGTTTTATCGGCATCTGGCATTTTTAAGAATTTCTCGAAAGTGCTAACGGCTTCACCGAACTTACGAAGTTCGTACATCGATTCAGCTTTCCAGTAAGTGTTTAAAGCATTGATCTCGTTGTCTTCAGGGAACTTTTCAGAACGTAAAAACATCGATAATGCATTCGGAAATGCTCTTTCGTTATAAAATTCTAATCCGCGGAAATAGGTTACTTTTTGGTAAGCTTCTTTAGCTTCAAGGTTTTTATCCGGAATAGGTTCTAAAATATCTACAGCTGCCTGATAGTTTTTGGTGGTTAATAAAACCTCACCCAATAAAGTTTTGGCTTCGTTTATTTTACGCGATTTCGGGAAAGTTTTTAAAAAACCCTGAGTGGCCTCTAGCGCCTGCTGATGGAATTCTAGTTCGTAACTTAATTTGGCATAATTTAACCATGCTTCTTCCTGTATACCCTTATCAAAACTTAAACGCGATGCCCTGAAAAAAGCACTCTGCGCTTTTGGTTTATCGCCCAATTGAATAAAGGCTTTACCCAAAGTATGCATACCATTTTGAAGATAAACATCATCGGTGTTTAGTTTTTCTAAAACAGCAACCGACTCCTTGTACTTTTTGTTTTGGAACAAAGAGTACCCATATTGGTAAATGAAGAGGTTATTTTTGGTTTCGCTTTTATCTTTTGCATAATATTCGGCGAAATACTTTTCAGCATTTTTGAATTCAGATTTTGCAAAGTACGATGCTGCCACCAAACTCAACATTTCTGGTTCGAACTGTTGTTTGGTTTTTTGAATGGCTGCTAAAGCATAGCTGATTACATCATCGTAACGCTCGTCAAGGTAATACATCGAAGTGATGTAGTATGGATAACTGGCCTCGTAAGTAGGAGAGCCCTTTAACTTTTCGAAGTTGGCCAATGCCGTTTTATACTCTTTGTTTAAGTAGTTGATATAAGCAAAGTAGTAGGTGGCGCTTTCCTGAAAATCGCCTTCTTCTTTTTTAACTTTTTCGAATAAAGGCTCTGCTTTGTCGTAGTCTTTAAGTTCAAAATAGGCATAACCTTGTTTAAACTGGTATTCGTTTCTTTGTTTGCCGGAAAGGGTAGAAGGATCTGTTTTTTCGAACCATTCTAAAGCTTTTTTATAGTTTTTCTGGTTGAAATAAGTTTTTCCAACGTAGAAATAAGCCAGTTTGGTGTTCGGGTTTAATGGATAATCGCGGATAAATGCCTGAAACAAACTTTCGGCATCGCTATTGGTTAACTCTAGTGCACAAACAGCAGCGTAAAATTTTGCATTTTCTTTCAGTAAAGATAATTCGGCGTTGCTCTCCGTTTGGGTAGAAGGTTTATAACGTTGCAGCTCAACAAGTTTAAACTGTTGTGCAGCTGCAGTGTATTTTTCTTTGTCTAATAATTCTAAGCCCGTTTGATAGTTTTTGTTGAGGTTCTGCACAGCGCTAACCTGAGCGTAGGTGCTAAAACTTCCTGCTAAAAGTAGCGGAATTAGTAAGTATTTTTTCTGCATTGGTTTCAAATATGGTTGGTACTAAATTAGAAATAGTATCAAAGCTTATCAACAGAAGTAATTAACATCTGTTAATAACACAAATTAACGATAGGATTTTTGGTTTGGTATTAAGGGTTGAACGAATGTGGAAAAGTTGAAGGGGTCCATTTGTCATTTGCTTATTTGTCATTGGTGCCGCCGCATCTGGTAGAGGTTCACTGGTTCATTTGTCAATAGTTCATTGGTGCCGCCGCATCCGTCATTGCGAGGCGGCTTTTCAGCCAACAAAGCAATCTATTAAAAGGGTTAACTGGTCAATCATATAATTTGGTAAATTGCCATAGGCTATTAACAATGGACTATTTACTAATGCATTTCTAAAAAGACGCTGGGACTTAGTCCTTTCGGCAAGATGCTAGATTATGGACTCTGCACTAATAAACCAATGACCAATTGAACCAACTACCCCTGGCTTGCCAGCAAATATAGCACAGCCATTCTCACTGCTACACCGTTCTCTACCTGCTCTAAAATAATCGATTGTTTGCTGTCGGCAACATCGCTGGTAATCTCAACGCCTCTGTTTATAGGGCCAGGGTGCATTACAATGATTTCTTTATCGAGGTTATCTAAGATCTGTTTGTTTAAGCCGTACATCATGGCGTATTCCCTTAGCGATGGGAAATATTTAATGTCCTGGCGTTCCAATTGTATACGCAGCATGTTTGCTACATCGCACCAGTTCAAGGCTTTAATTAAATTATGTTCAACTTTTACTCCAAGTTGATGGATGTGTTTTGGGATTAAAGTTGTTGGTCCGCAAACCATTACCTCAGCGCCTAAGCGCTGCAAACAAAGGATATTTGAGATGGCCACGCGTGAGTGCAGGATATCGCCAACAATCACCACTTTTTTGCCAGCAACATCACCAAGCTTTTGGCGGATAGAAAATGCATCGAGTAAGGCTTGTGTTGGGTGTTCGTGCGCACCATCTCCGGCATTTACAATTTGCGCTTTAACGTGTTTACTTAAGAACTGACCAGCACCCGCATATGGGTGGCGCATCACCACCATATCCACTTTCATGGATAAGATGTTGTTTACCGTATCGATAAGGGTTTCGCCTTTGCTCACCGACGAAGATGAGGCGGCAAAATTAACTACATCAGCCGAAAGCCTTTTTTCAGCAAGTTCGAATGAAAGTTTGGTACGGGTAGAGTTTTCGAAAAAGATATTGGCTATAGTAATATCACGAAGTGAAGGAACCTTTTTTATTGGTCTGTTAATCACTTCCTTGAAGTTATCTGCAGTTTCGAAAATCAATTCGATATCATTCCGGTTAATATCTTTAATGCCTAAAAGATGTCGGGTTGATAGTTTTTCTGCTGCCATTTTTATTTATTATTTTCGGAGATTAAAATCACTTTATCTTCACTTCCTTCGCTCGCCCAGGTTACTTTTACCTGTTGCGAGTTTAGGCTATCTACCTGATGTCCAATATAATCGGGTTCGATAGGTAAATGCCTGCTAAACCTGCGGTCTATTAAAACCAAAAGTTCAACTTTCTCTGGGCGGCCATAAGCAAGTAGGGCATCAAGCGCTGCCCTAATGGTTCTACCTGTCCAAAGCACATCATCTATTAAGATTACTTTTTTGCCTTCAATAATAAAATCGATAGAATTGCTACTTGCCGTAACCAATCCGTCTTTACGGCGGAAATCATCTCTAAAGAAAGTAATATCAAGATTTCCCTTTAAAATTTTCTTATTTTTTAGAATCTGTTCAAGATCCTGATGAATGCGATCTGCCAAAAAAATACCCCTCGGCTGGATGCCAATTAAAACGGTATTTGCGAAATCGTCGTGGTTTTCAATTAATTGATGGCAGAGCCTCTTAATTGTAATCTGAATTTTTTGTCCGTCAAGAAGTGTTTTCTTTTGCATTGAAGAAGGATTGGGCAAATATATAAAAATGTTTTAAGGTAAGAAAGTTGAAGATCGATTGTTTTGTTTTTTGATAGTTAAATTGTTCTGTTACAACATTTAAAAATCAATTTTCTATCCCTTGTTGTTGATTTGAAGAGCATACTCAGTTTTTTATCTTAATGTTAGTCCAGCTGTACATATCTGTAATTATTGTAGGAATAGCCTACCGCTGTATGGACATGAATTTCAATCTCCAATTTTTTCATAATGAATTAAATTGACACCCTAATATAGCCTTTACACTTTATTAGACATTCACAAGATACTTATTTTATTAAAAAGCCCTATTTTTATAGCATATGATCCAGCAACCTGTAATCTTCTTTGATGGCGTTTGTAATCTTTGCAATGCATCGGTTCAGTTTGTTATTGCGCACGATAAAAAGGATCAATTCAAATTTACGGCGCTACAGGGTGATTACGCCAAAGAAAAGCTGCCGAAATTTAACGTTGATTTAGAAAAATTGAATACCATTTTATTGCTGGAGGACGGAAAACTCTATACCAAATCTTCAGCGGCACTACGTGTAGCCCGAAAACTCAATGGATTGATCCCACTTCTTTATGCATTTCTCATTGTTCCCAAATCTATCCGCGATTGGGTTTACGATATTATTGCCAAAAACCGCTACCAATGGTGGGGCAGGCAGGAGAGTTGTTGGGTGCCAACACCCGATTTGAAAAGTAAGTTTATAACTTAATTTTGTTGACCATTTTTCTTTCTGCCCGGCGACCAAAGCCAAAGTGTTAAAATAATTAATGGTATGGTAATGCTTAAAGCAATTACAGTCATGATGGCTTTTTGCTTGACCATGTCTGCATCGGTAGAAGTAAATACATAAACCGTTTCTTTAATGGCAAATAGAGTTATAACGGTAGAAAGGACGGCAAATAGTTTACGCATGGTTTAATTTTTAATGCAAAGATTGCATAAATTTTATATTAGACCAACATCAAAGACGCTTCTTTAAAAAGTATTAATTTTCTAAGTACCTTTTCGAGTAGGCAATTCCCATTAAATCATAGCGTTTAAACTGTGTTTTCAGCCTTTTTTGAAAATCAGGATAATTGCGTTTTTCTTTCAGACTCCATAAAATTTCGCTCAAAGCGTCTAATCTTGGAAAAAGCAGGTATTGTACTTTTGCTGGGTTGGTAATATATTCACTCCATAAACAGCCCTGTGCGCCCCAAATGTATTTAGCCTGCTCGGCACTTAATTCAGCCGGTACGGGTTCATAATTGTAAACATCAATCAATGGCGAAAACTTATTTGCAGCCAGGCTATCTTCTTTTACGAACTGCCCATGGTTAAAGTACATCTTATTTTCGGGTGTCATAATGGTTTTATGATTTTGCTTTGCTGCGTCGATGCCTCCTTTTTCTCCTTGCCAGCTCATTACAACTGCATTAGGAGCTAAACCGCCCTCTAAAATTTCGTTCCAACCGATAATGGTTTTGCCTTTGCTGTTTACAAATTTCTCCATCCTGCGGATGAAATAACTTTGTAATTCACTTTCATTTTTCAAACCATTGGCTTTCATAATCTGTTGCGAAACAGCAGATTGTTTCCACCACACTTTAGCCGCTTCATCACCACCAATGTGGATGTATTGCGATGGGAACAAATTCATTACTTCAGTTAATACATTTTCCAGAAATTTAAAAGTCGTGTCGGAAGCCTGGAGTACATTGTTGTATTTGTTCATCATTCCCCAGGTTTGTGCAACTTCGTATTTTTTATCTGGTGTTGTTCCTAATTCCGGGTAAGCAGCCAATAAAGCCATGCTGTGAGCAGGCATTTCTATTTCTGGAATAATGGTGATGTAACGTTTAGCAGCATAATCAACCACATCCTTAATTTGTTCTTGGGTATAATAACCGCCGTGACGAATACCATCGGTTTTAATAACGGCATCTTTTGGCGTAATTTTTACGTCAGCCGGCAATACCTGATATTTTATATGCTCGTTTCCTTGTCCGGGCCATAAGCCAATAATGCTACCATTTCTCCAGGCACCGATTTCAGTAAGCTTGGGGTATTTTTTGATTTCGATTCGCCAGCCATGATCATCCGTTAAATGCCAGTGGAAATAGTTCATTTTATGAAGCGCCAGATAATCGATGTATTGTTTTATAAAGGCTACGTCAAAAAAATGGCGACTTACATCCAGATGCATACCACGATAATCGAAGCGGGGATGATCTATAATTGAAACTGATTTTATACTTAACTTTTCTGCTTTTGAGCTAGGCAAAAGTTGTATTAATGATTGTACACCATAGAATACTCCAGGTTTTGAGGTGCCGATAATTGAAACTCCATCATCTAAAGTATTTAAAAGATAAGCATCGTCAAATTCACTGACACGCGTATTTAAAATTAGGCTAATAAAATTTTTAGTTGGCGTAACACTTGTTATGTTTAGCTTCAGGTTATAATACTGTTGAAGATAATCAATTAGAAAATTAGCTGAATTCAATAACGAAGAATCAACTACAACGATTTGAGTTTTTGCGTCTATCGTAAATGATTTTTTATTTGCTTCAATTTTAATATAAACTGGTTGGGGAATTATATTCACTTCCTGTGCAGAAAGTTTAAACGAAATAATTGATAAAAACAAAAAGATAAATTTCTTCATTATAAAGGATTTTCCTTTTCAAAAGTAATAATTATAGACGGATGAACGGAAAAGGTTTGGTAGGGCGAATTACTTTGTTACATAAAACATAGCTTGAAGTGTTAATTTAATAGGCAAATCGTCATCTCGACTGAAGCGCAGCGAAATGGAGAGATCTGCTAATTAGATTTCTCCACTTCGTTTCACTGCGCTCGAAATGACGATCAATCGGGGTAATGGATAAAGCCACGTTCTCTGTGGCAAAAAAATAATCAAAAAAAATCCCGATAACTTTCGCTATCGGGATTAATATGATCAGTTAAAAAGAACTAGCCTTTTTTAGCTTTGCTTTCTTCGCCTTCTAATTGCGATTTCAATTGAGCCAATACGTCTAAATCTCCTAAAGTAGATTTCTCTACAGAATCTTTAACTTTTTTAACAGCAGTTACAGCAGCTTTAGCTTCTTTTTTCTTAGTTGCTCTTTCTTCTGCTACAGCTTCAGCTTTAACTTCTTCCCAAATACGGGCGTGAGAAACAACGATGCGTTTAGCTTCTTTGTTAAACTCGATGATTTTGAAGTCGTTAGTTTCTTCAGCTTTAACTGAAGTACCGTCTTCTTTAACCATGTGTTTAGTTGGTACGAAACCTTCTACACCATATGGTAAAGCAATAACAGCACCTTTATCAGTTACTTTAACAACTGTACCTTGGTGAACCGAATCTAAAGTGAAGATCGTTTCGAAAGTATCCCAAGGGTTTTCTTCCAATTGTTTGTGACCTAAGCTTAATTTACGGTTATCAACATCAAGTTCTAAAACAACAACGTCTAATACATCACCAACTTTAGTGAATTCGTTAGGGTGGTTTACTTTCTTAGACCAAGATAAATCAGAGATGTGGATTAAACCATCAATACCTTCTTCGATTTCAACAAAAACACCGAAGTTAGTCATGTTTTTAACAGTTGCTTGGTGCTTGCTTCCAACTGGGAATTTAGCAGCAACTTCTTGCCATGGATCGTTAGATAATTGTTTAATACCTAAGCTCATTTTGCGCTCATCTCTGTCTAAAGTTAAAACTTCAGCTTCGATCTCATCACCAACTTTTAAGAATTCTTGTGGATTTCTTAAGTTTTGTGACCAGCTCATTTCAGAAACGTGGATTAAACCTTCAACACCTGGGATGATTTCTAAGAAAGCACCGTAATCTGCAACAGTTACGATTTTTCCTTTTACTTTAGAACCAACCTGGATGTCGGTGCTTAAGTTCTCCCAAGGGTGTGGAGTTAATTGTTTTAAACCTAAAGCGATACGTTTTTTCTCATCATCGAAATCTAAAACAACCACGTTGATTTTTTCATCTAATGATAATACTTCTTTTGGATGCTCTATGCGGCCCCAAGAAATATCAGTAATGTGAAGTAAACCATCAACACCACCTAAATCGATGAACACACCGAAATCAGTAATGTTTTTAACAGTACCTTCCAATACCTGACCTTTTTCTAATTTAGAAACGATCTCTACTTTTTGGCTTTCTAAATCGTCTTCGATTAACACTTTATGAGAAACGACTACGTTTTTAAACTCATGGTTAATTTTAACAACTTTGAATTCCATTGTTTTACCCACGTATACATCGTAATCGCGGATTGGTTTAATATCAATTTGAGATCCTGGTAAGAAAGCTTCAACGCCCATGATATCAACAATTAAACCACCTTTAGTACGGCTCTTAACGAAACCGTTGATGATTCTATCATTTTCAAGAGCCTCGTTAATTGCTTCCCATGATCTTTGGGTTTTTGCTCTTTTGCGAGAAAGGATCAATTGACCGTTAGCATCTTCCGGTGCTTCAACGAAAACGTCAACTGAATCGCCGATTTTAAGATCTGGTGTATCACGGAATTCAGAAGTAGAAACTAAACCGTCTGATTTGAAACCTACGTTTAATACTACATCTTTGTTGTTGATTGAAACAACGATACCGCTGATGATTTCACCTTTAGTGATCTGATTGAATGTTCCAGCATACATATCTTCAAACTTTTTACGGTCTGCATCATTGTAATTACCGAAAACTTTTTCATCTGCATCCCAATCGAAATCTTCCGATGGTGTAGCCAATGATGATTTGATCGATTCGATCGAAACTGAATCAGCTTCTGATTCAATAGTTTCTTTTTCAGTCAGGCGTCCGCCTTCTCCCTGAAGTTCAGCTGTTTTAGCTGCTAATTCTTTTTCTGCTACTTGTTTTTTAGCCATTAATTAATTATCTCCTTTTTTCCCTATTTAGGGACTGCAAAGGTAAAACTTTTTTTAATTATAGAAAAGATTTTTTTAATAAATCTTGCTGATTTTTAGCTCTTTATAATTTCCCTATCTTAGACGGGTGCCTGAAAGGTGGGGTGGTTATTTCAGTTTATCACATGTTTTTCCAAAATGTAGCTGTTTTATTTTAGCGTTTAATCGCTTAGTTATGCTAATTATTTGAAAATGAGCGTCCCGTATTTCTTCGGGAGCAGCAGCCCTGCTATCGCTTATAGTCCTCACTACGTTCCGGGCTATTCCGCTCTATCAGGTTTAAAAACAAGGGCTGTGCACAAATACCCACCAAACGTTCCTAAGGAACGAAACACAAATAACATCTGTTATTTGCTACCTAGCAAGCGTCCCGATGGGACGGCATGTAAAGTTGCTAAAGTTGCCGGCTCGGCTTCAATTTGCAAATCGACCAATTAGGAGGCGTGTGGTTATTTTTTAAGACTAAGCGTCCCATAGGGACGATTCATGGGTAGAAAAAAAAGGTTCCGTAGGAACGTTTGATATGTTTTTCGGAATTCTATTTTTTCGTAAAAGTCCCTCTTGTAAAACCTTCGCCAACTAATGTTTGATCATCTCTGATTAATAGCATTATGGTGTTCTGCTGATCGTAAAGTTTGATCATATCTCCCTCTATAACGTATTTAGAAGTGAAAATCGAATCAGTATAGGCATCGGTAACGGCTACTGAATCTTTCGATTTAAAATTGAAGGTTTTGTACTGTATATCTTCATTGCTTGCAAAGGTACCTGTTACTACTTTTAACTGTATAAAAGTAATGTAGCAAAAATACCCGGTTACCAGAATTACGATTACCGAAAAACCGATCCAAAATTTATTGCCGCTGGCATATTTGATCGAAAAGTATAAAATGGTAATCAGTATTAAGGCCACAACCGTAAAAAAGATAATGTTCGTATAATCTTTGTTTTCTTGGGGTACCGATGCCGAAATGTTTGTTTTTTCGGCTGCTGCCTTTACAGGAGAAACCCTGACCAAAAATTCTTTACTCACCCACCCCTCACCATTGGTAACCTTAATTTTATAGAAGCTTGTATTTGATGAATCAATCACGGCAACATTTTCATCTTTAGGCAGGTATCCAACAATTTTGCTTTTCGGGTCAGCTTGTTGCCTTACGCGTAAATCGTCTGCAGTTACGCGATACATGTCGGCACTTGCTGCCGTTTGAGGCGTAGTGGTAGGCTGTGCAGTATTTGCCTGAGGAGTTGCTGGCTTAACCGGAGGAGCAATTTTTTCGATAAAATCTTTGCTTACCCAACCTTCGCGGTTTTTAAACTTTACTTTGTAAAACTTGGCATTTTTGGCATCTAAAACCGTAATGTTTTCATTTTGAGCAATATTTCCAATAACCTTACTTTTCGGATCACTGCTTTCCCTTACACGCAATTTGTCCGCCTTAACACGATATGTTTCTTGTGCATTTAAACGGTTAGTAAAAATAAAAAGAGCGATGAGGAGGAAGAAAATTCTAGTCATAAGTATTGAATTCTGCGAAACAGTTTAATGGGTAATTGCAAACACGCTATAAGCAAAGACCGTGCTAAGTGTTTCAAAATTAGAAAATACTTTTAATAGGTGGGGATAAGATTGAAAAAAGGTGCTGCTCCTTTCCTGAAAATCTTCTTTCAGCAGCGTCAAAATATCTTATAAAACAGATAAGTGAGACTACCAGCTACCGCCAGTACCGCCACCGCTGCTACTGCCACCACCCCAGCTACTGCTTGATGAAGAAGAAGATGAGCTGCTGCTTGATGAAGAGGAGCCTGATGACGAACTCGATTTGACCAACATGGCCAATGTGATCCACTTTATAAATTCTGTTTTTTTACAAAAGCTACATTCGTTTATCACCTTCGCTTGCCCTTCGTGACTGTAAGTGGCCTGTTTAACTGTAACACGTTCATTCAGTTTATATGTCCTAAAAGCGCATTCGGGGCATTCAGTATAACTGTTGTATTTTTCCGCTGGCCATGCCTTAATAATATGTTCTTTATGGTCTGTGCTTTCCCAGATATCATAATCATAAGCTAAAACAACTTCTTCTTTACGTTGCCCCGCAGTTAAAAACGGTTTTCCTTCTATATTGATATCGCGGTCTACCCTGATCATTGGGTTGTTTTTACTATCCAAAACTGGTTTAAAACGATCAATCGTTTTAACGCGCTTGATAAGGTGGAGTATAATTGCAATTAAAATTATAGGAGAGAAAAGAACTAACCACCAGTTTTTTTTGTGGAAAGCCACAACCGCATCAAAGAAATTTTTGTCGTCCTGGTGTGCTTTTCTTAATGCCGACAGATAGAAAAGGTAACGAAAGAAAAGCAATATGGCCAGGATAGAAAAAAGAATGTAAGGGATATGTGCTAATTTTATCTTTTCGAACAGCTCAAAAGCACCAGTAAAAACAAAAATAAAAATAGAAACAAATACAATAAAAAAAGCCACTCCACAGCCTTTAGCTATCGTAGCGTCATAACTATTTTTCTTGTCAAAGCCTTTTAGATTTAAACCATTTTTGGCTTGCCTGTTCACAATTTTGAATACCCCCCAAAATACCAGTAGGATAATTCCCGTAGGAAGCCAAAAATTTTCGAGTGGACTGCTGCTTTCGTGTTGAGTAAAAAACTGATTGAGCTCTGATTTATGTTCAGGGTTTAAAATGATTACACCAATGGCATTGATGGTATTTGTTATCCCGGTGCTGAAATCATTCTGCCTGAAAGCTGGTAAGAGGTTCTGCTCGGCAATATGTTTAAGCTTTACATCTGGCAATACACCTTCAATTCCCGTTCCGGTAATGAACCGGTACTTTCTCCGATCTTTTGAAATAAATAACAATAAGCCATTATTGCTGGTTTTTGAACCAATTCCCCAAGTGTTAAAAAGCTCAAATGCAAAATCGAAATCTTCTTTATCATGGTCAAAATCGTTAACAACCACCACAGCTACCTGAACATTGGTTTCATGCTCGAACTGGGCAATGGTATTATTTAAGTCAGAAACCGCACTGCTTCCCAAAATGCTATCGGGATCACTTACATAACCTCCACCATTGTTTTTGGGGTCTGGTATGTCTTTTACTTTATAAGCAGTTTGCCCAAAAGTAATATTGGCAACTAAAAGAAAAAATAGCAGGGCAAGGGTTTTAAACAAATGGGTGTTGAGCATCGTATAAATTTAGGTGCGAGGTTTTTACATCATGATTTAACAACTAGGTAACAATATGTTTTACTCTTTTAATATTTTAGCCAATACCTTATCCAGTTTCGCTTTATCTTTCATGTACGCTTCCAAATCGTAAAGCTGCACGGCTTTAAATTCTATTGGGTGACTTTCGCTCTGTAAAGAAATATAACCAGATGTTAATGCTTTCCCGTCTATTTTAACTTTCGGGTCGAAATTAGAAACATTGCCTCCACCAATTTGAGGTTTAGTGTATTCTAAAACCACTTCGCCTGCTATAATGTGTTTTACAACCGAATCACCCAAAACTAAAAATTCTGCCGTTACCCATTGGTCGCCGGCATAGGTTTTCGATTTAGAATCTAAGCAGTGTCCGGTAAATAGTTTTCCATTATAATCAATTAGCGTTCCAGGTGTGCATACGTTACTGGTATGGCGTTCATGTTCACCATCTCCGCCAAGAATTTGGGCTTCAATCGAAATCGGGAAATCCTGATCTTTCAACATCGTTGCCGGATCCTGGCAATGTAACATGGCACCACTATTTCTGGTTGCCCAGCCTTCACCACCTTTAGCCTGATCGCCAATAAAGCGGTAGGTTACTTTTAAAAGATAGGCAGAAAAAGGTTTTTTGTAGAAAATATGTCCGTATTGTTGGTCAAATTCTTTATATCCATCATAACTCACCTTCATTAAGCCATTTTCTACACGAAAAGTATTGGCATAATTTTCTTTGTAGTCATGTTTGGCGATTTTAATGTTCCAATCTTTTAAATCTTTTCCATTAAAGAGATTGATCCAGCCTTTTTGGGCATTGGCATTGAGGATAGTGAGCGATAAAAATAATACCGCAAGATAAATTGATTTTAATTTCATAGTAACATTTGGGTTGGGTGCTAAAAATATGAAATTTTTTTGAAGTCAAAGGCCAATAGCCAGATAGTTCATGGTTGATAGTCTTGTAGCCCATAGCTTGGAACCAGTTAACCGGCTAACAATTAACCCTAAAGACACGTTATTTCGACTGGAGCGCCGCGGAATGGAGAAATCTATTTAGTCTGAAAATCCCTAGCCTTAAGACGATTAACTAAGCCATGCATTGGGATGCAGCGATAGATGTCGGTTAACCGATTTAAACAATTAACCATTAATTAATTTAACTAATGACTAGTGAACCAATGAACTAATGAGCCAAAAACGGTTGCACTCTTTCCAATGCAAAATCTAATTGTTCTTCCTGTGTAAGATCGGTATTATCTAAAATAATGGCATCATCAGCCCTAACCAACGGACTTTCCTTACGGGTAGTATCAGCATAATCGCGATGGGCAAGATTTTCAAAAACCTCTTCCAGCGTAGTTTCGTTATTGCCTTTGCTCTCCAGTTCCTTAAATCTGCGTTCAGCCCTGATTTTCGGATCGGCCGTCATAAAAAATTTCACAGGGGCAGCAGGAAAAACGGTAGTGCCAATATCACGACCATCCATGACGATGTTTTTCGATTTACCCATACGCTGCTGTTGCTTCACCATTTCATGACGCACAATTTTATGTGCCGAAACCTCGCTTACATTTTCAGAAACGGGCATTAAGCGGATTTCATCAGAAACTTCTTCACCATTAAGGGTGATATGGGATTCGTAATCACGGGAGTGGAAATTCAGTTCGATATGCTGTAAAGCATCAACAACTTTAGCATCATCAGTAATATCGATGTTATTTCTTAAGAAGTATAATGTAACGGCACGGTACATCGCTCCGCTGTCTACATAAATGAAGCCTAATTTTTTAGCCAGTGCTTTTGCTAAAGTACTTTTTCCGCAAGATGAGTAGCCATCTATTGCTATTACCAGGTTTTTCTTCATCGTAGCGCAAAGGTAAAAAATAGAAACAGAATGCTGAATTTTTTAAAGGTATAAAGATAGATTCTAAACAAGATGATGCTAAAACATTGATTTGCTGGATGTGTTTAATTATAAAATAAATACACGATTATGTTGTTATCTGAAAGAATGTTGGCGGCCCTGAATAACCAGGTTAAGCTGGAAGCCGAATCTTCACAAGTTTATCTGGGAATTGCTTCATGGTTAGAAACCCAGCCAGGTTTAGAAGGTTATACCGAATTTTTCTACCGTCAGAGTGAAGAAGAACGTCATCATATGCTTAAACTGATTCATTATATCAATGATCGTGATGGGCATGCGATGATTACTGCCCTTGAAATGCCCAAAAATTCTTTCGGACAGGTTATAGAGGTATTTCAGGATTTTCTGGATAATGAATTGTTGGTATCAAAAAGCATTAACGATTTGGTAGAGCTTTCGCTGAATGAGAAAGATTATCTCACATTTAAATTTTTGCAATGGTATTTAGATGAACAACTGGAAGAAGAAAAAATGGCGAAAACGATGTTAGAGAAACTTCAATTGGTGGGCAGCGATAGGGGAGGTATTTACCAATTGGATAAAGATATTGTAGGGTTACGTACCAAGGTAAGCGAATCGAAAGAGGGAGAATAACCTGTTTTTATTCTTGTTATTCAAAGTTATGATAATAAATTTAGACAAGGACAAAATAGGGAGAACAGATTTTTTAATATATTAGATGAAAATTAATGCACGACATTTAATATGCTAATAAAGCGCTACTCAATTATTTTTCAAGCGGTACTTACAATATTTTTATTATCCTGTTCAAAAAATAAAGTTACTCCGGAAGATGTAATTGCCGGTAATAATTCATGCCTGGCTGATCATGGAGTTTATAAATCTATTAATGAAAACGAAAGCTATGATTATTTTTATGATGTCGATGGTCGGTTAATAAAGATAAAGAATAATTCTTTTGGGATAGAAATCTCATATACTTACTCAACCTCAGAAATTATTGTAATTGAGCCAAATAATATTCAATATTATAAATTGGATGAAAAAGGCAGAATTAAGAATAAAACAAGTAATAAAGGTGAAAACATCGAATATAGCTATAATGTTGAAGGTTATTTAACTGAGGTAAAGTATATTGATAATTGCAATAGCAATTTAAATATTATAGAAAAATATAGCTATCTAAATGGAAATTTAACCTCTTACCAGATAAATGATGGTAAAGCAATAATTATTGAGTATGGATCAGAACTAGCTGTTGAGAATTTTTTTATTTATGAGAAAAAAATCAACCTTCCATTTGTGTTGTACAGTCCATTAAAAAGATTTTTTGGTAAACTTTCTAAAAATTTACCAAGTCAGAAAAAAATATCTTCAGGCGCTGAAACTTATAATTATGCAAAAGACGTTGGTGGAAATGTAAATAAATTGGTTGTGAAATCTACCGATGGCATTGACTTTACAATCGAAAAAAACTATACCTGTAAATAGAGCTAAAAAAGAATGACCTGTTTTTATTCCTGTTACAAATAGTTACTTTTGCGGCATGTTGCCTACAAGAGAAGAAATTTTACGGTCTGTTACTTTCAAAACTTCCAGAAGTGGGGGTAAGGGTGGACAAAATGTAAATAAAGTTTCGAGTAAGGTAGAATTAATTTTCGACCTGGGAACAGCTTTTTATTTAGACGAGGACGAAAAGACACGTTTAAAGGAAAAACTGGAAAATAGACTAGATACTGAAGGACTGTTACATATTGTTTCGCAAGAGGACAGGAGCCAGCTACTCAACAAAGAGAAAACAGTTGCCAAGTTGATAGAATTGTTAAAGCGATCGTTACACGTTCAGAAGAAGCGAAAAGCAACTAAAATCCCTAAAGCAGTTATTCAAAAAAGATTAAAGAATAAGGCCGTAAACGCCGATAAAAAGGAGAGTCGTAAAAGACCATCAATTGATTAAAGCCTACGGCCAGATTTCTATTTTAGTTCCAATATTTACAGCATAAAACAATTCGTCTACTTCGTTATTGGTTAGTGCCATACAGCCATTTGTCCAATCGAAAAATCGTTGAAACTTGCCGATAAATCCTAAATGGTTCCTGATCCCATGTATTTTAATATCACCACCGGGATCTTTACTAACTAGTTTTGCCTTTGCAATATCTTTTTTATTTGGGTAAGATACTCCAAGGTTTTTATAATAACCACTATTTGGGTTTTTGGCATTTATTACATAAACTCTCTCAGGTGTTTTCTCATCACCTTCGAATTCTTTATGCCCAACTGGGCTGTCTCCCAATGAAATCTGATAAGTTTTAATCAATTTCTGCTTTGAATAAGCCAATAATTGTCTGTTTGACTTTTTAACAATGATATAATCGATTTCGGTATTAGTTGGTAATTTATTTTCGGGGTATAGATTGTAAATAACGGCACCAATAATGAAGAACAAAATGATAAAAAAGATTGCTTTTTTCATACGCTGCAAATTCTCAATTAACCAATTTAAACAGTTAACCTATTAACCTAACTCTTCCCAAACCGATAATACAAACTTAAACCGCCATAATTCTGTGCTTTAGCCACACTTTTAACTTCTTTGGTTTTAAAAATAATATTGAAATCGGCAGTAAATCTTTTTGAGCTATAATTTACACCAAACTGTTGCTCAAAAACAATCGGTTTTACCCCAAAAGTTAACGGACTGTTATCGTTAAAAAGACTTCCCTGTATGGTGGCATCGTAAGCAACAAAGTTTAGCTGTGGTTTTACATAAAAGAAAAATTCCGAGCTGTTTAAGCTTTTGGTTTTTGAATTTCCGATCACCGCGTTGTGATAAGCACTGTTAAACAATTGATTTAGTTTGCCGGCCCTGAAAAGCACTGATGCACCCAAACCCGAAAAAGTTGTTCCTAAGTTGGCATAACCCTGGGCACTGATATCCACAATGGGATCTTCTGGTCTAAAAAGTAACTTGCTATAATTTGCGGCAAGGTTTACGGCCAGTTCATTTTTAATCTGGTAATCCCAACCTGCAGGGGTATAAAAACCTACGGTTTTATGTAGGAAACGTTGTGCTGTTTGGGCAAGCGAGTTAGGACCAACCGTTCCCAATTCTACACTGGTTTTTAAAACGCTCTCATTTTTATAGAAAACCGAATATGCTCCACCTGCATAAAGATAACCTGCAAAAGGCCTGTCCTGATCTTCTTTGTTAGGAACCTGGCCCCAATAAGGCGTATACATTTTCTGACCGGCAGAAATTTCGTAGGTTTTTTTCTCTATTTTATCTGAAAGCTTTTCTGTATTAATGGCACGGCGGAAATAGATAAATAATCCGTTGGTATAATATCGATCGTTTAAAGTAGCCAAATAAGCATCGTTTTCGGTTTTAAAACCAAATTCGTTTTTAAAAGATTGAGCGAAACTGGTTGAAACAACCAAACAAAAAACTATAGTGAATAAAAATGATCTCATAAAAAAGCCCAGGCAATTTACCTAGGCTATAAAAGTATTTATTGTAATTGGATTTTTGATTGTTAATCCAAAAGAATTAGCAATTAGTTTACAATCGGTGCAATTTTAACACTTAAATCCAAAGGTTTTTTAACCTTGTTTTTGGTTAAAGCCAATTCAATTACTTCACTCATTTCGGTTACATAATGGAATTTTAAATCCTTGATGTAACTTTCCTTAATTTCTAAAATATCCTTACGGTTGCTTTTGCAAAGGATAATTTCTTTAATGTTTGCTCTTTTTGCAGCTAGGATCTTTTCTTTGATACCACCAACCGGAAGTACTTTTCCACGTAAAGTAATCTCTCCAGTCATGGCTAAATGCTGTTTTACCTTACGTTGTGTAAATGCCGACGTTAGGGCAGTAAGCATTGTTACCCCAGCCGAAGGACCGTCTTTTGGTGTAGCACCTGCAGGTACGTGAACGTGAACATCCCAGTTGTCAAATAAACTGTAGTCTATATCAAATTCGGCTGCGTGGGCGCGTAAATACGCTAGCGCGATAACCGCCGATTCTTTCATTACATCACCAAGGTTACCGGTTAAGGTTAATTTTCCTTTTCCTGGGCTTAAACTCGATTCGATGAATAAAATATCACCTCCTACGCTTGTCCAGGCTAAACCTGTTACTACTCCAGCCACTTCATTGCCTTCGTATAAGTCTTTATCGTAAATTGGGGCACCTAAAATGCGCTCTACATCATCATTGCTTAAATTTGAATCGTAGGTTTCTTCCATCGCAATTTTGGTGGCCACACCACGTACCAAAGAACCTATTTTTTTCTCCAAACCACGTACGCCTGATTCTCTGGTATAATCTTCAATCACTTTTTCGATCAGTGGAGTTTTTAAATTAATATCCTTGGTTTGTAAACCATGGTTTTCTTTCTGTTTAGGCAACAGGTATTTTTTAGCGATTTCTATTTTCTCTTCAATCGTATATCCGTTTACTTCAATAATCTCCATACGATCTAACAACGCAGGTTGAATGGTACTTAAAGAGTTTGCTGTTGCAATAAACAGGATGTTGGATAAATCGTAATCCATTTCTACATAATGATCGTAGAAGGCGCTGTTTTGTTCAGGGTCTAATACTTCAAGCAGAGCTGATGATGGGTCGCCACGGTGGTCGGTTCCTACTTTATCAATCTCATCCAAAACAAAAACAGGATTATCTGCCCCCGCTTTTTTAATAGATGAAATAATACGACCTGGCATTGCCCCTATGTAAGTTTTGCGGTGTCCACGGATTTCTGCTTCGTCGCGGATACCGCCTAAAGCCATACGCACATACTTACGGCCTAAAGCTTTTGCAATAGATTTTCCCAAAGATGTTTTACCAACTCCCGGAGGGCCAACCAAACATAAGATTGGCGCTTTCATATTACGCTTTAATTTTAAAACGGCTAAGTATTCTATAATACGTTGCTTAACTTTTTCTAAACCAAAGTGATCTTTATCTAAGATACGTTGTGCTCTTTTTAGGTCGAAATTATCTTTTGTAAACTCGCTCCAGGGTAAATCTAAAAGAAGTTCCAAATAATTTAACTGAACAGAGTAATCCGGTGCAGCAGGGTTCATTCTACCCAATTTATCTAGTTCTTTATCAAAATGTTCGGCAACTGCTTTTGCCCATTTTTTCTTCTTGGCTTTTTCTTGTAAAGCGTCGAATTCTAAATCGGCAGAGCTGCCTCCCAACTCTTCCTGAATGGTTTTTAGCTGTTGATTTAAAAAATAATCACGTTGTTGCTTGTCTAAATCGGTACGTACTTTCGATTGGATCTGATTTCTCAGCTCCAGCATCTGCAATTCGACCATTAAAAGCTCCATTACCTTTTGTGCTCTTTCCTGCAATTTATCCATTTCAAGGATTTTCTGCTTATCGGCCATTTCGGCATTCATATTTGATGAAATGAAATTGATCAAAAATGAATTGCTCTCGATGTTTTTAAGCGCAATACTGGCTTCACTTGGAATATTCGGTGAAAGCTGGATAATCTGTGCAGACATTTCGCGGATAGAAGCGATTAATGTTTTAAACTCTTTATCTGCTTTGTGCTTTTGTTCTTCGAATTTTTTAACAACTGCTTTAATGTAAGGTTCGTTCTGCACCTCTTCAATTAAGCTGAAACGTTGTTTGCCCTGGATAATTACGGTAGTATTTCCATCAGGCATCTGCAACAACTTAATGATGTTTGCAACCGTACCAACCGTGTTAAGTTGCTCAAAAGTAGGGTCTTCAATAGAAACGTCTTTTTGAGAAACAACCCCAATAATCTTATTTCCTTTGTAAGCTTCCTTAATTAACTTAATTGATTTATCTCTTCCAACCGTAATAGGAATAACTACTCCTGGAAATAAAACTGTGTTTCGCAAAGGCAATATGGCCAATGTTTCGGGCGTTTCCTCATTATTCATTTCCTCTTCGTCTTGCTGAGACATTAAGGGAAAAAATTCGGTATCCTCATTTATGATTGGCATTGCTGTATGGAAATCAAATATATCTTGTTTACTCATTATCACATTTTCCGCTAACGACAAACTGGCAGTTTAATCGTATTCACTTTGTTTAATTTTGTTATTAAGTTAATAAATTCAACTCTTGTGCCAAAGTGAAAATAATATTAATCTTATGTTAAAAAGGCAGATTAATATAAATGTTTTCGCCAATATCATATAAAGCATATTTTAGCGTTTAAGCTAATGTTTAGGGCATTTGGTTTTGAATGAAAGAAAATTAAAAACTTTTAAATTATCAGAATAGGATTATATTGCAAAAAATTTCTCCTATAAATTTGGTTAGGCGTTAGATTTGTTAAACTTATTACTCATACATGAACTATTTTAAAAAGGCGATTTTAGGATTAATTATTTTTACATCAACTAGTAGTTTTGCACAAAACAATTACGAAAGAAGCATGCAGGCGATGATGAAAGGTGATTATAAAACAGCCGCGATACAATTAGAAAAAGCTGATACTAAAACTCCTGATAATGCAAACGTGCTTCAGATGCTTGGATATTCTTATTTCCAAAATCGCGAATATGAGAAGTGTATTGCAACTTACAGCCGTTTATTAACCATCAAACCATCTGAAGTTTCTGCATATTACTACCGTGGAATAGCAAGGTTAAAAATCGCTAACGATCCTAAAGAATCGTTAAATGCCATGCGCGAGAACTTTTATTTGGCATCTCTCAAAGATTTTACAAAAGCCATAGAAATTAATGGTGATGAGGATGCCCAAATGTTTCAGAACCGTGGCTTAGCTTATAAGGATTATGCAATTTTCAGATCTTTTAAAGCGAAGAAAAAAGAAGAAAAAGCGGCTTGTGTAGCTTTGTTCAATAATTCTATCGCTGATTTTCAGAAAGTATTAACCTTGCAGCCCTTAAGAAAAGATATTATTGATTGGGTAACCTACGATAAGGCGCAGATTGCAAGCCTAAAATAAAATATAACCTTTAAAGAAAAATGGGACTTAAATATTTTCAAGTCCCATTCTTTTATTTCAGCTTTCCAACAACTGAATATTTTTTTTCCTTTAACAATCTAATTTTCTGTTGTTTTTTGATTGTGTAAAGGCTATCCGGACAATAGGTTAAAGTATCTTGAGATTGGTATAAGATATTTTTATTATCGATAATGATCTCTATTTTGCCAGCTTTCTCACCATTCCAGGTTATAGAAACCTTCTTAATAGGGATTTTTTTATTATCGGAAGTATAAATATCAACGCCATCTTGTTCTTTTGTTTTAAAACTTCCTTTCCACGATGTTTTATTAATGTCGGCGTTAACGAAAATGGCTAATTCTTTTGCCCAGTCGGCAATTTTAGCTGTTTTGCTTTCAGCTCCCCCATTTATACTAACGGTTTTATTCACAATGGGATTCAGTTTTTGTAGGCGCGAAATTTCCTTTCCAAAATACCCTTTTATATCAAAATACAATAAATCTGTATTTGCTTCAGCTTCTTTTCGCTGATTGCAGGATAACAATGCCAAAGCAAATACCAGGATATGAAGTTTTTTAATCATTATACTAACACATTTCCTGTCATTTCTGCTGGAATAGCCACACCTAATATTTTTAGAATAGTAGGAGCAATGTCGCCTAATTTGCCATCTGCAATGGTTTTATAATCGTTATCAATTAAAATACAAGGAACCAGGTTGGTGGTGTGCGCAGTATTGGCAGAACCATCTCCATTTACCATAAATTCGGAGTTTCCATGATCGGCCAAAAGAATAAACGAGTAACCATGCTCCAAACCTTTACTTACCACAGTTTCTGCACATTTGTCTGCAGTTTCTACCGCTTTTACCACAGCTTCAAAAACACCTGTGTGGCCAACCATATCCGGATTGGCAAAGTTTAAGCAAATAAAATCAGCCCACCCGGTTTCCATTTCTTTGGTAATGGCCTCCGTAATCCCCGCGGCACTCATTTCAGGCTGAAGATCGTAGGTGGCTACTTTAGGTGAAGGAATTAAAAGGCGTTTTTCGTTTTTAAATTCGGCTTCCCTTCCGCCCGAGAAGAAGAAGGTTACATGTGGGTATTTCTCAGTTTCTGCAATGCGGATCTGATTCTTATTGTTGTCGGCCAGAACTTCACCAATGGTTTGAGCTAAATCATCTTTGGTGAAAATTACATTTACTTTTTCAAAACTCTCATCGTAGGTAGTCATGGTAACATAATACAACGGCAGCTTGTGCATCTGCTGTTCTGGGAAATCTTTTTGTGTTAATGCGGTAGTGATTTCACGACCTCTATCGGTACGGAAATTAAAACAGATTACTACATCATCATTTTGAATCGTCGCAACTGGTGCACCATTATCCTGTGTTAATACGATTGGTTTTAAAAACTCATCAGTTACGCCATCAGCGTATGATCTTTTGATCGCGGCCAAAGCATCCTTGGTTTTTTCGCCAATGCCGTTTACCATTACATCGTAAGCTTGTTTAACACGCTCCCAACGGTTATCGCGGTCCATTGCATAATAACGGCCAACCATGGTAGCCAGTTTAGCATTGGTGTTTTGGATATGGTTTTCCAGGTCAGTAATAAAGCCTAAACCAGAGTTTGGATCAGTATCGCGGCCATCTAAAAAAGCATGAACAAAAGTGTTTGGTACGTTTGCTTCATTTGCGGCATCACATAAAGCTTTTAAGTGTTCGATATGTGCATGCACACCACCGTTTGAAACCAGACCGATGAAGTGAACCGCTTTATTGTTCTGCTTAGCATAATCGAATGCACTTACCAAAACCGGGTTGCTGTGCAATTCTCTGTCGGTAATCGATTTGTTGATTCTTCCAAGTTCCTGGTAAACTACCCGACCTGCGCCTAAGTTCATGTGCCCAACCTCAGAGTTTCCCATCTGTCCGGCAGGCAAACCTACTGCTTCGCCAGATGCTTCAAGCTTAGAATTTGGATATTTCTGTAATAACGAATCGAAAAAAGGAGTGTTGGCAGCATAAGCAGCATCAGAATTATCTTGTTTTCCGTAGCCCCAACCATCTAGAATTATAAGTGCGAGTTTTTTATCGTTTACCATTTTTATTGTAAAATTTATTGATCCACATTAAAACATTTTCATGTATAACATGTTTTAGTGTTTTGTTTATATGGCAAATATAACTTTATTGATGCTTATACAAATGAAGAAATCCTTTTTTTGATACGCTAATGGCATAATTTTAGCTATAGGGTTCTGTATAAAATACAGAAATGATCCGGAGCTTATTTTTACTCATTATTAGTTTGTCATCATTATACCATCCTGCAGCTCTTCAGGCAGATATTATTGATGATTTATCCTCGTATTTTAAGGCTGGCAACTCAAAAGAAATTGCTAAAAGTTTCGCCTCAACTATCGAACTTATTATAGTTGATGAAGAAGATGTATACTCTAAAGCACAGGGTGAACAGATTTTAAGAGATTTTTTTGTTAAACATCCGCCGATAAAAACAAGTATTTTTCATAAAATTAATACGAATCCAAACTATCGTTTTGGTGTGATTATTCTAAATACCGCCAAAGAAACCTTTAGGGTTTCCATCACCATGAAAAAATTCAATACCAGCTTTTCGATTACTGAATTAAGGATCGAACCGGCAAAAGATTAATTGGCTAGGCAGGACTTACGAAGTTTTGCTACCGCTATGCCTGTGCCAACTTCGTAAACCGCGGAGGCTAGAAACTTCTGAAGTCAACAAATCACTTTAACGCTTCAGTAAATTGTCTGCTAACAAATATTTCTTATTTTTGCGGCATAAAATCTACATTTTGGATACTCAACTTATACATCACTTCATAAAAAATGCCCTTGCCGAAGATGTTGGTGACGGTGATCATACTTCACTTTCAACAATTCCACCCGGAACGCAGGGAAAAGCAAAACTGATTATCAAAGAAGATGGTATTTTGGCTGGGATTGAACTGGCTCTTGAGACTTTTAAGGAAGTCGATGATACTTTAAAAGTTGATGTACTGCTGCAGGATGGTGTAGCTGTAAAAGTAGGCGATATTGCCTTAACCGTTTCTGGAAGTACACATGCTATTTTAATTGCGGAGCGTTTGGTTTTAAACTGTATGCAACGCATGAGTGGCATTGCAACTAAAACCCATCGGATTGTTTCTTTATTAAAGACAACTAAGACCAAAATTTTAGATACCCGTAAAACCACTCCAGGACTTCGCTATTTAGAAAAATGGGCTGTAAGGATCGGGGGAGGTGTAAATCACCGCATTGGTTTATATGATATGATCTTAATTAAAGATAATCATGTAGATTATGCAGGAGGAATTTCAAACGCCATTACAGCCGCTAAAAAATATCTAGTAGATCAAAATAAATCACTTCAGATTGAAATCGAGGTGCGGAACCTGGAAGAGTTATCTCAAGTTTTGGCTATTGGTGGCGTAGACCGTATAATGCTTGATAATTTCAGTTTCGAAAACTTAAGGGCTGCGGTTAAATTAATCGACGGTAAATTCATTACGGAGGCTTCTGGAGGCATTACTGAAGAGAATGTTGCCGAATATGCTGCTTGCGGAGTAGATTTTATTTCGATGGGCGCACTTACACACTCTGTGAAAAGCCTGGATATGAGTTTAAAAGCATACTAAAGTGATTTGCTATAAAATTAAAAGCTTATTTTTTGTATCATTGTAGGCTATGGTTACGGTTTATTCTCTCAGCGCGTTATTAATCGCCTATCTTTTTGGATCTATACCAACAGCTGTATGGCTTGGTCAGGCCTTTTATGGGGTTGATGTAAGGGAGTATGGAAGTGGCAACGCTGGCGCAACCAATACTTTTAGGGTATTGGGCAAAAAAGCAGGGATTGCAGTAATGATCATCGATATTGCCAAAGGTTATACTGCAACCAATCTGGCCTATTTAATCGGCATGTCGGTAACCGGACCACAAAATTCAGTTGTTTTTGTCAATTATCAACTCGCACTCGGTGTAACCGCAGTAATGGGGCATTTATTTCCTGTTTTTGCAGGTTTTAGAGGCGGAAAAGGTGTTGCTACACTTTTTGGAATGATTTTGGCAGTTAACTTCGAAGCATCTATGCTTTGTGTTCTGGTTTTTGTGGTTGTATTGTTGTTAACTAAATACGTTTCATTAAGCTCCATTTGTGCAGGATTTACTTTTCCGCTCAGTGTGGTGTTTTTGTTTCAGGTTTCCATCAAATCGGAAGTGCTTTATGGCATGGTGGTTTGTATTTTAATCTTAGTTACGCACCAAAAAAACCTCGAAAGATTGCTGAAAGGCAAAGAATCTAAAGTGTATTTGTTTAGGAAGAAAACTAATTAATTAACAAAACACATTTCATTAAAACTTATTTATAGGCTTACTGTTTAATCTTCGGTTTTGCCTATCAGTATTTACTAATCATTTAAAATCGCATTATGAAAAAGTTATTTTTAACAGCAAGCGTTGCTGGAGTATTATTATTTAACTCCTGTTCTACCGTTCCTTTAACAGGCCGTAGTCGATTTGATTTAGTGAGTAACGACCAGGTTTTGCCAATGGCTTTCCAGGCTTATAGCACCTTTTTAACGGAGAATAAAAATACAGTTTTACCAGCCTCGAATGCGCAGGCTTTGAAGGTCAAAACCATTGGTAGCAGATTAATTACGGCTGTAAAATCGTATATGAACAGCAATAATTATGGCAACCTAATTGCAGATTACCAGTGGGAAGTTAATGTGGTACAGAATAACGAAAAAAATGCCTGGTGTATGCCAGGAGGGAAGATTGTAGTTTATACCGGCATTTTACCTGTAACACAAGATGATGCTGGTTTAGCCACCGTAATGGGCCACGAGATTGCCCACGCTATTGCAGGTCACTCAGCAGAACGGATGTCGCAGGAAATGGTTGCGCAGGGTATTGGTGCAGCAGCAGGTGTTGCATTATCTAAAAACCCAAAAACACAATCTATTTTTAATACGCTTTATGGTGTAGGTACACCAGTGGCGATGTTAAAATTCAGCCGTAATCAAGAATTAGAAGCCGATCGTTTAGGCTTGATTTTTATGGCCATGGCCGGATACAATCCACAAAATGCCACTGCTTTCTGGAATAGAATGTCGGCGGCATCGGCAGGTGCTCAAAAACCAGCCGAGTTTTTAAGTACCCACCCAAGCGATGCTACACGTATTGCACAGATCCAAAAATATTTACCTGAAGCACAGCAGTATTATAAGAAATAGGTTTAAGGTTTAAGATGCAAGGTTTTGCATGAGGCAGAATTTCTACCTTTTTTGCTTTCCGTCACCCTGAATTTATTTCAGGGTCTTTCTAACATTATTTGGTCTTAGCGTCGCGCTAAGATCTTTTTATGAATTAAGGTTTAAGATATTGGTAAGTCTTAGCGAGATGCTAAAACTAGAAAATTTTGGGTTAAAGATTTTTCACTGCGTTCAGAATGACATATTATATAAGAACAGATGAGAACAACTGAACAAATTAACTGCCCAGTACCTTCAAAATTGCACTGGCCTTCAGTAAACACTCTTCGTATTCTGAAACAGCATTGCTTTGGTAGGTAATGGCTCCTCCAACCTGAAAGGATAAATAACCAGCTTCAGCATTGTACAAAATACTCCTGATAACCACATTGAAATCGAAATCACCATCTGGACTGATGCAGCCAAAGGAACCGGAATAAATACCTCTTTTGGTTACTTCATAGTCTTCAATTAATTTCATTGCTTTAACCTTTGGTGCACCTGTCATAGAGCCCATTGGAAATGCATTTTTAATGGCGTCGATAAAGTGAATCGATGGATTTAGTTCACAGCAAATGGTAGAAATCATTTGATGGACCTGTGGGAAGCTGTAGATGCCAAATAACTCGTCGACGGTAACGGAACCCTTAACGGCCGATTTAGTGAGGTCGTGGCGTACCAGATCAACAATCATTACATTTTCTGCCTGCTCTTTAATATCATTCCTGAGTTGCAGCTTTATGGCTTCATCTTCTGCTAGATCAGAACTTCGTTTTGCAGTGCCCTTTATAGGTTGTGAAGTGAGTTTCGATCCACGTTTGCATAAAAAACGTTCTGGCGTAGCAGATAAAATATATTTACCCTGAACTTTAAAATAACCAGCAAATGGGGTAGGAGAAACCTGGTTTAACACCTCGAAAGTTTGAACGGGATCTATTTTTATATTTTCAGCAAAAAACTCCTGACAGAAGTTAACTTCATAAATATCGCCACGAATAATATGATCTCTTAAAGCTTCAACTTTTTGAATATACTGATTTTTCGACAAGCGTTGTGTTATCGTTATATTCTTAGATTGGATTTCTGTTTGATGCTGAAAGGAATCTATCTGAGCTAAAATCGATTCAGGGCCAATCAGAACCTCGGCCTTCCCATTTTTGAAGGCTATGAGGTACTTCGGAACAAAAAAGTATAGATCTGGGAAATTTAAATGATCCGAATTATTAGAGTGAAGGTCTTCTATTTCGTTTTTTAAATCGTAGCTGAAAAAACCGAAAACCCACTGCTTATGCGTAGCATAAAAGCTTTTTAGTTGATCAAACGCATCACCTACCGCGCATTTTAGTTCATGATGTGCATCAGCAGCGATAATGAAATCGTAGGCCGAGTAGGCATCTTTGTAGTTATTTGAATCTAAAAAGCAACAAACTTCGAACTGGTTGGCCCAATGCAAAGCTTTTTGTTTAAAATGGGATATGTTTTGTGTGGTTTTCAAGCTGCGGCAAAGGTAACTAAACGCTACATAAGTGGAAAGATACTCAGGATACAATATTCAATTTAATCCATTTCACTGGACAACGTTTGAAAACAAGTATAAATAGCAAAGAATTAATACTTTTTAGGATTCATTTTGGTGTGTCTGACCCTTAAGATCCTTATGGTTTGATTTTCGTTTCGATAAGAAACTCTAAAATGATGTTTTTCAAAAGCACGGTATGTTCCGTCATTGTCTTTTTTATGTTGATCAATTTTATGCTTTTCGGGATGGTCAGCAATATCGCCCACTCCTTTAGTTAGGTCGTTGATAACTTTTAGAGCACTTTGAATAGACTCCGTGCTGATGTATTCGTATATTTTCTTTAATTGATTCTGGGCTGGTTTAGTCCAGACAATTTTGAGACTATTTTTTACCAACTTTTAATCTCATTTAATAGTTGATTGTGGGTTATATAGTTTCCTTTCTTGAATTCTGTTTCTGCAGCTAAGAGTTCGTTATTGTAGTGTTCGATGGTAATGTTTGGGTCTTCACTTTTACGCTTTATAAATGCTTTAAGCATTTTAATAACAGAACTTTTTTCGACATTGTCTAGCTGAGTAAAATAATTAAGCATTTCGCTTTCTAAAATAGTTGCCATAATAAAATGTTTCTACTCAAAAATAACTAAATAGATGCTGATAAACAAGTTGCTAAGTTAATTTGCTATCAATTGATAAGAGTTGTCAACTTTCTGGCGCTTCTGTCATTAAAGTTGACAACTCTGAAATGAAAAAGCAACCCATTATGGATTGCTTTTTTTTATAGGTCGTCATGCTGAATTTATTTCAGCATCTAATAGACCCTGAAATAAATTCAGAGTGACGAAAATAGTATTTTAACGTAATTCTAAAGTTTGTGCTCTATCTGGTCCTACTGAAAGGAATTTGATCGGCACTTCTAATTCTTTTTCCAAGAACGCTATGTAATCAGTTAATTTAGCTGGGATTTCATCTACAGAAGTAATTTTAGTTACATCGGTAGCCCAACCGTCAATTGCTTTCAATACTGGTTTTGGTTCGATTGAAATGATGTCATACGGCATGTAATCAATTGTTTCGCCATTGTATTCGTAGTGTGTACAAGCATAAATGGTATCGAAAGTATCCAAAACATCAGCTTTCATCATAATTAACTCGGTTACACCGTTTAACATGATGGCATATTTTAATGCAGGAAGATCGATCCAGCCACAACGACGGGCACGGCCTGTAGTTGCACCAAATTCGTGGCCTAAAGCGCGTAAATTTTCGCCAACTTCGTTATCTAATTCAGTAGGGAAAGGACCACCACCAACACGTGTGCAATATGCTTTGAAGATACCATAAACAGCACCTACTTTATTAGGCGCAATACCTAAACCAGTACAGGCACCTGCAGTTGTAGTATTACTAGAAGTTACAAAAGGATATGAACCAAAATCTACGTCCAACAATGTTCCTTGTGCACCTTCGGCTAAAACCGCTTTTCCTTCTTTTAAGAAACCATTTACATAATGTTCGCTATCTACGTGAGGGATGGTTTTTAAGAATTCGATTGCTTCAAAGAATGATGCTTCTTTCTCCACTAATTCATATTCGAAACCTTCGTAATGAGAAAGGATTTCAGTATGTTTTTCTACCAATTTAGCATAACGCTCTTTAAAGTCAGGTAGTGTAGTATCGCCAACACGTAAACCGTTACGGCCGGTTTTATCCATATAAGTTGGACCAATACCTTTTAAGGTTGATCCAATTTTATTTTTACCCATGCGTGCCTCGTTAGCTGCATCCAATAATTGGTGGGTTGGTAAAATTAAGTGTGCTTTACGGGCAATCACCAATTTGCCATCGGCAACAGGGTCATGACCAGCTTTTTTTAAATTATCTAACTCTCTTTTTAGGATAATAGGGTCGATTACTACACCATTACCGATAAGATTCATGGTTTTTTCGTTAAAAATTCCTGAAGGGATTGTATTTAAAACGAATTTTTTGCCATCGAACTCTAAAGTATGTCCGGCATTTGGGCCACCCTGAAAACGGGCAATAAGATCATATTTTGGACTTAGTACATCAACGATTTTTCCCTTTCCTTCATCACCCCATTGCAGGCCGAGAAGTACATCTACTTGCGTCATTATTTAATAAATTAAGCTGGTTTTATTTGTATTTTGATTTAATTTTCTACAATCTTTGCGGCTGTTGCTGCGCTTTCGTTTACTTTTCTGGCCATACTGCAATCAGAGCAGAAACCATAAAGATTTAACGAATGGTGTTTCACATCAAATTTTAAAAGATCACCAACCATGGTTTGGATCTGGTGGATGCGTGGATCGCAGAATTCTACTACTTTACCACATTCGATACATATTACGTGATCGTGCTGGCGGTAACCATAAGATTTTTCGAATTGTGCCATATTTTTACCAAACTGGTGTTTGGTAACTAAATCGCATGAAACCAGTAACTCCAATGTATTATAAACCGTAGCACGACTTACGCGGTACTTTTGGTTTTTCATGTGGATATAAAGGGTTTCTACATCAAAGTGATCGTTTCTTGAATATATTTCTTCCAATATAGCGAAACGCTCTGGTGTTTTACGTAGATTTTTGTTTTCTAAATAAGCCTCAAAAATCTTGCGAACGAGCTCATTTGTTTTTTGTTCAGACATAGTTTTTAAACTCCATTCAAAGGTAGGTAAATTGTTTTGAAAAATGATTACACCGATGAAATGATTACATAGATTTGAATTGTTTGATTGTTATATTGTGACTTCGGACTCCGGACTAAAGACTTCGGACTAATTAGGCATCAAACCTCGTTACTCCGGTAACACCTCTAACTTTTAATAAATTTTTGATCAGGTTTTCCAGGTGTTCGGTATCATTTACAAAAATCATAATCGAACCATCAAAAATCCCTTCGTTGGTATCAACAGTAATCGATCTCATATTTACTTTAAAGTCGGTAGAAATAACCCTGGTGATGTTATTGATCAAACCTACATCATCAATGCCTACAATGCGTAAGCCGGTTAAGAAAGTTAATTCCTGCTGTTTGTTCCATTTGGCTTTCACTACGCGATAACCATAATTGGCCATTAGCTGCGCAGCGTTAGGGCAGTTGGTACGGTGTATTTTAATACCTTCACTCACGGTAATAAAGCCAAAAACATCATCGCCGGGAATTGGGTTACAACAGGCGGCCAAGGTATAATCGATGCGCTGCATATCTTCACCAATCAATAAAATATCAGATTCTCCACCTTTAATTTTACTCTTGATTCCGTCAACTGAAAGATTTTCCGGACGTTCTGGTCCACGGTTTTCAACTTCTTTCTCACTCGATAGATACTCTTTTATATCTTTTAGTTCGATCTTGCCAAGGGCTACATTTACAAAAAGCTCTTGTGTAGAAGGTAATTTAAAGAAATAACTTAGCTTTTGTAGATTATCAGTATTGTAGGTGATTTTTAATGATTTCAGTTTTCTTTCTAAGATTTCCTTGCCATTTTCGGCAATTTTCCGCTTTTCTTCTTTTAAAGATGACTTAATTTTCGATTTCGCCTTGGCCGTAACCACCACATTTAGCCAATCTTCTTTAGGCGTTTGTTTGCTCGAGGTGATAATCTCAACCTGATCGCCATTTTGAAGCTTATACGAAATAGGAACCAGTTTGTGATTCACTTTAGCGCCTATACAGGTTGCACCTACATCGGTATGGATCTCGAAAGCAAAATCTAATGCAGTAGCGCCTAAAGGCAACTGGATTAAGGCCCCTTTTGGCGTGAAAATAAAAATCTCATCCGAGAAAAGGTTCATCTTGAAATCGTCCAGGAAATCTAAAGCGTTGGCTTCCGGGTTGCTCAGCATTTCGCGAACTTTCTGGATCCACTGATCCAGACCATTATCATTACTCGATTCTTTATATTTCCAGTGTGCAGCAAAACCTTTCTCTGCAATTTCGTTCATGCGTTGTGTACGGATCTGTACCTCAACCCATTGTCCGCGTGGCCCCATTACCGTAGTATGCAAACTTTCGTAGCCATTTCCTTTTGGTGAGGAAACCCAATCGCGTAAACGATCTGGATTTGGGCGGTATAAATCGGTAACAATTGAATAGGCTTTCCAGCAATCGGCCTTTTCATTTTCAGGTGCCGAGTCCAAAATAATCCGGATGGCAAAAAGATCGTAAACCTCTTCGAAAGGAATATTTTTCTTTTTCATCTTGTTCCAGATGGAGTGGATTGATTTCGGCCTGCCGTAAACATCTGCCACTAAACCCTGTTCGTGAACAATTTCATCAATCGGTTCGACGAATTTTTTGATGAAAAGCGCACGTTCGGCCTTTTTCTCATTTAATTTTTTTGCAATGAATTTGTAAGTGTCAGGGTCGAGATATTTCATCGAAAGATCTTCCAACTCTGATTTAATGGCATATAAACCCAATCTATGGGCTAATGGTGCGTATAAATAAATGGTTTCTGAAGCGATTTTAAGCTGCTTGTGGCGGGGCATAAAATCCATAGTACGCATATTATGCAAACGATCGGCAAGTTTGATCAGGATTACCCTTACATCATCAGCCAGGGTAAGCAGCATTTTACGGAAATTTTCGGCCTGTAACGAACTGTTGGTATCAAAAACGCCTGATATTTTGGTTAAACCGTCGATAATTTTAGCGGTTTTCTTACCAAATTCGCGTTCAATATCTTCTAAGGTGATATCGGTATCTTCTACCACATCGTGCAATAAGGCACATACAATAGAAGTTGTTCCAAGGCCAATTTCTTCAGCAGCAATCTGCGCCACCGCTATTGGATGGTAAATGTATGGTTCGCCAGATTTTCGACGCATGTCTTTATGGCTCTCCAGTGCCATATCGAAAGCTTTCCTGATTTCTTTTTTATCGCCCTTTTGTAAAGTAGATTTGCTTGCCCGTAGTAATGCCCTATATCTTTTTAGAATCTCTTGCTTTTCCGCCTCTAAATCAATCACTAACTCTGTTTTCATTTGTATTTTTTGCGTAAAAATTGCGTCTTATTTATGAATAAAACTTATATTAGTTTTGTGAAACACCTAATATATGAAATAACACCTAACTTTGTAAAAGTATAAATTTATGAAAATTAAAGGGCTCTTTTTTCTTTGTATTGTAATGATTTGTAGCATTTCGCTATGGGCCCAGGATCCTACTGCCCCTGTATTTCCTAAAATGGGTAAAAGCGATACGATTAGAGTAGCCTCAACAAATGACAATGGTGTAATGATTCCATGGATGCAGCTTAACGAAGTATCTATTTACGCAGCTAGGATCTGGAAATCCCCGGCAGAACAGGCTGCATATAATCGCTTAAGGTATAATGTATTAAAAGTAATGCCATATGCACTGTTTGCAAAGCGCAGATATGAGCAATTAGAGCAGGATATTGCCCGTACGCCAGAGAAAAAAGAACAGAAACAACTGGTTAAACAATGTGATAAAGAAATTAAAGACATGTTTAACCGCGAAATAAAGGAATTAACCATTACTCAAGGTCAGATTTTAACGAAACTGATTGACCGTGAAGTGGGCAGAACAACATACGATATTGTAAAGCAGACCAAAGGTGGTTTCGCTGCATTTTCTTATCAGATTGTGGCCCGCGTGGTAGGACATAATTTAAAAAGCACTTACGATCCGAATGAGGATAAGGATATAGAATCTATTATCCGTACTTCAGGATTTTATCAATAACATATAATGCAGGAACGCATTCCGAATATTTATTCATTTAAGGTTAAAAAAATTAATGGCGAAGAGCAGCCGTTATCAGCCTACCGCAATAAAGTTATTTTAATTGTAAATACCGCATCAGAATGTGGTTTTACACCACAATTAAAGGAATTACAGCAGCTAAAAGACGAGATTAATAGTCCTGATTTTGAAATTCTGGGCTTTCCTACCAACGATTTTGGAAAACAGGAACCGCTTAATGGATCTGATATTGCATCTTTCTGTGAGATTAACCATGGCGTAAAGTTTCCGGTTTTTGATAAGATTATGGTACGTGGTGCACATGCCCACCCACTTTATCAATTTCTGAGCGATAAAAAACAAAACTCAAAATTAAGTTCGAAACCCCGTTGGAACTTTCATAAATACATCGTAAATAAAAATGGAGAGTTGGAAGATTATTTCTTACCCTTCACCAAGCCATTGAGTTCGAAAATTAAAAAGAAAATTCAGCAACTGCTGAGTCAAAATACCCAATAATTACATCATGAAGTTAGATATTTTAGTTATAGCCGTGCATCCTGATGATGCAGAGCTTTGCTGTTCAGGTACTATTTTAAAACATATTGCCCTTGGTAAAAAAGTTGGAATTGTAGATTTAACCAGAGGCGAGCTGGGTACGCGTGGTACTGCAGAAACAAGAGATGAAGAGGCTGCAGACTCTGCGAAAATTTTGGGTTTGCATGTTCGCGAGAATTTGAGAATGAGGGATGGGTTTTTTCAGAATGATGAATCTCATCGTTTAGAAGTAATTAAAGCCATCAGAAAATACCAGCCAGAAATTATTTTAAGCAATGCGCTGGAAGATCGTCACCCCGATCATGGCAGAGCTGGAGACCTGGTGTACGATTCAGTTTTTTTATCAGGTTTGCCAAAAATAGAAACGTCGATAGATGGTGTTAAACAAGAAGCGCACCGCCCGAGGTTATTATTGCAATATATTCAAGACAGGTACTTAAAACCTGATATCATTGTGGATATATCTGACCACATGGATAAGAAAATCGAATCGATCAAAGCTTTTAAAACCCAGTTTTATAATCCTGATGTAGATGGCTTGCAAACCTATATTTCTTCTCCAGAGTTTTTTGAAAGCGTAATTGGCCGTTCGAGAGAATTTGGTAAAAGCATCGGCACCACTTTTGGTGAGGGCTTTACCTCAAGGAAATTGTTGGGGGTTGATAATTTGTTTGATTTAAGGTAGAGAATTTCTTGAGATTAGTCCCTTTATGAGATCGTCACCCTGAATTTAGTTCAGGGTCTTTCTTGTATAAACTTTCTTTTTAAGACCCTGAAATAAATTCAGGGTGACGACTGGCGGTTAGAAAAATCCGCAGTCCAACAAAACCGCCCTTCGTTTGTTATTCTCAAAACGAATAATAATGGCGAATATATTCTCTTCTCTCAAAAACGCGTACAATCTTTTTAAACATGTAGATTTCGATAAGTTAGAAGCTTTATCGAAAAAAGTCGATTTACCCAAAATGGTCGAAACCATATCCAATCTGGATGATAAACAGATTCAGGGGATGATGAAAATGATGGGTGGATCGGGTAAAAAGCGAGAATTACCCCCAATTGAAGGTGATTTTTATCATTTGGGCGACGAAGCGCTCAAGGATGAGGATCGCGAACTCCAGTTAAAAGTGCGTGCTTTTTTAGAAAAAGAAGTAAAACCCATTGTAAACCATTACTGGAACAAAGCCGAGTTTCCTTTCGAAATTATCCCAAAACTTGCTGAGCTTAATATCTGTGGCTTAACCTATAAAGGTTATGGCTGTCCTGGGAAATCGAATTTGATGGAAGGGATTTTAGCGATGGAAATGGCTCGGATAGATACCTCAATTTCAACTTTTTTTGGCGTACAGAGTGGTTTGGCTATGGGATCGATCTATTTATGTGGATCGGAAGAGCAAAAACAGCAGTGGTTGCCATTAATGCAGCAATTTAAAATTATTGGTGCATTTGGGCTAACCGAGCCGGAAGTTGGCTCAGCAGCGGCTGGAGGCTTAACCACAACCTGTAAAAAAATAGATGGTAAATGGATTTTAAATGGTCAGAAAAAATGGATCGGTAACGCCACTTTCGCCGATATCTTAATTATTTGGGCACGAGATGAAGAGAGTGGAGAAGTGAAGGGCTTTATTGTAAAAAAAGATAATCCGGGTTTTGCCGTAGAAAAAATGCAGGATAAAATGGCTCTTAGGATTGTGCAGAATGGAATTATCACCTTAACCAACTGTGAGGTAGAAGAAACAGACCGCCTGCAAAATGCAAACTCATTTAAAGATACAGCAAAGGTGTTGCAAATGACAAGGGCAGGGGTAGCCTGGCAGGCTGTTGGTTGCGCCCGTGGTGCTTACGAAAATGCATTGGATTATACCCGCACCCGAAAACAGTTTGGTAAACCTATTGCATCTTTTCAATTGATTCAAAACCATTTAGTTGAGATGTTGTCTAATTTGACGGCCATGCAAACATTATGTTTTAGGCTGTCACAATTGCAGGATCAGGGCTTGTTGAAAGACGAACACGCTTCGTTAGCAAAGGTATTCTGTTCGTTACGTACACGTGATGTGGTCAGTAAAGCAAGAGAGGTGATGGGTGGAAATGGTATTTTACTGGAATATAATGTAGCGCGTTTTGTGGCCGATGCTGAAGCAATTTATTCGTACGAAGGCACAAAAGAGATAAATACCTTGATTGTAGGTAGAGCTATAACGGGATTTTCTGCTTTCGTTTAGAGCAGGAGAAACTCACGAAGTTTAAAGGGCTAATGTGCATGGGAAACTTCGTGAGTTTTGAGCTGGGGTAATTAGTTGCTTGCCATTCTGGGCGTAGTCGAAGGCTGATATAGTATGATAAATAGCAGGATTTTTAGGGTTAGGAAACGAATGTCAGCATTTCATAGGTGCTGTAGTCCTGCCATTCGCTGTAGTCCCGACGAAAAGTCGGGAGCTGCCGCTGCTGTCAGGTTTACTGAACAGCGGTTTCTTTTCAAGGCACAAAACATTGTTCATAAACCCGATTGGAATGGATGCCGATTTCCTTCAAATTGGCAGGAGGGAAAGCGGGACTGAAAATGCCAAGTACACAGAACCCTTCATTTCCAAATCAATAAGACTAAATATTTTTGGATATCCCTTTCAAGTTTTACACTTCTATTGATACGGATATTTATTAAACGCTGTCTGGCTCATTGCACTTTTTTCAAATAAAGCAATACAGTTTTTGTTAAAAGATGGATCGAAGTTTATTGCTCCAGGCTGTAATGTATTTGGAATATTTCCGTTTTGCATAAAGAAATAAACTTTCGTATTGCCGTATTTGGTATGGGGCATTAAATTGCCATAATCTTCCATTTCTTTCCATACCGAATCTTTAACCGTAACGATATAAATCCGCTGTACCGGACCAGTATTGTTTGCATTTCTATACTTGGTAACTTCTTTAAAACCGGCTTTCATGTCCTCAATCCCAGGCTGATCAAAAACAGCCTTAACCATGAAAAAAATCAATACTAAAATACCTGCAACTAAGAAATAAACGAACGATTTTCTATTCATGCCTACAATAAAGGCAATATTTTTTTCATAACCGTCAAGCCTTCGTCAATATGTTTTTGCTCAATGCAAAGTGCCGGGCGAAAGCGTATCGTTTTTTCACCACAACCTAAAAACATCACATTGTTTTCCAATCCTTTGCCAATAAATGCATTGCGCATTTCTTTTGTAGGGAAATCAAAAGAACACAACAAACCTCTGCCACGAACATTTGTCATTTGATCAAATTTATGCGATAGGTTTTCTAGTTGATCTCTCAAGTAAGTACCCACTTTTTCAGCATTCTCACAAAGCTGATCTTCTTCTACAATTTGTAAGATCTGCGTTGAACGAACCATATCAACCAAATTGCCTCCCCATGTTGAGTTAATACGACTTGGCACTTTAAATACATTAGTTTCAATTTCGTCTACCTTATTGCCGACAAGGATACCGCAAACCTGCATTTTTTTTCCAAAAGCGATGATATCTGGTCGAGCTTTTTCACTAAAATGTTGATGGCACCAGAATTTACCTGTTAACCCAACGCCGGTTTGTACTTCGTCATAAATCAAAAAGGCATCATTTTCATCGGCCAAAGCCTTAAGTTGGATCAAAAATTCTTCACGCAGGTGATTATCTCCACCTTCAGATTGGATTGGCTCTACAATTATAGCACAGATATCGTCTTTATTATCTGCAAAGGCTTTTTTGATCTGTGCTAAAGATGTTTCTTCGGTTTGAATGGCATGATTTAAATTATTTCCCGAAAGTGGAAATTTAACTTCCGGAACAGCCACTCTTGGCCAATCGAATTTGGCAAACCACTTGGTTTTATCGGGTAGGGTATTGGTTAAGCTTAAAGTATAGCCGGTTCTGCCATGAAAAGCCCTTTCGAAGTGTAAAACCTTAAAACCTTTTTCTTCAGTATATCCTTTTGCAAAGTTTTTTTGAACTTTCCAGTCCATGGCTACCTTAATTGCATTTTCTACTGCTAAGCCTCCACCTGCAATAAAAAAAGCATGTGGCAGGTAATCAGGAATACCGACTTTAGAAAATGTTTCAACAAATTGTGCATACTGCTGGGTGTAAACATCAGAGTTCGATGGATTGGCTAATGCAGCGAGAAGAAGATTTTTTTTAAACGCTTCATCATTGATCATTTTAGGGTGGTTATAACCTAAAGGAACGGAAGCAAAACAAGTGAAAAAATCGAGTAAAGTTCTGTTGTGTTTAGCATCGTAAATGTAAGCACCATGACTTTTTTCCATATCATAAGTCAGGTCGAAACCATCGGCCAAAATGTGCTTACTTAACGATTCGTTAACGCGATCTGCAGGTACTGTTAATTGATACATAAATTTGGTTTTGGTATAATTCAAATTTAGTTAAATGTGCCTAAAATCAAAATTTAAGCACTTTTTGAGCATTTTACATAAAAAATAGGTTTAAAACGTTTATTGTATGATTTATAAAAAATACCCCATTATTTGCTATTTATATACATATTTTTTAACTTAGGGGAAAAACAAGGGGAAAAACTAATGTGCGTTTAAATGAAATCAACGAAGGTTTTGAAAACATGGAACGATATCGAGTTCAAGCTATATGTTCCGAAGAAAATAGACTCAAATAACAAGATAGAGGTGCATTTTTCATTTTTGAACCCGGAAACGGGAAAAAACAAGAACATAAAAAAAAGCACAGGAATTGACAGATATGCGTCAAAAAAAATCTATACCGAGCAGGCTAACACCTTAATTGAAGCAATGATTGAACTTTTGACGGCAGGTTGGAATCCCATAAGTGACACCTATCCAGACTATATCAAACTTACCAGTCAGAGCAAAACAGGGGAGTGTATTAGGTCCTGGATACAACTGCGGACTCTTGATCTTGAAAACGGAATAATTGGTCAAGAAGAACTCAAAACAACTGTCTTCTTGTTTAACTTCTATTCCGACTTTCTTAAAAAGAACAATGTGTATATGCAGAAGCCTTCACATTTTACCGTTAACGATATTAATCTCTTTATGCGTACTATGGAAAGGAAAAGAGGCTTATCACCAGTTACCTACAATTCCTATCTGTATCGGCTGAATTTTTTCTATAAATTCCTTTATCATGAACGGGTTATTACCTACAATCCATGTTCAGTCGCATTTAAATATAAAACCAAAAACTTAAAAACACGATTTGAAATATTTGAACCTGAGGAACTGCAAATGGTGAGGGAATTATTGGTGAGTACTCCCAATTATCGTGATCTTCTAATAGCATGTAAGTTTCTCTTTGAATATAATATCCGCGAAGCTGAACAGTTGAGAATTAAAATTAGCTGGATAAACTGGGAAAAGGGTGAGCTAACAATTCCTGAAAAGGTCATAGAAAGGGAACGGACCATAAATGGTACAAAAAATGGACTAATGGCAAAGTTTCAGCTAAGAACAGACATGCTTGATCTTTTGGAACAATATATCGGAGATAAAGGCGATGAATCCAATTTTCTTTTCGGCGGACACTACAAGCCGGGTGCAGTACAGAGAGGCAAGCAATTCCTGAGCAACCGATGGTGGAGATTCAGGGAGGATTTTAAACTTTCAAAGAACCTTAAACTTTACGCGCTAAAGCATACTGGTAATTACGAGAGCCTGGAAGCAGTAGGTATAGAGAAGCTTTCCAAGATGGCGAGACATGCCTCTATAACCCAAACCCAGGATTATGTCAAATCAAAGCTTAACAGGGAGGTGATCAAAATAGATGGAAAGGTTGGGTTTTAATCCAGTTTCCGTTTTCTGGTCAAAAGTTTGTGTTTAACTGAAGCCTTTCGATCTTCTCTGTTAGTATCTTGTTTCTTTGATCTCTTCGGGGTTGTGTACAATTTCTTTAAAAAGCCAACATCACATTGAAGGATCTCGGTAACTCCCCAGATTCGAAATAGTAATTTTTTTAACAATTCGATTTCTCCAGTTTGGATTTGTTCATCTTCGCATTTTTCTGACATTGTTGAATTTTGTCCCCTGTCATCGTATTTTTTTCTCATTACGAAATATTTTGGTATAAAAATAGTGGCTTTGTTCTCGATTTTTTGACAACATCAAAAAAGTGTGAAGTTTTTATTGAGAATCGAGTTCGGTGGAAAAGCATCAAAAGAGGGATCAATTGCGGCTTGCATTACCAGTCAAGGCATATGGTTGTTTTAAATTGCGATATCATCTTAGCAATCGCAGTTCGTTGGGTAACTGGGAGAAGTAAATGTATACACCTGCGGCACGCATTACCTTTACCGGGAGAGCGACCATGAAAGACAAAAACGATTTTCTGAATGCATCTCAGTCTGTTACCCGGTCTCTCATCCATTAAGGAAAAGTCCAATTGTAAAATAGCTTTTTTACCATAATAGCTTTGACCTATTCATCCTTCGGTAAATTGCAGGCTATAGATTATTTTAAAGGGGGGAATCTTTTTCAGTCATGTATAATCATCCCCACCTACAAAATCATATACAGAGATTCCAGAAATGAAAATGATTTGGTGATACCAATTTTTGATTTCTTGATGAACCGCTAACAATATGTCACCCAATTTAATTTCTCTGGAATTCATTGTGTTTTTTATTTTAAGTATCGTTATTTGAGAAAATAATAAGATGGGTTTTTAATATAAATTGCATTTTCAGTAATAATACCTTCTATACTGGCACGTGCTCGAAGTTACGGGTGCCGTGAAAATTCTTGCACTGAAGTAACAATGTTAAAGGTATCATAAACTACCTTTGTTATGGACTTATGATACTAGCAACTTAGATTAGGATGATTAGCTCGGAAATTAATATGTTTTATAATCAATACGTTAATGGACACCATCCTACTGAAGATGGCTTTCTAGGACATTTTGATTTCTTATTATGGAAAGATCTCCAAAAAGATCTTTCTGCTTGTGAACGGCTTCAAAGGAAACCTTTTTATAAAATTGCCCTTGTAAGTGGAAATGCCGTTTACCAATCCAAAGCAATCCAAATCCCTATCTCAGGATGTAATATTATTTTTAGTGACCCATTCTCAAGGTTTTCATTTACGACGAGTGATGAGAAATTTGAAGGGCAGTATTGTGTCTTTAGCGATACTTTTCTTAGGGGGACGAGCAAGTTTAGTTTAGCCACACTACCTATTTTTCAAAGCAATGACATTTATGTAAAGCCGCTATCCAAACTCCGATATGATGATTTGATGATTTTATTTGAACAGATACAAAATGAGCACGGATCAGCCTATCCATACAAAGAACAATTAATCAGAAACCGCATTTTAGATGTAATTCATTATGTACAGAAACTCGATGAGAATTTTTATAATTTTGGGCCTACAGGTGAGGAACGCCTTAATGAACGTTTTCTAAAAACCCTGGAAAATGCGTTCTATGACATCAATTTGGATAATATACTTGAAAGTAAATCTCCTTCCTATTATGCAGAACTACTCAACACCACCGTAGACAATCTTAATAAAGTATTAAAAGCTTCAATGGGTAGGACTACGCAAGCTATCATTCAGGATAGAATCATAGAGGAGGCCAATGTGCTTCTGAGACATACTAGTCTCAGTGTCAAGGAAATTGGCTGGTGCATGCGTTTTCTGGAGACTTCACATTTCCAAAACTTTTATAAGAGACTAACGGGTTATACCCCTGTCCAATACAGGACCAGATAGTTTTTTTGCAACTTTTTGCCGTTTTTTTGTACATAAACATCTTCGCCGCTACTATAGCTTTGTGCAAAATTTAATATAGCTATGGAAAAATCATTTTTAGTTATCGGTACGGGCGAAGTAGGAATCGCCATGTTAGACAGTCTTTATAACTATATAGCAACAACCCAACAACAGTTCACTATTGGTGCATTGGTTCAGTCTTCGAGTGCCGGTAATGGAAGCACGCTCCAGTCAAGATTTATCGGTCTCGCCATTGAAGCAGTGGATTTGGTGTCGGAAAGCATTGAAAATCTAGCAAGCATTTTTGGGAAATATGATACAGTAATATGTTGCAGTGGATTTTCAATCGGGGCCGGTATGCAGGTAAAAATTACAAAAGCGGTCTTGGAGGGTGGAATAAGAAGATATGTACCTTGGCAATTTGGCGCTGATTACGATAAGATTGGCCGTGGGAGTGCACAGCCGGTTTTTGATGAACAGCTTGATGTTAGGGATCTGCTTAGAGCACAAAATAAAACAAGTTGGGTAATTGTGTCTACAGGGATGATCACTAGCTTCTTGTTTCGTGAAGAGTTCGGCGTGATTAACTTATCTAAAAAGGTTATCCACGCGCTGGGTGATTGGCAACATTCCTTAACTTTAACTTCGTGTGAGGATATCGGTACCGTTACAGTTGCGATCTTGTTCCATCAACCAGAAGTATTGGACCAAGTCGTATTTGTTTCTGGTGATACAGTAACCTTTCAGGAAATCGCAGATAAAATGGAAAGCTTGTTCGAGACAGGCTTTGAGCGTGTATTGTGGAGTCGCACTTACCTTGAGCAGAAGGTGAATGATGATCCGGATGATGTATTCAACCGCTATCGTTTAGTATTTACACATCCTGGAGTGACTTGGCCTATGAACGATACGTTCAATCACCGTAACAACATACCCACAACTGGAATTGTACAATGGGCTAACACGCATGTTGCAATTATTTAAAATCCCAAATTCTGCTCACGAAAGCTTTATTGAATCTCGAAGCATTATAAGTGTTCAAAGCTGTTGTGCTACATGAGTTTGTACGGGTTTAGGATTAATTTAAAAATAAAGGCCTGGTTCATTATTTGATCCAGGTCTCGAATATTTAATATTACTTTGTGGCTTAAAAGACTATAAATCTGTAAAGTTGAAGGCTGCTTCAATATGGAGCGAAAAGTGTAATGAAGATATGTATGGCAATGGCGCTGGGATTCCGCTAAAAGCATACACTTAATAAATCCAACTTTAACCTTGCGGCTTGGAGGATTTTTCATTTGAGCAAATGCTCGACTGTAACAGTTGTAATTGCAAAAATCAAAATACTTGCCGGTACGCTGATTAAAAATTGCATTTATCAACAATTCAAATATTCTAATTTGACTTATTTATTTTGCATATCAGCTTAAGCCTGCCCTGAATTCCAATGGCGTCTGGTTGGTTTTGGATTTGAATAAACTACTGAATGATTGTGGGTATTGAAAACCTAGTGCATAAGCAATTTCACTTATGGATAAAGCAGTAGAGGAAAGTTTTTCTTTGGCTTTGTCAATGAGCTTTTCGTGGATATGCTGCTGAGCTGTTAGGCCTGAGTGTTGTTTTAACACATCTGAAAAATATTTATCGGAAAGATTCAGCGCGCTTGCAAACCCATGAACTGTTGGTAAGCCGTTTATTGCAATTTCATGCTCAAAATAATCATTTAAGAGTTTTTTAAACTTTGAAAGCAAGGTGTCATTTGCAGGCTTTCTCACCACAAACTGGCGATTGTAATACCTGTTGCTATAGGTAAGCAACAGTTCCAGGTTAGCAATAACCAAGTCCTGACTGAACCTATCTATGGGCAGACGGTATTCGTTCCAAATCTGGAGAAGAATATTTTCCATTACTTTCTCTTCATCTTCTGACAGGATTAAGGCCTCATTTACTTCATATTCAAAAAAACCATAACTTTGAACTCCTTGATGAAGTCCATACCCGCCCAAAAAATCTGGGCTGATGTTTATTGACCATCCCGATACAGGCAATAAAACACCGGGCTCGGCAATGCTTACCTGCCGGGGAGAAAAATAAGACATTACACCTTCATCAAAATCATAGGCTGTTTGACCATATTGTATCTTGTTGGGGCAGTTTTTCTTAAATACGATCTGGTAATAATCAAAAATTAGTTTCGTCCTTTCTGTTATGTGTACCTGAGGTATATCTTCAAATTTATAAATGCTGAATAATGGATGTTTCGGTTTTTCTATATGGAGACTTTGGTGGCATTGGGTTATTGATTTAATATGAACAGTTTCCATCTTATATATGTGCCTTTAAAGTTAATTAATTAATCCCATCTGTTTACGTTTTTGCCTACCCATAGTTTTTGCTATAAATCTTTGAGGCAAAATCGCGGATATTTTTTGAAATAATCTGTTTTTACTTCCAGATACCCAAAATTCCTTCTTTTTTTCAAAAGCCGTTATTAATTCCCCAGCCACTTGCTCGGGTGTTTGCGTGTTGCTATTACTCGTAACAGCCTTACCCCACTCATTATTATTTTCTTTTGTATTCATGAAATTGGATGTTGTGAGCCCTGGACTGAACAACATTACATTTACATTATATGGTCGGCATTCTTCCGCCAAAGCATAAGTGAATGTTTTTACAAAATGCTTGGAACCTGCATATACTGCCATATAAGGGCTCGCTATAAATGCAATCATCGACGCTATATTTATGATCGTTCCAGACTTTTTAGCAATCATATCTTTTATAAAATAGTGAGATAGCGAAACCAAACAAGAATTGTTTAACTGGATAATTTCCAACTCACCCCCTAAGTCGTTTTGATAAAATTCTCCGCTTGACCCTTTTCCTGCATTGTTTATGAGCACATCTATGTTTATCCCACGCTTCATAGTTTCTTCATAAATAAACCGCGGCGTTTCAGTCTTATACAGATCTGCCACTATATACTGGGCTGTGATAGCATACTTCAAGTGAAGTTCAATACAAAGCTCGGCTAATTTTTTTTCGTTTCTCGCTACAAGCATTAAGTTATGGTTTTTTGCTGCGAATTGATAGGCTATTGCCTTACCAATTCCGTCTGAGGCACCTGTGATCAAAGTCGCGTTCATATCGTTTCTATTTTTATGAGACAAAGTTCAATTTTTAAAAGTTCCAAAGTGTAAGCGAAAGACGGAATCTTGTATTCAAAACTCGGAATAAGGAAGTAACACACATTAAAGAGCCAAGCTTCTACTGCGCCAAAACCTTATAAAATTTTTAATTTTACAAGGTAGATTATCTGCACATGGATAAACGGCTTTGCAAACCATAAAAGAAAGTCCTTTTTGGCAATCTGTTTCTGGTGATAATTACTCCTTTAGTCAATCATGCTGCCTTATGGAAATAACATATTCGGATGGAGTCATTTTAAACTGTTTCGCAAAACTTCTTGAAAACTGCGTTTGAGAACTAAATCCTGTAATCGCAGCAATTTTAAGAATCTTGAACTGCCCTTCACTTAGTAATAATGCAGCATGTTTAAGCCGGGTTATGTTCACTAGCTCGTGTGGTGAAAGATTTGATATGGCCTTTGTTTTTCGGTAAAGCGTCGGCCTGGACATATTCATAGCATCGGCCAGAAAATCAACATCCAGTGTGGTATCGGACATATTTTTTACAATCGTATCATTTAGCTTGTCGAGAAAAGCTTCATCAGCCTTATTATAGGCCATGCTTTTCAGATGGACCAACGGAGACTGGGCAAAGTGTGTTCGGATTTTTTCTCTTACATTTAATAGGTTTGATATTTGGGTTAACAGATGATTGGGTGAAAATGGCTTCTCAATATATGCGTCTGCGCCAGCCTCGAGCCCTTCAATTTTTGTCTGCAGATTACTTTTAGCTGTTAGCATTATTAAAGGAATATGGGCATAATCAACATTATCTTTTATCGTTTTACATAATTCCAACCCATCCATTACAGGCATGATGATGTCGCTAATAATTAACTGCACACTCGTTTGCCTTAATAGGTCCATAGCCATCAATCCATTTTCAACTGCAAACACATTAAACTCCTCATTTAAGATATTTACTATGAACTTTCGAAGGTCTGCATTGTCTTCAACAACCAACACGTTGGGAGCATCAGAAGCTAACTTTTTAGATCCTGTCCCGCTTGATTCAGGGAAGGCCCCATTTTTATAAGTCATTGTATATTCTTGATTATGGCGTTTGGGCAGCTTGAGTTCAAAATGAGTATAATTATCATTTTGTAGAACAAGAGATAAACTGCCATCATGTAATTCAGCAAGCGACCTTGCCAGGGAAAGCCCAATTCCTGAACCTCTTATGCCCTTAACATCTTCTATGCGGTAAAAAGGCTCAAATATCTTTTCTCTGTATTTTTCAGCTATAGGAAGGCCATCATTGATGAATTGTATGTTGAATGTTTCTTGATCGGATAGGATTTTGATCCAAACAGCTTTGGACGCATATTTCAGGGCGTTATCAAGCAAATTACTAATGATTTTATTTAAAGCTTCGGCATCGGCATAGACTACCAATGCATTTGTATCCAGATCAAGATTCAACGATATTTTTTTTTCGTCGATTATGGGCTGAAACCTTGTGCAGGTCTGTCTCATCAGCTGATTTACATCTAGGCTTACAAAACTGAGGTTAAAACCTTCCTGTTCTGTTTTTCTAAAATCGAGAAGCTGATTACATAATTCAATGAGACGATGGGTATTTTGCTTCATGATCTGGAGATTGGAGCTAATTTCAGCAGACCGCCCCGATATTCTGATCACTTCTTCCAAAGGACCATGAATGAGGCTAAGTGGAGTTCTTATTTCATGGGTTACCTGGGTGAAAAAATTAATCTTTGCATGGTATAGCTCCTTATCATTTTCCACTTCCCAACGCTCAATTTTTCTCTGATAGCGCGACAACAGCCTTTTGTGATTGGCTTTGATAAGTACGATCACTATTGATGTAACAATCAATCCGTAGAAGGTTAAAGCGATCGTAGAGAGCCAAAAAGGAGGGGTAATGATGATTTTTAATGATTTTACTTGGTTGTTCCACGTTCTGCCATTATTAGAGGCTTTTACTAAAAACTCGTATTTTCCGGGTGGAAGACTGGTGAAATAAACCTTTCTGTTTCTCTTTAGGTATGTCCATTTATCATCAAGACCTTTCAACATAAATGCATATTCAGTCATAGCCGGTGAGGTAAAACCCAGCGCAGCAAAATCAATGCTGAAATTAGATTGATTGTGATTCAGTTTAATCTCCTCTGTAAAATCGATAGGCCTAACTAAAGGTGAGTTTTTTTCTCCGGAGGTAAGTTCCTCATTATCCACCTGAAATCCAGTAATAAATATTTTTGAAACAGTTTTGTTTTCCCGGAAATGTTCAGGCATAAAAGAAATCATTCCTTTTACACTTCCAAAATACATCTGACCTGCAGGATTCTTGAAGGCAGAATTATAATTAAATTGGTCTCCTAACAGGCCGCTAGATCTGGTATAAGTAATAATCTTTCCACTTTTTTGGTTAAATGATACCAAGCCTTTCGAGGTACTGATCCATAAATTTCTGTTTTTATCCTCCAAAATCTTGTAAAAAATATTAGATGGGAAGCCATCTGCCGTGGTATAACGTTTGAAAATTTTCTCCCCCTTTTTCAGCACGCAGAGCCCATCTTCGGTCGTTACCCAGAGATTGTGCATCGAATCCTGAAAAAGTCCGTTAATTTCATTGCTACTTAAACTGTTTTTATCCTGACTGTTGAAAGAATAATTTCCGGATTGATTATTTTTTCTATTATAGAACCAAAGACCGTCGCGTAATGTACCTGCCCATAATATACCTTCTTTGCTTTCCAGTAATGCGGCATAATGCCTGTTGCCAGGGAATTCATTTAATAAAATAAAATCATCACTTCTTTCCCGATATTTGTATAAACCTGTTGCAGTTCCAACCAGGAGTTCTCCATTGCTATCTACAAGCAGGCTTTCGATAAAGTTACTTTTTAGCTGATTCGGTGCAGGCCCTGCTTTATATTTTTTAATTATACGGTTTGTATTGATATCCATAACATCCAGCCCTTGTTCAAAAGTGCCTATCCAGAGTCTGTTGCCTTTAACTGCAAGGCCGTGTATATTGGAATGCGAAATACCCTGACCATCATCCTGAGGAATAAAATTGTGAAAAATCCCTGTTTTTGGATCGAACCTGTTCAGTCCGGCGTCCTCGGAGCCTATCCAGAGTTTTCCGTTTTTATCCTGTAGAATTTCCCTAACCGCGTTACCCTTAAGGTTATTTCCAGCACTTCCGGGATAGAATTTATCAAATGAGGTGTATTGCTGAGGGTAATAGCTTAGCCCACCAAAATAAGTTCCACACCATATTCCTCCTTCCTTATCACGGGTAATTGTATACACGGCATTGTCTGAAATGGTATAAAAGTCATTTATCTTATTGCGCAACTGATCATATTTTTTTGTGCGAATGTTATAGATGAATATTCCCGATTCGCTAGCGATCCAATATTCTTCCGGGCTTCTTTGCAAAAAATCCCTGGCAAAAACATTTGTCCCATCTGTATTCCGCATAGGTAGCTGCTTTGTCGTGTGATCAGTTATACTAAAAAGTTTTACCCCATCATTTGATGTTCCTATAATAATATGGCCATCTCCCGTGTCCTTAATCTTTTCGATCCATTTTGATAATGGGGAAGACGTCCCATCAAATGTGCTATAGACTTTATGTCCATCAGAGTCCATTCCATATTTTTGAAGATATCCCTGAGCTGTGGATACCCATATATCACCTTCTCTGGTAATAGTCAATGAGGTTGCTCCTCCATATTGCTCTCCAGTGAAGTCATTTATTTTTTTTGAATGGATATCATACCGCAATAATGTGTTGTTAGCAATAAACCACACCCGGCCCTTAACATCAACTGATATCGTACTGATATCTTTCTCCCCGGTCTCATCGATCAAATGAAAAGTGTCCTTTATTGGGTTATATCTATACAAACCTTTTCGGGTTCCCACCCATAACATACCCCGGTTGTCTTCAAATAAGGAATGGATGAAATTATGCCCAAGGCTTTCAGGTTTTGATGGATCATTACGGAAAATCTTAAACCGGTATCCATCAAACCGGTTTAAACCATTTTTGGTGCCAAACCACATAAAGCCATTCATGTCCTGAAGGCTGCAGATTACCGAGTTGTAAGAAAGACCTGATTCTACCTGATAATGCCTGAAAGTGTATGCCTGTCCAAAAAGTTGTTGGTGGATACACAAAAACGTAATACAGACAAATATTTGGTTAAGCTGTTTGAAAAAAAACATCATTAAATATAACTCAAATTCCGAACAATAAACTTAGACAGCATAAAAACGGGCTTTAAAGATGATAATTGATACGTAATGAACATAAATTGAACTAAAGTATCTAAATGTATCACCTTATTTAGCACTACCAAATATAAACTTATAGTGTATGAACAAAAAGCTTCCACAAGGCAGGGACACCAATATCCCTCCCAAATCGATCTTGAAGATCAAGGATCGAATTTTTAAAGTTGTCCTAATCGTGCTATTGATCAGCTTAACAATAAGTGTTCAGGCGCAGGAAAAAATTACCGGTCTTGTTAGAGATTCCAGCGGCCCACTTGCAGGAGTAGGGGTGCAGATAAAAGGTACAAAGGTTTCTACTCTTACTGATGGCAACGGTAAGTTTATGATTGCACTTTCAGGCACATCAAAAGCAGTGCTTGTTTTTTCATTTATTGGATACCAGACCCAGGAACTTCCAGCTGTCGGCAACCAAGTACTAGAGGTGACCATGTTGGAATCTACTTCGGACTTAAATGAAGTAGTGGTGGTTGGTTACGGTACACAGCGAAAACAGGATCTTACAGGAGCGGTATCAGTAGTGAAGGCCTCAGATGTTAAAAAACGACAGGCTACCACAGTTGCAGAATCCCTTCAGGGACTTGCAACAGGGATCCGAGTGAGGAGTGGCGGGCAGCCAGGTTCCGAAGCGCAGATCCAGATACGCGGGCTGAAGAATTTTTCAGGTACAAATCCATTATATGTCATTGACGGACTGGTTACCACTGCAAACCGCGATTTCAATCCCGCGGATATAGAATCTATACAGATTCTTAAGGATGCGTCAGCCGCCGCAATATACGGAACACGTGCAGCAAATGGGGTTATCATTATTACCACTAAAAAAGGGGCAGAGGGGCCGACAAAAATCGACGTTTCGGCAAAAACTACATTTCAGACTATCCCCAGATATTCACTTGCAGAGACCAGCGAATTCGCAACGCTTAACAATATGGCCTACGACAATGCAAATGTTAAAAAGCAGAATCTTGATTTGTCTGTGAATACCGACTGGCAGGATGAAACTTACAGAACCGGGATGGTACAGGATTATTCACTTAGTTTTTCAGGTGGTGGAAAAGACAACAGTTATTTCATATCCGGGGGCTATTTTACAAATAAAGGTGCGGTAATCAGTACCGGTTTCGACCGCGTAAACTTCAGGGTTAATACAAAAACAACAAAGGGAATATTCACTATCGGTGAGAACCTTGCGATAAGTAATGCCAAAGCCGATGAAATGTCCGGCAATCCTATCGTGAGTGTAGTCCGCCTGCTTCCGACAATCCCTGTTTACAATCCGGCAAACCCAGGTGGATACGGTTACGGTGACGAGGCTCGTGCAAGGACATTTGGTACCAACCCGGTTGCAATTGCTGACCTTGAGGATAGAACAAATGAAAATTTAAGGATACGTGGTAATCTGTTTTCAGAACTGCAGATCTTGCCCTCATTGAAATATAAAATCAATGTTGGGTATGAAACCAGCCGAGACCATTATTCCTATTTAAGAAAGCCAGGAAACTGGACACTCAACCAGGCGTTTGATCCTGCAATTATTAATGAAAACAGGGGCGAGTCTTCGACGGTATTGATTGAAAACACGCTGTCCTTTGATAAAGACTTTGGTAAGCACAAACTAAATGTGTTAGCGGGTCAATCCTATCAAAGAGACAAATATGCCCAGATATGGGGCACCAAAAGGAATATTCTGGCAAATCCCTCCGGAGGATATTATGACGTACTTGATCAGGGAAATGAACCACAGACCGGTGGTTTCAAGAACCGCACCGATCTAATTTCCTATTTTGGAAGATTTGAATATAACTATGCCGATAAATATCTTTTGAATGGGGTAGTTAGGACTGATGGTGTTTCAAGATTTGGTAAGGACCACAAGTTTGGTGTCTTTCCGTCAATATCCGGTGCATGGAGGATCAGTAAGGAAGATTTTTTTAAAGCTTCATGGATAGACGATCTTAAATTACGAGCCAACTATGGAACACTTGGAAGCAGCAATATCGGACCATACGATTATATTGCTTTTATAAACACTTTCCCAACGATCGTACTGGGCCCCGGACAAACCGTGCTTCCAGGAGCGACACAAGTAAAACTGGCCAATCCGGATCTGAGATGGGAAGAGGTTACCCAACAGAATTATGGACTGGATGCCGCCTTCCTTAAAAATAAACTGACCATCAGCGCAGAATATTTTATTTCAAAAACCAAAGATGTACTCTTGCAGTATCCCTTGCTCCTCTCTACAGGAAATGATGGCGGCAATCCTTATGTGAACGGTGCGACCCTGGGAAATAAAGGATTTGAATTTACCGTTTCTTATCAGGAAAATAAAAATGCCTTTAAATATGGGGCAACTGCAAACCTGACCACTTTACGTAATAAGGTACTTGATCTTGGCTATGGTAAAAACAGAACTTTTGTAGGCAACACCGTAACCGAAGTGGGGCAGCCCATAGGCATGTGGTATGTATTGCAAACCGATGGGTTATTCCAGACTGCGCAGGAAGTGGCCGGTTACAAAAATGCCGCTGGCAAAGTTATCCAGCCTACTGCCCAACCTGGAGATATCCGTTTCAAAGACAACAATGGAGATGGCGAGATCAATAATTCTGATAAGTTAGTGGTTGGCAGTCCCTGGGCTGATTACGAAATAGGACTGAATTTGAATGCTTCATATAAGAACTTTTCATTTAACATGGACTGGTTCGGTTCTTTTGGTTCAACCGTATTTAACGGACCAAGAAGCGTTACTGATGCCTTTTCTGATAACAGCAATTATCGCGCAGGTATACAGCCATGGACACCACAAAACACGAACACCGATGTGCCAAGGGCCTATTATGGAAGCACGATCAATTCGAGGGGAGATACAGACCGTTGGCTGGAAAATGGAAGTTTTGCGCGTTTAAAGTATATTGGCATATCCTATAATGTTCCAGAAAAAATGATGAAAAAGATCGGTTTCCGGAATGCACAGATCAGCGTATCCGGGCAGAACCTGATCACGATCACCAAATACACAGGACTTGATCCAGAATTCAGCAACAACAGCATTTTTGAAAAAGGTTTTGACTTTGGCGCATTCCCAAATCTTCGAATGGTTTCAGTTGGTTTACAGTTTGGATTTTAAAATAATGAACATGAAAAAAATATTATTAACTCTACTGATAACAGGAACCTTTGTAATATCGTCCTGTAAAAAAAGCCTGCTCGATCAGGATAATCCGAATACGCTGACCCAGGAGCAGTTCTGGAAAACAGAATCAGATGCTCAAAAAGGTGTAAATGCCATTTATCATATGTTCTATCAGCCCGGTGGTTGGTCAAGGTGGATTTATTTTCGTTTGGATTTGACTTCCGACGAAGGTTTTAGCAAAAGCCCCTGGATCGAACTGGCTGATTGGACACGCTTTCAGTATATCAACTATAATTTTTTTGAAGGCAACCAGGTAAGCTACCGCGATACTTATAAAGCCATCTTCAGGTGCAACCAGGTACTCACATATGTACCTGAAATACCCTTTGCGGACCAGAATAAAAAAGCACAGATTTTGGCTGAAGCTAAGTTTTTGCGTGGTTTGTATTATTATTATGCAGCACTATTGTGGGAAAATTTTCCAATTGTTACAACAATTCAAAGTCCTACAGATATGCCCCAACAGAGTAGCCTTGCACAGGTTTGGGCACAGGTAGAAAAAGACCTTTCAGAAGCAGCAGCCGTTCTGCCAGCGCAGTGGAACGGAAATGATATCGGACGGCCTACAAAAGGTGCTGCATTTGCCCTGCTTGGTAAAACCTATATGCAGCAACGCAAATGGGCCGAGGCAAAAACAGCTTTTGATTATCTGATTACCGGTGCAGGTGCAGGTTTTTATGATCTGGTGGATTATAAGGATAACTTCCGGGCGGAGAATGAAAATAACAAGGAATCTGTTTTTGAAATCCAGTTTTCTGATGCCAATAAAACGGCTGAGGGAGATGGCCCAAGTTCAAATATGGGCAATAACAGGGCCCAGTTTTTTGCACCGAGATCTATTGGATGGTCCGACGGTCAGGCTCGGAACTGGATGGTTGCTGAATTCAAAAAAGAAAAGACTTTAGATGGTAAGATTGATCCCCGTTTAAGATATAGCCTATTTTACCCTGGCCTTGAAGCCGATTTCGGTGATAAAACTTATGGAAGAAGCTGGCAATGGGATGCTGATGAAGCATGGTTCAGAAAATATTCGCGGGATTATATACGGACCAACGAGGATTATTTCAGCCAGGTGAACACCCGAATGATCCGTTTTGCAGATATTCTTTTAATGTACGCCGAGGCAAATAACGAACTTGGACAGACTGCTGTAGCTTATCAGTATGTAAACAGGGTAAGGCAACGGGTTAATCTTGCACCCCTGGCAACAGCTTATCCTGGGATTGGAAATGATCAGTCACTTTTTAGGGAACGTTTAAAAATGGAAAGGGCACTTGAACTTTGTGGAGAAAGTGTACGATGGGCAGACTTAAAACGCTGGGGAGATTTAGAAACCCAGGCCGGCGTTTCAAAAGTAGCTCAGCGCGATCCGGATTTCAATAACTTTGTTCCCGGTAAGCACATCCGTCTTCCCTTGCCACAGATCGAGGTGGAGAACAATAGAAATCTTAAACAAAATCCAAATTACTAATACATATTTTAATGATACATCACAACTTTATTAGACTGCTGCTGATTAATATTTTAGCCATTACCTATTGCTCAGGTTGTTCAAAGGGAGGCAAACCTGTTCCCGAGGTTCCCGTGGCCAAACAGGAAACGATATCAATTAGTTGGGACCAGAACAGCAGAAGAAGGGTTTCATCACCAGCATTGAATGCTCGTTATTCAGGATATGCAAGAATAATACAGTTAGCTGATGCATCATTGCTTGCAGTATATGAAGCTGATGGTAGTATTGTATCGGTTAAGAGCGCTGATGGGGGTAATACCTGGTCTTCGGCAACGGTTATTGCCCCGCGTGCCAATGGATCGAATACGAGCGTTCCAGATCTATTGCTGTTAAAGGACAACAAAATTCTAGTCTTTTATAATGCCAGACCATACGATATTGCTCCTTCCAGAAAATTTGGGATTCTGGTTAAACAGAGCATTAATGGTGGACAGAGCTGGGAAAATGAAAAACTTTTGTATGAAGCGGGATACCAGTTCGAAAATGGTTGTTGGGAACCTTCTGCCCTTCAACTACCAAGTGGGGAGATACAGATGTACTTCGCCAACGAAGGGCCATATACTAATTCCAATGAACAGAATATTTCAATGCTCAGATCAAAGGACAATGCCGGGAGTTGGACTGCAGTTCCCGAAATTGTCAGCTTCAGGCCTGGGAAAAGAGATGGGATGCCGGTACCACTTCTATTAAAGGATGGAAAAGATATCCTGATCTCTATTGAAGATAATGCAATTAATACATTTAAGCCATATGTGCTGAGAAATAGCCTGCTGGAAAACTGGGCAGTTACAATCGGGGCAGAAAGTGCAAACAGAAATTATGCATTAGCAGATAGAATAGGTGATGAGCTGTACGCAGGCGCCCCATTTATCAGGCAACTGAGAACAGGAGAAACCTTACTTTCCTACCAAGGAACAGAGGACCGTACAAATGACCTGAATTTTGCCGATATGAAAGTTGTGATTGGGGATGAGAGGGGTCAGAATTTTAAGAGTAAATCTGTGCCCTTTCTGATTCCCAATAATAAATCATGTTTATGGAACAGTTTAACTGTGCTAAATGATGGCAGTGTACTTGCCATAACCAGTACCAATGCATACGCTAATGCTACAGAAGTATGGATGATCAAAGGAACTGTTATCAAGAGCACAAATTAATAATATTAATACTTATAGATTATGCAGAAAAAAATATTTTCCTATGCCCTAATATTGTGCCTCGGCGTATTTTTGGCCTGTTCGGGAGAAAAGAAAAAGGCTGAAACGCCCCGAGCAATATGGACTAATCAGCAGGCTAACAATTGGTATAAAAAACAGCCATGGCTGATTGGGGCCAATTTTATCCCCAGTAATGCCATCAACCAATTGGAAATGTGGCAGGCAGAAACATTTGATACCGTTACCATTGACAGGGAGCTTGGATGGGCAAGCGGCTTGGGTATGAATACCGTGCGGGTGTATCTTCATGATGCACTGTATCAGCAAGATTCGGTTGGTTTTCTTAGACGTATTGATACTTTTTTGACTATTGCGCAGAAACATAAAATAAAGCCACTCCTAGTGATTTTTGACTCTTGCTGGGACCCTTTTTATAAACTTGGCAAACAGAGGGAACCAATGCCTTTCAAACATAATTCCGGTTGGGTTCAAAGTCCCGGGCAACTGGCACTAAAGGATTCCCTTGAGTATCCTAGGCTGGAGAAATACGTAAAGGGAACTATCAAAGGATTCGCCAACGATGAAAGGATTCTCGGTTGGGATCTGTGGAATGAACCCGATAATATGACTGGTCCATCCTATGAAAAAGTAGAACTACCTAACAAGGTAGCTCTCGTATTGCCGCTGCTTAAAAAAGTATTTAGCTGGGCCCGTGCCGTAAATCCCTCACAGCCCCTGACTTCAGGTGTTTGGGTTGGCGATTGGTCCGATGCTACAAAAATGAAGCCCATCGAAAAACTTCAACTAGAACAGAGCGATATCATAACTTTCCATAACTACGACAGTCCTGCTGAATTTGAAAAACGCATAAAATGGCTTTCAAGATACGGAAAGCCCCTTGTCTGTACAGAATATATGGCTAGGCCAAACGGTAGTACTTTCGCTGGTTTTCTTCCTGTTGCAAAAAAGTATAACGTGGGAATGATCAATTGGGGCTTCGTTGATGGTAAAACCCAGACCAAATACCCTTGGGATTCCTGGACGAAAAATTACAGTTCGCCGCCCCCTGTCTGGTTTCACGAAATCTTGCGAACAGACGGAACGCCATATAATCAAGATGAGAAGGATATTATTTTATTAATGACGCAGAATAGGCAGAAAAATTGAAATGCGAATACTGACTACAAAGTAAGAGCTCTTTACTGAATTGTTATTTATGGTAGTATCACACTAATATGATTTTAATAATCTTTCTAAAATGCATTTATTTTAATGCATTTTAGAAAGATTAACTGATTACAATTAACCTCCAGTAACTTCAATTCTCTCTCCGGTCACCCACCCAAATCTTCAGAAGCAAGGAATACAACGACTTTAGCAATATTTATTGAAAGGCCGATCCTGCCTAGGGCGTCTGATCCAGAAAATACTTTTGATAAATTCAGATTCGCTGTAGAAAAGGAAGGAAAAAGGCTTTTAGGTACTAGGGAAAATAGATAGGTCTTTTAATATATTGTTATAACCATCCATTAGTTAGTAAGTGTTTTGTTTGACTTATGAGGGACGAGCTAAATCTCGCTCGTTTCAATGGTCAGATCTTTATTTTTGTGACGGCTAAATTTCCATTACACAAAATCAGTTTAATATTTATTACATCAAGAAAAAACTAATTGTTAGGATCTACTAATGTCAATATAATTAACCTACTTTCTGCTAATCAGTATGTCCTATGAGAGGTAACTCCGGTCGTCAATGGAACACTGTATCTTACGATAATCGCTGGGGTTGTAGCCAGAGCACTGTTTGATAAATCGACTGAAATGAGAACCTGTGTCGAAGTCAAGCCTGTCGGAAATCTCCTTGATTGAGAGCTCTGTTCTACAGAGCATAGAACGTGCCTCGGCGAAGACTTTGTTGTGGATCACATTTAGTGCAGTAAGGCCGGTTTCTTCCTTAACGACCTCACTCAGATGTTTTGCCGTAACGAACAGCATATCGGCATATCTCTGGACACTCTTATATTTGTCAAAGTGTAGATTGACTAGCGCGGTAAACTTATTTGTCAACTGTTTGTTTCGGCTATGGTCAATACGCATTGCTAACAGGTCTACAAAATGTTCATCGCTCCGGATAATCTCCAGTACCATCTCCATAAACAATAACCGGATCATCTGTTCATGCATTGGTTGGTCGCTATTGAACTCGATCTGAATCCGTTCAAACATTTTTCGCATGACCTGCCCGCGCTCTACATTAAGTTTGAATATTGGTACATAAAGCGGATACATCTCCCTTGAGGTATTGAACAGGTTCTCTATTAAGGTTTCCTTCAACATACCCTGAGATAAAAAATCTTTCGAAAAATCGATTTTATAATATTCGGTCGCTTTGTCGTAAGCGATCAGGTGCAGTCCCTGGTCCGGCCGCAGAAATTGCAACTGATTGGGCAAAAGCTCGAAGTTGCTAACATCTGAGCGAAGCCTCATGCTCCCTCGAATGCAAAACAGTAGCTTATACCGATCCTCTTCCATAATTTGATGGATACCGCTGGGCGATATAAGGTTAACCCTGAGACTAGGGGATAAGAGTCCCGAATTCAAAAAATGCTCGTTGTTATTAACTTGCAGATCAGTTTTGTATGTGAACTTATCTTCAATAAGCTCTTTAGTAAATCTTGTCAATTGTGGTACTTTTATTTTTCTGCAAATCAATAAAAGATAAATGTTAGATCCGTTTGGCGAATCTCATATTCGCGTCCGTATATTGTCAACAAAGCTCTTTATAATGTTTTGTTTTTTAGTTAGATGGTTGCCGCTTATAAGATTCTAAACATTGGGGTGAATGTTGTTTTATTAATATTTTTCTACAAAATCCATCCATTTAGAGCTCATTTGTATTGATATTCTGTAGATATCTAAACCGCGCCGTAAGGTAGAAGGCATAAAGATCACTCTACGCTTCCAGCACTCGTTCTAATTGTTTCCTGTGGTGGGTGTTATAGTGATAATTCTAGAACAGCAGCTAGATCGAGCGCAACAGAGGAGAAAGATATCTCTATATCAGAACTGAAGACTTCTACCGGCAGTGTGGTTTGTTTGAGAAGATATTGCTTCTGAAACAGAGATAGTGGCTCATTTGAATAGAAATCCAAAAAATAATATGATTCTCTTAATTAATAGGATTTTCGAAGATTAAAGCCAGACAAAGAAAAAGCCTTTCCAAAGTGGAAAGGCCTCGCTAATATAATTAATTAACCTAAAGTCCGAATGAGTAAGCAACCCTTAGACCAAAGAAGTTATTACTTTTTCCAAGATCAGTAAATTTTGAATTTCCTTCAAAACGAACGCCCGCATCAAGGTAGTTGCTTCCGCCAAGACCAAATTGATAGCCAATTTGCGGTGCATACACAAAAGAAGCAGAATTGGTAGCACCAATGTCTGATTTATTGGCCAGGAAAGAAGCTCCCGCCTCTCCTTGTAGGTAAAAGTTTTTAACAGGGAAGTATTTTAGACCAGCTTTCACAGGAATAAGCTGTAAATCATTTCCCACGTTCGAATTGTCCTTGAAAAAGTTTAGGTAGCCTGCATTCACTGTGATAAATAATTGATCTTTAACTACAGGGAAGTCAGCCTGCACTGATCCACCGAAACCTACGCTATAGGCATTGCTTAATCCGCCAACTGGTAAAGCCAGGTCCGGACCAACACTAAGCTTTATTCTTGAGCTATTAGTAGTTTTTGTAGGTTCTGTACCTCTGTTGTCTTGTGCTTTAACATTCAATGTAAATAGAGCGGTTAATGAAAGTGCAATTGCACTAATTTTAAGTGATGTTTTCATTTTATTAATTTTTGTTAACTGTATATGATAAAATAGATCTCTTTCTAAGGCTTGGTCGGTTATTGAACATAATTGTCAAGCTGAACACTGAACCTTTAAGAGAACATTTTATCTGATTTGATAATTCAAAGGTAGGCTCACCGATGATGTTGATCAATCCCAAAACTTCGGAAAGATGAACCAATTTCTCCTTAAATCGATTTTGGTTCTTATAGCATGTTTGCATTTTTTGATCTGACCTGTTTTAGAAAATATAGGTTTATATTATTCGCTTATTCGTGGACCATAAATCGCCACAATCCGAAGTACATCACAATATTATGGATGCTAAATTGAAATGAACCAGAACCTACCCGTAAAGTATGCTAAGGTGGTTGCTGTTCGTTTTTGGAAGTATATTTTTAACGAGCTTAGAGGGCTATTGTTGACTGTTCAGCCGATAATCCCTTTAAATGAAACTCTTGCTGGAGTATTCCTAACAGTTGAGCTTCAATTTCTAGCAAAGCTTTTTATAGCTTTAATGGTCTTTGGTTTGAATTATAAATTCCAGGTAATATTACCTGTATCGAATGGTGCTGTTTATTGAACTGTTGTCTAAAGCAGTTTAGAGAGATAATTTACTATAAATAGTCTCTCTAAACTTCATCACCATAAAAACATTTAAAAGATTAATCAATTACAATAAACCTCCAGCAACAGTGATTCTCTCTCCAGTCACCCAGCCGGCATCTTCAGAAGCTAGAAAAACTGCAACTTTTGCAATATCTATTGGAAGGCCGATCCTGCCTAAGGGTGTCTGATCAAGGAAGAATTTTTCCATCGCACTTCCAGGCCTACCATCTGCAGTCGATCCTTCTGATTCTGTCATGCCAGGAGCAATTGTATTTACTCTGATGTTTTTAGGACCAAGTTCTTTTGCCAATGTTTTTGCTATACTATCAACTCCTGCTTTAACAGCGCAGTAAATCAATGTGCCTGGGATAGGGTTCAAACTGATAGTCGAACTTAAATTGATAATATTTCCACCATTTTCGCCGAACAGAGCTACGGCTTGTTGCGCGCAAAAAATATGTGCCATTAGGCCTGTAGTTACCTGCAACTGAAAGGTTTCTTCACTAACATCCTCTAACATTTCATACCTCCAGACACTTGCGTTATTGACTAAGATATCTAACCGGCCATAAGCTTTATTAACCTCCTCGAAAAGTCTTTTTATATCAGCAATCTTTGAAATATCTGCTTGTACAGCTATGGCTGTTCCACCATTTTGGATAATCTCTTCAACTACACGGTCTGCGTATTCTTTACTTGATGAGTAATTTACCACTACCTTAGCACCTTCTCTGGCGTATTCTTTTGCAATTCCAGCGCCGATACCTTTTGACGATCCCGTAATGACCGCTACTTTGTCTTTTAATTTCATAATAATTATTTTATTTTATAACTGTCCACCAGAAACCTGGATTCTTTCTCCTGTTACCCATGATGCATTATCCGAAGCTAAAAAAACTGCTACTTTAGCAATATCTAGAGGTTGGGCTATGCGGCCTAAGGGAGTGAGTTGAATATTTTGCTTTTCGAGCTCGCTGCCCATGATGCCTTTTTCATGTGAACCGTCTGTTTCGGTCATTCCAGGCGCAATTGTATTGACCCTAATATTTTTTTTGCCCAATTCTTTTGAGAGTACTTTAGTTATATTATCAATTGCAGCTTTCGTCGCAGAAAACACAAGTGTTCCAGGTAAAGGATTAATACTTGTAGTTGCACTGATGTTGATGATACTTCCACCATCATTTACCATTAATTCTGCAGCTTTTTTGGTAGAAAGGATGGTTCCTATCAAATTGGTATTGATTTGGGCCTGCATATTTTCATGAGTTATGGATTCAAGTAGTTCGAATTCCAAAATGCCCGCATTATTGACGAGAATATCCACCTTTCCGAATGTATCGACTGCCTCTTTAAAAAGCCTCTCAATATCTAATGGGTCAGAGATATTAGCCTTGACTGCGACTGCTTTTCCTCCATGTGCAGCAATCTCATCCACAAGCTGATCTGCCTTAAGATGATTGGAGATATAATTTATGACAACCTTTGCACCCTGCCTAGCAAATGCCCTTGCTATTCCCGCACCAATACCCTGAGACGATCCTGTAATGACCGCGACTTTGTCTTCCAATAATAATTTCATTCCACTATAGAATTTAAACTTGACCGCCTGCTACTTGAATTCTTTCACCTGTAACCCATCCAGCTTCATCGGAGGCTAAGAAAACGGCAACTTTCGCTATATCTTCCGGCTGTCCTATCCTGCCTAGAGGAACCTGAGCCACTAGTTGCGCTTCCCATTCACCGCCCATAAATCCCTGCTCATGAGATCCTTCTGTTTCGGTTATCCCAGGCGATATCGTATTAACCCTGATATTTTTTGATCCCAGCTCCTTCGCAAGTACTTTGGTTACGTTGTCTACAGCCGCTTTTGTGGCCGCATAAATCAGTGTGCCGGGTATAGGATTTAAACTTACCGTAGAACTAATATTAATAATATTACCACCAACATTTTCCATTAACTCAACAGCTTTTTGCGCACAGAGAATAGTGCCGATCAGATTTGTATTTATATTATCCCGCAGGACATCTATAGTCAGCGCTTCGAGCATAACCACATCATAAACGCCAGCATTGTTGACAAGGATATCCACTTTATCAAATGCCCTAACAGCTTCAACAAACAATCTTTCAACTTCTGCCGGTTTTGATACATCGGCTTGAACGGCTATTGCTTTTCCGCCAAGTTCAATAATATGATTAACAACTTTTTCAGCTCTTATTTTGTCTTTGGCGTAGTTCACAACAACTTTAGCGCCCTCTATTGCATATGCTTTGGCGATACCTGCGCCGATTCCTTTTGATGCCCCAGTTACTATAGCAACCTTGTCTTTTAATTTAAATGTCATTTGCTTAAATTTTAGTTGGTCACAAATTTATATTGTATATATATTTGTAGAAAGTACCTACTTATTTGTAGCCTAGCTACTAAAAAGTATGTATGCTGATTATCAAATTGTTAATATAGCTGTGATGGGAAAAATGACGAGAAAATGTTCTGATTCACCTACTTGCTCGGTTGATTATGCATTTAGAAGAATTGGGGGGAAATATAAGGGCAGGATTTTATGGTCTTTAAATGAACATAAAATTATACGTTTTGGAGAGTTGGGAAGAATTTTAGCAGATGTAACCACTAAAATGTTAACACAAACGCTCAGGGAACTGGAAAAGGACGATTTGATTATTAGAAAAGTGTATCCTCAAGTACCGCCTATGGTGGAATATTCTTTGTCGGAAACTGGATTGGAACTCATTCCATTTATCACTCATTTAAAAGAATGGGGAGATAGGAAAATTCAAAAGAAGAAAAGTGTAGAAACTAAACTCTTAATTTAATTTATTAGAATAGATGTTTAGAAAAAACTTTGTCAGCTTTGTAAGCATATAAATGAATTTGGCGAAGCACTTAAGTAATTAAATAATTTTTCAAATCGTCGAATAGCACTCGCTAGGGTCCTTAGGTAACACATAACAGATCATTAATTATGTAAATGAATTTAAGAATAATCTATAGTCAGTGCAATGTTCAGGTGAGCCTGTTAATCTTCATTTGGCATTTGAAATCATAGATATGGTTTTAATGTCTAACCCGTTTATTGCTGTAGTTCACGCTCGCCCCAGCTGGTGATTGTCTCTAATACGGCCTTTAATGATTTACCTTTATCGCTTAGTTGGTATTCTACTTTTGGTGGTACGACCGGATATATTATGCGCTCGACCAAGCCATCAGCTTCTAATTCGCGCAATTGCAAAACCAGCATCCTTTCAGTAGCGCATGGGATTATTTTTCTTAATTCGTTGTATCGAAGCTTATCTTTCAAGGTGAGATTCCATAATATTGTTGGCTTCCACCTGCCACCAATCAGACTTATTGCGTAGGTGATTCCACATTTTTCTTTTAAACCTTTTTCATTTATGGAATTGGTTGAATTTTCTTTTTTCATACTTACAATTATGTTAGTACCTAACAACTTTAACCGTACTTTTAAATGTAAAGGTATGGACTTAAATTTGGAAACTAATATCAACACCTAAAAATTGTTATTTCTCCATCCTATTCTGATGATTACGTTGGAGCCTGTTTACTTTAAAATCAATAGATATGAATACAGAAGAAAATTTAAATACCGAAATACAGCAGGACCTTTTCCCATGGTTTGAAACCAAAATAGTATCCATTGGTGATGTAGATTATTTTATGAGAATGGGAGGTGGTCGAACGGCACCGCCGCTTTTGCTTTTGCATGGCTTTCCACAGACACATGCAATATGGCATCATATCGCACCTGAACTTTCTAAGAAATACCGGGTGATCTGTTTGGACTTAAAAGGGTACGGTGCGACATCTGTATCAGATGGGGGCGATAGAAGTATTGGGTATTCTAAAAGAAATATGGGGAAAGATTGTATTGAAATTATGAATAGCCTCGGCTACGATAAATTTTCAGTCATCGGCCATGATAGGGGGGCGCTTATCGGTTACCGGCTGGCATTAGATATTCCTGAACGGATTACCTCCCTTGCCATCTTGGATAATTTACCAACCTTCGTACTCTGGGAATGGATTGAATCAGATCCAGCTTTTATACCACATTGGAGGAAGATGGCGCAGCCTTCTCCGCTTGCGGAAGCCTATCTCACTGAAGAAAATATTTCCATAATGGTCACCGGCCACAATGAAGATTTTGCAATAGATATGTTTAATCCGAGGGCAATGGCACAATATAGGGCAAGCTGGATCAATCCGGCTAAGGTTTACGCTTTTGCTGAAGATTATCGAGCAGGAGCAGGAATTGACCTTGAACATGATTTAGAGGATTTTCATCATGGGAAAAAGATTACCTGTCCAGCTATTGTGATATGGGGTAAAGATTTTTTAGGGTCATTGGGGGAAGATCCCCTCTCTGTATGGAAACGTACATTCATTCCTGGTTGTATAGGTAAAGAGGTTCCCGGCGGCCATTTCGTAGCAGAAGAAAGTCCGTTGGAAGTTTTGAACGCACTTCAAGGGTTTTTGCAACAAATCAAATAAGATTTTTTCTAGGTTAAAATCCTTTTACAGCATAAGATCAGCTATGCACAATTAAGCTGAGCATCTAGATATCTGAGTACAATATTAACAAAGGTTAAAAGCATTTTCTCCTTTCTCCAATAGCTTGTAAAGGAGAAAATGTTTATTCAGCAGGCAACTAGAAACCAATGTACTTTGGAACAACTTCGCGCGAGGTCCTACTACTTAGGGTTAATAAGGAAACTCCTATTTACAGATTATCGATCGACAACCAGACAGGGAGCCTTTAACTGTCATACGAAGCCTTTTTCCTACTACTGGGTACAGGCTGTATGGTATTAAAGCGGTAGGAAAGGAATAAATTTCTGAAATTCAGTTAAGCGCGCGATATGCTTTGGGAGAATAGGCTGTTTTATTTTTAAACAATTTTGTGAAATGGGAAGGGTGTTCAAAGCCGAGATCGAAAGCTATTTCACTTATAGAATGACCGGTACTCCATAATAAGTGTTTTGCTTTATCGATCAGCTTTAAATGCATGTGTGTCTGGGTAGATTTTCCCGTATATTTTACCAATAAATCTGAGAGGTAGTTTGTTGACAGTCCTAACCTGTCGGCGAAATATTTCCCATCTGGCAGCCCCGGCTGGAACAATGAATCTTTCTTGAAATATTCTGTAAGTAGCCGGTCAAATCTTTCCAATAAATCGTTTGATGGTTTTATTCGGGTCATAAACTGGCGGCCGTAAAACCTCGCGGCGTAAGATAGTATAAGCTCCAAGTTCGCCAATATAAGATGGTGGGAATGATCGTCTAGGGTACCGGAGATCTCGGATGCTATGTTCTGGAGACTTACTTCAATCACTTTTGTTTCTGAATCAGAAACATGCAGCCCCTCATTAAAATCATATCCGAAAAAGGAATATTCGGTCAATTCCCTGCCTTTCGCCGTTGCGTTCAAAAGGTCCGGATGTATAAAAAGCCCCCATCCTTCTACTTTGTTACCAGGGTCAGAAAAAAGAATCTGATCAGGGGCTGTAAATAGGAGGGTGCCGTCAGCAAAATCTATGTTAGTGCGCCCGTATTTAAAATTGCCATCTACTTTTTTCAATGTTATACTGTAGAGGCCTAGCCTATAACCCACATCAGGTTTCCTGTGCGTTCGGTCAACAAGTCCCATATCAATAATAGTTATAAGCGGATGAAGGGGTTTCGTATACCTAAAGAAATTATGCAGCTCCGCAACTGAGTTAATATCAAAATATTCCATGCCTATGTTATGCTTCCATTTATAAAGATAAAAATAATGCACCAAAACTCCGGAGTTAATTGGTGCATTACTTACTAGATCATGATTCCTCCGCCTACTTCGATGCGCTGGGCATTGACAAACCTACTGTCATCCGAAAGCATTGAGGAAACAAAAAGCCCGATGTCATCCGCGTCTCCAAGACGGCCAAGTGCCGCTGCTGCTGCAATTTGTTTTCGTTGTTCCTCGTTGCCCTTTCCACCACCAAACTCTGTGTCGATTGCTCCTGGTGCAACGCTGTTCACACGGATTTTGCGACTGGCAAATTCTTTAGCGAAATATCTGGTCAGACCCTCTAAAGCTGCTTTCAAAGCACTATATACTGCCGAGCCAGGGAATGCGAAACGTGCAAGGCCTGATGAGATATTTATGATCTGTCCACCATCAATAATCACTGGTATCAGATTTTTGGTTAAAAAGAATACACCTTTGAGGTTGACATTTACCAGCTGGTCAAAAATTTCTTCTGTTGTATCCTGGATTAGAGACCTCTGCCCGATACCTGCATTGTTTACCAGGTAATCGAAATTTTCACGGTTCCATTCTTCACGTAACACCGCTGATACCTTTTGTACAAAACCATCGAAGGATGCAAAATCACCTGTATCTAGATGTAGTGCAATTGCCTTACCTCCTTTTCCATTAATATCATCTATAACCTCCTGTGCATTATGGGCCTGGGTATTATATGTTAATATAACTCCAAGTCCCCGTTTTGCTGCATTCAAAGCAATACTTCTACCGATTCCGCGGCTTCCCCCGGTTACCAATAAAATTTTTTTTGGTTGTTCATTCTCTGTAGTCATGTTATTATTATTTTAGTACATACAAAGATCTAACAACCCTGGCGGTATTATTTGCATTTTTTACGGAAATACTTATACATCTCACTTATTGATATCCGATGCTAAATTTTGGCACTGATCCTTTGATCATTTTAGCATATAAAATTATACTGAACCATTCGAATGTACGAAGGAAAGGGACGTGGAATACGTTTAGCCCTCAGGATCAAAAAAAATATCTCCCACCCTAGCATAGTCATATGTTAATGTAATTTCAGGATCATGGTTACAGAAGTATCCGTAGGCGATGATAATTTATTTGGAGTGCTATCATGGCCTCAGTTCCTCTTTGTGTTTCAATGCCCACTGAAGTATGGTAAAGGTTAAAGAGAAAGTATGATGAGATCTATGCCATTTCACTGAATTTTTATAGTTAATTCGCTGCAGGATAGGTAAGAAATGCCATCCCTGCAAGATTTAACTTACGCTTCAAGCATGAACTGAGAAGCGGTTGTCGAAAGGGCTAGCAGTAAATACTGCGGGACACTGATTTGATTTGTGCCCCACAGTAATCATTCAAATATTGACTTAACCCTTTCCATTGCCTCGAAAAAAATTTCTCCAATTGCGGCGCTAATTGCAAAAGCGCGGAATCAATTCATTTAAATCGACGGTCGTGGCTTTGCCATTTGTAAAGGTTTTACTTCTTAATTGATTATTTGAATAAGATCTGCTGTCACTTCATCTGGTTTAGTGAGCATCGGACAATGACCAGAATCCACTGTAAATACATTTTTGATCCCTGCTGTAGCCACCATTTTCTTTTGCAGATCAATTGTGATCGCATGGTCCTGTTTTGTAAAGATGTAATATTTTGGAATTTGGGCGAAATCAGGATTTTTTAAAAATACCTTATCTGCTTGTGGGGCTATTGGTTCAGGTCTATTGTTATCGATCAACAGCTTTTTAACCTGCTCATTGCCGTCCTGTGCAAAAACACCCATGATTTTATCATTAGCGATACTGGCCAAAACTCCATCGGCAGAAAGGGTCAGGGCGGGGCCGAACTGTGAGTTAGGATCCATCGAAGTCAAATCGAATATAGATTGCTTATCCGCGGGAACAAACCCTGCCAGGTATACCAGTTTTTCGATATGACTTGGTATTTCATCGGCGACTGCGGTTATGATCGCTCCACCAAGGCTATGGCCAACCAGCACTACTGGTCCGTTGATTGCCTTTATCGTTGAAATTACTTTGTCACGGTAAGTGTTAATACTGATGGATGCCGGTGGAGTTTGATCCTGACCATGACCCGGCAATTCAACGATAACTACTTTATGACCAGATGCCTCTAAACGGGCTTTTACAAACTGCCATGCATAAGGTGCCTGAAATGCTCCATGTACAAACACAAAGGTTTTAGGTTGAGGTAATGTTGTATCACCATCTTTTTTACAGCCGGTAAACGCTAAAAGGCACATAATACCGGCTAAAAATGAATAAACAAGCGGTCTGGCTATGTTTTTTCTTAATACTGTTTTCATATCTATCTTTATTATTTGATGCAAATCTGGGCAGTATTAAAAATCTATTTTTTCACTTAAGTTAATTTTCTGTAAGGATCATTTCTATATCTTGCACAAAAAACAGATAAGCACCGCATGCTGTCTTTGAAATTTATAGCCGCTCCTTTTCCTTGCTGACTAAGAATAGCTTCAGATTTACTAAGTTAGTTTTACATATTTCAATGAAATTTTATCTGACCATATTTTTGTTTTTAACCGTAGCAAGATGCGCTATTGCTCAACCTTTTTATTTTAAAAACTATCAAGTTGAAAATGGCTTATCGAACAACTCAGTTATTTGCAGTCTGCAGGATAAGAATGGTTTTCTGTGGCTAGGGACAAAAGATGGGCTTAATCGGTTCAACGGATATCAGTTCAAAATATTTAGGAACAATCCGAACGATATAAATAGTTTAGGAGGAAACTTTATCCACTCTCTGCATGAGGACCGAAATGGAAAGATCTGGGTCGGGACAGATAGGGGCTTATATATTTATGATCCAGTTGACGAAACCTTTAGAAAGCTGGCTGAGGCACCTATGGAAGAAATTAGGGAGATTAAGTCAGATCAGAACGACAATATTTGGTTTATCGCAGGCCTCACATTATATAGATATAATGTCCCAACTCGTCAATGCCAGGTATATTCCCATGAAAAATATTTTCATACCACCTCGATATGTATCGTTGGAAAGCAGATATGGATCGCAAATAGTTTAGGTGAGATTATTAATTATGAACTGATAGATAAGCCTAATGGGAGGAAATCAGTCTTCAGGATATCCAGGCCTGTAGCCTCCAAATTTATTGAGCGTATTTTTGCCGCCGGCAAAGATCAATTATTGGTAAGTACGGTAAAACAGGGCTTAAAACTTTTCAATACTAAAACGGGAAACTATCGGGATCTTTCTATAAAAAATGAAGATTCTTCTCCAGTATTTGCAAGGGATATTATCAATTATAAAAATGATGAATACTGGATTGCCGCCGAATCAGGGATTTTTATTTACCAGTTGGGCAAAGGCAGTTACGTTCATCTTAAAAAAAAATATGGCGATCCATTTTCCCTTTCTGATAACGCTATCTATACTTTATGCAAAGATAAAGAAGATGGGATATGGGTTGGAACCTACTTTGGAGGAGTTAACCGATATGCAACAGAATATGCTGCTTTCGAGAAATATTTCCCTAAGCCGGGAAGCAACGCAATCAGTGGAAACGCAGTTCGGGAAATCCAACAGGACAATAAAGGTAACCTTTGGATCGGCACTGAAGACGGAGGGCTTAATCGGTTAAATCCAAAAGGCACTTTTACCAGCTTTGGTGCCTCAAACAAACCAAGTGGGCTATCCAGCAGTAATATCCATGGACTGCTGGTTACCGGAGATACACTTTGGGTGGGGACTTTCGAAAACGGACTGGACCTCTTTCGTATATCGACGGGTAAAATTATCCGGCACTTTGATGCCGGAGAGAAATCATCTGGATTAAAAAGTAATTTTATTTACAGGATATTCCGCGCTAGTAATGGTCATATTTGGTTGGCAACCGGCCGGGGAATCCATATTTATGATTTGAAAACGCATAGTTTTCGCCCATTTAGTGGATTTCCAGATCTTTTTTACACTGAAATTTATGAAGATTCTTCGCACAATATGTGGGCTGGAACCTACAATAATGGAGTCTATAAATATAGTGCAACTACACGATCATCCGGAAGAATTTATGACCGGAAGATACGGAGAGAGGTACTGCTGGATGGAAGGATTAACTCTGTTTATGAAGATCGAGATCATGATCTATGGTTTGGTACAGAAAAAGGGCTTTACAGATTTCAAAAAAACAGGCAGCATTTAAGGAAATACGGTGTGGTAACTGGACTACCGAGCGATGTTATTTATGGAGTATTGCCCGATAAATATTACCGTTTATGGATCAGTACTTCAAAAGGCCTGGTTTGCCTTAATCCTAGTTCGGAAAACTTCGAGGTATTCACAACAGCAAACGGATTGTTAAGCGATCAGTTTAATTACCGCTCTTTTTTCAAAGATTTTTCCGGACGCCTTTATTTTGGAAGTGTAAAGGGGCTGATCAGCTTTTTCCCTTTCGTCGTTACCAAAAGGTATACTTCGCCAAACTATCTGACAGGCTTTCAAATTGATAATAAGGAGATCACACTCCATACTCCCGGTTCGCCTCTCAGAAAATCCATTTTATTAACCGATACCATTCATTTGAATTATTCGCAATCCTCATTTAGCATCGATTTTGCATCTCTGAGTTATACTTCTCCGCAAACAACGCACTACCGTTACCGGCTGGAGGGACTGGATAACCGATGGACTTTATTAAAAAGTAATAGAAGGGTTTATTTTACCAGGGTGGCACCAGGAAGTTACCAATTCAGTTTTAAATCTGCTAATTATACTGGAGCCTGGAGTCCTGAATCAAAAAATCTTACTATTATTATTTCTCCGCCTTTTTGGGCTGATAAATGGGCTTATAGTATTTATATTGCTATAGGTATCCTAATTGTCCTATTTTGGTTTCGAAGTTACAAAAGGAAGGTTGATAACCGCCATAAGCGAAAAATTGAGCTACTAAAATCAAAGCAGGAGAAAGAGGTTTACGAATCCAAAATCTCGTTCTTTACAAATGTAGCCCACGAGATACGTACCCCGCTCAGTCTCATAATCGCTCCTATGGAAAGGGTAATCAAAGAAGCAAAGAATGTCCCCTCGATACATTTCAACCTGACAATTATGGAAAAAAATGCAAACCGTCTTTTAGAGCTTACCAATCAATTGCTGGATTTTCGTAAAACAGAGATTAAGGGATATGACCTGAATTTTGTTTGTACAGATATAAATGTTCTGCTCGAAAGTATCTTTGTACGTTTCTTGGATGTGGCTGAGCAACGGGATATAGATTACCAAATTATTTTACCTTCACAAATTCTAGAGGCTTACATTGACAGGGAAGTTTTTGTGAAAATTATCAGTAATCTGATTGATAATGCAATCAAGTATTCCACAAGTAAAGTTTCAATCCATCTTCTTACTCCAGAAAAAAATGCAGAAGTATTTGGCGTGCAGGTAAAAAATGATGGACAATTAATTCCCCAGGAAAAGGCCGAAGAAATATTTGAAACATTTTATAGGCTCAATTCATCTCAAAAATCTATTGGCACCGGTCTTGGGCTTCCGCTTTCCCGGTCCTTGGCGATACTTCACAGGGGTAGCCTGTCATTACTGCCATCTGAAAAGAAAATCAATACTTTTCAACTTCTACTACCCATTCATCAAGAAATTGAATTTAACGTTAAAACAATAAACCATGAATAAACCGACTATACTTTTGGTTGACGATAATGAGGATATGCTATTGTTCATCCAAAACGACTTAAAGGCAGACTATAATATTTATACTGCTACAAATGGGAGGGAAGCATTAGGGATTGTCAAATTTAACGGTATTGAATTGATTATAAGTGATGTAATGATGCCTGAAATGGACGGATTTGGCTTCTGTAGGTTGGTAAAATCAGATGTTAATTTCAATCACATCCCCATTATACTGCTTACGGCCAAAAATACATTGAAGGCTAAAATCACCGGCCTGGAGCTTGGGGCAGATGCTTATATAGAAAAGCCCTTTTCACCAGAACACCTGCAAGTCCAGATCGCAAACCTGCTCTCTAACCGAAGTAAAATCAAACTGCATTTTGAAACAGCACCAGCAGGACTTGCCTCAGGAAAGCTTAGTGCAGAAGATGAAAAATTTTTATACAGGATCAATCTTACGATATCGGCCAACCTTGGCAATTTAGACCTTGATGTCGATCTTCTGGCTGAACTGCTGAATATGAGCCGCTCTTCACTTTACCGAAGGATTAACACTCTTTCCGCAATTACCCCTAACGAACTGATTAATACTATAAGATTAAAAAAGGCAGCAGAATTTCTTGAACAGGGAAACCTGAAAATTTATGAAATAGCTGAAAAGGTGGGCTTTTCGTCCCAGGCACATTTTGGGCAGAATTTTTTAAAACATTTTGGGAAAACACCTTCACAATATATTAGAGAAAAACCGGCTGATAAGGAATAGGCTAGATCGTTCCTTCTGACTTGCAAGTAATTTAAACAACAAACTTATTGATTTTGTCCCAATTTCGCTAAGTATTGTCCCAACCTGTCTTCCGGATATCCAAAGTTCGGGCATGCCAGCTATTTTAGTACCTCAAACCAAATAGAATGTTGCAACCCGCTTGCATCACGGCACTTTATGAGAAAGTTATTCCACTCCGTAATTTATTATTATAGCGTCAATCGTTTTCCCTAAAAATCTCTGAAAACCTGACACATAAGGCCTAATAATTCGTGCTTTAAATCTTAAATTAATTTTTACCTAACCAGATAATTAAAACCATTATGAAAACAAATGGAAACAATCCGATCAAGGCATTGATCCTCCTATCGGCAATGCTACCTTTCGCCCTTAGCTCGGCGTGTAAAAAATCAGACCGATTAGCTGCCTTCCCGGACCAGGTTAAGCTGCAAAAACCAGAGTCTTTCAGTAGCGTGGCAGCAGCCAATGCAACTACTTATTACCTTGCTGAAAACAGCAATAGCGCTGACTTTCAGTCGCTTATTAACGGAGCGGTTGCGGGTGATCTGATCATCTTAAGAACTGGTAGTCATTACGTAACAACTGGGATCAAGTTGCCTTCAGGGAAAAATTATATTGTCATCAGGGGGGAGGCTGGCGCGGTAATAAGAAAGGCACCAAACACATCACCGGTTGCTGCAATAACCATTACAGGTAATCATAATACTATTGATCAGGTTGAACTGGATGGTGGAAACTTACCCGAAGGTGGTATTTTGATTTATGGGCAAAGTAATACCATATCTAATAGTAAGATACATAATTGTGGAAATTCAACCTCGAAAGGTGCTGGAATTACACTTCATAATCTTGGTAGTCCTGTATGTGCATTGAATTCAGTTATTGGATGCTCCGTTTATTATAACTATATGGTAGGTGTATCCCAGCATGGTCATTCGGATGCTACCATAAGAAATAATAGGATATATGAGAATGGCGCTGAAGGCCTCACTATCGATATATTGAGTCATAACGGTTATGTATATCAAAACACAATTGATAAGAACAATAAATACAACCGTGGAGTTGGTGGGATTGGTATCGACGATTCTAATGGTAACCGGGTTGATGATAATACTGTTTCAAATACCTACTACAGAAGTGGCATTACCTTTCAGAATAACATTGGCGGTTGTGACGGGACTATTGTTTCCAACAACCATCTTACAAGTAATGCTGCATACGGCATTCTGCAAAGGTTTACCGATTATTCCAATACAAATACAGCAATTACGGGCAATATTTATTCTGGAAATGCATCAGGGAATACTTTTATCCAAAATTAATAAAGAATGAAAATCCGTTTTTGATCCCGGCGTTTGAGATCAAAAACGGTCATAAAATTCTTTTCTGCCTGTGATATGCTGCCTAGCATATCACAGGCAGTTGAATCTATAAACTAACAAACCTTTAATAAAATTTTATGATTGAAAATTTACCCCATCCAAAAAAGGGCTTAAGCCTGTTGGATGCCCTTACTGGTGATAATTTCAGCAAGGGCTTACCACTTTTTTTATTATTGTTAATTCTTTTACTGGGCCAGGGCAAATCCTATGCCCAGAACAACGCTGTGACCGGGGTTATCACCGATGACAAAAATGAGCCATTAGTAGGAGCAGTCGTAAAATTGAAGGGAACAAATACAGCCACTTCAACTAACGCAGCAGGAAGGTATACTATCAATGCAACCGCTGATGGCATTTTGGTTTTTTCTTATCTTGGACTTGAAGGACAGTCTTTGCCGGTTAATAAACGCAGCATTATAAATGTTCAGCTCAAAGATGCCAGTGCTGCTCTAAATGATGTAGTCGTCGTGGGATATGGTACGGTACGTAAGAGTGACCTAACAGGATCGGTTTCCAAATTACAAGTTAAGGATCTGGAAGAATATCCAGTCACTTCAATTGATCAGGCCATTCAGGGCAAAGTATCAGGCGTACAGATTGTACAAAGTTCAGGAAGTCCAGGTGCAGGCCTGAGCTTTGTTGTACGCGGTGGAAACTCACTGGGCTCGAATCAACCCCTCATAATTTTAGATGGATATCCGATCGATCTTGGTAGTGGCAATGTTTCTCTTGGGGCCAATGGGGAAGTAGCCAACCAGCCTGGACAAAATCCTTTGGCAACATTGAGCCCTAATGATGTTGAATCCATTGAAATCCTTAAAGATGCTTCATCCACCGCGATTTATGGATCCCGTGGAGCAAACGGAGTCGTTATTATCACAACAAAACGGGGCAAAAAAAATGCGGAGCAGGTTAGTTTCAGCTACCGTACTGATGCATCCACAGTAAGGAAAAAACTAAATGTACTAGGTACAAATGACTTTATCACGTTTGCAAATGAAGGTGCAAAGAATGATGGTCTGGATTCGATATACAAAGCTCCGGCGATCGCCCGTCTGCAAGGAATTGACAACAACTGGCAGGATCAGATTTTTCATACGGGGGTAACAAACAATTACCAACTTTCTGTTTCCGGAGGAGATGATAAGAATAAATATTACCTGGTAGGTGATTATACAGATATTAACGGTCCGGTTCACAATTCGGCACTTACCAGAGGAAATATCCGTTTAAATTATGACCGGACGGTCAATAAGGCTTTATCAGTTAAATTTAACATAACTGCCACCAAATCAACTGCAAAATTGGGCTTAAATTCTGCCCAGTCGGGCCTGCAGTCCGCAAACGTCATTAGTAGCGCACTCTTGGTCCGCCCATTTGTCAATGCAGTAGATGAAGCGGGGGAAATTGATCAGGCAGTGGCAGACAACCCGATTACCGTACTGAGGCTCCAAAAGGATATTACTGCCAATGACCTGGTGTCGGGAAACTTTACTGCTGATCTTAAACTGACAAAAGATTTGATATTAAAAGGAAATTTTGGAGCATATACAACAAATACACTTCGACAAACCTATAGTCCAAAGGGGACCTATATTGGAGACCAATTAGGTGGTTATGCATTCCGCGGGGAAAATACCAGATTTAATTATCTCAGTGAGCTTACCCTGAATTATCAAAAAGTAATCAAAAAGAATTCTATCAGTGCTGTAGCAGGTTACACCTATCAAAAGTGGGATCAAAAAGGACTTGGTACATCTGCTTCTGGTTTTCCCAATGACAACCTGACCTATGAAAGCTTTCAAAGCGCTAAATCACCGGGCACAACTACAACTACCCATCAACAATGGGCCCTAGCTTCCTTTTTAGGCCGGATCAATTATGCCTATGACGATAAGTACCTGCTAACGCTTACAGGAAGGGCCGATGGTTCCACGAAGCTCGCTGTTGGGCATAAATGGACTTTTTTCCCCTCAGCTGCCCTTGCCTGGAAGGTAAATAAAGAAGAGTTTTTCAAAAACATCACCTTCATCAGTTCCCTTAAACTAAGGGCCAGTTATGGTGTCTCAGGTAATCAGAATATTGCCGTTGGTGCGACGCAGACTACATTGGGTGTTGATGCATACGTCATCAATGGCCAGATTGTGAAAGGGTACGTTCAGAATAATATTGCAAACCCGGTACTTGGATGGGAAACAACAAAACAGGTCAATATAGGAGCTGACATCGCGTTTTTAAAAGACAGGCTACAGCTGGAGATAAATGCCTACCAAAAGCGTACGGATGATCTGCTGATCAATCTGCCTATCCCTGCAAATACGGGCTTCACCAATTACCTATCGAATGCAGGTAGCGTCGAAAACAGAGGCCTTGAATTTGATCTGACTGCCCAGATTTTGAAGTCGAAGCTAAAATGGAACGTAACAGGGAACATCTCTTTTAACCGGAACAAACTTGTTAGCCTTGGCCCACTGGGAGATAACGGCAAAATTTTTGGACCAAATTATCTGAGTGCTGGCAGTTTACTCAATCAGCCTATACATGTAGCGCAGTTGAATCAGCCGGTTGGCTCCTTTTTCGGATACCGTATAAACGGAATTTATCAGGATGCTGCTGAGGTCGCTGCAGGGCCAGAGGCTTCAGTTGCTAAACCAGGAGATTTTAAATACGTCGATATCAATGGTGATAATGCAATAACTGCCGATGACCGTCAGATCATTGGAAATCCAAATCCAGATTATATATACGGTCTAACCAATACTTTTAGCTATAAAAGATTTACCCTATCAATTTTTGTGCAGGGCAGTGTGGGAAATGATCTGATTAATCTCAACCGCTTCCGGCTGGACGCATTGACAGGTGCTACGACTAACGTAAGTCAGGCAGCATTTGATGGAAGATGGACAGGGCCTGGAACAAGCAATTACTATCCCAGGGCGAAATCCGGTGGTGGATATTTCAGTTCCCGTTTTTCAGACTTTATTATCGAAGATGGCACATACTTTAGGGTGAAGAATATAAATATCGGCTACAATGTGCCAGTGAAACACTTGAAATGGGTGAAGGATATAAAAATATTTCTGACAGCTACTAACTTATTTACCATAACTGACTACTCGGGTTATGATCCCGAAGTTAATGCAGATTACGGCACTGGCCTGACGCAAGGCGTGGACAACGGGTCTTATCCTCAATACAGAACATTTACAGCAGGTATAAATTTAAAATTCTAGGTTATGAAAAAAATTAATCTTCTATACATATTATTGATTTCTGCTTTTGCTTCCTGCAAAGTAGATGAAACCATTTACGATCAGGCAACCCCGGACAATGCAATTAAAAGGCCATCCGATATTACCAACCTGATGACCGGTGTATACAGTCATTTGAACACTCCCCCGGTGTTTGGCCGGGATATTTTATGGTCCCTGCATCCATATGCAGATGACATTTCTTCTACTGTAACGTTTGAACAGGGTATCTGGGGAAGAAAAATCACGATCAATTCTGGTACGCCATTCGTAAATACCATTTATGTTAATTTTTACCTCACCATCAGAGATGCAAACGGTGTGCTTGATGCGGTGGAAAAAATCACTTTGGATCCTGTTTTTAAAGCCAGGACAAGAGGTGATGCGCTGTTCGTAAGAGCATTTTCATATTTCAATCTCGTTCAGCTGTATGGCGGGGTTCCTTTGACTATTGCTTCTGTTAACGCGGGCTCAGACTTTTATCAACCCAGAAATACAGTCGATCAGGTTTACACTCAGATATTTTCTGATCTTCAGGAAGCAGTAAACAGCTTACCCACCCGAACAGACCAACCTGCTACTGAATTTTACCGGGCAACAAAAGGGGCAGCACAGGGATATTTGGCCAAAGCTTACCTTACCTATGCAAATTATCTTGACTTGCATAACCGATCTCAAGAATCGGCATCTTTTTATGAGAAGGCTAAACTTACTGCCGATGCTGTAATCAATTCCGGACAATATACGCTTGTAAGTGATTATGGTGCACTTTACGATGTGAATAAAGAAAAAGCCAATTACGTAGAAGTAATGTTTGCTATTCCGCATACACGTGATGGCTCAGACATATCTCTGTTCGGCGAAGGTACTTATCTGCCTGGCACATTTTTACCCTCTACCTATCCCAATTCGACAGGTACGAACACAAAATCGGGGAATGGGTTTATGAGGATACAGCCATGGTTTTTTGAGCGTTATACCAAAGGTGATTTTGTTAATGATTACCGGGTTGAAAGAACTTTTCTCTCCAAATGGAACGATGCAGCAAATAAGCGCCATGTATCCTATCCGCTAGCTTTTGTAGCCGCAGATATACGGGAAACGTCTTCATACTTATTTAAATATGTGGATGGCGCCGGGCTTTCAACAAATGGGCATGAAAATGACTTTTATCTGCTCCGCTATTCTGAAATTTATCTGATCAAAGCAGAAGCTGAAAATGAGCTTAATGGTCCATCAGCCGACGCATTAACTGCTTTCAACGCGATAAGAGCACGTGCAAGGCTTGCTAACGGGGTTGCCAGGACAACGCCTGCAAATGTGACTAATGGGGTGTCTAAGGAAGATTTCAGGATGAAAATCTTTGATGAGCGTGGACTTGAATTTGTCGGGGAATTTAACCGCTTTTTTGACTTGATCAGAATGAGATATAAAGACAATAAACGTTCTATGTACGAATACCAGTTCGGTACATTTTTACCTTCTCTTGTACCGGGTCTACCGAAGAACTCCGCCGGGATATGGCAGGGTGGTGGGGTGACAGAAGCGACAAACATTATACCTTTTGATGCTAAGTATCTTTTGCTACCAATGCCTGCAAATCAGATTGCTGTGAACACAAAACTAACGCAGAACCCCGGATGGTAACAACTGGTTTTTATTTGTTCCAATTTTTACTTCAGGTATATTGAACGGAATGTGATAATACGATCGGTCAGGATAAAAGATGAACCTGGCCGATCTAACCTCGTCTAGAATTGATTTGGTAGATATCAGTAACATTTTTGATGAAACAGCCCTTATGTTGACCTATCCGTATTAATTTTTGAATATTTAAAGTAAACCATTAAACGACACCAATGAACAAAATATTACTTTGTTTTATTTTTGCACTTGTCCTTGTTAAAGCAAAAGCCCAAACTAACTATACGAAAGAATCCGACATTCTTTATTACTTAAAAGATACAAGTGCAGTAGATCTTTATAAAGATTCAAAATGCCGTCTGGATATCTATTACCCCAATTCTGTCAAAGATTTCCCTTTGGTTGTTTGGTTTCATGGCGGCTCTCTTACCGGTGGTTCAAAGGAAATTCCTAAAGCGTTGTTGGACAAAGGCTTTGCTGTAGTCTCTGTGGATTACCGACTGTCACCTCATGTCAAGGCACCTGCCTATATTGAAGATGCAGCGGCAGCGCTAGCCTGGGTATTCAAGAATATCGAAAGATATGGCGGAAATCCTGATAAAATTATTCTCAGTGGCCATTCTGCAGGGGCTTATCTTGGTCTTATGATTACACTGGATAAATCCTATTTAGGGAAATATGGCATAGACCCAGACCGTATCGCTGAACTTGTGCCATTAAGTCCGCAGGCAATTACACATTTTACCGTCAGAGCTGAAAAGGGAATAAGTAATTTACAACCCACAATTGAGAAGTACGCACCGCTTTTTTTTGTTAGGGCGAACGCACCTAGAATGCTCTTGATTACCGGAGATAGGGAAATCGAATTATTGGGGCGCTATGAAGAAAATGCTTACTTACAGCGTATGTTCAAGTTGTCCGGTCACAAGAAGTGCCGCCTTCTGGAGCTTCAGGGATTTAATCATGGAACAATGGTCGAGCCTGGCTTGGCACTGCTTATCGAAGAGGTAAATAAAATGAAACAATCAAAAAAGTAGACCCGTAATGCAGTATTGCTTTTAATAGAATAATTGAGACGTATACTATATAATTACTGCATCTGATCAATCGTTTTTCCCATATGGGGCCGTGCATAATTTTCCCATATGGTTTTACGCAAAAATATAGTCAACAAAAAGAAAAAGGCATGGCAAACCTTTAAGATTATTAACTATCAACATTTTTTTATGAACAAAAAATTAAGCTTACAAAAGTGGCGTAGTGCCGCTTCTAAAAGATTCCCAATTAACAGATTAAGAAATTTTTATTTACTGGTATTCACTACAATTCTTATCCTTTTTGCAGAAGTGGCAAATCAAACGACTAATGCACAACAGATTTCGATAATATCTACAGGCAAAGAAGGAATTTGGTCAAAAGAAAAGGCCAATAATTGGTATAAAAAACAGCCATGGCTCGTGGGAGCGAACTTTATTCCAAGTAATGCTATCAATCAATTGGAAATGTGGCAGGCAGATACATTTGATCCTATTTTGATCGACAAAGAATTGGGTTTAGCGCAAGGATTAGGTATGAATACCATGCGCGTGTTCCTTCACGATTTGGCATTTCAGGAAGATCCGGATGGATTTTTGAAACGCCTGGATACTTTTCTTTCAATTGCAAAAAATCATCATATCAGGCCGTTAGTTGTTTTTTTTGATTCCTGCTGGGACCCATTCCCTAAATCGGGAAAGCAGCATGCGCCAAAGCCTTTCACACACAATTCAGGTTGGGTTCAAAGCCCTGGTCAGCAGGCCTTGAAAGATTCGAACCAATACAGCCGTTTGCAGAACTATATCCAGACAGTCGTGTCTAAGTTTAGAAAAGATGAGAGGATCCTGGGCTGGGATGTCTGGAATGAACCGGATAATATGACCGGACCGTCGTATGAAAAGGTTGAGATTGCAAATAAAGTTGATCTTATTGTTCCCCTTCTAAGAGAAACTTTCTCATGGGTACGCGCTGTTCACCCAATTCAACCTGTTACCTCTGGTATTTGGGTCGGCAACTGGTCGTCAGATGAAACTTTAAAACCAATCGAGAAATTACAGCTTGAGCAATCGGATGTAATCTCTTTTCACAACTATGACTCAGCCGCGGAATTCGAAAAACGGATTGTATTTCTTCAGCGCTACGGAAGGCCTATTATCTGTACCGAATATATGGCACGGCCAAACGGAAGTACTTTTCAGACTTTTTTGCCCGTAGCGAAAAAATACGGGGTCGGTATGATGAACTGGGGATTTGTTAATGGAAAGTCGCAGACTATTTACCCCTGGGACAGCTGGACAAAAGTTTATACCTCAGCACCAGAGTTGTGGTTTCATGATATTTTTAACACCGATGGCACACCTTATAAAAAAGAAGAAACAATGTTTATCCGCTCTATCCTCAAAACTCAGGACAGCAAGCATTTATAAATCGTCAAAAGTCATAAATGCCGCTAATTCTTTTTTTGAATCTAGCGGCATTTTTTTTTATTTAAGAGTGTTTTGCGAAAAAAATCGATTAAGCAGAAAACAAAGATAATAATAGAATCCGCTGATCATTTCAACTAAGAGGAAATGTCCTTCAAAACAATTTATCGTTTTTTTTGCATTTATGTATGAATCAAACCAAGCGTATTTATTTAACTTTCACCTAAAGAACAGGATTTTTATCTTAAACCAAGAGCAATGACCCCAGAAATACTTATCAAACAGATCAATTTTATCAAAGAAATTGACAAATTAAAATACATTCAGCGCAGGACCAAGCTGTTCAACAGTAATCGTTGTGAAAATGATGCTGAGCATAGCTGGCACCTGGCAATGATGACACTGGTTCTGGCGGGACATTCGGACAGGCCTATTGATATCCTTAAGGTATTGAAGATGGTATTAATCCATGATCTTGTTGAGATTGATGCAGGTGATACTTTTATTTACGATGCGGCAAAAAACCATACTAATACCGAGGAGGAACATTTGGCTGCATTACGGATTTTTGATCTATTGCCAAAGGAGCAGTCAGATGAATTTATTGCAATTTGGGAAGAATTCGAGGATGGTAATACCGATGAAGCAAAATTTGCAAAAGCTATGGATAGGTTTGAGCCGTTGCTGCAGAATGCTTCTAACAATGGAGGGACCTGGAGAGAGTTTGATGTGCCATACCACAAAGTGTATCAAAAGAAAGAAGCAATAAAAGAGGGGGCTATTTCTATCTGGGCATATGCTGAGGCCCTGCTCAACGAAAGTGTCAAAACGGGAATCCTTAAAAAATAGATTTTCCCTGATTTCGATCGTAGTGGAATATATTACCATGAGGCATTTGCAAAATCTTGAAATTCTGGTTGTACAAGCATCCACTTATTCGAGCGCTATCCTGACGGCCATTTCAGCATGTATTTTAGTGGTTTCGAATAGTTCAACATTTAGGTCTGTTGGTTTTATCAGTAGTTCAATCTCTGTACAGCCCGCAATTATACCTTCCGCTCCCTTTGAAATTAGATTTTCGATGATTTCCAAATAGCGTTGTTTGGAACTTTCGGAAATAATGCCTTTAATCAGCTCCCCATATATTATATCATGAACATCGCGCCTTTCATCCTCATCAGGAATAATCGTATCTATACCATATTTACTTTGAAAACGTTCCTTTAAAAAGTTGTCTTCCATTGAAAATCTAGTAGCTAATAACCCCAGTTTCTTTAGCTTTTTATTTTGAATTGCAGTAGCTGTTGCATCCACTATATGTAATAAGGGTATATCAATGTTTTGTTGGATTTCCCCGGCAACTTTATGCATAGTATTGGTGCATAGCAATATAAAATCAGCCCCTCCACGTTCAACGCGCTGAGCGGCACTGATCATTTTTTTTGCCAAAAGATCCCATTCGCCAGTATGCTGTAAACTTGCGATTTCAGCAAAGTCTACTGAATACATCAGGCATTGACATGAATGGATTCCACCAAGAGTTTGCTGTACTTTCCGGTTGATTACCTGATAATATAGATCCGAACTTTCCCAGGACATTCCGCCGATCAATCCAATAGTTTTCATAGACTTTTAAAGAAATTATAAACTTGAAGTTGGTATAGTCATGCGTGAAAAAATCTGCGCATCCCCAAATATCACCTGTAATCCTCAAACAGCTTTTAACTTAAGTTAATATGAACTATATTGTTACATTTATAGGGATTTATTGCTTGGAATGATCGTTACGACTGTTTGTGGTCTCAAATAGGCAAGTTGGTCTGCAAATACGCTGTTTAAGAAAGCAGAATTATTATTCATATGGTCTTATCGAAAATAACCCCGCGATTTTAAAAATATATGAAACTGAAATTAATTTTTTTCAGCCCAGTCATAAATGGTATGGATTATCGGATGACGGTGCCACTTGAAAATGCATGACACCAAAGCCAACTTTTGATCAATATTTACCATTGAATGTGCTACTGCTTTAAAACACGTTCAATGGTATAGTTATTTAATCCCCAAAGTCGGTCGAACTAGAAACATCTTTCCAATAATCCATCTGGCTACTGAGATCGGCCAGCTTTTTTTTCGCCCGGTTGAAGGAATCGCTCCCTAAAAATAAATTTACAGCAGGATTCTCATGGTTTACCAATTCAAGAAATACGTCGGCAATCTTATCGGGATCACCAAGTTGGGCACCATCCATACTGCTCATCTTTTGGTGATACTCACGCAGAAAGGCATAGTCTTCAATCTGATTTTTGTTATAAGCTATAGAATCAGCCTTTGCAAAATTTGTTCTGAACCAACCTGGTAGCACGTTTGTTACATTTATGCCCAGTGGTTTAAGATCGTTAGCTAGCGCCTCTGTGAGACCGCTAACAGCAAATTTTGCTGCACAGTACATCGACCAACCTAAGCCTGGCGCAAAACCTGCAATTGAGGAAATATTTATTATATGGCCTGAGCGTTGTTTACGAAGATAGGGAAGTGCCTGTTGGACTACCCGTACCACTGCAAAAAAGTTAACCTCGAAATTTTCGTAAATTTCTTCCTGAGTGAGTTCTTCTAGTGCGCCGCCAAGCCCGTAACCAGCATTATTCACTAAAACATCAATTCCTCCAAATTTATCAACTGTTGTTTTTAGTGATTCGGCAATTGAGCGTTCACTTTTTAGATCAACTTCCAATGGTAGGAAAAGATCGCCGAAGTTTTCAAGTTCATCAAATCCGGAAACGGATCTCGAAGTTGCAGCTACCCTATGTCCCTTTGATAACAGCTTTTTTGCAATTGCAAGTCCCATCCCTTTTGATGCCCCTGTTATATACCAATTTTTTGTATCGTTCATGATTTTTATGTTTAGACAAAGTTAGCTCAGGGTGCTTTATTTAGTTTGTTGTTATCAAACCGATTTTTGTCAAATTCAAACCTGGCGGTAAGTTGAAGGGGTCACTTTCGTCCGTTTTTTGAAAAACTTATTAAAATGGGCCTGATCTTCAAATCCTAGGACATAGCTGATTTCTGCAATGTTCCAGTCAGTATATTTTAGAAGTGCTTTAGCTTCAGCGGTTATACGTTCGGATATAAGTTGAGTTGTGGTACGGCCAGTTGTATTCCTGATTGCCCGGTTAAGATGGTTGACGTGTACCGATAGCCTGTCTGCAATAACTTTTGGCGAGCGGAACTCAAAGCGTTGGGAATTATTTTCAATCGGAAACTGGCGCTCCAGAAGCTCTAAAAATACAGAGGTTATCCTCTGTCCTGGCTTTGGATGTGCAGCAACTCCTTCAGATGGCTGTAACTTAATTGCAAAAAAGATTATCTCACTAATATAAGTTTTTATCAGTTCAAATTTATATTGATAATCTGTATCCAGCTCTTTAAGAATTTTTTCAAAAAGTTCTTCTATCTCTAAATTCTGATTTTCGGTCAAACTGAAAATGGGATATTTCATGGTAGAGAACAATGGTAGTTCATTTAGGTTAATGCGTAGGCTCTCCCTGAAAAATCCTTCTCTGAATACGCAGAAATACCCTTTTGTTCCCTCACGCATAGGATCATAAGTATAAGGCACGGTTGGATTAAAAAACAGTAGCGTATTGCCTTCTGTCCTAACACTGATGTCCCCATAATGAAATACGCTATTTCCCTGAAGCAACATGATCTTAAAAAAATCTCTTCGGATAAAGGTAGGCGAGGTTTGTGACGCTTTTAGTTGTTCCCTGATCCGGAAAACATTGAACTGACCGCTATACTTTGTCGAATTATCTGAGAGACCTGCAAACTTGTGTCTGTAAAATTCTTCGATCGATTCTATGGTTTTTGCCATATTGAGAAGTTTCTATGATTTCTTTAGCCGGTTCCAAAGTTCCGAAAAACATTAAATGGATTATTCAATTGAGCAGATTTTTTTCTTGTTTTGGCATGAACTCAAAATTAGTTGACTATAATCTACACTCGATCATTTACTTTGAGAAACCCGGGTTATCTTACCTGGAAAGCACGTGTCGATAATTAATTTCAAATGCGGCACCCCTCCGGATGCCGTTCATTTGATTAATCAAAAACTACCTATCAAACTAATTTTTTATGGAATATCACATTTTAGAGTTTTTTATACTCAGCTAGCGGATGTAACCGGTTCCGCTTCACTTGTGATAACTGAATAAACTTCAACAATATTTTGAAGCTTTAATTTTAATGTATTAAGATCGGTAAGTTTGATAAGCAACTCAACAACAATTTGAACAGTTCCATCCGCTTCTGGAGCGGTTAAACATAAACTTATTATTCTAATGAGCTTTTTCTCAATAACCCCCGATAGGTTATGTAATAATCCTGGGCGGGAATCAGCCCGTATATTCAATGTAATCCGTTCTGTCATATTCTGTTTTCCGGGATAGCGGTATGTATAGGTTTGGGCTTTCCCCAAACCTATTAATCAGTAATTGTATTCGTTTCATTTAAAGGAGTAATCAGTCTTTGGCTTTTAAAGCAGAATCAATTCTTTCTGTAAGATCCTCCAGATGATATTTCGTCTGCCCCTGGGCCTTTGTCGCTGCATTTTGAATGGCACTTCGAATAGCTTTTAACTCACCTTTTACCTCGGAACTCACGTCGGTTGACGAACCGGCTGCAGCGCCCGGACCATTAATAAGGGTGATTAACTGATTAACGTAATTTTTCTGAAGATTACGTCTGTAAATATCGATTTCTGTCCCAGTTTTCAGTTCAGAAAAAATAGAACGGCTCAGGTCGCCGAATAAGTCTGTAATTTTGTATGCATCCTTTCCCTCCAACGCTTCGGCAGTGATCAATTTTTTTAAAGTTGCATTGTCCAACAGCTTGGAAAGAACTGGAGATTGCAGCAAGGTAATCACATATACCGGATCGATACCTGTGACCGCAAGAATTTTCTTATCCAGTATCCAGGATGGGGTATTAAATAACTCCCTATCCAGAAAGGCCATAGCCTCCTTTTGTTTCGCCATAGGATTGCGCTGGTAGACTGGCCCAGTCTGTTCAACTGTTTTCGGTGTTTCCATCACTCCTCCAATATTCCTGGATACATGGCCCATAAATTTTACCATTTGACCAACCAACTGGCTATACATAGATTTTAGGTTACCATACCCTTCGTTATCGGCCCGTGTCCATTCAGGTAACTTGGTAAGTACCCTTTTGAGGTTTTTGATGCCATATTCACTGGATATCATGGCATTGTCCCCCAGGTCTTCACTTTGGGAGCGTGGATCATCAAGGTTCGCCTCACTTCCAAACCATAAACGGTTGTTTTTGAGCTTCTCAATCGTCAACTTATTTAATATGGGTACTTCAGCTGCAGCATTTTTATTGTCAAAAAATCTGTAGCCCCATTCAACAGCCCAGAAATCATAATCACCAATTCGCGGATAGATCCCTCTTGGACTTATATTATCTTCGGGTTGAGCAACATAATTGAAGCGCGCATAGTCCATAATGGATGGTGTATGGCCATTTGATTCAACAAAAGCCTTATCCCTTAGTTTTTCTGAAGGTACAGTTGAACTCGAACCAAAGTTGTGCCTAAGACCTAAAGTATGTCCTACTTCATGAGAAGATACAAACCTGATCAATTGCCCCATCAGTTCATCACTAAATTCCATTTTTCTTGCACGGGGATCTGTTGCAGCAGCTTGGATCATGTACCAGTCATGCACAAGTTTCATTACATTGTGATACCAGTTGATATGACTTTCTATGATTTCGCCACTGCGTGGATCAGCAACACTGGGACCTGTAGCATTTGGTAATTCAGATGGCTTATAAACAATTGCCGAATGCTGTGCATCTTCCAAACTCCAGGTAGAATCCTGCTTATTTGTAGGTGCAACTTTGGCAATAATTGCATTTTTAAATCCCGCCTTTTCAAAAGCTTTCTGCCAGTCGTTTACTCCTGCGATAAGGTATGGAACCCATTTTTTTGGTGTCGCAGGATCAATATAATATATAATAGGTTTTTTGGGTTCTACCAATATTCCCCTTTTGTAGGCGGCAAGGTCTTCGGTTTTAGGCTCGAGTCTCCAGCGTCTTATCATTTCCACCTCCTTTATGCCCTGTGGATTACCATCGAAATCAGTGTAGCCTACGGTGAAATAGCCTATTCTTGAGTCATAGTATCTTGCCTTCATCGGCACTCTGGGTAGCATAACCATTGAAACATTTAGTTCTATGGTAGCTGAACTTGAGGGTGAACTCATATCAATGTCTCCTGCAGTGCCGGGTTTCGGTGGAGCAGGGGTGAGCATGTATGTTTTTACAACATTGATTTCTACATTTGTTGGAAAACTTTTGATCCCGACTATATAGCTCTTGTCCGGCTGCGGTGCTGAAAAACGGAACCCTGCTTTACCTACAGCGGATCCAAAATAAAAAATATCGTTATCACTGTTGATATAGTCAGTCATGTCAATTACGCTGCCCTTCTTATCAGCCGAGTAAGCAGCAATTGGAAATGCCGAAGCAATTGGCTGAATATTGGAGCGCTGTAGATTTTGGTACATCGCGGTTGTGCTGTCTGTTCCATATGTTTTATATGAAACTTTGCGCATGAAAATTTTGTTTGACGGGCCTTTTTCAAAACGGATTACTGTACTCCCAAGCTGGTCTCCTGCATAACCAATTGTTGATCCGCCTTTTGAAATTCGGCTCACTACCAAAATATCCCTACCTAAAGTACTGTCGGCAATTTCAAAGAAATATTTGTCTTCAAGCCGATGGGTGGTGATCATTCCCTTGCGCGTAACCGCTTTCCCGGTGATGACCTGCTCGAAAGGTTTAGGTTGACCTTTGTTAACGACCATAGGTATGTTTGCTGCTTTCTTTACCGTATCTACGGGTAAGGTTTTCGGTGCTCCGGGTTTTGTTTGACCTTTGGCAACGAAGATTGATGTTATACCCAAAAAGGTAAACATTAAGAATTTTTTCATGAATGTTGATATTACTTTTTGTATTTTGTTTATAGATTTCCAGTGGAGCTGGTCAGCTTGTAGACACTCATTTCCTGGTCAAATTTGAGTTACAGAGCTGCTCTTCCCATTTTTTGCACCGAAATTTTTAATTGAACCGGAAAATTACGAAATGTAACCGTTTCCCGTAATTGGAGGGAAACGGTTAAAATAATGGCTATGCTATGCTGATTATATTTTCTTTAATAATCAAGTCGATCGCCAATTTACATTACTTCATCAACGCAGAGATTTTTTCTGTAAGGTCTTCTCCCCGAAGATTTCGGGCAACAATTATACCTTGAGGATTGATCAGCAGGTTTTGAGGCACTGAATTAATTCCAAACATGAGTGCTACCTCATTTTTGTAATATTTCAGGTCACTCACATGGATCCATGGCATTCCATCTTTTTCAATAGCCTGTTTCCATGATTCCTTATTTGCATCAAGAGATACACTCACAATTTCAAAGTCCTTGTTTTTAAGACTGTTATAGGCCTTTACCACATTTGGGTTTTCTGCCCTGCAGGGTGCACACCAACTTGCCCAGAAATCGACCAGCACATATTTCCCCCTCAATGAAGATAATGTAAAGGGCTTCCCGTTTAAATCGTTCTGAGTAAAATCGGCAACTTTTACACCGGCCTGACGTCTTCTTCCAATCTCCATCTTTTTAGCTACCTGATCTCCTAAGGCTGAAGTTTTTAATTCAGATGAAAATTTTTCAAAAAGGGGGTCAACCTTGGCTGATTCAAAACTTCCGCTCAGAATATCCTGGTTAAATATATAAAGCCCCATAAATGAATTGAGGTGTGACGCTACGAATTTCCAATTTCTTCTCTTAATTTCATCTACCATCCAATTAACGCTGTCGGTTGCTTTTTTCCAAGCCTCATCTTTGGGTTTTTTGTAAAATTTATTGTTTAAACTGATAATAGCATCGGTCAGTGGAGTTATCGATGTCATTAATTCGCTGTTTTCTTTTTCACTTATCGATCCGCTTACTTTCGCGTTTTTGATTGAATCGTTCCCAATAACAGAGATTTTGGCGTTTTCTACGAAAAAGGCCAACTGGTCGGTATTATACCTTTTCTCTTCGGACTTTAAGCGTTTAAGGGTGAGAATGATTTGTTTAGGCGCATCAACACTCCCCTTGAAAAAGAATTTTCCTCCTTTAACTTCCGCTGAATCAGTATTTACCCATCTGCCACCATTTATGGAAGAAAGAAAAACTTTCGAGGACTCTTTCAAGCCAGTGAGTTTTCCTGATATGGTATAATTTTTTTGTGCTGCTACCACAAATGGCAATAACATAAAAATTGAAATGATTGTTCTTTTCATTGTTTTTTATTCTAATAAGTTTTCAGCTTATGAAAGGCTTGCTATTTTGAGGTGAGCAGTTCTGCTAATTTCTTTTCAAGTTCCTCACCCCGAAGATTCTTGGCAACAATCTTTCCTTCTGGTGAAATTAGGAAATTAGCTGGAATAGCGGTTACCCCGTACGCTAATGCTGCCTGGCTATTTGCCCCCTTAAGTTCTGAAGTCTGTGTCCAAGGTAAACCATCGTCTTTCACGGCTTGCAGCCAGGCTTTTTTCATATCCGAGTCATCAATCGATACCCCAAGAATGTTAAAATTTTTGCTTTTGTATTTATTATATGCTTTAAGCAGATTTGGGTTTTCAGCTCTACATGGCTTGCACCATGATGCCCAAAAATCTACGAGTACATACTGTCCTCTGAAATCAGATAACCTGACTGGTTTTCCGTTAGGATCGTTCTGTGTAAAATCCGTTGCAGTGACCCCTACGTTGGTTTTTTTACCCACCTCAATCATGGCCTGCACTTTTTTCCCTGGCGCTGATTCGCGCAGACCGGGAGTGAATTTTGCGAATTTGGCTTGCGCGGTATCAGGATTGAAATCCTGTGCAAGCTCAAGGTTAATGAAAGTGACCAATGATACCACAGAATTAGGGTTTTTAGAGATAAATACCCTGCTCACGCTGTCATATCCGGCCTGTGAGGCAAGCATTGGTGCTCGCAGTGATCTGCGTAAAACCGAATCTTTCTTTTGAACCTCGCTCCAACTGCTGTAAACTTTCATAACAGAATCCGCAGTATTCTTGAAAGGTTTTTGCATTGCAAGCAACTGCTTGCGTTCATCGTTTGTTTTAGAACCTGTCACCGAGGCATCCGTAAGAGAATTCTTTGTTGTGATCGTAATGTTGGAATTTTCGAGATAAAATTCAATGCCATCATTTGGTTTTTGAGAAATACCGTTTACGATTGGCTTAAGATAAACATAGGCTCCCAACGGATTATTTACCTTACCCTTGAAAACAAACTGTCCGTTTTTAACAGACACCGAATCTAAAACTTTTTTCCCCTGGTTGCTGTAACTTAGGTATGCCATTGCCGGACCTGTTTTTTCAGTTATCTTACCAACTACGGTGAATTGGCTCTGTGCCTTCGCGCTGATAGTTAGAAGGCAGATGCATGTTACGATAAAATTTATTTTTCTCATTTCTGTTTATGTTGATATTGTAGTTTCTGGCTGTAACTGTTCTTATGTTACAGCCAGTTTAGTTGTTGTTGTACCTGTTTTGCTGATTAAGGGACAAGAGCGATACCACTAACGAACACAACCGGTAGATTCGAATATCTGGCAGCGGCCAATACGGTGAATCGCAGATATCTTGCTGTAGTTATTCCTAAATCAAGTGTCTGCTCATTGTTAACAAGATTGCCTGCGAAAATGCCTTTGTTAATCCAGGTTGTACCGTTCATACTTGTCTCAATCTGTATCGAAGTGGGATGTCCACCAGAGGTTGGATAGGGGAGTATGGTAGGATAGAAATACCTAACGCCAGTAAAGGTGTAATCATCGTTAAAATTGATCGTTACAAATTGGGGCATCTGCTGGGTGGTACTGCTGAGCCAATAGGTGGTCTTGTCATTTTCGTCCCTCACCTGAGCTGCTCCAACAGCTGTGCTGTTCTGCGAAGAAAAGGCAGCAATTGTCCAAGTGTCCCTCGGGATAAATTGTGCTTTTTGCGTTTTAAATACGTAGTAGATAACCCTTGTCGTGGCTGGTCCTTCTGTTTTACCGTCTACTGACTGGATCACAACTGGCAAAACATAGGTGGTTCGCCCTTTTAATTTTGTCTGCTGACCAACGTTGAGCTGTGCGGCCTCTGAAACCGAGGAACCGGCCCGTATCACCGTGTTCGCTTTATAGAACAGATAAGAGGTAGCAGGTAATAGTACCGCATTGCCATATTTTGCTCGGAAATCTGCTATTTTAGTAGTATCTACCCCAAAACTGATCTGGTGATCGCTGGAGGAAGTACTACCAGATAATGCAGCCTTAATGTCGAATACCATCGCCACGTTATCAATTATGGGTAATGATATTTCCACAGAGTCCTTTGCTGATGGGAAATCAAAAGAAACACTTGCATTAGGTAAAGAAACTGTTCCATCTTCTTTGCTGCAAGCCGCCAAAAACATTATTAGCGAGCAGATTATTAATATATTTAATTTACGCATGTCCTTATTTTTTTATGGATTTTGTGGCATATCTGGATTAAAACTGAGCACCTGAAAAGGAATCTGCAGTGTATAGCGGTTGCTATGTGGGGGTAAAGTCACTATCGCAGTATTCTGCGCATTATAACGGGTTACTGTTCCCATCCTGTTTTCCTTGTCCAACCGGCGCATATCAAACCAGCGCAATCCGTTAAACGGCATTTCATGACGCCTTTCTAGAAAAACTTGTTCAAGGACGGTGTTCTGGTCACTGGAGCTGTAATCTGTATAGTTCGAAAATCTGTTTTTCCGGATATCGTTCAACTGGCTTAGTGCTTCAGTAAGGTCGCCACTGCGTGCAGCACACTCTGCGATGGTTAATTTCATCTCCTGTACCGAGGTGCCCGGGTTAACAAATTGAAGTGTAGGAGATACAAAAAGGGGTGTATATGTAGTGGCTCCCCTTGTTGTAAATGCATATCCATCCGCACTGTTATACAGCTTGCGGACCCGAAGATCATTACTGACAAATGAACGCAAAAAATCTATTGTAGGAGTGGTCTGTGCCAGATAAATCCTCCCGTAAATGACATCGGGATGTACACTTAGGAAATTGGTTGCAGGAAGTGCTCCATTAAAATTTATCATTACCGCCTTGGTATTGGAAAGGGCAAGCTCTGCATATTTGCGGGCCTCAGGATAATTTCTCATGTAAAAGTATGTCCTTGCCAGCACACTATATCCGGCTGCTTTAGAACCGCGTAGCCGGTTTGCCGAGTTGTCACCTGGAAGGTCTGTAATTGCTGCGTTAATGTCATCTATAATGTGCTGATAAACCTCAGCAATCGAGCTTCTGGATGGAGCTTTCTGACTTACATCATTCGAAGTCACAAAAGGAACGCCTGGATCCTGTTGGGCCGTAGTGGCATCGTAAGGCTTACCATATTCATTGATCAGATAAAAATACTCCATCGCCCTGCCTAATAATGCCTCTGATTTTAAGCTCCTTTTCTTTGCAGCTGTTCCTCCTGTGGCATTGTCGATACCAACCAGAACAGTATTATAAAGGTTGATCCTTCCATAATGATCGCCCCAAATTGGAGGAGAGGTGTTAATGTCTGTCGAAAACTGAAGTGACCACGTGTATATAAGCTCAGAGGGATCAATTGCCGGGGTCTTAACGGTTACAAAATCATAATTGTCACCCAAGTAGTTTAAATAATTGTATGCGGATGGTGCCACTGCTCCCGAATAGAACTTATCGTCATTTAAAAACTGTTCATAATTGTCAACAGTGGAAAGTAGGGTCTTTCCCTTTGGGGTGATGTCGAGGTATTTATCACATCCTGTAAATACCAGACAGCATGCCAGTATACAGATAAAATTTATCTTTTGATTCTTCATTTCGTTACTGTTTAAAAGTTGGTTAATAAAGCTAAAGAGAATGTTGGGGTGATGTAGGACTTTTCATAACTTCCCGCACCAAGGCTGTAGTTATATCTGTTAAGGCCTACTGTATAGAGATTGGAAGCCTGCGCTTTTAATTCCAGGTGCCTTAAACCAACCTTTTTAACGAATTTCGACTGGTCAAAATTGTAGGATACTACTAGATCACCCAGGGTGATATAATCTCCATGTACAACGTATTTATCTGCGAAATTGTAGGCATCGCGTGCATTTTGGTTATTGAAAAAACCTGCTAGTCCCATTACATCGGTTTTTAATTCATCTCCGGGCATTCTCCAGTAGCTTCCCGCTCCTTCCAGCGGTCTGTTCTGACTGGGATTAGGTCTGGGAACTCGTACCTTGAAACCTCCATAATAATTTATGGTTGCCTGAAAATAAAAGCTGCCAACATCAACCCTGTTGGTCAGTCCAGCAAATATAGTCGGGATAGAAGACCCTGAATATCCAAGTACTCCGGAAGTGTCACTTCTTAAGGCGATCCCCGTTGGCGTATTGTCTCCAATGGTCTGAGTGTTATAAATCTTGCCGCCGTTACCTGATAAAAGAGGGTACCCCTTATCATCCAGGCCTACATAGTTGTAAGAGAACATGGCACCAACAGGATAGTTTTTTACATATCCAAGGGCGGCAAGTGTAGAGGGTCTGGAGTCTGATGCGCGATAGACGTCCAGTACTTTGCTGGTATTCCTGGAAATCGCAAAGGCAGTATTCCAATTCAACTTAGGGGTAGAAATCCAGTCTGCGTTCAGATTAAGTTCCAGGCCCTGGTTATTAATTGTAGCCTGATTGATAAGGGTAGGACTGACCCCTATAGTTGGATCAATCACGGCGTTACCTAATAGGTCGGTGCTTCTTTTGGTGTAATAATCTACCGATCCCCTAACGTTTTTGAAAATTGTATAGTCCAGTCCGATGTTAAGGTTTTTGGTCTGTTCCCAACGCAGGCTACTATTTGCATATGAAAGTAGTGTAAGTGCCTGACTTGTAGGGGTAACGTAATTGCTTAATACGCTCCGTGCAATTACCTCTGGCAGTGATGATTTCGCAACGTTACCATTGAAACCATAGGATGCACGTAGTTTAAGTGTATTGACCCAGTCTACATTTTCCATAAAACTTTCCTTATTAATATTCCATCCGGCACCTACAGACCATAGTGGTTTGTATTTATATTTCGGATTTGTTCCAAACAGGTTGGACTGATCTATGCGCGCACTTGCGGTAAGCGTATAAGTATTTTTAAAGGAATAAGTAAAGGTTGAATAACCTGATAAAAAGCGGTCTTCGGTATATTGCTGGTTAAAAAAGTTGTTGAAGTAACCCTGTCCCTGTATAGGGGAACCCAATTGAAAACTGCCCACTATAGCTCCAGTACTGATGGCGGAAAAATCAACTGGCTGAAGCAGTAAGGACTGATCATTGTATCCGAAATAAGATGCCGTATTTCCTTTGCTGACCAGGCTTCTTACCTCTCCACCAGCAATGACGCTAAAGGAGTGATCCTTTGCGAATGTTCTGTTGAAGTTCAGTTGCGTGCGAGCGGTATAACTTGTAGTTGTTGTTCCCTCCTGATTGAGATAACCACCGACCGGTATATTATATTTTAGGGTACCGTCAGGGTTTTTTACAGCATAACTATTGATATAGCTGATTGTTTCAGATGAGCGTTCAGAAGCACTGTGTTTAAAATCCGAGCGCGAGTTCTCATACACCCCGCCAAAGGTCAGGTCGAAACCACCTCCAATATTGTAATTAAAATCAGCTTTGAAGCGGTTATTTACAGTGTGGGTTTTATCTGAGATCTCGTTTACATCAAGCAGCGGATAGTATAAATTATCGGCAAGGCCCTGCGCCATTAGCGAACGGTTAAAATAAGGAGATATGCCTCCCCCGAGAATGTAGGTCGGATTTCCGTTTACATCGCGGTAGTGCTCGTAAGGTTCAAATGAAGATGCGCCAGGGACCGGAGCACTATTCATCCGCTGCTCCTGGTAATCGGTTGAAATATCCAGGGATAAGCGTTTAGTAAACTTTAGAAGACTTCTAGCGGTTATGGAAAACCTGTTGTCATCATTGTTTATGGAAGTCGCACGGTTACCTGTATAATTTGAGCTGATGTAATAAAGTGCATTAGCACTGCCCCCTGAAACATTAAGGTTATAGGTTTTTGTGAATGCGCTCCTTTGGAAAACATCGCTGTATTCATCTAGGTTATCATATCCTGCCAGCCCTGCGAAAGAATTTGCAGCCTGTGACGGCGTGATGATGTTTGCTGCAGCCTGGGCAAGTATATAGTATACTGGTGACCGGCGTGTCGTTCCCTCGCCGCCTCTTGCCAATCCAGCCCAGGTATTTGTATTTACACTTGAAGCAAAAACTGATCTTTTGTAGTCTACTGCGATAGCGGAAGCATCATCCGCCCACCTGTACCGGCTGTAATTTTCTTTTGGGGTTAGAGCCGTAGTTGCCCTGAATGTAAATTGAGCCTTACCTGCAAGCGGGGTTTTTCTTTCAACAACGATTACCCCGTTTGATGCCCTTACGCCGTAGACTGTGGCAGCTGCCGCATCTTTTAGGATCGTTACAGATTTAATTTCGTTAGGGTCTATAAGATCAAGGGTCAGTTCTGTCGGGTAGCCGTCCACAACGATAAGTGGAGTTTGGTTTGCCGACATCGTGGAAATACCACGGATATTGAACAAAGGTCTGCTGGAAGCGTTTCCCCCGGGAACAGTACTATTGAATAATACACTATTGTTGATCATAAGCCCCGGCAATTTATTGACTAGTCCATCGAGGAAGTTTGTACTAATCCTGGATTCATACATTTTGCTGCTCAACTGCGACACCGCACCCGTGCTCTGCTCAGGTTTGATACGCTGGTATCCCGTATTTACTGATACGGCCACCTCGTCTAAGTTTCTGCTGGTCATACTTAATGCGATTGTGCCCATGTCTTTTGCCGCGCGGACCTCTTTGTTTTGATAGCCGATAAAGCTGACAATAATTATTGCGTTCTCTTCTACATTGGGGAAAATAAAAAAGCCATTTGGAGCGGTTCTGATACCCTGTCCAGTACCCTTTATAATAACCGTTGCCCCAGAAAGCGGTTTGCCGGATGCTGAATCTATCACCTTTCCCGTAATTGTTATGGGAGAATTAGGTGTTGGAATGCTTGTCCTAAGTATCGGTTTCGTCCTTGGGGTAACGACAACTGATTTATCCCCTATGCTGAAGTCTAGAGGCTGATTAGAGAAAATTTCTTTAAGAACAATGTTCAGTTCTACGTTCTGGACATCAATTGTTACGGGTTTTGCACTTTTAAGCAAAGAAGTGGTATACAGAAAATCATAACCCGTTTGCGTACTGATCTTGTTAAAGACCTGGCCGAGTGTTATGTTTTTTTCTTTGAGTGTAACCTTTTGAGCAAGGGTAGTGGCGCTGACCTGTAAAATAATTGCTGTCAGAAGAAGTGCGGTTAACTTCATAGTCATTAGCATTTTTTTCATACAGCCTCTCGGCTGCACAAAACTTTTAGGGTAAAGTTTGTACATTTGTTTAGGATGGGTTTATACGTCGCGCCTATTCATTTTCAGATGGTTCAGGCGTTCCGCGTTCCTTAAATAGTTAGTTTGATTATTTGGAGATCCATGTTTAGGTCATTCCGGCTCGACCCCGGAATGGCTTTTTTTGGAGTATTGGTTTGTAGAGTTATTTCGTCACGCTAATCCTCCTTCCTTTGATTTCAAAATGAACAGCCCCTGTTTGTTCAAGCATTTTCAATGCTTGACTGATATTTTTATAGCGTGAGATTTTTCCGTTGAAACCCTCTGAAGACATCGGTCCCTGAAAAGAAACTTCAATATCATACCACCTAGAGAGCTTACGCATGATGCTTTCAATATTCTCATCATTGAAACGGAAGTAACCGTTTTTCCATGCAATTGATTCTTCAGTGTCAGCCTGGCCTATAGATATACCTTTACTGCTAAATTCAGCCTCTTCACCTGGTTTGATCGTTTTTGATTGATTTGCACCGCTTATACGCACCGACCCTTCAATTAATGTTGTCCTTACATTCTTTTCATCAGAATAGGCGTTGATATTGAAATGCGTTCCCAGCACCTCTACTACCTGACCTGAAGAAACAACCCGGAATGGCTTCGCTGCGTTATGGGCCACTTCAAAATAAACCTCGCCGGTAATTTCAACTTTCCGCTCCAAACCAGTGAAGCTGGTCGGATATTTAATACTTGAGCCGGCGTTCAGCCATGCGTTTGTCCCATCAGACAACGTTAAATGGTATTGACCGCCCAAAGGAGTATTTACTACATTGTAGCCCATAGATTGTGGGGATAATTGCCTGGATGGAATTTTTTGATAAGATATGTTCCCGTCAGAAGTTTTTACCACACTGACATCGGGAAGTTGTGCAAGACTTCCATTTTTTGCATCTGAAAGCGTGATTTTCCGTCCATCAGCCAGGGTCAGGATAGCGTTATTACCACCAGGGGCAATATCATTGGAAACGGTTTCAGAAACCCGCGCTTTAGGATTTTTCGTAATAAGATAAAGACCGCTTATCCCAAGAAGGATCGCGATTGACGCTACAGCTACAATTCTTGGCCACCGGTAACTTCGTTGGGGATGTATGTTCCCCTTTTTGGTAATGGACTGGTATAACCGGCGCTCCATTTCCTCTATAGATTCTTCCGTTTCCAGCTCCAGCGAATTTTCTAAACTGTTGTACCAGTGATTAAACTCTGACTGTTCAGCTTTTGATATAGTGCCATTCCGCCACTTTTCTGCAAGAAAATAGATTCTCTCTGTTGGATTTTGGTATTGCATATTGGCCCGTTTTAATATAAAGCCAAATAGAAGTTAAATAACCCTACCTTTTTTTAAAGAAATTATTAAATTATTGTAAATAAAATTGCTGACTGAGCTATTATCGTGAGGTATCACTTTTTTAATGTAGGTAAAATCAATAGAATGTATACAAAAAGAGGCCCAAAACGGGACTTCAATAATTTCAGTGCATGGGTTATATGTTTTTCTACTGCTTTTTCAGAGATATTCAGATTCTCGGCTATTTTTTTATTGGTAAAATCAGTTTCTCTACTCATCCTAAAAATCAACTGACATTTTGGAGGCAGTGAACTTATGGTGGTTTCTAACTGCCGCTGGAGGGTTTCGAGATCAAACGCTACATGAACCGGCTCCTGATATTTTGGATTTTCATGCGCAAAGGCATTGTTACGCAGCTGCTCCCGCGATCTTTTTGCCAACCGGTTGATTACCTCAAACTTGACAGCTACAGCAAAATAATTTTCAAATCCCACTTTTAACTCAAACCTCTCCCTACGTTTCCAAAGATTCAAGAATATTTCCTGAACAGCTTCTTCGGCATCATCGATGTCACCCAGTCGCTTTCCCGCAATAACCAACAACTTATCCCAATACTTTTGATAGATTGCCTTGAACGCACCCTCATCACCAGTCTGTAATAAGGCTGCAAGTTCCATATCGGTTTGAGTGGTATAAGTGATCATGTTGGGTTAACAAATATAATGATTTAAATTAACAGTATGTGCCTTTGTGGCAAGACATACCGCTCCATTTCTGCCTAAGGCAATGTCCCTAAACTGATCCTGGGGCTGTGATTCAAACATCAATTACAGTTCATTGTATCGTACAGATATCTAATACTTTTTTTTGCTATAAAAGTAGGGGTAGGGTAAATCGGCTTTTGATTGGCTATAGTTAGTAGCCCTAGTGATTTTGAAACTCCTATAAATGTTGGGATGTTTTTGAGGAGTAGTTTCCATTTAGTATTTAAGCATAGTCTGTATAGGCTCAACCTGTAATTACTGGCTTCTGCATTCCTGAAGGATTTAGTTTAGCTGGCTGCGGAATTAACCTTAAAAGTCTTTTAATTAAAATATTGGATGAAAATAAAACGTTCAGCTTTTCAGCCAAAGGAATGTTCGAATGGAATGAATGCACATTTTGATGTACTGAAAAAACATCTGATCAGCTTTGCAAATATGAATGCCAAGGATCTTGATGAAACCGAGCCATTCTGGAAGTCCAAAACAGTTGCCAAAGGTCATTGTTTTGATATGAAATTCATAGCTTGGAGCGATCTGGGATTTATTGTAAAAGGGATTTTTCGGGTGTATCTGGTTGACCCGGAAACAGGTGCGGAAAAAAACCTATATTTTTTTTCGGAAAATCAATTTCTGTTGTCCCTGCGTAATCACATCCGTCAGACGAGCTGCGATTATTATATCCAGGCGATGGAAGGGGCGGAGATTATATACATCGCACATGAGGATCTCGACTCCCTTTATCAGACACGCCCGAAATGGACAATTTTGGGGAAAACACTCGCCGAGCTTTTTTTTACCTATTCCCAGACCAGAACTGAAGAACTACTGTTTATAAAACATGAAAAACGTTTTGTAAGGCTTTTGGAAGAACATCCGAACATCATCAACCGCATCCGAGCCTATCACATATCTTCATATTTGGGTATAACCAACCCATCATTGAGCAGGATGCGCAAAAGGATTAACCGATGAGGACCTACCAGAACCGTTTGTTGTAATCTCAGATTTTTGTCCCTGTTGATCTGTGTATGATTATGCCTTTTCTTGGTAGGTAAAGGGTGTGCCCAAATTTTGCGGTTCTCAATGCTTTTAACTTAAGTGAAAAACATGTTCGTGGTAATGCGCGAACTTTGATAATGTGATAATTCATACGAGCTAATAGCGTAGTTTTTTACGGAACCTTTAATTGACCTACACAATGAAAAATATTGCCAATGATTTTTATAGCGCTCCCCCGGAGCATGTCTCTCTTCAAAAACTTTTGGATGATGATTGTTTGCGGCGTGCAGATGGATTGTTATGCCAGGAAACTGAAAACTACATAAATAAAAATGGTGGTTTCATGGAGGAAAAGGAACTTATTGTGTTCTTTTTGGATATTAGAAACTTTACCTGTCTGCTACAGGAAGGAAATGAATATCAGGCAGTGAACCTGCTCAATAAGCTCTTTGACCTCTTTGGAAGGGTGATCACAGGTTTTGGAGGCAGATTGCTTGAACGTTCAGGAGATAACCTCTATGCAGTTTTTGGTCTGCAGACCGATATTTCGAATGCCGCAAATGCGGCACACGAATCCGCTATTATGCTCTTCGATCTACTCTCCCATGTGAACAGAGAATATTACAACGTACGTTTTGGAAAAGATCTACAGGTAGGTGTAGGAATTCATGCAGGGCGTGTTATTGTCAATCATAGTGATCAGGGTTCAGGGCTTTTGGCAATGGGGCTTGCAGTCAATCTCGCTGCGCGGCTGCAGCTGGAAACCAAAATTGTTGATAATGACCTTATCCTCTCGGATGACTTTTACCGATTACTTGCTCCGGAAAAGTTAAAGGATAGTTGGGAGCGTTTGGATCACGTCCAGTTTAAGGGAATCGATCAGCCACAGAACATTTGGCTCGCCGGTAAGCCATATTCGGGCGTACCCAGAAAAAAAAATGGATCAGATGATTTTCTGTACTGGCTATCTATCGCGGGTTAGCTACACCAATAAATCCTTCCACCGGCTCCCTTAATGTCAAAAAAATAGCAGGAACAGGTGTTTCTTGCTATTTCCTTTTAGTCCTTCATTTATTTTTGTACTAAAAGGTTCTTTCACTTTATAAGGATTAAATCTCGTCCGATCCATTTCTTTAGGTTAGATTAACTTAAGTTAAAAAGTATCATGATTGTATTTCCGAAATTTACCTTACAAAAATGATAAATATGGAATATTATGATGCCATAGTGATCGGGTCGGGACAGGCCGGATCACCTTTAAGCAGAAAGCTTGCCAATGCCGGTAAAAAGACAGCTCTTATTGAAAGACGCTTCGTTGGGGGAACCTGCGTAAATGACGGTTGTACGCCGACGAAGGCAATGATAGGATCGGCAAAGGCTGCTTTTCTCGCTAAAAATTCAAGCAAACTAGGTGTATATGTTGAGAGTGCACGTGTCGATATGAAGGCGGTGCGGCAGCGAAAGGAAGAACTTGTTCTGAGCTGGAGAAACGGAAGCCAGAAAGCAATGGAGAAAACGGAAAATCTTGATCTTATCTTTGGCGAGGCGATCTTTACAGGACCTAAATCCATCAAGGTTAAACGCAATGACGGTAGCGAAATAGAAATTCATGCAGATCTGATTTTCATCAATACAGGTACCACACCATTTATTCCCCAAATAGAAGGCCTCGGAGAAGTTGGGTACTTTACGTCAACCACGTTATTGGATACTGAAATAGTACCTGAGCATTTACTTGTACTTGGAGGTAATTATGTAGGGCTGGAATTTGCACAGATGTTCCATCGCTTTGGTAGTAAAGTCTCGGTCTTAGAACGGGGCAAGAGATTCCTAGCCCGGGAAGATGAGGATATCTCTGAAGAACTGACCCGGATATTAACTGATGAGGGGCTTGATCTTTATTCTGATGCCCAGGCGGTAAAATTTGAGAATCATAATGGAGGGATCAAGGCAACGGTTATCATAGAAGGGACACAACAGGAAATCTACTGTTCTCATGTTCTGGTGGCAACTGGAAGAAAGCCTTCTACCGCGGGACTTGCTCCTGAACTGGCTGGAATTCAGCTGGACAGTAAGGGTTTTGTAATGGTAAATGAAAAACTGGAGACAAATGTGAAAGGAATTTATGCCCTTGGTGATGTCAACGGTGGACCTGCATTCACCCATATCGCCTACAATGATTTTGTGCTGGTCTACCAGAACCTTTTCGAGGGGACGGACCAAAATACCCTGGAGCGTCCATTACCATATTGTATGTACACAGATCCTCAGCTCGGACGGATCGGACTGACTGAAAAAGAGGCTTTGGATCGGGGCTATGATATAAAAGTGGCAAAAATGCCTATGGCACATGTTGCGCGGGCGGTAGAAACCGGCCAGTCTCTTGGTGTAATGAAAGCGGTTGTAGATGCCAACAGCAAGTTGATCCTTGGTGCAGCAATATTGGGAGAGGAGGGCGGCGAAATTATGACCGTAATTCAAATGGCAATGGCGGGAGGTATAACTTATGATAAACTCAAATATTTTATTTTCGCCCACCCAACTTTTTCCGAATCATTAAATAATTTATTTATGAAATTAGAGGATTAAGTTCAGAACACATATATCCTTTATTGCGGGATCAATAAGCATCTAAATGCTTTAAACTGATCATGAAGGTTTAGCTTTTTATGTTGGCTAAACCTTATAAACTGTTTAGCTCTACCCGATAATTTCCCAGATTTATTTACTGATAATAATCTTCACAATGGGTTTACATTTTTAACCTGAAATCCCTTTAATTATGAAAAAAACTTTTTGCTTTTTTACGATGATCATAAGCCTTACTGCATGCGGCTCAGCTGGAGCACAGGCAGTAACTGCCAGACCTGTTACAGTTCTAGAGATCAACAGAAAAATGATTGACTCCCTGGATAATAAAATTATTGAAACGATAGCCCTTAGGGAAAAACTAGTTAAGGAGATTGGAGAATACAAAGCCAAGAATAACATCCCGGCGCTACAGACTTCCCGCTTCCAGGAAGTACTGAGAAATGCAGTCAAAGGCGGGATGAAGCAGGGTTTATCTGAGGAATTTGTTGCCGAGCTCATGAATGCTATCCACCGTGAAAGTCTTAGGATCGAAAGCAAAGCCGCAAATAATTCAAATTAATTTTTAAATCAAAAAGCTGACAAGAAATGCCAGCTTTTTTTAATTTTTTTCAGCGCCCATAAGTATAGATGCCACTTTTCGCCCAATATGTATTACTGAATTTGCCCGACTGTTTTTTTAGACATATATCATTCTAAACAGAACTAAAATGTACAACTGGAAGATCAAAAATGAAGATGGCAAATTGTTTTTCATTAATATGACTTGTGAATAACACTTGCGACAAATAAATGCTTTGAAGAAAAAAGCCTATAAATCTTTTTACTACTGATTTGAGACTTATAGGCTTGGTCCGTTAAAATTAAACTACCGGCTTAGCACCACCATCAATAGCATAATTCTGACCGGTAATGTATGATGCTGCGGGCGATACCAAAAAAGCCACCAAGTTCGCAACCTCTTCGGTATCTCCCATTCTATTTAATGGGATTCCACCAATTTGGGCAATAAGCTGCTTTGTTATTTCCTCAACACTGGTTCCTGATTTTTCAGCTAAGTCCTTTAAAAATGCTTCCATCGATCCGGTACTTATTACCCCGGGCGAAACGGTGACTACCCGTACACCTTTTGCAGCTACTTCAGTAGAGAGTGCCTTGCTGTAATTGTTAAGTGCGGCTTTGGCGGCAGCATAAGGCATGGTGGTCTGCCAAAGTGGTAGCACCCCTACACCCGATGAGATATGAATAATTACACCGCTGTTTTGTTCCAGCATCTTTGGAAGAAAGGCCCTGTCGAACCTGATGGAGGTAAAAAGATTCATTTCAAGTGCATTGCTCCAATCCTGATCACTTAATACACTAAAACCTCCGGCTGGAGCTTTGTTTGCACCAGCGTTATTGATCAGGATATCAACCTTTCCAAACTTTGTGGTAATTTCTTCTGCCACACTGGCTACGCTTTCAGGCAAAGAAACATCTGCTGCTATAAAATAGTGTTCGGAATCTAAGTCGTCTGGTAGATTTCTTGCGGTTACGATCACTTTTGCCCCATTGCTCGACAATCTGTCGGCGATTGCTTTACCAATTCCTTTGGTGCCACCGGTTACCAGGGCGATTTTGCCCTGCAATTCCTGTTTTTGATTTTCTTTACTCATGTTTTTAAATAATAATTTTGAATTGATTGTTTCAGAATTTAAGCTGATGTGTTGGGTTATTTCTGAAGTGATTGTTTCAGAATGTTATAAAAAAAAGATTATTTCGTGATTTGTTTGATAAAATATTGAGCCATTTTTTTGATTTTAACCGGATCTCTATGAATCAAATAAGATTCGTACCAGCCCGTCCATACGCTGATAAAGAAATCTGCAAGTAGTTCTGGACTCTCATCATTGGATATATCCCCTACAGCCATCGCTTTGGCTATGGTATGGCTTATAAACCTATAATTATTATCGTTATCGTCTTTAATCATATTTTTGATCCTTGGATCGTCTGTTGCGCCCTCAAATGCGGTTTTAATCGCAAGACAGCCATTTTTTTCGATGATAACAATTTTTACAGAATCTTCAATGTATTTTGTGAGGATGGATAGTGCTGAAGCTTTACTTTTTTCCCTCTGGATTAAATCTTTTTCTCTTGTTTCGGTATAAAGCGCAATACACTTAACAAATAATTCTTTTTTATCACCAATCGTATTATACAAGCTACTGCTGTTTATCTTCATCGCATCGGTCAGATCACGGAGCGAGGTACCATTGTACCCCTTTTCCCAAAAAACCTCCATTGCTTTTTTTACGGCGTCCTTCTCATTAAACTCAACATTTCTTGCCATAGCTACATTGTTATCCCCAAACGTAGCACTAATTTGAAACAATTGTTTCAGATTAGTGTCATCATTGAATTTTTTTTAAAAAAAAAGTTACCCAAAAGCATCATAACAAATGACTTAGTGGCCTACATTATATCTTGCTATTAGAAATTTGAAACGTGATGATCAGTTTATCGCATTCTGATTGAAATTGGGAAAATACCTGAAGCCCCTGATGAACGGTTAATTTATGCAATAGAACAGGATTAATCCTGAAAATGTTGTTATTGGCAATTTCAATCAATTATCATGGGTTTATTATTATCTGTACCAATAAAAAAATGAATTTGCCTGAGGTTAATTTTTATCTTGAAGCAACGATCTGATTATTTCCGTGCGGTTCGACAATCCAAATTCAATTAAAGTATTTAAGACAATCCAAATTTCCTGGGCATGGCCGGTTAATCGATAGTAAGTTATATCCTGAGTTGGTGTATATTCGATACTTTTTTCGATCAGTTTATGGTTTTCCAAGATGGTAAGCTCAGAAGTTAGTACTTTTGGGGAGATGCCATCAGATACCTCAAGAAGATCTTTAAAGCGTAGCTTTTCATAATAATGCAAGTTTAAAAGTATAGCGAAACGCCATTTTCCACTTAATAAATCTAGGGTATCTCTTAATGCCAAAAATCTTTGTTTCAAAATTTTTTCATTTTCTATACACGGTTTTATCTTCTTTTCCATGATACTTTCCTCCAGGTTAGTAATTACAAAGTTATTGAATCAGGCAAGTAACTTTGATTAAAAACAATATTAAAATGAAAAAAATCTTAGTTACAGGTGCTACAGGGAAGCAAGGGAGTGCCACAGCCTATGAATTGCTAAAAAATAATTTTGAGGTGTATGCACTTACCAGAAATCCTCATTCTCCAGAAGCCCTCAATTTAGAAAAAGCCGGCGCATTTTTGGTGAAAGGCGATCTAGAAGATATTGAAGGATTAAGAGAAATATTTAAAAAGGTCGACGGACTTTATCTGGTCCTTCCCCCAGTATGGGTTTCCAGCAGAGAAACAGATGAGAAAGAAGCGGATGCCGGAATACAGGCAATAAATTTAGCAAAGGAACAAGGTGTTGAATTTGTCCTTTATTCATCTGTTCTTGGATCGGACAAACAGGAATTATTTAGGCCAAGATTTAAATTTACAATCGAAAAATATTTGTGGGAAAGCGGGTTGCAGGGAGCTGTGATAAGACCTGCCTCTTTTATGGAAAACCTTTTATTGCCAAGTTTTGGATTAGCAGAAGGTAACTTTATCAACCCGTTATCAGAAGAAAAAGCAGTGCCATGGGTTGCCACTAGTGATATTGGGGCTTTTGCACGGATAATATTTCAAAACTACAAGGAATTCGATGGCAAAACAGTTGATTTTGGCGGCGAGTCATTGACTCCCAAACAGGTTTTAAACTTATTGGAAGAGAAGTTGAGCCAGCGAATCAATTTCGTACAAGTACCATTAGAAGTACTTTATCAACAAAGTGAAACATTTGCGAAATTGGTTGAAATGATCGACAAAGAAGGTTATGATCCAATTGATCATAAATTTATATCTTCTTGGATACCAAAGCTAACAGGTTTTGCGCAGTGGATGGATGAAACAGGGATCAAAAAAATAAAAGAGCTGGGGAGTGAGGGCAATTAATGATAAATGAGTTGAGATTATCATTATTTAAACATGACCGGAACAGGTTTCCGGTCACGTTTATGTTTAAAAAGTTCATTTGTATTTGGATATTTGTTAAACTTTTCGACTTCATAATCTTTGTCAAAGATATCCTAGATTGGAATGAGGAACGTTGATAATTTGTTTATCAAAAGGATCTACTTTAACATTTATCCAATACAGCTTCTTCAAATTTATTTTATGACCTGTAAAAGTATAGCTGTTACTTTATCCGGCATGGATAGGAAAGGACAATGTCCCGAGTTCAGCGTGTAAACATTTTTGATACCTGCTGCTGCTGCCACTTTCTTTTGAAGATCCAGCGTTGCAACCCGGTCCAGAGTGGTATGCACATAATACTTAGGTATTACTGAGGTTGCCTGGCTGTTTTTAAGAACTATTTTCTCCAATTGCGGAATAGTCGGCTCCGGCCTGTTGTTCGCGATCAGTAATCTTCTTACTTCTTCAGTACCATCCTGACAAAAAAGCGAGAAAACCTTATCATCAGGTATGCTGCCAGTTATGCCATCTGCAGAAGGAACAATAGCAGCAGATAACTGTGAATTGGTATCCATGGAAGTAATATCGTATAACGACTGGCCGTTGGTGGGAATTGCCGCCGCTATGTATACCATTTTTTCTATGCGTTCAGGAACGCTGTCTGCAACTGCTGTAATCGCTGAACCACCTGCACTGTGAGCGACAAGAATAACCTTTCCATTCACACCTGATATAGCTGAAACTATTCTATCACGGTAAGATTTCAATGTGATGGTTGCCGGTGGCGTCTGATCTTTTCCATGTCCGGGCAAGTCTACCACAATTACTTTCTGACCTGAGGCTTCTAACTGCGCTTTTACAAACTGCCATGCATAGCCTCCTTGAAAAGCTCCGTGTACCAATACGAATGTTTTCGGCTGTTGGGATGGTGTAAGGTCATCTTTAGAACATCCGGTGAACAATAATACCATGCTAAAAGCAAGGGTCAATAAAGCCATCATAGGACGGGCAATTTTTCTTTTTTGTTGAGTTGTCATAATATGTGTTTTTTATATTCGACAAACATCGGCTGTTTTAAATTTCCGGTTTTTAACTTAAGTTAACACCATTGAAATAAAATTAAAAAAAATGTAACGATCGATAACAAGAGGCTAATTGGCGGGCATAAAACCGTCCTGCAGTCTGCAAATGAAGGTAAAAGGTAACCAAAAGGAAATTTGAAATTTAAGGGTAATCTCCTTGGGGTGAACATTTGATAACTTAGGCTGATAGAAAACCGTAAAGCATCTTGTTAAATTCTTCAGGTTTTTCCATCATTGCTGCATGACCGCATTCCTTGAAAAATACAAGGGTAGAGGAGGGCAATAAAAGTGAAAATTCTTTGGCAACCGATGGAGGGGTAACCCTGTCGTTTTCACCCCAGATCAACAAGACAGGTTTTTGGATAAGCGGTAGGAGATCAGAAACACTATTTCTCTGGGTAGCTTTTGCTGCTTTTATGATTCCTAAGCATTTGCGGTTATCTGAAAGCAAATTGAACACTGCCTCAATTAGCTCCGATGTGGCATTTTCTCTCTTGTAGAATACATTTTCTATGTGCGCCCTGATGTAATTACGGTCACTCCGCCTGGGAAAACTTCCAATCATGAGATTTTCATAAAGACCCGAACTACCGGTTAGGATGAGCTTGTCAACCCTATTTGGGTAACGATGGGCGTACAATATTGCGAGATGGCCACCCAGACTATTTCCCACAAGGAAAACCTTATCCGGTGCAAGGGATTCAATTTCCCCGTTCAAGCTTTCAACGAGATGTTCAAGGAGGTCATCTTCATGGTGATCGTATAAAGGCAATAGGGGTACGTAAATATTGTAATCGTTTTTAAAGAACTCAACCGAACTCTGCCAGTTACTTAGGCTACCGAACAGCCCGTGAAGAAAAATGATGCTCTGTTTCATATGTAAACAAAGCTAGATCATAGCCTATGCTTCTTTTGTGATCTCAATCACAAAAGTTTTGGGACTTGTTGAGTAAAAAAAGCCTTGCCCTGCTGATCGCTTCCCGGCTCACGTAAAGATAACGGGCAATATTTGTCAATGATATTTTTTTTATGATCAACGGACGGTTTTCCAAAAGGTATTTATAACGTTTGACCGGACTTTTAAGTGATAGCAGGTATTGGTGTTCAAATGTTTTTTCTGCAAGATCCTGATAGATGTCTAGATTAACTGATGCAATGCTCATATGGAGATCATATAATGGCTGAAGTTTTTTTATGCTAAACCTTCGAATCTCCGAATCTTCTATGGCGGTAATTCGGATAGCTGAAGGTGATTTGCTGTAAAAACTCTCACAGTTTGCTATAAAATCATCTTCAAATGCAAAACGGATAATTTTCTCGTTACCATCTTCATCATCTATCGTGAATTTAAACTGTCCTGAACAGACAAAAGCCGCATACCTGGCAACCCTGCCATGATGTAAAAAACTTTCCCCTTTTTTGATAACCTTTTTTTTGGTCATACTATCCAGAAGTTCCCATTCATGATCAGAAACTATAGGATATTTAACCGTTAATCTATTGTACCAGTTTGATAAAGATTGTTTCATTCTTAGTGTTTGAGGATTGATTTGAAATATGCCCAGCTGTACTTTTTGGGGTTAAATCTTTACGGCGTGTCCAGAAGTAAATGGCCACTATGACCGTCATTGCAGGCACGACTGCACCGAATTCATCTGAGTACCATGCGGTTACTTTAGTGTTCACAGTGATCGGGGTAAAAAACGCCTGAATAAATAAGTTGTGGCTGGCATGCAAAAGGACTGCTGGCCAAAAACTACCTGACTTCAGTGTAAACCAGGTGTAAATGTAGCTGGCGGCAACGACCGATACAGTAAAGCAAGTTAAACCGTACCAGGCAGGCGTTCCATTATTATAGTGGCCAAAGATCAGCAAAGGATAATGCCATGCCGCCCATATCAGGCCTGTGATCAGTGAAGTTGCCCCAAAGCTGAAGCGCCTGCTCAGCTGAGGAACCAAAAAACCACGCCAGCCGATCTCCTCACCCAATGCGGTTGCAATACTGCTGAAAATTCCGATCACCCCTTGTGCAACTAGGTATAAAAGAAGAAAAAGATAGGAAGGCAGCCTTTCCCAGCCAAGTTCATGTGCGAGGCCCGAAATGTAAGCCTTATTATAAAAACCGCCCCAGCCTGTACACCAGATAATCAGATAGGCCACAGATGAATAACCCAATGGTAAAAGGTAGGCGGCAGTAAGATATTTGGCGGGCTTCCAGCTCCAGGCCAGATCTGAAATCCTAAAATTGAAAACTCTGCAGGTAACCCAGGCCGAGAGCGCAGGGCACCACATAATACCATAACCGTAAATACGGGCAGCAACACGGCCTCCATCGGGCGCTCTAAGGGTTAATATCCATATGAACGAGCTGAAAAGCAGCGTAAAGATTAGAAAGACAGTTACAGGATTGTAGAATAGCCTCCTAAAGAAATTAGGTAAATATTTTATCATATATTAAATAAGGTAATTTCGCTAATGTCCCCGCTAACAGATGATTCTTTTTACATCCATTTTTTCATCATTTGCAAAACGCATGATATCCTTAACGGCCATATTATCCCCTAAGTATTGATTATAATAAGTATATTTTATGTAACCATCTTCCCCGATAAGGAATTCTCCACCCAGCACATTTGGCCTTCCTTCAGGACAGAACTGTTCCTTAAATCGTCTTTTTCCCTCTGCTGCTTTTGCAAATGCGCCCTTATACATTGAAAACAGGATCTTTACGCTACTCACCTCGATATCGTACAGTGTATAAAGATCATATTCCGGGTTTGCGATGATCTGGCCGTAAAATGATTCGTTATAAGTATAACGCTTCAGGTTCTCAATGCTGCTCTCATATATGGCAAGCATCACCAGTCCCTTATCCCTGAAAAAATCTTCCATTTCCTGTAGTTCAAGAAAGCGAAGGTTTGTGAACGGGCAGGCCACATGCCTGTAAAATGTAAGCAGGATTTTTTTTCCTTTCAATGCGCTGACACTGATATTGTTTCCCAAAATGTCTGTGGCCTGAAAATCAGGAGCCGGTTGGTTTTCGAATAATGGCATGGTAATCTTAGTTATTGCCGGTTTGCATTTGGCTAACGGCTGGATCAATAGTTTGCTAATTTGAAACAAAGTTCGAACGTTATAACCATATAATTTTTAACTTAAGTTAATCTGAGTTTTTTTGTTCACAGGATTGTGATTGTTTTAGATTTGTAACCTTTTTTTATCTTACTGCGCCTGAGCATGGATTGACGAATGTATTGTTAAAATAATTTTATAATTTTAACTTAAGTTAAATTTCCAGCATTTTTCAAATGCGAACTTTGATCTGATTTACTGTTATTGGGTAATAATGGTATACATCAATTGAACATATAAACATATGCCATGATCGAAAAAAATGAAATCCTCACGCAATATCTACGGAATTTTGCCGAATTAACAGATAAGGACATAGCAGAAAGCCTGCCGCTTTGGAAACCCAGAAAGATCACCAAAGGGGATTTTTTCAATATGCAAAGCATGGTCTGTAACGACCTTGGACTGGTAGTGAAAGGAATCTTCCGAATATATTACAGGGATCCAAATTCGGATGAAGAAAAAAATCTTTTCTTTTTTTCGGAAAACCAGTTCGTAGTTTCCTTCAGAAGTTTTATTTCACAGAATCCCTGCTGGTATTTTATTGAAGCAATGGAAGATTCAGAGGTCATATTTATATCCTATCAGGATTTAAACGGTCTTTATGAAACCAATCCCAACTGGGGCAAGTTCGGTAGACTCTTAGCTGAGACTTTCTTTGCCTATGCCCAATCACGGACGGAAGAATTTATGTTTTTCTCAAATGAAAAAAGATTCCAGAGGTTGTTAGAAGAGCATCCAAATATTGTTGAAAGGATTCCAGCTTATCATATCTCCTCATTTCTTGGTATAACAAACCCCTCACTGAGCCGAATAAGAAAAAGATTAAAAGATTCTCAGGTTTAAGTTCAATGATGAATGTCATGGTACTTTCTTTTGTCCGTACGGATAATCAGAAGCAGTAAATTTGCCGATTTATTTAACCTTGTTACAATGCTAGCGTATCTGACCGGCTGGGTATATAACAAGTATTCAAGGGAACCGTTCAACAGATGGTTCCCTTAATTTTTGATACATCGGATAATTCCGGCCCTTGCCGGAAAATTTTTAGATAATGCTATTGGCTTTCTTTTGCTTGATATATTGATAAATTGAACCTGCTACAAACAGAATCAGTATAACCAGCAATGTTTTACCGACCAAAGGATCACCAGGTCCTTTAGCTAAAGGAGCACTCAAAGGAACACGGGTAAGTGTTTCATTGACCGTAGGGATCATTGACAGAAAAAAACTAAAGGAAAGGAAAAAGTTTTCGAAATAACGCCCCCTTTTGCTTTCCGGCCTTTTTTTATGAAGGTAAAATGCCGCCGCCACTAGGACCAATACCAATAGGGATAAAATATGGCCCGGATTAAAACCGCCATGTTTACTCAGTCCCAACGCAGTTAAAGATGTAACAACCGTCCCGAAAAAATAAATATTTCCACTTTTTTTCGCAAGGCCGATTTTTCCATACTTTCCATATGATATTAAAGCTGCGATAATGGCAATGATACCGATTGCGGTATGAAAAATGCCTAAATTTGATAATCCCATTTTTTTAAATTTTGTTTCGGCAAAAATGGATGATAGTAAAATACTTTTTTTTCACTTAAGTTAAATTGATCATATATTTTGGAACAGCCTCTCCATAAAACTGTTAAGGCACTTGTTTTAGCAAATTAATCACCTTTTCTTCCGATCGGCCTAACAATTTTTATCGGTCAAAGCAGTGTAATTAAACCTGAATGATAATGTTGCAGTAAGCCCATTGAATGCGTGGATTCGTTTCCGCTGAATGTTTGATGCTATCAATATACAACTTAAAAAAAGTATTAATTTAAATTAGCTCAGTTTTTTTTCTGTAATTAACTTAAGTGAAAAAAACACGCTGTTACAAAATGGACTTTTGACCCAACAAAAGTTAAAATCATGAAAAGAACAGCAAAAGCTTTATGGCAAGGAGACCTTAAATCAGGTCATGGCCATTTAACCACCCAGAGCGGTGTACTAAACGAAACACCATATTCATTCAATACCCGTTTTGCTGACGGTATAGGTTCCAATCCCGAAGAATTACTAGCAGCGGCACATGCCGGCTGTTTCACCATGGCTATCGTCTATGCGTTGTCTCAGCAGGGACATGTACCCGGTGAGATGCATACCACAGCGGCAGTAACACTGGATATGATCCAAGGGGGCATAAGTCACATTGATCTTGAACTAAATGCGACAGCAATCCAAGGTCTCTCATCAGAGGAGTTTGAAAAGCAGGCATTTAGTGCAAAGGAGAACTGCGTGATTTCCAAAGCCCTTGCAGGCATAACTATCGGTCTTACCGTAAATTATCAAATCTAGTTATCAGATTTTGCGACGGTCCAGTACCGTCGCTTTTAAATTAATCTATCATGCAGTCAATAACAGAACAGATCAAATGTCTGATCATAGGATCAGGCCCCGCAGGCTACACAGCGGCAATATATACAGCGCGCGCAGGCATGGAGCCGGTAATGTATACAGGAATGAACCCGGGAGGACAACTTACCCAAACAACGGAGGTTGAAAATTTTCCCGGATATCCTGAAGGGATAACAGGTCCCAAAATGATGGATGACTTCCATAAACAGGCTCTCCGCTTCGGAACAGATATACGTTTCGGACATGTCAGTGCAGTCGACTTCAATTCCTATCCATATGAGGTGACTATCGATGATGAAAAAAAAATAAATGCCGAGACCATTATCATTTCAACGGGTGCATCCGCTAAATGGCTCGGGCTCGAATCGGAGGCCAGATATAATGGATTTGGAGTTTCGGGCTGTGCGGTCTGCGATGGCTTTTTCTTCAAAGGACAGGATGTAGCCCTTGTTGGTGCAGGTGATACAGCTGCAGAAGAAGCAACCTATCTTTCTAAACTGGTCAATAAGGTATACATGCTGGTCCGCAGGGATGAATTCCGTGCCTCAAAGCCTATGATCGAGCGCGTATTAAATACGCCTAATATCGAGGTGATATTCAATACCGAGACATTGGAGGTTCTTGGTGACGGCCTTAACGTTACCGGTATCAAAACATTAAACAATAAGACTGGGCAAGAGATGGATATCCCAGTGTCTGGATTATTCGTAGCCATTGGCCATCAGCCCAATACCGGAATTTTCAAAGGATCTTTGGAAATGGATGAAACAGGTTATATCAAAACTGTACCTGGATCGACCGCTACAGCTTTAGAAGGTGTGTTCTGTTGCGGGGATGCCCAGGATCCAAGATATAGGCAGGCCGTGACTGCTGCAGGAACCGGCTGCATGGCTGCCCTGGATGCAGAACGCTTCTTGGCATCCCGGGATTCATCTTTAATTCACCTGGCAGCCGCTTTCACAGCTTAGCCAAACCGTTCACTAAATATATCACTTCCGCGAAAGCTTTCAGGCAATGAAAGCTTTTTCGCATTTTTTAATATTTACCATGGAAACAATTACAGACTCACTTGTCGAATATGGAACACGGCGCATCATAATCACCATTACAGCGGTCGTATGTGCAATGCTCGAACTTATCGATACCACTATTGTAAATGTAGCGCTTAATGACCTGCGCGGAAATCTGGGTGCAACTGTCAATGAAATTGGCTGGGTAATTACCGCCTATTCACTTGCCAACGTAATCATAGTACCCATGACCAGTTGGCTTTCCCAGCAGTTTGGAAGACGTAACTATTTTGCCTTTTCAATTTTAATATTTACCATTTGTTCATTTCTTTGTGGCAACGCAACCAGTATATGGGAGCTTGTTGTTTTCCGGTTTATACAGGGCCTAGGTGGCGGAGCCTTACTGGTAACTTCCCAGACTATCATTGCAGAAAGCTGGCCAAGGGAAAAAAGGGCAATTGCGCAGGGGATATATACATTGGGCCTGATTATCGGTCCCACGATAGGCCCGACCCTTGGCGGATACCTTGTGGATAATTATTCCTGGCCACTGATTTTTTATATCAATGTACCGATCGGTATTGTAGCTGCGTTATTAACACTTCGATACATCAAAAGCCCGCGCTACGAGGAAAAGAGGCCTGCAAGCCAGGTTGACTGGTTAGGTATTATTTTACTTACTGCTGGGGTTGCATCACTTCAGTATGTGCTGGAGAAAGGACAGGAAGATGATTGGTTCAGCAGCAAAGTGATAATCGTGCTTACCGTTGTGGCGGTTTTCGGTATTATTTTATTTGTGTGGCGCCAGCTGGAATATAAATATCCGATTGTTGAACTTCGGGTACTGAGGGATACGAATCTGCGTGTTGGCTCAATACTTACTTTCCTTATCGGCTTTGGTCTTTTCGGTACAACATTCGTACTTCCACTATATACCCAGGGATTGTTGGGGTGGAGTGCATTTCAGTCAGGCCTGCTCTTGCTGCCGGGTACCTTGTTCGTTGCTGTAATTGTCTATCTGGTCTCGCAGTTGATCCAACGTGGAGTGCAGGCCAAATATCTCATCGTGCTGGGAATGGCTGTCTTTTTTATTTACGGTTATTGGTCTTACCACCTGCTGACCCTTCAGACCGGCGCGTCCAATCTTTATTGGGTACTGTTCGTACGTGGCCTGGGTTTGGGATTATTGTATGTGCCCGTTACTGCAATGTCAATATCGACTTTAGAGGGTAAAGAGATAGGACAGGGGGCAGCCCTAACCGGTATGTTGCGTCAGCTCGGAGGTGCTTTTGGTGTAGCATTGATAACTACTTTTGTTTCCCGTCAGTCCCAGCAGCACCGCGTTGCACTGATCAGTCACCTTTCCTCAACAGATCCCGCAGTGCAGGAACGGGTCAGCCTGTTAACCTTGCGTTTTCAGGCACAGGGAATGGACGTATGGCGTGCGCGTCAGGCTGCCTATACCGTGCTTGAAGGAACTGTCCAAAAACAATCAACTCTGCTTTCCTACATGGATGTTTTTTTATGGATAGCAGTGCTCTTTTTAATCTGTATCCCTTTTGTATTGATATTCGTTAAAAAGTCGGCCCGGAAAATTTCACTTGCAGATGCCGGAGCTCATTGATCCTTATTTTCTGCCGCACAATTTTGCGGCAGAACTACTTTGTTGATCAGGATCCTCTGCTACTGTGCATTATGCAGCTCTTCTTTATTGCGTAAGTAGATTTAATTTTGGCAGAATGGCCCTTGAAGAGAGTTTATTAATGGAAATCCCGTGAAAGTAAATTTTTTACGGGATTTGTTTTTTGCAAAATGTGAGCTGATCGATAAAATCAATCTATTTTGTAATTTGAGTCTGTAGGAGCAATTATACGATATGGGCTAAACCTATTTTGACTCCCGTACTAGTACTTCAGCTTCGGGGTTGTCGGCAGATTTGTTGTATAGAAAATTAAGGAAGTGCCGATTTTCATATTAATTTATATCTTTTAAAAAAACATTTTGACGAATCGGAATGGAATCCATTTTGTAGCTTTTCGGTTCTTTAAATCATGATATAAAAACGATGATCATCAGGATGGATTAGAAAATTTGTTGCAGTGTCAATTTATTCCTTTTGACCGTAAAGAACACTATGGGTTCGTATGGGCAAAAAAAAGCCAGAACAATAAAGTTCTGGCTACCTATCTAACCATGGGATGATCAGAAAGGCAAAAGAGAAATCCTGAACTCAGCGTATGGGGTGGATTTACCGGTTGTTTTAATCAATGCATCATTATAGCTACTGCCTTTTGCTATTGTTCTTGCAGAGACAACATTGTTGATTCCACCGTTTAACCCTAGGATAAGGTACTTGCCAAAAAGGTATTCAAACCCCGGTCCGCTTTTGATCTCAATGGTGTTATAGCTGAAGCGCTCTGGCAATGCCGGATCGCCGGAGTTGTAAAATGAGGCATAGGTATTTGCTGTGCTGCCTATATAAACCCAAGCGTTACGCGATAATGCCTGTTTTAAAGATGCACCCTGAGGGAAATCTACGATGAGTTGAAGTCCACTACTGTTCAGCCTACGGAAATAATTGACCGTTGGCAATACCGGTACAGGAGCAGACTGGTCAATCAATACCAGAGCCCCTACAGAAAGGTAGGTGTCCGGGGTACGTTTCAATGGAAAGGAAACGCTACCGTTAAAGTTAAATCTTCTTAATGTTTTCAAATTATCAGATAATCCGGTAAACACAGCAGAATAGATCACCGGGGTATGAAAAATAGCATCCGTTCTTGAAAAATTCAGCGAAAGCCCAAGCGTGCTTTTGGAAATATTGCCAAGAGTTACCTGCGGAGAGGTTAAGCGGTTTTCTGCTTCCTTAACATCGAAAAACTGTTCGGTATGATAAATAGTCGCACCGATCACGTTACCATTCCAGCTGGCTATAGGCAGCGAGAAAAAAGAGCTGATCCGTGCATTGCGGGTTTTTCCGCTAGATAAATCTTTGTCATTCATCTTGGATTCAAAGCCTCCCGTACCAAACAAGTCTGCAGACACAGAAACCTGACGGAGAGAAGGATAGCGGATCGCCTGTTCATGGGATTCGCTGGTTAACGTGTCCGCCGGATGCAAACTCGACATGCTGAACATGCTTTGGGCGTAAGTGCCCGCACTCCAGAAGAGTAAAACGAACAGCAGGATATTAATTTTCATAAATTTTGGTGGCGGTTTTATTATTGGATAAGAGAATTTTTAATCGGGGCATTATCCTGCAACTGGGCCGGATTTAATGGTTTTATTAAGTCTGATCGCAGCTAAGATGAAGTAAAATGCCCCGAAAGCAGCATAACCTACCAACGATGCAATACCCTGATCGGGTTTGTGCGCAGTTGCGATAAAAACCCCACCGGCAAGCATCGATTGACCTCCGCTCAAAATCATTGGCCACTGGCCACCTAGTTCTTTGCGTCTGCGCAATCCCAAAATTAATTGGATTAGCCCCGCCAATATTGCCCAGGCGCCGAAAACCATAATCGCCTGAGGGATGCCCTGCTGAAGGGCCAGTATCACTGCAATAGTGGTCAGGGTACTGATAGCTGCATTTACATATTGAGGTGTTTTATTTGAGTTTGCTGGATTTGCCTGGATATCAAAATACGTTGCGATAACGTCCCATGCCGGGTAGATGATAAAAAGGACCGTTGCAATGCTTGCATTTGTTTTTGCTAAGGCCGTTACCAGGATTACCCACAGGATGGAAAATCCTGCACGGGAAAAGTATAATTTCCTTAATGATCTTGCGGTTTCAACAGCCTGGCTGGAAACGCTCAAATTGGATTGATTTGTCATGAGTTGATCTTTTAATATTTTCTTTTGTTCAAAGGTGAACTTAATTTTTTGACCGGATTTTCACTTAAGTTAAAATCCGGTCAGAAAATGGAGTATTACTTACTTGACTTTTTACCGTCCGGTTCAAAATCAAGGGATACCGAATTCATGCAGAAACGTTTGTATGTAGGCGCCGGCCCATCATTAAAGATGTGACCAAGATGCGAGTCACAACGCCCACATAATACTTCTATTCTCTGCATCTGGTTGGAGCTGTCATTCTGATAGCGCACAGCAGTTTTTCTGCTGGGTTCGTAAAAGCTGGGCCAGCCACAGCTACTGGCAAACTTTGCGTCCGATCTGAACAGCAGGTTTCCGCAAACCGCACAATAATAAGTGCCCCTGGTCGAACTTTTCCAGTATTTACCTGTAAAGGGACGCTCCGTATCTTTTTCGCGTGCCACAGCATAAAGGTCAGCGGAAAGTGCTTTTTTCCATTCCGCATTGCTGACATTCAGTTTTGCTGTATCTGTATTTGAATACCATGGGTTGTTTCCGTGGCCACTTGAAGATTTTTCATTCTGTGCAAAACTGCTTAGGCTGGCAAGCATCAGAATGCTGCAATAGATTAGGATTTTTTTCATTTTTTTAGTTTTTCTTTAAAGATGTGTTTGAACTTTTCCAACTCGGGCTGGATCACGTAACGGCAATAGCCCTGTCCGGGATTATTTTTATAGTAATTCTGGTGATAAGTCTCAGCGTCGTAAAATATCCTGAACGGGGTTACCTCTGTTACTATTTTTTGCTGGTATATTTTCTGCTCTGTCAGCTGGCGGATATAGTAGTTTGCTTTTTGTGCCTGCGCCTGATTGTGAACGAAGATAGCCGATCGGTACTGCGTACCTACGTCGTTCCCCTGGCGGTTGAGCTGGGTTGGGTCATGGGACATAAAAAAGGCTTCAAGCAACTCATCGTAAGTGATAACAGAAGTATCAAAAATTACATTGAAAGCTTCAGCATGGCCCGTTGTTCCTGTGCACACCTGTTCATAGCTCGGGCGCGGAGTTCTTCCTCCAGTATAACCTGATGTAACTTTGAGCACACCCCTAAGGGCAGAGAATTTAGCTTCTCCGCACCAAAAGCAGCCCGAAGCGAAGGTTGCCGTGTCCAGGCGAACTGTTCCCATCTGGTTAATCTTACCCTCTGCTTTTGTGTAACCGATATTCAAAACCAGACTTAAGACAAAAAAAACAACAGATATGCCGATAAAAAGCCTGAACATTGATTTGCTGGATCGGGACCGTCTTGCGTTTACCGCATTGACCCCTTTAAGGTAAATTGGATTGTTTTTCATTTTAATGAATTTAAATATTGATCCGATCTCTTTTTGCTATTTTCCAGACACTTCTCCAGCAAACTCCATCAGGCCTTTTCCATCTACATAACCGGTATGGCTGGCCAGTACCTTTCCGTTTTTATCTAGGATAAGAAGTGTCGGAAGTCCTTCAACCTGCCATTTTTTTGCAAGGTCGATCCCTTCGCCTTTCTCCACATCTACGCTATAGCTGACAAAATTTTTGTTGAAATATTCAGCTGCTCTAGGATCCTTGAAAGTTGTTTTGCGGAGCTCTTTACATGGAGCGCACCAAGTTGCAAAGGCATCAATAAATATCATTTTTTGACCTGACTTTGCAGCGGCGAGTACCTGTTTATAGCTTTTTGTGCTAAACTTGATCTCTGGCCCTGAAGCCTGTTGTGCATTTGAATTAACAGCGCCTAATGTTGCCAAAAGCATTACCAAAAGTGCCAATAAGCGGATTTTAAAAGATTGATTTTTCATGTTATGATTATTTAATTTTGAACTGATTTGTTTCCGGCAGCGATAATTCCCTTATCAAGGAAGTCAGTATAGGCTTTGATGTCAAGATCAAATGCCCTTGGGGCAGCAGCCTGTTTTCCGTCGGGACCGAGTACCACGTAAAATGGCTGCGCATTGGTGTTGAATCGGGTTTCCTGTAAATCACTCCATTTTTGTCCGATGGTCTTTATGGCCTTGGCGGAAACCTTCGAAGTATATTTCTCTGAATCCTCGAGTGATGTGCGGTCATCTACATAAAGAGAGATCAGCACGTAATCATTTTTCAGGCGCCTAAGTACGTCAGCATCTGACCACACGGAAGCTTCCATTTTTCTGCAGTTTGTACAGCTCCAGCCGGTGAAATCCAATAGTACCGGCTTATTTACTTTTTTTGCATAGGCGAGACCCTCTTCATAGTCATAAAATGCATCGATATTGTCAGGTGCATGGAACAGACCGGCATATTTACGGTTTTTTGATTGCGTTGCGGAAGCAGGGGATCCGCCCGTAGATAGCGTAAACTGTTGTGTGCTCTGCGGAGGAAGCCAGCCACTGATACCTTTAAGTGGTGCGCCCAGAAGTCCAGGTACAAGGTATAGTGTAAAGCCCAGTGCAAACATCCCCAGAACCAGCCTTGGGATAGATAGGGAACTTACTTCGCTATCATGGTTTAACCTGATTTTTCCAAAGAGATAAAAGGCAAGTACCCCGAAAATAATGATCCATATCACCAGGAACATATCACGGCTCAGCAGATCCCAATGGTAGGCAAGATCAACATTAGTGAGGTATTTGAATGCCAGTGCCAACTCTAAAAGGCCTAAGCACACCTTAACCGAATTCAGCCAACCTCCTGATTTGGGAAGTCCTTTAAGCCACGAAGGGAATATTGCGAACATTGTGAACGGTAAAGCCAGCGCGAACGAAAAACCGAACATGCCTACTGCAGGTCCCAGATAACTTCCTTTGCTCACAGCCTCTACAAGCAACGTCCCGATCAAGGGGCCTGTGCATGAAAACGAAACCAGGGCCAGGGTAAAGGCCATAAAAAACAGCCCGATCCAGCCGCCGCCCTCTGATTTCTGATCGATTTTGTTGACCAGGAATGATGGGAGTGTGATTTCAAATGCCCCCAGGAATGAAAAGGCAAAGACCAACAGTATTACAAAGAACAAGAGATTGAACGCAGCACTACTTGCTGCCTCGTTCAATGCAGATGCTCCAAAAATCCCGGTGATCAGCAGGCCGAGCCCTACGTATATGGCGATAATGGATAATCCGTATATAACTGCAGAGCGGATACCTTTGGATTTGGAACCCGACATTTTTGTGAAAAAAGAAACTGTTAATGGAACCATAGGGTAGATGCATGGCAGGAAAAATGCTGCGAGCCCTCCTAGAAAACCTGCTAAGAATATTCCCAAAAGAGAATTGTCATGAACGTTTTTAGCATTGACAGGCAATTCTTTTAGTTTTTCGGGAGTGGTATTGCCCGTGCTTATTGTTTTGGCCTGTGCTGTTTGCAAAGTACCACCGTTTAATGGCACATCAAAATCGACATCACTTGGGGGAAGGCACTTCTGACCACTGCAGACCATGAAGGTGAGAGAGCCCGTCAGTTTTGCAGCAGGATCTTTTGTCTCGACAATCTGGGTGAAGACAACCTCTTTTTCATGATAAGTGATGGTCATTTCAAAGGATTTGTCAAATCCGCTTTTTGCAGCGGGCTTTTCGGTCACTTTATCAACCAGGCGAATCCCAGGAGTATTTTCGAATTTGAAAGAGGTAGGTATCGGTCCACCGCTTTTAAGGAACTGGGAATATACATGCCATCCTGAATCGATGGTGGCAGCAAAAGAAACAGCGAACCTGTTCTCGCCGATGCGGCTGGATGCAAACTTCCAGTGCACCGGTTTTTCAATTTGTGCGAACGCCTGCATTGTGAACAGGCATAGAAATAGGATAATAATTTTTTTCATTGTGTGTCGTATTTGTGGACGGGATCATCCGCCGCTACAAAGGTGGTCTGCGCAAAACTTTCAATTTTTAACTTAAGTTAACATTGAGAAAAAAAAGGAAAAAAAAAGCCGCTTCATGTGAGCGGCTCTTTCATCAAAGGAAAACTGGGTCTATTTGTTCAGGTAGGCCAGAACCTGTTTAGAATGTTCATCACCTTTCATGAAATCCCTAAAACTGTAAACTACTGTTCCGTCAAGGCCAACGATAAAGGTTTCGCGTCCGCTAACTTTCATATTGTTGCCGAAGTCCTGCTCTTTAACCTTAAAAGAGTTCAATACTTTGTTGTCCGGATCGCTTAATAGGGTAAATGGCAAGTGCTCTTTATCCGCAAAGGCTTTATGGCTTGCCACAGTACCGTTATTAATACCGATCACTAATGCATTTGCATCGCTGTATTTTGCATAAGCATCGCGGAATGCACAAGCCTCTTTTGTACATACCGGGCTCTCATCCTTAGGGTAGAAGAAGATAACAAGCTTCTTTTTGCCTTTGTATTTACTTAATTTGAACGCTTTTCCGTTCTGGTCCATCAGGGTGAAGTCCGGTACTTTTTCTCCCTGTTTCAATGTGGTCATTTCTGTTGGGGCATCTTGCGCCATTGCTGTGTTGCCAAGACCTACGCAAGTGCTTGCTGCGATCAGGCCGATCAATAAATTTTTCTTGAAGATTGCTTTCATAACGATTTTGAAAATTAATAATTAACTTATTTTCCAAATATCAGGGTATTCCAATAACGCGATTTTCACTTAAGTTAAAATTTATGTTTTTTTTCGAGCTGTAGCTGTTTCGGATAATACTAAAGGCTTTATTGTTTATAGTTTTTTTTACATAGACAATATTGTTGATCAGATTATGATTTGAAATGTATAATTTTGTGTATGATGCCAACCGCCCTTAAAAGTTCAAATGGACAGTTTAGGATTGCTGCTATCGGAGAAAACAGATGTACGCTTCAATCTTATCACCGGAGGGACTTTTACAAGATCGGCCTTGTGATCAGTGGTGAGCCTTGCCAGTTACGTTACGGTCCGATTGATTCCATTAGTATAGATAGGCCAGTCATAATCTTTCTAAACCCCATGGTGCCCTGTACTTGGTCGGTGCCTGAACTCACAATACCCAATAAGGGTTATTTCTGCGTGTTTGATGATGGTTTTATCACATCAGATTCGCGGTTGCGCGTTTTAGCAGGCCGCATATTTACTGAACAGGAATCGCCGGCGTATTTTCTAGAACAGGCGGAACTACAATTTTTAACCGGGTTGTTTGCTGATATGCATAAGGACAGTGAAACCGACTATTATGAAAAGGAAGATCTTTACAGGAGTCATTTGAGCCTGATCTTTCATAAGGCTATCCAGATGAGAGCGCCTAATATTTCTATAGATAGCGGCCATTCAAGAATTGTCACAGCTTTTAACGGTTTACTGAGACGGCAGTTCCCAGTAGATATGCCATTGCAGCCCATCAAATTAAAGAAGGCCTCAGACTATGCGGATAAATTAGCTGTGCATGTGAATCATTTGAATATGGCTGTTCAAAGTGCGACAGGAAAATCTACAACAAGACATATCAGCGAACTGATTTTTTCGGAAGCAAAATCGCTGTTAAGTTTCACTAGCTACAGCATTGCTGAGATTGCCTTTTGTCTTGGTTTCGAGTACCAGAGTTACTTTAATCGTTTCTTTAAAAAGTATTCTGGGGTAACGCCATCCAATTTTCGAAAAAACTTTGAAAAGTATAAATAGTGGTTTGAAAAGTCTTCAATTTAAGAAGTGATCTGAGGTAATTTTGTATTTATAAAATGAACTTATGAAAACTTCAACAAAATTTAGATCAACTTACCTATTGGGCGGCGATCTCGAGGTCAATCGTATGGGCTATGGTGCGATGCGCCTTACGGGACCGCACTTGTACGGCATGCCGGAAAGTCCTCAAAACGCAATTGGTGTTCTTCAAAGAGCTATAGAACTGGGTGTGAATTTTATTGATACCGCTGATTCTTATGGCCCTTTCGTTTCAGAACAATTGATCGCCGAGGCACTGCATCCTTATAGGAAAATCTTAACAATTGGGACCAAAGCTGGTTTGGTAAGACTTGGGCCATCTGTAGACTTTAACAACGATGCCAGTCCGCAACACCTGCACGAAGCGCTTGATGGGAGTTTGCGCCGTTTGAAATTGGAGCAGATAGACCTTTATCAACTTCACCGTATAGATCCAAAAGTTCCTGCGGAGATCAGCTTTGAATTTTTGGCTGCAGCACAGAAACAGGGTAAGATCAGGCATCTCGGTCTGTCTGAAGTTACAGTTGAGGAAATCAAGCATGCCCAACAGTTTTTTAAAGTAGTTTCCGTACAGAACCGCTATAGCGTGCTTGACCGCAAGTGGGAAAATGTTCTGGAATATTGTAGGTCTGAGGGTATAGCCTTCATACCCTGGTTTCCGATTGGTGGAGGAACGAACATCATTCCAGAAAAATTACAGCATATTGCAGATCGCAAAGGGGTTTCCATGCACCAGCTGGCTTTATCCTGGTTGCTTCATCATTCCGATAATATCCTGCTTATTCCTGGTACCTCAAGCATTGGCCATCTTGAAGAAAATGTTGGAGCTGCTGAAATTGAGTTGGATCAAAACGACCTACAGGTTCTTGATAACCTTTCTGTTTAATGGATAGTTTTGATTGTAATAATATTACTTAAATTGTAATGCCTTTATCCTAAAGGTAGATTTTTCGCGACCGCTCGGCTCACTATGCTCAGCGGTCGTTTGTTTTCAACAGGTTTACCGCAGTGGGCAATAGGCTAGCTGCGCGCCATTTAAAGCCGTCGATTTTGGCGATAATTTAATACCCAGTGGTGCCAGAACTATTTTTAACTCAACACAAGTCCTTCTTTTAATGCAAGATTGTACTTCTGTTTATTAAAACTGTATAAATATGGGGAACGATGGGCTCCGATATACCGCTTTTCATCAAGCTTTCTTAAAATGTTTAGGGCAATAAGCTTTTTAGGAAAATTACTGATATCCAGTTTTTTTCCGAGCAGGGTTTCATAAAGTGCATGGATCTCGCTCAATGTAAATTTTTCGGGCAGCATATTGATTCCGATGGGATAGTGAAAAAGATGAAGACGCATTGAATGCAATGCCTCCCTTACAATCTCGTCATGATCATATTCTAAAGCAGGAATGTCATCGATATCAAACCATGCGCATTCCTCCGTGCTTATATCAATTTGCAATTCAGACCTGGAAAAATCTGTAATTGCGTAATAGCCAATGGAAACTGTTGGATTGAAGAGCCAGTTTCCCTCCCAAGATTGTTGGCCGGTAATTTCCTGCCATTTTGCTTTGTCAAATTTATCGAATTGTATGCGGTCGGGCCCTCCAAAAGTTTTAAACTGGTGCAGGTATAGGTTTTCGATACCTGTGCGCTCCTTCACAGTTCGGTCCGCCGCTTCTATCAGCTTCTCTGACCTTTTGATATAACCGCCCGGTAATGCCCAGTTATTGATATTCCTGGGTTTTATAAGCAACAATTTGAGCTGTTGGTTGTAATATCCAAAAATAGCACAATCGATGGTGACATGTGGAATATATTGTTGGTGCCCGTTAAGTATGAAATCCCTAAACTCTTCTTCTGTTTTCATATTCAAAAATAATGTTTTTGCCAGACCAAACGAATGGAAAGTAAGTATTTAGTAAAATTCACTAAATGATAAAATATTCTTCCTATCTTCATTTTGTGAAATTTACTAAATGTAGGGCTATTGGCACCTGGTATTATGATTTATTTTTTTCGATTTCACCTTTATATAAAATGAGAAGGAGCAACTGCGGGCTTCAACAAGAGATTGCTTAAAATTCAAAACTATAACCAAATTAAAAAGACATGAAAAAATTTAAACTAGCCCTTGTGCTATTCTTCGGACTGTTTACTTCTCTGGGACTTAAGGCCCAAACAAAAGATTATTATGCAGGGAAATGGGATTTTATTATTTACAAAACACCTTATGGCGATGTTAAAAGAACCTTCGTTCTGGAAAGAAAAGAGGGAAAGTTAATTGGCGTAGTCCAGGATTCCACCGGCCAGGTGTTGACAAAAATAACAAATGTGACCGAGAAGGAAAAAACAGTGTCCATTGATTTTACCAGTCAGGGTTATGATGTAACGCTCACTATAGATCCTGTTGATAACGATCATTCCAAGGGTAATTTGGCAGGATTCGAGGCAAAAGGAGTACGAAGAAAAGAAGGCAGGTAGTCCCTGTTTTTATGGTTATCGATACCATCCGGTCGACAATATAATCATTCTTCAAAACGCAGACCAGCAAGAGGCGGCCTGTTTGCAGCCTCTTGTTTATTTTTTAATTTCAACTTGGGGGCGTAACTATTTTAGGCATTAAATCCACTGTCAGAAGTGATAAATGTTCCTGTAATATATTTGCTCTCCTCACCGGCGAGGAACGCTACCAATGCGCCTATGTTTTCTGCAGTTCCATATTCGCCCAATGCCATCCGTGAACGGAAGAAATCTGCTATCTCCGTATCACTAGGGTTCATATCTGTGTTGGTTGGACCGGGCTGTACCAGAGTTACTGAGATCCCTTTAGGGCCAAGGTCACGAGCCAAAGCTCTGGTAAGACCTTGCAGTGCGGTTTTGCTCATCGTGTACAACATATTATTGGGCATTATAGCATTGTCACCCATACAACTTCCGATAGTAATAATTCTTCCACCCTCCCCCAGATATTTGATGGCTTCCAATACCGCGACATATACGGCCTTTACATTCACATCCATAGTTTCATCGTAATCGCTGATTGTAAGTTCACTGATGTCTTTTGCATAAGATACCCCCGCGTTACTTACCAAGATGTCCAGCCCCCCAAATTCGGTTGCAGTTTTTGTTACGGCAGCGATTACTTCATCAGCTTGACGGCTATCAGCCTTGATGGCTAGCGCACGTCCACCTGATGCCTGTATATCAGAAACTATTGCGCTGGCTTTATCTAAAGAGCTTTCGCTGGTATACGTGAAGGCAACGCTGGCTCCTTCTGCAGCTAACCGCCTTACTATCGCCGCGCCTATACCACGGCTTCCGCCGGTTATAAGCGCAATTTTATTTTCTAATTTTTTCATGTGCATAAGTTATTGCTCAAAATTTTCACAAACTTAATCGCTAACCGCTACTTTTGGGTTTCACACATAAATTGTTAGTTACTAATTAAAAAGTAAGTATGAGAAAAGAAACATCAACCAATGCCCTAAATGAGCAGATAATAAATGATAGTTGCGGTATGGCGAACTTATTAAGTGTGATGGGAGGTCGGTGGAAGCCGGCGATTTTGTGTCGCTTGATCCACGGAACTATGCGATACAATGAGTTAAAAAAAACTATTGAAGGGATCTCTGAGCGTATGCTTGTCTCTCAGCTGCGGGAACTCGAACGTGATGGCATTATAACCCGAACCGTTCATCCGGAGGTCCCTCCAAAGGTTGAATACAAGATGACGGATATTGGTCTTTCTATGAGGGACGTGCTTGATGCCATGTCCAAATGGGGAAACACATATCGGATGGGGGCAGGGCAGAAACCTTGTAAAAATGGAGTTACTGCTTGATTTAATTTAGTGTATTCAGTTGAGGTTGCACATTCCGGTTCTTCTTCCAAAAAAAACACTAAAAAAATTACCTGATTTAATAATTTGAGACCCTAAAACATTATAAACTTAACCGAACAACCTTTTACTTCTTCTCCCTTGAAACGTTAATGAGAAAAGAAGAAATAATTTATTTGGAACGATAGGTTTTTTATTTATACCTTTGTGCCATGCCAAGGAACAAAGAGTTTGTTTATGAAGAAAAGCTAAAGGCAGCACGTGACCTGTTTTGGAAAAAGGGCTATCAGGCTACGACTATGAATGATCTGGTGGATACATTAGGTATAAACAGGAGTAGTATCTATGATAGCTTTGGTAATAAGCATAGTCTTTTTTTAAAATGTTTGCATGATTACATCGAGGAAAAAGAAAAAAGTTACCATGCTTCTGCCAGTAGGGGGAAATCGCCTCTCGATTCAGCAATAACCATTATCAAGGATGTTGTCAAAACTATTTTGATCGATACCAAAACCTGCTTGGCCATTAATTCAACGTTTGAACTTTCCCGCATCGATGACGAAGTGAACCAAATGCTCAGACAGCAAGCCAATAATTCTTTAAAGCTTTTTGAAGATTTATTCATAGCCGCACAGCAAAAAGGAGAATTAAATGCAGAAAAAGATCCCAAGATGCTCGCTTACTTTGTAGTAGTTAATTTTGCGTCGCTTTGGAATAATGATCTACTTTTTAATGATAAAAAGCGCTTGTATCAATTGACTGACTTTTTGATAGATGTTATAAAGGCTTAAATTTTTTTTTGTCTTATTTTGGAACGAGGGGTTGGTTATTTTTTGTAACTAATTTAAGAGTTTTCAATGTCACACCTTGGAACCGTTTACTAATGTTTAAAATATGAATGTGATATATAGATTAATTGAAAGATTTCATTATGAGATTTCTTCCATCCAATTACTCGCTTATAAAATTACTGACAGCAAAGCAAATTTTTTTAAAAAATAACAGAACGATAGGTAAAAAATAATTAGTTCATTTTGAATATTTTAAAAATTTATAATCTGAAATTCATTTATACCATACAACGTAAAAGGCATTCCGAACACACAGATTTTTGATATAGAGATGGTGCGCCGATCCGGAATATCGATCACACCCATTTTTTATGTCCATCATTTCAAAACGATAATACAAACAACAAATAATTAAGATATGGGAGTAAAAGATTCGAAACGCCTGGCGTACATTGGCTGCCTTGGCCTGGTTGGTATAATTTCAACCGAGTTTGGAATTATTGGTGTTCTGCCTCAGATAGCAGAATTTTATCACCTGACAATAGATGAGGCAGGTTATCTGTTGAGCGCATTTGCTTTGGTAATCGCATTGACAGGTCCTTTCATGATGTTGTATACATCCTCGATGAATGCGAAGAAAGTAATGATGGTTGCGACTGTCCTCTTTCTGATATCCAATGTGGTGTCATTTTTTGAACCGCCTTTTAACATTTTGCTGATTCTTAGGATAATACCAGCCTTTTTGCAGCCTGTTTTCATTTCTTTATCAATGGCGGCGGCAGCAAAGGATGCTGATGCGAAGACGCAAATCCGGAATACTGGGATTATAGTAGGGGGTATCCCAATAGCCCAGGTTACTACAATTCCCTTAGCAACGCTCAGCGCAAGTTGGTTAGGTTGGAATTCAGCGTATATTATTCAGGCAGTCCTGAATTTAGTCGTTTTGGGCCTCCTTTATTACCTGATGCCTTCAAATCCGGTCGCGAAAAGTATATCTGTAAGGCAACAGGTTGGGATATTGAAGAAAAAAGACTTCTTGTGGAGTGTGTCCTTCAATTTTTTCCTTATAGCAGCTTGGTTTAGTTCGTACAGTTATTTTGCCAAATACCTGCAATCGATATATTCTTTTGGTGAAGCTGAAACCGGTTCCCTGCTTTTCTTATTCGGAATAATGGGAATTATTGCAAATACCGTGGCAAGTAGATTTCTCACAAAAAGCATGTTAAAGACTGTGTTCCTGGTTGCATTGGGAACACTGGTTTTCCCTTTGATTATGGCTCTGGGTCCCGTAAACAAAATCTATGGCATTCTTGGTGTTGTGATTTGGGGCTTACTATACGGCCCCTGTTTTATCACGGCTATCACCCTCATGCAATCCGCTGCAACTGAAGCTAAGTCATTTTCCAACACATTACAGACGTCATTTGGCAATCTGGGTATCTCAGTGGGGACCTTTGCATCAGGCATCGCAATGTCAAAGTACGGTGTAATATCAAGCCCATGGGTTGGAGCTTTATTTGGGATCCTAGCGCTGGTAAGCCTATTCTTCAGGGTTAGAATAGACAAAAAATTATATCGAAAAACTCTGGCAATCAAAGCTGATTAGCATCGCAATAGCTGATAACAAAATCTTAAACAATTCAATAACAATAATTAATTCAAAATGAAAAATCTAGTAAAACAAAGCATTTTTATGTTCGTCTTCTTATTTGCATCAATTCCAGTTTTTGCACAAGAAGAGTTTCCAGTCCCCGCGGGCTTCAAAAGCGAATACCAGACGGTGGACGGAGTAAAATTACACTATGTCAAGGGAGGTAAAGGCTCTTTAGTCTACCTCGTTCATGGCTTTGGTCAGTCTTGGTATGAATGGCATCAGCTTATGTCCGAACTTGCAAAAAAACATACTGTGATAGCACCCGATCTTCCAGGGTTGGGGCAATCACAAGTTCCTTCTTCATTCAAAGGTCTTGATGTCGCTGCACTTCTTAACAAACTTGCCGATAGTCATAGGATGGGTAAAAAGTTTGATCTTGTTGCCCACGACATCGGCATTTGGAACACCTTTCCGATGCTTGTTCAGCATCAAGAAAATATACGAAGTGTAATTTATATGGAAGCGCCGATCCCTGATGAAAGTATGTATACTTTTCCTGCATTCACCCCTCATGGAGAGGCACTGGTTTGGCACTTTAGTTTTTTTGCGGCTGAAAACCGTTTGGCGGAAACATTAATTGCTGGTAAAGAGTATACCTTCTTTGAGCATTTTATTAAACAACATGCATCCAACAAAGATGCCTTTACACCAGAACTTTTAGGCATGTATGCAAAGTCATATTCGAAGCCTGAAAGTTTGAATGCGGCCTTCGAGTATTACCGGGTGTTAACGCAGAATATAATGGATAATAAAGAATTATCAAAAAAGAAGATTACAATTCCTGCATTGGCTATCGGAGGAGGAGGGAATGGCGGGCTTGGGGAATTCCAGCAAAACCAGATGCGTAAATATGCAACGAATGTTACCGGAAAGATCATTAAGTCTAGTGGACATTGGATACCGGAAGAAGCTCCTAATGAACTAAATAGCTTAGTGATAGAGTTTCTTGACAAACAGGGAAAATAAAAACCTTAAGGCCAAGGATCTGTAGCTATACTATCATGCCGTACTTTTAGACTGAAAAAAATGTTATTCAAATTGGCGGTTCTGCAGGAATGGTCGCTGGAGCTGCTTGGAGCTTATTGGCAAGTTTTTGGGTAGTTGGCACATAACTACTCAAAAACATGAGCCTTTTTAGGGTTTCATAACTACATATGGATAATAGGAATATGCCGTATTATTGACATCCAATAAATAAGGCTAAATGATTTAAGCTTTATTCAGGCCTTTTCTCGGTACAGAAGCCAATACCCTTTTATAGATTGATAACTATAAGATTCACTTATTCCGAAATTGTCTTACATATCAAAAGGCGCATAATCCTAGGATATGTACTTGATGATAAAAAATTCGATTTTTAATCTCAATTGAGTCAACCTATATTGACTTAATTAATGCGGTTTATTTTGTTCATGGGGATTATCAGAATTTGTTTTATCAAAATGAATTAAAAATGAAAACCTTAAAAATCGCATTCACAACAATGCTTTTAAGCAGTGTGTTTTTTGGAAAAGCACAAACTGTAGTTACAAATGAGCAGCCAGGATATTATTTTACAAAAGTTGGCAACGCTCAAGTTATAACACTTTTAGACGGCATGTATGCCCTTAATGTAAATGAACATTTGCATGGAGTGAGTCTTGCGAGTATAAAGAAAACGTTGTATGCAAATCACTTGGATTCAACTGTAGAATTAACATTTTCTGCATTTTTAGTTCACGTGAATAACGAGCTTATACTGGTGGATGCCGGTAGTGGTTCCTTCATGGGGCAGGACTTAGGTAAAATAACAAAAAACCTTAAGTTGGTAGGCTTCGACCCAAAGGATATTACGGCCGTATTGATTACTCATGGTCATGCCGACCACATTGGAGGCATTGTTAACGGAAATGAGCGGACATTTCCCAATGCAACAGTTTATATTAGCAAACCAGAATCTGTTTATTGGTTAAATCCGGAAAATAAGAAAAAATCGGGTAAAGGAGATGAACCTTATTTTGCAATTGCCGAATCAGCATTAAAGCCATATATAGATGCGGGAAAGGTGAAAACATTCAATACTGGGGAACAGCTTTTGGCAGGTATTTCGTCCGTAGATATCCATGGACATACACCAGGCCAAAGTGCATATCTGCTCAGCAATGCTGGTAAACAAGTATTATTCATGGCGATTTGGTCCATATCGCATCCATACAATTTGCAAATCCTAAAGCAACTGTTGATTATGATATTGACCAATCAACTGCCTCATTGACTAGGAGGAAAGAGTTCAAAGAAATTGTAAATAAAGGATATTTAATCGCTGCTCCACATATGTCTTTTCCTGGTTTAGGATACATTGTTGCTGATGGCGGTGCATACCGTTGGCTACCTTTGAATTTTAGTACTTTGGTTGGACAAAATTAAACTTTTGTAAACGTTAATGACAATATTGATCTCGACCAGGCAAAAATAATATTTGCATTTATTTGAAAATAATATTTTTTTATCTTATCACCACCAAAGTGGGAAAAAACAAATTTCAATGAAATGCGCAAATTGTTTCTATGGCCCTGTTAATGACTGCTTGATCGGTAAGGGAGAATTGATCAGTCTATTTGACGGCTGCAAAAAAAAAATGATTGTCGGGCGGACTGCAATATTAAATAGCATTTTCATAATGGGAAATCAATGGGCAGGGCCTTGTATCAATTTTATATGGATAATGATGATTTCGATAAAAAGGATGCAACACTAGATGCTGCATCCTTTTTATTTTAATACTTTTAATCTAGCATTAAAAAATAGCTAGGCATACGTTGTATCCCACCCAAAAAAATAGGTAATTCAACATTGCCAATAGTTGTTTTGCGTTTCGATTCCAATCTTATGGTCCAATACCTTGTGCGCATAACTCTGTATCATGAGAATTAACCGACGGCTCCTACATGGTATACATAAGCCTTGTTTACTAGGATGTGGAAACCTATAAATTTACTTGCAAAATTTCTCGGACAGCATATCGATTCCGATGGGATAGAAAAAAAGATGCAGACGCATTGAATCCAATGCTCCCTTTACAATCTCATCATCGTTCTATTCTAAAGCAGGAATGATAACAATTATTTAGCATTCTGGATATATTCGATTGCTTTTCGAGCAAGTATGGCCGACTCATTATCATTTTTCTCTTTTCGCACCTTCGCGATTTCCTCAAGTACCTTAATCAATCTAGGTGCCATGCCATATTTTTTGTAAGCCACCGCCAGGTCACAGATAGCATTGATACCCTGAACAACATTACTGCTATTGTTCAGTCGGCCAATTATTTTGGGCATTGTCTTCACCGCGTTATCAAACTTAGCCTGTACGGATGCTTCTTTGAAAGCATTTATGATAAAAGGCCATTCTGCATCGGTACTATTGCTAGCATAAACGCCAATAATAGCATTAGTAATAGGACCCTGAGCTTTCGACTGTAAAGATTTTGCAATTTTAAATGCTTCTTCTGGAGAGATATTGTTCAGTGCGGTAAGGGCAGCTGCTCGCAAACTGAGGGACGGGCTGGTTAACGCAGCTATATATAATTGCCTGAAATCTTGCGAGTTCGTTTTACCAAGATAGGTTATTGCAGCTGTCCGCACTGGATATTTGTCGTCATGAATTGCCAGCTCAGTCATAATAGGAAGTATCGATCCCTTTATTTCTTTATCATCAGCTATGGTAGAGTTAATTGCTTTTAAGCGAAGGCCATAATATTGATCTTTTAACGCACTTAATATAATCTGTTTATACTCTAGTGTGTTTGGCTGCTCTATAGCCACCTTATAAGACTCAAACCGGTCCATGTAGAGCGGAGCGTTTTGATACTGGAACAAATACTCCACCGGAGTTTTATGATCTGTTTTTTCTGCAAGCAATATTTTATCAGCATCAACATTGACCAGGCTCGGCCTGGCGGGTAATTTGAAAATTAGTGTATCTTTTGATTGGTTCAGCCAAACCTGATGCCTTTGCGTTGTATCCGCAACATATATATCTACAGCGATCGGCAACTTAAAGATTTGGCCTTTCTGATTTTGTGCTATAAAAACTTTTTCAATCTTTGTTTGATCATCCCAGCTGTAAGTGATATCCAATATTGGGTGACCCGATCCATAATACCACTGATTGAAAAACCAATTGAGGTCCTTACCGGAAATCTCTTCAAAAGCCAGACGCAAATCTTGAACTTCTGCACTTTTAAATTTCCGGCCTTTGAGATAGTGCCCGAGCCCTTTAAAAAAGGCTTCTTCACCCAAATAATTACGCAACATATTCAAAACAAGCCCACCCTTGTCATAAATGTTAGATCCGTTAATTCCCTCCTCATCAGAATAATAAAACGGCACAAGGTTTTGAAGGTCGGCTGTTTTGTTGTTTAGATATGCCTGTAGCTCATCATAACGCTTGGCATCGCCGTCATCTTTACCATACTTCTTCTCATTCCAGTACTTTTCACCAAATACCGCAAAAGATTCATTAAGGGTTTCATTGCTCCAGCTTTCGCAGGTAACAAGGTCACCAAACCACTGATGGAAAAGCTCGTGTGCAATGGTCGTGCCACCTGACCCATTTGGGTCATCTACCAGCTCCCAAGGACTTTTTTGCACATATTCGCCATGAAGTGTTGCCGAGGAATTTTCCATAGCACCAAGCGGGTAATCTCTTACGACCACTTGGGAATACTTTTCCCATGGGAAATCCACACCTAAAGCTTTGGAGAAAAATTCCATCATTTCAGGAGTTTGACCAAATATAGCTTTTGCATAAGGGAAATACTTTGGCTCCAGATAGTAATTAACTTCTTTATCGCGCCATTTATCCTTATATATTTTAAATTCGCCAATAGCCATCATGAACAGATACGGGGAATGTGGCAGTTTTTGTTTCCAGGTATCTGTCCTCGTACCATCGCTGTTATTCTTTTGAGCTATTAATAAGCCATTGGACAAGGTGGTGTACTTCGAAAGTACTGTCATGCTGAGTTGCTGAGTCGTTTTTTGATTCGGAACATCAATGGTAGGAAACCAGCAAGATGAGGCTTCTGCTTCGCCCTGTGTCCATATTTGCACAGGTTTATCAGCCTCGGTACCCATCGGATTTACAAAGTATAAACCTTTGCCATCTAATTTATGCCCAGGCTTATCATGTAACAGGTTTGGTTTGGAGGTGTAATCGATATAAACAACATACTGCTCCCCGCCACGATATTTTTTATCCAGTTTAATATTAAGCTTAAGGCTATCATCGTAAATATACTTTAGGGGTAATAGTTTACTCCCTTTAACGATTGCGATTTTATGAATATCCATTCCTTTGGCATCAAGACTCAGGGAATCTGTTGCATAAAAATGCGGCTTTAAAGTAACCCATTCCTTACCATGGAGATATGCTTTTTTATAATCAAATTTTACATCGAGTTTGGTATCAATAAGGTCATTGATCCGTTCTGGTGTTTCGCGATAGCCGTAGCCCTTTTTAACTCCTGAAGAAGGTTGAGCGTAACTGGCCTTCACAGTTAAAGCAATAAACAAAACGGAGTGGACAAAAAAAAGAATTATTTTCATTTGTGGTTTAAAATTCAATAGGGGCGCAATATATCTTGTTTTACTAGAATTATTTTAACACAGGAGGCTTCGTGTTCAAATATTACATAAACTTGGCATTTAATCCTGGCACCGGTCAACCTCTTACCTTTGCCAAAAGATCATGTGGATAACCTAATGAAATACTGCTTAATTCCTCTAACTTATCCTTGTGCTCTTGAGGCAGTTTGAGGCCTGAAGCTTTCAGGCTTTCTTCCAGGTGATCCAGTTTACGGGCGCCAACTAGTGGGAAATGATTTTTAGATAACACCCACGCAAAAGCAACCTGGCCCGGCGTGGCGTGAAGCTCTTCCGCAACAACTGAAAGATAGTCAATAATACTTTTCGTCTCTCCGTCCTCGTCAAATATCCCAGTTGCATCCTTCATTAAGCGACCGGTCTGTCCCTCCCTGTATTTTCCTGTTAATACCCCTCCAGCGAGCGGAGAGTACAGCATGGTCCCGAGGCCGTGAACGGAAGCCATAGGAATAAATTCTCTTTCCGCAGTACGCTGTAAGAGATTATATTCAATCTGGATGGCTGTAAGCGGAATAGTTGCAGCAATAGCAGACGCTTTCCAGGCAGGGAAGTTTGTTAATCCTGTATACAGTATTTTTCCGCTGCTCAATAGATCTTCAAGTCCTCTTGCAATTTCTTCCCAAGGAGTTATGCCATCGTCATAATGAGGCATATAAATATCAATATAATCAGTCCGCAGTCTTTTGAGGCTGGCCTCTATTCCCTGTCTCATAGCTTTGCGATGATTGCCGAAATTGCTGATTTTAGGAGCAGGATTGCTGCTTTGTGTATATTTTGAACAAATAATAAAATCACTTCGTTGACCTTCCGTGAATTTTCCTATAATTTCCTCAGATTCCCCCAATTGATACCTGTCTGAGGTGTCAATGAAGTTTCCACCTGCATCAGCGTAGGCCTTCAATATCTGCATTGCATCTTCTCTTGCGGCTCCGTAACCATTACGGATTCCTAAACTGGCTCCGCCAAGTAATATTTCACTGACGTGTAAACCTGTGTGTGCGCCGAACAATTTATATCTCATATATTTTTTTTTATTTTTACGGTTCAAAATTACCGTTAGTGACTTTTTTAAACAAGTACGGCTAAATTTGTCCCTATAAAACTGTTGTAGTCATGACAAATAATTATAAGAGAAAAATTCCCATTTCAGTAGATTGTGGCATACATCTTTTCATGGAGGTAATGAATGGTAAATGGAAGATAAGCCTTGTCTGGAGCATACATAATGGTATTAAACGTCCTGCTGAAATCCACAAAAAAATATCTGGTGCTTCTAGAAGGGTGCTCGATGCACAATTAAATCAACTTGTTGATCATGGATTGGTCTCAAAGAAAATCTATGATCAGCGACCGTTAAAAGTGGAATATTCCTTGACGGATATGGGGAAAACGCTTATTCCCGTTATAGAATCTACCGCAAGATGGGGAGAGGAACATAGGGATGCTCTAGAAACGAAGATACTACAATATGAGAGTTAACCTCTGTTTGTTCTGCCGGTATGTAATTTGTTTAAATAAATATGGTGAAAAGACAAATAAATTGGAGTTGAATTACAGATTAAACTAGTGAAGGCGGTTCAGTCATTTATCCGCCTTCCATTTCAATTCCGATATTATTTATGTTAAAAAATAAGTTCCTGAAAATAGTTGCTTATGTAATTTTATCGCTTTTAACTCCTGCACTAGGAAGTTCTTCCCACAGCAAAGATCACAGTGTAGTGAATCATTGTGCTTTTAATGACCTAAAAAATCATTAATATCAAGCATGTGAAAAAGTAATCTAATTCAAAACTTATCATCAAATTATTTACCTAGGCAATATCACCTGATTTGTTAATTGTCATTAAACGAACTTCAATGGCCTGCTCGCGTGCTTTCCGAAAGATTAGCTAGGTATTTAATCAATTGGATTTCGAATTGAGGATTACTCGGCCTCAAAAAATCATCAGCTACGATATTTCCATCATTGTCTATGATTACATACCGGGGAATCGATTGAAGATTTATCAATCGTGTCAAAGGGGACTTTCGGAAATCAGCCATTCTGTATTGAAAAGGTTTTTTAAAAATTAGATTTTTTTTTGCCGCCTCTATCCACTTTCCAACATGGTCATTTTCATCTATACTTACAGCCATAAATCTTATCGGCTTCCCTTGTAGCTCCTGCTCGACTTTTCTCATGTAAGGGATTTCTGCAATACAGGGAATACACCAGCTAGCCCAAAAGTCAATCACTGTCAGGCTAGCTTTTTTGTTTATGATGATGGACTTAAAATCAAACTTTTTTCCAGAAAAATCAGCCAGCTTAACTGCTGGTAAATTTTTAATGCTCTTTAATTCATGATTAGCAACCTTTTCATCGCTATCAATAATAAAACTGTATTTTCCATTAGCAAGTGATTTGAGTTTTGCTCTGGCAATTGTAAAGTTTTTAAAGGTTTCCTTTAAAATATTTGAAGCCTGATAAAGCGTGTCAAGTGCGGGAGATTCATTCTTAATACGACCAAGAGCCTGATTTAAATTATCCAGATCCGCTGGTAACTGCTTAAAAGTTTGTGCCATTAACCAGATTAGATATTTCCTGTAAAAGTCTGTTTGCTTAAGCTCAACATCCGCTTCAACAATCCATGTCCAGATATTACTTTTAATAAATTGCTGATTTCGGCGAATCGAGTTATAACGAATAACACTGCTGTTTATTTGAAGGTTATTAACGGTATTGATGGAATTGATTTCATCTATGTGATTGTATAAATCAGTATAAAGTGTATCTGTTGCACTTGAAATTACCAATTGTTTATCTGAAAGTAATTTTGAGATTGAATTGTATTTAATGTTTGTATTTAGATATCTGATTGCGGTTAAATGGGCTTGGTCATAGCTTGTATTTCTAATGGACGTCTCATTTTTTTCGAACCGGTCATCAATTTTTTCTATCATTTTATTCAGTCCTTCTGTCTGCAAAAGCCGTCCGTCTTGATCATATGACCAGTGATAACTTTTTGGGAAATAAACTATGCTATCAGCAAATTGTTTTAATCCTGTGCTGGATTGAATCTGGATTGCGCCATCCGTTCCTGTTTTTAGCATAACGGTATCTCCAGGAATCAATAGTACAGGATATGATCTCTCTATGGGGCCATCAGGGGCCATTAGCATGCTGTTATATTCTAAAAGTGTTGGATTTTGTAAATTGAGATTTTTGCTTATGACGCTATCTTTTTTACTTGGATTCCTGTATGAAATTTCCCTATAATATTGCTCAAAATATCTGAATGTTATTTTGCTGCTAGGTTTTAAAAAAACAGACAAAACAGTTGTTTCTACACTGTTTTCCTGTTGGGAACCTGAATCTAGCTGTGCGAACGATATGCTTGTCTGTAGAATTACGCTAAGCATGATTATAAATCTTTTCATAATTAAATTTTTATAAATATAACTATATAAAGATAAAAACTAAATAATTAGTTATAATTTGTTTGTGCTGTTTCAAACGACTGCTGGTTATTTATTCAGTAATTTTTTATTTCCTAATTGTTATGTGAGTCGAGAATTTAAGCTCAGGGTAAAATGTTGCCATGGTTAATTGGGATCCCTTAAAAATTTCTTCTCGTGTTTTATCAAGCTGCTTAAAAACAGATAGCACAACCAACAATTTGGAAATGGTATCCTTAGCGAAACCTTTTGGTCTACCACCCATTCTTCCCTTACAAACTTTAAACCGGCTTTTGTTTTTTATATTAATCCTCTCGCAAACTCAGCTAACAACGCCAAACGCCTGGGAGACCGAAATGCATCACGTCCGGCAAAGCGAAAAATCAAAAATCACTGTTGAGAATCCAGAATTCGCCGGTTATACCGATCATATGTCTTTGTATTTCAGCAAACTGGGTAGCTCTTTTCGGACCAAACTTTACCCAGATTTCATTGCCGGGAATTTAACTAAGTTATTCGTTTGACTCTGAATACCAAAGGATCACGAAAGTTGAATTTCTCTCCTTATGCAAAACCTGGCATCACCTCAGTCCAGCAAGTCCAGATGGATATCCATAGTATCTCCCCAGGAGCGCAACTAATGACCACGAAAACAGAGCTAAATTTTCCAAATGACACTCAAGTGTTTAAGTGCCATTTCATGCGCCAAACATCATATCAGAAACAATTTTGGCCTTAAGCCTGTGTTTTCCCCTATACTTAAAAAGTTGAGGAGAATTACCTGTAAGGAAAAATCTGATCCTTCAATGTGGGCATACTTTTTTGCCAAAGTGCCTATCCATATAATGATTCGTAAGATCTTTTGCACTGTTAAAATTTATCAAATCGTTGTTTTGGCTTTGATAACCTTTGTTTTGGCTACTTGTACTTTTGAGATTCCTTTCACCTTTGTGCTATAATATTTCACAAAATAAATTTAAAGTTATGAACAATAAAAAAGTATGGTTTGTGACAGGCGCATCCAAAGGGTTGGGATTAGCACTGGTTAAGAAGCTTTTAATTGACGGTTACCAAGTAGCTGCAACTTCCCGCTCGATTGATAAATTTGTTAAAGAAATCGGGTACTCTGATGATTTTCTCCCATTGGAAATGGACCTGGTTGATGAGTCAAGTGTGAGTAAATCGATTGCCCAGGCTGTGAAAACTTTTGGACGCATCGATGTAGTGGTGAACAATGCAGGTTACGGACAATTAGGGACAATTGAAGAACTGACTGATAGAGAAGCAAGAGAAAATTTTGATACGAATGTTTTTGGATTATTAAATGTGATGAGGAGTGTTTTGCCAAATTTACGTCGACAAAAATCCGGGCATATCATCAACATTTCATCTATTGTAGGTTTTATGGGGACATTTCCAGGATGGGGAATTTACAATGCCACTAAATTTGCTGTAGCGGGCCTAACCGAAGCGTTTTCAGCTGAAGCAGCATCTCTAGGAATTAAATCGAGTATAATTTATCCAGGCTATTTTAGAACGAATTTTCTGGAGCAAGATTCACTCCGCTTGGCGCAACAGCCTGTTGATGACTATAAAGAAGCTAGAGATCTGGAAAATGCACACCTAAATCAGATTAAAGGAACCCAGCCCGGGGACCCGGAAAAAGCAGCAGTTGCTATAATTCGCTTGGCAGAAAACGAAAACCCAGCGCTACATTTTTTTATGGGCAGCGATGCTTTTGGTTTGGCAGGAACTAAAATCCAGACCTTGCAAAAAGACCTGAGCGAAAATGAAGCATTGAGTAAATCTACAGATTATTAATTGATGCCACTCATATATATACATTGTGCTAAAGGCACATTCAACAGTGATGATAAAAATGCGATGGTAGATAAACTTACTGCCATCGCATTGAAAATCGAAGGCTTACCTGACAATGAATTTATAAGAAGTACTGCCTGGACTTATATTAATCAATATGAGCACGAGAATGTGTTCAAGGGAGGCAAGTCAAAAGATGCAAATGGAATTACCTTAGAAGTTAATGTTTTTAAGGGCGGTCTTGATGTGGAAAGCAAGGGAAAGGTCATAGAATCATTGACAGTCATTATCCAGCATTATGCAGATCAGACTGCGCCGGTATATGTTCTGATAAGAGAAATTGATGTGGATGATTGGGGAGTTCTAGGAAAAAGAATAACTTTGGATGCACTTTTTAATCCTGCGGTAGGCGCTCAACCTATTTAAATTTAGTTATTCATCATTATTGCCCATGAAAAACATTATGTATAATCTGGATACAATCGCTAAATTTCACGAAATTGGAGGCCTTCCCAAACCCGAGCATCCAATGGTAAGTCTGGTTGATTATGGAGCGGTGGAATATCAGACGACTGAAAAGGAAATCAGCTGGGTTCAGCATTTCTATACAATTGGTCTTAAAAGAAATATCCAAGGTAAGTTTGGTTATGGACAGCAGCCTTATGACTTTGATGGCGGATTAATTGCCTGCATATCGCCCAGGCAGGTTGTAAAACTTTCAACGCAAAAGCAAATCGAACCACCAAGTGGTTATCTGCTCTGCATTCACCCGGAATTCATCTGGAATACGCCTTTGGCAAAGACGATTCATCATTATCAGTTCTTTGACTATTCTGTGAATGAAGCACTGTTTTTATCTGAAAAAGAAGAACAGATTGTTTTGGATATCTTAAACAACATAAAGCGGGAATACCATAGTAATATTGATGCGTTTAGCCAGAATATTATCATCGCACAAATCGAATTACTATTAAATTATCTGGAGCGATTTTACCAGAGACAATTTATTACCAGGAAAAAAAATGGGCATCAGATTTTAGAAAAACTCGAAACACTTCTATCGGAATGTTTTTCAGAATCCTTATTAGATAAAAGTTTACCTACGGCGCAATACCTAGCTTCGAAATTAAATATTTCACCTAATTATTTGGGGAGCCTGCTCAAAAGTTTGACCGGACAAAGCACACAGCAGCATATTCATTATAAGCTTATAGAGAAAGCAAAAGAAAAGTTGTCGACAACCGATCTTTCAGTTAGTGAAATCGCATATGAACTGGGCTTTGAACATCCACAATCATTTAGTAAGCTTTTTAAGTCGAAAACCGATCAATCTCCCTTGGAATTTAAGCAGGCTTTTCGCTAGCCGAATCGCACGGTCTCTGGTATTTGATCGGTTATGCAGATTTGGTTTGTATTAAGTTCTTATTTGCGAGATAGTATAGGCTCTAGGTTTAAGCCTCACTAACAATGAAGCGCCTCTGTGAATCTAAGAGATGATGAAATAGAAAATGAAACTACTAACACGTGCTTAAAACCGAAATTTTTTAAAAAAAAATATGGCAGGATGTTATGCAATGGAAATGATGACCGCCATTTTATATAAAATAAACCATGGTAACAAACTATAAAAAAATCGACCTTTTAGGCAAAACGTTCATCCAAAAGGTGGTATTTGAACCTCATTTTGAATTCGTGTTTCCTGTTTCTGAGCAAGCCTGTTTTTTGTATATGCATCATGGCGGGATGGAATACTTCACAGATGGAGCATCTTTGGATATTCCCCGGCATTATTCCTTGTTCCTAAATTGTATTAATTCTGCAAGACAAACTCTTAACTCGGAAGTTAAGGGAGAAATTATAATTATCACTTTTCATGCAGATATATTAAGAAAAATATATAATAGAGAACTTCCTTCATTACTTCAGACGCGAGAAAATGTGATCTCCGAAAAGTCCGGTGTTAAGGTTGAAAATGACTTTCTGATACAAAATTATATTGAGAGCCTGCTGTTCTATTTTGAAAACCCATTATTGGCGGTCGATGATATCCTGATTTTGAAATTAAAGGAGATTTTCTTGTTACTCTTACAGACCAAGGATGCTGAATCAATTCAGGTAATATTGTCGCAGGTCTTTTCACCGTCCACTTATGCTTTTAAAATGTTTATAGAAACTAACCTCTTTACAAAAGCCGGAATCGGAGATCTTGCGCGTAAAATGAACTTGAGCGTTTCGTCATTCAAAAGAGAATTCCAAAGGTTGTATGATGATTCGCCTGCAAACTATATCAAAAACAAGCGCTTAGAAAAAGCTGCGGAACTCCTCTTAGCTTCTGACAACATGGTCACAGATATTGCTGCTGATTGCGGGTTTAACTCTCCTGCGACTTTTATTCAAAACTTTTATCTCAAGTATAACCTTACTCCGAAGAGTTACCGCCTAAAGCTTAATAACAAGTAGCCATTTCCGTATTTATACTATCCTTAAATTATAGGCATTACAAAGATTTTGCAGATGTCCGGTACCTTTAGCCAATTGTGCAGACAACTAAAATATGTTAGGCGGGCTTGCAAAAATTGCTTAAAAACTGAGAAGATAAGCGCAGGCGTTCGTTAAATTTTGCCCTTCAAATAAGTAGTTGTTGATAGCCTATTTAAACATGACTAAAAGAATCTTTGAACTTCATATAAACATCTTTGAATAAGCTATAAACATTTAATCCACTTTTTGGGAAATTTGTTTAAAAAACAAAGATGAAAATGTCTAAAATATGGTTGATCACCGGGGCATCCCAAGGTCTGGGACTCGCTATGGTCAAGTACCTTCTGGCTCAAGGACAAAAGGTTGTCGCTACCACAAGGGATAGGGATAAATTTGATAAAGTGCTTTTGGGCAACCATAACCTCGAGGTATTAACTCTGGATCTTCATAGTGAACATGAGGTACACGCTGCGGTGGCAGGAATTATCACTACCTATGGCACGATCGATGTGCTGATCAACAATGCCGGACATGGTTTGGTAGGCGCCATAGAAGAATTAAGCGAAACTGAAATATCCCAGGTATTCGCCATTAATGTCGAGGCTTCGCTCCGAATGATCCGTAACGTACTGCCTGTCATGAGGCATTCAGGGAAAGGACATATTATAAGTCTTTCCTCGACAGCGGGGTTGAGCGGTGCCGCCGGTTGGGGCATCTACAACGCATCTAAACATGCTGTTGAAGGCTTTTCAGAAGCCTTATTTTATGAACTAAAGGATCTTGGCATTAAAGTAACGATAATAGAACCCGGCTCTTTCCGTACAGGCTTTTTAGATGAGTCACTGGCTGTTGCAGCGAATGTCATTTCCGACTACGATGGGACAGTGCGTCTTTTCAAAAAAGCACTCTCTGAACGTAATGGCAAGCAGCCTGGCGATCCAGATAAGGCTGCAGCGGTCATTTGCGAGGTAACCGAAATGGAAGAGCCACCTCTGCGTTTACTGCTGGGAAGCGATGCGCTTGAAAGAGCGAAGCGAAAAATAGCGCTTCTGCAGACTGACTTTAACAGGATGGAGACCATCACAATTTCTACCGATTTCGAAATATAAAAAATAGCAATGGAAAAACTCACAAAAAACATTCATTCAGGGCTACCGGTTTGGGCAGATAAGCCTTTGAGAACATCAAGGAGAGGACATTTCTGGATAAATGGGGAACGTCTGAAGATTGACAATAAAACTTATCAGCACGGACCGATGTATGTATTCTGGGAAGTGCCGGAAAAGATCACAAAAATATATCCGGTAATTTTGGTACATGGTGGAACGTTGCAGGGAACAGAATGGATGGATACACCGGATGGGCGTCCTGGATGGGCACAACGTTTTTTAGAAAACGGTTACCCCGTATTTATTGTGGACCGTCCCGGGCATGGAAGGTCTCCATACCATAGTGACATCATCGGCCAGATGGGACCTGCTTTTTCCTACGAAAGGGGACAAGAGGTTTACTTTCCCTCAGATGATGCTGATATCCAGACACAATGGCCGTTCAGTCCGTTAGATCACGATGCATACGATTCATTTATCGCACCTTATGGTCCAATGCCAGCGGACCTTGCTAAGTCACAGGATATGGATGCTCGCCGGATAAGTCAGCTTTTGGACCGTATAGGACCGGCGATCCTGGTTACCCATTCCGCTTCAGGTCCCGATGGCTGGCTTGTCGCAGACCGTAGGCCAGGCCTTGTAAAAGCAATCGTTTCAGTGGAACCAATGGGACCTGTATTTGGCACCACCCCCGGAATAGGTTCTCTATCCTGGGGAATTACGTCTGCTCCCCTAACATATGACCCTCCAAGGTTATCTGTAGAAGATGTCAAGCTGGCATCGCCGGAATCACTTAGAATACCTGCATTTCTCGATGTCCCAATTGCATTGGTGACAGGGGAAACATCTGTTTTTGCAAATTATGCCCCAGAGATTGTAAAATTTCTAATAAATGCAGGCGCAAAGGCGGAAGAACTTCACCTACCTGATTTTGGTATACAGGGGAATGGCCATGGTCTGATCTATGAACTCAATTCCGACCAGACATTACAACCGGTCCTTGACTGGCTGGTTAAAAAAATCCCAGATCAAGAAATCACTGGCATTACAACAGACGCTGGTAATGAGGATCCAAGAAAGTGTACCATCCTTGTAATTTATGAGGGTACTCCAGGGGCCCGTTTTGACCGCAAGTATTACAGAAGTAAACATATACCTATGCTGGATGTGGCTTGGGCAAAATACGGTCTGGAGAAAGTTGAGGATCTGTATCCCCCTGAAGAAGGTGATATTATTGCCATGGCAGTATGTACATTCCGGAATAAAACAGCAGCTGAGACCGCTTTCAATTCACCTGAAAGCAAAGCTGTGATGTTGGATATTATTAATTATACCGATATAACCCCATTGAGGATAACGGTTTAAATTATAACTTTAGATGTAAAGGGAGATCGGTAGCTAGGCAGACTAGCTACCGATTTTTTTAGTATCCAGAACAGGCTTTAGATCTATAATGGAACAAGCACAGCTGTTGCAAACTGTTTAATTCTTATTAGCTTGGATTAGTCTATATAAATGAACTGCACCTTAAGTGCGACTTAACTTTCTGAAATACGCTATCTATCCCTAGCATCAGTAGGGGCTTTAGCCAATGGTTTATGCTGAATTTTCTGCGCGAAAGATACTCATAGTTTATGCTGATCTTGACATTATTTGTTTTTCGAAAACATGACAGCAACGGCCAGTTTTAGCATTGCCAAATAGGATTTTCCATTGAAGGTATCCAGTCCGATACTCAACCTTGAAATGCGGACCAGATCCTCTGCAGGATAGTCAGGTGATAGCTTTGCCATTAATTTCATTGCCTTGTCGCGGTTCACGGGTGCTTTAATATTGTCAGCACGTGCCAATAGCTTGGGTAACTCTAAAATTGTAGGATTGGTACAATAGGCCGGCTGTCCAGGCTGCCATCTCCGTGAACTTGATAAATTGCCAGCATCAAATCCTGTGAAGCCAAGTTCCTCCACTAATTTTAAAACAATCTTTAAGCTGAGAGGATCATCCCCGGCAACCGGCAATGCAATCCTATCTGTTGCCTGAGGTTCCCTATGGTTTGTCAATATATTACTAGCAATGATACTATTGAATGCTTTAACTACAGGATGGCCTAACTGTTCTGCAACCCATTTGGTTTCAGGCAGACCATTTTCGATCTCAGCAATCCGACCATCTCTTAAAGGGATATAATTTCCTGTATCTACAACCGCTACAGCCTTTGAAAGGTTTGCTTTTAAAGAAGGGGGGAGTTTTAATACGGATGATAAGGGGATCGCCAAAATGAGGACGTCTACATCAATTGCAATCACTTCTATATCAACAGCATTTGCGCCGGTTTCCTGTTCAAATTTTTTAAGTGAATCCCGCCCTCTAGAATTTGCAACTTTAACATTATGGCCTATTCGTCTCAAGCTTTTGGCAAGTGCAAACCCCACATTGCCAGCTCCAATAATTCCTATTTTCATGATATTTTTTTGATCAAAATTGGTGGTAATTCTTTATATATTTGCTATGCGTTACCTACAGGAAAGTGACTTTTTTATTATGGGAAATATTTGCGAAACGGATACCGATAGGTATAAAGAACGGTCATTGGCGCTTACCGATGCCTTGGAACTTTTGAAAGGAAAATGGAAATTTACCATACTGCTCAACCTCTATAATTATGGCACGATGCGCTTTAAGGATCTTCAGGAAAGCTCGCAGGGAATTTCACCAAAAGTGTTGTCCAAAGAGCTTCACGAGCTTGAAGAAAACCTCTTGGTTATGAGAACAGTGAATGATACCAAACCGATAACGGTATCCTATAGTATTACAGATCATGCTGTTGAGGCTGAACCGATTATCTATGCCCTTATAAATTTCGGACTTAAACATAGGACTAAGATCAAGAAAAAATAACGATAAGTTCTCCGGGGATGACATTATTGAAATAATCTGAAATGATAAATGTTCTGAATTAATGTAGCAATGACAGATCATACAAACCGAGCGGGTAAATAGCGTTGTAAAATCGCAAAACCTATCGCTTAGATTTACTCCAAAACCTTTACCGCAATGCCTATGATATCCTCAAAAAGCTGCCCATCATCAGTTGATCTGGCGGAAACCTGCAGGCCTTTGACGGTATTGTTGAAAAAAAGTGCAAGAGTTCGGGCATCCTTATCTTCACTGATCTCTCCATCTGCCTGCCCCTTTGATATCACCTTAAAAAACGCTTCTTCTACCTGCTTTTCCGTCTGATTGATCAGTTTAGATACCTCGATGTCATGGCTGGCCAGTTCAGTGCTGGCATTCACCATAAAGCAGCCCTTTGGCTGTTGCTGCTGTGGCAGGTTATTCGCCGCCGTAGCCAATAATTGAGCTATCGCAGACTTGGCCGAAATAGATTCTGTACTAATGTGGGATAGGGTATTGCCGTAAGTGTTTTTATATCTTTCCAAAGCTTTTAGGTATAATTGATACTTGTCCCCAAAAGTATCGTAAAGACTGGAACGGCTGATGCCCAGGCCATCTACCAGATCCTGCATAGATGTGCCATTATAACCTTTACTCCAAAAGAGATAAACCGCTTTTTGAAGTACCTCTTCCTCCTTAAAATCTTTCGTTCTGGCCATAACTTTAAATGCCCGCTTTAGGCGGGCAAATATAAGGTTTTTTAATAGTTAATTATCGTGATCCTCCGCTGGCGATAATGGTTTCGCCAGTGAGCCAGCCTGAATCATCCGATGCTAAAAATAGCGCAATTGGAGAGAGATCATCAGGAACTCCTATGCGGCCCAACGGTGCTAGGCTTGCCATTTCCTTGTGGAAATCGCTACCGATAACTCCTCCGGAATGCGTTCCCTCTGTTTCGATCAAGCCAGGGTTGATTGAATTTACCCGAATGTTACGCGGACCTAGCTCTTTTGATAGTACCTGTGTAATCCCATTGACCGCACCTTTGGTTGCAGTATACACCGCGCTGTTGATAGGAAGGGTACTCGTTACAAACGAACTTATATTAATGATACTGCCACCATTTTTATCAAAGTTTTTAACCGCATTCTGGGTAACCAACAATAGGCCAAGAACATTGATATTGAACTGACTATGGTAGTGTTCTTCGGTGAATTCCTCAATAGGGCTAAACTCATAGATGCCGGCATTGTTTACCAATATGCTGACCGCGCCGAAAGCTGCATTTGTCTCTTCAAATAAACGCTCAACATCTGCCTTCTTTGTTACATCACCCTGAACCGCTAGGGCTTTACCTCCTGCTGCTACAATTTCAGAAACAATTTTCTCGGCACCATCTTTGGATGTTGCATAGTTAACGATCACAGCAGCGCCTGCTGCTGCTAAGGTCTTAGCGATTCCGGCACCAATTCCTTTGGATGCACCTGTTACTACTGCTACTTTATTTTCTAATTTTTTCATAATTTTTTTTAAAACCCCTAATCGGAATGAATGTTCCAAATTTACAATTTTACCGGAACGTTTGTTCCGTTAAAGAAGAATCTTGCGCTTTCATGACAATTAGCGTTGCGCACTTATTTTGAGTTGTCAGGATAGAGCATGCTCAGCGTTCGACTTGTTTATCCCGATTGATAGAGATATTATGGAAGACGGGCAATTTATTTAAACCCGTTCATTAGTCTGGATCCGGAAACTTTTTAAAGGGATGATCCGGAACATCCAGGAAAATAACCAAGACTTCATTTAGGACAATAGAATATATACCTGTAATACTGAGAAATTATTAGATTTGTGTTCCCTTTTTCAGGGATATTGTTTAACACGGTTAAGACCGGTCAAAAGAAAAAAATGGATAAATTCAAAAAAGTACAGGAAGTAATCGCATCAGTAGAGGCCGATGTAGCAAAATTCTATGATGGAGGAAACGGTGCAGCAGGCACACGTGTCCGTAAGGCAATGCAGGACTTGAAAACGCTGGCCCAGGAAATCAGAGCAGAAGTTACCGAGAAAAAAAACGCAGATAAATAAACTATTGGTGTTTTGGGGAACATCCACCGGACATTCCAGTGGATGTTTGCATGATAGCGACATTCATTGACTACACCTGATCAATGGCATGAAAGTTAGATCCATTTTGCTATAAACTAATCATACTTTGCCTTCTTTTTCGGTTTGTCATTGCTTCTCTGATCAAGAAACAAATTATCGCTGAGCCACCAAAAAGTAACATGACTAATGGCGCGCTGTGTATACCGAACTTAGCGATTGATAGACCACTTATAGCAGTACCTGCGGAAATACCAAGGTTGATAAAAGATATGGAGAGACTGTTGGCAAATTCTGGCGCTTCCGGCGCAGTTTCAATCATATATACCTGACCGGTCAGAAAACACGGAGTATGGAAAAAACCCCAGACTGCGATCAGGATAAATAGCCAAGGTGAGCTTGCCCCTGAAAAATATATCGGTATTGAAACTATGGTCAACCCGGCAACAAAGCCAACCGTAGTAGTAGATACGTTTTTACTTAATAGCCTTCCAGCTACAAAGTTTCCAAGTACTCCTGTACCTCCGAATACCAAAAGCATCAGACTGATCATTTTAGGATCCATATTGTTTATTTTACCCAAATAGTCTGCAAAATAACTATAGGTGGTAAACATAGCAGCATTCATTAAAAAAACAAATACCGAACTTGCTATAAATAATGGTTTTTTCAGGATTTTAAACTGGGTGCCATAACCTTTATGCGCAGTGATAGGCATAGAAGGCAAAAACAGCCATATTGCAGCAACGGCAATGATACTTATGACTGTTTGAATCATGAACGACGCCTGCCAGCTGTTAAATAAGTCGGCCACAAATGTCGCAAATGGCACTGTGGTAATGGTGGCCAGCCCAACGCCGCCGATTACTATAGCCATCATTTTGTGTGCATCTGCTTTCTCACTTGATGCCGTTGCGGCCCCAATCGCTGCCGAAACAAGTGCCGGATGAAGAAAAGCTGGTAAAAGCCGAACCAACATCAGCAACCAGAATGGTGGGGAAAGGGAGGAAACCAGACCGGTAACCATAAATATCATCATGCTGACCCCCATTAGTTTTTTCCTGTTTACTCCTGAAGTTAGAACAGTTAAAAATGGGCCGGCAATAGCGACTACCATCGCAAAAGCACTTAATAATATGCCTGCACTGTTAATAGTGAGTTTGTAGTTGTTTGCGATCTGCGGCAGGATACCAATAATTCCAAATTCAGTGGTTACAATTCCAATAAGGCTCAAACAGCCAATGTAGGCTATTCTTTTTTTTATGATTTATTGTGATTCTCAATTATTCTTTAAATTAGTCTTCACTAGGTTTATAGGGTCAGGGAAGCCCTACCATTAGCAATTTCTACATGTTATAGCAAATTCCAAAAGCATGCATTTGTTCCGGATAGGATCTATTGTCCTTACTTTTGTTCAACCTTCCGCAGTACGATTTTTTTAAAGGTCGAGTGTTCACTTATCTCTTCTGCTGCTTTGGTGAGTAAGGTGTCGCCGGCAAGCAGAGGGCCATAGACCTCCAGCTCATTGCCTAACTGCCTTCCTTTTTCTACAGTAATAAAGTTGGTCAGACCATTGTGAAGTTTTATCACATAGATTCCTCTTGAGGAATTTACCAATGCGGTTTCCGGGATAATAAAAGTACTGTCCTTTGCAGGTAGGGGAATGGTGATTTCGGCTATCATTCCAGGTAATAAATCCTGAGTACCATTGGTCACGTCCATCTCCATGCGCTGAGAGTGCAAGTGGCTATCCAGTGCACCCGCCAAACGGCTGATCCTGGCGCTAAAGGTCTTACCGGGGATTGAGCGTATCTTAAATTCAACCGTACCGCTGGTTTTGAGGTAAGTTGCGTAAGCATCCGGCACAGCGGCAACTAGTCGAAGATGGTGCTGTTCTGCCAATGAAAAAATTGGTAACTCTGAACCTTTTCCTGCCGGTCCGGCATAAGCTCCCGCACTGACATTTCGTGCGGTAATGATCCCCTCAAACGGAGCCCTGATTTCAAGGTAGCTTTGGCTTACCTTCACTTCGCGGTATGCTGCCCTTGCGGATTGAAAAAGCGCGAAGTCGGACAATTGACGGGCTTTGGCGAGATCAATATCGTTTGGGGATATAATTCCGGGTGTCGCACTCGCCTTCTGAAGACGATCATAATTTGCTTTGCTAGCGCTGTAAACAGCCTCTGCTGAGCGTAAGCGGGATTCTGCGCCCGCTAACTGGGTACCAATTTCTGGAGCGTCCATCACCGCAAGTAGTTGTCCGGTATGCACTTGGGTGCCTACATCCGCGTGTAGCTTTTTTACAAAACTACTTATTTTGGCATACAGATCCACTCTTTGGTAAGCTTGCAGCTCTCCGGGCAGGGTCAGGCTTGTTGACAGTTTTCCTTTTGCTACTGCAAATGCGGCAACTGAGGGCACAGGTTTGGAAACTTCTGTCTTGTGTTCAGGTGACTTACAGCCTGCACTGGCCAAGGCTGCCAGCGACAATAGACTAAAAATTTTATGGTATTTTTTCATCGTTTTTAATTTATATTATTCTTGTATCGCTGGCTGGTCATAGTACTGGCTTTCTGCGTCATCCGGGTCAAGAGAAACCGAAATGATACTCGTCTTACCTTGAAACCATGTGAAAACCATAGGCAGAATAATAAGTACTACTAATGTCGAGGCGATTAATCCTCCGATAACAGCCCTGCCTAAAGGCGAAACCTGTTCACCTCCTTCCCCTTCACCGATTGCCATGGGCAGCATACCGGCAATCATGGCCAGGCTCGTCATAATGATCGGCCTAAGCCGGAGTGAGGCTGCTTCCATCGCTGAAGCCATAGCATTACCGTTGTTCTTTCGCAGCTGCTCCGCATTTGTAATCATCAGTACTGCATTTGCAATCGAAACGCCTACAGACATGATGATACCCATATAAGACTGCAGGTTAAGGGTTGAGCCTGTGGCCATGAGCATCAGAAGGGAGCCAAGAACCACTGCCGGAACTGTTGTCAGGATTACCAGCGGCACACGGAAGGATTGAAAATTGGCTGAGAGCATCAAAAAGATTACAATGATCGCAACCACTAGTCCGGTTTGTAAGCTCTCGAAAGTATCAGTCAATACGCTGCTCAGACCTATCGGCTCTACAAACAGGCCACGGGGTAATTTTCCGAGTGCTGCGATAGCCTTGTTAATGTCCTTACTTGCAGTACCCAAGTCGGTATGGTCTAAATTGGCGGTAACGGAAACATAGGGCGTTGCTCCAAGATTGTCATTTTCGCCATATGTCGTATCACGGGTGATCGTTGCAACATCTCCCAGTACAGGACGGTTTGTATTACGCAATAGCGGTATCTGTTCCATGTCACTCTGACTTAACATTTGGTTCTGCGGTACCTGGACCTGAACATTGTAGGACAGTCCGACATTTTCATCTATCCAAATATTCTTCTCGGTAAAACGGGAAGATGAGGTCGAGGCAATCAGCGAACGGGATACATCATTCATGTCTACGCCCATCTGTGCAGCGCGTGTGCGGTCAACATTGATATCCAGCGCGGGATAATCAAAGGACTGTGGGATCTGAATGTCCCGCAGGTAGCTGAGCTTTTGCAGTTCAGCGATGAATTTACGCGCATAGGCGATATTGCGTTTTTTGTCCTTTCCTGCAAAACGAACCTCAAGCGGGGTGGGCGATCCCTGGCTCAATACTTTTTCAGTAAGTTCTATGGGCTCAAAAGAAAGTTTAACATCCGGAAGCAGCACTTTTGCATGATTACGCACGGAATCACGAAAGGCATCCATATCCATGTCAACATCCTTTAAACCTACCTGAAATACTGCTTCATGTGGCCCCGCAGTGAATAAATACACGGGGTTGATGGAATATAGGGAAGGATGCTGACCGATATAAACAGAACTTATGGCAAGCTGATCATTACCAACCATTTTTTTCATTTCGCCAAGCAGCAATTGCGCTTTTTGCTCTGTTTCCTCAATGCGTGTACCGTCAGGTGCCCGCAGTCTGAGCTGGAACTGACTGGAGTTCACTTTTGGAAGCACATCACGTCCAATCGTTCCCAATAGCAATAATGCAAGCAGGACCGATCCGACAAGATAGCATGCCACAACAGTTCTTCGGTAATTCATCAAACTGCCCAGCACTTTTAAAAAACGCTTACGAAATCTGTCGAAACGGCTCGGCTTTACAGCTACCTTTGGAGCGTGGGGCTTCATTAACCAGTTTGCCATTATCGGTACAAAGGTCTGAGATAAAATAAAGGATATTATCATGGAAAAGCCGATTGCTAATGCCAGCGGAAGAAACAGTGCTCCCGGAATGCCAGTCATTGTTAACGCCGGCGCAAATACCGATAAAATACACAAAAGAATCAGCAGCTTCGGGAATGCGATTTCTTTACAAGCATCCCAGATCGCCCGCGCCTTTGTTTTACCCATATCGAAATGCTGATGAATATTTTCAATCGTAACTGTGCTTTCGTCCACAAGTATACCAATAGCCAGCGCCAGCCCGCTCAGTGACATAATATTGATGGTCTGGCCGAATAGTTTGAGGAACAATACGCCGGATATGATCGAGGTCGGAATGGTCAGAATAACGATTAGCGCCGCACGTTTATCGCCTAGGAACAGTAGCACCATCAAACCTGTCAGTAATGCACCTATAACGCCCTCTTTAATAAGACTTTTGACTGCGTTAATCACATAAACAGACTGATCGAATTCGTATGAGAGCGTAACGTCGTCGGGAAGTGTGCTTTGTATTTTCGGAAGGTTTTTCTTTAATGAACTGACAATGTCCCAGGTCGATGCATCACCGGCCTTTGCAATACTGATATAAACAGACCGCTTGCCATTGATCAATGCATAACCTGAGGTGACATCTGCACCGTCTTTAACTTTGGCCACGTCCTTAAGATATAAATTTTCTACATTTCCCTTAAAAAGGGGAATATTTTCGAAATCTTTCAGCGCTCTGATCGTATTGTTTGTGGGGGTCAGGTAATTGGTGTTGCCTATCCTGACGTTGCCCGAAGGAGCGGTCTGATTGTTTATCCTTATTGCATCAACAATCTGGTCCGGCGTAAGGTTATGCGCACGTAATGCATCCGGGTCTACGTTGATCTCGATTGTTCTTGGACTGCCTCCAAACGGAGACGGAGCGAGCAGGCCCGGTATGGACGTAAATGAAGCCCGCACATACACATTGGCCAGATCCTGTAATTCATTGTTGCTCCGGGTAGGGCTGCTCAGAACAAGCTGGCCGACAGGAAGGGAGGAGGCATCAAAGCGTATCACGAACGGAGGCTGCGAACCGGGGGGGAATACAGCCTGGACACGGTTTGTAAAGGCACTGATCTCCGCTGCTGCCTGGGCCATATTGGTGCCTTCGTAATAGGTTAATTTAATGAGTGTTAGACCCTGGATATTTTTAGTCTCTATGGATTTTATACCATTGGCGAAAAGCAGGACATTCACATATTGTTTAGCGAAATAAGCTTCCATTTGCGAAGGCGTGTAACCGCCAAATGGGTGCGCAATATATATAACGGGCAGATTCATCTTCGGCAGGATGTCAACCTTGATGCTGCGCATGGAACTTACCCCGAAAAAGACAAGGCCAGCTACAAATACAAGGACGGATATTGGCTTTCGAAGGGCGGATTTGATGAAGTTCATGTTTAGAATTCGTTAGTCAGTAAATTAATTTCTCCGCTGGCAGCAGCTTTTAGCAACAATGCCTGCCAGACATTGGTATAGATAATATCCCGGTCCGTTTCTGCCCGGTTTAGCGTATACTGAGCCTGGGTTACTTCGATAAGTGTGGTGAGGCCTAACTTATAAAGAACTGTTTTCTGTTGAAAGGCATCTGTAGCCGCTTTGATCTGTGAAGGCACCTGTCGATAGCTATCAACAGCATAGCGGATTTTATCATCAGATAGCTTCAGCTGCGCGGTGATCTGTTGATTGACCAGCTCATATTCCTGCTCTAGACCTTGAGATATAAACTGCTGCGAACGCAGCTGTTGTTTTATTCGGAAAAGGGAGGCCAGGTTCCAGGTGACCCCCAGCCCTAGCAGATAATTGGTGCGGACAGGGGTAATCCCGTCAAAATAGTTCCCCGAAAACTCCGTATTTCCAGCATTATAGGCTGAGGAAAAACCTGAACCCCTGCTTTGAAAAATGCCGAAAAGGGAAAATACCGGATAGCGAAGTGTGTTGAGGTATTTCTCCTGTTGCTGGCTTACCCTGACCCGATTTCTATAATAGGAAAGTACAGGATGTTCGTTCCCTGAGCTGTCAGGGATTATTCCAGTAATCGTTTTGGGCAAGCGGCTTATAAATGCGGTATCTAAAGTTAAGGGGTCATCAGGTATACCCATTAGTACCGCCAACTTGTTTGATTCTTCCCGCTCATGCTCCATGGCGCGTATATATTCGATCTTAGCGGAGGCTACCGATGCATTTGCCAGCGAAGAATCTACACCGGCAATCAGTCCATTCTTAGCGCGGTTCAAAACGACTGTTAAAAAAGTTTGTGACCGCTCTAGATTCCTGAGCTGCGCGCGGGTTATAAAGTGCGCGCCAAGAAGTGAAAAATAAGAGCCGGCAACCCTGATCTGCTGCTGGAACCGTTCCTGGATTTCATCACTGGAATCCCGGACTGCAGTGGCCCTGGCTACGCGGATTCTTTCCCTTGCCCGCCCGAACGCAAAAACATCCCAATTGATGTTCGTCAAATAAAGCGCACCAAAGGCTGCGTTCCAGCTTTGGTCCGCCGCCACTGGACCTGAAGATGCTGTTCCCAGGCCGCCGAAACCATTTAATGGTCCGGTCTGTCCGTTAACTGTGCCATAATCATGCTGGGCAGAGAATAAAAAATTAGGCAATGCTTCTGACTGTACCGCTTTTATCTGAGCTTTGGCGGCTTGGGAATAAGCCTGTTTTGCTTTAATGGATGGATAATTCAAGACTGCAGTTTGCAGCGCTTCCTTTATCGTAAGCACCTGGGCCTGCATGGTAAAACCGGCAAGTATTAATCCTGGCAGTAACCATATAAATTTATTTTTCATTGGTCTGGTATTATTTGACAATTTTGATTAGCCTGGAACATATTACAGCGATCACAACGCCATTGTATAAAACCCATGGATTACCCTGGAGTGGAGGGATAATGGGTACATATAATCTGTTTACTAAGTAGATATGGTAAACGTATTGTTTCACCGGGAAACGTCGCCATTGAGCAACAATAGCTTTTTTTCCAATTGTACCTTGGTTATCCCCGTTTGGAATAGCAAGGCTCGACTTCTCTTATTATCTTTTTTTTTAAAATGAATTTGAATTAATCTGTTTCTAGTTGACATATTGTTATTATGGCTTTCTCAGGACTGTTTGGGCAAGAATAGCCGCGATCACGAATTCGCGTAATCATTCGTATCACTCTCAAGTGTCGACAGAGAGCACTGATGAGCCACAGGGATACAAGGTCAATAAGAGGTAATGACTTTTATTGTTGTGTTACGGATGATCCAGAGTACTAGAAGCCTGTTGACAATGTGACTTCTTTCATCGCCTCAAAATCAGCTTTGCGTTTCTCCAAATCCTGTAAAGCACGGTCATAAGCATCTTTGCCCAATAGCAAGCGTAGCGGGGGAGAATCCATCTGGGTGATATTAAATATTGCGGCAACAACCTTCTCCGGATCATTAGGCTGTTTTCCATTATTTCCAGAGAGGGTCGTCCTACGCTTCCCTACTGTATCGGCATAGGCCTCAATGACAAGCTCGGACGATTTTAGGGAACTAGCCAAAAAGTTGGTTCTGACTGCGCCCGGCTCTATCATGGTGACTTTGATGCCCAGATCAACTACTTCGCAATAAAGAGCCTCTGAGAGCCCCTCTATTGCGAATTTTGACGCGTTGTATATGCCCCAACCGGGAGAACCTATCAGGCCTGCAATGGAAGATAGGTTAATGACATGGCCACTTTTTCTTTTTCGCATATAAGGTAAGACCAGCCTGGTCATGCGAAGCGTTGCATGAACATTTACAGCGATAGCCTGTTCCGCTTCCTTTGCAGAAGTTTCTTCAATACCGCCAACGAAACCATAACCTGCGTTATTGATCAGCACATCGATGTGCTTGTTTTTAACAATTACATCCACGATTGTATTTTTGACACCTTCTTCGTTGGTCAGATCTAATTCATAAACTTCCAGATTCGGGTTTTCTGCCAGCGTAAGTTCAAACCGGCTTTTATCACGCGTGGTAACGATTACTTTCTGGCCTTTACCCAAAAGGTATTTAACCATCGCAAGTCCTAATCCTTGAGAGGCGCCTGTAATTAACCAAACTTTAATTTCCATATCTTTAAATTTGATTGTCAAAATTATTACTGTTTGTAATTCTTTTTTATAACCAAATCAAAGATGTTTATATGAATATCAAAGACTATAACTTTTTCTGAACTCTGCAGGGGTAATACCTATGTTTTTCTTAAAGAAATGGCTAAAGTTGGGCTGCTCTGCAAATCCTATGGCGTGGCCGATATTTTGGAGGGTCCAATCAGTCTGGAGAAGAAGTATCTTGCTCTCTTCCAAAAGACGGTTTTTTATGTGCGTGCTAACGTTCTGGCCGGTCTGTTTTTTTAGAAGGGCATTGAGATGATTCGGGTGTACATTCAACTGATCGGCAAACTCTGCGGCAGTTTTTATTTTTATTGACTTTTCAAAATTCAGATCTGCGGTCTCCTGCTCGAGCAACTCGAAGAAGTCATACACCTTCTGGTATTCCGAGGTAATGGCTGTGGTAGTTGGGTGCTTGGCTATTTTACTAGACTCTACCATTAAAAGTTGTACGTATGCCTGCAAAGCATCCTCGGTAAAGCTATTGGCGTTGTTTCCTTCGTTGTACATGAGTGAAAAGATGCCGTTGATAATGTTGCTTGCCTCATCCGTTAAGCTGATTACACTTTTAATGTTATCTTTAAACAGACCGTACCTGTCGATCAGGGTTTTCAACATGGCGTTTTTTTCAATAAAACCTCTCTTGAAAACACAGAAGTAACCCTTGGATACCATGCTTAAAGTCAGGTTTTTCCAAGACACAATTTCATTTGGGTGAAGAAATAATATGGTTGGCTCTTCAATACAATAGGTATTCAAGCCGATCGTAAATAACCCCCTGCCCGCGTTAAGAAAAACAATTTTGTAAAACTCGCGCCTGCTAGGGGAAATGTAACTTTTACATCCAGTATGTTCACGGTTATAAACCTTGATGTTCCAATTCTCGAAATAGTCCCTTCTTACAGGTAATATCTCGTGGATATCCTTTTGTACTTCTATTGTTTTGAGATCCGTGTGAATAGCCGACATGCGATATAAGATTGATGTTAGTTGTCAGCCTCATATGGATAAGGTGCTCGGGGTTAACCAAAATGCCATTACGATTGATAAATGGTACTTAGGTGCCTCTGGAAGATCAACAAATTAGATAATCCTGTGTTATCCGAATAATAGTTGCCCCCCAAAAAAAATCCTTAGTGGCTGCTGGCTCAAAGGTACCGGAATAAGTGCGTAAAGCAAAATGAATTTCTATCCGTAAAGGTCATATCTTAAAGGCAAGGTTTATTAACACTATCATACCCAAAGGCATTCAAGCTATCACGTAGCTCAATTTCTTTGATTTCAACTGTTTTTTGACATAAAAGTGGCCTTTGATGTCGCCAAGCGATTACTCACAGGTTTTTTGTCCGCAACGATTTATATCGAGCCTAAAAGGATATCTTATTTCACCCTTCATACATATCGATTATGTGCTGAGTATCGCTGATTACTGTTATCCGCTGAGACTGATGCTTAACGCGAATATTGCGCGTTAAGCATTAAAACCATGTGGAATTTTTTCCTGAAGCAAACTTTTAAATACATCTTAACAGCATAGGTGTTGAGCATACGATAACATCGGCAACCTCATTTTGAGATCGACATAAAAAATTGCGCATGATCTGACCGGCGTAGCTAATATCCCAATCCGATTTAATATTTGGGTTTCATATGTTGCTAAATGGCTCGATTTTAAATTGGTTTCCAGTAGGTTGGGGGATAATGACTATTATTGTCTTTTCCAGCATAGCATTGCGGCAAATCCTATAGCAGCTCCGATCGCACCTGTGGATATGGCAAAACTGAACCCGATTTCGCCGACGCTCGCACCTTCTGGAGCAAGTGTAAAAAATAGGCCGCCTATTAGCGCTACAGAGACTGAGGCACTAATCTGTAGCGTGGCATTCACCAGACCTGCAGCCAGTCCTGAAAAACGTGGATCAACCTGGTCAACATTCAAGCGAACCAGTGCCGGAATCGCAATTCCCTGACCCGCGCCGATTATAAACAGCGGAATGGGAAACCAGGCCGGATGTCCCGTTGAAACCAGTACTGCAGCCAGGATAAGGCCGGTAACTTCCATTAACATGCCAAATGCAGCTGTACGTGTACCAAACCATCGGGAAATGGCCGGACTGCACCATGGACCTAGAAAAAAGCCTAATCCCAAAGGTAATATCGCCAGCCCTGTTTCAAGGCTATCGCGGCCCAACGCACTCTGTTCGTATATAGCAAAGATCAAAAAGAAAGAGGCAAGTGCATAAAAGAAGAATGCTGCTGCCAAATTTCGAAGAAGGCCGCTTTTTCGTAATAATGAGGGATATATCAGTGGCGAACCTCCTAAATTTTCTTTTCTGTTTTCATAACGCCAGAATGAATAAAGTAAAGGTAAACTCAAAATGAGAAGAGCTATACACCAGCCCGGCCAGCCGTTTTCGCGACCCTCGATAAGCGGGAGAACAAGCGCCAACAGGCCAGATGCCAATAGCAACGCACCGGGAATATCAAGTTTGTCAGATGTTTCTGCACGGTTTTCACGCAAGAAAATAAATGCAGATGGTATGGCAAAAAGGATAATGGGCAGGTTGATCAGGAATACACTCCGCCATCCAATCCCGAAAAGGTCAGCTGATACCAGTACGCCGCCAAGCAGTTGGCCGGCCGCAGAGGCCAGGCCGAAAGTTGCACCATAAAAGCTAAGTGCACGGTTTTTTTCCGCTGCAGGAAAAAGGGCGTGGATAGATGCCAGCGATTGTGGAGCCATAACTGCTGCGGTAACTCCCTGAATTAAGCGTCCTGCAATCAGTACCGCGGGCGATTGTGCCAGGCCACAGAGCGCCGAGGCCGCACCGAAGCCGAGCATGCCAACAATGAACACCTTTTTTCTGCCGTAAATGTCACCCAGGCGGCCTCCCAATATCAATGTTACAGCATATGCTGCGGCATAAACAGATATAACAAGCTGCGAATCTCCGGGCGTGGCATGCAGGTTTGTACGGATTGCCGGCAGCGCAACATTAACGATGAAAAAATCAAGTGGCGGTAGCAAAGTTCCCGTTAGCAGTACGGCAAGGGCCAGCCAACGGCGTGGATCGGTATTGTTCTCTTTCATGTCATTACAGTATTTGTATCTCGAAAAGCGTACACTACAAGCTCCTTATCTGGTTTCGATAGGTACCGTACCATTTGGCATTGTATTATACGTTTTATTTCAGACACAAATATCCCCGCAAACTTTTTTCCTTCCTATGTTCATATCGAAGTGATTTATATGATTTTCAATGAAGGCTATATTATGGCGAAGCCTGATAGTGCAGTTTGCTTTTGCTTAATAAAAAAAGCAATTTCTGTAATGACTGACGGATATAAAATACTGTAGGTTAGAATATAAGTTTGTAGCCTGCGCCGCGGATACTCATCAACTGTATATCAGGATCATCTTTTAGCATTTTTCTTAAATGAGACATAAAAACATCCATGCTCCTTGCATTATAAAAACTATCATCACCCCATATCTTAAGTAAAGGTACCTGCCTTTCAAGAAGTACATTACGATGTGATAACAAAAGTATAAGCAATTCAGTTTCTTTGTAAGACAGGGTATAAGAGTCTTTAGGTGTCTTCAACTGTTGTTTTACAGTGTCCAGTTTGCATCCGCCAAATTTTCTGTGGCTTAAGACGGTTTCGGTTTTGTCCGCTGAGCTACCCAAACGGGCAAGCAATGCTTCCATCCGGATCAATAGCTCCCCCATATCAAATGGTTTTCTCATGTAGTCATTACCACCGCTTTTGAAGCCCGTGATCACATCTTGGGACATTGATTTTGCGCTTAAAAAAAGGATGGGAATGTTGCTTTTCAGCCTACGGATATCCTCGGCAAGAGCATACCCATCTTTAAGCGGCATCATTATATCAAGCACGCAGATATCTGGTGGATTTCTTTTAAATTCTTCTAAAGCATGTTGCCCATCCTTTGCCAGGAAAACATCATACCCACTGCTGCGCAGCCCCTCACTGATGATCTGCGCCAGGGTAGGCTCGTCTTCTGCGTATAAAACTTTATAACTCATAATATGCAGGTAATTCAACAACAAAGTTACTACCTTTCCCCGGGAAACTCCGAAGATGTATTCCACCCCCATGCTGCTCCACAATCTGTTTTACATAATGTAGGCCTAGTCCCGAGCCTTTAACGTTATGGATGTCCGGGTTGTCTGTTATACGGAAAAATCGTTCGAAAATCTGTTTCTGGTAAATGTTGCCGATTCCCGGTCCATTATCCTGAAAGCTGATTTCAATCTTTTCATTTTTGGGCTTTACGGTTATGGTAACGACCGCGTCTTTACCGGAGTATTTCAAAGCATTGTCGGTCAGGTTGTAAAATACGTTGCCCAGATGTACAGGATCACCTTTAACAAAGCAGGGTTCTTCTGCAGGTTCATATATAATGGCGGTACCTTTGGGATTACGGAGCTGCATTGAGGCTACCACACTTTCAAGTCCCTGTTGAATATCGTACAGTTCCATCCTTAGCTTAATGCCGCCATTATCCAGCTCATCGAGATGGAGCACTTTATCGATCATCAGCGTTAGCCTGCGGAGTTCGGATTTACTTACAGCCAGATAATTATTTAATTTTTCAGGTTCCTGGTAAAGCTGATATCGGGTAATCGCGTCAATAGCTGCCTCTACAACGGAAACTGGTGTTTTTAATTCATGGGTCATATTTCCCGCAAAGGAAATCCTCGCCTGTGAATACATTTTTTGTGTTCTTATTACCCTGAACAGAAAAATAAATGCCACTGCCGTGAGTATTAGCATCAGTAAAGACGAAAGTAGATAGTAACGCATCCGGTAATAGACTGCCGGGTTTAGAGAGGGGACAACGAGCTGATAAGTATGGAGGAAAAAATTAAGGTTATAGCCATAGAGCTGACTTCTGTAATCTGCTTTTTTCGATTTTTCCCAATCGGTTTTTGACTCCGGTTTACCACTCTCATAATCATATAGGATATGATAGCCATTTAAACCCAGGTGCAATTTTGAGCACTCTTTACCAACAAGGCTGTCCATTCTCTTAAGGTCACGTTTGTCGGCTGCTCTTATTGATTCCCAAGTTTCACCCTCATCGAAAATATGCCGGGTACGCTGCTTTTTCGTCGAAACCTTGTTATTGGCCATATTGATCCCAATTTTAAGAAAGGTACTGTCCTTGGTAATCTGAGAACTGAAACTACCTCCCAAATGCCTGCCACGAAGCCTGGCGAAGGATTGTTTGATCAGCATCCATTCCGTAGAGAGAAAAAAAATCCGGAAGTTTTCGCTTCTCTCATGGCCTGGCGCTACACTCAGATAATCGCTCATCCGTGCCGCGTTGCCGACTGCCTGGTCAAGATCCCGCCTTACCTGGACCTGTTGGGCATGGAATAGCTGAATAAGCCAGGCGATCTGCAGGGCTACGCAAAATAACATGGCCATAAGCGCAAGTAAATAAGCGTGTCTGTTTGTGAACCATTTCATCATGCTAATTTGAAAAAAAATAAACACCTTTTGCGCTGTGCCAGTAAAGATTTAACCTTGTTTAACATTGATTAACCAGCTATAACATTGAACAGGGGTAGTTTTGCGGCATGAAAAAATATATCGTATTTCTTACTTTATTTGTTCCTTTCTTTCTTCATGCACAACTTGTGGTGAAAGGTAAACTCATTGACCTGAGCGGCCGACCTCTTGAGGCCGCAAGTATTACTTTAACGAAAAATGAAAATAAAATTTCCACTGCTCTGGTGATCATGGGTGAATTTAAACTGGCATTTCCCGAGCCTGGGACCTATAGGGTTTCAGCTACCCTTACAGGTTATGTTCCACTTTCGATAACACTGGAACTGCCAAAAGACAGCATTATCCTGACTATGTCACCCGATAACAAACAATTACAGGATGTGGTGGTATCCTTTCACAAGCCCCTGGTTGAACGAAAAATAGACCGTTTGGTCTTTAATGTTGAAAACAGTATCGTAGCCTCGGGCGGCAGTGTGTGGGAGGCCCTGGCCAAGACCCCTGGTATTCAGATTGGTGGAGACAACGGGTTAACCGCCAACCGTAAAAAAGTACAGGTTTACCTTGACGGAAGGGCACTCAAACTCTCCGGAGATGATCTTTCGGCATATCTCCAGGGGATGCCATCTGACCTCATTGCACAGGTTGAGGTTTTTTCCAACCCCCCTGCAAAATTTGAAGCGGAAGGAGCATCTGTTATAAATATCATAACCAAAAAGTCAAAGAAACAGGGCTTCAATGTTACGCTGAACAGCGGCTTCATCCAGGGGATGTACAGCAGCTACAATGGTAATGGAAATTTCAATTTCAGAAAAGACAAACTTAATATTTATGGAAATTATGGACTTACAAAAAGGCATAATTTTCAGGACAACGATAATAATATCGATTTTGGTGGTTCCTTCTGGAGCAGCCCTAACCGGAATGTTTCACAATCTACTAACCACAGTTACAGGCTGGGAGCCGACTATCAATTAACAAATAACCAGATTTTGGGTATATTGATTACAGGCTCCAACCGTTTAGGGGAAGGTAGGGCAAACTCCATAACTTCCGTCACCGCCCGGGATATGTCGCCGGATTCTACATTGGTGACTGATAATTCTTCAATGAGTAATGGGGACCAATATGCTTATAACTTTAACTACAATTTGAAACTCGATTCGGGGGAAACAAATCTCAACGTTGATTTTGATTATACACCATACAAAAGTAGGATTGATGGTTCGACAGACAATATTTCATTTTTGCCAAATGGAAAGCAGACGATCAACCAGTTTCATATCTACACTCCGAGTTTACAGAAAATAGATATTTTTTCCGGAAAAGCTGATATCGCTTACCGGTTATTCAGCAAATGGGAGGCAAGTTCCGGTTTAAAATACAGCGGCACGCAGAGTTATAGTGATTTTGATTACTTCAACCGGAAAGGGACTTCACTCGAAGCGGTTGCCGCGAATTCCAACCATTTTATTTACAGGGAAAAAACCTCAGCTGCTTACACAAGCGTATCTGGTAGCCTGGGAAAATGGACCCTACAGGCAGGTCTGCGTGGTGAATATACAAGAGCAAGCGGTTATTCGCTAACCCTTGATTCACTGAATACCAGAAGCTATTTCAAGCTTTTTCCAACCCTTTTTGTACAATATGCGGACAATGATGATAATCAGTTTCAGCTCAACTATGCTTACCGTATTGAGCGCCCCGAATATAACCGTTTAAACCCTGCCAAACATTTCAGCTCGCCAAATAACATTTATGTTGGAAACCCGGCCCTGCAGCCTTCGTTCACTCATAGCGTAGAACTAAACTATACATTCAAGCAGAAATACGGCCTCACCGGATATTATACCAACACACGGGATGTTTTCTCAAACATCAATATCCAGGATAACGCAAATAATATTTATTACGGCACACATGCCAACCTTGGATTAAGTGTGAGTACCGGGATCCGCCTGAATGCTTCCATCCGCGCGGCCAACTGGTGGGATATGGATTTTGTTGCGGAAGGGTATAGGCAACAGGAAAAGTCTGCCTATCTTTCCGGCAGTTACAACTACCATATTTATTCTTACAGCACCAGTCTCAAACAGTCATTTACTATCGATAAAAAAGCGGCGATCAAAGCGGAAATAAGTGGATCACTTACAGGTCCGGGCATTCAGGGCATTTACCGTATCAATCACAATTCGCAAGTGGATGCCGGGCTAAAAACAAATATTTTAAAGGGCAAAGGGACTTTTAAAATAGCGGCAAATGATATTTTTAACAACAATTATTATTTCATCCGTATAGATTATCTTGACCAGCATAGCAGTTCTCTGCACCATGTTGAAAGCCGGAATCTTTCTTTTAGCCTTTCTTACCGGTTCGGTAAAGATGTCGCTGCATCAAGAAAACGGTCAACCGCCAGCGAGGAAGAGAAAAAACGCGCTCAGTAGTAATCGGGTCTTCATAACATAACTGGCCAGGTTGATCAAAAGCCCTGGCACGGTAGTGTGGAACTATTTAAATGATAACTAACATTGGCCTTAGCTATATCCATGGAGCTTTCCATTGGTATACTTAGGCCATTTTGGAAAATTTCACTCCACACCGACCTAGATCAATTTTCTGCCGGTATGATTGTGGGAATGCTGTAATAGCGTCAACACGTTTTTATACAAACCTTTCCCCTGTCACTAAAACTATAAGAAACAGCAATAGTTTAGCTGATGCGATCATTCAGCATTCTTATTGTCCTGCCTCAATTTTTCCCTGTGCATTTTACCCCATTTTGTTAATGAGGCAACTACCTCGGATAAGGAATGGCTATAGCTGGTAAGTTCATATTCTACAGTCACTGGTGTTGAGTCAGCTTTAACTGTGCGTTTTAAGAAGGCGTTCGCTTCCAGCTCCTTCAGTTCAATTGATAAAGCACGCGGAGAAATACCAGGAATTTTACGCTGGATATCATTGAATCTCCGAAAACCGTTTGCAAGTGCGATTATCACCCTTAATTTCCATTTTCCCCCAATAGCATATAAGGCATCTCCTACGGCCAACAACCTTTCGGCACAATCCATTTCAGAAATACCTTCACCTTTTTCTGTTACTTCCATATTTTTCTCCAATAAACTATAACAGAGTATACTACTATACTTTGTTATACTACTATATTTTGTTTAGCTAAGGTAGCTATCTTTGATGCCAATATGAAAAACAAAAAAAGAAAAATCATGACAATTATTTTTTCAATAGCAGGGGGACTGATTTTAATTGGGATTATTGCCTTCACGTATTTATTCTATGCTCCCAGTCCTAGAAAACCGGTACTCGGTTCGGAGGTTCAGGCCAGTAAAATTAGGGTAGGGGAAAGGGAAAGGACATTCCTGAGCTACGTCCCAAAATCGCTTAGTAAAGAGAGCAAGCCGGGTCTGATCATTGTTTTACATGGAACGGGTATAGATGGGGCTAAGATACGTGAATGGACCGGCTATGAATTTGATCGCATGGCGGATGACAACAGCTTTATTGTATTATACCCTGATGGCTATAAAAACGGTTGGAATGAGAGTCGGAAAACAGGTTCTTATCCGGCAAAAAAAGAAAATATGGATGATGTTGGCTTTATCACTGCCCTCATTGAAAAATACAGGTCCAAGTATGGAGTAGACCCGCTTAAGATATACGTTTTTGGATACTCCAACGGTGGGGAAATGGCATTCAGGCTTGCCATCGAAAAACCAGATCTTTTAAGGGCTATTACTACCATTAGCGCCAATCTTCCGGCTCAAGAAAACTTTAACGCCCACATTGGCGAAATCTCAACCAAAATTATGATGGTAAATGGCACAAAAGATCCAATAACTCCATATGAAGGGGGAAAAATATCTTTATTCGGAAAAGATTTTGGGAAAGTTATTTCCGCTCCTTCAACTGCTGAAACCTTTGCTAGGGCCGCTCATGCAGTTAAGGAAAGAAAATCCAGCCGTGCTGCACATCAGGTTGAAAAACATAATAGTTCTGTCGAAAAGACGGTTTGGATGAAGGACGGCCAGCCTATGATTGAATTATACACAGTCACGGGGGGTGGTCACGTTATCCCTCAGCAAATTGCAAAAATGCCGCGTTTTCTTGGGGAGATTACCAGTGATTTAGACGCGCCGAAAGAAGCTGTTAGATTTTTTAACCTACTGAAAAAGTAAAGTTTTACCCTGTATTCATAACATGGATAATAAATTAAGAGCATTAATTACCGGTGCGCGCACAGGCATAGGTTTAGAACTCACCAAAAAACTATTAATTGAGGGCTGGCAAGTAGTTGCGCTCAATAGGACCCCATTTAATGAGAACGATGAGCTGATACAAGGATCCTTAAAAACTGGTCGTTTGATCGTCTATCTAACCGATCTTGCTGATTTTAAAGTTTTAAAAGGCACTCTGAAAAAGATCCGTGACCAGGAGCCTTATTTAGATGTTATTTTTAATAACGCCGGATCTATGTCCGGTTCACTTTCTTATTCGGTTCAGGGGCGTGAAATTGACTTTGAAATCAATACGGTAGTTCCCTATATTGTCTCCAAAGAATTGGAGGAACTGTTGCTAAAAGGCAGCCTAAAAACCATTATCAATACTTCTTCGGAAGCGGCACTTATGGCAAGGGATTTTAATCCCGACCAGTTGGGAAAACCTACGGCATTCAAAAAACTGTTTGGCGTGTATGCCTCATCAAAGTTAGCCCTTTCCCTATGGATCAATCAATTTGCTCGAAATGAAAAGAACGGTATAAAGATGAGAAGTGTCGATCCCGGCCCGGCAAAGACCCAGATGAGTAAGGGCAGCGGGATGCCCTGGTTTATCCTATTGTTACGTCCTTTATTATTCCCACATCCAAGAGAAGGAGCCAAAAATGTATATGATGCGGCATTTGGAGAGTTTAAAAACGAAAATGGCGTATTTATATCCAGGGGCAGGATAAAACCGTTGAAGTATGTAGGTTGTGGTTCGATTATCTTGTCTAAAGTTGACAGCATATATCAAAAGGAAATTTTGCGAAATTAATCATGATTGTTGATGCTGCGGAATTACAGGTAGCTGCTACTCCAATGGAGGGATTTGGTCATCAACAGTTTGATAATGTTCTGGGATTTACAGAAAAGGGGTTGCACACCGCTGTTGCACCTTCCATTGGTTATAAACGAAATTTTAAGAAGCAAAAGAGGCCACATCTGGCCTCTTTTTAATTAAGCGTTTAGTTATTCAGCAATGCCTACTGCTTTTTTCATGATTGCCTAACCGTCAACTTGATTGCCGGAGCAAATTATTGCCTGATCAGCTGAATATCAAGCTGAATTTTAATTTCCTCACCAACAATCATACCTCCGGTTTCGGTAAACATATTAAAGGTGAGTCCAAAATCTTTCCTGTTGATTTTCCCTTCCACTTCAAATCCGGCCCTGATATCCCCGTTTCTTCCTTTCCCCAGTCCGGTGGCTTCTGCATCAAACCTCAATTGTTTCTCAGTGCCTTTAACCATTAATTTTCCGCTAATGGCATGCACGCTCGAGGTTTTAAGCAACTGGCCCCTAAAAATGATTTTCGGATAGCGTTCTGTATCCAGAAATTCTTCACCCTTTAAATGGCCATCGCGGATCTTATGATTGGTATCAATGCTATTAGGGTCTATCTCAACATAAACCTCCGAATTGTCAAACTGCTGGGTTAAATCATAAACTTCTCCCTTAAATGATCGGAATGTTCCGGAGATAGTGGAAATGGCTAAATGTTTTACTTTAAACTGTATTACCGAATGATCCGGATCAATGCGCCAGGTTGGCTGTGTGTGTTGCGTTTCCATGTTATTATTTGTTTACACAAATTTACCAATGCCCACCTGGCGTAAAGATGAACTGGCTTAATAAGCATTGAATGGAAAATTGATCCAGGTCAATTTACTTTGAGAGTATTTTTTTTCGTGTCCGGCTCAGAAATTCGGGAGTCATACCCAAATATGAGGCGATGTATTTCTGAGCAATATAACGGTCAATAGTTGGGAATTTTTCCTGAAACTTGATATAACGCTCTTCAGCGGTAAGGGTATAACCTTCTATCAAGCGCATCTGCTGCCTGATTAGCGAGTTTTGAAATGAAATACGGAAGTATCTTTCAAATTTGGGGAATCTCGAAAAAAGTTCTTCCTGGGCCGATCTGGGTAGCAGGAGTAATTCGCCCTCAGTCAAGCCTTTTGTTGAGTAAATGGTCCGTGGATGATCACTCAGGCTAAACAGATCCCCACTCCACCAGTTCTGTGCAGCAAACTGAACAACATGGTCGTTGCCATCGGCATCGGTATAAAAACTCATGATGTAGCCGGCATTTACAAACATGACGTAACGGGCGATGTCGCCACTGTTAATGATCAGTTCGTCCTGCCTAAATGGCCTCGAAATTAAAATAGATTCGAGAAAATATGCCTCAGCGTTATTGATCTGGACCAATTGATTGATGTTGGCAAGAATAATTTCGCTGTTCATAATGGCTATAATTTGGCTGCAAATTAAATAATTTACACCATACTTGACGCTATAAGCTATTGTTGTAAGATCTCCATTGTTAAGTTAAGCAAACAAATTTAATATAATCATAACTTTATAATAATCCATTGTTTAGTGCCAGTCCTTATTTTTGGCATTGTTTCCTATGGTTCTTTTTCGTGTTTTTTTGTATGCGGTTTTACTGTTAACTACTCAAATAGGGTATTCCCAATCAGTTAAGCCAGATCATCATATTAGCGATTTTGATAAATTCAGTGGCTTCGCAACCAAAACCTACAGTATAAATGACGGGCTTCCATCAAAAGGCACAACCTGTTCTATCAAAGATAAGAAGGGTTTTTTATGGGTAGGAACCCAAAATGGCCTTTGTCGTTTTGATGGCTATCAGTTTAGCACATTTGCAAATATCCCGGGTGATAGTACCAGTATAACCAATAATTATATCACCGTCATCACTGAAGATAAAAAGGGTAGGATATGGGTGGGTACACAGGATGGTCTTAACTTATTTGATCCCCTCACAGAAAAATTCAGACGGTTTTACCATAATGAACACAACCCTTCATCAATCAGCAACAATAAAATATGGTCCCTTTTAGCCGATCGGGAAAATAACATCTGGATCGGTACCGATGAGGGTTTTAACCGCTTTCTCGAAAAAAGCAAAAGTTTTGAAATTTTTCTGCCCAATCCTTCTAATCCCAACACGATGAAAGGGAAATCGGTTAATGCCATCGTTGAAGACCGTTTTAATAATCTTTGGCTTGGTAACTGGTCGGGAGGGCTTAACCGTTTCGATAAAAGAACAAAATGCTTTGTTAGTTTTCCACAGGCGCATTTCTCTACCGATAAGAACCCAAACGATGTGTGGAGTCTGTGTATGGCAGAAGATGGTAACATTTGGGTAGGTACGTATTGGAAGGGATTGTTCAGGTTTGATGTTAATAGTAAAAAGTTTACATCTTATAGTTCACCAGACAAGGAAAGTTATAGCATTTTTAGGATTCTGGAACTGGACAAACATTTAATGGCAGTTGCCTGTAAAGACAGTTTTTACTGGTTTGATGCCGCTGATAAAAAATGGAGACAGATTGGTAAGTTAAACAGTTTTGGCCATGCCGGGCTGCTCAAGGATGGGAATGGTATCATCTGGATCGGCTCAATGGACGGGTTAACCAAAATTGACGCAGGGCAGTACAAGTTTAAATTTATCCCTTTTAGCGAAGAAAAGCGTTGGGTTAAGAGTGTTGTATATAAAGACCATAAAGCCTGGATAGGTACAAACAATGGTGTAATGACGGTTAACCTGGACCAAGGCACGGCACGTACCCTCCCATTCAGAAACAGTACCCAAAACATAGGCAACAATGATGTTAACAAATTATATTTGGATACTAAGGGCAAAATCTGGGTACTTACCGAAAATGGGTTTAGCGAATATGAAGATAAATCTGATGCATTTATTCCTCATGCCCATCACTCGGAGCTGGGAAACTTTTTTAATGAGGATGTTTTTCGCGACATTTCGGAGGGTGGGGCAGGTGAATACTGGTTGGCAACCGATGCAGGTTTAAAGAGATACCATCAGGCCAACGGTACCTTTGTCCATTATTTCAACCAAAAAGGCAATCCATATTCCCTCAGCAACAATCACCTTTATTGTGTGTTGAGGGACAATAAAAATAATGTTTGGGTTAGCACCGGAGGAAGCGGGCTAAATAGGCTCGATCCACAGGGACAAAGATTTTATAAATACCTTGCCAATGATAAGACAACAGGCAGCATCAGCAGTGATAACATTCACCAGATTTTTATGGATAGCCGTAAAAATATATGGATATGTACCCAGGATGGTCTGAATCAATACATCAGCAATTCAGATACATTCAGAATATATTCAAAGAGAGATGGTTTTGCAAGTAATGTATTCAAGCAGATGGTGGAGGATTCGAAGGGTAATATCTGGGTCGTTACTGAGGCAGGTGTTTCATCTTTCAATCCAGCTACGATGAAAGTTTCCAATTTTGATGAGGGAGACGGGGTATTTGCCAATTCGGTGATATGCAGGTCAAATGATAATCAGATATTGCTCGCCGGTAACAGAGGGCTTGTTTCTTTCGATCCACAATCCCTAATTTACAATACTGTAATCCCTCCGGTATACTTTTCGGACTTCCAGGTATTTAATAAGCAGATTAAACCCGGACCAAATAGCCCTATTAAGGTACCTATTCAAAATGCAGAGAAAATTATACTTAATTATAGTCAGAGCGTTTTTTCTATAGAATATGTTGCATTAAACTATAGCCATACCCAGCGTAACAGTTACGCTTATAAGTTAGAAGGATTTGATGATGATTGGAATTATGTTGGCGAACAGCGTAAGGCTACTTATACCAACCTTAGCCCCGGCACTTATACTTTCCGAGTTAAAGCAGCCAATAATGATGGATTATGGAATGAAAACGGAAAATCGATAACAATTGTGATCAGGCCACCCTGGTATTTGAGCTGGTGGGCCTACCTGATTTATTTTTCGGTAGTAATGGGGGTAATTTATGGTTACCTCATTTACAAAAGCTGGCGGAATAAGCTACAGTTTGAGATTAGACTCACCAAGATAGAAGCGGAGAAGGAAAAAGAGCTCCATGAAAAGAAACTAAGCTACTTTACGCATATTTCTCATGAATTTAGGACGCCATTAACGCTCATTATCAGTCCGTTGCAGGAGTTGATGCAAAGTGTTACAGGCCATAAGGATCAACATAATCTGAACACCATTAACCGGAATGCCCGTAGATTACTGAGCTTGGTAGATCAGTTGTTGCTCTTCAGGAAATCTGAAGCAGGGGGTGATGAACTGAAACTGGAAAAGATCAATATTGTGGAGCTCAGCCGCGAGGTGTTTTTATGTTTCAGAAACCAGGCGGAACGAAACCATATCAATTTTGACTACTTATGTGCAGCACAGGAGATAAACATCAATGGCGACAGGGAAAAACTCGAGATTGTCCTGTTCAATCTACTTTCTAATGCATTCAAGTTTACTCAGCCGGGCGGACGCATAGGCCTATCTGTAAGCGGTGTGGCTCATAGGGCTATTATTGAAGTGAGTGATAATGGTTGTGGTATTCCCCCTGCTGTGGGCGATAAACTCTACCAAAAATACTATCAGGGGTATCAACCTGAGATTTCTTCAAAAGGTGGTTTGGGAATAGGCTTATATCTGGTTAAAAGCTATACCGAACAGCACGGGGGGCAGGTAACTTACGAAAGCGGGATAGGAAATGGCACAACTTTCAAACTTGATTTACCTGTGGGAATCACTGCCTTTAGGGATGAAACATCTTTGCATGCAGTTCCCCGGCACTCCGTTTTTTTTGATGAATTAATGGGGGATGCCGGGCAAAAAGGGGCAGACTCGCCGGCGGAAGTTGCGGGGCCATATGGTAATGATGTAACAGGTAATTTCAAATCAATACTTATTGTTGAAGATAATATAGAGATCAGCGATTATTTAAAGCAGGTTTTCGTTGCAGAGTACCTGGTTTATCAGGCGTATGATGGTGATATAGGCTTCGAAATGGTAAAAGATCTGCTGCCCGATATCGTTATAAGTGATGTAATGATGCCTGGGATGAGCGGTATTGAACTGTGTAACATTATAAAAGAAGATCAGACATTGTGCCACATTCCGATTATATTATTAACCGCCATTTCATCGCCCGAAATTAAGCTGAAAGGGCTTGAGGGTGGGGCCGATGATTACATCAGCAAACCTTTCGAGAAGGAGATATTGATTGCAAGAGTAAAAGGCCTTCTTCAGGCACGGAGCAATCTGCAGCAATATTTCTTTAATGAAATTACCCTAAGGCCCAATAAACTTAAAATTTCTCAGGAGTATAAAGCCTTCCTGGAAAGTTGTATCACCATTGTAGAAGCGAATCTGGGTAACCGCGATTTCACCATAAAGGTGCTAACCAACGAAATGGGGATGAGCCACTCAAAGGTTTACCGCAAAATTAAATCCATTTCCGGACAAACGGCAAACAGCTTTATCCGGTTTATCCGGCTCAGAAAAGCGGCCGAATTACTTTTAAGTACCGATAGTACGGTTGCCGAGGCAGCCTATCAGGTAGGTCTTAACGACCTTAAACATTTCCGTGAGCAGTTCAATAAACTTTTCGGATTAAACCCATCTGAGTACATCCGGCAATACCGGAAAACTTTTCATGATAACCAAACGGTTAATGCAAATGCACTAAAAAAAAAGAAAAGTGTTGTTGTTGGGTGAAAATGGCCTGAATCGTGTTAGATTGAGCTTTTTTGCCTGATTTCCCCTGTTCAGTTGCAGAGTTTACCCCTCACGTATCTCTTTAAATTACCCCAATTTCGTGTCGCTGATTAACAGGTTAACACCAGCCAAAAGCCTTGGGATATGTAGTAAGGTTGCTTAATAAACCGGAAATCCTTTTCACATTTTCCCCGGGTAAATGCATGGTTTTGGCCGTCAGCAGTAAGCCAAAAAAACAAATTTATTTACAAGTCATGGAATCTAATTTAATTAAAATTTACGCTCCGCACCGAGGAAGACCCAGTTCTCGTTTAGCCTTGCTCGCCGGTGCGGCAATCTGTTTAATTACCATTGCACAGCCTGTTCAGTTGCATGCGGCAATTAAAGTCCCAATGGAATTAGCCACCGTGCGGGTAAGCGGTAGCATAACCGACGAAAAAGGAGCTCCGCTTCCGGGCGTAACCGTCCTACTAAAAGGAACAGCCATCGGCACAGTTTCAGATAAAGACGGTAATTTTTCGCTTAACCTGTCAGATGCTTCTTCCGGGATCCTGGTTTTTGCCTTTGTAGGTTATCAGAGCCATGAAATTGGCCTAACCGGGCAAACTTCCCTCAAGGTAAGCTTACAGCCTGATTCCAGGTCATTAAATGATCTGGTTGTAGTGGGTTATGGCTCGCAAAAGAAAGCAACCCTTACCGGTTCAATCTCGATTGTAAAGGGAAGTGATTTGGTTAAAAGCCCTCAACCCAATGTTTCGGGCTCATTTGCTGGCCGTATTTCCGGTGTGGTTGCCAATAATGTGTCCGGCGAGCCGGGGGCAGATGCGTCAAATCTTTTGATCAGGGGCTTAGCTACAAGTGGCAGCAATGCGGTACTGATTGTTGTTGATGGCATTCCCGGTCAGATTGGCGGCTTAGAACGTCTGGATCCAAACGATATCGAAAGCGTTTCTGTTCTCAAAGACGCATCGGCCGCGGTTTACGGTAATAGAGCTGCAAATGGTGTTATCCTTATTACCACCAAGCACGGTAAAGCAGGTAAAGCTTCTGTTTCGTATAGCTTCAACCAGGGCTTTAGCTCGCCTACGCGCCTGCCCAAACTGGCAGATGCGCGAACCTATGCCAGGATCGTTAACGACATCAGCTACTACAACAATCCCACCGGCGGAATGAACCAGGTGTACAGTGCGGCTCAGCTCCAGAAATTCGGTGACGGTACAGATCCGCTCAACTTTCCTAATACCGATTGGGAAAAAACAGTGCTAAAAGGCCACAGCCTTCAGGATCAGCACAACCTCATAGTGAGCGGTGGATCCGAAGATGTTAAATATTTCATTTCTGCAGGAACACTTTACCAGGACGGTATATACAGGAACGGTGCGGCTAAATATAATCAGTATAATATAAGATCAAATATCGATGCAACTATCACGCCGGCACTAAAAGTGGCCTTGTCGCTATCAGCACGTGAGGAAAAACGTCAGATGCCCACCACAGCGTCCGCTGATATATTCCGTTCAATTTACCGCTCGTATCCGACAGCTGCAGCATTTTATCCCAATGGAATGCCCACAACCGGTATCGATCAATCAAATCCTGCACTTACCCCCACAGATATCGGTGGGATCAACAGAAATCCAACACAGACTTTTAACGGTATCCTTAAAGCAAGTTACGATATTCCACACCTCAAGGGACTTTCATTAGATGGATTTTTCTCAGTTGATAAATCAAACGCTTTCTCAAAAGCATTTTATACTCCTTATACTGTTTACAATTATAATAAAACAACAGGAGCTTATCTTCCAAGCGTACAGGGAGGTCTTAGCGGTATGGCATACCTGTACGAGTCTCAGTTAAATCAATCGTTGGTTACCTCCAATATCAAACTGAATTTTGTAAGGCAGTTCGATAAACACAACATCAATGCCTTTGTGGGCTATGAGCAGAGCCGCAGTAATTACGATTTCTTCTGGGCCCAGCGCACCGGCTTTTTAACCAGCAGTACACCAGAGCTTTCACAAGGAGGGACTGCAGCTAACAATGCGACCAATGGTGGCAGTAGCAGTAATAATGCCGCCAACCCAGCTTATAATTACAACCGCCAAAGTGTGATCAGTAGGCTAGCCTATAATTATGATGAAAAATATCTTTTGGAAGCACAGTTGCGTGCAGATGGCTCATCACTTTTTGCACCCGGCCATCAATGGGGTTACTTTCCTTCGGTATCTGCCGGTTACCGTATTTCTAAGGAAGACTGGTTCCGAAACAGCATTGGTTTTATAGACGATCTGAAAATAAGAGCATCATATGGTGTGCTGGGGGATGATATTATCGGTGCCTACCAATACGTGGATAACTACTCTTTCAATAATATGGTCGTGTTTGATAACGGTTCTGGACCGTCTGTGCAGCCTGGGCTGGCACTTACCAAACTGGCAAACCCTGCAATTACCTGGGAAACGGCAAAGAAAACCGATATCGGCATTAATGCTGTATTCCTGAAAAACTTTACGCTCGAGGCTATTTATTTCCGCCAGGTAAGGTCTGATATCCTAGCTTACCGTAATGGATCACTGCCGGCTACATCCGGTATTGTTAACCCTTTTGGAGGCAATCCACTGGTGCCTGCCGAAAATATCGGAAAGATAAACAATAACGGATTCGAGGCTACATTGGGATATAACCACTCTGGAAGTTTCTCTTGGGGAGCTTCGGGCAACTTTACCTATGCCAAAAGTAAAATCATCTACATTGATGAGGCTGCAGGAACCTTATCACATCAGAGTCAAACAGGTAGACCTCTAAATACAAGTTTATTGTACCGGTCAACAGGCATTTACCGCAGCCAGGCAGAGATTGACAATTCGCCCCATGTTCCCGGAGCAATAGTCGGTGACTTGATATACGAAGATTATAACCAGGACGGAAAAATTACTGCTGCTGATAGGGTAAGGACCAAATATGGCAATATTCCCCAGATCGTTTACGGATTAAACTTAAATGCTGCATACAGCAATTTCGATATATCAGTGCTTTTTGCAGGCCAGTCCCAGGTAAGCCAGTATGTACTGCCTGAATCGGGTACCATCGGAAATTTTTACAGCTCCTGGGCAAACAATGCAACAAGCCCATCCAACCCGAACGGAACATATCCAAGGGTATCCGATAGGGCATCGAGCGCAGTAAGCGGAGGACAGTACAATAGTACTTTCTGGAATAACGATGCTTCTTTTTTAAGGCTAAAAAATGTTCAGCTCGGTTATTCACTCCCTTCCGGGGCGTTATCACGTTTGCGCATTGCCGGCCTTAGGGTATATGCCAGCGCATTCAATCTCTTTACCATTACCAGGATTAAAGATTATGATCCAGAGGGTATCAGTACGACAGGACAATTCTATCCAGAGCAAAAAATTATCAACGTAGGTGCCAATATCAAATTCTAAAAACAATGAAAAATTTCAAATATGTAATAGGCTGGGCAATGCTTTTAATGGCATCGGTCACATCCTGTAAAAAAGACTTTTTAACTTTATCGCCTACCGACAGGGCTACAGGTAATTCGATTGTAAGCGATACAACTCTTTTTGAAGCGTTTGTAACCAACAGATACCTTGGCGCTATATTACAGGAAAAGGAAGGAAGCTATTCGCCTCCAGGGTTCGGGCGTGGGTTTGAATATGCGATGTGGAGTTCGGTGAGTGATGAATCTATCTATACCAATAATGATGGTTCGTGGGTTTTGCAGCAGGGCCAGCTGTCGGCAGATAATACCGGTATGGCCGGAACTTTGTGGGCTCGAAGTTATCGAAGTATACGCGAATGCAATTATGCACTGAGTGTAATCGACGGGCTGCCGCTAAACACGGCACATAAGAACAGGCTCGTTGGTGAAATCCGGTTTATCCGGGCTTTTAGGTATCACGATATTATACGGAACTATGGCGGAGCTGTGTTAATTGCAGATAGGGTTACCGACCTGAACAGCAACTTACAGGATCCTGCTCTTTTCAAACGCGCCAGCTTAGCAGAATCTATAAATTATGTAGCTACAGAACTTGATGATGCCGCTTCGAGGTTACCTTTAAACAATAGCGCTACCTGGGCATTGGGTAGGGCGACCAAAGGCGCCGCACTAGCTTTAAAATCGAGGTTGTTATTGTATGCAGCGAGCCCTTTATATAGTGCTGCTACTTGGACAGCGGCAGCTGCAGCCGCCAAAGCAGTAATCGACCTTGGAAAGTATAATATAGATCAGGGTGGGTATTCAAAACTGTTTTTAAATCCAAATAGCAGTGAGATTATATTTGAACGCCTTTATTTCTCCAGTACCGCGATACATCTGCCCATAGAACGTGCCAACGGACCTAACGGGTACGATGCCTGGGGTGGTAACACCCCTCTTCAAAATCTGGTAGATGCTTATCCGATGGCCAATGGCAAAGCCATAACTGACCCGGGATCCGGTTATGATCCACAAAATCCATATGTGAACCGCGATCCAAGGTTTTATGCCACAATTCTACACAATAAGTCTCCATATAGGGGCAGTACGGTAGATGTTTACCTGCCCGGAGGAAAGGATAGCAATCAGGGGCCATCAAATTGGAACACCAGTTCAACCGGATATTATCTCCGTAAGTTTATGAATGATAGCTATCCAATCGTTAACCCGGCAGGTGTGGCCGGAGCACAGCCATGGATTTATTTCAGATATGCCGAAATATTGCTGAACTATGCCGAAGCCCAGAATGAAGCTATAGGCCCTGATCAAAGTGTTTATGATGCGATCAATGCGGTAAGGTCCCGTTCTTCTGTTGCAATGCCTGCTCTGTTAGGTTTATCCCAGGCTACGATGCGTGAGGCCATTAAAAATGAAAGGCAGATCGAACTTGCGTTTGAAGAGCACCGTTATTATGATGTAAGGCGCTGGAAAATAGCCCCGCAGACCGAAAATGTGCCTGCGTATGGTATATCTGCCACGGTAAGCGGTGCTAATCCATCCGGGTACAGCTATGTTAGGAAGGTGGCATTAACTGGCCGTACCTTTAAAGATGCCCAGTATTGGCTGCCTATCCCATTGACCGAAATCCAGGCTTCAAATGGTCAGCTGAAACAAAATGCAGGATATTAAATAATATTTGTACTCTATATAATCATAACAGCCGGATATTTTCCGGCTGTTATGATATTCTTAAACTATGAAACCATTCTTGATTACACTATTTTTCCTTGCTGTACCATACTATTTCCAGCAGCCTGTCAGCGGGCTTACACCCATTAATAAAATCCAGGTGATAGGATCACACAATAGTTATAAAATGGCGATTGAACCGGATCTGTTCCGCTATTTGGCAAAAAAGGATTCGTCAGGACTTAAATGGCTTGAGTATAGCCATATTGTTTTGACTGATCAATTGGATATGGGACTCTGTAACCTGGAAATCGATGTGTACGCTGATTCTAAAGGACGTAGGTTTGCCCATCCAAAGGGTTTGGACTGGGTTAAGGGCCAATCTGAATATGATCCTAAGGGAGAAATGATGGCGCCTGGTTTTAAGGTTTTCCATATGATCGATATGGATTTCCGTAGCCAATGTCTCACTTTGAAAAATGGTCTTCAGCAGTTAAAGGTATGGTCCGACGCTCATCCCGATCACAATCCAATATTTATTACGGTTGAACCTAAAGATGATGTATCTGAAAATAAAGAATTGACCAGGCCGGAGCCTTTTTCGGCCGAGACCTTTGATGCCCTGGACAGAGAATTCTTAGCATACCTGGGTGATAAAAAAATCATAACACCCGATGAGGTAAGAGGTAAATATGCCACCCTTGAAGAGGCTGTGCAGCATAACAGTTGGCCAACGCTTAGGCAAGCTAGAGGTAAATTTTTGTTCTTGCTCGATAACCGGGACATAAAACGTTCGCTGTATATAAAAGGCCATCCGTCTTTAAAACATAGGATACTATTTACCAACGCCGATCCGGGAACTCCAGAAGCGGCGATGATGATCATTAATAACCCTAAAGATCCGCAGATACCGAACTTGGTCAAAAAAGGCTACATCATCCGTACGCGTGCGGATGCAGACACCAAACAGGCTCGCATGAATGATTATGGTAATTTTATTGCTTCACAGAATTCTGGTGCGCAGATTATAACAACAGATTATTACCAAAAAAGCAGACATTTTAATTCGGATTATGTGGTTGCCTTCGAAGGCGCAAATAAGTATTTCAGGGCCAATCCAGTAATTAAATAAGTCATATTATTTTTCATTCGACTACTTATCCATTATTTGGAATACTTAAGCTGATCGGGGATGAATATGTTTCATCAAAAGCACAATTAGAGCATGATGCAAAAATTGGTTTCCCAAATACCTAGAGGAGGAAGCAGAAGTCAATTCAAGCCCAAAAAAGTGGCCGCTTTTTTGAAAAACAAGTGCCACTTTTTGATAATCTCCAACATGTAGAATGGGTGTTTGGCATTTTTAAAATTTATATCAATTTTGGTTAAATTGTAACCTAAATTCTAGGGGAGACATTTTTGTTTTAATCTTGAACAGCCTGGTGAAAGACTGTGGGTGCTCAAAGCCCAATTGAAAAGCCACCTCACTGATTGCTTTATCTGTTGTTGTCAATAATTCCTTGGATTTTTCAATCAGCTTAAGATGGATATGTTGCTGGGCGTTTAGCCCCGTAAGTGAACGTAACATATCGCTTAAATAATTAGGGGTATAATTCAACTTATCAGCAATGAACTGAACAGTCGGAATCCCTTGTAAAAGGACATTTTTTTCATTAAAATGATTTTCCAATAAATCTTCAACGCGTTCAAGTAAGTCGTTAACGATAACTTTCCGCGTTAGGAACTGGCGTTTGTAAAAACGTTTGGCATAACTTAATAGTAGCTCGATTTGCGCGATGATAACCTCATGGCTAAAATCATCAATTCTGCTGGTGAGCTCATTACGGATGATATCGTAAATCGATACAATAGTGGACTTTTCCTGTTCGGAGAGATGCAGGGCTTCGTTTGCTGCATAGGAAAAAAAGCCAAGCTGCTTGATCTTTCTTGCCAATGGATAACCCAGAAGAAAATCCGGGTGAACCAATAAAGAATAACCTTCGTTGTCGACATAATTTCCTGTACTTCCCACAAGCTGGTTCGGCGCCGCGAAAAGCATACTCCCCTCATCGAAATCGTAATAACCCTGGCCATACCTGATCTTTCCGCCCCGCCTGGTTACCAAAAGAATCTTATAAAAATTCAAAACGTGATTTTCCAGCTTTCCGCACATTTTAAGAGAACCATTTGAGAAATTCAGCATCGTAATGAGCGGATGGGTAGGGCCGGGAAGATTATAGGCCCTGTGTACCCCAGCAATTGTATCAAGTTTGACTTCTATGTCCATTTAATTTTTCTATATCTTAAAATTAATAATAATAACCAATCATTATTTCAGTGATCGGTCAAAATTGTGATTGTTTGTCGAAAAAATGTTACCAGGGAAGAATACCATCGGGGCCAGTGAAAGTGGCGGTTGGACCGTCCGTTTCCAAAGCCACGCGGATAGGTTCCCGTGAGCCGACTTCAACAGTATCTGTGCCCTGAAAATTGTTCAGAGCTGTTGCAGTATAGCCTGGACTGACTGCATTTACTTTGATGTTTTCTTTTTCAAGTTCTATTGCGAATGCCATCGTTACAGCATTCAGTGCTGTTTTGGAAGCCGAGTAAACGATGCCAAAACTTTCACGGGCCCAGCAGTCCGGATCAGATATCCATGTCAATGAACCCAGGGCGCTCGACACATTGACGATCCTGGCTGCATTGGATTTCCTTAATAGTGGCAAAAAGGCCTGTGTAACGCTGATCACACCAAATACATTGGTCTCCCAAACTGCCTTAACATCATCAACAGATGCAGTACTTGCATTTCTTGCTGCGTTGATTTCCTCTACCGATCGATCCGCATTCCCCACGCTAGCTATCGCCGCATTGTTAACAAGAAGATCAAGGCAACCGTGATCTTTTTCAATATCCTTTACCGCCCCCTGGATAGTTGTTCCATCAGTAACATCGAGTTTTACAGCGTGTGTATTTGGGCCGATTTCCAAAGCAGCTTTCTCTCCATTTTGCAGATTGCGTGACCCGATATATACCGCATAGCCATTGTCAGCAAGTGCTTTTGCAATTTGATAACCTATACCCTGATTGCCTCCGGTTACTAGAGCGACAGGCTGATTGTTTTTTGATTTTTCGATATGATTTTCCATAAAATAATAATTAATTAACGGATGGAACAAAAGTAGGTAAGAGACGGATCATAGAATTAACCAAATCAAGGACATTCATAACCTAAATGAACACTAAATTCTACTTTCATGGTTGCTCACCAAAGAGATTTTTGAGTATGACAATACTAAACTTTGAAACATCCACCATAGATATGGAAATTATAAACAGAGATATGGCAAATTATTTCTGTCCGGCAAGATGCAATTTTGTATCCGAATCAAAATATACAACATGAATTTAAAAGGGAAAGTTGCACTGATTACAGGTGCATCAAGCGGAATTGGCAAAGGTGTAGCAATTGCACTTGCCGAAAAAGGTGTTAAAGTAGGCTTAGCAGCTAGAAGAATCAATGAATTAAAATCCATCGAAGACGAAATTGTATCCAAAGGTGGCGAAGCCCGGTCGATAGTCATGGATGTTGTTGATCCCCTTAGTGTGGAAAATGGTGTAAAATCGTTAAAATCACATTTCGGCGGGATCGATATCCTGATAAACAATGCGGGCCTTATGCAGGCATCTGATGTTGATACATTTAGGACCGATGAATGGAACACTATGGTGGATGTTAATATAAAAGGGGTATTAAATGCTACAGCCAGTGTACTTCCAGAACTCATTATCCAGCATAGCGGCCATATCATAAACTTATCCTCTATTGCAGGGCGCAAATTATTCAAAGGTTTGTCAGTTTATTGTGCAAGCAAGTTCTTTGTCGCAGCCTTTTCAGATATTACGCGAATGGAAATCGGTAAAAAACACAATATCCGGGTTACCAGCATACAGCCCGGGGCAGTTGACACCAATTTGTATGACCATATTTCAGACAAAGGTTACAAGGAAGGTATGGAAAATCTCCGCGGGCAGATGACATTCTTGACACCAAATGATATTGCCGGTAGCATTATCTATGCCCTTGAAGCGCCCGATCATCTAGATGTGTCAGAACTGTTCTTACTGCCCACGGATCAGGAATGGTAAGCTTTATCAACCAGTAAACTTTGTACATGGAAAATTTTTTCCGTGTACAAAGTTTTAATAGATTTAAATTATAATGTAGAAATTATGCGAGCTGAATTACATTTTGACTCAATTCAATCCTTTCACGAATTTAGCAACTTGCCGAAGACAGAGCATCCATTGATCAGCCTGATTGATTATAGCCTGGTAAAATATCCTATTGTGTATACCGATATCCGATGGGTTCAGAATTACTATTCGATCGGATTAAAACGAAATGTGAGCAAGAAGTTTAATTATGGTCAGCTACCTTATGATTTTGATGAAGGCGTATTAACATTTGTCGCGCCCCAACAGGTAATCCACATAGAGATCGATCCCAATGCCGAAAGCGATCCTTCGGGCTGGCTACTGCTGATCCATCCTGATTTTTTTTGGAACACCAGCTTGGCTAGGAAAATCAAAAATTATGATTTTTTCGGTTATGCAGTTAATGAAGCTCTGTTTCTTTCAGACAGGGAGGAACAATTGATGATAGCAATTTTTAAACAGATCAAACAGGAATACCATTCGAACATCGATAAATTTTCCCATGACATTATAATCGGTCATATCGAATTGTTCCTGCGCTATACAACCCGTTTTTATGAACGGCAATTTTATACCCGCCGGAAGAGCAATCATCAGATCCTTGAGCAGATGGAAACATTGTTCGATAATTATCTCTCTGAGGAGAATCTTCTGCTTAACGGCGTTCCAACGGTAAAGAAAATTGCCGGATCGCTGTGCCTGACGCCAAACTATTTAAGCTCTCTATTGAAGGCACTTACAGGACAAAGCACACAACAGCACCTTCAGAACCGGATTATAGACAAGGCCAAGGAGCAGCTGTCTACAACTCAACTATCTGTAAGTGAAATCGCTTACCTGTTGGGGTTTGAACACCCAGCCTCTTTCAACAAGCTTTTTAAAAATAAAACCCAATTCTCACCGCTGCAATTCAGGGCAAGTTTTAATTAAGATAGATATGTGATCTCTCAGTGGTAAATTTGAGAGATTTTTTTCAACTTGATATTACAGGTGTAACCGGTTGATGTTTGACTTTTTTTCATTGCTACCGGTGCTTCTCCTGCCTCATCTACCAAGGAAATGGTTGGGGCGTCGATTTATTTCAGGCCTGCAAAATAAAGAAAGTACCTGATTTTAACCGCTATTTTTGAGTATCAGCACTTCCTTCCATTGAACAAAGAACCGTAGGACCCCTGAAAGACGCAGTAAAAATTATTGATGGTATTTATTTCTCATATTCATTTAGTAAATTCGTATCATACATTCAACGCTAACCATCCACATAATTCTGTATGTTATTTCCATTGGGTTTGCGTCAAATACAAGTTATGATACCAGAGAGAATAGAAGCGCTATTCAGATTTATTGATTATTTGGGCTCAAAGAAAGCTGAGTACATTGAAAAGTGGATTCCGCTTTGCAACTACCTCCATGGCCTCGACGCACAAAGATCGATTTTGAACCCTAGGAAAAACTATATTGAAAAACAGAAATATGATGTTCTTCAAAAAGAGATTACCGAAAAGTTTCAACCGATCCACCAAGAAGTTTATTTCCCTTTTTTAAATAAACTTAAAGAGTTGAAAATCTGGTCTGGTGACGATGTTTAAAGTGTGATTATAGACAAAATCGCGTTTTGGACTTCACCGATGTGGAAAACTTTTTTATGGAAAGCCCCTTTTGTAGCATTTTATTTTGACAGATTATCCAATCGGAATCCCGGTTTCATGCAAGAGCCTGCCCCAGAAATCAGATAAGCCTTCATCTGTTTCATCCATAAATTCGATGTACTGATCAATTACTTGTTCTTCCTGCTTAATGGTAAGTATCAGAATGCCGAGCGTGATCCTCCGCCATCTACCACCGAAACTGTTCCTGTTATATATTTAGCCCGCGGCGAAACCAGAAAAACAGCCATATTTGCCATATCCTGTACTTCACCAAGGTTTATTATTCAATGTGTATAGATCGTGCATCTTCATCTATTATTTAGCGGTCTTGCTCTATTTTTATTTCATTCGCAAGAAAGTAGCGATACTTTTATTACAAGAATCAAATCAACGGGACGATTTAGAGATCTTATTGGGGTTCCTCAGCGATGAGGGCCCTTTTTTATTCAGGGCCCATAATGTTGAGCATATAGCTAATTGCATCTGTAGAATGAAGTGCCATAGTAGATTGCATCGTAATATCTGCTGTTTCTGAAGCTCTTTTTAGCATTTGTTTTTCATAGGCTGCTATTGCTTCCTTAGGTGTATTAAAGTTGTTCTCTTTAAAGCATTGGCTTAGTTCTAAAGCATCGAGCATGGCCATATTTACCCCTTCGCCAGCATAAGGGGGCATTAAATGGGCTGCATCACCCAGCATAGTTAAATTGGAGACGGTTTCCCAGTGCTGATCTAAAGGCATACAGTATTGAGGCCGGGGAACAAAAGCTGTTGATGCATTTTCAAATAATTCCAACCACATTGAGTCCCAGGAGGAGAATTCATTTTTGAACCAGTTGATTACCTGGTTTTTATCCGAAAAATTAATACCCGACACTTTTGCCCAGTTTTCTGGCGTATGGCAACCCGTGTAAAATACTAAACTGCCATCACCTTTTGAACTTACGATCAGTGATTTTTCATCACCCATAGCGAATATTTTGCCGCCGTTTAAAAGCGCATGCATTTTCGGACAAGCAGTGGCCGATGAATAAATGGCGCCTTCAACAATGCTAATCCCCGAATAAAATGGTTTAATGGGGGTAATGTATGGACGGATTTTTGAATTAGCCCCGTCTGCGGCAATTACCATATCGGCCTGCGCTAAAGTTCCATTTTTAAATCCGATCAGCCATGAACCGTTGCTGGGTGTAAGTGCTTCAAAATGACTATCCCAAATTACAGTACCTTTTACCAGCGAATCTAAAAGGATCTTTTGTAATGGACCGCGGTCTATTTCAGGCCGGAAAGCTTCTCTATTTTGTATGTCGCTATCTTCAAAAATGATATTGCCGCGCTGATCAATAATACGTGTACGATCTGCACCGGGGCGATAGTTTGCCATAAAGGCATCCATGAGTTTAGCTTCACGTAAGGCAGCTAATCCAGATTCCTCATGTAGATCTAATGTAGCACCTTTTTGTCGAGCATTTTCATCAGTGTCGCGTTCGTAAACCTTTACCTTGAAGCCATCCATTTGCAAAAGCCTGGCTAGTGTTAAACCTCCCGGGCCAGCACCAATGATGGCGATTTTTTTATCTTTAATGTTGTTCATTGTTTTTTATTTAAGGATGCCTTTGATTATGATTTCGCAGGAGGTTAAAATAACTTCCTCGGTAATAATTTGTACAGGCCGATCTAAATGGTCAAAATATTCAGCTACCAGATCTTGGATGGGTGAAAATAGGAGCGCGATGTGTACATCATGGGGTAAATCTGCAATCAATCCAGCTTGGACATTTGTTTTTAAAAAGGTATGAATGGGTGCGAAAAATGCACCTTGTTGTATGTTTTTCTCTTGAAAAGCCTTATTTAAAAGGGGAGAAGATTTTCCATACCGGATTAAAGAAAATGCAGGTTTATTATTTGTTAGGTAACGAAAAGTATTTAACCATAATCTTTTCATACCATCAGCAAAAGCCATTTTTGGATCAAAATTTTCTAATATCGCTTTTTCATAGTTGCCAAGTACTTCTTCGATAAAAAGTTTTATCAATAGATCTTCTTTATTTTCATACTTGATATAAATGGTACGTGGCGATATATTGGCTGCTTTGGCCAGTTTCTGCATACTCAGGTTTTCCAGTCCTTCTTCAGAAATAATCTGTAGGGCAATTGATCTGATGGCTTCTTCTTTCGCTAAATTTTTGGGTCGCATAATTCACTTAATTAATATAATTCAAAAGTAAGTAAACGTTTGTTTACTTTTTAGTCTTCTTCAAATTATTAATTTATACTGACAAATTGATTTGAGTTTCATCTTGCACAATCATCATGCTACCCCGAATTTTTGGGATCAGCATCACACTTGAAATAAAAGAAGATAGTTCAGATTAAAATTTAGAAGGGGTAGAGCATTTACATACGGATTATCCGCATTATCTTCATTTTAAGTTTTGGGGAATATTAAAACTTATCCTTCATACCAAAAAGGCCCATAAGCCCTCCGGTATGGATGGCCAATACTTTTTCATCTTTACCAATAATTTCTTGTTTTGCTAAATCTTGAATGGCATAAAACATTTTCGCGATATAGACAGGGTCTAGGAGCAACCCGGTTTTTGCAGTAAAGATTTTGATAAAGCTGATCAGTTCAGGAGTGGTTTTCGCATAGCCACCAAAATGATAATCGAGGTGAAGTTCGAGGTGACTGGATATTGGTGTATAGCGTGCTATTTCTGCTTTGATAAACGAAGCGCCCTTTAATACAGGGATGATATGTAACTTTGTATTTAACAGGTGTTGTTGAATCCCCCTCAACAAACCTGCAGCAGTGGTTCCCGTTCCGGCAGCGCAAAAAATGTGGTCGTATGGTTCCGTCAGTTCTTCAATTACCTCTGCGCAGCCAATAGTGGCTTCAAGTGATGCACCCCCTTCGTTTATAAAATAAGCTTGCGCATCAGACGCAAAATATTGGTCAAACAACTGGTGTTTATCCCGGTAACTTTCACGGTCGGTAAAAATGAGTTTCATCCCAAATAAACTGCACAGCAATAATAGCTCATTTTTTACTTCTTCTCCACGTACAAAAGCAGTAGCGGTTAAGCCCGATCTTGATGCTGCTGCGGCAGTTGCTACTAGGTGATTGGAATAAGCACCTCCAAAAGTGACCAGATGCGTTTTCTTTTCTGCTTTGGCCTTGGCTAAAATATATTTGAGCTTACGCCATTTGTTGCCGGAAATATAGGGATCGATAAGATCATCCCGTTTAACAAACAAGTTATTGAAAGGCGCAAATGTTATTTTTTGTACCGGGCTGTATATTTCTTCGAACACGTGTAAAAATAAAAAACACCTGAGTATTTCAGGTGTTTTTTAGCATTATTATATTCGAAAATTAATTATTTACCGATACCAAGGCCTATACCTGCATTAACCATACTGTATTTTGCCTGAGTATATGAACCGTAAAATTTAAAGAAACCAAACTTCAACTGGAAGCCTAAACTCCCCCTTACGCCGTCAATATCAGTTTGTTTCACCGAGATTGGATCAACATAAGTTGCATTGCTTGCGCCATCTTCAAATTTATAAGTACCTAGCGCTTTTAAATTGGTATTCGAGGTTTGGTAACCAATGCTGGCAAAAGGCGTGAAAAACATAATTTTCTTAGAAACGATGGCATCAAAATTTACGCCATTGAATTTAGCATCAATACGCTGATCTGAATTTGAAGTATTATTGATATTCAAAGGCAAATTATATTTATACTGCGTAAAACCACCGGCAATGGCAATGTCTACAGGAATTAATTTTTCTGTAGTTGAACCCATAAAAAGCGGTAAAAGTTCAACTTTGGCACCAAAGCCGATCATCGATAAGCTTCCAAGGTCGCTACCTAATTTAATCTTTGGCATTGCTCTCAAGGTAACATCAATGTTTTTGGGTAAGCCCAAAGTAGCCTGTATCTGCGCAGAAGGCACTACATGAAACCCCACTCCCTGAGGTAGGTTGAAAAATTTACCCGTGGGAACGCCACTGCTTGTATAAATTTGCATTTTACCACCTTCATGGTCATCGCCAAATGCAGTAGGGCCTATAGATGATGCACCAGGTGCAGGTTTGATATTATTTAAACCCAAGGTATTTACATCATAACTTCTGGCCGATTGTGGAACAAATGCTGCAGAGGCCGAAACCCTGACATCGAATTTTAAAAAACCTTTTGATTGAGCAGTGTTCGACCAGCCATCGGTTAAACCCAGGCCTAAACCTTTATATAAAGGATCAAAATAGGCATTAACCAGTTTGGTCGCATCTGCTGGTCCGCCCACAAACAAGCCTCCAACGTCTTGTTGGGCACTTGCTTTTTGAGCCATTACCAATAAAAATAAGGCACACAGGGCCTTTAAAGAGTAGCATTTTTTCATATAAAAAATTTAGAATGTTTTGATTGTGAGTAAAGATAGGGCTGTTTTTTCGAAAACTGCAATCATTAAAAAATTCTTGAAGTTAAAAGTTTATTTTTGCGCCATGGAAAATGTGGTCGAATTGCAGGAATCAGAAGAGCAGGAATTATATGAACATTTAAAAATTATTGTCGATAAGGGGCAGTCTTTGCTTCGTATCGATAAATTTTTGATGGTGCGCGTAGAAAATGCCTCCCGAAACCGTATTCAAAATGCAATTGATGCAGGGAATGTACTGGTTAATCAGAAACAGATCAAAGCGAGTTATAAGGTTAAACCTTATGATGAAATATCTATCGTTTTACCTCACCCACCGCGCGATACTGAAGTTTATCCTGAAGATTTACCAATTGATATCATTTACGAGGATAGCGATCTTTTGATCGTAAATAAAGCTGCAGGAATGGTTGTACACCCTGGTTTTAATAATTATACCGGAACTTTGGTTAATGCGCTGGCATTCCATTTTGAGCAACTGCCTCAGCTGCCTGGCAATGATGGCCGCCCAGGTTTAGTGCACCGCATTGATAAGGATACCTCGGGTTTATTGCTGATCAGTAAAAATGAAAAATCGATTACTCACCTTGCGCGTCAGTTTTTCGACCACAGCATTACACGTAAATATATTGCACTGGTTTGGGGCGATATCGAAAACGATGGAACGGTAACCGGTTACATTGGCAGAAGTGTGAAAGACCGCCGTGTGATGGATATTTACGATGATGAAGAAAAAGGGAAATGGTCTGTAACACACTATAAAGTATTAAAACGGTTAGGTTACGTTACCTTGATCAGTTGTGAACTCGAAACGGGCCGTACACACCAGATCAGGGCACACATGCAACATATTGGCCATCCACTTTTTAACGATGCAATGTATGGTGGCGATAAGATTTTAAAAGGAACTACGTTTAATAAGTACAAACAATTTGTAGATAATTGTTTTGAATTGCTGCCCCGTCAGGCTTTGCACGCACAAAGTTTGGGTTTTATCCACCCTACTTCTAAAGAGTATATGTATTTTGAATCGCCATTGCCACCCGATTTTAAAGCTGGCTTAACCAAATGGGAAAATTATATCGCTACATCATAAAATATGCTTCAGGAGTACCTTTTATTTAATGATGAATTTCAAGCAGTTGATCTTCCGATTTTAACGGCTTCGAACAGAAGCTTCAAATTTGGCGATGGACTGTTCGAAAGCATGCGAATGATTAATAATAAGCTGCAATTTGCCGATTTACATGCCGATAGATTAACGGCTGGCATGAAAGCGCTTAAAATTGACGGTCATGCTTTAATGGACGATTATTTTCTGCGCCAGAAAACCGCCGATCTGGCCAAAAGGAACAAGTGGAATGGCAATGTCCGTTTCCGCCTTTCCGTATACAGGGGAGGAGCTGGCGTTTATACGCCCGAAATTAATAAAGCAGGTTATGTTTTAGAAGGTATTCCCTTAAAAGCATCTACATATGAGCTGAACAGCAAAGGCCTGATCATTGATGTTTTTGATGAAATGACTAAACCGGTTAATAAACTCTCGAATTTTAAAACGGCCAATGCGCTGCTTTATGTCATGGCCGGAATTTTTAAAAGCCAAAACCGTTTGGATGAGGCAATGATCCTGAACCAATATGGCTTTCTTTGCGAAAGCATCAGTGCCAATGTTTTTGTCGTATATAACAAACAGATTTATACGCCGTCGCTGGCTGAAGGTTGTATAAGCGGCGTAATGCGTACGGCCATTATGCAGTTGTGCAAAATGAACGATATGCCTTTAATCGAGGCGCAGATTAATCCTGAAATATTAAAAGAAGCCGAAGAAGTTTTTATTACCAATGCTACGCAAGGCATTCAATGGGTAATGGGCTATGGCAGGAAACGTTATTTTAACGAGGTATCGAAGTTTTTGATTGAGAAATTGAATGCTTTGTAATCTGGTTCATTGGTCATTAGGAAATTAGTGCCATTGGTTCGTCATCTCGACTGAAGCGTAGCGGAATGGAGAGATCTTTAACCCTATCTCATATTTTTTTGGAAAGCAATACCTGTGCTAATCGGTTAGGGCTGGTCCCGCCCTTGGCTTAATCCCGATAAAATTTGCTCATAAGAGAAATAGTTCTTAATCGGGATAACGCTGCCGGTCGGGTTTATTTAACCTAAACAGTAGCACTTTTGTGGCCACTTAAACCCGATCAAAGCGGGATGCCAATTTCCTTCAAATTGGCAGAAGCGGGAGCGGGGCTGTATCAAGCCAAAAGCCACTGCAATTCCTTTCCAAAAAGAATTGCCATATAAAATATAGGTTTTCATGCTGATCCTGTTCTGCATCTAACTTAGCTCATTGAATCGACTAGAAGAGTTGTCAACTTTCTTGCATAATGGCCATTAAAGTTGACAACTCAAACTCTTTTACAACCGCATTCCCCTTAAAAAGTCTTCGATCAGCATTCGTTTTTTTCCTTCGTACTGGATGTCTAGAAGCTTGATAAACCCATCTTTCGCCGCAAATTTTAAATAAGTTTTACCATCGGTTAAAAAGCCTCCGGCTACAATACCTGGCTCTTTATCTTCTATTTCGGCTTTAAATACCTTTAAATTTTTCTCATTGAGTGAGGTAAAAGCAGTTGGGTAAGGGCTTAAACCGCGGATTAAATTATGGATAGTTTGCGCCGGACTGTTCCAGTCGATTTTGCAATCTTCCTTAAAAATCTTCGGCGCATGTTTTAAATCATCATTTTGTGGCTGCGGTTGCTCTGTTATATTATTAGCTTCTATAGCACGTAGTGTTTTTACCAGGAGATTTGCGCCAACAACCATCAGTTTATCATGCAACTCGCCCGCAGTTTCGTCGTCGGCAATGGGCACACTGTCGCTAAGAATGATATCACCAGTATCAATTTCCTGTTTAAGGAAAAATGTAGTTACGCCACTTTCCTTCTCGCCGTTTATAATGGCATGGTTAATCGGGGCTGCACCACGGTATTGCGGTAATAACGAACCATGTAAATTGATGGTTCCTTTAGCCGGCATATTCCAAACTATTTCTGGTAGCATCCTAAAAGCCACTACCACTTGTAAATCGGCTTGGTAAGATCTGAGTTCTTCAATAAACTCAGGATTTTTTAACTTTTCAGGCTGTAGTACAGGAATTCCTTTTTCTACAGCATATTTTTTTACTGCACTTTCATTCAATTTTTGGCCACGGCCTGCAGGTTTATCTGGCACAGTAACCACTGCAACTACATTGAAATTGGCTTGTACCAGGGCATCTAAAGAGGCTACCGCAAAATCGGGCGTACCCATAAAAACTATTTTCATATGAAAGTGTTGTGTTTCTAAAAATAACGCGGCTACTCACGTTAATGTTTTGCAAAATAACTAAAAATAAACCCATACTTATAGGCAAAAAATGGTACAAGGCAAAGATGTTGTTCAGGCAAGTGGATTGGTGTACGTAACTGATGCCATGCCTGGTATTTACCGTAAAGGAAAACCTGGTAAATTTTATTATGAAGATAAAGAGGGCAACAAAATTACCGAAGAGAAACACCTCGATCGGATAAAGGCCTTAGTTATTCCACCTGCATGGCAAAATGTGTGGATTGCCAGTAAGCCAAATGCATATTTACAGGTAACTGGTATTGATGCTGCAGGCCGGAAGCAATATAAATACCATGCAAAGTGGACCAGCCGACGATCGGAGGCTAAATATTTCCGTTTATTGGAATTTGGAAAAGCATTGCCCAATGCAAGGAAAAACCTGGAAAAAGACCTCCGCAGAAAAGATTTCGATGAACGCAAAGTATTGGCCATTTCGGTAGATGTACTTCAAAAAACACTAATCCGCGTGGGTAATGAAAGTTATAAGCAATTGTACGGTTCTTTTGGCTTAACTACACTTCGCGATAAGCATGTTAAAATCGAAGGAAGTAAAATTACCATGGATTTTGTTGGGAAAAAAGGTGTTCGGCAAAAAGTAGAGTTAAATGATCGGTCGCTGGCAAAACTGGTCAAGAAATGCAGAGACATTCCAGGACAGGAATTATTCCAGTTTTATTCGAACGGGAAAGAGCATAAGAGTATCGATTCAGGCAAAATAAACGCTTACATTAAAGAAATTACAGGCGATGATTTTACGGCAAAGGATTTTAGAACCTGGGGTGGTACCTTAGAAGCGTTGCGCCAGTTTTCGAAGTGCAGTGCCGATGAAAATTTTAACCTAAACTCGAAAAAGACAATTGTTACTGTATTAGATTGCGTAGCGAAAAAATTAGGCAATACCAGGGCTGTTTGCAAGAGTTCTTACGTATATCCGTTATTGCTTACCGCTTATGAAAACAATGAGCTTGGTAAATACATGAAAAAAATGAATAATAACAAAACAACTGGTAAGTTAGGTTTAGCACACGATGAGAAAATTTTGTTATCATTTTTAAAATCAAGTAGTAAATAGATACTTTGTTATAAAATCGTCATTTCGAGCGGACCCGATAGCTATCGGGTGAAACGCAGTCGAGAAATCCGTCGTATGTATACGGCCGTAATAAGCTACACTCCGGTTGCAATGACGGCGTTTTGAAATTATTCTTTAGGTGCTTTCTTTATTGGATGGACAGGCTGCTCCTCTAATTCTCTTTGCTTGGCCGGATTATTCGTTTTTGGTGCTTTGTTAGGGGTGCTGTCATTATCCTTTCTAACTGTTTTATGGTCAACAGGCTCCCTGCCTTTGGGCACTTCTTCCTGGTAATTGCTTCCTGGTTTGTCACTTTTAATTTTTGGACCGCTCATAGCTAAAATGATTGAATGATTAAGTTTTGAATGATTGAATAGCACAGCGCTTATCAATTACCAATAATAACAAACCTCTTTCTGTTAAGTTTGAAAATAATTGCTAGGGCAATTCAATCATTCAATCCCGCTCTCATTCAACCCCTCTCTCATTCAATAATCAATTGTATAGCAAATATTTCTTACGCATGGTTTTGTATGCACTTAGGCCCGGTTCCCAGCTCGTCCTAATTTCCGCTTCACTTTTTCCATCGATTACCTGTTGTCTGAAATCTGCCACACCAACTAATCTTTCGATAGTACCCATCTCTTTGCTCAACTTGGTATTAAAGAAATCTTCTTTTCTCGGTGATGCCTTGTACAGTTCGATTAACCAGCTAATGTTTACCTGTTTCGATTTTACCAGTTTTGAGGTATCGTAAGTTCTTAAATCTAAACCATAACAAACCTGATCCTGAAATAATGGTGTTTCAGACATTCCTTTTATACTTTTTGGCGTAAAACTGAAATCGAATTTCCCTTTAAGGTACGGTGCGCCAACAATAGTAAATGGAAACATCGTTCCGCGGCCGTGGTTTAAATAAGTGCCCTCAAATAAACAGGTAGATGGGTAAAGTAAAATAGATTGCTGTGTATTCAGGTTAGGAGAGGGTTTAACCGGTAAAGTATACTCCATATCATGATCGTAATTGGCATTTTTGATAATGGTAATCTTGCATTTCACCTTATCTTTCAACCAACCCTCGCCATTTAACATCTGTGCATATTCGCCAACCGTTAAGCCATGCGCAATAGGGATAGGTTGCACGCCAATGCCCGATTTAAATTTTGGATCTAAAATCGGCCCATCAATTAAATAACCATTTGGATTGGGGCGATCTAAAATCAACAATGTTTTATTATTTGCTGCACAGGCTTCCATAACGTGCTGTAAGGTATTAATATAGGTGTAAAAACGGACACCAACATCTTGAATATCAAACACCATAATGTCGATATCTGCTAAATCTTCAGCCGTTGGTGTACTGTGTTTGCCATAAAGCGAGATGGCTTTAATGCCTGTTTTGGTATCAACATCATCGTTAACGGTAACGCCAGCACTGGCATTGCCTCTAAAACCGTGCTCAGGACCAAATATCTTCTGGATTTTAACACCTCGTTTCAGCAGGCTATCAACCGAAGTCTGCGTACCGATAATCGATGTAGGGTTAACCACCATACCCACACGTTTTCCTTTTAAAAGCGGGAGGTATTTTTCGGTCTGCTCTGCACCGGTTTTAATTGTAGATGGCAGTTTAACATTCCTGATCATCAGTTTTCTGTTTTCAGGACTTTTCTTTCCAAGAACTTCCTGTTCGAGTGGTTTGGGTTGTCCGCAGGCCGATAATGCAATTAAACTGGTTAAAACAAAGCTGATGTAATTTTTCATTTTGTGTATTATTCTAATCTTCCGGTATTATAACAAAACAATTTACAATATATTTCAATTATGCTATTGGTATTTTCTTGTTACAACTTAATGATTGATGTTTAAAGTTGGTTATTTATTTCCGAAAATGCCATTTTTAAAAAGGAATTGAGCATTTTTGTTAACACAAATTGATTAAATTGAATTTCGAATATTTCATAGCTGGGCGCATAGCCATTAAATCTGAGCGTACTTTTTCAAAACTTATCGTGCGTATTGCAATAGCAGGCGTGATGTTGAGTTTGGCGGTTATGATTCTCTCTATAGCCATTATTAAAGGCTTTAAAACTGAAATCCAGGATAAAGTAAGGGGTTATTTGGGTGATGTGCAGATTACCCGTTACGATCTGAATAATTCTTTTGAGCATTCTCCCTTCGTACTTGATGGAGAAACAAAAAAAACGCTCAAAAACAATCCCGATATTGAATATTATTATCCTTTTGCTACAAAACCTGCTATCCTTTCGGCCAATAATGAAATTGAAGGCATTAATTTTAAAGGGATAGACAAGAGCTACAAGTGGGATTACATTAAGCAGCATATTATCAGCGGAACCATTATCGATTTTTCCGACAGTACGGCTGCCATGCAAGAACTGCTCATTTCGAATTATACGGCTAATCGTTTAAAACTCAAAACCGGTGATGATTTTATCATGTATTTTGTTCAAAACCAGTTGCGGCCGCGTAAATTTAAAATTGTAGGTATTTACGATATAGGTGTCGAAGATATTGATAAGGGTTTTGTGCTTGGCAACCTGAATATAATTAAACGTTTGAATAACTGGGAGGCGAACGAAATTGGTGGTATAGAGATCAGGATTAAGGATTTTAACAGGCTTAAGCCTATTGCCAATAATATCTATGAAAATCTTCCACGCAATTTACGCTCGTATTCTATCGAAGAAAATTTCCCTAATATATTTACCTGGTTAGGTCTTCTCGATGTAAACACCAATGTTCTTTTAATCCTGATGTTAATTGTAGGTGTAATTAACATGGTTACCGCATTGTTGATTATGATTTTAGAGAAAACAAATATGATCGGGATGCTAAAGTCGTTTGGGGCCAGTAATTGGAGTATTATGAAAATTTTCCTTTACAACGCCGCTTATTTAATTGGTATTGGCTTATTACTGGGGAATATTCTGGGTTTAGGACTTGGTTTTTTACAGCAGGCCACTCACATTTTCAAACTTAATCAGGCCTCTTACTTTTTAGCTTATGCACCAATAGAATTTCACTTTATTGATGTGCTATTGCTTAATATCGTTACCGTAGTGGTGTGTTTAGCGGTTTTGATTATCCCTTCGCTATTAATCAGTAAGGTTTCTCCGCTTAAAGCAATCCGATTTAAATAAGGAAAAAAACTTGGGTCACCGGACAGATCATTTTCCGATGCCCAAGCAAACCTAAACTTAAGCTCTTGTCAACTCAAATTTTAATTTGAGTGTTTAATCTATTCTCTTTAAAATATATTCATATTCTAGCGTAGCATAAGAATTAGCTGGAGAAAAATCTGTTTGAGGCTTGAGCCTTCTTTTAAGCGTTAAATCTACTCCGCTGCTTCTGATATCGTATTCGCCGTTTAAAATCATATTCCAATCAAAATCTGCTGTCCAAGCGCCCTCATCGGTAAAATATCCGATCCTATTTTTAAAGTTATAGGTTCCCTTGCCCCCCGATGGTTTCAGGCTAGCATCAGCACCTGATGTAATACTGAATTTTCCATCCTTTAACGAAATTGAAATTGGATGTGTTACCGGCACAGACTTAACACTATTGGTAATTACCAATACACCTGTATAATTGCCGTCCAATAAAACATCTACGTTTGTAGGTTTTTTACAGCCTAAAGATAGGATCAGGGCAAATAAGAAGATACAGATTTGAACGTTCATACCCCTTAAACGGAGTTCAAAATCAAAACGCTACACTTAAATTGAAATCCAGTCTATACCTTGAGTACTATGAATAAATTCAGTCCGTGGTTCGAGGTTTAAATACGGATAAGTGACTTTCGAAAGGTATAAGCCCGTTGGGTGAGCGGGCAATGATAGTTTTGAAGATTGTAATGTAATCAGTTCACTTTCAAATTCGTCAAAGCTAAGTTCTCCCTTGCCAACCATTAGGATTTTACTCATAATAATGCGGATCATTTTGCCCAAAAAGCGGTTACTGGCAATATGAAACCTCAGCCTGTCGCTCTTTGGATTTACAAATAAATCGGCCTCCATTACATTGCAGATGGTATGCTCATATTTATCAGGATGCGTACAGAAAGCCCTATAATCTTTGTATTGGGGTAATAATTTTACAACGGCTTTCATTTTATCAAAATTTAGATTATTTAATTGATAAAAGGAACTTTGAGTACTTAAAAAAGGATCTTTATAGGTATGGATAAAATAATCATATTTCCTTTGTACAGCATCAAACCGGGCGTGCGGTTTTCCCTCCATTTTAATAATGTCGAATACTGCGATATTATAAGGTAAGGCTTTATTCAGGATGTAAAGCAGATCGAAATCAATCTCTTTTTCTATATCGGCATGAAAAAAGAACTGACTGGCATGCACATGCGCATCTGTTCGCCCACAACCGTTAATAGCAGTCGGCGATTTTAAAATCTTCGATAGGGTTTGCTCAATAACTTCCTGAACGCTTTTTACCCCAGGTTGTTTTTGCCACCCACTAAAGTATTGGCCTTGATAGGCAATGTGAAAGAAATACCTCATTTTTCTGCTACAATTTTACGGAAATTTTAGCAGCGGGAATATTAAATCATACTTTTGTGTGGTAAATTTTAATCATGGATTTAATAAACTGTCCTTGCGGAAGTGGAGCTGCCTTTAGCCATTGTTGCCAGCCTTATCATTTAAAAGTGAAAGCGGCACCAACTGCGGAGGCTTTAATGCGTTCCAGATATTCGGCTTTTGTAGTAGCTGATGCTGATTATCTTTACGATACCACGCATAGCACTAAAAGAAAAGGGCACTCGAAAAGTGCTTATCTAAGCAGTGCGGAAAATACCAAATGGCTAAAACTCGAAATTGTTTATTCTGATTTTGATGTTGTCGAGTTTAAGGCCTATTACCTCAATAAGAAATTTCAGACGGAAGTATTGCATGAAAAATCTAATTTCAGGTTAGAAGATGGGCAATGGTATTATGTGGATGGAGAATTTTATTTATAACAAAAATTCACTCACGTTTTCGGGTGTAATTATTTTAGTCTCCACATTCTCATAGGCATCTAAAAACGTCTTTGGAAATCTTGCATTGGATTTAGCGTTCCATTTAATTTCGTAGGCATTCATTAATCCGTTTCTTTCTTCAATATAATCTATTTCCTGTTGTGCATGCGTACGCCAAAAGTATTGGTTGCAATTAATTTGTTTATAGGCAAGAAATTTAACCCTTTCACTAATTACGAAATTTTCCCAAAGGGCACCAATGTCTTGTCTTAATACAGCTGGACTAAATTGATTAATTACAGCATTTCTGATACCATTGTCGTAAAAGTAGATCTTTCGGCTTTTCTTTAGCTCATTTCTTAAGTTCCTACTTAAAGATCCCAATCTGAATACAATAAATGCCTTTTCAAGCAGATCGATATACTTCTCTGTTGTTTGATTATCCAGACCTGCTAATTGCCCTAGTTCGTTATATGATACCTCATTGCCTACCTGAAAAGCCAAAGCCTGGATTAATTTCTCCATCTTATCTGGCTTTTGTATTTTCTCCCAAGTTAGGATATCTTTATATAGGTAACTGTCGGATAATTGTTTTAAACGTATTTCTTCTCCACCTGGATTGTTCACGATTTCTGGATAGTAGCCATAAACCAAGCGATGGTTCAATAATCTTTTCTCTGCAAGTAGACCGTTTTCCTCTACCATTTCTCCGAACGAAAAAGGAAATAGGTTATATTCCCATTTTCTACCAGTAAGTGGTTCGTTAATATGATTGGCTAACTCAAAGGCTGAAGAACCAGTAGCAATTACTTTTACATCTTTAAGTTGATCAATGATTAATTTAATAGATAAACCAATATTATCAACTCTTTGCGCTTCATCAATTACCAACGTTTTAGCTTTTCCAAGAAGTGCACGTAAGGAGGTTGAAGTGGTATTGGAAAGTATTGTCCTAATGTCTGCGTCATCACCATTCCACCACATAACAGGTTTAGCAAATTTAGAAGAAAGCTGCTGCAAGAGCGTACTTTTTCCAACCTGCCTTGGACCTAAAAGGATGATCGCCTTTTCATCTTTTAGGTGTTTTTCGATAGAATCTGATATTGCTCTTGAAATCATAATCGCAAATTTAATATAAATTTTGCGAATGTAATCGCAAATTTAATATGAATTTTGCGATTTTACTCCTTTTGGCTATATTTTCTTTGCTTCGTTCCAATATACATCCATTTCGGTAAGCGTCATATCCGCCAGGGCTTTTCCGTTTTCTTTTGCTTTGGTTTCGAGGTACTGAAAACGTTTGATAAATTTTTTATTGGTTTTTTCCAGTGCATTTTCAGGATTGATGTTAATGAAACGTGCATAATTGATTAAAGAAAAAAGTACATCGCCAAATTCTGATTCTGCTTTTTCAATATCAATGGCCGTATTATCGATAACATTGAATTCAGTTTTAAACTCCTGTAGTTCTTCTTCTACCTTTTCCCAAACCTGATTTTTATCTTCCCAATCGAAACCAACACCTCGGGCTTTTTCCTGAATGCGGGCAGCCTTAACTAAAGCTGGTAGTGAAGATGGAACACCCGCCAGAACTGATTTGTTACCTTCTTTCAGTTTAATCTGCTCCCAATTGCGTTTAACGTCTTCTTCGTTCTGCACTTCAACATCGCCATAAATATGTGGATGTCGGTTTACCAGTTTATCGCAAACCCCGTTTAAAACATCTGTAATGTTAAAATCATTAGTTTCGGAAGCAATTCTCGAATAAAAAACCAAATGCATCATCACATCGCCAAGTTCCTTTTTAATTTCGTCTAAATCGCCCTCTAAAATAGCATCGCTCAACTCATAAGTTTCCTCTATCGTTAAATGGCGCAATGTTTCCATGGTCTGTTTTTTATCCCAAGGACATTGTGTACGCAGTGTATCTAAAACAGTAAGTAAACGCGTAAAAGCGTCAGCTGGATTACTGGCACTTGCAGGAATTGGATTGTTAGGCATATTTATGGTTGAGCTATATTTATCGAACGCTAAAGTACCAAACCCAAGCGATTAAGAAAAGCTGAAAGGGTATTCTGAACCATAAATATTTTGGTCCTGGCCCTGGCTTATACAAATCTTCGTAATTGATGCGGTGTTTGGCAGCGTAAATATTGGCAGGTAAAATGACAATGTAAAAAATAATTAGGGCTATCCCGGTAAAATATCTGGTGCTTTCAATGGCCAGGCCAATGGCAAATAAGATTTCCAACACACCTGTTAAAAGCACAATTTCTACTTTTTTAGGGATGAATAGAGGAACCATAGCAGCCATACTTGTTTTAAACTTGAAATGCCCTATAGCTGTAAAAACTAACATCACGCCCATGGCGATATTGCCTGCAAAAATATTTCCTTTATCAAATGTGGTATGGCCGCCAAAGGCTAATAGGGCAACATAAACGCTAAGTAATACAAATAGGGGTTTCATTTATTATAATTTTGACTTACTTGATCAAATTAAAGGCAATCAAAATCGTTGCTATGAATAAGATAACCAAGCCTGATAGAAAGACAAAATCGGCAACTTTTTCTAACTTTTGATTTGCGTTTCTTTCTCTTCTCATAGAGATAAAAGATAAGATGCAGCTGGTCATAAAAAACATTACGGCAGCTACGGCAAATTCATCAATGATGGAACCATCGGTAAGTGCGAGTTTTTTTAAAGAAGTAAGCACAATAAAGCAGATGCCCAACAGATTGGCAGAAGTGCTTAAAATATGAGGCGATCTATTTTCGGCCATACTAATCCTTTTCTTCTAATTTAATCTTTTTCGTAATTCGATAAACGCGTTTCTTTTTGTCGGGCTTATGCTCTTCGCCCATTAAAATGCCCCAAGGTTTTAAATTATCCACTCTATCGAAGATTATTTTTAATATGGCCAGATAAGGGATACATAAAAACATGCCCGATATCCCCCAGATCATTTCGCCAACTACAATACCAATAAAGGCGAAAAGTGCATTAATTTTTACTTTCGAACCCACTACCAGTGGCATTAGCACATTTCCATCTATCGCATGCACACCGACAAAGGCAATTAAAACCAAAAGCACTTTACCTGCACCAGCTGTTGCAAAGGTGATTAAACAGCTTACCAGTAAAGCAAAAAATATCCCTAAATAAGGTACAACGTTAAAAATACCTGCCACCAAGCCTAATAAAACAGCGTATTTAACCCCTAATAAACTCAATACAGTAATCATTAATACGGTAACAATAAGCATCTGCAGAAATAAACCGATGATGTATTTTTTAATGATATATTGAATCTGACTAACAATTTCAGAAACTTTTTCTTTGTGTTCTTCTTTAAAAACAGAGGTCAAGAAAGTGAATAAAACACGGCGGTAATTTAAAATGAAGAAGGTGAACAAAAGCGTGAAACCCAAAAATAATAAGGTAGAAGATAGTGTGGCCAGGGTGGTAGCAACAATAGCAGCACTCGTAGCCAAAGCTTTCTCGGTACTATCATTTAAATAATCGAGCTGTTTCTGAGAATTTACACCAAAGGTGTGCGAAATCCATTTCTGCAGTTCATGGTACGAAACATTGGCTTTCTCTTTTAACAATGGCCAATCGGCCCATAAATCGCTCAACTGATTGCCAAAAAAATATATAATTCCACCAATTACAGCAATCATTAGCACTACTGAAACCAGCGTAGATAAGCTTCGTTTAAACTTAAACCTCTGCTCTAAAAAATTACCCACGGGCAACAATAAAATTGCCATTAAAAAAGAGAAAAGCAGCGGTGCCAACAGGGATTGACCTAAAATGGCGATGTAGGTTAAGCTTATTAAACAGAAAAGAACCAGGGCAAGCTTAGGTAGGAACGATAATTTGTCTTTCATATAATTTTAAATCCTGTTTAATACAAAATGCCCGATTAATTGTTTCATCAATCGGGCATTTAAATATAAGAGATTATTTTTAATAGATACTCGCTTTATCTAAAAGTGAAATATCTTCTGGCGATAATTTCAAATTCGCTGCATCCGTAAAAGATTTTAACTGGCTTAAATCGGTAACGCTTGCAATCGGCGCTGTAATTGATGGATGGTAAATTAACCAGGCAAGGGCTACCGAAGCTGGCTCAACATGGTGTTTTTCAGCAACCTCATCCAATGCCGCTAAAATTTTAAAGCCACGTTCATTCAGAAATTTTTTAACGCCACCACCACGCTGGCTTTTATTTAAATCATCTTCGCTGCGGTATTTTCCTGTTAAAAATCCGCTGGCCAATGAATAATAGGTTACTACGCCCAAGCCATAATCCAGACAGATTTTTTCGTGCTCCTGCTCAAAGTTTTCTCTATCATAGAGGTTGTATCCTGGTTGGTAAACTTCATAACGAGGCAGACCATGTTCAGTAGCATAAATCAAAGATTCTTTTAACCGCTCAGCAGAAAAGTTTGATGCGCCGATCCAACGTACTTTGCCTGCTTTAATTAAAGTTTCGTAAGCACTTAAGGTTTCTTCAACCGGGGTATTTTCATCATCGTAATGAGAGAAATAGAGGTCGATATAATCTGTTTGCAAGCGTGATAATGAATGTTCTACTTCGTTTATGATGTAATCCTTCTTTAAAGATTTACCCTGGCCCATATCAGAACCCACCTTTGTTGCAATAATTACGTCGTGGCGTTTGTTGTGTTGTTTGAGCCAATTGCCTATGATTGTTTCTGATTCTCCACCTTTATTTCCAGGTGCCCAACGCGAATACACATCAGCAGTATCGATAAAGTTAAATCCACTTTTTACAAACTGGTTTAATATTTCAAACGATTTTTGCTCATCGATTGTCCAGCCAAATACGTTTCCTCCAAATACAATGGGTGCAATATTTAAATCGGTTTTTCCTAAAATTCTTTTTTCCATGATATGAATGTTAATAATATGCTAACAAATCTTGGAGCCAGCAGTTTTTAGGGGCGGTCGAAATTATGTCAAAATGAGATGAGGAAGGTTTTTTTGAAAGCAATTAACCTTGAATTTTAAAGTTAGTCCTGTGTTACGCTATAGCTCCGTAGAAAAACGGAGGCTGCCGCTGCACCCAGGTTTAGGTACTTCTGCATTGCTACTATTAAGGTTTTCATCCAAATCGCCTAATCGTAATACACAACCGCTAAATGCTAACCCCTAAACTCTTAACGCTCACCCCTCAACCTTTGATGGCCCTAAGCATTTCCCTTTTTCCTGGAGCACCAGGTAATTTTTCGATGGTAAATCCACAGGCTTTAACGGCTCTTTTCAATTTTCCGGTAATGGCGTAGGTAACAAAAGTTCCGCCTGGTTTTAAGAAACTGCAGGCATGTGCAATAATTTCATCGCTCCACATTTCGGGCTGGTGCTGCACAGAGAAGGCATCGTAATAAATCACATCAAATTTTTGGTCGCTCTGGTATTCGGCCAATGTAGTATGCGGAATTTCCAAAGTGCAAAGCGATGTTAATTGTTGAGGCGCTTTTAATGCTTCAGGGTAATTTGAAATAAAACCGGTCCATATTACTTCGGGAACATATGCAGCGTAACCTGTTTGCTCAATTACTGCTGTAGTAAGCGGAAAGGCCTCAATACTGGTATAGTTAAGTTTAATGTTATTTGCTGTACAATGTTCGAAACTTAAAATAAAGTTCAATCCGGTGCCGAAACCAACTTCCAAAATGGAAATTTCAGTTAAATTAGCAGAGGCGGATTTTAGTCCAGCATCAATAAATACGTGTTTGCTTTCCTGTAATGCGCCATGTTTACTGTGGTAATGTTCGCCAATAGTTTCATTGTAGAGTGTATTCGAGCCATCAGCAGTAGGCGTTATAATATTCATGAGCTAGGATTTTAAGGATGCTTCGATTTCAAGATCGCGGTGCAAATATAGGTATAGGATTAATGTGATTTTTGGATTTCAAGATCATGACGCAAATATAGATATAGGATTAATATGATTTTTGGATTAGCTAGGATTTTAAGGATTCTTGGATTTCAAGATCGTGGTGCAAATATAGATATAGGATTAATGTGATTTTTGGATTTCAAGATCATGACGTAAATATAGATATAGGATTAATATGATTTTTGGATTTCAAGATCATGGTGTAGATGCGAATGCAGTATTTAAACGATTTCTGGATTTTAGGATAAATTAGCCAGAGATAGGAGGTGAAGTTAATCCGCTTTAGTCTTCTTACTCCCAACCTCTGACTTTTTCTCTTTGGTTTTTCAGCTTTAATCTTCAAATTTCACACCTCCGTTCCCAGGCTTTCCGACCTTTATCACCACCTTACCTAAACTAACGTAAGTTTTGCTTAGCTAATTAATCCTCGGACCCCGGACGTCCGACCGCTGACTTTTTCTCTTTCAGCTTTAATCTTTTGTTGTTAGCTTTGATCTCACCTAAACCCTAAACCCTAAACCCTAAACCCTAAAATGGATATCGAATCTTTCAGAGAATATTGTTTGAATTTACCTGGTACAACCGAGGGAATGAAATGGGGTCATTTATGCTTTATGATCGAAGAAAAAATGTATTTCATTATCGCTATTGATGAAGATAATAGTTTCTCTATAAAGTGTGATCCCGAAGAGTTTGATGCATTAACGGCTAGAGATGGGATACAACAGGCTCACCATATGGCTAAACGACAATGGATACGTGTTGATAACCTGGAGGTGTTTAATGAAACAGAACTGAAAAAAAGGGTGGCCGATTCGAGGGCGATGGTTTTAGCTAAATTACCTAAGAAAACACAGGCAAAATACGCCTAAGCATTGCCATAAAAGCATTAAAGCAGCGGATATCTTCAACGCAAGATTTTTATACAAGTTTCTTTAAGGCCATAATGTAGCCAATGTGCATACCCTCGTGGAAAGGGATAAAATTAATCGCATCTTCTATTGAGTTTAATTTCATGCCATAACGTTTATCCCAAGGGTCGAACTTTAGAAAAATATGACTCGAATAATCTGCCGCCAGACGATCCGTGCTGTTTAAGAGTACATTGTAAATTAAATCTATCTCTTTCTGCTCAATAAACTTTTCAGGTTTTGTTCCGCTTAAAAAAGGACTGAAATATTTTTCCTCAACAGTTATCTCAAGTCCAGATCTTATATAACACATGTTTTGTTGCGCTGCAGTTAAATGCGCAATATTCCAGATAATGTTATTGTTAAAACCTGAAGGGATTTTATTTAACTGTTCGGTACTTAAATCCTTTACCAATTCTAGAATAAAAATTCTGGTGTTTTTAATCTGGGCGATGGTAGCAATTGTGTCAGTCATTTAATTGTTTTATAGACAGTAACTTACTGCTCGTTTTTGGTTTCCTCTTTTGTTTCTTTCTTTTGTGTATCGTCTTTTTTTATGCCTTTATCAGCATTCAGTTCTTTCGACTTCATGATATTAAAACGGTACATGTCTTCAATGCCTACCAGTTTTCTGGTACACTTTTCAATATCGGTTCCTTCTTGCCATAAATATGGACGGAAACTATAAGTCTTGGTGCCATCTAAATTCGCAATAAACTGGCTCCAATTGCTCCAGCGCAAACCTTTGTAAAATTTAGAAAGATCGCTATCAAAACAGAAAACAAGAAACTCACCATATCCAGCTCCAAGCGGTTGCCAGGTTAGGGTGTTAGGCTCCAGGTAATACACATTTTTAATGTCTTTACCCAGGCCGCCATAATTGATGGCAAAGAAACCACCTACAGCGTCATCAGCAATTAACAGGTAGGGAATGTTATCGCCATATTCTTTTATGGTTTTTCCTTTGTTCCATTCGGCAATATTTCGGCTCAATCTTTCGCTGCCCGAGCCTAAAATTCTAATCCAGCCATTATCAACCATAATGCCTCCGGTATTGTAAATTACCGAGCCAAGTGTAGCATAGGTAGTCATTTGCGAGTGATATAAAACTTCTTTTGCTTTTGCAGAATCAACTGGCAGCACCTCTACCTTATTTTTAGCAGAATCGATCCACTTTTTTACCAACGGCCAGGCCGGATCGGTTTTATTTACCAATGCTTCGAGACTGATTAACTTATTATCCTGAGCAAAAGTTATTGAAGAGAATAAAGTTAAACTTAGGATAAGAATTGTTTTGAATGCGCTTCTCATGAAAAAGGGGCTTATGTTTTTCCAAAGATAGAATGATAATTAAGAATTGTTGAAAGGAGATTGATTAATTTTTTGAATCGGAAGAAATATTGAGCTTGGTTTAATTGTTGGTTTGTGGAGACACAAACCAAGGCGTGTGAGCAATCGTGCAGTCGGATGGTAACATCCGACTGATTTATTCAACATCTAAAAAGAATTGATTAATTCGATGAATTGAATTGATAATTTCAGTCAGTGTCAGATGGTAACATCTGACCCCCGCGCTAAGAAAACAAAACGCCCCAATAAATCGGGGCGCTTGTAATATAGGGATGATATAAAATAACTGATTTTAAACAATTGAGTGGAAAACCTTACACCTTCTACCTTCCAGCCCTCCACCTTAAAACTACCACATTCTAATTCTGTCCTCTGGTTTTTTGTATAATTTATCGCCAGGTTTAACATCAAAAGCATTGTACCATGCATCCATATTTACGGGTGCACCGATAGTACGGTACGGGCCTGGAGAATGTGGATCGGTTTTAATTAATTGAGCGGCACTTTCCGGTAAAATATTACCTCTCCATACCTGAGCCCAGGCAAGGAAAAAACGCTGATCTGGCGTAAAACCATCAATTTTCTCATTACTTTGACCTTGTTTAGTCATTTTAAAAGCAGTATAAGCCGCGTTTAAGCCTCCTAAATCGCCAATGTTTTCGCCCATAGTCAGTTTACCGATTACATGAACCGTATCCAATACGGTATAACCATCAAACTGCTCACCTAAAGCTTTTGTTTTGGCATCAAATTTGGCTTTGTCTTCAGCTGTCCACCAGTTTTTTAAGTTACCAGCAGCATCGTACTGACTTCCGCTGTCATCAAAACCATGGCTCATTTCGTGACCGATTACCGCACCGATACCACCATAGTTAACGGCATCATCGGCATTTGGATCGAAGAAAGGAAACTGTAAAATACCTGCAGGGAAAACAATCTCGTTCAGGGTAGGGCTGTAGTAAGCATTAACTGTTGGAGGAGTCATACCAAAACGTTTGCGATCGACAGGTTTACCTAACTGATCAACCATTTCGTTGTAACCCCAAACACTTGCATTGCGTAAGTTTTGGAAGTAGGTATCTTTATTAATTACTAAACCATCGTAGTTTTTCCATTTTTCCGGATAACCCACTTTTGGTGTAAATGCATTGAGCTTAGCCAAAGCTTTTTGTTTGGTTTCAGGGCTCATCCACTCTAAACCATTAATCCTGATTTCGAATGCTTTCCGCAAGTTCACGATCATCTCGTTCATACGTTCTTTAGCTTCCGGCTTAAAATACTTGGCTACATAAAGCTGGCCCAATAATTCGCCAATAGTGCCATCGGTTAAAGATGACATGCGTTGCCAACGTGGTGTTTGTACTTTCTGACCAGTTTGTACCTGTGTGAAAGCGAAACTTGCCTTAACAAATGGAGAACTTAAACTAGAGGCAGAACCTTTTAAAATGTTCCACTCCAGGTAAGTTTGCCAATCGGTAACCGGAACCGATTTCAACATTCCATCCAGGCTTGCCATAAATTTAGGCGATGAAACCAGAACGGTATCTTGATTTTTGATTTTGAATTTAGGTAAATAGGTTGTCCAGTTAATATCTGGCGTTTTTTTGTTCAGTTCTGCAACAGTAAGTTTGTTGTAGGTGGCGTAAGGATCACGCATTTCTAAACGGCTCATCTGCGCTTCAGCAAATTGCTTTTCAATATTATAAACGGTTGCCGCTTTTTGTTTTGCTTCTTCAGGCGTACTTCCTGTTAAGGTAAACAAAGTAACCATATAGGTATTATAAGCCTCGCGGATTTTAACACTGCGGGTATCATCTTTCAGATAATAATCACGATCAGGAAGTGTTGTGCCGCCCTGACCAATATTCACCATATATTTGTTTACATTCTTGCGGTCTTGGCCAACACCCAGGCCGAACATTCCACCACCTAAACCATTGGTTCGCATGTAAGCCACCTGGTCTAACACGCCCTGAATGTTTTTAATCTGTTTAATTTTTTGTAAATCTGCTTTTATTGGCGTATAGCCCAACTTTTCTATGGTTGCACTATCCATGGCAGCCGTATAAAAATCGCCAACTCTACGCTTCACAGAACCAGCAGGAGCAGATTTATCAGCAGCTGCATCTTCAACTAAAGATTTAACAGCATTGATATTAAAATCGCGAAGTTCGTTAAATGAACCCCAACGTGTTTCTTTGGCCGGAACAGGATTGTTTTTTATCCAGGTACCACTTGCGTAGGTGTAAAAATCGTCGCCTGGCTTAACGGAAAGATCCATGTTAGCAGGGTCGATAAATTTTTTGGTTTGTGCATTTGCAGAAAAGCCTGCAGCGACTATACCTAGCGCCGCAAAACATCTTTTCAAATTTTGGTATTTCATTCGCTTAATAAGTTAGTAATTATGCGAAATTTATGAAATACTAATTAATACTGGTGTTATATATTAAGAATATTACTTGTTAAACCAGTAGTAAATTTTTGCTAAACCAAGTCGCCTAATAAGTTCGGACGCTGAAAAAGAAATTTTAATAGATTTCATGATTTTAAATCTTTTATACACTATTAACATTTTTTAACAAAATTTATTGTGCGCTTGTAAAAATTATTGCTATCAAGAACGATTCGGAATAAAGCATTTTATTTTCCATAAATTTGAAAACGGTAATCTAAACCTGCGAGGTTTTATCGATAATAAATAAAAATGATGTTTAGCATACAATAGATATAATGAGCCACTCACACGATAAAGAAGATAGCTGTTGCAGCAGTAAAGTACATTCCGCTCCAAAACATAACCACGATCATGCACACGAAGAAGGTGACGAACACGACCATGATCATGGTGGAGATCCGTCGGCCTTTCGAACTTATCTGCCAGCCATTGTAACATTGGTTATGCTACTGATCGGGATTGCATTTGATAATCTATTTACGGTTCCTGCATTTCAGATTATCCGGCCTTATTGGTACATCGTGGCTTATTTGCCTGTGGGTATTCCGGTCTTACGTGAGGTTTGGGAAACTTTTAAAGCTAAAGATTTCTTTACTGAATTCTCTTTAATGTCAATCGCTACAATCGGTGCTTTTGCCATTGGCGAATACCCGGAAGGCGTAACGGTAATGCTTTTTTATACCATTGGCGAGTTGTTCCAAATGGCTGCTGTAAACCGTGCCAAAAGGAATATTAAAGCATTGCTCGATGTTCGCGCAGATATAGCACATGTATTCCGTAATGGAAAATACGAAGATGTTAATCCTGAAAAGGTAGAAATTGGCGAAACCATCCAAGTAAAGGCTGGTGAGAAAATCCCCCTGGATGGAGAACTGGTCAGCGATAAAAGCAGTTTTAATACCGCCGCTTTAACGGGCGAAAGTAAACCGCGTACAATTATTAAGGGCGAATCGATTTTGGCCGGAATGCTTAATCTGGATAAAGTAATCGAAGTAAAAGTAACCAAGGCTTTTGCCGATAGTGCATTGTCGCGCATTTTGGAAATGGTTCAGAATGCCACTACGCGTAAAGCTAAAACCGAGCTCTTTATTCGCAAGTTTGCTAAAATATATACACCAATTGTTTTCTTTTTAGCCCTCGCGCTGGTTACTATCCCGATTTTGGTTTTAGGAAGCGAATATCATTTCCAAACCTGGTTGTACCGTTCGCTGGTTTTCCTGGTCATATCTTGCCCTTGTGCGCTTGTAATTTCCATCCCATTGGGTTATTTTGGTGGTATTGGTGCAGCATCGGCAAATGGGATTCTTTTTAAAGGCTCTAACTTCCTCGATTTAATTACCAAGCTGAATACTGTTGTAATGGATAAAACGGGAACCTTGACAAAAGGCGTTTTTAAGGTTCAACATGTAGAAAGCAGTATCGATGAAGCAACGTTTTTGAATTTATTAACTGCCGTTGAAGCAAAATCAACCCATCCAATTGCTAAGGCCATTGTAGAATACGCAGGCCAGAAAGAAATTCATCCCGCCGAAAATATTGAGGAAATTGCTGGAATGGGCTTAAAGGGATCGGTAAATGGCAAAGCGGTTTTGGCAGGGAACACAAAACTCTTAGCGAAATTTAATATTGCCTTTGATGCCACGATTACATCTATTGAAGAAAGTATTGTGGTTGTTGCCGTTGACGAAAAATATGTAGGATATGTTTTAATTGCCGATGAAATAAAAGAAGACGCCGCAGAAGCCATCAAACAGCTTCATGAAAACGGAATAAAACAGGTAGTGATGCTGAGCGGTGATAAAACTTCAATTGTTAAAAAAGTAGCAACAGGTTTAGGTATTGATACTTATTTTGGCGATTTATTACCTGAAGATAAAGTAGCCAGGCTTGAAGAAATTAAAAGCGACAAAAGTAAGGTGGTGGCTTTTGTTGGCGATGGAATAAATGATACGCCTGTATTGGCCATTAGCGATATTGGTATTGCCATGGGGGCAATGGGGAGCGATGCTGCTATTGAAACGGCTGATGTCGTTATCCAAACCGATCAGCCTTCTAAAATTGCAACTGCTATTAAAATCGGAAAGGCAACCAAAAAGGTTGTGATCCAGAATATCGTATTGGCATTCGCGGTAAAAGCATTGGTTTTAATTTTAGGTGCGGGCGGTATTGCCACCATGTGGGAAGCCGTTTTTGCCGATGTTGGTGTTGCACTTTTGGCCATTTTAAATGCGGTACGAATTCAGAAGATGAAGTTTTAATACGCTATTTATATGCAGAGTATATGATCGTTTACCATTAAGGCATTTAGATAATTAAGAAAATTACATAAAGCCTTAACCTTTCTTAACTTCTTAATGATGAAAAAAAATGGAGATCCGTTTACCATTAAGAAGTTAAGGGCATTAAGAAGATATGGTGAAACAGTTCTCTAAACTTTCTTAACCTCTTAATGATGAGAAAACAATGAAGCTCCGTTTACCATTAAGAAGTTAAGGGCATTAAGAAGAATATGGTGAAACAGTTCTCTAAATTTTCTTAACTTCTTAATGATGAGAAAACAATGGAGATCCGTTTACCATTAAGAAGTTAAGGGCATTAAGAAGAATATGGTGAAACAGTTCTTTTAACTTCTTAATGATGAAAAGAATGGAGATGCATTCGCCATTAAGGGCAAAGAAGATGATCGAAAAACAATTCTTCGGCTCCTAATGATATTAATATGTTGAAAACTGGAAAAATAAATTGCTATAAAAATTAGTATATTCGTTTATGTCTAAGCCTATTCCATATCCGGTTTTAAACGATGATGAGCCCGTAAGGCAATTCAATGAACTTGATGCATCATTAACTTATAGCTATTCTAATTATTTAAACTGGCTTTTTCCTGAAAGAGTAGAACTGATTAAAGGTAAAATCTTTAAAATGAGTCCTGCACCTTCAAGGGTACATCAGGAAGTTGCCGGTAATATTTTCTTGAAAATTGGTAATTTTTTAGAGGGCAAACCATGTAAGGTTTATTCTGCTCCATTTGATGTTCGCTTTCCAAAAGAAAGTAAAGCCGATAAGGATGTATATACAGTATTACAACCCGATATTTGTGTTGTTTGTGATAAAAGTAAATTAGACGCCCGCGGCTGTATCGGTGCTCCCGATCTTGTTATTGAAATTTTATCTCCTGGCAATACCAAAATGGAACTGCTTAATAAATACCGAGTTTACGAAGAATTTGGTGTTAAAGAATATTGGGTGGTCAGCCAAAGCGATCAAAGCATCCTCATCTACACCCTTAATGATTCGGGCAAATTTCAGCCTTCTAAAATATTTACTCATAGCGAAAAAATCACTTCATTGGTACTACCAGGTTTTGAATTGGAATTAGATGATGTTTTTGATGATATCGATTAGCTTATTTTTTAGCTTTTGATTTTTGGATAATACCATTTGGATCAGCATTAAAGAGTATAATAGCGGTTAATACGCCTATGAGTACAAAATTAAATGGTATGCAGCACTTGCTTTCCAAAAAATGCACCCCGTCCTACGGACACCCCTCTAAAAGAGGGGAATAATTAAACGCATAAGGATACCTTTCGGCTTACGCTGCTTTGGTCTTTCAGCTTAATTAGCTATTTTTGGACTTTTAATATCATTCATGAGCATATCCACCAAGTACAATCCTGCAGAAACAGAAGATAAATGGTATAGCTATTGGCTATCGAAGAAATTTTTCCACTCCGAACCCGATGAGCGCGAACCTTACACCATCGTCATTCCGCCTCCAAATGTTACGGGTGTGTTGCACATGGGGCATATGCTTAACAATACCATTCAGGATGTATTGATCCGTAAAGCCCGTATGCAAGGTAAAAATGCATGTTGGGTGCCAGGAACTGACCATGCCTCTATTGCTACCGAAGCAAAAGTTGTAGCGATGTTGAAGGAGCAGGGGATTAATAAAAAAGATCTTTCGCGTGAAGAATTTTTGAAATATGCCTGGGAGTGGAAAGAGAAATACGGTGGTATTATTTTAGAACAGTTAAAGAAACTGGGTGCAAGTTGCGATTGGGACCGTACCCGTTTCACGATGGAAGAAGATCTTTCTGAAGCGGTGATCGATTCGTTTATCCACTTGTACAAAAAAGGATGGATTTACCGTGGTATCCGTATGGTAAATTGGGATCCGGCCGGTAAAACTGCTGTTTCTGATGAAGAAGTAATCCGTAAGGAAGTAAATCAAAAATTATATTACATTAAATACCTGATTTCGGGCACGGAAGACCAGTTTTTAACGATAGCTACAACGCGTCCTGAAACGATTATGGCTGATGCAGCAATTTGTATCAACCCGAATGACGAACGTTTTACGCACTTAAAAGGAAAAAAAGTGTTCGTACCTTTGGTTAACCACGAAATTCCGGTTATTGAAGATGAATATGTTGATATTGAGTTTGGTACAGGGTGTTTAAAAGTTACACCAGCGCACGATCTGAACGATTATGAGTTGGGAGTTAAGCACAATTTGCCAGTTACCGATATCTTAAATGATGATGGAACCTTAAACGAACTGGCAGTTATTTTAGTAGGCGAAGACAGGTTTGTTGCCCGTAAAAAAATTGCCAAAATGCTGGAAGAAGCAGGGCATTTGGATAAAGTTGAAGATTATAAATCGCAGGTTGGTTTTTCTGAACGTACTGATGCCGCTATCGAACCAAAACTTTCCATGCAATGGTTTGTGAAGATGAAAGAAATGGCACAACCAGCTTTGGATGATGTATTGAATGGAGAAGTAAACCTGATTCCAAATAAATTTGAAAATACGTACCGCCATTGGATGGAAAATGTTCGCGATTGGAACATTAGTCGCCAGTTGTGGTGGGGCCAGAGAATCCCGGCCTGGTACGATGACAAAGGAAATTGGGTGGTTGCCAAAACCAAAGATGAAGCATTAGAAGAATTCTGGAAGAAAAAACATTTGGATGAAAGCTGTTCAGAAACGGAAAAAGCTGGATTCAAACATCAGTTAGAGCCGTTTTTAAGGCAGGACGACGATGTAATGGATACCTGGTTTTCGTCATGGTTATGGCCGATTTCGGTTTTCGACGGCTTTAAAAATCCTGAAAATAAAGACATCAATTATTATTATCCAACCAACGACCTGGTTACGGCGCCTGAAATTTTATTCTTCTGGGTGGCCCGTATGATTATGGCCGGACATGAGTTTATGGGTAAAAAACCATTTACAAATGTATACTTAACGGGGATTGTACGCGATAAATTAGGCCGTAAAATGTCTAAATCGTTGGGTAACTCACCTGATCCGATTGGATTGATCGAAAAATATGGTGCCGATGCTGTACGTGTGGGGATGTTAATGTCGTCGCCTGCCGGAAACGATTTAATGTTCGATGAAAGCTACTGCGAACAGGGACGTAATTTCGCCAGCAAAATCTGGAATGCTTTCCGTTTGGTAAAAGGATGGGAAGTTGACGAAAACTTAGCAAATCCGAATACCCAGGCCATATCCTGGTTCGAAAACCGCTTTAACGAGGCTTTGGTAGAAATTGAAGCTAACTTTAAACAATACCGCCTATCAGAAGCATTAATGATCACTTACAAATTGGTTTGGGACGATTTCTGTGCCTGGTACTTAGAGATGGTTAAGCCAGCTTACCAACAGCCAATTGATGCGGAGAGTTTTAAAGCTACAGTCGGTTTCTTCGAAAATATCATCAAATTATTGCACCCTAACATGCCTTTCTTAACTGAAGAGCTTTGGCATGATGATCTGTTTGCCGAACGTGGAGAAATGGACTGCTGTATTGTCGCCGAATTTCCGAAAGGCGGCGCTTTTGATGCGCAATTATTGAAAGATGCTGAGGTAATTAAAACCGTGGTGGCCGAAATTAGAAATGTAAGGAACCAGAAGCAAATTTCTCCTAAAGAGGCCTTGCCTTTAAGTATCAAAATAAATTCTGATCTGGATTATGAAAAATGGTTGAACATTGTGTTCAAATTGGCCAATGTATCAGAAGCGGAAATTGTAAACGATAAAATTGTTGGCGCAACTGCTTTTATGGCTGGTAAAGATGAATTTTTCATCCCGCTGACCGAAAATATTGATGTAGAAGCAGAACGTGAGCGTTTAAATGCCGATTTAGTGTATTTACAGGGCTTTTTAAAGTCGGTTGATGCTAAATTGAGCAACGAACGTTTTGTACAGAATGCAAAACCGGAAATTATTGCAAACGAGCGTAATAAAAAGGCCGACGCTGAAGCTAAAATCAAAATTATTGAAGAAAGTTTAGCGGTTTTAGGATAATAATAATTTAACAGCCGGTGCGATCGTCATGCTGTCCCGAATGTTCGGGATCAGCATCTTTCCTGCTATATTTAGACCCTGAAATGAATTACCTTCGGTGAGCTCGCTAAGGCTCGGTTCAGGGTGACGAGTCTCCCTAAAAGCCTTTCAGATTATTTTCTGAAAGGCTTTTTTATGTGGTAGTTAATTAAAATTATCTCATTAGGAATAAATTATTTCAAACGTTTTCCAACACATCGGTAAAAATATGTTATTGCCTTAAATACGGGTTTCCTGGCAATTTATTTAGGGTTAGTACGACTATAAGCCATTGTTTTAATATAAAGTTTCAAAAATATTACTTGCAAATATTTAAGGTTTGTTTTTATTAACCATATTTTAGGTTTTATTTAAATGGTTTGTCAGATGAGCAAACTAAGAGATAATCTAACCTAATATCCCAAATGGAAAATTCCAGAAGAAAATTTATTAAACAATCAGCAATATTTGCTGCTGCAACCTACGCGGGTACAATGGGCATGAGTGCCAAAAGTTATGGACGCATCATTGGTGCAAATGATAGGGTACGTGTTGGTGTTGTTGGGTTTTCTGATCGCTTTAAAGACACCCTTTTGCCTTGTTTCCTGAACCACAACAAGGAACTCAATTTCGATATCGTTGGTCTTTCTGATTTATGGAACTACCGGAGAGATTTAGGAATTGCCCATTTAAAAGCAAAATTTGGTCACGATATTAAAGCCTGCCGTAACAACGATGAGCTTTATGCCACAAAAGATCTTGATGCCGTAATTATCAGTACAGCCGACTTTCAGCATGCACTTCACACCATTGAGGCCGTAAAAGCCAGTTGCGATGCTTATGTAGAAAAACCCTTTGCCGAAACCATGGACGATGCCAAAGCCGCATTTAAAGCCGTTAAAGCGAGCAAACAGATTGTACAGATAGGTTCGCAAAGAAGGAGTGGAGAGAATTATACCAATGCAGCAAAATTTATTCAGGATGGAAAATTTGGGCCGATAACTGCTGTAGATTTGGTATGGAATGTAAACCAGCCGGGCCGATGGCGCAGACCAGATTTAGTAGCCAAATTAAAAGAAGAAGATATCGATTGGAAAAGATTCTTATTGAACCGTCCAGCCGAAGCCTTCGATCCAAGAAAATATTTAGAATACCGCTTGTTCTGGCCATATTCTTCAGGTATGCCAGGGCAATGGATGTCGCACCAGATTGATACCGTACACTGGTTTACCAATTTAAAACATCCGCGAAGTGTAGTGGCAAACGGAGGCATTTATACCTGGAAAGATGGCCGTAGAAACTGGGATTCGATGGTTGCTGTATTCGATTATGGACAGCCTGATACAACAGATGGTTTCCAGGTTACTTTTACGTCAAGAATGCAGAATAGTGTGGGCGATGTGGGCGAGGTTTACTATTCTAACGGTGGCGAGCTGAATTTAATTACCAATAAAGTATCGCCAAAAGGTGGTTTAAAGGAGAGAGAAGCTGCAGCCATGGGCTTAAAAGCCAATCTTTTGCCTGAGTTTGATTTAAGTAAAACCGAAATTAAAGCGGCTACAGGTGCCAATATGGGAGGGGATTCGTTAACCTCTGGCCATATGCGCAACTGGATGGAATGTGTACGTAGTCGTAAAACACCAAATGCACCTGTTGAAGCGGGTTATTCACACTCTATTGCCAATATCATGACCAATGCTGCGGTACGAACAGGTGCAAAAGCAATTTTCGATGAAAACAGACAAGAAGTAATTGCAAACGGAAAAGTATTTAAATATTAAAAAAATATCGTCATTGGGAGCGCAAAGCAATCGGACCTTCAAGAAAGATTGCTTGGTCATTCTCCTTCGCAATGACGGCAAGAAAAAACAAATCATGTTAAATTTTAAAAAATATAGTATTCTAGCCCTTTCGCTAATCAGTTTATCAGCCGCTGCACAAAAAGCAAAACCATTATTTGATGGTAAAACCTTAACTGGTTGGAAAGCAGTTGCAGGGGCCGCGCCATACAAAGTTGAAGACGGAATGATTATCGGAACGATGACCAAAGGCACGCCAAATTCGTTCTTAATCACTGAAAAAGAATATGGCGATTTCGTTTTAGAACTGGATGTAAAACTTGAAGGTGAAACCACCAACTCGGGCGTACAAACACGCAGCCATATTAAACCGGAAGGAAATAACGGCAAAGGATTGGTTTTTGGCAGGCAGGTAGAAATAGACCCTACACCAAGAGCATGGACCGGGGGGATTTACGACGAAGCCAGAAGATTGTGGCTATATCCTTTAGAACTTAATCCATCGGCCAAACCATTGTATAAAAAGAATGAGTTTAACCATTACAAAATAGAATGTATTGGTAATGAAACGAAAACCTGGGTAAATGGGACACCTGTTGCCTATGTGATCGATACTTTGGATAAATCAGGATTTATCGGTTTGCAGGTTCATGGCATTGGCAATAACCTCGATAATGATGGCAAAAAAGTTTATTTCAAAAATATCAACATTCAAACAGAGGGCTTAAAAGCTAAAGCTTTTCCAAAAGGAATTTATACGGTTAATTTAACGCCAAATACTTTATCTGCTTACGAAAAATCGGAAGGTTATAAACTTTTGTTCGATGGTAAAAGCAATGCAGGTTGGGTTGGTGCTTATAAAACTACTTTCCCTGCCAAAGGATGGAAAATTGCCGATGGCATTATCAGTGTAGAGCCATCGGGTGGTGCAGAATCGACCAACGGCGGCGATATTGTAACCAAAGATGAATATGCAGCTTTTGATTTGTCGTTCGAGTTTAAACTTACCCCAGGCGCCAACAGTGGCGTAAAATATTTTGTTACCCTGAGCGAAAAAAATACAGGTTCTGCTATTGGTCTCGAGTATCAGGTTTTAGATGATGTTTTACATCCGGATGCAAAATTGGGCAGAGATGGAAACAGAACTTTAGCTTCGTTATACGATTTAATGACTTCGAAAAAAGAAGCCCGTTATTTACGCCCAATTGGAAGCTGGAACAACGGCCGTTTGGTGGTGTATCCAAATAACAAAGTAGAGCATTATTTAAATGGCGTAAAAGTTTTAGAATATACCCGAGGCTCAGAAGAATTTAAAAAATTGGTTGCCATTAGTAAATATAAAGATTGGAAAAACTTTGGTGAAGCACCCAAAGGGCACATCCTCCTTCAGGATCATGGTAACAAAGTAGATTTCAGGACGATTAAAATTAAAACATTATAGATGCAGCGCAGATCGTTTGTTAAAACATCAGCTTTGTTAGGCTCTGGTTTACTTTTGGGTAACCAGGGCTTTGCTAATTTAGTGGCTGATGAAATTATTAATGTGGCAATGATTGGTTGTGGCGATCGTGGCAAAGGCGTTTTGTCGGTAATTAAATCAATGCCTGCAAAGTATAAAATTAAAGCTTATTGCGATTTACTCGATTTTAGGCTTAAGGAAACCGAAAAATATGTTCCTGCTGATGCAAAGGCCGTAAAAGATTACCACAAAGTTTTGGACGATAAAACAATCGACGCGGTTTTTATTGCCACACCTTTAAGTGAACATTTCCGGATTGCCAAAGATGCAGTACTGGCTGGCAAACACGTGTATGTAGAAAAAACCATGACATACAACATTGCCCAGGCACTCGAACTTAAAAAACTGGTAAAACAATATCCCAATCGGGTTTTTCAGGTGGGTTATCAGTATCGTTATTCGCCTTTGTATTTTAAGGTGAAGGATATGATTCAAAGTGGTTATTTGGGCAAGGTTAGTCAGATCGATTGTCGTTGGGATCGTAATGGCAATTGGCGTAGGGCAGTGCCTGATCCAGCTTTAGAACGTAAAATCAACTGGCGGATGTATAAAGAGTATTCCGGTGGCTTAGCCGCCGAACTTTTATCGCACCAGATTGATTTTATCAATTGGGCTTTTGAAACGCAGCCTGATGAAATTATGGGATCGGGTGGGATAGATGTGTTTAAAGACGGGCGTGAAACCTATGATAATATTCAGGCCATTCTCCGTTATAATGAAAAAGGCATGATCGGCAATTTTGGAGCTACTTGTGGCAATGCGCATGATGGTTACCTGTTTAAAATAAAAGGCACCAAAGGTTCGGTTTCTTTGCTAACCAATACCGGCTTATTTTATCCTGAACAAAGTGCTAAGAAAGAATTAGGTATTGTTGATGGCGTAACCGGGGCCACAAAAATTGTGGTAAATAAAGATGGCGGAATCCCGATTTTGGATAAAGCCACCATTGATGGTACAAATTACGCCTTAGATGAATTTTATAAATCGATAATAACCAGGAAAGAACCAGCATCAAATATCAATACCGGAACGCAAGCGGCTATATGTGTTGCCATGTGTAACGAAGCCATTTACAGCGGGAATAAACAACTTTGGAAGACGGAATATAGTGTTTAGATGATATTTTCTTTTTCCTATTGGTTGGTGCCTCACCGGCTAAGAAGATAATTGTGCTATTTTCATTTTGGAAAGCAATTGCAGTGGATCTTTTTAAAGTTCGTCCTGCTTTTTGCTTCAATCTTTTTTGCCCTTCGACTACGATCAGGGTGACAAAAAAGGATTTTCGCGTCAATCAGGTTTAGACCGGAAGGGACGTTGCTACTATTGAGGGATATAACATGATTCAGAAAACGCAATTAAAGTGATTGTCATCCTGAGGTACGAAGGATCTTTTTCTACTGGTCGTGTCTCAACGATTGATATATGAATGGCGAGGTTATGATACTCCCTACAAACCCTAATATCTTTACTGACCGTGCCACTTAAACCCGATCAAAGCGGGATGCCAATTTTTTCAATTGGCAGAAGCGGGAGCGGGGCAGGAACAATCCTAAACGCTGGTGTTTCTGCTTTCCAGAAAAGAATCCAAAAATTATGCTATAAAGATCCTTCATTGCATTCAGGATGACAGAAAACCGTGTTTCCGTGGCAAAAAGCTACAAACCCAAATATTCCGGCATTTCCTGCACGAAGTTAAACTTACCTTTTTCAAGGTCCATCTTAGCATAAACATGCTGCAAACCATTGGTTAATACAATCCATTTGGCTTGGTGGATAGAATTGTACCGCGATGCTTGATCGAAAACCGATTGTGTAATCTTTACTTTGGGTGCCTTACATTCAATTAACATCAGCTTCTCGCCAGCGTTATTGTAGACTAAAATGTCACTCCGCTTTTGTAGTTGGTTTAACACCAAACCACCTTCAATCTGGATCAAGGTGCGTGGAAAATTCTTCTCTAATATCAGGTTCTGTATAAAATGCTGGCGCACCCATTCCTCAGGTGTAAGTACGAGGTGCTTTTTCCTCAACTCATCGAAAATAAAAACCACATCATCTTTTTGGGTAATTTTAAATGGATACGGAGGAAGGTTAAGAGGAGTAGGGGTAAACATTTTCTCAGTTAGCAGTAATCAGTTTTCAGTTGGCAGTTAACCATGCAACAATAAACAATTTATCAATTATTACGGCGTCAAAGTTAGTTTAATTTTAAGATATGTAAGCAAATCTCAAATCTAGTGTCTCATGTCTCAAATCTAGTATCTCAAATCTCACATCTCTTAAATTATAAACATTTACCCAAATCGTTAAACCTAAATCGTAATTTTACGGGCAATGACTGCTGCCGAAATTATTAAAGATATTAAAGCCCGAAAATTCAAACCTGTATACTTATTGCATGGTGAAGAATCTTACTACATCGATCAGGTAACCGATTATATTGAAGATAAGTTATTGAACGATGCCGAAAAAGGTTTCAATCAGACGGTTTTATACGGGAAAGACACGGATATGGCTACGGTTTTGGGTGCTGCAAAGCGATACCCGATGATGTCTGATTACCAGGTGGTAATTGTTAAAGAGGCACAGGATTTAAAGTGGGGCAAAGAAGATTCGAGCAGCAAGGAAGGCGAATTTGTGCTCAACTATTTCGAAAAACCCTTACCAAGTACCATTTTGGTTTTGGCCTTTAAGTATGCGAACTTCGATAAGCGAAAAAAAATCTATAAAGCCATTAATAAAAGCGGATTGATTTTTCAGTCAGATCCTGTGCGCGATTATAAACTGGTACCCTGGATTGAAGAATTTATTAAAGATAAAGGTTACAAGATCGATCAGCAGGCGTCAGCTTTAATGGCCGAATATTTAGGAACCGATCTTTCTAAAATTGCCAACGAAATCGAAAAGTTAATGCTTAATGTTCCGAAAGAGACAACCATTAATACCGATCTGGTTCAGAAAAACATAGGCATTAGTAAAGAATATAATGTTTTCGAATTACAGAAGGCACTGGCCATCCGCGACGTGCTGAAATGCAATAAAATTATCAATTACTTCGCCAGCAACCCTAAGGCCAACCCAACGGTGATGGTATTGGCCAATTTAGGTGGTTACTTTACTAAACTTCTAAAATACCATTACATCCCCAATAAGGCCGATGCGGCATCAGCTTTGGGTGTACCTCCATTCTTTATTAAAGATTATGAGGTAGCTGCAAGAAATTACAACACAGGAAAAGTTTTCCAGGTGATCGGTTTACTCCGCGAATACGATTTAAAAAGCAAAGGTTTAGATAGTACGGGTAATGTTGAAGATGGAGAACTCTTAAAAGAACTCGTTTTCAAGATTGTACACTAATCTTTTTTTCGCAATTGCCTGTTTTATATTACCCATCAAACGTTTGCGCAATTTTTAGCGATTTTAGTCTCGCTAAATATCTTTATTTTAGAAGTTGATGCCTGTTACGGGTACTAACCATTTCTAAACACAAATGAAAACTAAAATCCTTTTACTGTTAATGCTTCAGTGCATTGGGAACTTTATTTATGCCCAATCATTAAAACCTTATAATCTTTCCTTTCCTAAACTCGCCAACAGGTGGGATGAAGCCATGCCCTTGGGAAATGGTATGTTAGGTGTTTTAATATGGGAAAAAAACAATAAACTACGCCTTTCATTAGATCGTGCAGATCTGTGGGATGAACGTAAGGCGCTTGATATTTCGAAGCTTAATTTTAAGTGGGTAGAAGAGCAGGTTCATCAAAACAACTATGCCGCTGTTCAAAAAATAGGCGATGAACCTTATGATAACAGTCCATATCCAACCAAACTACCTGCAGCGGCAATGGAATTTGATATTGCTAGGCTAGGTAAAGTAATATCGAATGAGTTGGATATCGAAACGGCCTTAAACACGGTAAAATTTGAAAATGGTACTATTTTTAACTGTTATATCCATGCCGCCCAGCAGCAGGGCTATTTTAGTTTCGAAAATCTTAAATCTACGGCGATCATACCTAACTTAATTGTGCATAATTACGCCAATAATTTGGTGGAAAAAGGCGATAATAGCCATGCGGGTGAGGGTTTGCAAAAACTGGGCTATGCAAAAGGAACAGTTGTCAATACTTCAAATAGTGTCCGTTACCGTCAGCCTATTTACCAGGATCATTATTATGAAGTGTTGGTTCAATGGAAAATAATGGCGAACGGGAATCTAATCGGTTCCTGGACCATTAGTAATGATAAAGCTGCAAAATTACCTGGTATTTCTTCAATGGCGAATGAGCCTACGGGCTGGGATTCTCATACCAAATGGTGGAAAGATTTCTGGAATAAATCGAATATTTCTGTTCCGGATCAGCTTATTCAAAAACAATACTATTTAGAAATGTATAAATTAGGGTGTGTAGCCAGAAAAGGCGCACCGGCCATTACCCTGCAGGCCGTTTGGACTGCAGATAATGGCAGCTTACCACCCTGGAAAGGCGATTTTCACAATGATTTAAATACCCAATTGAGTTATTGGCCAACATATACCGCTAATCACTTAGCTGAAGGTGCCACTTTTACCGATTGGCTATGGAAAATCAGAAAAAATAACCTGATCTATACCAAACAGTATTTTGGTGTTGAAGGCTTAAACGTTCCTGGTGTAGTTACTTTAAATGGCGATCCGATGGGTGGATGGATCCAGTATTCGCTTTCGCCAACCGTAAGCGCATGGACCTCGCAACATTTTTATTGGCAGTGGAAATATAGCATGGATAAAGCGTTTCTTAACACCAGGGCCTATCCATATATTCATGAAGCGGCAATCTACCTGGAGAATATTACCAGGTTGAAAGATGGCAAACGTTCACTGCCTTTAAGCTCTAGTCCGGAGTATAACGATAACAGCATAAAAGCCTGGTTTTTAAACTGGACCAACTATGATTTGTCGTTAGCGAAGTTCTTATTTAAAGCTGCGGCCGAAGTAAGCAAAGCAAAAGGTAACATACACGAAAGCACACATTGGACAGAAGTACTAAAGCAGTTGCCTGATTATGAAATAAATGAAACTGGTTTTACCATTGCACCTGGATCTAATTTAACAAGCTCCCACAGGCATTTTTCGCAGTATATGGCCATTTATCCACTCGATTTATTGGATGTTAACCACGGGCAGGATAAAACCATTATCGATAACTCCTTAAAACGGTTAGAAGAAATTGGTACAAGGGCATGGTGTGGTTATTCTTTTAGCTGGATGGCTTCTTTATATGCAAGGGCTTACAAGGCCGATAAGGCGGTAAAGCAACTGGAAATTTTTGCATCCAATTTCTGTTCACCTAACAGTTTTCATTTAAATGGCGATCAAAAAGGAGGGCAGTACTCTGATTTTACTTATCGTCCGTTTACCTTGGAAGGAAATTTTGCTTTTGCACAGGGGGTTCAGGAACTTTTATTGCAAAGCAGAAATGGTTATATACAGGCATTCCCGGCTGTACCGCAAAGCTGGAAAGATGTAGTTTTTAATAATCTACGTGCTGAAGGTGCCTTTTTAGTAAGCGGGAATAAAGAAAACGGTGTGCCAACAAAAGTAAAAGTATATGCAGAAAAAGCGGGCGTGCTTAGAATTAAACTGCCTTTTAAAACCTATGTGGTAAGAGATATGCCTGCGGGAAGTGTAAAAATGGGTGATGATGGAATTGCCGAAGTAAGCCTGAGAAAAAAACAGACTATCGTTTTTGAAAACGGATATGAATAATATCCTTAACTAGAATGATGAATTAACCACAAAGAACGCTAAGGGTTTCGCAAAGTAAGCAAAGGACTAAGCTGATGTTATTAAGCGTGAGGGATAGAAGCGGAAAGCCCATAGCGAGGCACGAGCGATGACTTGCAGCGCATAGCCCGACCCCTTGCTCAGCTTGGGGGCACGCCCAAAATACACGATGCATCAGTATAAATTAAAGTAACCACATCATCGATTATTTCTGGCCAGACACCATGATAAACGGTTTGCTGATTTCCTTTCCGTTTTGATCTATTATCGTTTCTGTCATTTTCTTTACTTCAATATTCGAAAATCCCGATTGTTTGAAAAACGATTTTACTTCATCAATCTCATAAAATGTAAAATCTAACTGTGTCCAGGGCAGGTCGCCACCAAAGTTTTTTTCAACAAAGGCCAGGTTCATTTTTCCCCCCGGTTTTAACACACGGTAGCTTTCAGCTAAGTATTTTAGCGGATCCGGCCAGAAATAAATGGTATTCGCCGTAAAACAATAATCGAAGAAATTATCCTGAAAATCGAGTTTATTATCAGTTGTTTTAATGAACTCTACAGCATTACCATCAGCCTTGTAAGTAAAAAAGGCTTCTTTTATTGCAGATTCAGTATAGTAAGTACCAGAGTAACCGATGTTTTTTGCTTTTTGAAACAAATAAGAGAGGTGTTCGGTGTTGGCTGGGCCAATTTCTAATACTTTTTCATCTGTTTTTAGCGGTAAATCTTGTAAGAGTTTAAAAATTAGGGTGTTTTTGGGTGGGAGAGCGTTAGTTTTTTGATCTTGCATTAATGTGTTTAGGTTTTCTTGCTCCTCCATGGTGTCGTTATTAGTATCTTGCGGTGCATTTCGCAATTGGGCAAAATTGAAAAATAGTAGCCCTACGCTTTTACATCAAAAGGATTTTCTTTTACAAAAAACCGAATTGTGGATAACCCCATTACTTTAGTTCCGCTTTTTTTGTGATAATTGCCATTATGGGAATCAATGTTGGAAAGGATTACGGCGCCTGGAAAAAGGTAGGGGGCAGCTTTGATGATCTTCCGGTTCGGGGAGGATTGGTAACAGAAAGGAAGGAGAAGTACAGTTTTTCTTTTAGCGATGCCGAATTGGTACAGATCAATATCCCTGGTATTTATATCGTATATGGCGACATCATGTTTAAACAGCAACAGATGTATTTCAGGCCCACTTACGATGTGCCTGATATGGTTAAACTGCGTTTTACGCTCTCCGGCAATGGCACTATTTTTAACCGGGTAAATAAGCAGCAGTATATCTTTAATTCCAACCAGCAGAATATTATTTACATGCCTGAGCTTGATGGTACAGGCGAATATGATACCGGCCATAGCTACCGCTTTTTTGAGGTACATTTTGCTAAAGAAAAGTTTCTGCAACTGGCAGAACATTCCACCAAAGCATTGCAGGTTTTGGCAGATTATGCCGATACGGGGCGTTATACGCAGCTGGCGGAGCAAAATCTTCCCATTTCATGGGCCATGCAACACTGCATCCGCGATATTCTAGATTGCGGTTACCCCGAAGGCCTAAAACAGATGTTTATCGAATCGAAATGCATTGAGCTGCTGGTGCTCCAGGCCGAAGCTTTTGAACGTGCCATTAACCAAAAACAGCCTGCAGTTTTACATTCTTCCTACGATAGGGATTGTCTTTATCAGGCAAGAGATTACCTCATTGCCAATATCCACCAGCCGCCATCGGTTGCAGAACTGGCTAAAATATGCGGCATTAACGAATTTAAACTTAAACAAGGCTTTAAAGGCCTGTTTGATAACAGCATATTCGGTTATTTAAGTGATTACAGGCTTAACCATGCAAAAGAGCTGTTGCTTGAGGGGCTATCCATAAAATCGGTGGCATTTATGCTTGGTTATTCATCTGTACAGCACTTCAGCAATGCTTTCAGAAAGAAATTTGCAGTTACGCCGGGGAAGTTAAAAAGTTAAACCGATTTCCTGCTAAATGCTCATCATGTGGAGCACGAATATTCAGGATAGTTTAGGCACTTTGCTAGCCAACTTTAATAAAAACACAGGTTTTACCGAAGCACGCCTGTCAATCCCAAGGGCCGGGAAATCAAAAAAACAGTAGCACAACAGAACAAATGGCACTATCAAACCTAAAACGCAGTGGTTTTGTGTTTCATGTTTGCAAAAACCTTTCATTTTGCACTAACAAACAAAACAAGTGCCGCTGTTTTTTTGATGTGTGCGGGGATGGTGAAAAAGGCCCCTTGCTGGATTGACAAAGCGCTTTGGGTACTTTGAAGCGCCAAAGTACCATGCCCCAGCGGCATAGAGCGGTAGAAGAATTATAATCAATTGTGTCCGAACAATAGGTTAACGTCCCAAAAAAAATAATTGCTAATTTTAGGTGATATCTGATCAAAAACAGCCACATACTATTAAAAGCATAGTAATCATGACAGCAACATCCACTAAAGAGCAGCCCAGCCAGCGCGAAGCACTTTTTATGAAACTCTACAAAGAAGCTTTTCCTTTGGTGGCCAGGCACGTAAGCAAGATGGGCGGATCATTTGAGGAAGCGAAAGACATTTTTCAGGATGCACTGGTGGTGTATTACGAGAAAGTACAGGTTTCGGGGCTGAGGCTGAAGTATCAGGAGAAAGCCTATTTATTTGGGATTGCCAAATATTTATGGATCAAACGTTATAAAGAAAACGATAAGAATGTTTCCTTTAATCAGCTTGGCCCCATTCTTAATGAAGAGATCGATTTGGCAGATACCGGATATGAAGAAGTTTCTTCGGGGAAACTGATGCATTTACTGGAGCAGGCCGGACAGAAATGTATGCAGTTGCTCAGTGCTTTCTATTACGAAAAACTGGATATGGAAACACTGGCAGGGCGTTTTGGCTTTTCTGGCGCACGTTCTGCAACCGCCCAAAAATTTAAATGCCTCGAAAAAGTGAAAGAAACGGTTAAAGCAAAATCCTTAAAATATGAAGACATCGTTGAATGAGCTCCGTTTGATAGAGCATTACCTGCTGTCGGATGATAAGGATGGAGAGCGTTTCCTGTTCGAAGCCAAAATGATCCTGCAGCCTGGACTCAAGCAGCAGGTTTACTGGCAAAACAAAACTTATCAAATGGTGCGTGATTACGGGCGGAAGCAGCTGAAAAATGAAATAGAAAACATACACGAAACGCTGTTTAATACCGATGCGCATCAAAGCTTCAGGCAAAAGGTAATGCGTTTGTTCAGCAAATAAACAATCAATTTAATTTATACATCATGCTCCATTATGGGGGCAGAGGCATTGTTATGCCTAAAATTTAAAATCAATATGATGGATATCAACAAAGAATTCCGCCTTTATGCGGTAAAACACCAAGGCTTAAACGGCCTTTATGTAGATCAGTATATGGGCAGAACAGCTGCTCATACCATGCCTGTTGCCATGACACCCTATATTACCGAAGAACGCCAGCTGAATGTGGCACAGATGGATGTTTTCTCGCGGTTGATGATGGACCGGATTATTTTTTTAGGGGAAGCCGTTGATGAGCGGAATGCAAATGTGATACAGGCACAATTGCTTTTTTTGCAGTCGGTTGATACCAAAAACGACATCCAACTGTATATCAATTCGCCCGGTGGGTCGGTGTACGCTGGCTTTGGCATTTATGACACCATGCAATATATCGCGCCTGATGTGGCCACCATTTGTACGGGCATTGCACTTTCTATGGGTTCGGTATTGTTGTGCGCGGGCGCTGCGGGTAAACGTTCGGCCCTGCAGCACTCGAGGGTCATGATTCATCAAACTTCGGGTGGGGCAGAGGGAACCGCCATTGATATGGATATCAGGATCAGGGAGGTGTTAAAAGTCCAGTCGGATCTGTACCATATTTTGGCGAAACATAGCGGGCAAAGTTATGAGCGGATAAATAAAATTGCCAGTCGCGATTATTGGATGACCGCCATCGAAGCAAAGGAATTTGGAATGATAGATGAGGTGTTAACGCGTGGGGAATAGGGTTTTGTTTGATTTAGAATAAGTTATGGCTTTTGTAATCCATTCCTCACTCAAGCCGCCTTTTGAGAATAGGCTTGGTTTAGGATGATATTATTCTTTATCTTAGATACAAACTAATTAACACTCGTTATGGATTTTATGTCGATCGCTGTTTTCACTATTCAAATTCTGGTAGTTGTTACGATCATTTACTTTATATTAAGTAGATTGGATAATATCAGTAAATCTAATTATCACAGAAATGAGCTTTTAAAAGGGATTTTGGATGAACTCAAGCGTAAGAACGAGAATAAAAACTAAATCCAGCTTAGCGCAAGTTTTAGTACCCCTAGGCAAAGTATAGGCCTGACTTGTGCTCAATAATTCCGTCAATTAAATTTCTGCTAAGCACAAGTCAGCCAGCCCACTAGCTTAACACTAAGACTTGCGCTAGTAATGGGCACCAATAAACTTTTCATAATAATTGAAATACTCCTTAGTTGCACAATGTACAGTTCTGAAATTAAGCCACTTTGCCCAATATTATTATAATAAAGTTCTAAACTTCTATAAATTTAGCTTACGAATATCAAGGCTAAACATAAACTTCTGCATTAGACAAGTCATGTTTCAGTTTATTTAATTGTTTTTGTCATGATTGCTGTCACTAATGTAAGGCTCTATACATTTTATATGTCTAATGTGTTCTTTTCGTTCTACTATAAATTGACCAATTGTTCAGCTTATGGCATAATTTATAATCATAAATCATAAATTTTTGGAATTCATAGATCCCGAAAGAAACTTTCGCAGTATCGTTCTGGAGAAAGATTTTCCCAAAATCAATTCTTATTCTATGATCATTAAAGGAATTTGGACTTAGATTGATAATGTCTTCATTCTTTTTATCAGAATTAATATATATAATATTAAATTTATTTGTTCTATCTGGCCAATTCTCATTAACCAATGTTGTTTTAATTATAAATATAGTATCTGGCTTTGATATTAAAATATTAAATAGTCGTTTGTCATCTAATATTGTAGTTATAACTTCGTTTGTATCATTTGCTGGAGTGCGTGACTTAATACTACTTTTACATGCGATAAAGCAAAAAAATATCAGGAAAAGGTATGTTTTGTTTGCCATTTTATTGTCTTGATTTTACTCTATAATATCTTATGGTTGTAGTATCAAAAGTCTTCCGTCATGAAATCTTAATCCTTTTTCTTCGGAACAACAATCTTCTACATAACTATAGTAGTTTGTCGTGTCATTAAGCAGTTTTACTAAATTCTCGTCACCAAAATAGATTTTTTTGCCATTGTCATAAGTTCCTGAACAAACGCCGTCTGGAAAATTAAATCGAATAGCAATTCCTATTTCAGGAGGAACTTGCCCTTTGTGCCATTTTAGGTTATTCCAAGGTGGACTACTATTCAGCCAGGAGTTAATTTGAGATTCAGTAGTTTTAAAGACAATGCTAAACTCTTCTTCCAGTGGTTCGTAATTGTCAGTAACCTCGATATTACTAATAGAATCACTAATTGATAAACCAGTTCTTTCTTCAAAAACAGTTTTTGGCTCGCTTGATGAGCAGCTTAAAAGAAAAAAAAATAGGATATAGATGTATTGTCGCATTGTAATGGTTGCTAACCGTTTCTTTATTTGTGTTATGGAACGTAAATCAAGTTGATGTCGACAATATATTTATTATCTTTTTCCCTTACCTCAGCGTTAAGTACTAAATCACTTAAACCCTCATTTTTAGTGAAGAGATCAATTAGCACGTTCCAATAATCACCATAACAAATGTAAACAGAAGTATCCCAAGTTTCTTCTGGTAAATCAACAAGTTCCTCTCCGTATTCCTCGATGTATTCTTGTATTTGTTCCGCAGTTATGTCTGAAACAGGATTTACATTATTTACGCCTAAACTTAGGTTGTAGTCCTTATTTACAAATGCCTTAACTATGTTTTTAAAAATTGGTCTCCACACTTGTGGTATTGGAAGTTCTTCTTCTTCCTTTTTTTCTACTAGGATTTCAATCATTGTTTAAATGTTTGTTAACTCTTAAATATACGCAACAATAATTTAGCAAATATTAGATTTCAGCTAGCTAAGGTATTTCTACCTTATCATATTTGCGTATTTGAAGAAGTGCTTATTCGTGTTAAAACACATCTAGCGCAAGCCTCAGCGCCTTTAGCCAAAGTATGGGCCTGACTCGTGCTTAAATCCTTCAATAATCTCTGCTAAGCACAAGTCATCCAGCCCACTAGCTTAACACTAAGACTTGCGCTAGTGATGGAACAAGCGAAATACCTGCGAATGGAGAGAGGGGCACTGGAGTAAAGCTTCGTAGAAGCGATGCAGGGACATGTTCATGCAATAAATTCGAGACTTCGAACTTACACACCTCTATCTGCTGATCAACCATCAATCTTTGACATAGGGAAAAGATAAGAATGCATTGTGGATTTTACATATCTTTCACATCTTAAATCCATGAAGACCTATCTAACAATCGTAACTCTACTGTTAACGTTCTTTCAGTCGAGCGCTCAGACACAGCTTAATGATAGTGAAATTGCAAAAACCATGCAAACGCTTGCTGACACAACAATCATTGTTCAATTCCCTAGTGTTTGGAATTCTAGCCCTCAACTTTACCTCTTAAGCAAGAAGGGAGACACAATAAATACCTACATTTACCAGCGCCCAAAATATAGAAAGACAACTAGTAAAGTACCAAATGGGGTAGCTAGAGCTATTTGGCTCAAAGATTTAAGCGAATATAGAAGTGAGTCTGTAAGGATCAATAGGTATTTTACCATCAAAGATACTGACCCAGATACGCTTAGAAAGCTATGGGATGATGTGGTAAAGTTGCAGCTGTGGCGCACTAAGGACGATGCCATCGAGGGTTCTGGCTGCCCCACGAAAAAGGGTTCCTATCTTAAAGTCGAAGATGGTGGGGGAGTGTACATTCTTTTAATTAGCAGAGCTGAGATCAAACCGTTAAACTTTTATGATCCACAAGAATTTGAAAAGTATTGCCCTGGAAGGAAAGGGAGGCAAACGGCTATTAAATTGTCCAGTATGGTTTATAAAATCTTTAAAGAGTGATAGAGGCCTTACAAATTGAAGTTTGCAGGTTTCAATTTGAAGGGTCAAATCACATCTAGCGCAAGTCTTAGGGCACATGGCCAAAGTATAGGCCTGACTTGTGCCTAATAAATCCCTCAATTAAGCACAAGTCATCCGGCCCACTAGCTTAGACGCTGAGACTTGCACTAGTAATGGTAAAAAAAAGATCCCCGTTTGGCCGTTAATTTGGATAATTCCATTCCAGACAGCCATAATTTTAGTATATTAGGTTAATCAAAAGGGATGATAACCCAAATCAATCCATCTGATTAAAAATCCCCCAAAAAAAACTATTCTAAAGTCCACCTTCATGCCACATTTACCCCACGTTTAGGCCACCTTCCGGCCAGGCCTGCCAGGTACTTGCTTGCATATTGCGTCGCACTTGCTTTGCTTGAGTTATAGCTCTGGTCTAGATCATTTAGGTTAAAGATTTGCGTAGCTTCAGATTGGCAGGTTAACTATAGCTAAATAAAATGTAAAGAGAAGGTTATCTTAAGGTATGGTTGGTGTATGGCTTTGTCGGAGACTTGGTAAGGGACAATAACCGGCCATTCGGGATTTTTGGGATCAATCGCAAAAGTTGGGGGGATAGAATAATTAGTTTCTTTTGTAGCTTATCACAAGTACAAATTCACATCTAGCGCAAGTCTTAGTGCCTCTAGCCGAAAGCAAAGGCACGGCTTGTGTTTTAAAATCCATCAATTAAATCTCTGCTAAGTACAAGTCATCCAGTCCACTAGCGTAGACGCTAAGACTTGCGCTAGTACGCAATTATTAGATAAAAACTATCTCCCTGATTAAACAGCTGTCAACTTTCAAATGATCAAATAAATCCTTTACTTAGGGTATGCAAGATCTGCTAAATAGATTTCAAATTAACTTCTATAAAGATAAAGGACGCCCGTCTATTATTTGCCATAATGATATTAGTAGATATTTATATGTATGGCGAACCGAGGATATGATATTGGATTTTTTAAATGATATAGATTTATGTTTATCAGGTAAATATGAAGAAATAGAAGACCCTTGGTGGGATGATGGCTTAATAAAACTTTATGGAAATCTACAGCCTTCTTATTTGCAAGTGTTTACTTCTGATAAGATTGATGATAAAGTTATATTAGGTAAAACACCTTTATTCACTATTCCATTAACTGAATTTAGAGTAATTCTTTTAGCTTGGAAGAAGTTTATAAATGAAAGTGGCTTTTACAAGTAAGTATGACAATAATTTTACATCTAGCGCAAGTCTTAGCACGCCTGGGTCAAGTATAGGCCTGACTTATGCCTAATAAATCCGTCAATTAAATCTCTGCTAAGCACAAGCCATCCAGATCATTAGCGTAGACGCTAAGATTTGCGCTGGTAATGAACATAATTTAACCACAGATAAAAAGATGCACACAGATATAAAAATCCGTGTTTATCTGTGTACATCTGTGGCTAAAAACCTTAACTTAATAAAATAGGGCTTGCGCTAGTGATGGATTAACCACCCCGCCCTTTGGGCACCCCTCCTAAATTAGGGAGGGGTGTTTTCCCTCATAGCTGTATAAGGTAAATGGCCAATTAAACTTTTTACGTTTATAGTGTAGCTGCTAAACCGATAGTTTCATTATATTCAAAACACTCAACAGACTTACACCAGGCATCGCAGTCTGACAGCCAATCATAAATCATTTTATATGCAGCAGTAATTTCGGCAGAAAATTTTAAGGTTGCGCCTTCAAAATCATCCTCCTGAAAGATGTAGGCATTTAATCCAACATATAGTAGTTCAGAAAGATGCTCCACATCAAATTGGCCAACAGCTTGTAGGTGATAACCCAGGTTTATGGCATAACGCTGAAAGGTTTCTTCATTGGCCAGAAGTTTTGTTTTGGTAAGCAGGTTGATGATATTGTTTACATCATAAAGGGCGTTGGCAATGGTAATGGGTTTGTGTTTGCCAGAGCGCGGATCAGGCCCGATAGCTGCGCTAAGCATTTCAGTAAGGAATTGATTAACTTCTGATAAACCAATCATATCGAAATAGGCTTCAATCAGTTTCCGGAATTCTGTTACAGCTGCTACCTGACCTGGGAGCTGTGTGTTTGGGTTTTTACAATTGTTGTTCTGCATAACATTTGATAAAAAGTTCCTGAGTGCTGCAGAACAACAATTAACTCTTTTCAGAGATATTGAAAGATGCGGGTCTAAGCCGCTCACTCAGGAATATTGTGAAATTTTTAATTTATTTTATGTTTCTCCGATTAAGTTAAAAGATATTGTTAATTACTGTTCTGCATCGCTAAGATAAATACAATAAAATAATTCATGAAATCTTTTTGAAGAATAGCGCATAAATAAAGGCAGTTCCATACTTGCAGCTCGCAGTTCTATACTTTCAGTTCATAGTTCCATCAGCGCAGTTAACAACATTATACTTGCAGTTGGTAGGTTTATACTTGCGGTTGATAGTTCTATACTTTCAGTTCGCAGTTCTATACTTGCAGTTGATAGTTCTATCAGCGCAGTTAACAACATTATACTTGCAGTTGATAGTTCTATACTTGCAGTTAGTAGTTCTACACTTGCAGTTGATAGTTCTATCAGTGCAGTTAAAAACTTTATAATTGCAGTTGGCAGGTTTATGCTTGCAGTTAATAGTTCTATACTTTCAGTTCATGGTTGTGAACTTGAAGTATGTTATTCAAAGTTTTAGTAAGTAACTCAAACTAAGTAGAAGGCTGTTTAAATATTGCAATATGTAATATCAGTTTCGGAATAGGTTACCCAGTATTATGAAAATCAATAATGAAAGCACAAGTCATCCAGCCCGTTAGCCTAGGCACTAAGACTTGCGCTAGTAGGGGTGCTTAATAAATCCGTGAATTAAATCTCTGCTAAGCAGAAGTCATCCAGCCCACTTGCTTAAACGCTAAGACTTGCGCTAGTAATGGTTAACATACAAAAGGCGTAGTTAAAAGCTGTGAATTAATTAAAGAATTAAAAGTTCACATTAGTATCGATAATTAATTTCCATCTCGTAATCAGTAGAATCCCAAGTATTTTGTAACATTTTAATAAGTGCATCAAGAATTTTAATTAATTCTGCTGTAGGAAATGGACTTCTGCTATAAAACAATTTAAAATCCTTATCCGTTGTGGGAATGGCCTGTAGTTCTGCAATGGAAATATATACCCCTTTATTCTGTATGATAGTTTTAACAGTTTGAAGGACTTGAACCATTGTCTGTTCCTCTGAAGAATTTTCTATATACAAATCCCAGCATAGTGCAAAGTATCCGCTTTCATGACCATTTATAATGCTTGAATGATATCTCGAAATACGATTTTTATTTACAAGAACATATTGATTCTTTTTAAACTCTTCATTAATAAAATAAATTGCTAACTGCATAAATATGTTTGATATATAAAATCCTTTATCATCCTTGTAATCTATAAAATCTACATTCATAATTTTAGTAATTTATTTTTATCAATTTATTAATTTCACATCTAGCGCAAGTCTTAGCGCCTGGCCAAAGTATAGGCCTGACTTGTGCTTAATAAATCCGTCCCATGCGCGTGCGCTAGCGAGGATACTTAACAAAAGAGATACTATAATCCTATTTATTGGATAAATCATGTTTATAAGGAAGCGAGATTAAAAAGCTCTTCCACTCTTGTAAAATGTCTAAAAAATCCTGTAAAGGTATCACGATATCTGCTCCCCCTCCTTCGTTAAAAACGACCCTAGCTGGTGGAGAAAATATCTCTGCTACTACCTCATAACTCCCAATAATTGTATAACCATTAGTGTTAGAATTAAATGCATTAAGGCTCATTATTTCATCAACAACCCAATCAACTCCATCTGGCCCTAGAGAATCCATAAAACTGGCGACATCTCCATTAATAGTTCCATTTGAGTCTGTATCTGAATAAACATTCGGTCTTTTTCTACCATCATCATCAGAAAAGACTCTAAAATTCAAATGATACTGTTTTGCTTTATTCATGTTTATTAAAAATTTAATTGAAAATAACTGTAATGATCATTAAATGTATTTTGAAGATTATACCTATGATAATTTACATGTTTAATATCTACATGTGTCCCATCCATTAATGTGCTTTCATAAGTAGTCTGATACCATCTATCTGTTCTTCCATGTTCACATCTAGCGCAAGTCTTAGCGCCTGGCCAAAGTATAGGACTGACTTGTGCTTAATAAATCTGTCAATTAAAGCTCCGCTAAGCAGTCTTTATTTTACTGAATAATCGTTAAAGATCGTATCTGTTATGTAAATAGGGCTTTCATACCTAAGTGCCATGGCAATTGAATCCGCTGGCCTTGCATCAATTTATATTAATTCAGCGTCTTTAGCGTAACATAAGGATGAATAATAGTGACCATCATTGATGCTGTGTATTAGAACATAATTTAATTTATAACCAATTGCGTCAATAGTTGATTTAAAAACATCTTGAATCATAGGACGAACGGGAATTAATCCCTCCACTACAATGGCAATAGCTTGTGCTTCCACCTGTCCAATAACCATTTCTAATTGTTCCTTACTGCTATCCTTATTAAAAAGAAGTAATTTATATGTTCCATCACCCTTATCAAAGAATCTCTTCCATTTGCTTTTGGCGTGATGTATATCTTGAATATTTAGTTCTATCCAATTAGATTTCTTTTCCATTAATAGGTTAATTAGATGCGTCGTGGCTTTTTAAACTTAATTAGATACGCGTAAAATAGGAAAAACCGCTCTAAAACGCAAGCTTAGTCGCTCACCACTTGCGAACTGAGAAAATGTATGAGAATCAGTAGTTGCATAGCAACGGGATTCGATCTATGTTATACACAAGCGACTGGCGAGATATTTGACCAAATATCGTGACGGTCGCGCAGCATTTTCGATTGCGCAGGTGAGCTGAAAAGTGGAATGCGATTAGATTTATCCAGGATGAAGCGCAGCGCTCAATCTCCTTTATATTTCCTCCATTCTTTCCAACCTATTTCCTAATCCATTCCCTTTTCTTAGTTTTGAGCTTTAAACAAAGAATAAGATGAATCATTGGTTAGTCAAATCAGAGCCTTTTAAATACAGTTGGGAAAAATTTAATCAGGATGGCCGTACTTTTTGGGATGGCGTTCGTAATTATCAGGCGCGGAATAACCTAAAAGCCATGCAGGAAGGGGATTTGGTGCTTTTTTATCACAGTAATGAAGGTAAAAATGTTGTGGGGATTGCCAAAGTGGTAAGGGAGTTTTATCAGGATCCAACTACCGATGATGCCAACTGGGTAGTGGTTGATTTATCGCCTGTAGAAAGCCTGAAAAATCCGGTTTCGCTGGAGCAGATCAAAGCTGAGCCGAGTTTGGTTGATATTTCATTGGTTAGACAAGGACGTTTATCGGTAATGCCGCTTAAGGCTACTGAGTTTGATAAGATTTTGGAAATGGGAAGTTGATTAGTTTGGAGTTGGGGTTTTCAGTTTGGAGTTTTCCCGCTAAGCGCCTAATGCTACGCACTAAAGTTTGGAGTTGGGCTTTTGGAGTGGATTAACCGCTTTAAACAATTAACCGAGATAATCTGTCTATATAGATCTCTCCATTTCGCTGCGCTACAGTCGAGATGACGATCATTCTATTAGAATCTATACGATCAAACCATTCAACCAATGACCAATGAACTACTAAACCACACTATTTCTCTTACTCAGCGTAATCCCCAGCGTCATTACAATACTCGAGCCCAATACCACGAGGAATAAAAACGGCGTACCCACTTCCTGTATTTTTAGTGAGGCGGGCAGGTTGAAATAAAGTAAAATACTGATCAGTCCGCGGGGGGCGATGTATAAAATCGGACTAAGGTTTTCTTTTTTGAATATTTTGAGAAATACCACTCTGATGACGTAAATCGATATTAAAATGAAAAAGCCGTTGGCCAGTACAATTGTATTGTTCAAATCGCCAATATTCATAGTAAAGCCAAAAATAACGAAGAAAAAAGTACGCAGAATAAAAGCGCTTTCGGCTGATAACTGATAAAGCTGGGATAAATCGGCTGTTAAATTTTTATATAAAAAGACACTTCTGAACCAGGCATTTTCAATCGTATCGGCATTGTTCAGAAATAGGCCTGTGCTCAAAATCAACACCAGAGAGGATAGGTGGTAAGACTGACCAATGGCATAAACCAGAATCAGTATGGCTATAATTAAGAAGAATTTAATGTGGTGTACCAATCGGCCCATTACGTATAACAACACCACACAGGCAATGGCCGATAGTAAAAGGATGAGGAAGGTACTTAAGCCCAAACCAATAAAAGCAGAGGTATTGATCGAATGATTAGTAATGGCAAAATTGAAGATGATAATCCCTAAAATATCAGAGAAAGAAGATTCATAAATTACAAATTCTTTATCGGTATTGTTTAATGCCGCTGCCGAAGGGATGGCAATGGCTGAGCTGATTACGCTAAAGGGAATGGCATTTGCAATACAGGTATATAAATCGTGGTGGGTGATCTGGTAAATGATACTGGTGATGACCACGATAGTTCCCATTAAAATGGTTAAGGCAGAGAAAAAAGCACTGCGTATAACCTTGTTTTTATGCCGGTCGTATTTAAGCTCGAGAGAACCCTCAAAAACAATTAAAATTAAGCCTACGGTACCCAATGTGGGTAGGATAGAGAGGAAATTGAAGGTTTGTATTTTAAGGTTATCGACCAGCAAACGTAAACCAATACCTAAAAGGAGCAGCAATAAAACCGATGGTACTTTGGTTTTACTTGCCACTAAATCAAACAGATAAGAGAAGATTACTAATCCGCTTAAAATAATAAGAATGGTATAAGTTGTCATATTTTTCAGCGTAGGGTAAACCGCTAAAATAAAACAATCATGCTAAGCAGAAAGAAATTTAATGTAAAAATTATGCTTTAAAGAAAAGCGCCTTCAGTTCGCTGGCGTCATCAGGGTTCATTTTTCCACCCAAAACCAAACGCAATTGCCTGCGGCGTAAAGCGCCGTCAAATAAGTCAATTTCTTCGGGTGTTTCTGGTATTAGTTCTGGCACAGGGATGGTACGGGCACTCTGATCTAGCGCAACAAAGGTATAATAAGCCTCATTACTTTTTTGGCGTGCACCACTTGGAATATTCTCTGACCAAACATCTAAACGGACTTCTACTGAGGTATTAAAAGCCCTTGTTACTTTGGCCTCAATGGTAATCACATCACCTAATTTAATAGGTTGTTTAAAAGAAACGTTATCAACCGAAGCAGTTACCACAATACGGTTACAGTGTTTCTGAGCCGAAATTGCCGCTGCAATATCCATCCAATGGAGCAAGCGCCCACCCATTAAGTTGTTTAAGGTATTGGTATCGTTTGGTAATACCAATTCGTTCATGATGGTAAAACTTTCTCTGGCAAATTTCTTTTTTAGACTCATTTGATGGCAAAAGTAAGTAAAATGTGGGTAAAATGGTATTGCAAATAGATCCGGGCGGATTTAGAAGTTGTTTCTGCGGTTATCTATGTAATTAGTGGGAAAAGTATGCGCCAGTATGTTCCCGCAGATTCAATAGATTATCGCAGATTTAGAGCCTGTTTAAATTTTTATAACAAATATAAATAGCTTTTGCTGTCACACTGAGCGTAGTCGAAGTGCTTTATTAATGCGTTGAAATGGTCTTCGACTACGCTCAGACTGAGATACGAAATGAATTTTATTTAATTTTAAACAGGCTCTTATTATTTGTTTTTAAGCGGAGATCTGCGTAATCAGCGGAAAGATGCTCTTTTTTGCACATAACTAAGCATTATGTTTGCCACGGAAGCACGAAAAACACGGAAAAACTTTAATCTCTTCTGTGATTTCTGTGTTTCAGTGGCTAATTAATTTTTGCACAGGCGTTGTGTTTTAAAAGCGATTCCTTAGATTCTAGTGGATTGAAGGGATGTTTTTTCTGCGGTGATCTGCGAAATCAGCGGGAAATAACTTGCGAACATCTTCCTTTAATCCAAAAACAATTCACCAGCTATCATGTTATCCATACAAAAAAATCCAAATTAATGCAAAACCAGACCCTGATCCAATTTTTCCATTGGTATTATAATGAAGAACAAAATTTGTGGACTAAAGTAGCTGCCGAAGCGAGTCATTTAAAAGAAATTGGCATAACGTCTGTTTGGTTGCCACCAGCCTATAAATCAAACAATGCGGCTTATGATGTTGGTTATGCGGTTTACGACCTTTTCGATTTAGGCGAGTTCGATCAGAAAGGAAGTGTGAATACCAAACATGGCTCTAAAGATGAATATATCAAAGCGATTGAAGCACTGCACGATAATGAAATTGGCGTCTTGGCCGATGCGGTTTTTAACCACAAAGCCGGGGGCGATGAACTCGAAAAAATAGCCGTTAGAACTGTAAATCCAGAAAATAGAAACGAGTTTACCAGCGATGTTTTCGAAATAGAAGCCTGGACGAAGTTTACTTTCCCTGGGCGACAGGGTAAATATTCTGAATTTATATGGAATCATGAGTGTTTTAGTGGGGTAGACTGGGCCGAAGACCTCCAAAAAACGGCCATTTATTCGATCCAGAATTATTTGGGAGAAGGCTTTGAAGAGGTTCCTTCCACTGAATTGGGCAATTATGATTATCTGATGTTTAACGATATCGATTACCGCAACAGGGCTGTTATTGAAGAGTTAAAATATTGGGGCGAATGGATCGTTGAAACCACCAAAGTAGATGGTTTTCGGTTGGATGCGGTTAAACACATCAATCCGGATTTTATTGTAGAGTGGATCGATCACCTGAATCAAAAATTTAACCGCGAATTTTTTATTGTGGCCGAAGATTGGAATGTGGTGGACAGGGAAGGACAATTAAAATATATTGAAATTACAGGAGGCCGGACGCAAATATTTGATTCGCTTTTGCACCATAACTTTTTCCTGGCGAGTAAGGAAGAGGACTTTGATATGCGGACGATTTTTGATGGAACCCTGGTTCAGGTAAAGCCAGATCTGGCCGTAACATTTGTTGATAATCATGATTCGCAGCCTTTGCAGGCACTAGAATCTTATGTCGATTTTTGGTTCAGGCCTTTGGCTTATGCCATCATCCTGTTGCGTATGCAAGGTATTCCGTGTTTGTTCTTTCCTGATCTGTACGGAGGGATTTATGATGATAAAGACAAAGAGGGCGACGAGGTGCATGTGGAGTTAGTTGCAATTCCTGCAGTGGAAACCATGAGTAAAATCCGTACAGCCTTAGCCTACGGTGAGCAGCGCGATTATTTTGACCACGGCATTTGCGTAGGATGGACCCGCGCAGGTGATGAGGAACATGAAAATAGTGGCTTGGCGGTATTGTTAAGCACGGGAGAAGAAGGGTATAAAGAAATGGAAATTGGTAAACACTTTGCAGGAAAAACCTTTGTTGATGCTTTAGGTTATCGCCAGCAGGAAGTAACCATTGATGAAAACGGCTGGGCGGAGTTTCACTGCAATGCCGGAAGTGTATCGGTGTGGGTGTTGAAGGTGGGGTAAGGATTGCAATCCGTCAACGCCATGGTCTGTGTCCTCACAGACCATTTATCCGCAATTTCATCACAAGTGGTCTGTGAGGACATAGACCACGGAATGTGACTGTCAATTCCATGCCCAGGCTCAATATCTAATCCACGCGTCATTCCCGTGCAGACGGGAATCTTAATGCACCTTACGAACTCTGCTAACCTTTAAGATTCCGAAGAAATTACCTTCGGTGAGCTCGCAAAGGCTCGGTTCGGGATGACGCCCACATGTGACGATGGTGCGCAGAAAATTTATCATACCTTTCTTATTTAGAACATAAACCTTATGAGAAATAACGTATTTTTAAGATATGGAACGCGGTGGTTGTGTTTACATTATGACAAATGCCTTTAACACGGTTTATTACATCGGTGTTACCTCTGACTTACACTCAAGAGTAATTGATTATAAATGCAAAAGATATCCAACTTCCTTTACTGCCAAATACAATTGTATAAAGCTGGTATATTTTATGTTCTATCCTGGCATTGAGGAGGCAATTGCTGAAGAGAAGAAATTAAAGAAATGGAATAGGGATTGGAAAATTAAGTTGATTAGCGATAACAATCCTCAATGGCTAGATTTGTTTAATGAGGATTTGTGACTTTTTAATGTTAACACATTTGTTAATCTCTTAAAGATGAGAATCCGAAAACCTGGCGTAATGCATTACGATTCCCAATCGAGTTGGGAATGACGCGTGGATTTAACCTTACGCGTCATTCCCGTGCAGACTGAATTTCCTACAATAAAAATCGTCATTGCGAGGCACGAAGCAATCTTAATGCACTCGCTGGTAGCGATCGTTGTAAGATTGCTTCGTCGGCTGAAAAAGCCTTCTCGCAATGACGAATTTTATTCCTAAACTATCTACAAAAAGTTATCCTCAGCCCTGTAAGCCGAAATAACAGCCAGTTCGCCTTCTTTTCCGCCTTTCGAATTGCCATGCTCCATGCCCATAACCCCTTTATAACCTTTTTTATGCAGGTGTTTGAATAGGTTTTTATAATTGATTTCTCCGGTTGTAGGTTCTTTTCGGCCTGGATTATCACCAATCTGGATATAGGCAATTTCGTCCCAACAGCGGTCGATGGTTTTAATTAAGTCGCCTTCTGTACGTTGCATGTGATAAATATCGTAAAGGATTTTACACGAAGGACTTTTAACCGCTTTACAAACCGCATAGGTTTCATTTGTTTTTTGCAAGAAAAGCTCCGGGGTATCGCTCAAGGTTTCTAAAACCATAATCAAACCGTGGGGTTCAAAAATTTCGGCTCCGGCACGCATGGCATCAATTACATTGGCAAATTGATTGCCATAAGGCAGGTTGCGTTCATAAAACCCAGGTACTACGGTAAGCCATTTTGCATTACAGCGTTTTGCCGCTTCAACCGATTTTTTGCAGGTTTCTACAAATTTATCTTTAAATTCCTTTTTGCCGGTGGTTAAAGAGGTTTTCCAGTTATCGCCACCATCTACCACAAAAACGCCCATACGCATACCCAATTTCGCCAGCAGGTTTCCAATTTTTTCCTGTTCTTCTACTGAACGGTTTAGGTAGCCATTATCTTCGATTGAACGGAAACCTTTATCGTACATAAACTGGATCTGATCTAAGAAACTCTTGCCTGCGTGGTTTTCGAACATGCCCTGGTGTGGGGCATAATCCATGTTAAAAACCTTATCACTTAATGTATTATGCTTTTCCGCTGCAAAGGTGTTGGTAATTCCAGATCCTGTAGTTATTGCACCAGCAGTTAATAAGCTGTTTCTTATAAATTCACTTCTTTTCATCGGTTTGTTTTTAAACGGATAGGTGTTAGTGTGTAATTAATTTTTTGAACCCTGTAGTTAAGGTATCAGCTACTTTGCCATCTTTTTGATGGTACACAAAATAAGCTTCGAGATTTTTTCTGTTTTCTACAAAGGCAATGGCATCTTTAAGGTGCATGGCCATTAAGGCATTGTCGTAGCCATCGGCTGTAATGGCATCATTAGCGTACACTGTTATGCTGATCATTTCATTATCCAGCGGATAACCTGTTTTGGGATCGATCAGGTGTGAAATCTTTTTCTTTCCGCTCTGGTGAAATTTCCGATAGTTACCAGAGGTGGTGATTGCTCCTGAATTTATCGCGGCGATATGCCTGATTACCGGAGTCCCATCCTTATCCGGACCTTCAATACCGATCTTCATGGTTTCGCCATTGGGTTTAGGTCCTGAAATCCGAATTTCGCCCCCCAGTTCGGCCACGTACTGCTTAATTCCTTTTTTTTCGAGATAAGCGGCAATTAAATCAACGCTGTAACCCTGGGCAATTCCGTTTAAATCGATCTGCACGCAGGGCTTTAGTTTGCTTAATAAACCATTCTTTAATTTTAGGTTTTTCATGCCCACGCAGGCGAGTATCGATTTAATGACTGCTGGATCGGGCTCGTTTTTAGCCTCTTTTGGCCCAAAACCCCAGGCTTGTACCAATGGAGCAACCGTAATATCGAAAACACCTTTTGTATCCCGATTGATGTCGAAACTCCTTTTGAGCACATCATTTATAAAACGGTCGGTTTTGATTTCTTTTTTAGCCGCATTAAATTGATTTATCAATGATCCCTTTTTGTAAAGCGACATCGATAAATCAATTTCGTTTAATAAACTATCTATACCCGCCTTAGTGGCTAAACTATCAGTGGCATAGTACATTATAGCATAATCGGTTCCCTGCGCATAACCATTGATTTTGTATTGCCTCACTTCTTTTTTCAAGGAGAACGCAAAAATCAGTGGTAAAAGGAAAAGCAAAAACCTATAACGCATCAGTTTAGTTTTAGATCACCTTTGCTTGTCCGGGCATGGCGATAGGGTATAGTCCTTTTTCATCAGGCATTAACCTTGGATTCGCATCCCATGCAAAACGCTCTGGCATTAAACTGATGTTCGAAGCTAAAGCCTCATCCCATTTAATGGTTTGACCAGAGTAAGTAGCATAACGACCGATAATTGCAGAGAATGTGCTGGTTGCTGCATAGTCTACATTACTGAATTTATATTCTCCCTTAGAAACCGCATCGAACAATTCGTCGTGTTCTGTTTGGTAAGGATTTGCGTTTCCTTTAGTATTGTGGTTATACAGTTCTTTGCCACTGTAATCTTTCATAATGGCCTGATTGCTGCCTGAAAGAAAAATTTTGCCTTTGGTACCTTGAAAAGATTCATCCACACGGTTACTGATGCCTTCGAAATGTCGGCACTGGCTATGGATTACGGCGCCATCTGCATAAGTTAATTCTATAGAGTGGTTATCGTAAATCTCTCCGTAATCTTTTCCTGTTCTCCAGGCACGGCTACCTGTTCCCTGTACCGAAACCGGATGTCCGTTTTTTATCCAGTTGGCAATATCGATATTATGTACATGTTGCTCAACGATATGATCGCCGCATAACCAGTTGAAATAATACCAGTTTCTCATTTGGTATTCCATTTCGGTTTGGTTTGCTTTACGCGGACGTACCCAAACGCCACCACTGTTCCAGTATACCTGGCCCGACATGATATCGCCAATGGCACCATCGTTAATGCGTTTCATCGACTCGCGATAGTTGGTCTGGTAACGGCGCTGTAAACCTACTACAACATTTAATTTTTTCTTTTTGGCTTCTTCGGCTGCGGCCAATACCTTTCTAATGCCCGGTGCATCTACAGCAACAGGTTTCTCCATGAAAACTTGTTTGTTCTGTTTAACCGCTTCTTCGAAATGGATCGGGCGGAAGCCTGGAGGAGTTGTTAATAGCACTACATCGGCTAGTGGGATAGCTTTTAAATAAGCATCGAAACCTACAAACTGGCGTTCTTTTGGAACATCCATTTTTGCTGCAAATTTTCCGCTTAGCGATTGGTAACTACTGTCTAGGCGATCCTGAAAAGCATCGGCCATAGCCACCAGTTTAATATTGAATTTAGTGCTCAAGGCCTGGAAAGCGGCTCCTGTTCCACGGTCGCCACAGCCAATTAAGGCAATTTTAATCGTGTCTGATCCTGAAGCATAAGCGCCGGCCAATGGGATACTGCTTAACATTGCACCGCCTGCGAGCATTGCAGTAGCTTTTAAAAAATCGCGACGATCTTGTTGGTTGATTGGTTTTTTCATGTGTTTAGTTTTTATTTTGGTTAGATAGTGTCGGTTAAAAGTCTTTTATAGGTTGTTTATTGTAATAAGCATCGATTTCGGCTTTTGATGGCGTTTTAGCTGGTCGTACTAAACGCATGCCTACAAATGGCGCTTCGGGGAACCACCAATTGCTTTTCGGGATCTGTGGATCTAATTGTTTCCATGATGGATCAGACGCTAACCTAACTGTTGATGTCAGGTTGTTCGGTGTTTCATCATAAGAGCCACCGCGAACTACATTTGGGTAGAGTTTTTCGGGTACTGCCACAGGGTTTTGTGCAGTTTTATCCTTGCTTTTGCTATAGAAATCAGCGATATACTGGTCGTAAGTCCATTCGCTCACGTTACCATGCATATCAAATAATCCCCAGGCGTTTGGTTTTTTTTGCCCTACCTGATGCGTTTTATTGTCGCTATTATCCTTATACCAGGCATAATCTCCTAATTTGGTTGCATCATTGCCAAAAGAATAATTGGTTTCCGTACCTGCTTTACAGGCATATTCCCATTCGGCTTCTGTTGGTAAACGGTAGAAAATACCTGTACGCACATAAAGCCATTTGCAAAACTGGATGGCATTATATTGTGTCATTGCTACCGCTGGCTGGTGCTCTTTACCCATGCCAAAAGTCATATCTAGATAAGGTTTTGTAGGTCTGGTTACGGCATCTACCTCGGCTGGAATAGCACTTATGCTGGCTTGTTTTTCGTAATCGCGATAAAGAAAGGGTTCAAAAATATCCCAGGTTACTTCATGTTTTCCAATCCAGAAAGCATCGAGTTTAACCTCATGAACGGGTTGTTCATCAGGTTTCCCTGTTTTACTTCCCATCTTAAATTTGCCTGCTGGTATAGCCTGCATATCGAATTTTAATTTTGTTCCATTAATGGATTGTGTGTACGATTCACTAGAAGTTTGTGCTGAAATCTGTGCACAAGGATAGGCGATTAATGCTACGGCAATTAACTTTTTAAACATAATTTTTGGTTAGATACACTTGTTTTCTAAGTGTTTATCTGTTTACTTTCTGAAACGCTAAAGTAAATAACCGCATTTAAAACAAAGAAAATTTATGTAACAATAAAGGTAAGAAATGTAACATTAAAAGTCAAACTGACAATTAAAGTTGTCGCCATCCTGAGGGATAATTTATTTTGTAAAAATCAATAAAGATGACAAAGGATCTTTTTTGGAGTAATAGGCTACGAGGAATCGTCATTGCGAGAAGGCTTTTTCAGCCGACGAAGCAATCTTACAACGATCGCTACTAGCGTGCGCTTTAAGATTGCTTCGTTCCTCGCAATGACGACCTTTCTATAGATTCTGTCAATGGTACTTGTTTCAGGATCTAATTGGCGCAGATCTTTTAAATCGATATTACTTTATAATCAATTGTCAAAGAGTGTTATAGGCGAAAGGTCTTTTACCACATAAGGAATATAAGGTCATTTAAGCTTATATTCCTTATACCGTTTGTTTTGCATTTTAACGCATCATAAATTGCAAGTTGACTTACCTTCTATCGGTAACCTTATTGCTGAGGTTGGTATAACCAATCAATGTATCCCATCGTGCACCGGGACGGCGATAATAAACGAAGATCTGATAGCTGTTTTCGGTCTGGAAGAATGCACCTTCGAAAGGTTTGGTTTCCATTGTCTTGGTGTCTTTATTAAACCAGGCAAACTCGTAATCGTATAGGCCCTGTTTAAGTATAACGTTCCCATAAAACTGTTTCCTGTTGGCATCATAGAGCAGTTTATTTTCATTGCTCATGGTATAATTGTTAAACCGGCCAACAACATAAGCATCGCCATTCGGGCTGGGTGCCGGAGCATTTAATGTAAATAAAACACTCATGTACTCTGCTTCTGTTTTATCGTCGCGTCCGTCGGTATTGCGGATAAAAAAGTTTCCATTTTCATCATACTGATTGGCAAATGCACCAACAGTTCTGGGTGCATCCTGAAAAAGCATCACATTTACGGATTGATTATCGCGATAAATATCTTTAACATTATCAGCCTTGTAACGCAAACTCCTCGTATCAAATTTTCTAAATTCGTTGTCTCCCCAAAAATCATTCGTATTGAGGTCGTTATAAACCAATTGGTTTGGCCTTACAAAAGATGGTTTAGTATTAACCTGGATAGTATTGGCATTAAAATTTTGCATCACGACTGCTTTTATATCCTGGTAGGGGTTAGGGATGGGAAAAGTATGGTTAATGGTGAAATTGATTTTTTGTTTGTAGTTTCTGTTTTCAACCTGCATGGAATTGTTTACTTCTGCCGCTACGGCAACCTGACTATCGAGAATGTAGAAGCGTTGCGAAATAACAGGTTGGTTTTTATCACCGTCTAAATAAACTTTTAGCACATAATTACCCCCAATTTTTGGCTGGATTTGGGTATTGGGTAAACTGATTTCGTAATGAGTGTATTTTCTTGTGGTGTTGGAAGAGTAGCGGTAATTGATGATGCGGTCGTCGTTAAAACTACCCAAATAATCGATGCTCGAAATTTTAGAAGTTTCCCATTCTGCGGTGCAATGCTCTATGGTATACCAGTAGTTTTTGGTGCCTGCAAGTAAATCGTCGAACGAAAAAGTTATCGTTTCTGAAGAATTGAGCATAATTACAGGTAGGCTCTGCTCTTTATTACTGTTATAGCAAAGTACAGTTTTAATATTTGGAAGATAAATTTTATTCCCATTGGTAAACGTTTTGTCGTTTTGCGCAAAGGCCAGGGTAGAAATGAAAAATAAAACCGGAATTAATATTTTCTGCATGGCTAAAAGTAAAGTTTTATTGGGAAGTGGCAAAACCGAATTGTGTATGGTTGCCACGGAAGCACGGATGAACACGGAAGATTCCCGTGCCTCGTCAAGCTTAACATCGAAGATTCTATTAGCACGATCGTCATTCCCGCGCAGGCCTATCGTGTGGACACATCTTTTGTTAACTCTATATTTGTTTTTTTAGTATATTTCATTAAGGCGGTCGTCATGCTGTCCCGAATGTTCGGGATCAGCATCTTTCCAGCTACAAAAAGGCATTTATTTCGAAAAAACATTAATTAAGCAAACATTGTCTTTCCGCTCTATGCCGCGGTGGCATGGTACTTTGGAGCGCCAAAGTACCCAAAGCGCTCTGTCAATCCAGCAATGGGCCTTTTACACAACCCTGCTCACATCAAAAAAACAGCGGCACTTCGTTTTGTGTTCAATATTTCTTAAAACTTTAAATTAGCTTTATGAACACAAAACCACTGCGTTTTAGGTTTGAAAATGCTATTTTTTCTTTCCTGCACCTGTTTTTTTGATTTCCCGGGCCCTTGGGATTGACGGCGTTCTTCGGTTATAACAGTGTGTTATTCGAGGAAGTTGGCAAAACGCCTAAAGAATCAACCTCAAAGAGATGTGTCCACACGATAGACGCAGTCGAGAAATCTTTTTGTGGTGTCAGATATTGCTATCTGGCACTAAATGATGAATTCAATAAACAAAGCCAGATGGTAACATCCGTCAGCACACTTAGGTTGCAGATGCTTCGTGCCTCAGCATGACATAGTCTTAAATGTTGTTATCCGTGTTTCTGCGCTTCCGTGGCAACAAAAAAGCCACAGAAATTTCTGTGGCCTTAATATGCTTTAATAGAGGGCTAAAACTATCCTTCCAGTTCCATAATCTCAGCAGCTAAACTTTCCCATTTATTTTGGCTGGCGTCTAACTCCTGTTTAGTTGCTAAATAACGTTTGTTCGCTTCTGCCAGTTTATCGGCTTTGGCGTAAACATGCTCATCAGCCAATTCTGCTTCAATATTTTTAACGTTCTGCTCCAGTTCGGTAATCAGCTTTTCTGTTTTCTGCAGTTCGTCGTTCAGCTTTTTTAATTGGTTGGCCGTATTTGGCGTAACAACTTTTGGCTGCTCCTTTTGTTTCTCTGGCATTTTAATCGGAATAGGTTTAGCTACAGGAATTATTCTTTTGCTATTCCATTCTTCATATTCGGCATAAGTACCAGGGTATTGTTTAATTTTTCCGCCTTCGATAAACCAGATTTTGTTGGCTACGTTATCTAAGAAATACCTATCGTGGGATACGGCAATAAAAGTACCTTCAAACTGATCTAAAGCCTGGATTAGGATGTTAACCGATTGAATGTCCAGGTGGTTGGTAGGCTCATCCAGAATCAGGAAATTTGAATCTGTTGTTAATGATTTGGCCAGGGCCACACGCGATTTCTCTCCTCCCGAAAGCACTTTGATTTTTTTGAAAACATCGTCGCCGGTAAAAAGGAAACAGCCTAAAATACTACGTAATTCGGTATCGCTATGTTTTGGGGCAAATGCCTGTAATTCTTCTAAAATCGAATTATCTAAATGCAGTGATTCTAATTGATGCTGCGCAAAGAAAGTAGTGGTAACATTATGACCGGTTTCGCAGAAACCTTCAAATTTTTCGGTTCCGGCAATCATTCTCAATAAAGTAGATTTACCCTTACCGTTTGCACCGATCAAGGCAATTTTATCGCCTTTTTCAATTACACCTTCAGCGTCATCTAAAATGTGCACATTTGGATAGCTCTTATTGGCATGCTCTATCCGCACCACGTGCCTGCCCGATGGTTTAGAAAATTTGAAAGCGAAGTTTACGGTCGGATTATCATCATCTACATCATCAATACGCTCCATCTTATCTAAAGCTTTCATGCGCGATTGTGCCATTTTAGCCTTGCTCGCCTTCGCTTTAAAACGCTCAATTAAACGTTCTTCCTGCTTTATTTTGGCTTGCTGGTTTTTAAATTCGCCCTTTTGGATTTCGCCACGTAAGGCTTTTTCTTCAACATAGAAGCTGTAGTTACCCGCATATACGGTTAATTTCCCTTTGCGCGATTCGACAGTACGGTTTACAATCTTATCTAAGAAGTACCTATCGTGAGATACGATTACAATGGCACCTTCAAAACCCATTAAATAGTTTTCCAACCATTTAATGGAAGGTAAATCCATGTGGTTGGTAGGCTCATCCAGTAATAGGATATCAGGCGTTTGCAGTAATATTTTAGCCAGCATTACACGCATACGCCAACCCCCGGAGAAGGTATTTAAAGGGCGCAATTGGTCTGCTGTACTAAAACCTAAACCAGCTAAAATTTCGTTTGCCCTGTATTCGATGTTATAGCCATCTAAAGCTTCAAACTCTTGCTGTTTATCGCTTAATTTAAATAAAACCTCTTCGCTATAATCCGTTTCGATTTTTTTAAGCAGTTCTTCAATCTCATCGTGCAATTGGTTTTGGCGTTCAAAAGCTTCCATGGCCACATGCAAAATGCTATGGTGCGAATCGTAAGAAAGTAAATCCTGGTTTAGGTAGCCAATTTTCAGGTCTTTAGACATGGAAACAGTACCCGAACTCGGTGCATATTCGCCTACAATTATTTTTAAAAGTGTTGATTTTCCTGTTCCATTGGCACCGATTAAACCAGCTCTGTCGCCGGGTTTAATGTGCCAGTTCGCGTCATCGTACAAGGCCCTTGAGCCAATCAGGAAGGTTAAATTATTTATTGAAATCATTTCGGCTGCAAAAGTACGAAATTTAAAGGCTTTTTCCAGCTGGAAAGTCAAATAGGATTAGCCAACAACATTAATTAGTTAGGAAAGCAATACTTGCTAATTGGTATCGTAGTAACCTTGAAAATCTGTTTTTGCAAAAACAAAAGCTTTTAAGTGCCTGTTTAGTAATTATTACTTTTTTAAATTGATACCCGATACAACGCCTATCTGCTCTATATCCTCAAATTTTAGTGATCTATAAAGCGGTAACGCATTACAATTGTCAGTACAGGGTTAAATGATGTTAAATTTTTATGGTATATAAAAATTATCATACCTTTGTTCTGTAATGAAAATAGTTACAGTATGAACAACAGTCATTTTTCTATATCGCTTCACATCCTTACGCTCCTCGATCAGGTGAAGGGACAGCTATTGAATTCTGAATATATTGCCGGAAGCATCAACTGTAATCCTGTTTTGGTAAGAAAAGAATTGGCCAACCTACATAAACATGGTTTTGTGCAGAGCAAGGAAGGAAAGGGTGGGGGTTCTACATTGGCGAAAAATTCTGCCGACATTAACCTGGGCGATGTTTATAGGGCGGTTAAGCAAAAAAGCCTGTTGGGCGAAAGCAAAAATGAACCTAATCCCGATTGCCCGGTAGGCAGACAGATTACCAAACACCTAAACGATTTATATGATGAAGCCGAAACCGCTTTGGTGAAGAACCTTTCATCTAAAACATTAAAAGATTTTAGTGCAGGTTTTAAATAAAAAATTTTGAGCATAACTGTAATAAAAAATATTACAATTTATATTGGATTAATAAATTTTAAAAATTAAATAACATGAAAGTAGCATTAATTGGAGCCTCTGGATTTGTAGGCAAAGCCATTTTAAACGAATTGGTAAGTCGTGGAAATGAAGTGATTGCCATTGCACGCGATACCGCTAAAATTGAAAATAACAATGATAAAGTAAGTAAAATCGCAGTCGATGTTTTAAATACTGAAAAATTAGCAGCGGTTTTAAAAGGTGCCGACGCAGTGGTGAGCGCTTTTAACGCAGGTTGGACCAATCCGAATTTATATAACGATACGGTACAGGGAGCAGAGGCTATTCAGGCTGCAGTAAAAGCTTCGGGCGTTAAACGTTATATTTTTATAGGTGGAGCAGGTACTTTGCAGATTGATGGTCACCAAATTGTAGATGGGCCGAACTTCCCTGCTGAATATAAGCCAGGTGCAACAGCAGTAAGAGATTATTTCAATACACTAAAACAGGAGCAAGAATTAGATTGGTTATTTTTTAGTCCGGCAATTGAGATGCATCAAGGCATCACCACTGGCCGTACCGGGAAATACCGCTTGGGTAAAACAAGTCCGGTTTTTAATGAAGAAGGCCGTTCCATCTTATCAGTAGAAGATTTAGCAATTGTTATTGCCGATGAGCTGGAGAATAATGTACACCACCAGGAGCAGTTTACAGCGGCATATTAACAATGGAAGTGGGAAAATGGATGATGGTGTAGTTGGATGGTTCATTGGTCATTAGTTCAGTGGTAACTGAAAATTATTAACTGATAACTGCTCTATTTTCCTTTTTCCCATTAAGTTCTTATCTTCGTGCCATGTATCGCCTTATTAAACCAATATTCTTCAAATTTGACCCTGAAAACGTACATTATTTTGTCGTGAAGCGGTTAAAATGGTTTAACGATAAATTTCCACTTGGTAAAACCATTATCCGTAGCAGCTTTGATGTACACATTAAAGGTCTAGAACGTGAGGTTTTTGGCATAAAATTCAGAAATCCTGTTGGTTTGGCCGCCGGATTTGATAAAAATGGAGAATATGTAGAGCCGCTTAGCAATTTGGGTTTCGGATTTATCGAAGTGGGTACGGTAACGCCAATGCCACAGCCCGGAAATGATAAACCCCGTATGTTCCGTTTACCTAACGATGAAGCTTTAATTAACCGGATGGGCTTTAACAATAAGGGTGTAGATGTAATGGCTGAGCGTTTGCGTTTGCTAAAAGATAAACATCCCGATATTGTGGTTGGTGGAAACATCGGTAAAAACAAGGCTACTCCAAATGAAGATGCAGTAAACGATTATATTAAATGTTTCGACCGTCTTTTTGATGTGGTCGATTATTTTGTGGTGAATGTAAGTTCGCCCAATACTCCGGGTTTGCGCGAGCTTCAGGAAAAAGAACCGTTAAAAAAAATCCTCAATACCTTACAGCAGCGAAATCGTAAAAACGATATTTCACGTCCGATTTTATTGAAGATTGCTCCCGATTTAACTGATGCGCAACTGGACGATATTATCGAGATTGTTGCAGAAACCAAAATTGCTGGCATTATTGCCACCAATACAACCATTAGCAGGGAAAATCTGGCTACTGAGAAAGACCTGACTACGCAAACCGGTGGTTTAAGCGGTAAGCCTGTTAAAGAGCGCTCCACTGAAGTAATTCGTTATCTTTCGGAGAAATCGAACAAAGCATTTCCAATTATCGGGGTAGGTGGTATTCATTCGGCAAAAGATGCAAAAGAGAAATTAGATGCGGGTGCATGTTTGGTTCAATTGTATACTGGTTTTATCTATGAGGGACCAGGGTTGATCAAAAGCATCTGTAAAGAGCTGGTTTAATAGAGTCATCACCCTGAACCGAGCCTTAGCGAGCTCACCGAAGGTAATTTATTTCAGGGTCTATCTTGCAGGAAAGATGCTGACCACGTAGTAGCTACAAGACAGTTGAAAACACTATTTATACTTGTAAAACAAGTTCAGCATGACGACCTCCTTAATGAATGTGCACTAAAAAATATAAATTAACAAAAGATCTCTCCACTACGCGTTGCTCCGGTCGAGATGACGCCGATTTTTAAAATCTGTTCATTGATAGCTGCTGAAGACCTTTACTAATCGAAAGTATATTGCATTACGGGTTAAAGAACTACTTCTGCCGGCTTACCATTTCATTAATCCAGATTGGTGCAAATGGAGAAGTACAGCCTTTAGAAACCGGGTAATCGCGATAAATGCCAAGTTTTTCACCTATGGCTAAGGCTCTTACTCTATAATCAGGGTGGTTAATGCCAATTTGGGCCAATGCGGTATTCATCGTCCATTGGATTTCTGGTGCTGCTTTAGGCATTTCTTTTTCAATCCGATCAAGAATTGCTGGGATGTCTATTCCTTCAGGTGCCCTGGTTATACGTCCGCTGGTTAAGCTCCAGCCTGCGCGGGCCAGCATAATATTTCCCGAATTCATCCACTTTTCCCTGAATTGCTCCTTATCAGGATATTCTTTAACAATGTAATTGTAAAACCAATCAGCTGCCCAGGTAAAATTTTCTGAAGCTACCATTTGCTCAATCTGTTCTGCAGATAGTGCTTTTGGTTTAAGGATTAAGATGGCCAGCAGTCGGGCGTCAATGTTTTCAGTTTCCCAGAGCTGAAGTGCAAGCTCATGATCGGTTTTGATCTTTTTGGCTATTGCCCTGATGTCGCCCATTTTAACGCCAAAAATATTTTCTCTGGCGCCGTTCTTAATGTGCATGGCGCGGACTTTCTCCTCGCCGAGCGATTCTAGTTTTGAAAGAGTTTCTGTAAGATTCATGGTTTTACCTTTCGCTGTTTCCAAATTTAAAGATTATCCAGATTTTTTAAGGCATAAAAAAAAGCATCCTTTGATCAGAAGGATGCTTTAAATTCTTTAAGAAGAAATTTCTAAAAACTATTTTGCCAAAGCAGCTAAAACAGCATTGTTTTTAGCTAATTGATCGTTTTTAGGTTGTGCAGAGCGGCTTCCTAACTCGATGTTAGTTGCTCTCTTTAAAAATGCTACCTCTTGGTGAGCTGTATTTTTATTTCTTCTGTCTTTTCTTTTTAATCTGGTAACTGCCATGGTAATAACCTTTTAATTATTTTATTTGTACAAATGGAGGTCGAGAGCGGATTCGAACCGCTGTAGAAGGTTTTGCAGACCTCTGCCTAGCCACTCGGCCACTCGACCCTTAAATTCAAGGCTGCAAAAATAGCAATTAATAGTTAGCCCGCAAATAATATCTCAATTTAATTTCGAACTCGCACTAACTCAGCACAAAAGATTGCCGCACTTACTGCCACGTTTAACGATTCGGCCTCACCAATTCTCGGAATGGTTACCGGTTTATTTATTTTTTTGATCACTTCTGCCGATATTCCCTTTCCTTCATTGCCCAAAATCACCAATCCTTCAGCTCCCCATTGCGTTTTGTAAATCGATTCGCCATCTAACAACGCCCCAAATACAGGGATGGTATTTTCCGCTAGCAAGGCTGGCAGATCTGCTTCGTAAATATTTACCCGCGCCAAAGAACCCATTGTGGCCTGTACAGTCTTAGGATTGAATACTTCTACACAGTCGGCAGAGCAGATGATGTTTTTAAAGCCAAACCAATCTGCCGTTCTGATAATGGTACCCATATTACCTGGATCCTGAACGCCATCTAAAACCAAAGTGAATTGATTTTTTAGCGCTGTTAGCGCTAATTCTCTGTTTTTTGGGATATGAATGAGCGCTAAAAAGCCTTGTGGCGTTTGCAGCGCACTAATCTTATCTAATTCGGCGTTCTTTACTTCAAATAAGTTTATATTTGCAGGCAATTTGGGTAACAAATTGTATTGTTCGCTGTTGTAAAATATAGTATGGATCTGGTAGCTTGACTGAAAAAATTCTTTTATGGATTTTATACCTTCAACAATAAATAAACCATGTTCTTTACGGTATTTTTTTTGATGTAACGACTTTATAAAACTAATCTGTGATTTTGAAAGCATACCAAAACTCAATAAATATTAAACTGAAAAGCACTGCAATATTACTATTTATTATTGTTTTAATTCAGGCCTGCTCATCAACTAAATACATTGCCGACTATCAATCGATAGTGAAAAAGGTTACTATTGATAGCGTTGATGCTAAATTTGAAGAACAGGCTTACAATTATGTTCAGAAAGATATCAGGCCGGCATCTAAGCTGAGTATCAATGTGCCTTTGTACAATTTGTTCAATACAAAAGACGGTCGGTATAAAACCAGTGATATTAAACCATTCGGTACGCCACCTGCTATCTTAGATAGTACATTGGTCGAGATTTCCAGAACACAGATACAAAAGTTTTTAAAAAGCAAGGGCTACCGCCAGGCCGAAGTAACTTCTGCCATCAAGATTGCAGATAAAAAGGCCGAAATTGTATTCAGCGCCAAACCTGGGCCTGCTTATTTTATTGAAAAACTTTCTGATTCGATACCAAATGCAAATATTAGAAACCTTTACGAATCGAATAAGGCTAAAATAACACATTTACACAAGGGAATGCAGTACGATGAAGACTCTTTAACTTATGAAAGGGAGCAGATTTATCGGATTATGAAAGAAAATGGATACTTCTATTTCTTAAGACCTTATGTAAATTTTGATGTATACGGTGCCGAAGCAAGCTCTAAAACTAACAAAATGGATCTGAATCTTAATGTAACAGATCCTGCAAATGGGCCACATAAGCAGTTTTATATTGGTTATACGCATTTGTTAATTGCGCCAAATCCTGATGGCTTGCCCGATTCGGCAAGGTATAAATTGAGCAAAGATACGTTGAACGGAATTATTTATACCGATTTCTCTAAGCGTTACAGGCGTAATCCGATCGTTCGTTACGATTTTCTGAAGCAAGGTGACCTTTATGATATCCGGAACGAAAACCTCACTTACGACCGCTTATATGAGCTAAATGTTTTCAAAAACGTAAAGATCGATTATTTCAGAAGGGACAGTACCTCAAATAAAATCAATGCGATCATTTTGCTCACCCCCCAAAAGGTAATGAGTAACCGCGTGGAGGGCGAGGTTCCGTTTAATGGTGGTACCGTTGGGTTTACCATCGGAAATACCTATACTAATAACAATATTTTTAGAGGGGCAGAACGATTCGAACTCCAGGTAAAAGGTGGTTTGCAATCGCGTATAGGTAACGGTGCCAAGGTTTTTAGTGATATTTATCAGCGCGATTTTTCAATCAGTGCCAGTATTTCGGTACCGAGATTGATGATCCCTTTCTATAACCCTGTTTTAGGTGGCAACGGAATGCCACACACTACTTTTGCAACCAGTTACATTTATGCCTTACAAAAAGATGTTTCGGTAAGAAGGATTTTCATCAACTCCATTACTTACGATTGGTTTGAAACCAAATCTAAGCTGCACTCCTTTACCCCATTAAATTTCGAGTACCGTTTTGGTAACCTTGATACATCTAAAGTGGATGCAATTACCCGCTTTAACAACCTTTATTATTCTTCACTACTCGATCGTAAAGATTTAACGCTGGGTATGAAATATACCTACACCTTGAATGCAGATAAGTTAAACCAACTGAGAACTTTTGTTTATTTAAGGGCGGGGATGGATATTGCAGGCAATATGTTGCAAGGCATATCGAAGCTAACAGGTTCAAAGCATGATCCGGCAAACAACGACCCTGCAAAGATATTGGGTTTGCCTTTTAACCAGTATACCAGGCCAGAGGTAGATATTAGGTGGTATAAACATTTGGGCGGCGAAAGGCAATTTATTGCCCGTTTAAACACCGGATTAGCCTACGCTTATGGTAATTCAATTTTAACGGGTATTCCTTTCGAAAAGCAATTTTTTGCCGGTGGATCTAACGGCTTAAGGGCCTGGCAGGCCAGAACCATTGGTCCAGGTAATTATAATAGACAGGTACTTGCCAGCGATGAAGTACGGAAGGCTGTTTTTGGGCTAGATCAACTGGGTACTTTACGGATAGAAACTAATTTTGAATATCGGTTTACAGTTGCCCGAAAATTTTTCGGGGCTACTTTGAAAGGGGCAGCGTTTGTTGACGCCGGAAATATCTGGAATATCCGCAGAGGAGAGTCGATTACACTTGAAAACCCTGAATTGGATGAATTGACCGTGTTTAAGCTTAGTAAAATGGCTAAGCAAATTGCTATTGGTACAGGGGTTGGTTTAAGGTACGATGTTCAGTATTTTGTTTTCAGGTTTGATGTGGGACTGAAACTTAAAGATCCTCAGTTTATCGGATCAGACCAGTGGGTAATCAGCAAATTTTTATCTGGGGCCAGAGATTTTAAAAATAGCTATAACGCCACACACGGGCCTGATACCTATCGTTTTCTACAGTACAACTTTGGTATTGGTATGCCATTCTAAATTAACCGAAAAGGCTTAGTGCCTTAGGTTTGGTATTCGGATCTTTAAATGAAAATTCTTTAAAGGGTTGCCATCTTTTATCCATGTGTTTGTAAACAGAAAAGGATGAAACCTGGAACTCGCGTTTAAATTTCCGGTCTTTAAATTCGGCAGAAAGCTGTTTGAAAATGGGTGGTTTTACATCTCTAAACGCCAAAGTTAAATGTGGATTGAATTTTTCTTTTTTCTCTATCAGTTTTAAAGGTTGTAATATTTTTGTAATCTGTTTTTCCAGGCTCATTAAGCCCTCATTTTGTTCAACATCGAGATAAAAGGTATGCTCAAGAAATGAATTGAAGTTTCGGAGTACCTGTGTAAATGGCTCACTGAAAGAAGCATCTGCTAAAGCTTCAAAAAATCTTTTTTCTGCATCGTAAGCTGATAGTTTTACCGGGGGGTATAAGGTAATATGGGCAGGCCGTTTTAATGATTCATGCACATTAAATTTCTCTGAAATGTATGTCCTAATCTCGTCTATGTCTTCTGCAACAGAAAAAGGAGGAACTAAACATACTAAAAATAGATTTTCCATGAATCAAATTTACTAAAAATTTTAGTAAAACAAAAAAATATAGGAATTGCTGCTGTCTATCGAGGCCACATTTATTTGTGAAGCAAATTCAGCAACTTTTAGCTTATTGCAGTCCCGCTCCCGCTTCTGCCGATTGAAATAACCGGCATCTCGCTTCGATCGGGTTTAGGGGGCTTAATATGTGCTGCTATTGGTGGTGAAATAAACCCGAGCGACAGCGTTATCCCGATTTAAAGTGATTTTTTTATCATTTAAATTTTATCGGGATTAAGCAAAGGGCGGGACTGGTATAACCGAAGCACCACAGGCCTTGCTTTTCTAAAAAAACAAATTTAATAACTTGCCGACATTGCGAGGCACGAAGATAACCGAACGAAGTGAGCTCATGAATGCCTTTAAAAACAAAGGCAAAAATGAATAATCTTAAAGCAATCGCTAGGATTGTCTTATTTATTTGCGAAGTTCAGCCCATAGTAGTAAGATTGCTTCGTGCCTCGCAATGACGATTTTAGTTAGGAAAATCAGACGAGGTTTTTTAACCCATCAAATATACTTTCGAAAAAGGTAGAAAGGTTTAAGCCATTGCTGTGGTTAAAATACACAAATACCAGAAAAACAATGACCACAAATATGATCAGTTTGCGGAAGGCAAAGGCAATAATTACCAGTATAATCGGAATGATGAAAAGCCATAAACTATTTATGGCATACGGACTTAAATCGGTATCTTTTTTATACACATACACCAGTTTGCTATGCGTACCAGAGTCGTTTTGATGTTTGATGTAAACGAAGGTAGATTTATCGATTGGTAAAGGCAGCACGGCTATGCCATCGTTAAATTTTAGTACCTGTGTAAAACCACTTACACTAAAGGTGTAGGTTCCGTTTATATTTTCGTTGGGGTTGTTTAGTGAATCGGCGGCTATTATGGCCAGTTTATTATTTTTAAGCAAATTTTCTTTTACCAGAAAATTATTGATTGCTGCGTTTTGTGCATGGCTGAAAAACCCGGTTAAACACAGCGAAAGCAAGAGTAAGATTCGTTTCATTCGATAGAACGTTTATTGTAAATTAAATAACCGATATGCAATAATACACCATTTCTTTTAACTGCATCATTATATAAATTATAACTTAAGCTTACAGGGCCGAGCGGTGAGTGGTAAACTAAACCTGCAGTACCTGCATAGCGTATTTTTGTGATGGCTTTAGCATAATCTACGTCCTGAAAATTATTCAGCTCAAACTCTTTATGTGGCAAAAATAAATAACCTTCCAATCTAAAATCGAGATTTTTTTTAACATTATAAATGTTTTTTATTCCGCCGGCAGCATAGGTAGTGGCCCTGAATTTATCCAGAAATAATGACCTGCTATCTTGCAAAGGATAAAAGGCCGGAGCAGTTAAAAGCGTAGCGTAATAATTGCTAAATAAAGGTTGGTTAGAGAAAACGCCTTCCACAATATAGCCCAATGTATATTTTTTGATGTGTAAAAAATAATTTTCCTGGGTAAGTTTTATGCTTCCCCATTGGCGCAAATGACTGCTGCCCGGAATTTTAACAAAACCTGGAGTGGTGCGGAAAATATTGCCGGGATTATAGTTTTCGCGGCCCGTGGTATAATTGAAACTTAGCGAAAAGCTTTGACCTCTGCTGGGATACTGTTTCCGGTTTAACGAATTTTTTTCGAGATTTAATGATCCCCTAAATCCATTAAAAATAGTTTGATCAAGCAGATCGCCAACCGCAAAGGTATTGTTTGGGCTATAGCGATCATTATTATTTATAAAAGTAGAATGAAGAACGATTTTGGTGTTATAATTTAAAGGCATTCCCATCATTAGGTCAATCTTACGGTCAGATTGCTCGATGTAAATGGGGCGTGGGTTTTCGATAAATATCTGGCTGGTATTATAAAAATTCCAGTGATTATAGGTTAATTCCGCCGCCAGAAACAAAGGTAGTCTGGTTGGATAATCTACCCGGCCATTAACCTGTACCGATTCGTAAAAGCGGCCAGAGTAAAAGCTGGTTCCAAAAGTATACGATTTTCGGTTGAGGTAATTGTACTGGGCACCTAAAAAAACATTGCTGATGGGCCTTGTGGATATATTGCCGCCCAATTCGAGTTTGAAGCTCTTTTTCGGCTGTGCCACCACCTCAAAAGTATAACTGTCTGTTGCTGCCTGATAAGAAATTTTAGGATATACGGTTTCGAAAGTTTGGTCGGCAACCAGTTTATAATACCCACGTTTAATATCTTGCAGGTTAAAAGTAACTTTATCGCTTTTGAAAAGTCTTTCTACGTATTTTTTCTGCTGACTGTTTACACCGGTTACGATGATATTGCTGAACTTTAAATCTGGCTTTTTCGCATTAAATTTTTCCCTTCTTTGTGCCAGTTCTTCATTGCTCACTCTTTTGCTGATTAAGGCTTTAATCCTTGGCATATCGGCTATTGTTGCATCATAGCCTTTTTTAATCAGCTCTTCTACAGGAGCAAAATTGGTTACGCTATAAGTAGCCAGATTGGGCTGGATGTATACGCCATTTTTTCCGATCATGGTAGAATCTGATTTGGATAGAAACATGTATACCAAAAAGCGGTTCATTAAACGATCATCGATGTTTTTGGGGTATTCGTTATAGGTTTTTGAAGAAACATTGGCGCCGATCACATAATCAGGTTTAAAGTCTCTTTCCATTACATCGGCAGGGAAATTATTGTACAGACCTCCATCAAAAACGTATTTTCCATCTAGTTTAATGGGCCGGTAAATAATCGGAACCGTCATGGTTGCCCTTACTGCTTCTGCTAAACTTCCTTTGCTTACCGTGATACTTTTTTGCGAAAGTACATCTGCAACCATACACCGATAGGGAACAAAAAGATTATCAAAATTGTCTTTAGAAACAGCTGAAGCCTGGGCGAAAAGCTCAAGAAAGGCAAAATTTAATGGAATATCGTTAATGAGGTTAGAACGGAAGCTAAAATGAAAACCTGTATCAATTGCCACTTTTGCGGTAAGCATAGAGGCATTGGGCGCATTTTTCTGAAAGAAAAAGGTGTAATCGCTGGTGTACCGCCCATTTACCCAGTTTTGGAAGTCGTTGCTTCGTGCAATTTTTTCTATCTCCGCAGGGCTATAACCTGCGGCATACATGGCGCCAACTATGCCACCCATCGATGTGCCTGTAATGTAATCGATAGGGATGTGGTTTTCTTCCAATGCCTTTAATGTGCCAATGTGCGCCAATCCTTTTGCACCGCCACCGCTAAACACAAGACCTACCTTTTGCGCCTGCAATTGGTTACAGTACAGAACGAAGAGAATCAGCAAAAATCTTTTAAAAGTTACCACCCTTAAAAATAGGGGTTTTCTTTTAAAATTAGTTCAATATGAAAATGTTGTATGTTAAAAATGATGCAAAACTTACCCAAATAATGTAGGGGATAAATATTAAACCCGCCCATTTGTTTATTTTATAGAACATAGATGCATTGATGACAATGATGATCAACAGTAAAATAATTTCTGCCAGGGCAAAACCTACCTCGCGCAGATAAAAGAAAATAAACGACCAACCCAAATTTAAAATTAACTGGATTAAATAAATGGCAACTGTTCGCGGGAAATGAACAATTTTATCGCGTCTAATCCATACCAGATAAGCCGCAATACCAATAAGTATATACAGTGTAGTCCAAACAGGTGCAAAAAGCCAGTTTGGTGGATTAAAGGATGGTTTGTTTAACGTTGGGTACCAGGTTTTAACCGATTGAGCGGTTGCCCACCCGCCTAAAGCACCAACACCCAGTGTGATGGCTATATTAACAATAAAAGCTAAAGGTTTAAATTTCATGCGCTAAATTTGAGTTTAAACAACGGTAAACCCTAAATGTTTTATCTGCCAATGCCTGGTACTACTGGTAGGCTTTCAGTATCATCGTTTCCGATGCTTTGTACCGCAAATAAATAATTGTCTTTACTATAAGGCAATCGTAATTCGGTGGCAGAAGTGAAAAATTTCTTTTCCCAAACTGCGCTGCTGGTTTCGCGCATTAAAACATAATAGCCTTTTACTGTACCATTAACAGGTGCTTTCCAGTATAAAAAGGTAGCGTTGCTCAGGTTTTTTACATCAACTTTTACTTCGGTAGGGCTTGAGGGGGCTTTGGCCAGATTGGCCAAAACCGCAATATTTACACCTGTATTTTTGCGTAAATATTCGAAATCCATAAATTCCTGAAGGTCGCCATACCTAATGCCTTTCTCCGTTCTAAGGTCCTGGTGCTGGTGATCGAAGTTCTCGTTCATTTCAGTTATGCGCACCGCTGTAAATCCATTTTCTACGAACGGGGTATGATCTCCACCACGGAGAAATCTATCGTTCCGGTAAATTAATTTAACTTCTAACTGATCTACATAACGCTCACCTATTTCTTTAACGTATCGTGCCAACTGACGGCTTTTGCCATCGTTTTCTAAACCAAACTGACGGATGCTCTTCGCATTTTTATCCAGCTCGAAGCTGGGTAAACCCTCACTAAATACACGTAATCTGGTATTGTCGATAATTTGTGTTTCACTACTGTTGTTGCTGCCAATCATATCGTTGTTTAACATGGCATCTACATTCCAGTTTTCTTTTTTTGCTTTTGCAGCCATAAAGCCAGAGCCTAATAAAGATTGTTCTTCACCGCTTACGGCTACAAAAATTATGGTGGCAGAAAATTTATATTGACTCATAATTCTTGCAGCCTCAATTACGCCCGCAACACCACTGCCATCATCATTGGCGCCAGGTGCATCACTGGTTCTGTTCATTACATCGGTAACACGGCTATCAAGGTGTCCGCTCACCACATAAACACGTTTGTCGTTAGCATCAGTGCCTTTTAGTATGGCTACAGCATTGCCCAAAAGTGTAGGCTGATCTACTCTTTTGCCATCGGGTTTAAATGTAATGGTATCCAGGTATGCCGTAAGCCTGCCATCTCCTTGCTTGGCAAACTGATTAAACTTATTTACAACCCAATTTCTGGCAGCTCCAATTCCTTTCGTTTTACTTTTAATATCACTAAGCGTATTTCTTGTTCCGAAAGAAACCATTTTACTGATATATGATTTTAGCGAATCCTGGTTTACAGCCTTAACCATTTTATCAATATCCTGATTTCGGTTAACCACAACCTGTGCCTGTAGCGGTAAACTTATGGTAACAAGAAATATGAGTGTGTAGATTTTTTTCATCTGTCGGGTTTTTCAGAAATAATGATTTATTTAAAGCGAATATATTGAATGATTCCTTGAATACAGGCGGTTTAAACCTAATCTCTTGTAACATTTTGGGCATAAAAAAGCCCTTTGAAATTAATCAAAGGGCCTCAAATTTAATTTTAATATTACCTTGCCACAGTTAATGCAAGCTCTTGTGTCGGGTTCCAGTTGCCAAAAGCTTTTTTAGCTGAAGCTTTGGCTGTATTTAATTCAATAGCTCCGGCAATCGTTAAAAATGTTTTTTCAGGAGAGATCTGGCTGTAAAAATTTTTAACATCTGCCAAGGTTAATGCATTAATCGAATTTTCATTTACCGTTTGGTCATAATCGTAATCCTGCAATTTTAAACTGGCAATTAATTTAGCTTTAGCTGTATTAAAAGTTTTTTGGTCGAAGCTTGCATGTTGAATTACCGAAGCCATTGCTGCCAGGTCCTTATCAAGATCTGCATTTAATGTAGCCAGTTTACCGCTGTTATCCTTAAAGCTAATATTTGAGTTTTTATTTATGTTTTCATTTAAGACCGCATTTAATAATTCAACCACACCATCTTTTTTATGGCCGAAAGCTTTGCTATCCAGCGTAAAACTAGAGTATGCTTTTGGCGACCTGTCATTTTCAGATATGATGATGTTCATGCCATTTTTGAGTTTATAGCCAACAGGTTCTTTAAAAGATTGCGCTTTAGCGGTGTAAATGCATAGCATGCTTAATGCTGCAATGAAGATTTTTTTAATTTTGTTCATTTTGTTCTTTCTGTTATGGGTAATGTTTTAATTTGGTGTGCGTTTTTAAGCTAATTTGGTGTTGTCTAGGCATTGGAAGGGTTTAAAATTCCGGACGAACGGGCGTATATACGTGATAAAGACTTAAATAGTTTTTGCAAATATATATTTTATTCATTTTGTTCATTATTTATTCGTGAAAATATTCTCCCGGTATGCTAAGTTTTATTTGCAACGATAACCTGATAGTGATGAACCATTTAATTGATGACCCATGTAATCGTCAGGGGGATTACGGGTCACTTTTTGTAGCTTAAAAATTGATTGCTGAATGTACTTGTTGCACATAAATGATTTCAACCATTTATATGTGGGGTAAGCCAAAACTGAGCACTACACCTGCAGGCTATTGATGATGATGATTTAGCTGCCGATCATTAAAGGGTAACAGGCAATTTCATTAAGTTGAGCCATTCTACGCCAGCAAAAATAATTAACCACAGATGGGAAGGGATGCACACAGATATGAAAATCCGTGTTTATCTGTACTCATCTGTGCTCAAAAACGCTTAACTTAATCCTATTGGGGTAATGGGAAAGTGCCATTCGACATCAGCAAAAATAATTTAATCACAGATGGGAGGGGATGCACACAGATATAAAAATCTGTGTTTATCTGTGCTCATCTGTGGTTAAAAACGCTTAACTTAATGCTATTGGGGTAATGGGTAATGTGCCCATTCGACACCAGCAAAAATTATTTAACCACAGATGGGAAGGGATGCACACAGATATGAAAATCCGTGTTTATCTGTACTCATCTGTGCTCAAAAACGCTTAACTTAATCCTATTGGGGTAATGGGAATGCGCCATTCTACACCAGCAAAAATAATTTAACCACATATGGGAGGGGATGCACACAGATATAAAAATCTGTGTTTATCTGTGCTCATCTGTGGTTAAAAACGCTTAACTTAATGCTATTGGGGTAATGGGTAAAACTATACCATGGTCTGCGAAAAGGCTAAAGAAATAGCGCAGGTGTTTTTAAAACAATAGCTCTGCTTTTTCTTTGCTAAAAGATTTTTAATTTATTGCTGGTTGAAAAATCATTAAGAGGCATACAGGTGATCAGATGCCGATTTTAAAGGAATATCTTCAATAAAATCTTTTATTTCCCTGATGGTTTCTTCTGGTTCGCTAATTTGCGGAAAATGCCCCGTGGCTTTCATTACAACCAAAAAATTCTCTGGTGTATTTTTATGGATAAATTCGCCGGCCGATAAAGGAGCCATAATATCGTTCGAACTTTGCAGGGTAAGACTTGGCACGCCCAGATTCTTTAAATCGTCTCTATAATCGGCCTTAAAAGTTGCCATTGCAAAGGCCAGTGCCACGCTTGGGTCGGTAGCCTCAAAACATTCCTGTAAAAAATCAGCTAATTCGGGTTTTAAAGGGGTATTCATTACTACTGGTGCCAATTGTTTGCTCCAGGCCACATAATCATCTGCTATGTGCTCAAATATGGTTTCAATATCTTCAATATTAAATCCGCCTATATAATCACGATCATTTAAGTACCTTGGCGAAGGGCCAATAAAAACTAATTTTTTGAATGCTTCTGGCACCTGTAATGCGGCAATCATGCCAATCATGCTGCTTACCGAGTGACCAACAAAAATAATGTTGGTTAAATCAAGCGCTTCTATAATATCGATTACATCACAGGCATATCCTTCGAGTGTAGCATATTTCCTTTGGTCGTATTGGCTTAGGTCTGAATCACCCGATCCAACATAATCAAATAGTATTACTTTGTAGGATTGGAGAAAAGCATCTGTAATAAATTTCCAGGAACTTTGCGCACAGCCAAAGCCATGGGCAAATACAATTACCTGGCTCCCTTCGCCAAGGATTTTAACGTTGTTTCTGATGAGAATAGGATGCAAGATATTTGGTTTAAAATTCTTACTTAAGTTAAGCAATGTTATTATGTTTTTCTTAAAAAATAAATAATGAACGCAATGCATTGCTGATTAGCGAATATTTTATGTTTTGCACTTAATTGTTATCTTGCGTTATATCTATACTAAAACGATTAAGTTGTATGAGAAACAGTATTTCTATATTATTGATAATGTGCTTTTCAGCATTTTGCGCGCAGAGCCAGGTAAATCTAAAAGCCTTTAAAGCTAACGGAGCTACCGTTTCTTCCAATCAAAAAGAACTCATGCTCACCTGGCCAGCTGGTAAAGGAACCTTAGGTAAAATGATTTTAGATCTTGATCGTACCAAACCATTGTTTAAAAGTTTGCTGTTGGGTAAGCAAGGTGCTTTAAAAGAAGTTGCTGCTCATCTCGACCCTGGATTTGTGCTGAGAATAGGTAAACGGACTTTAAGTCCGAACAGTGGGGGTTGGGATGTTTTTTTCGACCGGGTTCCAACCAAACCATATACCACAAATGTTGTAAAATTCGAAAAAGGCGCAGCCAGTGTTTCTACGAAAGGCTCGCAAACTGTGTTGCGGATAGATGGAGTTCAATGCGAAACCTTCAGCGGTGCTTTGGAAATAACAATTTACAATGGAAGTCCTTTATTTAATGTGGCTGCAGTGATATCAACCCCAAGAGATTCTACAGCTATTTTATATGATGCCGGATTAACGAGCAAAAAAGACGCCTGGACCAATATCGCTTGGTCTGATGTAAAAGGAAACCTTCAGCGCGAAAAGGCGGTACAAGCAGATCCAAGTGAAAATTTAGAAGTAAAATACCGTACCGTTATTGGCGAAAACAATGGTGGAAGTTTGGCCGTTTTTCCTGCTCCACATCAATATTTCTATCCCTTAGATGAAGCTTTTAACCTTAAATTTACCTGGAAAGGCAGTAATTATTTAAACTTAATCCCCGACTTTGGTATTGGGATCAGGCAGGATCCATTAGGCGATAAACGTTATGTACCCTGGTTTAATGCACCACCAAATACCCAACAGCGCCTTAATTTTTTCTGTTTATTGAGTACTGGGAAGGCAGGAGCAGCGTTGGATGAAGTTAAAAAGTTTACACATAATGATACTTATGTGCCGTTAGCAGGTTATAAAACAATGGCTAGCCATTTCCACAATGAGTTTATTTCGGACGTAGTGCTGAGCGGAAAAGCCGTTCCGGAAAAGCCCGAGTTTGTTGAGGTATTGAAAAAGGCAGGTTTGAATATTGTTAAGCTTGCCGAATTTCACGGACCAGGCCACCCCAAAGGACCAGATTCGGTACGTTTAAAGGAATTAGATGCTCTGTTTAAACAAACAAAAAGATTATCTGACCCTAATTTTTTATTGTTACCAGGAGAAGAAGCCAATAATTTTTATGGTGGACATTGGCTGGCATTTTTTCCAAAACCAATTTATTGGATCATGTCGAGAAAAAGCGATCAGCCTTTCGAAACCAACGATCCTAAATACGGTAAAGTTTATCGTATTAATGATAAAGCAGAAATGCTTAAACTATTGGAGCAAGAACATGGCTTAGCCTGGACTGCCCATGCCCGAACAAAGGCTTCGACAGGTTATCCAGACAAATATAAAGAAGAAGACTTTTTTAAATCGGAGACTTTTATGGGCGCAGCATGGAAGGCCATTCCAGGAGATCTTTCGTTGACGACCTTAAGTAAACGGGTATTGAACCTGATGGATGATATGGCCAACTGGGGTTTGAAAAAACACATTATCTCAGAGGCTGATATCTTTACCATTACTGAACAAAATGAAATGTATGCACACTTAAACGTGAATTATTTACAGTTGGATAAAGTACCTAATTATGCCGATGGCTGGCAGCCTGTTTTAGATGTAATGCGGAAAGGAAAGTTTTTTGTATCAACAGGTGAGGTCTTGATCCCGGGCTTTAATGTTAATGGAAAAGGCGCGGGAGAAACTTTGAAGATTGATAATAATGGAAAAGTAATGATAAACATGCAGCTCAACTGGACATTTCCCTTAAGCTTTGTGGAAATTGTATCGGGTGATGGAGCAAAGGTTTACCGCAACCGTATTAATTTAAACGATACCCAGGCTTTTGGCAAAAAGGATTACAGTTGGGCAGTTAATTTAAAAGGGCGTAAGTGGGTAAGGGTAGAGGCCTGGGATATTGCAACCAACGGTGCTTTTACACAAATGGTTTGGCTGGAGTAGTTGTACTGTCATTCTGAGGGATAATTTATTGTATAAAAATCAATATGAATGACGTGTATAATTCAATATTTCTTTTGCCCTATGACTCATCCTTGCCTCGGCTCGCCGCCGCCGATGGGGCTCTTTCTTTTTGTTGTCAAAAAGAAACAAAAAACACCGGCTGAAAATTTTTCTTTCGAAGCTAGTGGGTTGGCTGGGTCGGTGGAGCCCGAAAAATTTGTTAGGCCGGATTTAAGCAGAACGAAGATATGGTGCTATGGCCCAGTTGGGTGGAATGCATAAGCAATAAAGGGCTGATTAATAAATAATTACAAAATAATGTCAATGGTGGCGCAGCGAAGAATCTAAGCGATAAAACACCTAAACTTATACGATCTGTCGTCCTGAAGGGTAATTTGTTTTATAATGATAGGAGGATTTAAAGGATTAAATCTCCTCAGATTATCGTCATTGCGAGAAGGCTTTTTCAGCCGGTGAAGCAATCTTAATACATTCGCTATACCCATAGCTGTAAGATTGCTTCGTCGTTCCTCCTCGCAATGACGATTCTAAACTTAAATGCGCTTACATGTCTTAAATGGTAAAATAACAACGCTATGTTCGAAAAAGACCATGAATAGCATTCTAGAACTACCCCCGAAGACCAATTTGATGTTGATAAGTATAAAAGGTACTTACGAACTCCAACGTCGAGTTTCCGTGTTTTTGTGCTTCCGTGGCAAAATTGGTTTTCTAGTGTTTGGTGGGTAACCAAACAGCGTAAGGATTTAATATATGGATTGAATAGTAGTCCTATTATTGTGCAGATTCTTCACTGTGTTTAGAATGACAGCCGTTTTCAAAATGAAATTGCGTTATTGCATCAATTCTAAACCTTCTAATAGCGAGATAAAAAAAAGTAATAGAATATAAACCAGCCAACAATCCCGCACATACAGCAGATGGGGTGATTCCGAAATCGTGATTTTTAGGAAAAGAGAAGTGAAGTGTGAGCATCAATGCAAATACCACCAAAATGCTGTACAAACCATTTAGGCCTGCTTTTTTTAATATAAAAGGATAACCTGTAATTTTTTCTTCTATCTTATAGTTAATGGCGCCGGAGTGTTGCAGTATTTTTATTTTTTTTAAGATATCGAGGGTAATCATAAAGGGCAGGAGCAATGACATCGGCAATAAAAACCTGGCCAGATTTTGCTCTCCACTAAATAAATGCACCGAATTTTGTGCTTTAAAAGCAAAATATGGCACTACAGTATTTAATACCGTGTTTGGGATAAGGTGTATCAGCAGGTTTTTGCGCACAAAATTTCGCCAGTTCGACACTTTTGCCTGCTCATCGTATTGCACTTTATCAGACATTGACCAATTCGTTTAAATTTTCTTTAATCAGTTCCATTACCCTGTCTTTGATCTGCCAGGCTTCAAATTCCCGAAGGAATGATTCGTTTGACATAAAAGAGAAATCCAGCTGTCCATTAAAAGTGCTGCATACCAAAGTGTTGGCATTTTTCCATGGGAAAGCAACCGTGGGGCTGTAAATGGTTTCAATAGAAAAATGCTGATAATCCTTTGGGATGTTTAAAAGCCCCATGTTGCTGAGCGTTACATCGTGTGTGCCCTTGGTTGTTTTCAAAAAGCCAATCATTTTATTTACTGATGAATGGAAATACTCGCTCATGTTTAACAGGTCGTGAACTTTCATTTCTGCTACTTTTGTTTCCAGATCGGTTTTTAAGGCTCTTGTTTTTGTCCAGAAATCGTTTTCGCCTTGCGCTAGTTTTAACTCTACAATGGGTGCAAAGGCAAACATGGTATCTTGTTTTATGGCTTCTACAAACCGCCTGATATCAACCGGACAGATCACTTTTCCATGAGCTTTGGTGCCTTGTACATGTTTAAAAGCTTCCATAAAGGCCACACAGATGGCCGCATGCACGGTTGTGTTTTCTTCTTTACACTTAATTAATAGGTTTTTGGTGTCTTCTGCACTGATTTTCCAATGAACGGTGTAATTGCTCCTGTCTATGTTATTGTTTGAAGTAGATTTAAAAAAGAAAAACAAACGGCCAAGCGCTGCAAAAATTTTCCCTTTAAAATGGTCAGCCTTACTGGTCACAAAATCTGCTGGTAAAAGGTCGCGAACAGAAAGAAATGAAGGATATGGAGCCAGATCTTGTTCAGGATCATCAATCAAAGTCATCAGCTCCCGCATTAGATTTAAAATGGTAGTTCCATCGCAGATACAGTGTGGAAGTACGAGCAAAAGGTCTGATTCGGTTTCACCTTTTAACCAAACTAACTTAGCTAGTGGCTCGTTTGGGGCATCAAAAAGTTTATACCATTCTATTTTTGATTGTTTTAACCAATCCTCGTCTGTTAAACGATCAGCAGTTCTAACGGGTATTTTTCCAATGTTTTCGTTCCGCACGAAATATGGTGTTTTGCCTGTAGCATCGATATTCATTTGCAGCAGCGGATGTTTCTGCTGGATTTTAAACAGTGCCTTGTGCAAATTTTCCTCACTGATTTTACCCAAAATTTTGGCGCCAAAAACACAGTTTAGCGGTGTTTTGGTATCTACATGCATTATTCTTTCACCTAAAATTAATCTTCTTTTCATGCGGTCGCAGTTAAAATCCCGATTGGTTTTTCAACCTGTTCTTTAAGGATAGCTATTACTTTTTCTTTTATGGCTTCTGCTTCTACAAAAGGAACATAACCCTCGCTGGCCACAAAGGTAAAATCCATTTGATTGCGGTAGGTGGAGGCAATCATGGTGGTGGTGTTGCCTAACGGTCCCATTACCGAAGGGCTGAATATGGTTTCTACTTCGAAGTTGCGATATTGGTAACCGATGTCTATTTTGCCCAGGTTGGAAAACATACAATCATTACTCGATTTTCCATACTTTAAGAAATTAGTGAAGTTGTTTAATGCAGGGTGGCAGGCTTCCATCATCATCATCAGGCTGTAAGGATTAAGTTTGGCCGATTTATCATTCACATCTTTTTGTAAGGCCCTCACATTATCAATAAAGTCTTTTTCTGGCAGCAGGGAAAGTACAATCATTAATCCGAAGGCAAAAATGTGGTCTTTCTTAATAATCGGATTAAAATTCCGGATATCAACAGGTAATGATATTTTGTTAAATGCTTTTTCTTTTCTCACGGCTTTAAAGGCCGTTAAAACTGCGGCACTCAACAAAGTATTTACGGTGAATTGATTGGTTTTGCAAAACTGGATTAGCTGTTTGGTAAGTTCCTGATCGAATTTCCAGCGGAGCATAAAATCCTTTTTTCGCTCTACAGCTACTTTTTTGATCGGGATGATCCAAAGTGCTAAAGTGGCAATTTTGCCGATTAATCCGTTTTTGGCCCTGTTGCGGTAGCTGTTTAATACCTTTTTCGGAATTACATCCTTTATATCCATAATTGGAATTTCTTTCCCAATATTGGCGTCGGGGTCATCCAAAAGCTGAAGCAATTCTGTTAAAATAGAAAGTGCCGAAGTGCCATCGCAAAGACAATGGTGATATACCATCAAAAATTCGGATACGGCTTTACCTTTAACCCAAGTAATGCGGCAAAGTGGTGCAATTGAAGCATCAAAAACGGTTTTCCACTCATAAGTTGATTCCTCCTCCCAATGCTCATCGCTTAATCTATCTACAATGCGAACTGGAATTCTAAAGGTTTCGGTAAGATTGGTTACAAACCAAGGCCTTTTATCTTCATCAAAACGTATTGCGGCGGTTAACCAGGGGTGCTTTTTTTGGATTTTAAATAAGGCAAACCTTAAATCATCTTCATTGATTTCTCCCCTGATTTTGAAAGGTATTACAATATTAAACGGACTGTTTCCATCTCCGTATAACATCCTTTCGCCAAATAACAGTTTTCTTTTCATTTTTTAGTATTATTCTGAGTTGTCAACTTTCTAGTAACCTGGTTATGCAAGTTGACAACTCTTAAAGCTATGTTCATGCGTTCCGTCATGCTTGCGATTAGTTTAGTCGATTCGTCATGCTGTCCCGAAACTTCGGGATCAGCATCTTTCATGCTATTAAGACCCTGAAATAAATTCAGGGTGACGACCGAGAAAGGCCTCGAGATGACGACCGAAGGTTTACAAGCTGTTGGTTTCCACAACCTGTGCGGTTTTTGCAAAATCTTCCAACAATTGCACAGCTTTGTCATTCCCACCAGCTTCGATAAATGTTTCTTTTATTTTTTGTGCCGCCTCGCGGTATTTAGGGTTTTTTAAAAGCTCGAAAACGGTATCTCTTAATTCGCTGATGCGTAACCTTTTGTAACGGATGCTTACTCCACAACCTGCTTGCTCAATTAGTTTAGCCGTATGAAAATGATCATAGGCGATAGGCGTAATCAACATTGGTAAGCCATTGGTGAAGGTATCATTTACCGTATTAAAACCACCATGGCAGATTACCGCATCCATGTGCGGCATCAACTCAGATTGCGGAACAAAGCCGTTTACGATAAAATTATCAGGCCATTGTTCGAAAATATCGGGATTGGTTGCCGCTACAATGGTTACAGGCTGGTTTTCGAAAGCAGTAATCAGTTTTTGGAAAAATTCTTTACGGATATCAACCAGCAAAGTACCCAACGAAACAAAAACTTTAGGGGTGGTGGCTTGACTTAAACGTTCCCAATCAAAAGGGGCTAAATTTGGCCTCCCTTTTACCGGTCCAACAAAATGCATGTGCGGTGGTTTTTCTTCAAAACCTGCAAATGCCTGTGAAGTGAAAACCATATTCAACTCATGCGAATGGATGTGAATATCATCGCTATATATGCCTACTTCTCTTTGTAAACCTTTAATTAAGTTTTGTTGCCATTCGAATATTTTGGGTGCACTGTTAGCCGTATCACCCATCACATCGGGTGGCACCGGGGTAGTGGTAACCGATGGTATGCCTTTTAAATGTGCACTTAATGCACCGGCAAAGGTAATGCAGTCATTAATAATTACATCAGGTTTCCAGGCATCAACAAAGTTGTTTAGTCCTTTCATCATCATTTTTGCAAAAGGAACATAGGTTTCTTCAAGGGCCAGTTTCATTACCTCCGGACCAGAACACGCCGGGCCATCATCCTGACGTTTTAAAATGCGTTGTATTTCATCAGCATACGCTGCCAGATCTTCTTCAGGGTAAATGAATTCGCCGCCTTCAGGTAAATGTACCTGTGCAAGTGGGGTAATACCCAGCCATTTTACTTCATGGCCGCGGGCCAATAAACTTGCGCCAATACTTAAAGTTGGACTGATATGGCCAAAAAAAGGCGGGACAACGAAAAGGAATTTTGACATAATGTATAATTTAACTGATGAATACGTTTGAGGTTTTGTTGCTTAATGCTTCCAATAAATCGGCGGCACTTTCTGTTCCGCCAGCCTGGATAAAAGATTGTTTGATCTGTTCTGCGGCGATTTTATAACTTTCGTTCTGCAGCACTTTGTTTACCGCTTCTTTAAGGTGGTTGGCTTTAAAACGGTTAAAGTTTAAACGCTCTCCGGCACCTACTCTGAAAACACGTCCGGCCACATGGCTTTGATCGTATGCTATTGGAATAACCACCATGGGCAGGCCATTCATCAAGGTTTCGCAAACGGTATTGTGTCCGCCATGGCAAACCACGGCATCAAGGTGAGGCAAAAGTTCCAATTGTGGTACCTGGCGCTGTACCGTAAAATTGGTAGGCCATTCTTCAAATAAAGCAGGATCTGAAACGACAACTACGTGTAAGTCTTCATTAGCGAAAGCTTCGATTACCTTGGCAAAAAAGGCTTTTTTATGCTCATGATCGAAGGTGGTACCAATGCTGACCAGTATTTTTGGTTTGCTGGTATGAAATGCTTCCCAGTGGAAAGGAATTGTAGTTTTACGGCGGTTAAAAACGGGGCCTACAAATTTAAAATGCCCGGGTAAATCCATCTCTCCAAAAAAATCTCTAGAGGTAAATACCAAAGTGGCAAGATCAGAGCAGGCAATAGAATCTGTGGCATTTATACCGAATTCTTTTTGCAGCGCTACAATCTGATTTACTTCCCATTCATGCACTTTGGGCAGTTCATCCATAACTTTTATGGCTGCAGGTGCGGTAACTGATGTAACATAAGGATAGTTTTTATTGCTTGCAGCAATGGCTCCGGCAAACATCTGATGATCGGTTATCACCACATCGGGTTTGAACTGATCGAGTAAATCGGCAATGCCGTCATAACTGTGCCTGTTAAGTGGAATCAATACTTCCTCGTACAGAAATTTGATGCTATCTATACCGTAAACAATCTTTTTGGTGATGATATCGAGGTATTTTTCTGAATCTTTCTTCTGTTGGTCGTTTTGGTTGTAACTGATCAACAGCAACTCGCCTCCGGCAGGAAGTTTATCACCTAATAATTCATCTAAAGTGATCCATCCTACACGGTGGCCTCTTTCAAGCAAGGCAGTGCCCATACTTAGCGTAGGGTTAATATGGCCGGTTAGCGGAGGAACAACAAATACAAATTTTGCCATGTGTGTTTAATTTTATATTTCCTGAAAGAAGTTTAACAATGCTTCGGCGATTACCAGTGGTTGTTGTATCGGGATATTATGATCTCCCGGCACAGCGATTAATGAGGCGTTTTTAATCATTCCGTCTAAATGTTTACCTGCGTTAAGGCAATTGGAATCAGTGCCATACAGCAATAGGGTAGACTGTTTTATAGTTTCGATTGCAGGGTTGCCGAAAAAGTCTTTTTCGAGTTCCATGTCGGTTTTAATCGAAGTTTGATAAAAAAGGTACTCGTACATGCGGTGGTTACGCTCCATCTGCCTTTTACCCATTTTTACTTTTGTGGTATCAGTGAAATTTTCAACGTAATGTTCTAAAAATTCACGGCTGTACTCATCAATAATCCCCCTTGTTTTATCGTCATTCGGATCCGGTGCTTCAATTATTGCCAGTTTGTTAATGCGTTCTGGAAAGCGGGTGGCCATTTTTAAAGCAATCAATCCACCGAAGCTATAACCACCTAGATGCACTTTTTGAAGGTTTAAAACCTCTACTAATGCAAACAGATCGTTGGTCATACTCTCCAGGTCGTATCCCTCCAAAGCCTTTTCGCTCATGCCATGACTTTTTAAGTCGTACAGTACCACATGATACTTTGTGGCCAAGAGCGGCGCGATATTAAAATAATAGACAGACAGGTTGCTGAACATCCCATGAACGAGGACGATGGTTTCAGTAGCTTCTTTATTGAGCTCCTGAATGTGAACCGATTTGCCGTTTACCGTTATGATTGGCATTCTTCGATATAAGAGATAATCATGCCTAAGTTTAAGTTGATCAGCTGATCTAAATCCATTGAAGATAACCAGCCCGTAAAATCGATCTGTTCGCCAAAATGGGCTTTGATTTTTTCCGAAAAAGATACAATTTCGATGCTATCCATTTCCAGATCTTTGGTGAAAGAACTTTCAGGGGTGATATCCATTTCTTCAACAAATTCTTCACCGATTACTTCGGTGATAAATTGTTTCATGAGGTTGAAGATTTCTTCGCTGCTTAGTTTTGTAGTTATAGTGTCCATCCGATGATATAGTTTTTATGTTTGATTGTTTTGATTGTGATGTTATTGATGCATAGTTCTTCTCCATTGATTACTTCAACAGTATAGGCTTTGGGATTGCCCTGTAAACCTTTGCCGAGGTATTTTCCATAAGCTTCTTTAGCTACCCAGAACCGGGTTGCCCATTCTATTTTGTCGCGGCTTTCGAGCAGTGCCATTTCGTGATCGTTAAACACAAGATCGAAGAAACCGGCGCTCCGTTCTTCAATATGTTCGATATCGATGCCAACAGGTTCGTTAAAACGTGCTATGCCGACGGCATCGGTACCTTTATGTGCAATCGAGATATTGATGTTATCTGTTAAACCACCTTTAACGTAAGGTTTGCGGAATTCATCCGAATAGATTTCGAAGGTGATGGGGTAACAGGCCTGGTTTTTCTGTGTATTCAATAAATTCCGAACGGCATCTTTCGCCGCCACGCGACTGATCATCCAAGTTCTTCTTTTATTGGGTAAGAGGTTTTGGTGGTGCTTTTTCTCTGTCTGGTTGAAATATCTTTTCAGGATAAAATCCCATGATACCACACGCGAATATGCATTGCCGAAAAGGAAAACGCCAGGTGCAACCTCTTGCGATAAACGGTTGTGAAGCGGCGACATCGACACGTTCCAAAGGGGCTCATCTATTTCGAGTCTGCGGTTTTGCCAGCCTGATATAATGAGCCAGGTGATGCCATCTCTTTTCATCACGATATCGGCAGTGGCAAATTCATCGTTTATTTCTGTAAGTACGCAGGTACATTCGAATTGTCCTTTCTGATCGGCCATATCGCCGAAAAATTCTATTTCCTGAATTTTAACCGGAAAAGCAATCCGATCTTTTTCTAAAGTGAGTTGAAGCCATAAACCAAATAGCTGACCTGCATTATCAAGCAATGAGCCTTTTCCACCTGAGGCTTCGATGATGCCTGTGATTCCTTTTTCGCCAACTGCGGTCAGTTTTTTGATACCCTGGTAATCTGGTCCGTGGAACATGTGTGCATCGTAAATCTGTGCAGCAGTACGGTCGATATCCAATAATTTTCCAATATCGAAAGTTCTTTTCGGAGCAGGGCTTAACTGTGCAGCTAACTGCACTTCTGCATTGGCAAAACGTTCCAGATTAAGGTAAACCCTTTGCTCGTCTTTCCATTCGCCAGTTACGGTTTCCTGAAAAGGTTTAACCACGTTCATCCATTGGAAAACCCGCATATTCATGATTTTCTGTACCTTTTCTTCGGGCGATTGCGCGTTGGCTATTTCAGCAAACACTTCAAAAATCATGGTCATAGGAATTACGGGATCCATATCTTCTACCGTTGGCCAGCCTTTTGGTTGCCTCAATAGGGAATGATCGATCAGGTAAGGGCAGTTCTCCAGGCTCACATCAAGTTTTTGGCTAAAAGGTTGCCTTATGGGTTTTATTGGTTTGGTTGGCGCCCAGTTGCTCGGCTGATCGACTTGTAATGCTGCATTTTCGAACAGTTCGATCATTTCGCTCTGCATATTGATCATTTCCATCACATTCTCATTAAAAGCCTGTAAAACCGGATGTTTAGCCTCCACAAAAGTTTTAGATGGTGTTGGTTGAGCTTGTTTAATGGTTAAGCCTTTAAGTGTTTGCAGGTTATGGATAATCGGCGAACCCAGTTCGAGTTTAATGCCTTTGTTTTTTTGTTTTGGGGTTGATCTGATATTACCCAAATAATTAAGGCTGATTTCTTTTCCTTCAATAAAAAGTGCTGCCAAAACCCTTTGCAACTGCGTAATGCCCGAACGGATCGGCACATTGGCACTAATGGTGCTGATTTCTTTTCCCCTTAAAGTATCGTCGATAAAGCCGACTAAACCACCAGAACCCACCTGAATAAAAACACGCGCACCCTCTGCATATAACTTTTCGGTAAGCTCGCGGAAACGCACTGGTTTAATCAGGTGTTCGGCACTTAACTGACGGATGGCTTCAAAGCCTTCGGGATAAGTTTCTAAAGTAGTGGCCGACCAAAGCGGTGTAGTGGTTTTTCGGAACTGCATATCCTGCATGCCCTCGAGGATCAAACCCAGCTTATCGGCCACAAATGGAGAATGAAAACCCGATTGGAAAGGCAAAATCTGATGAAAAATCTGTTTTACCTTTAATATTGAAACAAGCTCTTCAAGCGCTATTTTGCTGCCACAAAGGATTACCTGTTGCGGGCAGTTATCGTTTGAAAGGTATAAATCGGGTATACTTTCGATAATGGGTTGAAGCGTATCTAAACCGCAACCCACGGCAATAAAACGCGAATCTTTCAGCTCAAAAGTTTCGGGGTTAAGCACATTCAGTAAATTCATTACCGAACTTTCTTCTGCCAGTTCCGAAGATCTTGCAGCCAGCCATTCGCCAAGGCTGTGCCCTGCATTCATATCAGATTTAATGCCCAATTGTTTTAATGCCTGATCTAAAACACTGCTTTTGTTCAGGATATTGAGTGCCTCGCTTAAAAGACCGTCCTGTTTTTCGTTTTCGTCAATACTGATGTTGAAATAATCGGCTACCGATTTGATTTCGCCACCTGCAAGTCCATCTAAACCCGGAAAAACAAATGCTATTTTTCCATCGTTCGCCAATAGTGGCGCATTGGTGTACCAAATGTCCTGTTTATTTCTCCAGGGAGAATTTTTAGCCACAATTTTTAGGGCTTTTTTGATCCTTTCGGAACTTGGATTAAATAACACTAAACGGAAATTTCCATTCCCAATGCTATAATCTCCATTTTCGAGCGATTCGATCAAGGCCTCATGACTTGGCCTTGCGATGACCAATACTTCATCTTTTTTAGACGTATCATAAGCAGTTAATACCACATGGGCATTTATTCCACCAAAACCGAATGCATTTACAGCTGCCAGTTTTGGCAAACCCGATTGGTTCCAGTCTATCGCTTTTTGCACTGCCGAAAAACGGGTTTCGGCCAGTTGTGCTACAGGTTCATCGCAATGTAAAGTAGGGGGGATGATGCCATGATATAAAGCCAGACTCGACTTGATCAATCCTGCTATACCCGCTGCAGGCATGGCATGGCCGATATTCGATTTTACAGAACCGATACCTGCTTTTGGCAGATCGGCATCCTGGCCGAAAAACTGTTTTAAGGTTTCAACCTCGGTTTTGTCACCAAGTGGGGTACCTGTTCCATGGGCTTCTAAATAGCCAATATTTTTACTTTCCAGTTCTGCGTTTTTCCAGGCTTCGGTAATGGCTTTTAATTGGCCTTTAACCGATGGACTCATTACGCTGGTTCCGCTGCCATCGCTACTGATGCCTACACCTTTAATTACTGAATAAATTTTATCCTGATCCCTTATGGCATCTTCAAGGCGTTTTAGCACAACAAAACCACAACCTTCGCCAATAATCAATCCATCAGCGTTTTGATCGAAAGGCTTTATTTTTTCTTGTTTGGATAAAGCGCCCAGCTGAGAAAAAATGCTCCAAAAGGCTGCATTCTGGCCTAAATGTACACCGCCTGCAATAATCATATCGCAACGCCCACTATTCAGCTCCTGCACGCCATGATCAACTGCAATAAGTGAACTGGCACAGGCAGCATCCAAAGTAAAAGCCAGTCCGCCTAAGTTAAGGCGGTTGGCTACCAATGATGCCACTAAATTAGGGATCAATCCCATTGCGGTATCGGCACTGAAACGGCCTTTACGCAATTGAAATTCGTGTTTTACCTTTTCAATTTCTGCATCGGTAAGTTGTGGCATCAAGTCTTTTAATACACTCGAAATTTGCTCGCCAGTTCTTACAATTTCGATGGCACGGGTTGCCCCTGGCCCCACATAATTGCCTTTGCCAATAATGATCCCGGTTTTATCGAGGGAATATTTTTTTTCGAATACTGATGCATCCGCTAATGCCTGGTGAACCAGATCTAAGGTTAACAGATGATCGGGTTCGGTACCTTCAACAGCCAAGGGTAAAATACCGAAGCGCTGCGGATCAAAATGATGATCCGGGATAAAACCTCCTCGGTTACAATAAAAGCGATCTACCCCGCTCACCGCTTTGTCGAAATGTACAGGGTCAATCCGATCAGCCGGAACCTCTTGTGTAGAATCTACGCGGTTGATAATATTCTCCCAAAAGGCCTGCATATCTTTCGCACCCGGAAAAATGCATGACATTCCAATAATTGCTACATCGCTTTTCTTCATCTGCTGTTTGGTTATGCGATTTTTACGTCCAGGTGTTTCCGGCCATAATCAATACCTGGCTTTCTTTACCATATTTAAGTTCGTTCAGGAAAGTTTCCATTCCATCCTGTAAAGGGATCAATGCAATTCCCCTGCGTTGGTATTCTTTCTCTAATGTTGGCGAAACCATACCGGCACCTTTCCACGGCCCCCAGTTAATGGCCATTACCTTACCTTGAATCTTCTGTTTTAAGGCCCAGGCATATTTATCCATTACACTGTTTGCTGCGGCATAATCGGTTTGCCCGCGGTTTCCATAAACAGAGGCAATGCTCGAGAAAAGGATCACAAATTGGGTTTCTGGCCTTAACTGCTCGGCTAATACTCTTAATGGGGTTACTTTGGTGTCGAAAACACGTCCGAAAGATTCGGAAGTTTTGCTGTGGAACAATTTATCTTCCAATAAACCTGCACCATGTACCACACCATCTATGCGACCATAATCTTCGTAAACCTGATTGATCAAACGGGTTAACGCTTCTTCATCTTTAAGGTCTAGCGACTCATACACTACCGTCGATCCACCTTCTTCTAAAGTTGCAATGCAGCGTAAAATCTGGTTGTTTTTGTAAATCCGATTCGTTTCCTGTTCTATTTCGGCAGGTTTTTTAATCTCACCCTGTTTAATTAGGTACTGTCTGATTTCATCTTTGGTCTTTAATGAAGAACTGGCTTCATTTGCCGAAGCTATTGGATTTGCAGAGCGGCCTACCAAAATGTACCTGCAAGGGTAGTCTTTGGCAAAATGAATCATCAGTTCGGCTGTAATCCCTTGTGCGCCACCTAAAACCATCACTACAGCATCTTTATCTAAGTGAATGTGCGCATCGGTTTCGGTACTCAATTGATGCGGTACAAGTTCCATAATATGTCTTTTATGGTCATTGTAAATGATCTCTGAGGGTTTATCCGGATTCAGGATTTCATTTAAGGTAATATTGGTGATTTCATCTGGCGACATTTTGGTTTCGAGACTGATGAAACGGCATTTGGTATGTTCGTATTCGCGGTCTAAGCTTTTAAAGAAGCCCGAGTAACCCTGGTAATTTCTCAAGAAAGAGATGTCCGATTGATCGTTAAAATATTGTTTGGTATCTGCAATCAGGTACACCCATTTTACGGTATCAAAATTTAGTTTTTTAATGGTTGCGAAATGATCGAGAATGCCTACTTTTTGCTGTGCTTCGAACATATTCAAAATGATGAGGCCCTGATAGCCATCCAATGAGTCTTCAAAGCTCACCAGATTGGCAATAGCACCATGTTTTTCGAGCACTTTCTTGATTTTGACCGCCTGTCCGCCACCATCATCGGTTAAGGCAAAACGCTGACCTTTTAAAATGGCTGCTTCGGTAATGGTAAGTGCAGCAGGAGTTAGCTCAAATCTTAAACGGGATAATTTTTCTTTAACCGTTTGATCATCGATGCTCTCCTCAATAAGCTTTTTTGCTTCTGTAAGCACCTCCGAGCTTTCAGCTTCAACATCGGCAATCCAGTTAACCAGGGAATTTAAGGTTTTGATTGCGGCCAGTTTCTCCATTAAGTCATCAGCTTGTTCACTTTGTGCGCCAAAACCGATTTTTTCTTTTAAAGAGGCGATAATTTCCATCCGTTTGATCGAGTCGATGCTTAAATCAGCTTCAAGATCTAAATCCATGCCCAGCATTTCTTTTGGATAACCTGTTTTTTCACTCACCACATCAAGAATGGCCGATTTTAACTGATCTAATGAAAATTTTGTTTGTTCAGCCTGGCTTGTTGCTACGGCTATCGGAGCAGGAACACTAACCGCTTTTGGCTGTTCGGTGTTTTCTACAAGCCAGTTTACCAGGCTGTTTAAGGTTTTAAGTCCGGCAAGCTGCTCCATGATTTTATCTTCCGGAAGGTTTAATTGAGAGAAACCACCCAGTTCGCTACGTAAAGCACCAATAATTTCTACACGTTTGATCGAATCGATACTTAAATCGGCTTCCAGATCCATTTCCATACCTAACATTTCTTGTGGATAGCCAGTTTTATCGCTTACAATTTGCAAAAGCACCAGTTTTAAATCTTTTTGTGCAACAACAGGTGTTATTACTTCGATGGTTTGTGCTTGTGGCACTTCCTGTTTTACCGTGAACTGATTTTCAATCCGTACTGGTTGAGGTGCCTGGTATGATGTTAAAGGTTGATTAATGATTTGCGAAGGCATTGCGGGAGCCTGCCCTAAAAAGGAAAGCATCACATCGCGTTGTGCCTGAATCAGCATTTTCATGCTGTGCAGGTACTCCTGCATCATTAAGTCTTTGGCTGAGCCATTAACCTGCTGATTTTCAGTTAATGTAGAGGTGTTATTCATAAGGATAATCGGTTTAGTAATAGGGGACGCACCATTTGCCGGAAGTTTACCTGTTGATGGAACAGCGTGTTGACCGTTCACATACCAGATAGCGGGACTTTTTTTATAAATTGAAGGTTCATCCAATTTGATGTTTTTAACAGAACGGCCTTCAAATAATTTTTCGAGTTTGATTTCGCGACCGGTAGCCATGTAACCAGCCAGTGTGCCCAACAAATTGCTGAGTTTATTTTGCCCTTGATCTTCGGTGTGTAAAATCACTTCGTCTTTACCGATGCAAGCTTTGGTTAAACCACTTAGCACCTTGCCAGGGCCAACTTCTACGAAAACCCTGGCGCCGGCGGCATACATATCCCTAAGCTCATCAACAAAAAGGACAGGTTTTATTAAATGGTCAGTCAAACGTTCTTTTACAGCGGCAGCTTCAGTTGGATATTCTTTTGCCGTGGTGTTAGACCATACGGGAATTTTTAGATCATTAAAGTTTACGCCAGAAAGCACTTGTTGATAAAGCTGTTTCGATTTGGCCACCAATGGACTGTGGAAAGCACAGGCTACCTCTAGCGGGCGGAAAGATATTTTGGCTTGTTTTAACACTACAGCCAACTGGCCGATAGCTGCTGTACTGCCTGCAATAACACATTGCGTTGGTGCATTAAAGTTTACGGGATAAACGTCTTTGATATCGCCAAGATATTGTGCAAGGTCTTCCTGTTTTGCGCTAACGGCAAGCATAGTACCCGGATCGCCGTTTTCTACTGCATTTAAAATAGATTGTGCCCGTTCTGCGCTTAGGTGTACCAGGGCTTCTTCTTCAAAAGCACCAGCAAAACAAAGCGCAGGCAATTCGCCATAACTGTGGCCTGCAACCATATCAGGCACAATGCCCAATGATTTTAAAAAGTTAGCGATTGCAAGATCAACAATACCCAATAGCGGTTGTGCCATGCGGGTATCTTTTATGCGTTCTTTTTGTGCTTTCGCATCAACCTCGTTAAACACGGTATTTGGGAACAGGATTTTTTCGTATTCAGGATAAGCTTTCAGCAGTTTTCTCATTTCAGGGAAAACCACAAAAAGATCTCTTGCCATATTTACCCTTTGGCTGCCCTGCCCTGGGAACATAAAAGCAACCTTGCCATCCTGTTTTTGAGTAAGGTAGGTGTCTTTGCTTTCTACGCCAGATAAAACAAGGTCGATTTTCATCACCAGATCTTCTGCATGATTGGCAACAATGCTCAATTGAACAGGTTTGGTATCAGCAGTTGCTAAACTATAGGCAATATCTTTCAGTTCGATCTGATCGTTCAGTTCTAAGAGATTTTTTACCAAAATCACCCTCTTTTTGGCTTCCTCGTAAGTATCGCCTCTGAAAACAAACAGTTCTGATGGCCACGATTTTAAGATCGAATTTTTATTTTCGGTATTCTGAGCACTTTCCAATACGGCATGGAAATTTGTTCCGCCAAAACCAAAGGCACTAACGCCAGCATATCTTTTTTCTTCCATCCATAAACCGGCTTCCGTATGGAAAGCGAATGGACTGGTTTGGGCGTTATAGAAACTATTTGGTGTTTTTAAATTGATAGTAGGTGGTTTAATCCCGTGGTAAACGGATAGCGATGCTTTAATCAAACCTGCAATTCCGGCAGCGCATTTGGTATGGCCAATCTGAGTTTTTACAGAGCCTAAATGTGTTTGTCCGGCGGTTGCACCCGATTGATTAAGCATGTCGGTCAGCGCGCTGATTTCAGTTTTATCACCAACTACTGTGCCTGTACCATGTGCTTCTACCAGGCCAACCAGTGATGGCGTAATTCCAGCCTGGCTATAAGCCCTTTCCAAAGCATTTACCTGTCCGTTTTTACGTGGTGCGGTTAAACCCAGGCTTTTGCCGTCGCTCGATCCACCTACACCTTTAATAATAGAATAAATCGTATCACCATCGCGTAAAGCATCATCGTATCTTTTTAATACGATCATGGCAATCCCTTCGCCAAGGGCAATTCCATCTGCTTCGGCATCAAAAGTGGCACATCTTCCTTTTTTAGAAAGTGCATGTGTGCTCGAGAACATCAGGTAATCGTTAATGCCATTGTGCAGATCTGCTCCGCCGGCCAAAACCATATCTGATTTCTCTAAAAATAATTCCTGACAAGCCAGATCGATTGCAGCCAAAGATGAAGCACAGGCCGCATCAACCGTATAATTCCGACCGCCCAGGTTTAACCTGTTGGTGATTCTGCCAGAAATTACATTCGCCAAAATACCCGGGAACGAATCTTCTGTTGTTTTTGGTAATACGGCATCTACTTCGGCTGGCATTTCGCCAAAAACCTGTTTGTAAAAGCCTCTAAAGCTATAGCTGTTGGCGAGGTCGTTTCCACCTTCGGCGCCAATAATTACAGAAACATTTTCGTTATCCACACCGCCATCTGCATAACCTGCGTGTTGCAAGGCCTGTTTAGCTACCATTAAGGTAAGCAGTTGGGTAGGTTCTATGGCCGCAAGCGACTGTGGCGGAATGCCAAATTCTAAGGGATCAAAATCTATCCTCGGGATGAAACCGCCCCATTTAGAGTGCGACATATCTCCTGCAGTAGAATCTGGATTATAATACAGCTCTTTGTTCCATCTTTCATCTGGTACTTCGGTTACCGAATCTTTGCCTAAAATGATATTGCGCCAGTATTCTTCGAGGTTTTTGGCCCCTGGGAAAATACAGGCCATGCCCACAATGGCAACATCCAGTGCTTTGATTTTATTTTCCGGAGGTGATGAAAGTGTGGCGTTTAAAATATGTGAATAGTTGTGGTCGGCTACATCCTGATGAAGATCGAGTAGCGACATCACTTCCTTATGCATAGGCGCAATCTGACCGATCATATACATGCCCAGGTCAGTTTGTTCAGCCTCGTCGATTTTTACCAGTTCATCGCCGCGTCTTTCTATACCTTTTGCGGCAATACGTAAACGGCCAACATTTAGCGTTTCGAGTTTGGCCCAGATTTCTTTTTTATCCATTCCCTCTGCCTGGAGTTTCTTTTTTTCTTCGTTAAAGAAAGTGGCAAATGAAGAATTTAAACACCTGGTTTCGTGTCCTGGAGCGGTTTCAAGCAGTACGGTTTCGTTTGCCTGCATGGCTTCCTGTTGGAATTTATCTAAAATGGCGCCTTTGCTTACAGCTTCTTTGGTATATAAATAAGCGGTGCCCATTAATACACCGATTTTCATTCCTTTGGCTGCCAAAGGGGCAGCCATTACTGAAATGAATGCAGTAGAAAAAGAATCGTGAATGCCACCTGCGAAGAAAACACTGATGCTTTCCGGATTTTCTTCCTTTAATAAACGTTCGATCTGTTTTTCCCACAATACCATGCTGGATAGGGGGCCAACGTGGCCACCACATTCGCGGCCTTCGAATACAAAGCGTTTAGCTCCTTCTTTTAAAAACATATCTAAAAGAGAAGCAGAAGGCACATGGAGAAAAGTTTTGATCCCTGCTTTTTCGAAGGGTTTAGCCTGCGACGGCCTTCCGCCTGCAATTAACAAAACAGGAGGTTTGGCATTTAATATATATTCCTGTTGTTCATCCCTAAGCTCTTGTGGTGCAAAACCTAAAATACCTACGCCCCAGGTTTTTTCGCCAGCCAGTTTTTTGGTTTCTTCAATCAGGTTTTTTGCCGATGCACCTTTTAGTAGGGATAACGCTATAAACGATAAGGCACCGGCTTCCGAAACTGCATCTGCAAACGGTGCAACATCGCTTACCCTGGTCATTGGGCCCTGCGCAATAGGATAGGTGATGTTTAAATCTTTAGCAAGCGGGTTATCCGCTTTTATCACATTGATGGCTTTGGCCTGTTTTAAATGGCCGTAAATGGCTTCTTTTATGCCAAAAATCAACTTATCAAGTTTTTTATATTTGGTAGCCAGGTCTATCGATAGGGCAATATCCTGACCCATTGGAAGATAATTTGTTTCCAGATCGTAACCTTTAAAATATTTTTGAAGACCATTATAATCTATATCTTCTGCCAATGCCGGCGAATTTGGACGGGTCAATACGCGAGCTTTATCAATCAGTTTAGTTTCTGTTCCGCTTAATTTACCACAAACAGTTTTTAAATCTTCAGGAGCGGAACATTCTGGAAATAAGGCGAGTTGGCTATCTAAAATAATTCCTGCTGCGCCTTGAGCCATTAAAGAAGCCGCTGTATGAATACCTACACCGCCCTGAACCCAAACCGGAATAGTGGTAATTTCTTTAATAACCCGTTGAAAAAGAACAAAAGAAGATTCGTATGCTACACGGCCAGCGCCTTCATTCCCTTTTATTATAATTCCATTTGCACCATTAGCTTGTGCAGCCAGTGCCGACTCAAGATCAAAAACCTGATAGATAATTTTTGCTGATGTTTTACGCTTTAGTACGAGATCAAACGGTACAATAATTAAACTTACCTGGGTAGGAAGATCAATATCAGCCAATTCTACTGAATTGATACTAACACCGAAATCGGAGATGCCCTCCGCTATAAGTGAATGAAGAGCGTCTTCAGCATCTGCTATGCTATGTCCAAGACTGAGAACCGGAAAGCAATCTGCTTTTTGTAGATTAGAAACCAATCTACTATCAGGGATTTCGAAGGGAGTTACTCCAATAATGGCGTATTTGTTCATGGCTTTAGATTTTTCTACTTCTTCTGTTTGATGGATGACTAAAAGCGAAACATAATGGTTCTTTATGCCTGCCTGTATACGCAATAACACAGCTTTTTAGGGCTACAATTAATGTGTATGATTAATTAGACTAATATACGACTTGATTAAGTCAAATTGTTTTAAAAATTTATAAATGAATGAACTGAACAGGTGTTTAAAAAGCAACCTTTTTTTTCATTAAAAATGAATTTTATGAACAAAATTCTAATTAATATTTTCAATTATGGTTCTTTATATGTTGTGTATAAATTTTAAATACAAAAAAAGACTATCCATATTGAGTTAGTATTAATAATGGGTTAATTTACGGATTTATTTTTGTAATTGACTGATTTTATACGTTTTGTGTTTGATTTTTATGTTTTTTAAACCGAAAATTATTGAATTTTTGTTGATTTAAGTTTATAAACAGGAGTTTTTGCCTTTGCTGCTATATATTTCTCAGGCTTATTAATTTTTAATTAAAAACTGAAGAAATTTATGTGGCATTGTAAATGGTTTATTTTTGTAGTATTAATTAGTATTTAAAATTGAGTGTTTGTTGTTTTCTGAATTTGCTGACAATGTACTTTCATTAAAAAAATGCTTAAATTTTAAATACGCTGTTCATTCTCGTTTTAATTGGGAATTGTTTTTATATATTCGTTTATAAATGTCAAGTAGACGTTTATTTAACCAGATTTTAGGAAAGTGATCATGATGGATTTAGTCATCAAACAGATCCTACGTCAAACCTTAAGTATATGAGCATTCAAAAGTTTATTAAGCCATTCATTTTTCTCGGTTTAATTGTCAATCTATCCCAGGCCCAGGAAAAAACCAATTACAAATTTGATTTTGGTACCGGAAAGGTTGCTAAAGGTTATACACCAGTTTTGCCAACTGATGTTTACAGTAAAGAAAAAGGTTATGGTTTCGATTTTGATTCGAAAGTTGTGGGCGTAGATTATGGTGCGAAGAATTATTTAACTTCGGATCTGGTGAAAAGTGATAAACCTTTTTATTTTTCTGTAGCCGTTCCTGAAGGTAATTACAAAATAACTGTCACGCTTGGTGATCCGAAAGGCCCCGCATTAAGTACAGTAAAAGCAGAATCGAGAAGATTGATGCTCGAAAATGTGAAAACCACAGCTGGGCAATCGCTAACTAAAACTTTTATCGTAAATATTAAAGATAAACATATTGCCGGTGGGCAACTTGTTTCATTAAAACCACGCGAACTTACCAAACTCGATTGGGATGATAAACTGACTTTGGAATTCGACCATCAAACTGCACTACAGGCACTCGAAATTACGAAGGTTGAGAATCAGGTTACTGTTTTCTTAGCAGGGAACTCGACTGTAGTGAACCAGGATGATGAACCTTGGGCATCGTGGGGGCAAATGATTCCCCGTTTTTTTAAACCTGGTATTGCGATTGCCAATCATGCAGAATCTGGCTTAACGCTGGGTTCGTTTTTAGGGAGTAAAAGATTAGCGAAGGTTTTAAGTGTGATGAAACCTAGCGATTACCTTTTTATTGAATTTGGACATAATGATCAAAAAGATAAAGGACCTAACGATGGCGCTTATAAATCGTATACCGAAAGGTTAAAAACATTCATTTCGGAAGTGAAGAAAAAAGGAGGAATCCCCGTTGTGGTTACCTCAACCAGTAGAAGGTCTTTTGGCCCGGATGGAAAAATTGTAAACTCTCTTGGCGATTTTCCTGATGCTGCACGTAAGGTTGCTGCCGAAGAAAAAGTTGCTTTGATTGATCTGAATGCCATGACATCGACCTTGTTTAATGCATTAGGCGAAGAGCCATCGAAAAAAGCCTTTGTTCATTATCCTGCCAACAGTTATCCGGGTCAGGATAAGGCATTGGCCGATAACACACACTTTAATCCTTATGGGGCTTATGAAATTGCACAATGCATCATCTTAGGGATTAAAGAACAGCAATTGGACATTGCTAAATATCTGGTTGATGATCTGCCTAAATTTGATCCGGCAAAACCAGATAATCCTGCAGATTGGCACTGGCCAGAGAGCCCTAAAAGCAGTGTGGTTAAACCAGATGGGAATTAAAATGAGAGGTAACTTAATTTTAATATTAACTTTTATTGGCTTTTCTTGTTTCGGACAAAAAAAGCCTGTAATTGAAGTTTATCTAATTGGCGGACAGTCGAATGCAACTGGTCAAGGATACTTGTCCAATATGGATGATTCGATGAAGGTTGATCACAGGGTTTGGATTTATCATTCAGGAAAACCTCATCTTAATAGTAGTTTTTTACCTGATCAATGGTTTCCATTACATGCTTCATCAGAATCGCCCGACCGTTTTGGCCCTGAACTGGGTTTTGGATCACAATTGCAAAATCTTCGTCCAAAAGCTCATATAGCCGTTATAAAACATGCACATAGTGGTACTAATCTTTATAAACAATGGAATCCAGGGAAGGACCAAAAGGATACCATAAACCAAGGTTTACAATATAAGATATTTATGAGTACGGTTAAATCTGGGTTGGATAGTTTAGTCAAACGTGGTTATCAACCTGTGATTAAGGGCATGTTGTGGCAGCAGGGCGAATCCGATGCTGATAAAGGAGAGGAAATAAGCAAGAGTTACGGTAAAAACTTGAAGCAATTCATTATTCGCGTCAGGCAGGATTTGAAAACAGCCAACATGCTGTTTGTTTACGGGTATGTTTACCCGCCACCCAATAAGAGTATAGCAATAGATGAAGTTCGAAACGGACAGCGTGAAGTGGCATCAAGTGCTAAAACATCATTATCTGTCCGCAATGCTTATGTTGTATTCACTGATGATCTCAGCCAAAGGGCGAATGATAAAAATACGCCTTATCCAAAAGATCATATCCATTTTGGTACCAAGGGGACCTGGGAACTGGGATTAAAAATGGCCGAAGAGATAAATAAACATTTAAAATAGACTATCATTTAACAATGAAAAAAATAATTACCGCTGTATTGTTTACTGCTCTGTATGGAACTACTTTCGGGCAGGCGAGGTTGCAGCCATTTAATTTAACGGAAGTAGGTTTGCTCGAAGGGCCGTTTAAGCAGGCTCAGGAAACCGATAAAAAATACATGCTTTCGTTAAATGCGGACAGGCTTTTGGCTCCTTACGTAAGGGAGGCAGGATTAAAACCTAAAGCAGCATCTTACGGAAACTGGGAAAATACAGGTTTAGATGGGCATATCGGCGGACATTATTTGTCTGCTCTGGCTTTAATGTATGCCTCAACTGGTGATGCTAAAGTTAAAGGCCGAATGGAATACATGATTGCTGAACTGGATAAATGTCAGGAAAAAAATGGTGATGGTTATTTGGCAGGTATTCCAGGTGGAAAAGAAATCTGGAAGGAGATCAAAGCAGGCAACATCAAGTCGTCGAGTTTTTCGCTGAATGGAAAATGGGTTCCTTTGTACAATATTCACAAAATTTATGCAGGGCTTTATGATGCCTATGCGGTTGCAGGTAATGTAAAAGCAAAGCAGATGCTCCTAAAACTCACCGATTGGTGTGTAGATCTGGTCTCGAATTTATCCGATCAGCAAGTACAAGAACTTCTAAAAAGCGAACATGGCGGGTTGAATGAAACTTTCGCGCATGTTTATGCGATAACGGGTAATCAAAAGTACCTTCAACTGGCAAAACGGTTTTCGGATCAATCTATCCTAAAACCATTACTGAAAAATACTGATTCCCTGAATGGCCTGCACGCAAATACACAGATTCCTAAGGTAATCGGTTTTGAGCAGATCGCCTTGTTGGATAAAGACCCTTCATGGGCAAATGCCGCCGCTTTCTTTTGGAAAACAGTAGTTGAACATAGAACGGTGGCTATTGGTGGAAATAGTGTTAGAGAGCACTTTCATCCAGCGAATAACTTTTCTTCTATGACTGAATCGCGGGAAGGACCAGAAACCTGCAATTCCTACAATATGCTAAAGCTCACCAAACAGCTGTTTTTGGCCGAGCCTTCTAACACTTATCTCGATTATTACGAACGTACGCTTTATAATCATATCCTCTCTTCGCAACGGACAGAAGGTGGTTTTGTATATTTTACACCGATGCGGCCTGGGCATTACCGTACTTATTCGAGTCCGCAGGAGAGTTTCTGGTGCTGTGTAGGCTCGGGATTGGAAAACCATGGTAAATATGGCGAGTTGATTTATGCTCATGGCAAGAATGATGTGTATGTAAATCTTTTCATTCCCTCTACCTTAAACTGGAAGGAAAAAGGTATTCAGCTTACACAACAAACACTTTTTCCAGATGCAGAAAATACAACAATCAAACTTCAGTTAAAGAACAAGCAGCGTTTTGTTTTACATTTCCGTCGGCCATCTTGGATAGAGCCAGGAAAAATGACTGTTTTGGTGAATGGAAAAAAAGTAACCACTAAAAGTAATGAAAACGGGTATGCCAGTATCGATCGTGTTTGGGCTACCGGCGATGTGATTAACATTTCATTGCCAATGCACACCACCACTGAGTTTATGCCCGACGGTTCTGATTGGGTGGCCTTTCTTCGTGGCCCGATTGTGCTCGCTGCGGCAATGGATACATTAAATCAACCTAATTTATTAGCTGATGGCAGTAGGATGGGGCATATTGCTTCAGGACCATTATTCCCGATCAGCGATGCTCCGCTCGTTACAGGAGCAAAAAATACCTTAGCAAATGAAATTACTTTGGTTGATAAAAACAGTTTAACCTTCAGTGCCCAAAATGCGATCTATCAGCCAAAATACAAATCTTTAAAATTGGTTCCTTTTTACACCCTGGCCGAAAAGCGGTATGTGGTTTATTTCCCTTACAGCAGCGCCGAGGCATTGCCAGCGCGTGCAAAGGCGATTAAGCTGGCAGAAGAAGAAAAAATGAAAACGGAACAGCGAACCGTCGATCTGATCAACACTGGAGAACAGCAGCCAGAATCGGATCACAATTTTAGGGGCGAGCAAACCGATAACGGAACTTATCAGGAAAGGCATTTTAGAAATGGAAAGGCATGGTTTATTTATATGCTTAAAAACAAAGATTTATCGGCAAATAAGCTGAGCTTAACTTATTACGGAAAAGAAAAGAATAAAAACTTTTCTATTTTGATTAATGGTGTTGTAATTGAAAAAGTAAAGCTGGATGGAAGCAAAGGTGATACTTTTTATACCCAGGAATATCAAATCCCAAAAGCGCTGTTAAAAACAGATTTAGAAGTGAAATTTGTTGCCGATCAGGGATCAGCTATTGCAAATATATATGAGGTGAGGTTGGTGAGATAGACTTTATGCTGATGTGGTCTGTGAGGACACAGACCACGGCGACTACCCAATGCGATCGTCATCCTGAACTTGTTTCAGGATCTATTTGAAGCGTTTATACCAAGCATTCACGTGGATTGGATTTATTTATATAGATTTCTCCACTGCGGTCGAAATGACGAAGGATCTAAAGGCGATCGTCCTCCTGAACTTATTTCAGGATCTTATTTGAGAAAGTTTTATATCAAGTATTATAGATGCTAAATTCAGCAGGACGATACGTAGAAGTGGTCTGTGCGGACACAGACCACGGAGAATCAGGTATTACTTCGCTTTCTTAAAACCCTTATTGCTTTAATAAGGTTTCCAGTTCTTTTTCCTTAATTGTTAATATGGTTCCGTGCCTTAAACCTTTTGGTAAGGAGATTTTTTCTGAAACATCGGTCCAGTTTTTTAAATCTGCAGATTGGATTGCGCCATATTTATGGTCGCGATACTTATCAAAATACACCATCCAATTATTGTTGATTTTTAAAGTTGTTGGTCCTTCTGCCCAATAATTTCCCGTAATTGGATTTCCCGCCTTGCTGTAAGGACCAATCAATTGATCGGCATAAGCCATTTTGATATTCTTTTGAGCAGGCTCGCGGGTCTCGTCTTTTAAAAACATGATAAACTGTTTCCTGTTTTTTACAATAGTGGCATCAATCACATTAAAACCCGGATCGTAAAGCAGTTTGGTTTCCGAATAGGTTTTGAAATCTTTGGTGGTAACGTAATACATACGGTGATTGTAGCCGCTTTCTTCTGTTGAGGCCGTTTCATTAAACTTACCCGTAATCGTTGTAGCCCAATAAATCATATAAGTTTTGGTGCGGCTATCGTAAGTAATTTCAGGTGCCCAGGTATTTCTCGCACCATCTTCTTTAGCCATTACCGGCAAAAACTGCTGCTCGCTCCAGTTAATCAGGTCTTTCGAACTGGCATAACCGATACCTCTATCTTTCCAGCTAACTGTCCAGACCATGTGAAATAAGCCATTAGCTCCCCGGATAATACAAGGATCTCTCATCAATTTATCTTTGCTTACCGTAGGCGTAAGGAACGATTGATCATTTTTAAGCGCCGTCCACTTGTATGCATCGTTACTATAGGCCAGGTGCAACCCGTCTTCCCCATTACCTTTAAAATAAGCAAAGAGATAAACTTCCTTTTTCGACTGTGCCTGGGCATTAAAAAAAGCCGATAGTAAGATTATAGAAAGGTATATGAGTTTTTTCATTATTTATTTTAATTCGAGTACCACAACTGATTGCGCAGGCAATTCAACTTTAAGCGAATTTCCTGATTTTTTTGCACCGGTAAATTTAGCATTGTGTACTTTGTTCGAATCGCTAAACGTATTTACATCGGTAAGTTTGGCTGAGGTTAAAATCTGTCCCGTAACCGAGTTCCATTTTAACCCATCTAAAACGGTGCTTAAGGCAATTTTTTTGTTTGGGTCTAAATTTACCAATGAGATATGGATTACACCACTTGCATCCTGAGAGGCAGAAACATTTAAAGCCGGAATTTTTTGATCGCCTACAGTATAATCAGGACTGGTAAATGCAATCGGTAGATATTTGGCATCCTGATGCACTTTGTACAGATCAAAAACATGATAAGTAGGGGTTAGGATCATTTTATCCTTTTCGGTTAAAATTAAGGCCTGTAAAACATTAATTGTTTGTGCCAGGTTGGCTACTTTAACACGATCGGAGTGATTATTAAAGATATTCAAAGTTGTGCCAGCAATTAAAGCATCACGTAAACTGTTCTGTTGATACAAGAAACCTGGGTTTGTTCCAGGTTCTACATCCGTCCAGATTCCCCATTCGTCAACCACTAAAGCCACTTTCTTTTTTGGATCATATTTATCCATTATTGCTGAGTGTTTGGTTACCAGTTCTTCCATTTTTAAACAGTTTTTCATGGTCGAAAAGTATTGTGCCTCATCAAATTTGGTAGCCGATCCTTTTTTGCCCCAGTTTCCTGTTGGGATGGTGTAATAGTGTAAAGTTAATCCCCACATCTGGTCGCCGATGTTTTTCATGCAGGTTTCTGTCCAGTTGTAATCGTCAGAATTTGCACCGCTGGCAATTCTTTTTAACGGAGCGCCCGGATAGTTACGTGCATAAGTGGCGTACCTGCGGTATAAATCAGAATAATAAGCAGGCGTCATGTTTCCTCCGCAACCCCAGCTTTCGTTACCCACACCCCAGAAAGAAACTTTCCACGGTTTTTCTCTACCATTTTGGCTGCGGATGGCCGTCATCGGGCTTACACCATCAAAATTCAGGTATTCTACCCATTTGGCCATTTCTTCAACGGTTCCACTGCCTACATTACCTGCAATGTATGGTTCACAATCGAGCATCTGACAGAGGTCTAGAAATTCGTGTGTACCAAAACTATTGTCTTCAGTTACGCCGCCCCAGTTGGTATTTACCATTTTCGGACGTTGATTTCTCGGCCCTATACCATCTCTCCAGTGGTATTCATCGGCGAAACAGCCGCCTGGCCAACGCAGATTTGGAACTTTTATCTTTTTTAAAGCATCTACAATATCTAAACGGATTCTTCCTTTATTGGGAATAGTCGAATTTTCATCCACCCAAAAACCATCATAAATACAGCGGCCCAAATGCTCGGAAAAATGACCGTAAATGTGCTTGCTTACTATCTGATCGCCAGCAGGTTTAATGGTTAACTGGGTTTCGCTTTGTGCGTGCGCTAAAATAGAACTGCAGAATACAGCCGCAGATAAGATAAGTTTTTTCATCATGATCTCGTTAAATCTATTGGTTAAATGGAATTTTGATAACGTTAAAAGAATAAGGTTTTAAAGTGATGTTGAGTTTCTTGCCTTTTAGGTTTATAGTATTTTTTTGTGGGCTAACCGCTTCAGGATTTTCGAAAGAGTTGAGTTGATTTAGGTTACTGCTGGCTATTTCCTCGTTGGTGGCCTTATTTTTTAGTTTCATTTTTCCCTCCAGGTCGAAATCTATGTTTTGTGCCTGATCGGAGTTGTTGGCAATTTTAATGATCAGTTCTTTTTTTGTCTGATCGGTTACCGCAGAAGCGTAAAGTCCGTCCTGGCCGATAATGTTTTTATCATCTAGCGTAACCGAAACTACATCTGTTCCTTTATTTGTAGAAAACTGTTTCTGAACATAATAATCGGGCGTACCGTACGATTTTAGGTTATCTACCCAGATCATGTCGGGTGCCCATTGCCAGGCATCGATATGGGCGAAAAGTGGTGCATATGAAGCCATTTGTACCACATCGGCATTGCGTTCCAAGCCTGTCATCAACGAAGCAGAAGCTAAAGCACTTTGCCAGTTGTTTCTGCTGCTGCCAACAAAATTTTTATCCGCATGAACGGCGTATTCGCCAACAAAAATTTTTGTTCCGTTTCTTGGGTAGTTATCGTAACGGCCGGCATTTTTCAAAAACCAATCGGCCGGGCGGTAATAGTGTTCATCGATAAAATCGGCATTATTGCTTCTTAGAGTAGTATTCAACAAATTAAAGCGGTCGCCTTCGGGATCGGTTCCCGAGCTGTTGATCAGTTTAAAATCGGGATACTTGGCTTTTATGGCTTTAGTGAAAATCGCTAGCCTTTCCAGGTATTGTGGCCCCCAGTTTTCGTTTCCAACCCCCATCATTTTTAAGTTGAAAGGTTTTGGATGACCCAGATCTGCCCTCATTTTTCCCCATTTGGTGGTTACATCACCATTGGCAAATTCGATCAGGTCTAAAGCATCCTGAACATAGGGATCGAGTTCGTCAAGTGAGGCTACTTCTGCAGAGTTAAACTGACAGGCCATGCCGCAATTTAATATCGGAAGTGCATCAGAGCCGATATCTTCTGCCAGTTGGAAATATTCGAAAAATCCCAAACCAAAACTCTGGTAATAATCAGGTGCCGGGCGGTGGGCAAATTCCGTATTCCAACGGTTCATCAACAGCTGTCTGTTTTCAATCGGGCCAATGGTTTTCTTCCATTGATAACGGTTGGCCAGATCGGTCCCTTCTACAATACAGCCACCCGGAAAACGGATAAAACCCGGTTTCATATCAGCCAGCAACTGTACCATATCCGCCCTTAATCCCTGCGGACGGTTTTTCCAGGTGTCGCTGGGAAATAAGGAAATCATATCGAGATCGATATTTCCTTTTCCCTGGAACCCAATGGCAAATTTTGCTTTCGGGTCGGTTTCGGTAGCGGTAAAACTTGCCGACTGCTTTTTCCAGTCGCCACCCGTTTGGTCGGGTATTAAACTTCCCTGTCCGATAACTTTATTGTTCGCATCCTTTAACAGGAGTACAAGTTTAACCCCCGGGGTTGATTGACGGTACATCACAGAAAAATCGTAACGGAGGCCTTTTTTTACGCCGATGCCTTTAAAACCTTCATTTACGAGCTCAAAATCGTCTGTTTGTTTTTTTACCTGTAAATATCGTGGATTGGCGGTGTTCACCTCTTTCCGGTTTACTACCAATATCTCGCCTTCCTGTGGTTTTTTGGTTTGGAAAGTCCAGCCCATCAGCGGTTTTGCAAATTCGAAAGAGCGGTTTTTGATCAGTTCGGCATAAATGCCGCCATCAGCGCCAAAGTTGATGTCTTCAAAAAAAACGCCCCACATGTTAGGCTGTACCTTGGCAATGGAATGGTCTGTTTTAACTTTGATTACTTTTGCAGTTTGTGCCTGTACTTCGGAAATGTATCCGATTCCAACTGTTGCATACGCCAGGCATGCCGAAAACACACTTTTTACAGGGTAATTTAATTTCATACGGTTTAATATTTGGAAGATCCTAATGGTAAAAGTAAAATATTTAAAATGATAAACGTTATCTAAACATTTATTTTTTTATCCATCTACGATTTTGTTGATAAATTCTACAATCTTAGCATTGGTGAAAATGACGCAAGCATCTCAAATATGGATTGAGGTAGTAAAAGGGTTTAGTAAAGTAACTTTTTACATGATGTTTAAAATTTATTGAGCAAAAACCTCTAAAATCTTTCTTATAACATATTGTCATCGTCAAAAAGCAGGATACTACAGGATGCGCCTTAACGATATACTATTTACATTCGACATAAATCATTTAATGGCTGCTACCCAGCGGCTGTTATGATCCGCTAACCAATAAACACATGATGAGCCTTCGTTTTTTCAATATTCAAATATTGACTATTTTATTTAGTGGGGCTTTTATGTGCAAAATAGCTGGTTCACATGCTTGATAAAAGAACTATGAATCTTAAAAAATATACTTTGCTTGGCTTTTTAAGTGCAGCAACACTTTGTGGTTTTGCGCAACAAAAAGCTACAGATAAACAATCAGTTAGACTCTTTTTTGAGAAATCATACCTACAGGTAGACCGAAGTTATTACAGCACTGGCGAAGATATATGGTTTGGCGCCTATTTGGTAAATGGAAAAAGTAGCAGTTTAACTGCTACCAGCAATAATTTATATGTGGAGCTGCTTTCGCCAAAATCGGAAGTTTTAGACCGGAAAATGATCAGGTTGGATGGTGGTCTGGGAAAGGGGGATTTTAAACTGAAAGATTCTATTCCTTCTGGTTGGTACGCCATTAGGGCTTACACCAATTGGATGCGAAACTTTGGCGATGATTTTGTTTTTCAAAAACGGATCCACATTAGCAATAACATTATTGAAAACGCTTCTTATTTTACCCGAAATCCGGCCAAAAAAACAGATGTTTCCAATTCGAAAAAATCGATTGCCTTTTTCCCTGAGGGAGGTTCGCTGGTTGAAGGATTAACCAGTATTGTAGCCTTTAAAACCAATGATGATATTGGAAATGGGATTAAAGCCACCGGAAGTGTAATCTCATCAAAAGGAGATACTGTAACTACTTTTCAAAGTACCGATGCGGGCATGGGCATTTTTGCTTTTACACCCAAAACGGATGAGAAATATAAAGTTGAGGGATTTTATGGCAAAGAAAAATTTTCGTCGGAAATGCCCGTAAGCCTTAAAAAAGGCCTCTCATTACATATTACTGCCGATTCTTTAAATATCAAAGCAAATATTAGTGCCAACGGGTTAATGTTCGGCGAGTTGAAGGATAAAAGCATTTCGCTTATAATTAAACATGCAGGCGATAATATTTATTCCGGATCGATCAAATTAAGTAAAGCCGTAGTATCGGTATCTATCCCAACAAAAGGTTTTCCGAATGGCATTGCAAGCATAACCCTGCTCGACGACCAGAACAGGCCTAATTGTGAACGGCTTATTTTTATACAAGACGAAAATAAGGTCAATTTCTCAATAAGCCCAAACAAAGCTGTTTATAAACCAAGAGAGAAAGTGCTTATTAAGGTAAAAGCGACCAATTTTCTTGGTCAGCCAGCTAAAACGGCATTTTCCTTAGCTGCTGTTGATGGCCTTATTCCAGATGATGGAAATGATATCGTATCCTATTTGATGCTGCAATCGGAGGTAAAAGGAGATATTAAAAACGCTGCGCAATATTTTGATGCTAAAAATCCATCTCGTTTAAAACAGCTCGACCTATTGTTGCTAACCCAGGGATGGAGAGATTATATCTGGAGAAAACTGGCCGACTCCGCTATTAAAATAAGTTATTTGCCTGAACCTGGCATCACAATTAAAGGAATGGTAAGAGAGAAACTGGCCGATAAACCCATTCCGAATATGAATATTACCCTGTTTGGCACCAACTTTACAGGCAATAAAATCTATACTACAAAAACCGATCAGAGCGGACGTTATTTTCTGGATGGGTTGAGTTGGTATGGCAATCAGCAGGTAAAAATTTCATCAAAAGATGATAAAGGGAAAAAGGGTGGTTGGTTGCAGATCGATACGCTGATCAAACCTTTAAATTTGGCACCGTTAAAAACGATCTCATCTGGAATTTCGAACACATTGAACGTAGAAATCGGTAAACGCATGGATTATAACCGCACTTACAAGTTTGGCGATTCGATCAGTTTAAACGATATTGAAATTAAAGCTGCTCAAAATAACAAAGTGGTACTATTTCAGGATGTGCTTACCTCATTTGGGTATCCCGAGGAAGTTTTCAACATTACAGCAGCCGATTATTCTTACAAGGGATTGGAGCATTTTCTGCTAACAAAGGCTAAAGGAAGTTATCCGGCAGAAGATAACGACACGCTGGGAAATGAAGGAGTCACCTTTATTGCCAACGGAAAAAAAGTTAGGCCGGTGATTAAAGTAAACAACAGAGAAGAACTCTTTACAGAGCGCTTGGATTACTACAGTTTAACCATGGATCAGATTAACCAGGTTAGAATTCAGCATTTGTTAAACAGTACCGGAAAAGATGTGTACCTCATCAGCCTTAATTTAAAGGATGAGGCTTTGCGCGGACCAAATTTAGACTTGCTAAACCTCAATTTAAATGGTTATTATACTGCAAGAACTTTTTATTCGCCAAATTACAGCAGTCCGGCAACACCAAATAAAGATTTACGTACCACCGTTTTCTGGGCACCAGCTGTAAAAACCAACGAAAACGGTGAAGCAACGATCACTTATTTTAATGGAGATAACAAAGCCGATATTTTGATCAAAGCCGATGGAATTACCAATAAAGGAGTGGCTGTAGCGGCAAAAACAGGCTATAAAGTTCAATAACCCATGAATCGATTATATTTTTTAATTAAGCTCGTATATAAGTCATGATGATCAAAACCATTACAGTTTTCTGCTTTATGATCAGCTTTTTCTTTGCTACACAGCTTTTCGCTCAACGCCAAATGGAAAAATTGGGCCGTGGTGTAATTGCCGTACGGCAGAATAGCGATTCTGTTTATGTAGGCTGGCGGATGTTGGGTACCGATGCCGATGACATTGCTTTTAACCTATACCGCAAAAGCGGAAATAATGAAGCCGTAAAACTCAATCACGATCCCATTACCAAGAGCACTAATTTTGTAGATGCTGGGGTTAAATTCGATCTTCCGAACAGCTATTTTGTAAAACCCATTTTAAAAGGCAGTGAATTGGAAGCCAGTAAATCTTTTACGTTAGCAGCCAAGCCACCTATTCAGCAATATTTAACCATTCCATTAAAAACACCAGCAGGTTATTCGCCTAACGATGCTTCGGTTGGCGATTTAGATGGAGATGGCGAATATGAAATTGTGTTGCATCAAACTGGCCGGAGTAGGGATAATTCATCAAACGGTATTACCGATCCGCCGATTTTTCAAGCCTATAAATTAGATGGAACTTTTTTGTGGGAGATTAATTTAGGGAAAAACATCCGTGAAGGGGCTCATTACACCCAATTTATGGTATATGATCTGGATGGTGATGGCATTGCAGAAATGGTATGTAAAACTGCCGATGGAACGGTAGATGGCAAAGGAAAAGTAATTGGCGATGTGGCTAAAGATTGGCGCAACCCGAACGGTAAAATATTGGATGGCCCTGAATTTTTAACCGTATTTAGCGGTAAAACCGGAGCGGCATTAGCCACAACAGATTATATTCCTGCCCGTGGCAATGTGGGGGCCTGGGGTGGTAGAGGTGGGAACGGTAAAAACGATAATACGGGTAACCGTGTAGATCGGTTTAATGCCTGTGTGGCCTATTTAGATGGTGTTCATCCAAGTGTGGTGATGTGCAGAGGCTATTACGGCAGAACGGTTTTAGCAGCCTGGGACTGGCGTAATGGCAAACTAACATCGCGATGGGTATTTGATACCAAAGACGCTAAAAATCCTTTTTCTGGGCAGGGAAACCACAATCTTACGGTTGCAGATGTAGATGGCGATGGAAAAGATGAAATTATTTACGGTTCGATGTGTGTAGATGATAATGGAAAGGGATTGTACACTACGGGCTTAAGGCATGGTGATGCCATTCATGTTTCAGACCTTGATCCGGAGCACCCTGGGTTGGAGGTTTTTGGTGTACACGAAATAGAAGAAGGTACAAAAGGCCCAGGAGCTGCGGTTTATGATGCCAAAACAGGCAAAATATTATGGGAAGGGTCGCAAGATGAAGATGTGGGCAGAGGTGTGGCCGATAATATCGATAATACCCGTTTGGGCGCACAAATGTGGTGGTCGGGATCCAATGGATTATTTGATATGAAGGGCAATCGGATCGGTAATCAGCCCCGGTCAACCAATTTTTTAATTTATTGGGATGGTGATTTATCAAGGGAACTTTTAGATGGTAACCACATCGATAAATACAACGGAGGACGGCTTTTTACGGCAGATGGAGCTGTTTCTAACAATGGAACCAAATCTACACCAGCTTTAAGTGCTGATATTTTTGGCGATTGGCGCGAAGAATTGATTTTAAGGTCTTATGATAACCAAAGCCTTAGAATTTATACCACAACTATACCGACTGTGTACCGCAATTATACGCTAATGCACGACCCGCAGTACCGCTTAAGCATTGCCTGGCAAAACGATGGCTATAACCAACCTCCGCATACTGGGTTTTACTTCGGTTTTGGAATGAAGAAAGCACCAAAACCTAACATTGTACTTGTTGAATCCAAAAAATAATCATGTGCAACATAAATAAATTTTAACAGAACAAGAATGAAAAAATATAGCTTTATCCTGGCGGGAATGATCATCGTCATTTCTTCCTTTGCCTTTATCGCTCAACTTAAACCCACATTACATACCATTGGCGATTCTACAGTCCGCAACTCAAACAAAGAAACCTGGGGCTGGGGAACACCGATTGCTTCTTTATTTGATACCACAAAAATCCATGTAGAAAACAATGCAATGGCCGGAAGAAGTACCCGTACGTTTTTGTCGGAGGGCAGATGGGATAAAGTTTTAGAAACATTAAAACAGGGCGATTTCGTTACCATGCAATTCGGTCACAATGATGGAAGTGCTCCTGATACTACAAAAGCAGGTAGAAGGGGCGTATTAAAAGGAACGGGTGAAGAAACCAAAGTATTAACCTGGCCGGATGGAAAAGTAGAAACCGTGCATACCTATGGCTGGTATATCCGCAAATTTGTGCGTGAAACCAAAGCAAAAGGCGCCACACCAATTGTACTTTCGATGATACCCAGAAATATTTTTAAAGATGGTAAAGTAGTTCGGGCCAATAACGATTTCGGAAAATGGGCAGCTGATGTAGCCAAAGAAGAAAATGCCTATTTTGTAGACCTGAATAAAATAACGGCTGATAAATATGATGCACTCGGCCCAGATAAGGTAAAACTCTATTTCCCTGGGGACCATACCCATACCAATTTAGAAGGCGCAAAAATTAACGCCGCATCTGTTGTAGAAGGAATCAGGGAGTTAAAAAAATGTAATTTGAAAAAGTATCTGCTTTAATAAAGGAGAAAGACTAAAGTTGAAAGACCAAAGACAAAATAAATCTGTGTAATCCAACAATCGGTGTAATCATCCCGAAGGTTGTAACCTAATAATCTGTGTAATCATCCCCCGAAGGGCAATAATCATGAAATCAACAAAATACCTACCCCTCATTCTCTTAACTGTTTTTATTGTTTTTTCTTCCTGCATTATCTTAAAACAGCAGGCAAAACCCACTTTATTCCTCATTGGCGATTCGACCGTTAAAAACGGAAAAGGCAAAGGTGATGGTTCTTTATGGGGCTGGGGAAGCTTTATCGGAGATTTATTTAATTCCGAAAAAATCAATGTCGAAAATGATGCCCTTGGCGGTACCAGCAGCCGTACTTTTCAAACAAATGGTTTATGGGATGCTGTTTTGGCAAAAGTAAAAAAAGGCGATTTCGTGATGATGCAGTTTGGCCATAACGATAGCAGCCCATTAGACGATACCGCCCGTGCCCGCGGCACCATAAAAGGCATCGGAACGGAAAACAAGGAAATTTACAACCCGATCAAGAAAAAACAGGAAGTGGTGTATACCTACGGTTGGTACCTGCGCAAATTTATCAGCGATATAAAAGCCAAAGGCGCAACTCCGATTGTATGTTCACCGATTCCACGCAATCCTGTTAAAGATAATGTTATAGTTCCAGCCAACGATAGCTATGCCAGCTGGGCAGAAGAAATTGCAAAAACTGAAAAAGTCGATTTCATTCCACTGAATCAGATCATTAAAGATAAATATGCTGCTTTAAGTGCGACTGAGGTAAAGGCATTTTTTACCGAGAAAGACCGTACGCACACCAACGAAGCAGGGGCGAAGTTAAATGCAACTGCTGTTGTAGAAGGCCTAAAGAAATTAAAAAACAATAAACTGAATAGCTACCTGAAATAAGCCATTGAGCAGGATACTACAGGATGCTTTCCTGCCAATATTGTGTTATTTTAACCGCCTAACCAAATACCAGCGGTAATAAACCGTCCAATTTTATGCAGATACAAGTTAACCGAGTTTTTAAAGTGCTGTTAGGCATTGCTTTTATATTCTTAAGCATCACGCAGATACATGCGCAAAGTATTTCGCTTGCCGGCAAATGGCGTTTCAAAATTGATGCTAAAGATGAAGGTGTAAAAGGAAAATGGTATTCAACCGTTCTTCCCGAATCCGTTAATCTGCCAGGCTCAATGGCCGAAAACTTAAAGGGTGATGATATTACCCTCAAAACAAAATGGACCGGAAGTATTTACGACAGTTCGTACTTTTTTCATCCCCGTTTAGAAAAATACCGTAAACCAGGTAATATAAAAATACCTTTCTGGTTAACTCCTGCCAAACATTATACAGGTGCAGCATGGTATCAAAAAGATATCGAAATTCCTGCCAATTGGAAGGGTAAAAGACTGGTTTTATCCTTAGAATATCCCCATTCAGAAACAAAGGTTTGGATAGATGATATCGAAATCGGAACTCAATATACCTTTGTGGTTGCGCAAAATTTCGAACTCCCAGCAAATTTAAAAGGGGGGAAACATACCATCACGTTATTAATTGATAATCGCATCAAAGCGATAAACGTTGGGCAGGATTCACATAGTTTAACCGATCACACTCAAGGAAACTGGAATGGAGTAGTTGGCAAAATGGAGGTAATTGCCGGTTCGCCTGTTTATTTTGAAGACATTCAGGTTTATCCCGATTTGAAGAACAGGTTAGCCAAGGTTAAAATCCAGCTTAAAGCCAATGCTAAGCAATCCTCTGCCGGGAAAATTACACTTGCTGCTACCACCTTCAATACCAAAAATTTACTTCAGGTTAAGCCTGTAACAGCAACTTACCAAATTACAAATGGTGACGGTGCTTTGGAAATCAATTTACCAATGGGCGATAAAATAGCCACCTGGGATGAGTTCGATCCGGCATTGTACCGTTTAACAGCTACTTTACAATCGAAAGATGGCAAAAAAGACGAGAAAAAGGTACAATTTGGCATGCGTGAGTTTAAAGCCGTAGGCAGAACTTTTGAAATTAACGGTCGCCCGGTTTTTTTACGCGGAACGGTTAACAATTGCGAATTTCCGTTAACCGGTTATCCATCAATGGACGTTGCTGCATGGGTACGCATTTTTAAAATTTCAAAGGCACATGGGTTAAACCACATGCGTTTCCACTCGTTTTGTCCACCAGAAGCTGCTTTTATCGCTGCAGATCAGATCGGCTTTTATCTTCAGCCAGAAGGACCAAGCTGGGCCAATCATGGTTCATCTATCGGAGATGGAAAACCGATTGACCAGTTTATCTACGACGAAACCAACCGCATGACCAAAAACTATGGCAATTATGCATCCTTTTGTATGATGGCTTATGGAAATGAACCGCGTGGCAAACAAGTGGAGTACCTTACCAAATTCAATAATTATTGGAAAGCTAAAGATTCGAGAAGATTGTATACCGGAGCATCAGTTGGTGGTAGCTGGCCGGTTATTCCAAATAACGAGTTTATGGTGCGTGCGGGTGCCAGGGGTTTAGATTGGGGAAGAAAACCAGAAAGTACTTCTACTTATGCCAAACAGATTGAACAATTTACCGTACCTTTTGTAGCACACGAAATGGGCCAGTATTGTGCTTTCCCTGATTTCGATGAAATAAAAAAATATACAGGTGTTTATCGTGCGAAAAATTTTGAGATGTTTCAGGAAGATCTTAAAGACCACGACATGGCCGATCAGGGACATGACTTTTTAATGGCTTCGGGTAAACTACAAGCCCTTTGTTATAAAAATGAAATCGAAAAAGCATTACGAACGCCGAATTACAACGGCTATCAGTTATTATCGCTAAATGATTACCCGGGGCAGGGAACAGCGCTTGTTGGTGTTTTAGATGCCTTTTGGGATGAAAAGGGTTATATCAGCGCTAAAGAATTTAAACGTTTTTCTAATAGTACAGTGCCTTTGCTAAAAGTTTCAAAATTTGTTTTTACCAATAACGAAACCTTAGCAGCTGCGGTAGAAGTGGCACATTTCGGAAAGGCCCCTATTGAAAATGCAAAACTCTCCTGGACGCTCAAAGATGAAAGTGGCACAAATGTGGCAAAAGGTAATTTCGATCCTAAAACCTTAGCTGTTACCAATTGTATTGCCATCGGAGAAATCAAATTTCCCCTAAATAGCATTACAAAAGCAACAAAACTGAAACTGGAGGTTACCATTGATGGAACTGAATTCGCGAACGATTGGAGTTTCTGGGTTTACCCTGCACAATTACCACAGGTTAAAAGCAACGTATATTACTGTACCAGTTTAGATGACAAAGCACAGGCCGTTTTGGCCGAGGGAGGCAGTGTTTTTCTCAATGCATCAGGCAAAGTGGTAAAAGGAAAGGAAGTGGTGCAAACTTTTCTGCCTGTTTTTTGGAATACATCGTGGTTTAAAATGCGCCCTCCACATACTTTAGGTATTTTGTGTGATCCAAAACACGCCGCTTTTAACAACTTTCCGACCGATTACCACAGCGATATGCAATGGTGGGAAATCGTTAACAAATCGCAGGTCATGAATCTCGAAGATTTTCCTTCAGGATTTAAGCCAATTATTCAACCAATTGATACCTGGTTTTTGAACCGCCGCTTGGCATTGGTTTTCGAAGCAAAAGTAGGTAAGGGGAAATTAGTGGTTTCGAGTGCCAACCTCTCACCTGATTTAAAAGACGCACCTGCTGCACAACAACTTTATTTCAGTTTACAGCAGTATATGATGTCTGCCCAGTTTAATCCAAAATATGAAGTGGCTTTTAATACCGTAAAAGATATCTTCGAAAGTCCATCGAAAATTCAGTTCGATACCTTTACGAAAGATAGTCCTGACGAGTTAAAACCAAAACCAAAAACCAATTAAGATAAGCGAAATACCACCATGAGGAAATTTATATTCAGCACTGCAATAATATTCAGTATATCTGTACAACCGCTTTTGGCACAGAAAATCCCCAATAAAAAAGAGGTTTTAAAAGTATTAAAATCAACGAATGCTTATTTCATGAATAAATGGCCTGATGCAGGGAAATCAATCATAACGAACAGAGAGCGGCCAAGCAATATCTGGACAAGGGCAGTGTATTACGAAGGATTGATGAACCTTTATAAAATCCATCCGGAAAAAGAATATTACGATTATGCCGTTCAATGGGGTCAAAAACACAACTGGGGCTTAAGAAATGGTATTACTACAAAAAATGCTGACGACCAGGCTTGTGGGCAGACCTATATCGATCTTTACCTGATTGATAAACAACCCGAACGCATTAAAGACATTAAAGCTTCTATCGATCTGGTAATCAAATCGGGCAAGGTAAACGATTGGACATGGATTGATGCCATCCAAATGGGGATGCCTGTTTTTGCCAGACTGGGTAAATTATACAACGATACCACCTACTACAATTACATGTACAAAATGTACATGCATTCTAAAAATACTGAGGGTGGTGGTTTGTACAATGCCAAAGATGGCCTTTGGTGGCGCGATAAAGATTTTGTGCCCCCTTATAAAGAACCAAATGGCGAAGATTGTTATTGGTCGAGAGGCAACGGATGGGTGGTAGCCGCATTGGTGCGCGTATTGGAAATTATCCCTGAAAATGAAGCTCACCGCAATGAATATTTAAAAACTTATCACGAAATGATCAAAGCTTTGGTGCCAATCCAACGGGCTGATGGTTTCTGGAACGTAAGTTTGCATGATGCGACACATTTTGGTGGTAAAGAAACTTCGGGCACTGCTTTGTTTGTATATGGCATGGCCTGGGGCGTAAATCAGGGTATTTTAGATAAGGTTACTTACCTGCCTATTATCACCAAAGCCTGGAACGCCATGACGAAAGATGCTGTTCAAAAAAATGGTTTTATCGGTTATATGCAAGGAACTGGGAAAGAGCCAAAAGACGGACAGCCGGTAAGTTATACCAGCGTTCCCGATTTTGAAGATTATGGTTTGGGTTGCTTTTTATTGGCCGGAACAGAGGTGTACAAGCTTAAAAAATAATTAAGATGAATTTCAGAAATCTAGCTGGCTTATCGGTATTGATGTTGTTGTTCCTGCTGCCCAAACAAAATATGGCGCAAGGGGCGGGTATTGCTGTTTCTGAAATTAATGGTGTTTCATCTTTCCCGATTGTGGATGGAGGAAAAGCAGCTTCAATTTATATCGATGAAAAAGATGCTGAAGTAGTTGGAATCGCTGCTGAAGCTTTCAAGGATGATATTCACTTGTTAACGGGGACAATAAGTAAGGTTTTGAAAAATAGCCCTGCTTTAAGCGCTTATCCCATTATTATTGGTACGATGGGGCAGTCGTTTTATATCGATCAGTTAATCAAAGCCGGGAAAATTAATCGCACTACTTTATCCGGTAAATGGGAGACTTTTTCGGTTTCAGTAATCGAAAATCCTGTAAAGGGGGTGAAAAGGGCATTGGTAATTGCTGGCAGCGATAGGCGTGGGACTGCTTATGGTGTTTTTCAGCTTTCACGGATGCTTGGCGTATCGCCGCTTTGTTGGTGGGCTGATGTGAAACCGGCAATAAAAAAAACGTTATACATTAAAGCTGGCCGGCCTTTGGTAGAATCGCCATCGGTTAAATACCGCGGTATTTTTATCAATGATGAAGATTGGGGCATCCAACCCTGGGCTGCTAAAATGATGGATACCGATGTGAAGGATATCGGTCCCAAAACTTATACTAAAATCTTCGAGCTGCTGCTCAGGTTAAAAGCTAACTACATCTGGCCTGGCATGCATCCTTCAACCAAAGCGTTTTATCATTATGGCAATAATCCCGTAATGGCCGATAAATATGCCATTGTATTAGGTTCAAGCCATTGTGAGCCGATGCTGCGGAATAATGTTTTCGAATGGGCTGAGAATTTCGAGCACGAATACGGTAAAAAACCAGGCGAATGGCGCTACGATCTGAATAAAAATGAAATTGCAAACTATTGGGCGGACCGTGTAAAACAGGCGAAAAATTACGAATCGATTTATACTGTAGGGATGCGTGGTATCCATGATGGCAGCATGCCTGGACCGAAAGATAAAAATGAAAAAGTGAAATTATTGGGTGAGGTAATTACAGATCAACGAACCATTCTCAGCAAGAATATCACTAAACCGGTAAGCTCCATTCCACAGATCTTTTGCCCTTATAAGGAAGTATTATCTTTATACCAGGCTGGTTTAAAACTGCCTGATGATGTGACCATTGTTTGGGCCGATGATAACCACGGTTATATCCGTCAGCTTTCGAATCCTGAAGAGCAAAAGCGCTCGGGGGGAAGCGGGGTGTATTACCACATCTCTTACTGGGGTGCCCCACAAGATTATTTGTGGCTTTCATCTATTTCTCCATCGTTAATTTCGTACGAGTTAAGCAAAGCTTACCAGTATAAAGCCGACCGCCTTTGGGTTATAAATGTGGGTGATATTAAACCTGCCGAAATGGAAACGCAGTTTGCCATGGATCTGGCCTGGAATGTAAACCAGTGGAAACCCGAAAATGCAGATAAATATGCCGAAAGTTGGGCTGCTGAGACTTTCGGAGCTGAATTTGCAAAACCCATTGCTGAAATAAAAGCAATTTATTACCGCTTGGCACAGGCTGCTAAGCCAGAGCATATGGCCAATGTTAGTTTTACGGATGAACAGGCTGAAGAACGTTTGGCTGCATATCAAAAGATTTATGATCAGGCCAAAAGTTTAAATAATCAGATGCCAGCACGTTTAAAAGATGCTTATTTTGAATTAATCCTGTATCCTGTTGAAGGTGCCATGCTGATGAACCAGAAGATTTTATACGCAAAGAAAAGCCTGGTTTTAGCCGCTAACGGCGATCAATCGGCTTTAACTTATTCTAAAAAATCAACAGCTGCTTTCGATCAGATTCAGTTGATTACCAAAAAATACAATGAAGAAATTGCAGGCGGCAAGTGGAACGGAATGATGAGCTGGAAACCACGCGATTTAGCTGTTTTTAAAATGCCAAAAGTGGCCGATGCTGTAACGACGAAATCATCAGACATTACCACGAAATCTGAAAATAAAATTATTGTAGGTGCGGCTAAATATGCCGAGAAATCAGTGCCGAAGGGTCTATCTTTACAAACCCTAAAAGGACTTGGTTTAGGGGGTGATGGCATTTCGCTTTATCCTTTTACTTTTAAGCCGTTCGGGGAAACAGCGCTTCAAAATGCCGCTTTTACTATTTACGAAGTTGATTTCAAAACACAAGGCGAGCACCAGATCGAAGTAAAATGTTTACCTACTCAGGGCGTTAATAACGGCATTAAAGTGCGTTATGCCATTTCGGTAAATAACGACAAGCCGCAGATCATTAACATTTCTCCGGCTTCAGAAAATAATATCTGGAAACAGAATGTATTACAGGGTTACGCTTCGGGCATAACCAAACATGAGATTAATAAAACAGGTAAATCGACTGTGAAAATTTACATGCTCGATCCGGGCTTAGTAATTAACCAGTTGGAAATACAATAAATATGATGAAGAAACTTTTAGCCTTTGCCCTATCCTTAATTTTTATGCTTGCCATCGCCAGGGCACAAAACATTGGAGATTATAAATCTGGTTTTAAGAAAACGGGCAATATCGTTTCATTTTTAACCACAAGGGGAGAAGTGAAATTGGAGTTCTGTACGCCAGAAATTTTCAGGATCAGAACCAGTTGGAACGGAAAATTCGAAGCCAACGAAAACCTGATGGTGATTAACTACAACTGGGCCAATGTAGCGATTAAAGTTTCGGATAAAAAAGATCATTTCTTGCTTGCCACCTCAAAATTGGTGGTTAAATTATACAAAACCCCTTTCAGGATTGATGTTTTTGATGTCAAGGGTAAATTGCTGAGCAGCGAAGTCAATGGATCAATAAATAAAGAAAATACGCAGGTTGGGGTAACCAAAAAACTGCAGGCCGACGAACATTTCTTTGGGTTTGGCGAGCGCATGGATTTTATGGATCGCCGCTTTAAAAAAGTAACGTTAAATGTTGGGCGTGGTAAAGGTTTGCCGCATGCTATCGGCGCTTACAATATATTGGAAGCCAATTATTGTCCGGTTCCGTTTTTCATGAGTACAAAAGGTTATGGTATTTTTCTGCATAATTCTTTTGCCACCGAATGGGATATGGGCGCTTCTAAAAAAGATCAGTACAGTTTTAAAGCTGCTGATGGAGAATTGGATTACTATTTCATGTATGGGCCAACTTTTCCGGCTATTTTAGATCATTATACCAGCATTACAGGCAAATCGCCGATGTTGCCGCAGTTTGCTTTGGGCTTACATGCGGGTACGTACAGTGGTGGTACATGGGGCCATGAGGCAAAAACTTCTGATCATTATGTAGTTGAACTGGCAAAAAAATACCGATCGTTAGGTATTCCGGTTGATCTGCTTTGGTTAGATTCTACCTGGCGTTTATTCGGCGAAAATGGAGGTAAAGGGGCAACTTCTTTCGAATGGAGAGAAACGTTTAAAGATCCAAAATCGATGTTTGATAGCATTTATGCCATGAACTATAAAATGGTTGGCTTGCACCTTCGTCCGCGGTTTGATAATGCCAAAAAGTTAAACCTGTTAGATCAGGCCAGAGCGCAAGGTCATACTTATCCCGAAAATGGTAAACCCGGCGAATTTGTCAACTTTTTTGATGAAAAGGCCACACAATGGTGGTGGGATAACGGCGTAATGCGCGTAGCAAAATTAGGCGCTAAATTCTTAAAAACGGATGAAGGCAGTGCGTTCGGATCATTGGCCAACGAAAGTGAAAAAGTAGGACCTACCGGAAAAGATGCGGAACGTTTACATAATTTATTTCCAATAGCTTATGCCAAAGCCCCTTTTTTGGAGTTTGAAAAGTTTAATGGTTTTAGGGGATTAAATCAAACCAGGGAAGGTTATTCAGGCATTCAGCGTTATCCTTATATTTTTGCGGGCGATTGGCCTAGCGAATGGCAGTACTTTGCTCCGGTAATTAAAGCCGGATTAAATGTTGGTCTTTCGGGCGTAGGTTCATGGGCACATTGTATGGGCGGTTTCGAACATCAGGCCGATCCGGAGCTGTATATCCGTTGGGTACAGTTTGGGATGTTCAGTCCGATTGCACTCGTTTTTGGGATGGATCACCCTGGTTATAAAGAACCCTGGAAATATGGTGAGGACGCTTTGCGTAATTTCAAAAAATACGATCTGTTGCGTTACCGTTTATTTCCTTATATGTACACCAGTATGCATCAGCAATACGAAACAGGTTTGCCCATGATGAGGGCTTTGGTGCTTAACCATCAGGATGATGAAAATGTGTACGAAATTGGCGATCAGTATATGTTTGGCGATAATTTAATGGTTGCCCCGGTAACCACCAAAGGCGCCATTACCCGATCGGTTTATTTACCAGAAGGTACCTGGTTTAACTATTGGACAAATGAAAAATACGAAGGCAAAAGTTATCACCATGTGGTAGCACCTTTGGATACCATTCCTTTGTTTGTCAAGGCAGGAAGCATTATTCCGATGCAGCCAGAAATGGCTTACAGTGGCGAAAAACCAGTTGACGTGATTACCCTGGATGTTTTTCCTTATGGAACTTCTAAATATGATATGTACGAAGACGATAATTTAAGCGCTGCATACAAAACAGGGAACTTTGCTTTAACGAAGATCACTTCTTCATTAACAGCATCGGATTTAACGCTGAAAGTGGCTAAACCAACAGGTAGTTTTAAGCCAACTAAACATAAATACCTGGCTAAAATACATTGGGCGGGAAAGGCAAATCCTAATGGTGTTTCAGAAAATGGTGCTAAATTGAAAGTTTTAAAAACACCAGATCAATTGGATAAAACTGATGGCTGGTTTTATGATGTAAAAAATAAGATGCTTTGGATTAAATCAGGTGGAGATAACAGTGCTGATTTGAGTTTTGTAGTGAATTAATGGGTGGTTCGTGGGGACACGAACCACGGAAGAAATATCCCAGAGGAGATTTGTCATTCTGAACGCAGTGAAGAACCTAAGAAATAGAACACAGGTTTAGCTAAAAGAACTGAACCAGAATGTAAATGAAGAACTCAGTTTAAGTGCTTATCTGTTCGGGATTCTTCACTGCGTTCAGAATGACAGAACTAATAGTTAAAATCCTTAAAAAAATAAAATTGAAAACATGAAAATTGCATTTAAGATGAAACTTAAGCCAGGTTTTGAAACAGAATATAAAAAGCGCCATGATGAGATCTGGCCAGCGTTATCTACTTTGTTAAAGGAAAATGGGATCAGCGATTATTCTATCTTTTTAGATGAAGAAACCAATACACTTTTTGCTGTGCAACAACAAAATGGAAATTCCTCGCAAGATTTAGGCAGTACCCAGATTGTGCAAAAATGGTGGGCATACATGGCCGATATTATGGAAACCAATGCCGATAATTCTCCAAAAACATTTCCTTTAGAAATGGTATTCCATTTAGATTAAAAATATGCAATTACAACGATTCTGTTCTGTCCTTCTGTTAAGCACATTAATTTTTAGTTTGGCTAAAGCACAAAAGCCTGTAAAAAATGCCAGCAATTGGCCTGTTATCGAAAAGCAGATGAAACCCTGGACCCGCTGGTGGTGGATGGGCAACGCTGTAGATGAACAGAATTTGAACCTGGTTTTAAAGAAATATGCAGATGCTGGCCTTGGCGGTGTAGAAATTACACCAATTTATGGCGCAAAGGGTTTTGAAAAGCAATATTTACAGTTTTTATCGCCGGAGTGGGTGAATATATTGCACCATACGGTTAATAAAGCCAATACTTTAGGCTTAGGTGTTGATATGAACACTGGTACGGGCTGGCCATTTGGCGGTCCACAGATTAAGCCCGAAAACGCCGCTACCAAACTGATTATCCAACAATATAAACTCAAGGCGGGAGAGAAGTTAACCGAAACCATTAAAGTTAAAGAAGCGAAACAGGATTTCGCGCAGTTACAGGCTTTAACCGCTTACGGTAACAATGGTGAGGTGCTCAACCTGTTTTCTAAAGTTCAGGCTGATGGATCTTTAAATTGGTCGCCTGGTAGTGGGAGTTGGGATATTTATGCTGCTTTTGCAGGTAAAACCAGGCAAATGGTTAAACGTGCAGCACCTGGTGGAGAAGGTTTTACTTTAGATCACCTCGATAAAAATGCAGTTGATGTTTACCTGAAAAGATTTTCGGATGCTTTTGGAGGTAAACCACAAGGTATTCGGTCGTTTTTTAACGATAGTTATGAAGTTTATGGTGCAACATGGACGCCAACTTTCTTTCAGGAATTTAAGAAAAACAGGGGCTACGATCTGGCCACTCACATTAAAGAATTAACCGGTAAAGATTCTACGAATGCAAATATTGCCCGTTTAAAATCTGATTACCGCGAAACCATGAATGAACTTTTGCTCCATAATTTTACGCAAAACTGGACCAATTGGGCGCATCAGCTTAAATCGGTGACCAAAAACCAATCGCATGGTTCGCCGGGCAATCTGCTCGATCTTTATGGAGCGGTTGATATTCCTGAAACAGAAACCTTTGGTTCAAGTTACTTCCCGATTCCAGGCCTTAGGCGTGAGGCTGGAGATATCCGCAACGTAGATCCCGATCCGATAATGAGCAAATTTGCATCATCTGCAGCACATACAGGTGGCAAAAAACTGGCATCATCCGAAACGTTTACCTGGTTAACCGAGCATTTTAAAACTTCGTTTTCGCAATGTAAACCAGAAGCAGAACAATTGTTCCTGGCAGGAATTAACCATATTTTTTATCATGGAACCACCAATTCGCCAGCAAATGTGTCCTGGCCGGGATGGCTGTTTTATGCCTCGGTAGAAATGAATCCAAACAACAGTTTATGGCCACAGGCACAAGGATTAAACAATTATATTGCCCGTTGCCAGTCCATTCTTCAATCAGGAAAGCCAGACAATGAACTTTTGATCTATTGGCCAATTTATGATGTATGGAACAAGGCGAAAGGTTTAGATATGGCCTTAAAAGTACATGATGTTGATGAATGGTTACACCCAACAGCCTTTTATAAACTATCAAAAGAACTTTCTAAATCGGGTTATTCTTTTGATTTTGCTTCCGATCGACTGTTAAAGCAATCAACGGTTAACAAAGCATTGATCAGTACTAACGCTGCCGCTGCGCCATACCAGGTGTTAATTGTTCCGCAATGTGAAATGATGAGCCCGGAAACGTTAGATCAAATGATCAAACTGGCCAGCAATGGAGCAAAAGTCATTTTTCAGGCATTGCCTAAAGATGTTCCAGGTTTAAACAACCTGGAAACCCGCAGAGCACAGCTAAAAGCAACCTTGACTAAACTGATTTTTACGGACGGCGCAGGGGGTATTAAACAGTTTAAAGTTGGGGCAGGAGTGATTTTATTGGCTAACGATGTGCAAAAAGCATTAAATGTAATCGGCATTAACAGAGAAACTTTAACCGATAGCGGACTACAGTTTATCAGGAGAAAAACAACAACAGGTAAATATTATTACCTGGTTAACCACACCGCTAAAGATATTGATACTGAGCTTTCTTTAAATGAAAGTGGGCAGGTTTTAATCATGGACCCGCAAAGTTCGAATGTGGGCTTGGCTGCAGTACGCGATAAAAAGGTTCGTGTACAGCTTAAATCGGGAGAGAGTTTGTTTTTAAAGGTTGGTCAGAATGGAACCAGCTCACCTTGGGTTTATCTGAACAAAGCTGTTAATACGATCAATCTTAACCAACCCTGGGAATTACATTTTACCGAAGGTGGACCGGAGCTTCCTGCAGATCAGCAGTTAGCTAAACTGGTAAGCTGGACTACTTTAAACGATCCTAAATTACAGGCCTTTTCTGGTACTGGTGTTTACACCTCGGGTTTTAATCTGAGTTCGAAAACAGCCAAAGAATATGTTTTAAACCTGAGCGAGGTAGATGAAAGTGCCAGGGTGTGGATTAATGGTCAGGAAGTGGGCATTTTATGGAGTATCCCTTTTCAGGCCCGGGTTGGCAAATATTTAAAAGCAGGCCATAACACCATCAAAATTGAAGTGGTTAACCTGATGGCGAACCGCATCCGTGATATGGATATCAAAAAAATCCAATGGCGGAATTACCACGAGATCAATTTTGTAAATATTAACTATAAAGATTTTGATGCATCAAACTGGAATGTAATGCCTTCGGGATTGATTGGGCCGGTGAGCATTACGCCTTTTAACTAATCATATTTTCGCATATGGGAATCCTAAAGTTTTGTACAAATCAATAGCATTTTGTCATGAAAAAACTCATTATACTCGCTTTGTTTACCGCCATTGGTATAAATGCCATGGCTCAAGATTATATCATTACAAAATTTGGTGTCGGATCAGATAGCACTAAATTAAACACGAAAGTTATTCAGGCTGTAATAGATAAAGCTTATCAAAAAGGAGGAGGAACGATTGTAATTCCTAAAGGTGTTTACCTTAGTGGAGCACTTTTTTTTAAGCCTAAAACGAAGCTGTTGTTACAAGAAGGTGCTGTGCTTAAAGGATCTGATGACATAAAAGATTACCCTTTTATCCCGTCGCGTATGGAAGGGAGGAGCCTTAAATACTTTGCTGCATTAATTAATGCAACAAAAGTTGATGGTTTTAGTATTTCTGGCCCTGGCACTATTGATGGAAATGGCCTTAAATTCTGGAAAACATTTTGGGCACATCGCGATTCGCTTAAAAAATCAGGAAGAGAATCTACAAACCTGGAAGTGAGCCGTCCGCGGTTACTTTTTATCTGGGGATGCAATAATGTGAATATTAAAGGTGTAAAATTGCGTAATGCTGGATTCTGGACCACCCATCTATACCAATCTAATAATGTGTTAATTGAGAATTGCGATATCCGTTCGCCGTTTCGGCCAGTAAAAGCACCAAGCACTGATGGTATAGACATTGATTTTTGTAAAAAAGTAACGATCAGAAATTGTTATATCTCTGTAAATGACGATGCTATTTGCATTAAAGGTGGTAAAGGACCCGATGCACAGAAACTGCCGGAAAATGGTATTGTTGAAGATATTTTAATCGAAAACTGTACCATTGGCGAAGCACATGCTACTTTAACCATGGGAAGCGAGTGTATTCATGCACGCAATATTACCATGCGAAATTGTAAGGTAGAAAATAACTGCCCGATTTTAAAAATGAAAATGCGTGGAGATACGTTTCAGCTTTACGAAAATATTACGGTAGAAAACATTACAGGAAAATGTGGTGCTATTATCGACTTAAATCCCTGGAAGCAGTTTTTCGATTTGGCCGGTAGCACCGCAAAACCATTTGGTACAATCAGAAACATCAGGATCTCAAACATTAAAGTAGAAGCAACAAAATTTGGCGAAATGGATGGGAACCCTGAAGATAATGTATCGGGTTTTCTTTTTAAAGATTTGGAAGTAACTACAAAAACACCTTTTCTGAAAAACAGGTATCCCGATGTTAAAATTGAAAACGTAATGGTAAATGGAGCGCCTTTGGTTGTTAAACCTTAATCTAACACTTATTCTTAAGCTAATGATATTGGGCTTTGAGGTCAAACGATTTGGGTTCTAGGTCAAACGATTGGGGTGACAGTTTGCAAAGAACGGTCGTCATTCCCGCGCAGGCGGGAACCTTAATGCAACATATAAACCTGGCTAAAACGTTAAGATTATTCATAAGTTTTCTTTTTATTCATAGGCATTCATGAGCACGGAATGAAGATCCACCTGTAACTGCCATTTCCTTATCCTCGGTCTGTGTCCTCACAGAACGAAAAAATTATATTTAGGTGGTCTGTGGAGACACAGACCACGGCAACTTTTATTGCTCGCGCTCGTTAAAAACGAGCGTTAGCCAAAAAAAAGAATATTAGATGGTCTGTGAGGACACAGACCATGGAAACGAGGTGAGCTACCGACCAAGAGAAAAATGCTTCTTTATTCCGTGCTTTCATTGTTTTCCGTGGCAAAAAAGTAAAATGCTACCAATCCAACTTCAACAAAGCTACTCCTTGTCTGGCTAATTCCATTTCAAAAGCACCGCCCGTGGTGTCAAATTTTCTGGGTTTACCAATCATTTTAAGCTGGCCGGATTTTTCTAATGCTGCAATCTGTTTTGCATCTGGGTTTTGAGGTGAGCCCATTTTTTTCCATTCTGAATAAGAATTGCTATTTTCGGTATCAATGCGATATTCTGTAACAGATACCATTTTTGCAGGTAATTTATTCAACAAGATGGAAACAACATCTTTCGAATCCGTTTTATCCTCATCGTGGTAATTCCACAACATAACAGCAGCGTTTTTTTCGGCTTTGGTGGCTAAAACACCTATGTCTGTTTGTGGCTTTCTGATGCTCGAATCTAAAATAGCATTTAAATTGTACATGCGGTTACTTGTGACCTCAACACGGTTCCCTTTCATCTGGCCAAACATCCTGAATACATTTAAAACAGGTTTATCAACGCCATTGGTGGCTAAATCGCGGAAACCTGCAAACCAAGGCTGGTTTTCAAATTCGAACGACCAGGTAACAGCGCCCAACAGGTTGATTTTGTATTTATCTGTAAGTTCGTAAAGCCGGGCAAAAGAGGCGGCGGTATAACTCGAATACATGGTGCCGTTTCGGTAGGCATTTTCAGGATTGGTACTCATGCCACAGGCTGCACAACCTTCAGGATCGGATTCGCCGATAATTACAGGGATATTTTTAAGTTGAGGATATTTACTGATGATCTTATAATTTCCATCAATATTGCGGAGCTGAGCCCTTACATTCATCACTACGGTTCCATTAACCACCCTTGGTGAGCCTTTAGCATGAAAAAGAACAGCATCTAAAGGAGAACCGATTTTACCCGTTACATAATTGGTATCGTTTAAACAATGTTTGATAAAGGCATCCAGGTACTTCGTTCCACCGCCTGTTACGTTGGCACCACCAATTTTTGCTGTAGGTAAGGCGCGTTTTAGTCCATCGGCAGCGTAATCGTAAAGTTTAAAGAATTCGGCCTGTGTACCTTTCCAATAAGCGCCATCCGGCTCGTTCCACACTTCCCAGTACCAGCTTTCTACCTCAGCCTTGCCATATCGTGCTACACAATGTTTTACCCATTCGTAAACCAAGTTGCCCCACTTTTTATAATCTTTAGGCGGATAGGCCCAGCCGGTTAAAATTTCATCATATCGGGCGCCGGGTTTCCATTTGTGTTGATAGGGTTGAGGTTTCGTTGAAAGTGCCTCTGGCATAAAGCCAATCTGTGCCAAAGGTTTCATGCCTCTTTTAACGTAAGTATCGAAAATCTGATCAACAATTTTCCAGTCGTAAACCGGATTACCTTTGGCATCTTCTGTGTAAGCATTTGTAGATCCCCATTTTAAAGCAGGGGTGCCATCTCCAGAGGTTAACAAGTTATGCGCACGTACATATACCGGAACCGGACTTAATTTAGAAATCTCGGTCAATAACTTCTGGCCATCTTTCATATAGGTGTAATTTGGTTCATCATAACCAAACCAGGCCCAAATGGGTTTCATGGGTGCTATATTCTTGTCGAAATTAACCTCAATGTTGGCTTTAGACTGCGCATTTGCTGTATAGATGAAAGCGGTTAAGCTAAGGAGTAGGAGGTAAGCTTTTTTGAATGTTTTCATATGGTGTTTTTTATTTCGGTCAAGACTTCCGAAGTTTACCCTAGCATATGGCCTGGCAAAACTTCGGAAGTTTACTTATGGCTGTTCGTAAATTTCTGCTTCAATAATACTTAAACCACCTTTTAGTTTGGTTTCTGCACGGTCAACACCATCATCAAGTTTTTTACCATTTACTTCTACGCCAATATATGAGTTTTCTTTTTCTTTTCCGGAGCCCACCAACTGTATGGTAACTGTTTTTCCTTTTGTTGCTTTGCAATTTGCTGTAAAATAACCCAGACTGGGTTTGCTATTGCCTTCGAAAACTACCTTTCCATCAACCAGGATCCTTAATGGATAAATTTTGGTTCTAAAACCATTCAATTTTAAGGAGACTGCTGATACTGTACTTTCTTTTGCTAAAGTATATTTGATCCATGCGGTAGCAATCTTTCCATCGTTTACCCAATCGCTCAATTCATTATCATCGAAGCTTAAATTGGCTTTATCGCTATTGGCGCCAGCTTCGGCAGCAACAATTTTAATCGATTTCCGGGAAATAGTGTATGAGGGATCAAGCGGTGTTGCGCCTTTGCTTAAGTTCGGTTTCAAACCATCGCTTGGTAGTTGGTTAGCTAATCCCTGAGCAGTATTAACCGGTAAAGTTTCGAAAGAAAGGCTTGAAGACCGTAAGTCTTCTGCTTTTGCGGTTAAATTAATTTTCCCGGCAGCAGTTGTCGATCTGATGAGCACTCTGTTTACCCCATTTTCTACTGGCAGATTTTTAGCTAAAATATAATTATCTGGTCCCTGGGCTAAACCTCCACGCCATTCGGCTGGGCCATCCAAACTAAATTTGATCATATTTGAAGCCGTAGGGCAACGGTTTCCATCCTGATCTGTTACTTCAACCTGCACCAATACCACATCGGCACCATCAGCCTTAAAACCGCTTGGGTTTTTCATTACAGTAAGTTTTAACCCTACTGGTTTGCCTGCTGTTTTTAATTGTGTTTCTGCCAGTTTTTTTCCTGCAGAAGAATAAGAAATGGCCTTTATTGTGCCCGCCTGGAAAGTTATGTTTTTAAAGGTGAACATAAAACCATTGCTTTTTTCGCCAAAACCAAGTGATTTATTGTTCAAGATCAGTTCTACCTTGTCGCCACTGGCCACCACATAAACATTCTTCTTAACACCAGCTTTGTAGTTCCAGTGTCCGATTAAGTGGATGCCAGTTTTTTTTGCATCAACCCAACCATCCCACATTACTTTGTGTGCAAAAAAGGCATCTTTAGGAATGCGCATTGCATCCACTTCGCCACTTCTGCGGTAGTTTTCTTCGCCGCGGTGGTGGGTATTCGAATCAGAAAATATAATGTTTACCCCACCAGAACTTACTCTTGTTCCTGTTCCAGGGCGCTCTTCATAATATTCGTTCCAACGGGTTACATCTTCAATGGCAAAAGAATCCTGGTTGCGGTTATAATCGCTGGCATCGGCATCTTTGTATTTCGGACCAGCACCATTTACATGGAAGGGAGGAGAGAACTCATCCCAATATTTCCGTAGGGCCTCATCTCTCGAATATTCCATCGACCATACCGGTTTGGTTGCGCTTTTATTGATGTATAACATTTCGCCACCATATTCAGCTTCAGGGATATCGAGCATTTCTCTCGATCCGATTGCTCTGCCTCCATTTGGGTCGTAAAGATTTCTAATCTCTTTCATCTCCAGCATGTGCGCTGTACTGATCGATTCGTTTCCACATTCGTAAAAAACGATACTCGGGTTGTTGCGGTTGTAAATAATGGCATCTGTCATTACCGCTTTTCGCTGATCCCAACGGGTTCCGGTAACATCTTTTTCCGAATCTCCGGCAGGCATGGCTTGGATCAAACCTACGCGATCGCAAGATTCTATATCCTGTTTCCATGGTGTAATGTGCATCCAACGTACCAAATTGGCATTGCTTTCTACCATGAGTTGATTGCTGTAATCGCTTAGCCAGGGTGGAACCGATAAACCAATTGCCGGCCACTCGTTGCTGCTGCGCTGGGCATAACCTTTCATCATTAATACGCGATCGTTCAAATAAACCATCCCATTTTTAAATGCTGTTTTCCTAAATCCGGTTTTAGTGCTCAGCTCATCGATAATTTTGCCTTCCGATTTTAATCTTGAAGTAACGGTGTACAAGTAGCCGTAGCCCCAGCTCCAAAAGTTTAAGCCGGTTACCAATGCTTCGGCTTTTAAGGTCAAAGTATCGCCAGCTTTGATATTGGTTTCTGCAGATTTAAAAGTTTTAACGATTTTTCCATCAAGGTCTTTAAGTTCTACCTCATAAACCAGCTTTTTATCGCTTGCACTTTCATTTTTAACCTGCGATTCGGAAACCACTAAGGCTGATTTACCTTTAATATTGAAATCTTTAGCGTAACAGTAGTTACCCGTAGTTTTTAAAGTAGAATAAAGTGGAAGTGTTTGATATACATTACCAGTAACATGCAGGCGTACATTTTTCGATATCCCTCCATAATTGGCATTAAAATTTTTATCGTTCCATTGGTAGCCAGAGTTGGTCGCTTTTTCTTTGTAGTTCCAGGCATTATCAATCCTAACCGCGATCACATTTTCTTTGTTCTGGTTGATTAAGCTGCTAATGTCGAACCCAAAGGCCATCACGCCATTTTCATGCCGGCCAATAAACTTTCCGTTGAGGTAAAATTCACCCGCCTGCCTGATGCCTTCAAATTCCAGGAATATTTTACTGCTTTGGCTGGTTTCTGAAATGGTAAAATGCTTGCGGTACCAGGCAATACCGGTTGATAAATCTTCTATAGATTTTTTAAAGGCTTCATCTTCGTTCCAGGCATAGGGTAGGGTAATCGATTTCCATATCTTATCATCAAAATCGGTGCTTTCTGCACCAGGCAAATCACCTACAAAAAGTTTCCAGCCAGGATTAAAGTTGTAAGTTTTTCTTGGGGTAACGGGTTGTTGCGCCAAAGCGATAAAGGGCAGTAGTGCAACCATTAGGAAAAGGTAAATGTGCTTCATTATTTTTGGTTAGGACTTAATTTAATAGCTAAGGATTTATCACGGTTGCAACTGATTTCACCATTGGAGTATGCTAATTCAGCGAGTTGAATCACACTTCTTCTGGTCGTGTAGTTATCGGTTCCTTTATTTTCAGGTGTTCGGCCAGGGTGGGTAAAGTAATAGATGTAGGCTTTATCTCCATTCACCACCACATCGGCATGGCCGCCCATTACACCATCATCGGTTCCTTTTCCGGGTGCCTGTAAAATGTTTTTGGGCTGGCGTTTCCAGGTGAGGAGATCGGTAGATGAATATATGCCGAGGCCATTCCAGTTGTCGACCACCATCCAATAGATGTTTTTCCAGTAGAAAACTTTCGGACCTTCGCAGCCTTTATCACCAATTAACTTTTTGCCGCTATCTTCCCAATGGTATAGATCTTTACTGTCGGCATAATAGATAGATTTACCAGCCATTTCATTGTTGTAATACATGCGCCAGCCTTTGTTATCAGGCAATTTAAATACACAGGCATCAATGCAGCGATCGGAGGCCAGGTTCAGTTTGGATTCGAATTTCCAGTTGATGAGGTTTTTACTGGTAAGATGGACAATGTACCGTGGATGGCGCCAATCGTTAAAAACGCCAGGCACATAGGTTAAATACATGTGGTAAATTCCTTTATTTTCGATTACTTCTGGCGCCCAATGGGTATAATCGGTTAGCCGGTATCGAATATCGCAGGTATCACGATATTTCCACTTTACACCATCTTTCGATTCGGCAATGCCGATACGGGTACCATGTACCCAACTTACGCCATCAAGGTTTTTAACATTTGCCCTACGGTTGGTATAAAACATAAACCACTTCTTTTCTCCTTTATTCCAGATCACCACCGGATCGGCAGCCCCGCCGTAAACAGGGTCGCTGTACAACGGCTTGGGAACCAGCGTTGTTTTGTTGCTTTTTTGAGCAAAAGCACATATAGAAAACAGTATAAAAAAGGCAAGGAGGAGTTTTTTCATCTCAAATTGATCATTATTGGACCGTTTCTATACCATTGGGATAAAAACGCCATTAATAAAAAGGAAATATTTGGTTAAATAGTTTAAACGAGTTTACCGTTTAAAATTGAGAGGGCCGTCCTGCTCTATCCTGTAGAAGATAGATTGCATATGGATAAACAGCTTTTAGCGCTTTTCAAACGCTTAAAATAATGCTTTTTCCGATATAGCGAGGTGGTAACAAAAGCAATACAATTTAACGGAGCCGAATGTACGATGAAGGAAATAATAGTATAGCTCATTTTTTTATTTGGTTTTTTGTACGTTAAGATGTACATTTGATTGTACAAATTCAATAACTATGAAAGCAGTAACCATTTCTTCTCTGAGAACAAATATGAAAGGCTATTTCGATGAAGTAAGTGCTACAGAGGACGTTTTGATTGTTCCGAGAAATAATAATGAGGATGATGCTATAGTAGTGATTTCAATTAAAGAATATAATGCACTTACCGAAACTGCACATTTAATGTCGACAGAAGCAAATCGCAAAAGATTAGATAAATCTATAGAGAGTTTAAAAAACGGTAGAATGAAGCAATTTTCCGTAGAAGACGAAAAGTCTGTTGAGCTTTAAGCAATGAATATATTGTTTACTGAAGAAGCCTGGGAGGATTTTGAATATTGGATGGATAATGATGATGAAGCGGAAAGAAAAATTAGGGCACTCCTGAAAGATATAACAAGAACACCATTTCATGGTTTAGGAAAACCTGAAGCTTTAAAGCATAATTTAAAAGGCTTTTGGTCACGGCGGATAACCGGGGAACATCGTTTGGTTTATCAAATATCGGGTACCAAAGGCAAAGATCAACAATGTGCCGTTATTCAATGCCGGTTTCACTACAATAAATAGTAATATCCAAACAAAAAAGAGCAATAAACCCGAAAGTAAATTGCTCTTTTTTAAAGGCTTAACTGGCTTACCAACCTGGGTTTTGCATCGCTTGTTTTTGCTCAGGTGTTAATGCCGCTCCACCGCTCTTAATCACATCTAAGAAACTTTGAGGAATAGGGCGCAGGTAATGTTTGCTTTCTGATGGTTTTGCCTCATCGTTAAAGGCAGTTGTTCTTGCAACCAAGGTTTTGGTACGTGCCAAATCTTCCCAACGCAATAGCTCGCCCATGAGCTCTCTCGAGCGTTCGTTTAAGATGAAAGAGGTAAACTTATTTTCCTGTGAGGTAGCACCAATTTTATCGTAAAACTCTTTATTGGAGTTAAATATATCGGCCTCGCTGTTTAAGTGCATGCTGGTTAGGGTAGTGGCAGTTGTAGCGGTTAGGTTATTCGACTCGAAATAGCTGTTTTTATCAGAATATGAAACAAATGGCGCTGTGTTTGCAGCAGGGTTGTTTTTATACGACGCACCACCATCTACATATGCTGATCTGTCTTCTCCTTCTTTATACGCAGCGCGGTCTCTAACTTTATTTAAGTATGGAATGGCCTGCGCAAACTGGCCCATTCGTCCGTAAGCTTCAGCCGCAATTAAATAGGTTTCTGCCAGGCGGGCTAAAATGCCATCTCGTTGACCAAATTGTGATGCAACAGCATTTCTTGAACCATCCATAAATTTAGATAAAGCAACAAACTGACTTACACCATAATTTCCATGTCCACCCAAATAACTTTGCGGTTGGCCAGCAAAATACCTTACATACATACTTGGCTTGCGGCGGCCAATATCAGTGGGAAGTGCAGGGTTTGCATTTGCAACGGCGGGTGTATATCTGGTATCGCCTGCATTATTAACGATATATAAAATAGATTCTTCGCCGCCAGCAAATTTTGCTTTACCCACAAGGTCTGGTGTTGGTGCTGTTCCTGCCGTCCAGAGTGGTGCTGCGGCAGGTCTGTTGCATAAATAACGTGTTTTAAAGCTTTTCCAAAACCTCGAGTCGTTTACACGATCGAAAACATCGAGCGCATAATCTGTAGATCTTAAACGCTGGAATTCACGATCGCCAGGGATATCGCGTTGCATACCTGGTAAATTTTGGTAAATAGACGGATAATACAAATGTACCTGGTTACCATAACGGCCCTGAGTAGCTGTATTGCCAGAAAATTGTGCGGCTAATATGATTTCTTTGTTGGTTTCGTTTGCGCCGTCAATGGTAGTGAAATTCCATAAATCGCTAAAGTTGGTAGCCAGGGTATGCTGACCGCTGTTAATCACCAGGTCGGCATATTTTACTGCATTTTGTAAATCAGCAGTTTTGGTATCGCTATTCCATGCGTTGTTTATTTCGCTGGCACGGAATAAATACGCTTTTGCCAAAAAGTGTGCAGCTGCCCATTTGGTAATGCGGCCTGTTTCTGTTACCGTAGCAGGCAAAAAGTTATAAGCCTGTGTGAAATCTTGAATTACTTGCTCATATACCTCTTTTGCACTGTTCCTTGTAAATTCTTCCTGAATGAAATCCTGTGCTTCTAACCTCAACGGAACACCACCGTACTGTTTTACCAGTTTAAAATAATCGAAAGCACGCATAAAATAACCTTCGCCCAGGCGTGTGTTTTTACTTGCGCCCTGATAATACAATGGCACGTTTTTGATAAGAATATTGGCCGAATTTATGTTTTCGTACATATTGTCCCATACGCTGGCCACATCTGCATTAAGGGAATTCAAACTGGCATCGTAAGAGTTCCACATTTGCTCGGTTCTATCGCCACCAACGGTAAATTCATCCACTCCATAGTTAGATGTAGTGTATGCCCAGGTATAATTAAAATGAAATTTTAAACTTTGGTACATGCCTATGGTTAAACCGTCGAGGCCATCAGTTGTGATAAAATCTGCAGTGGTACGGGCATTAACAACTTCTTCATCTAGGAAGCTTTTTTTGCAAGAAGTAGGGAAAATCATCAATCCTCCTAATATTGCAGCACCCGATAATATATTTATAATCTTTTTCATGATCAATTTTTTTAAATAGCGATTAAGGATTAAAGGCTAACATTAACACCAAATACTACACCTCTGTTAAAAGTTGAGGTAACGCTGTTGTTGGATGAGATGCCCGAATCAGGATCAACCCAGCCAACATTAGAGTAAATTAAACCCGGATTAATGGCCTGTGCATATACCCTTAATTTAGATAATGCTAATTTTTTAGCAATTTTTTCAGGGAAATAATAGCCCAATGAGATATTTCTGATTTTTACGAAGGATCCGTCCTGGTAGTTCATAGCACTTCTGTAAGGATCGCCGGCTGCACTTCCATAATTTGGTGCTGGATAATCGTTTGTTGGATTGGTTGGTGTCCAATAATCAACCAAACGTTGGGCAAAACGGCCCTGTAGTGACTCTGCACCCGTGGCAATTAAGAAATTATATCTTGCAATAATAAAAATAGAAAGGTCGAAATTTTTGTAATTAAAGGTATTGGTTATCCCGCTGGTCCAGCTTGGCGTGTAACTTCCTCTGATCATTCTATCGTTATTGGCATCAATTTTATAATCGTTATTTAAGTCCCTAACCCTAATGCTGCCTGGTTTAAAAGCGCTTGCTGCTGGCAGGTTAGCATTAAATTTGGCCATTTCAGCTAAGTCTTCTGGTGTGTTTTGCCAGATGCCATCTTTTACAAAGTCGTATGCCACTCTAACTTTCTGACCGATAAATAATGTAGATTGAATATCATTTCCATTGGCCAATTTCGTTACTTCATCCTTATTGGCCGAAAAACTTAGGTTTGAAGACCAGCTAAAATCTTTGGATTTCACGTTAATGGTACTTAAAGTTAAATCGATACCACGGTTTTTCGTTTCGCCTATGTTATCAAAAGAACGGGTATAACCGTTTATTGAAGAAATAGGTTTAGACAAAAGAAGATCAACGGTGTTAGATTTGTATAAGTCTAATGACCCACTTATTCTTCCTTTTATAATGCTGAAATCTAGGCCCAAATTATATTGTAGGGTATGTTCCCAACCTAATAATTTATTTGGTAAGGTTGGCGGGTCGGCAAGTGATGCATCAGAGGCTACATATCCGGTTTGTACCGAACCACCATAAGTATAGGTAAGTGGCTGTAGTTTACCAAGTGTAGTACCAAAAGTGATGGCCGAGTTACCTACGCTACCTACACCCAGGCGAAGTTTAAGTTGATCAATCCATTTGATGTTTTTTAAGAAATCTTCCTGATCAATACGCCATGCAAGTGCGGTAGAAGGGAAAAAATCCCACTGATTTCCTTGTGCCAATTGAGAAGCAGCATCCCATCGGGCCGAAGCTGTTAAAAGGTATTTACTGTTAAAGCTATAATTTACCCTCGCCATATATGAAATCAGGGTATTTTTGCTTAAATCGGTACTAAATGCATCTAAACTTGGAATGTTTGCACCACCTAAACCATACCAAAGTGGTTTGCTTAAAGGTATTTTTGTTCCCGTCATCGACGACGTTTCTTCTTTGAAAAGAGATGAACTCTGTAATAATGTAACCCCGAAATTATGTTTTTTGATGGTTTTGTCGTAGTAGATCAAGTGATCTAAGGTATAGGCAAATCTATTGGTCTGGTTAAGTTGAGCATAATTGGTAGAGCCTGATTCGCCAGCGCCACGATTGATTGATTTTGCATCCTGGTATCTACCATTGTAATTGTTATAAAAGTCTGGTCCAAAGTTAATTCGGTATTTTAATCCCTGTAGTAAGCTTACTTCAGCATAAAAAGAGCCGATTGTTCTTAACACTTTACGTAAATTGATATTGTATTGATCCTCACCCACTGGATTTTGAATGTTGATATCGGCACCTGGTAAATTAATCCTGTTACCGTTTACATCAAAAGGTACAGCAACAGGAAGCATGCCAAGCGCTGCACCGTACAAACTGCTCGGGCCTGTTGCATTGCCTGTTGAGAATCCATAGTTCTGCAAGCCGTAAGATGCGGTAATGTTAGCCCCGAATTTAAACCACTTTACTGGATTCAGTTCTACACTTACCTTAGAGGTATAACGGTTATAATCCTGGCCAAGTTCTGTTCCGATCTGGTTTAAGTAACCAAATGAGCCATATGCTTTTAATTTATCTGTACCACCGCTGGCGCTTAATACATGGTCGTGCGTAACACCAGTTCTGGTAACCAGATCCGTCCAATCTGTTGTTGGCACTAAACTGCCATTGTAAACGCCATTTTGCCAGCCCTGGGCAATGTTGGCCGTTACATAACTGTCGTTAGGGAAAATACGGTTATCATCAGCTTGTGTAGGCACAGCAGGATAGGTGGTATTTGCTAGCGCAGCTGGGTTTAGAAAACCTATACGACGGTATGCATCACGGCGGAATTCAATGTATTCGGCAGCATTCATCATCTGTGTTCTGTCCTGGATGGTTTCGATGGTTGCCGTTCCAACGTAATCTAGGGTTAACCTTCCAGCCTTGCCTTTTTTGGTGGTGATTAAAACAACACCATTTGCTCCTTTCGATCCATAGATTGCAGTTGCAGAGGCATCTTTTAAAATATCGATGGCTTCAATGTCGTTAGGGTTAATGGCTTCAATGCCACCTGCGGCAAATGGAATACCATCAACTACATATAGCGGCGAATTGCTGGCATTGATAGAGCGCGTACCCCTAATTAAAATGGAACCGATCTGCCCCGGACGCTCGTTCGATGTAACATCCACCCCAGCTGCTTTACCTTGTATGGCCTGTAATGCATTTTGTACCGGCCTCGATCTGATCTGTTCTGCACCAACGCTCACAACCGCTCCGGTTAAATCACTTTTCTTTACGGTGTTATAACCAACAACTACAACCTCATCTAAATCATTTGTGGAACTTTTTAATTGGATGCTGATCGTAGTTTTTCCATCAACAGGTACCTCTTGTGTAGCATATCCAATGTACGAAACCACCAAAACCGGGTTGCTCACAGTTGATGGGATAGTAATGGAGAAAGCTCCATTGGCATCGGTAGAGGCTACAATAGTTGTACCTTTTACTTTTATGCTAACGCCAACCAAGGTTTCACCTTTTTCATCAACAATTTTTCCTTTAAGGTTAACATCCCGTTTGCTCGTTGAAATGTTTATACCCGAAGTTCCTGGTGTCGTTTTGCGATCGGTCGCATCTGCAGTGTTCGCCACACAAAGTAGGCACAACGCCGACATACCCGTAATCAGGATTTTTTTGCGCGAAGAGCCTCTTCGTCGCTTTAGATTTTCTGGATAAAAATTAAGATCCATAGTTTTGTTGGTTATGTAAATATTTGGTTATTTAGCCAAATAGCATATTAGATGGGTGTGCTATCTGTTTTGAGGGCATATAATTGAGCAATCAATCCATTGTTTGTTGGATGAATTAGCAGTTGTAGAATGAAAATGAGTTAGTTATTAATGTTTTTTGACTACAATAGTCTTTTCTTCGTCTAAGGCTTTAAAATGGCCGAATAGGAGTGGTTAAGTGCAAACGATTGCATTGTTTGATGTATTGTTTTTCTTGCTCATAAGTATCGATTAAAAGAATTGATTATATTTGGTTATACGAGATTAGAACTTTTATTTCGGTAATCCATCCTGTTCCATCCTGTAAGGCATATCCAGATGTCAAGATTTTCTTCTTTGGCTAATAGGTTTTGGCACATTGTTCAATAGTTGTTTGGCTACAACCAGGGGATTAACCCATACTGCTTTTGATTTCGGCTAATTTTTATTTGACAGGCCATTGCCTATTCGATATTTATAACTTCTTAGCGGTTTTTTGATAAAAAAAATGGTCCATGTAAACACACAGACCATTTTTATATTGTTCAATTTTTATATTGTTTAATTATTGTTAGCCTAAAATTGTTCCTGCCTTTTAAAGTTAAAGGCTGTTGTTCCAATTAGGATTACGGTTAGGATCGATATAGATAGCAAATTAACCCAAACTGAAGGCCTATGCTGAGGACTATATTTTTCCAGTTTATAGTCCTTAATATCTGTACTGTCAGCCGTTTTATTCAGAAAAATAACCGGGTAAAAATGTAAACGGATCTGTTCGTGATAGTTTCTAACTGCCTGCTGGAAATCGAGGTGGGCGTTAAGATCCGATCCAGCCATATTGTTTATCCCTAACTGGGTTTGTATGGTAGGGAAGAAAAACGCAAGCGTATTTGTAAATCGCTGTCTGGCGGCCAGTTTATTCTCAATTGCGCGCCTGCTTACCATTGCCTGATCATCGCCTATCTGTTGCATCGCATAATACCAGAACCAGCTAAAAGTTTTCTTTTGCGGGAAGGGATATTGCTTCAGTTCCGGATAATGTTCAAAAAATGGTTTCATTGTAACTTCTTTGGCCATATCCCATTTTTCGTGGTAACCCTCGCGTTGGTTAATTACATTCTGCAGTGCTTCTGGTATAGGATATTTTCGGGTAAGAAAAAGGTTAAGTGATGCTGGAATTACAATGCAGATAAGCACCCAAACAGCAACCAATGCCGATGCATTAAAGTTCGATGATTTTGCTAATGAAATGATAAAAAATGAAACTGCAAACCAGAAGGCCAGATAAAGAAAAATAAGTGTAGTTATTGAAAAGAAAATGAAATCCACAGGCAAATGCAGATAAAGAACAGCTACAAATAATAGTAATAAAGCAACAGAAAAAATTACGGCTACCCTAACTAAAAATTTTTGCCAGATTACCCGAAAAGACCGGTTGGTCTGCGCTTTTAAAAGCGACCAAACTCCACTTTCTTTTTGCTCCGAAAGTAAGTTATAGCTAAAGGCAATAATCACCAGGGGAAATAAAAAGATAAATACAAAACTCAGATCCATGTTGCCCAAAAGCAGGCTTACCGGGTTATTAATGTCTGTATCGTAAATCTGACCTTCTAAACCCAGCATGGTTACCGAAATTAAATAAGGGTTAATGTCACGCTGCCCATTAGCAAAGGCGGCCCAGGCATTGGGTGCATTAGCCAATGAAAACTTATTGTGGTAAAACAATAAGCCAATATCTTTACCAAAATGATCGATATTGCTGAAGGTGTTTTTCTTTTGTAATATTGCCGCTTTTTCAATTACGGCCTGTTGGTTGGCAATAAATGTTTTGCCGAAATACAAACCGGCAAAGCCTGTAATCAGCAGCACAATGATGCCTATCCATGAGGAGCTGTTTCTAAAAAACAGTTTAAATTCGAGGTTATATATACTTTTTTTCATCCTTAATCGCTATATCGTTTTAATCCACCTGGTCGTGTATTGTAACAGCATGACCGTTGCCAATAACCAACAGGTTAAAGCACTCAGTGCCAATAACTCATTTGTTATTACTGAACTTAATTTGCCAAAGTGGTAATTGAAATCAGGTTGCTCGGCCCAGTTTGCCTTGCTAATAGCCAAAGGTTTTTCTTCTTCTCCCGGGGCAATGTTACTGATCTTATCAATCTGTAGTTTATTCATCTTTTGCGCCAGCTGATAACGGTAGGCTTCTGCCTGATTCTGAAAATCAACAAAAGTATCAAAATCAGAGGCTGTTAAGGCCATCGAAATATGTTTGAGGGATAAGTAAGGGTTAATGAAACCTGCTACCGTTGTAATGCTGTTCTGCTTTTCAAAAATTTTATTCAGCTCCTTTTGGTGGTTGCTGTAAATTTTTGAGGTTATTTTTTCGCCCTCTGCCATAATATAACCACCATAGTTAAAAGGCAGTTTTTTTACATCGGTAACACCGTAAGTTTTGAGCAGTGAGTCTTTAATAGCAGCATAATGTGGGTCATCTGGATTATGGCTATCGCCCTGTTTATGGATGTCGGTAGCAATGGCATCGGCAAACTCTATTTTAGATGGGGAGGGGTAAATTTTGACGCCGATTGCCTGGGTGATCCTGGGCATAATAACCATAAAAAATATCCAGCAGGCCAATAAAGTAGTTAAAGCTGATTTAGAACTGCGTGCAAAAGCCGAAACTAAAACCGTAATGGCAGATACAATGAAGAAATAGATCGCATAGCTAAGTATCAATACCGTTAAGCGCAAACTGGCATCACCACTAATCTGCCAATGACTCAGCGAGGCCCATAACAAAATGGTAAGCAGCATAAGGGGGATAAATATCGACAAACAAACAGCAATTATGCCCAATGTTTTGCCCCAGAGGAGCTGTTTCCAGCTTACATTTTGGCATAGCAGGATCTTTAATGTCCCCGATTCGCGCTCAGCCGAAATGCTGTTGTAACCTAAGAAGAAAATGAGAAGTGGTACCAGGAGCTGCAGCACCATGGCTACACTGATTTCGCCGAAGCGCAACGTTCCGTTAGAAAAACCTGCTTCACTAAAATTTACTGTGTTTTGTTTATGCGCTTCTAAAAAGATCGATACACCGGCAAAACTTTCTATTCCAAAATCGAAGAAACTCAGTTCATGTTTCTCGCGAAAGGCGAGGTAACCATAGTGCGCCATCCGGTGTGGGTGTTTATCTGGTTTTGCCAACCATTGTGCCCTAACCAATTCTTTATAGTGCAGGCGCTGATTGTTTTGTGTTTTAAAATTCTGCCAGCCCACGTAAGTGGCCAAACCAAGCGATAAACCTAATAAAAGGGTTAAGGCTAAGGTGGCCCTGTTATTAAGGGCGGTTTTAAAAGTTTGTTTGGCTATAGTGCTTATTCTATTTGGCATTATATTCTATAGGTTACGTTAAACATTACATTTCTTGGTGTACCAGGGAAAAGGCGTAGATAGTTTTGTGCGCCAACCCAATAGGTTTTATTTAAAATGTTATTCATATTTACAGCCAGTTGCACTTTAGAACCAGCTGGAGAATAATAAAGCGCAGCATCTACCAGGGTATAAGCAGGCAATACAAAATCTCTGATGTACAGCGGAAGTTTAGTGCCACTATACTGTAAACCAGCTCCAAAACCTATTCCCTTTAGCTTAAGGGTTTCAAAATTGTAGCGTGTCCATAAACTGGCACTGTGTTTTGGTGTGTTCTGCACCCTTTGACCAATTAAATCAGGATTAAAATCATCCTTAATAATGGCGTCTACATAACTATAACCTGCATTAAACTGCCAGTTAGGCCTGATAAAACCAGAAGCTTCGAATTCGACACCACGGCTGCATTGGGCACCACGTTCTATCAGGCGGTTTACATCCAATGGATCGTTTGCATTCATCAATAGGTTTTTCTGGTTAATTTCGAATACCGAAATGTTAACCATTAAACTTTTATTCAACCATTCGGATTTTGCACCAATTTCTTTTAAATCACTTTCTAAAGGTTTAAAATTGGTGCCTGCAGGTGGTGGAACAATAACCAGAGTTGAGGTATTGCCTTGCGGCTGGTACCCTTGTAAATAGGTTGCGTAAAGGTTAATGTTTGTGTTTATGGCATAGGTAATTCCGGCCCTTGGCAAAAGCTTATGCTGATAAATTTTCTTTTCAGTAGCCAATTTGTAATTGCTGTAATCCTCATACCACTCTTGTCGTAAACCCAATGTTAAGGTAAGTTGATGGTATTTTATCTGATCTTGCAGGTAGACTGCATTAACCAAATTATATGCGGCCGGAATTTCTGTTTTGGTAAAAACGTAATCGCTTAAATTTTTAATGGTATAGGTCGGGTTGGACAGATTAAAGTGCTCTACATTCGGCACTGGTGCATTTATACCATTTACGACCTTAAATAAATAGAGGTCTTTTTTTGTGGGATCGTACCTTGCCGCAATGGTTCCATCTTTTAAACGGTAGCCCTGCGCCGAGTTTTCGCCTCCGCCACGCAGTTTCTGAGTGTTTATTCTATCGTACCCGATTACCAGCTTATGGCTTAGGCTAAAAGTATTGGCGTTTATACTAAAATAAGTGCTTAAGTTGTCGGTTCGCCATTTTTGCTGACGCTGAACGGCACGCATGGCCGCTAACGTAGGGATAGGTTGATTGTTTTCATCAACGCCAAAAGCATTTGTAGTTCTATGTTCTAAAAGATCCTCGTTCCAGTTTTGCTTCATATAGGCCACATTAAATACAATATCCTGTGTAAGGCTATGCGAAAAATTGGTCATCAACATTAAATCCTGACTGTTAAAACGGTCGTTACTGGCGCCCATATTAAAACTGATCGGTGTACTTTTTAAATCGGTTTTACCAGCAATTGCACCAAAAATAGCCTGTCCGCGGTCTAACCTTGAGTTGCTGTTGTTCATTACCACTTCTACATTTAAACTTGTTCGATCGTTCGGGATGTACGAAAAAGAAGGGGCAATCAGGTAACCCTTTCTGTATTGCAGGTCTCTGAAGCTTTTACTGTCTTCATAACCTACATTAAGCCTGTAAATCAGCGTTTTATCAGCATTTAAAGGGCCAGTAAAATCTAAAGCGCCTCTAATGGTGCTGAAACTTCCGGCCGAGAGACTGATCTCTTTGCGATCTTCAGTCAGTGGTTTTTTGGTTACCAGGTTAATGCTTCCCCCTGGATCTACGCTAGAGAATGTAGCACTTGCCGGACCTTTTATTACTTCTATCCGCTCCAGATTATTGGTTAAAGGCTGGTTAAAATAATATTGGCGGGTACGCATACCATTAATAATAGCACCCTCTTCGTTCTGGTTAATTCCCCTGATCGAAAATTGGTTGTAATAGCTGCTTTGTGATACGCTGGTTACATTTTTAACCGCATCGGCCAGTACAGCCGCCTGCCTGTCGGCAATTAATTCCTTCGAAACCGAAGAAATAGCCTGTGGAATGTCCTTGTTCAAAGTAGCCGTTTTAGTGGCCGAAAAAGAGTAGTTGCCATAGTACTTTTTGCCATTGGTACCTACCACTTCAACAGTCTGCAATTCTTCGTTGGCGCTTTGCAGCACAATTGCATCCAGTTTTAAATCACCAATGCCATTAACGGAGTAAATGCGATTAAAAGTGCTGTAGCCTATGGCACTAATGGTGATGGTATAATTGGCCATTTGAGGTAAAACAACTGAAAAATTACCGAGCGAATCGCTGCTGGTATTCAGTTGATCTTTCCCATTCTTAAATTTAATAGTGGCTTTTTGGATAGCTTGGTTTTGGGTATCGATCACTTTTCCACTTACCTTAATCTGAGCAAGAGTGACCAGGCTAAATGTGCTGAAGAGCAATAACAAACAGATTGCACGGAAAATAGAAAGACCTTTATATATTGGGTACATGAAATGGATTTGTTTTTAAATAGTTTGTAAGTATAATTCCTGCAGATCGGCCGCAGTAATGTCGCTGGCTTTAAGGGTATGGATCAATTCGCCTTGTTTCATAATGCCAATGTGCGAACCTACATTTACCGCATTAAAAATATCGTGCGTAGCCATCAGAATTGATTTTCCCTCGGCAGCTAATTGTTTAACCAGTTGGGTAAATTCTGCGGTGGCTTTTGGGTCTAATCCACTGGTAGGCTCGTCCATTAAAATAATCTTTGCGTTTTTGGCCAGTGCAATAGCTATACCCACTTTTTGGCGCATGCCTTTACTAAAGCCCGATAAATGTTTGTGGTGGGCAGCTTCCTGTAAACCACATTGCTTTAAAAAACCGATCAAGCTTGAAGTACCATAGTTAAACCCAGCCAGTTTAGAAAAGTAATCGAGGTTTTCGATTGCCGAAAGATTGCTGTAAAGCATAACCACCTCCGGAATGTAGGCCAGATGTTTCCGCCGTTCGTCATCGTGTGCAGAGATTTCCTCGTTGTCGATTAAGATTTTTCCGCTACTTGGCTCAATAAAACCCAGGAATAAATTGATTGTAGTGGTTTTTCCGGCACCGTTTTGGCCCAGCAGGCAAAATACTTCACCGGGGTTAACAGTTAAATTAAGCTGGTTTAAGGCCTGATAAGATTGATAATTTTTGGATAATGAAATGGCTTGAAGCATAATAAAATATTGGCGCATACCAAACAGGCATGTGCGTTAAACAGAGTAAATTTTAAGGTTATGAAAAGAAACTTCTTGAATGAAGATTAAGCCATTAGGCTAGGTGGGCCTTTATTGGCACAGCATAAGATATAAGCAACAGGATGCCTCATGAGGTACACGCAAGGTTTAATGGCTGGTTTAACTACAGGTAAAGCAAATGCAATAGGAGCAGGAAAATCGAAAAAGTGCGATCGGTGTTTCAACACCTCGCACAATTTACATTTTAGCTTTGCCGAGCTCAATTGTTTCAGTGGATACACCTGAGAACTTTGCTTGCTGTAACCGGTTTTTTCGGCGCCATGATGGTGAAGGCTTTCTATCAATGTTGCATTAAGAAATACCGCCAACAGCAATACCGCCCATATACGGGCAAAAATTTCTTTGCGATATGTGTACACTGAATATTTCAATGCAACAAAGTTACATTTAAAAATATATAAATCAAATACTATGTTGTTCTGTTATTACTGAGCCGGTTAACTTGATGTCGTTTCATCAACTGCGGACTAATATTATTGTCTTTTGACTTCGCTATCATCGACAGACTCCAATATAGGCATCGTCCTTTAGATTTGTATAATGGAATTATAGTTTATTTTTATCTATTAATAATATACAAATATTACCTAACTCGGTAGCGGCTCATTAACAGATCGTCAAGGTTTTTATACCTATGCAATGATAAAATCCGCTACCGTTTTTCCCTTAGTGACCAGATAACAATTAGGGCAATACCCATTATTAAGGACTAGGATCGATGGGTTGAAAAGTAGGTAATTATTACAAACATAAAAAAATGCCATCATGATTACCAAAACAAAATTTTTTATCGGAATTGATGTCTCAAAGCCCTACTTCGATGTTTCCCTAATGGCTGTTATAAAGCATAAAAAACAAGGTATTGAAACCGGACACTTTGCTAATACCGGTGATGGTATAAAACTGTTCGGGAAATGGCTTAAAGCAAATGGTGTTTCTATGGATGGGGACTCACTTGTTGTTATTGAAAATACAGGTATCTACCATCGGCTGATCTGGTCTTTCTGCAGCAAAAAAGGTCTGCCAATCCATATTGGAAATGCTGCCCATATTAAATGGAGCTTTGGGATTGCCCGGGGGAAGAATGACAAGATAGACAGTATGCGCTTATGCAGCTATGCGTTTAAGGAAGCTGATGAATTAAAGGCTACAGAAGCCTTAAATCCCGTTTTATGCAGGCGTTGCACCTTTTGAGAGCACTAGCGGGATTAGTATAAAAGGAAAGCCCAGAGTACACCGAATGGCAAACAAAGAACTCAAAAGGTTACTTCATTTAGGTGCTTTATCACTGATCCAGCATAATCAGGAATTTAAGAATTACTACAATAGAAAAAAGGATGAAGGTAAAAATAGTATGAGTATTCTAAATGCCATCAGGAACAAAATAGTGCTTAGAGTAGCAGCCGTCATTAAAAGTAAAACTAATTATAAAAACAACTATAAAATAGCAGCATAAAACTTGGATTAGTCATAACAATCATTGCGAGAAGGAATGACGAAGCAATCTTTCATGCCAGTGATCCTTGCCATAAAGATTGCTTCGTCAGCTGAAAAAGCCTTCTCGCAATGACGATCTCCCACAGCTACTTGAACCCGCAATGAAAAAAAATATATATTTTAGCAGCTTATCTAATATTAAAACTACAATATGAACAAGCAGATTCCTCCATTTTTTTTAAGCGACGAGTATTTTATTGATGAGAAAGTAAACTTTTTAAAGTTTGCTAATGAGTACAAAGTTTATAACGATCAGGGTGCTCAAATCGGGATTATTAAACAGCGTATTTCTGGCTGGCAAAAGGCTTTAACCTTATTGGTTGATAAGCGGATGATGCCTTTTAAATTAGAAATTACCGATATTAACGACCAGTTGCAGGCCACCATTACAAGAGGCTGGACCTTCTGGATGTCGAAAATTATTGTGACCGATCCGCTTGGTGTTGAAGTGGGCATTATTAAACAAAAATTTAAATTTTTCAAGCCAACTTTTACCATTTCGAGCCCAACATCGGGAGAAGAGATCGCAAAAATATCTGGTGATTGGAAGGCCTGGAACTTTAGCATCACCAATAATGCAGGTGCGGAAATGGGCAAAATAAACAAAAAGTGGGCTGGTGCTTTGAAAGAAGTTTTCACCACGGCCGATAAATACAATGTATCTATCGATCCAAGTTATGCCGAAAGCAATCAGAAAGTTGCAATTGTGGCCACAGCCATAACCATCGATATGGTTTTGAAGGAAAGTAAATAAGAAAGTTAATGATTGAATGAGAGAGTGACTGAATGAGAGAATGATTGAATGATAAAATGAGTGGATGATTGAATGTAAGGAACGAAAGATTTAATAAAAATCCTCTAAGCATTCACTCACTCAAAATTCAATCATTCTCTAATTAATTATTTTCTCATTTAATCATTTCTTTGGGTTAAATTTGGAGCCTACAATTTAAGGTATCTTCAGTGATATGGAAAAAACCAAAGAAGCCAAAAAGCCGAGTATTTTCAGTTTACTTGGAAACTACAGGGGCTTGATTTTTATGCTGATCCTGTTTGCGTTGCTCAGTAACGGTATCAACTTACTCTTACCAAAAATTATTGCAAGCGGTATCGATTCTTATACCAACAAAACTTTCAATCTTCAATCCATACTGCTTCAGTTTTCACTGGCTATTGTACTGGTTTTCATTTTTACTTATTTGCAGAGTATTGTGCAAACCTATGCTTCTGAACGTGTGGCAAGAGATTTAAGAACCAGGCTATCTGATCAGATTTCGAGACAAAGCCATGCCTACATTATTCAGGCTAATCCCTCAAAACTGCTAACCAACCTTACTGCCGATGCCGATTCGATTAAAATGTTTGTTTCGCAGGCTATTGTTTCTATCTGTTCGTCTATATTTTTAATTGTTGGCGCAAGCATCCTGCTCTTAATGATTAACTGGAAACTGGCACTTTGTGTAATTGCGATTGTACCAATTATTGGCGGCGCGTTTTTTTATGTATTAAGCAAGGTAAAAGTGCTTTTCAAAAAGAGCAGGGAAGTGATCGATTGGTTAAACAAAGTAATCAGCGAAAGTATTTTAGGTTCGGCTCTGATACGGGTAATTAATTCTCAAACTTTAGAATACCATAAATTTTTAGATGCAAATGCCAAAGCGAGAGATTTAGGGATATCCATCCTGCGAATGTTTGCAGCCTTGATTCCGGTTATTGTTTTTACAGCCAATTTATCTGGTTTGTGCATTTTGGTGCTTGGTGGTCATTTTGTAATTACCAATTCGATGACCCTGGGCGAGTTTACCGCTTTTAGCAGCTACCTCACACTCATTATATTTCCTATTTTGGTAATCGGTTTTATGAGCAATGTAATTGCGCAGGCTACGGCATCTTACCAAAGGATAGAAAGCGTGCTGAATGCTGCTGAAATTAAACACCCTGGTACGCTAAGCACACAATTGCGAGGGGATGTGGAAGCGAAAGACCTTAATTTGAGTTTCGGACAAAAACCAGTTTTAAAATCGGTTTCATTTTCGGCTAAAGCAGGTTCTAAAACAGCTATTATCGGCCCTACAGCTGCAGGTAAAACACAATTACTTTATATTTTAACAGGTCTTATTGAAGCGGATTCTGGTGTGGTGCTGTTCGATGACCAAGAAATTAAAAAGTACAACCAGGAGAATTTTCACCAACAGGTTGGCTTCGTATTTCAGGACAGCATTATGTTCAACATGAGCATCAGGGAAAATATTGCCTTTAGCGATACCGTTACAGATGAGTCTTTAGCGAAAGCCATAGCTACTGCCGAACTGAAAGATTTTGTAGATGCCTTACCTGATCAATTGAATACTATTGTTTCGGAACGTGGAAACAGCCTTTCGGGTGGGCAAAAACAACGCATTATGCTGGCCAGGGCTTTAGCGGTGAATCCAAAGATCTTGTTGCTTGATGATTTTACAGCCCGTGTTGATACCAATACGGAGAAAAGGATTTTGGAGAACATCCAACAAAATTATCCTGGTTTAACTTTACTTTCCATTACACAAAAAATAGCTTCTGTTGAACATTACGATAAAGTGATTTTGCTGATGCAAGGCGAAATCATCGCAGAAGGAACCCATCAGGAATTGCTGAAAAGCAGTCCCGAATATGTTCAGATTTACAATTCACAACAGAGCACCAGTAATTATGAACTACAATCTTAACCAGCTTAACACCAGGCAGGAAAAGCAATCTACTTTGAAGGCGCTGAAAAGCCTGCTAAAACTGATCTCGGCTGAACGTAAGAACCTTTGGTTGGCGCTGATTGCCATTTTGGTTAACTCAGGTCTGTTGCTTTTGGGTCCATTACTGGTTGGCCATACCGTTGATACCTATATCCGCACCAAACAGTTTCATGGTGTGCTTATTTTTGGTGGTATACTGTTGGTGATGTACATGATTGCCATGGTTACCGGTTACACCCAAACCAGGTTGATGGGCGGAGTAGGCCAACGAATGTTATACACTTTGCGTAATGCCATTTTTAATAAACTGCAGGAGTTACCGGTTTCATTTTTTAATCAGAACAAAGCTGGCGATCTGATTTCGAGGGTAAATAATGATACCGATAAGCTGAACCAGTTTTTCTCACAGTCCTTAATGCAGTTTATAGGTAGTATTGTAACCATGATCGGTGCCGGTATTTTCTTGCTATCGATTAATTTAGAGCTGGGCGCCGCAACACTTTCGCCTGCGGTGGTAATCGTTCTTTTCACGATGGCTCTATCACCCTGGGTAAAAGGAAAAAATGCCAAAAACTTAAAAAGCGTTGGCGGAATGAGTGCCGAAATACAGGAAAGCCTGAACAACTTTAAAGTGATTATTGCATTTAACCGCAGGGATTATTTTAGGAAACGTTTTAATGAAGCCAATACTGAAAATTATAAAACAGCCATAGTTGCAGGTTTGGCTAATAATATTTTTGTGCCGGTTTATGGTTTGTTATCGAGTATAGCACAGCTGATTACCTTATTATTTGGTATTTACCTGATTTCTACCGGCAACTTTACATTGGGTTTATTGGTGAGTTATATTGCTTATACCACAAATTTTTATAATCCGCTAAGGCAATTGGCTGCCCTTTGGACAAGTTTTCAGGTGGCTATGGCCAGTTGGGACAGGATATCTCAGATCCTATCGTTGGAAAGTGACCTAAAACAGATCAAAGTTGACGAAAATATCAATTCTGATGCTTTGCTTGAGTTTAAAAATGTACATTTTTCTTATGACGAGAGCAAAGAGATTCTGCACAACATTAACCTGAGATTTGAAAAAGGAAAAACTTATGCTTTGATTGGTCCAACCGGAGGAGGAAAAACCACTACTGCTTCTTTAATTTCGCGTTTGTACGATGCCACAAAAGGAACGGTTTTATTAAATGGTAAAGATATCCGTTCATTTTCTGCTGAAGAAAGAACACAAAAAATCGGATTCATTTTACAAGAACCATTTTTATTTACCGGAACTGTAAAAGAAAATATTCTATACGGCAATAGTCAATATAAGGATGTAAGTGATGTGCAGCTGGAGAAAATAATTGAAGAAGCCAACTTAAACGCACTTTTAGCTATATTTGATGAAGGATTAAATACACAGATTACTTCCGGATCGGACAGTATAAGTTTGGGTCAGAAACAGTTGATTGCCTTTATGCGTGCAGTGCTAAGAAATCCTGAACTGTTAATCCTTGATGAAGCTACAGCCAACATCGATACCATAACCGAACAGCTTTTAGGAAGCATTTTAAATAAACTGTCGAAAGAAACCACGCTTGTTATTATTGCACACCGTTTAAACACCATCGAAAATGCCGACGAAATTTATTTTGTGAATGAAGGCGAAGTGCAAAAAGCTGGTACGCTGAATGATGCATTAAATATGTTACTGAAAGGGAAACGGGTAAGTTGATATCTTTATAAACCTTTCAGGTTTTTGAAACCTGAAAGGTTTATTTAAAAAAAATACAATGAAAAAATATTTTCTCTTTTTGGCTCTTTCAGCCATAAGCACCGTCTCTTTTGCGCAAAGCGAAGGGCAAAACCTTTTTGTTCAGGATAGTTTAAAGTTGATTTCTTCGCAGTTTAAGTTTACAGAAGGTGCATCAGTGGATAAACAGGGAAACGTGTTTTTTACTGATCAGCCTAATGATAAAATCTGGAAATATAGTATTGATGGCAAACTGAGCCTATATATGGACAAATCGGGAAGGGCAAACGGTACTTATTTCGATAAAAAAGGTAACCTGATTGTTTGTGCCGACGAGAATAACCAGCTCTGGTCTATCGATAAAAACAAAAAGATAAAAGTGCTCTTCAGCGATTATGAAGGCAAAAAGGTAAATGGACCAAATGATATCTGGTTGGATGCTAAAGGAGGCATTTATTTTACTGACCCTTATTATCAGCGCGATTATTGGACCAGGAAATCGCCTGAGATTCAGGGGCAAAAGGTATATTATCTTCCGAAAGGAAAAAAAGAAGCCATTATCGTGACGGATGATATCATCAAGCCTAATGGTATTGCAGGTACTCCGGATGGCAAATTTTTGTATGTGGCCGATATGAGCGCCAATAAAACTTATCGTTATCGTATTGGTGCCGATGCGAAATTAACAGATAAGCAACTTTTCCTTAATCAGCATTCAGATGGAATGACTTTAGACAGTAATGGAAATATTTATGTAACTGGAAAAGGGGTGAATATTTACAAACCTACCGGCGAAAAAATCGGTCATATTGATATACCAGAAGAGTGGTGCGGTAACATTTGTTTTGGTGGAAAAGACAAAAACATGCTTTTTATTACGGCTTCAAAATCGCTGTATGTTATTCCAACGAATGCGAAGGGAGTGGAGTAATAGTTTGTTATAGCCATTTAAGCGCGTGTAAAGCCAAAAAATAAAAGATGAATTAAGCCGAAAAATTTTTCTGTTCAGTTTATTCAACCCCTAAAAATATTAAAGGCATTAATTAGTTTTGGATTCCTACTTATAGGGATAGACGACTATGAAAAAGCCCTCTCAGGATTGAAGGGCTTTTTTACTTTAAATTGTCTTGTTCTGAAAAAGACAATGCAAAAAAATATCACTGATATTCTCCTTCGGCACCTTAGTTAAGTTCTATAAAGCTGCAATCAATTTAAAACACCGAAAAGCTGGGATTAATTGATATGGCGTTAACTTAAAAAGAAGTTATATTGCTGTCGAATTTATTCTAAACAATTTCTGATGAAAAAAATATTATTACCACTATTTTTAGTGGGTATTTTTTGTTTAAATGCTGCTGCCCAAAGAACCGAAATCCTGTTAGATGAAGGCTGGAAATTTTCAAAAGGAAATTTCCCGAATGCTGCCGAAGCTACTTTTAATGATACCCGCTGGGAAACTGTTTCTGTTCCGCACGATTGGGCCATTAGCGGACCTTTTGATAAGGAAATAGACAAACAGGTAACCGCCATCACTCAGAACGGCGAAAGCAAAGCCACTGAAAAAACGGGCAGAACAGGAGCCTTACCTTATATTGGCGAAGGTTGGTACCGAAAAAAACTGAATCTCCCAGCGCTTAAACCAAACCAGAAAGTGCTGCTACAGATAGATGGCGCCATGAGCGAACCTCGTGTTTACCTGAACGGGAAACAGGTTGGACAATGGAATTATGGTTACAATTACTTTTATATCGACATCACGAACGACTTAAAAACGACTGGTAATTTGTTGGCTATTCATCTTAAAAATATGCCTAAATCTTCTCGTTGGTATCCTGGGGCGGGTTTATACCGAAATGTGCATTTAATCATCAAAGATGAAAAAAGCATCGAACAATGGGGGATTACGGTAACGACCCCAATAGTAAAGAAAGAATTTGCCAAAGTGAATATCAAAACCAAATTAACAGGCAAAGGTATTCGTTTGGTTACGCAGATTTTAGATAGTTTAGGTATGCAGGTGGCAATTGATACTGCGAAATCAATCTTTGGAAACGAAACCGATCAAAATATCGAAATCAGCAATCCCAAACTTTGGAGCCCCGAAAGGCCTTATTTGTACACTTCGGTATCGAGCGTATATGAAGGTGGGGTATTGAAAGATGTAGTGAAAACAAGATTTGGAATCAGAACAATCAATTTCAGCGCTGGGGTAGGATTTAGCCTGAACGGCAAGGTAAGAAAATTTAAAGGCGTTTGCCTGCACCACGATCTTGGTCCGCTTGGCGCTGCTATTAATACCGCTGCATTAAAAAGACAATTAACGATTTTGAAAGAAATGGGCTGCGATGCCATCAGAAGTTCGCACAACATGCCATCACCCGAGCAATTGGAGTTATGCGATGAAATGGGATTCATGTTTCTTGCCGAAAGTTTCGATGAATGGGCGAAGGCCAAGGTAGAAAATGGTTACCATTTATATTTCAATACCGGTGCCGAAAAGGATATTGTAAATCTGGTACAGGCCAATAAAAATCATCCTTGTATCGTGATGTGGAGCTCGGGAAATGAAGTGCCCGATCAGTTTGGTTCCGAAGGTGTTAAAAGGGCTAAATGGCTTCAGGAAATTTTCCACCGCGAAGATCCTACACGTCCTGTTACCGTAGGGATGGATCAGGTGAAGGCAACCATGCAATCGGGTTTTGGTGCATTAATGGATATTCCAGGTTTAAATTACCGGGTACATCTTTATGAAGAAGCCAATAAGGTTTTTCCACAGGGCTTTATTTTGGGATCGGAAACAGCCTCAACGGTAAGCTCCCGGGGGATATATAAATTTCCGGTTGTAAAAGGATTTGATAAACAATATCCTGATTTTCAGTCTTCTTCTTATGATCTTGAATATTGTAGCTGGTCTAATGTACCTGACGATGACTTTGTAATGCAGGACGATAAACCATGGGTAATTGGAGAATTTGTTTGGACAGGTTTCGATTACCTCGGCGAACCAACCCCTTATGATAGCAGCTGGCCATCAAGAAGTTCTTATTTCGGGATTTCTGATCTGGCAGGTTTACCCAAAGACCGTTATTACCTATACAGAAGCCGTTGGAATAAAGCTGCCCCAACGTTACATTTACTACCACATTGGAACTGGGAGGGAAGAGAAGGTCAAACTACGCCAGTTTTTGTATACACCAGTTATGATAGTGCCGAACTTTTCTTGAATGGTAAAAGTTTGGGTGTACGTAAAAAAGATAAATCAACGTCACAGAACCGCTACAGGTTGATGTGGATGGATGTAAAATACGAACCAGGAACCTTAAAGGTTATAGCTTTTGACAGCAATGGGAAAGCTGTAGCCGAAGAAAAGATAACTACGGCAGGTAAACCTCATAAAATTGTGTTAACACCGGATAGAAAAGAGATTGCAGCCGATGGAAAAGATCTGTCTTTTGTAACCGTATCGGTCGTTGATCAAAAAGGTATTCCTTGTCCAATAGCCACTAATGCTTTAAACTTTGAAGTAAAAGGAGCAGGGACATTCAAAGCGGTTTGTAACGGCGATGCTACTTCTTTGGAATCGTTTGTAAAACCAACCATGAAATTATTCAGTGGAAAACTGGTGGTGGTGGTACAGTCAAATAAAAAAGGCGGAACTATACAATTAAATGTTAAAGGAAAAGGATTAAAGAGTGAAGGTTTGGAAATTGTTTCCCTAAAGTAATCTTTCATATTAAATATATCTTTATTTAGTGTGTAAGTTAAAATCATACATGTTTTTTATTCAAATAATTGATTTTAAGTTTTTTAATAATAAGTAATTGTCGTTTTAGTTGAAAAATTATCATTAAAAGAGCTGCATTCTGCGGCTCTTTTGTTTTTTAACACGAATTGTATAGGTCCTGTTACAATTAATCTTATTTGGAATAATTTTTTAAATTAGCATATATTAAAAAACCTGATAAGCTTATGGAAAATCTAAAAGAAGAAACCAAAATCAAAGCTTTCCTCACCAGGATAAAAGCAGAGTGGCCAGGAGTGGTAGAACGCTTTGAGTTTAAAACAGGCAGTGTAATTTACGTTCATTTAAAGGAAGGCATATCGAGTATGGATTTTCTCGGTAAACTTTCCAGACAGGTAGAACGTTTTGTCGATTTCAGTATGCCGATTATCTTGTATCATATTGAGAGTGATGGCATGAACTTAAGGTCGCACCCAATTAATTGGTATTCTTCCATTACGCAAGGAAAATCTTTTTAATGCTCATAAACATTCGTGGTTAATACCTTAAACTGTAAAATGGCAGCCATAATCTTTACAGTTGTAAATCTTTTGTGCATAATTAGCAATTTTGTTTGCCAGTAATTTTGGTTTTTGGGTTTTAATCCTATTTTTGGTTTTTAATTTAAAAACATCCAGTATAATGAAAAACGGAACAGTAAAATTTTTTAACTCAGAAAAAGGCTTTGGCTTTATTAAAGAAGAGAGCGGATCTGAGATTTTTGTGCATGCATCAGGCCTGATTGACGAAATCAGAGAGAATGATACAGTTGAATACGAAGTTCAAGAAGGCAAAAAAGGCCTTAATGCAGTGAAAGTAAGAGTTGTTTAATTCTTCCCCAAAAGATTTTGAGCAGGATTTAGTCCTGCTTTTTTTTGCCCTTATATTTTGTATTTCGCCATCGAAACCGGGTACATCATTAACTGAACAAAAAGGTTGAAAAAATTTCGTTCTCATTTCTAGTTGATTACCAATCTGACCCGCTTTACCCGCTATCTATATAGTTGTTTTCTGAATTGGATTTTTATTTTTGCTAATGTCGATCTAGTCGGCCGGAACCAAACAAATTAAATATTTTTGCAACTTTCTATTTTTTCAATTCAGGAACCTGTTATAAGCAACAAACCTCTTGATCGGGGTACTTTTATGGCTGCAGCACAGTTTGTAACAGCACTTAACTTTGCGGGCGAATTTGAGCTCTTAAGTTTATCGGCCATGAATACACAGGTTGGAGCAGCTAAAAAGGGCGGATTGGTATTTGTGCGCAATGGGAAGTTGAAAATGCATCCCGAAATCTACGATCATTTATCCCTGATATCAATATCTTCCATCTGTGCAGGAAGTGTTTATTTTCATGGCCGTGATAAAATTGCTGTAGAAATTGTAAATCTTCCTTATAAGGATGGCCTTTTAAACTTAGCAGGTGCTGAAGAGGATTATATGGCCTTTAAGCGTTTATGTAGTCCTGTTTCCCGGTTCTTTTTGCTACAAGCCAAAAAAGTACAGTGGTCTGCAATCCTATCTACATTTAGGTTTTTTATGATGGAAGGCATTTGGGATGTGGTTAATTTTGTTGCCCATGCACTGCATCAGGCTGATACCGATGTACTCGCCTGTGCACAGCTTTTAGAAAGCATGCAAAAACAAGAATGGTATCCTGGTTTTTGTCAGTCGCTACAAGATTTCCACGGTTCTCGTTATCCTTTAAGTAAAGTAGGTTTAGAATCAGAACTTCCAGAAATGGCCTAAATTATTTCAGGTAATTTTCTAATAAAGCACTTATTTCATCTCCGATAGCTCTATTGCCCATGTTATTAAGTTTTTGCTGCGAAGAATTATGTTTTTCGATATATGTAGCCTCTGTTTTATTGAATTTAAGATAACCCTGCTCAAAATAACGTTCTTCAATTTCGGTAGAAGAATCCATCGACCTGAACCATAATTTAATCAACGAGCCTGTAATTTTATCAAAGTAAAGCCAGTGGTAGGTCGCTTCTGCATCTGCATTATCAGGCAGACCAAGACGCTGAATTTCTAGAATAGCAGTATCAGAATTTTGGAAAAAGTATAAAATCTTATATTTAGACGACATGCCGCAAAAATAGGACTTAATTTTTGATCACAAAAAACATTTTTGCTGTTTAGATTTAATATTGTTGATTTAAACGAATTCGTCTTTCCCGCGCAGGCGGGAATCTTAAAGCTTATTGCATTACGATTATTCATAAGGTTTCCTTTTATTTAGAGGCATTCATGAGCACTCCGTGGTTCCCAATCAACCCGATAGCAATCGGATGTAGCGCAGTCCCGAATTTTCGGGAGAGAGATCTTTGTGCCAAAGTTATGGAATCAAAGTTAAAAGATTTTGCTTCGCAGAGCCTTCGGGTTCTCCACTGCGGTCGAAATGACGATTTATCCTAACTAATGTTTCTCGCCTTTAATTACCTTAAATAAATGCAAAACCTGTGGGAATAGGGCATCCATACTTTCTTCTACACCACTTTTTGAGCCAGGGAAGGTAAGTACCAATGTTTCTCCGATAAAACCAGCTACGCCGCGAGAAAGCATGGCATAAGGCATGCGCTCCTGTCCGTAATGTCTCGCAGTTTCCATAATCCCATCGATATTGCGGTCAATTAAGGGGGCAATGGCCTCTGGAGTTACATCACGGGGTGAAAGGCCTGTTCCTCCGGTAAAAATGATCAGATGATAACCACTTGCACTTAATTCACCGGCTTTATCCCGAATGATATTGATCTCGTCGGGTACGATTTCATACTTCCCGGCATTGATGTCCCATTGGGTTAATCTCGAAATAATCGCTTTGCCCGAGCTATCTTGTGCTTTGTTTTCGAAAATAGAATCCGAACAAACTACAACAGCCGCTTTTAGTTCAGGGAATTTGGCATTTTTAAGATCAGATTTTCCTCCAGATTTTTTTAAAAGCCTAATATTTTCTATTTCAACGCCTTTATCAATCGGTTTTAACATATCGTACATGGTTAAAGCCGTAACCGAAGCACCATGCATGGCTTCAACTTCTACACCTGTTTTGTAAATGGTATGTACTTCAACCGTAATAATGATGGTTAAACCAACAATTTCGTAAGTAATAGCGGTATATTCAATTGGAAGCGGGTGACAATCCGGAATTACATCGCTGGTTTTTTTTACGCCAAATAAACCCGCTGCACGGGCAAATTCAAATACATCGCCTTTGGGGATTTTGCGTTGCTCAACGGCATCAATGGTTTCTTGCTTCGATACCTTTACAGTAGCGGTTGCAACGGCAATCCTTAAGGTGTTGGATTTTTTTGTGATGTTTACCATATTAAATATTTTCTTTCCACTGGTGGGTTTCGTCTTCGAATATTTCTTTTCCCCAGATCGGTAATTCTGCTTTTAACCGGTCTACCACTTCACTACAGGCCGCCATTGCCGGTTTACGGTGTGCCGACGAGGTGAAAACAAAAAGGCAGATTTCGCCTGTTTTAACTGTGCCCAAACTATGATAAATATGCATGCAATTGAGTGGGTATTTTTCGAAGATTTCTTCCCTGATCTGATGCATTTTTTCGAGTGCAAGGTCTTCATATGCCGTATATGCTATCGCTGCAACAAATTTGCCTTCAATTTCATCTTTTCTCACCTGGCCCATAAAAATACTATGGCCTCCAATAGCTGTTTTGCTGTTGTGTTTGGCAATACTGTCGGCTATAAAAGCAGGTTCGATTGGGCCATTTACAAATATGTTTTTTATCTTTTTTTCGCTCATGTTAGGGTTTGAGAAAATGATCTCTCCATTTTACGATACCACCTTTTAAACTGTATATTTTTTTTGCATCACCATATTTTTCCTGCATGGCCTCTGCTGCGGCTACACTTCTGATGCCATGCTGGCAGATCAGAACCACATGTTTTTGATAAAATTCTTTACTCATAAAGGCGCCAAATTCTGACATTGGTACCTGCGTAAAAATCTGTTTATCCAGTATGGGTACTTCGTGCCTTTCGCGTACATCGATTAAAATTGTCGATTCTAACTGCTGAAGTTTAACCAGTTCACTGGCATCAATTTCTATATATCCCTGTGGTCCTTCGCTCGTATCCTGATAATCCATATTTAAAAATTCATCAACAGTTTTGGGAAGGGTATACCCGCCTCCATGACTGATGTTGATGGTATATTGTTCTTGTGTAAGTAAGTTGTAACTTAAAATTTTATTGGTGAGCGGCAGCCCGATTTTGGCAATCAGTTTAATGGTTTCAGCGGCAGCCATGGTACCTAATATGCCCGGCAATACACCTAAAACGCCATTTTCGGCACAATTGGCTACTTCTCCTTTATCGGGTGGAACGGGGAAAAGATCGCGGTAATTGGTGCTGGGCGTTAAATGATCAGGAGTGTTAAATATGGCCAACTGACCCTCAAAGCCTGAAACTGCAGCAAATATAAGCGGTTTGTTCAATAGTGCACAGGCATCGTTAATGAGGTACCTGGATTCGAAATTGTCTGTACCATCCAATATATAATCGTATCTGGATAGAATATCGAGGATGTTATTTTTCTGCAAACGGATGGGATGACGGATAATCCCGATCTGGGTATTCATCTCCTGCAAGCGCTTTGCTGCAACCTCTACCTTCAGCTTTCCGATATCAGCTGTAGTAAAAAGAATCTGCCTATGTAAATTGGACAATGAAATGGTATCGTCATCAACTAGACCAATATGGCCAATGCCTGCAGCAGCAAGATATTGTAATGCAGGACAGCCTAAGCCTCCAGCACCAATTACCAGTACTTTTGCCCTTAAAAGCTGCTGTTGTGCCTCCTCTCCAAATCCTTTAAGGATAATCTGCCTGTTATATCGTTCTGCACTCATATCGTTTATCCCCCAGAAAAAGGTGGCATTATGGCAATTGTAGCATTGTTGGTAATTTCTGTATTTTCCTGAATGATATTTTTATTCAAGGCAAGTTTATATTTCATGCTTTTTAAAGCAGGAAACTGATTTTCTAGATACTGTTTAAAAGTATCGGTATCAGCAATGCCATCAACTTCAATATTTTGATTGTTAATAAACTCGGCAATTTTACCAAAACTAATCAATTCGATTTTCATCTGTATATCTTTGTTTTTTATCGGTGATGAAGCTATCATGAGCATATTTTTCATCAGTATATGTTTGTTTTTTAATTGTTATGAAGCTATCATGAGTTTATATGCATTTCTGTTGGTGACTTGTAACTCATGATGGTTTCACAAGTTTCTATTTGATTTTTGTGTTTAAGCGCTCGCAGGCTCGGATTATTACCGTGTGAGAGTGTTTGCTCATGATGGTTTCATGCTGCTAATTTACCTGTAAGATGCTGATTTTACTCAATCCTTTTACAAATCTTCTTCCTGTAGCGAAATCGCTTGGTGTAATAATGGCGATATTTCCCTTTTCAGCCTTGGCAGGATTGGTATCATAACCGGTTAAAACCAGCACTTGATTTCCCGTAGGCGAATTAAAGATTTCATTCCACGAGTACACCACCTTATAATTATCGGTTGCAGTAAAAACCAGGTAATATTCACTTAATTTTTTTGGAACGCTGGCATCTATTTCTACCTTGGCCAAAATATCTTTCAAAAGCACACCTTTAATATTTTTAATGCTGCTTTTACGCTGCATTAAGTGGTTAAAAATTGTCATACTATCCAAACTAACGGATTTATAAGCACTTAAATTGTCTAAAGTAACTGTTAGCGGAGCTTTAACCGTTCCTTCGATTACAAATTGCTTGCTCTCTTGTGCATTTACCGCAAAACTTAAAAATAATAAGGCGATGATAAGAAATTTCATATTACGCATGTGTAAATAGTAATTTATAGGCGGCCAGTGCCAATACACAGGCCAGAACATTTTTTAAAACGGTTTGCGGGAATTTTAAAGCACCAAAATAAGCCCCACAAATGCCACCCACGAAAGCTACGCAAACATAGGCGAGCATGTGGCTGTTAAATTCGAAGCCTTTAATGAGTTGGCCACCTAAACCAGCAACCGAATTAACGAAGATGAATGCTGCGCTAATGGCTGCGGTCTGTTTTTGATCCGTCCATTTTAAAAGCAACAGAATAGGAGAAAGGATAATGCCTCCACCGATACCGATCATACCGGAAAGTAAGCCGATAATACCGCCAATGGCAAGTGATAGCGGAATATTTGATGGTTTGAAATCTTTTGGATCGGTATTTTTAAAGAAGAAAAAACGGATGACCGGGAGGAGTAAAAGTAGCCCCAGGATTTTTTTATAAATTGAACTTTCGATTACCATCATACCACCCACAAAAGAGAGCGGAATAGAGGCAAGCGCAAAAGGCCAAAAGGTTTTCCACTTAAAATGACCACCACGGTAAAACTGAATAAATGAAGTGGAGGAAACAAACAGATTGAGTAATAATGCTGTAGGTTTCATGATGGCTGGCGAAATGGCAAAAATAGCCATCAGCGCGAGGTAACCGCTTGCTCCGCCATGCCCTACTGAGGCATATAAAAAGGCAACTATAAAAAGTAAACAGTAAAAAAGGATGAAACTTTCTTGCATGGTTTAGTTAGGTAAAATCATTACGGTTAGGATGTCGCTTTTTTTAAACTGTACTTGGGTTTCATCAAGGCAGATCAGACAATTGGCCTGTGCAAATGAGCTTAATCGATACGATTCCTGCGCGCTAAGCGGGGTAACCAGCCCATTTTCATATTTACCCTTCAGGAAATGGGTTAGTCCTGCGGCCTTGGAATAAGGATGTGTAAGTTTTGCCTGAACCTCAATTACACTATTGCTTTTATGGGATAAGGATTTAATGGATGGCAATACGTAATTATAGTAGCAGCTGAGTACAGATGATGGGTTACCCGGAAGTCCGAATATTAATTTTTGATCTTTTGTGCCAAAAAACAAAGGTTTGCCAGGTTTCTGTTTCACCTTATGGAAAATCTGTTTGATGCCACAATGTGCTGCTGCTTCGATTACAAAATCGTAATCGCCTACACTTACACCTCCGGTTAGCAGCACAACATCGCTGCTTTCTATCGCTGTTTGTAATACTTTTTTTAGGATCTCGAGATCATCATCGGCTTCGTAAATGGCAATTTGATCAATGCCTTCATATCTCAAAGCTGCAGAAAGCGAATAGGAATTCGATTCGTATACCTGCCCAAAATCGAGTATTTTTCCCGGTTGTTGTAATTCTTTTCCTGTAACAATAATCGAAATCTTTGGCATGGGATAAACGCTAACTTTGTTAATCCCAATTCCGGCCAGAAAGCCAATAGCGGCAGGACTGAGCAGGCTCTCTTTTTCCATTGCCAACGCTCCGGCCATAATTTCTGAACCTTTATTCCGTACGTTTAAGCCAAGCTTTAAATTAGAATCCTGGAAGGTGATTTTCCCATCTGTGCGTGTGATTTTTTCTTGCATCACCACAGTATCGGCACCTTCTGGCAAAGGCGCACCTGTAAATATCCTGCTGGTTTCGCCGTTTCGGATGGTCATGGTGGTTGCCGTTCCAGCCGCCATTTCGCCAATTAAGGAGAGTTCTTGTTTGTGATCTTCGAACTTGATGGCATAACCATCCATGGATGATTGACTAAATGCAGGAATATCGTATTTAGCATAAATATCGGCTGCAAGAATGTGCCCTGATGCCTTTGCCAAATCGATTGAAATGGGGTTGAGTGTTATGATGTTTTTAGAAATGAGATCTTTTGCTTCTTTAACGCTAATCATGAAAATTTTATCCTCCAATGGTAATCATACTTCTGTTTTGAATGGTGGTCACATCAATTTTTTCGAAATCGCTTACCAATTGCCCGCCTAATGCTTTCTTTTTGCTCCAAATGGCCGATTGAATTAGTGGAAGCACATCTTCATTTTTCCGCAATGCCGTAAGCAGATCGGTTTCATCATCCGAAAAAAGGCAGTTTTTGAGTTTGCCATCAGCAGTTAAGCGCATGCGGTTACAGGTATCGCAAAAAGGATTGGTCATGGTGCTTATAATGGCAAACGAGCCTTCATGACCAGGGATCATGAAACTTTTAGCCGTATCATGCGGTTCGCCTTTAACAGGTAATACGGTGAAATCTTTTTCGACCACGGATAGGATTTCATCTAAAGAAAACATCTTATTGCTCGTCCATTTGTTACCACTAAAGGGCATGAATTCAATAAACCTGATCTGGATTGGATTGTGTTTGGTCCAACTGATGAAATCATTGATTTCGTTATCATTAAGCCCTTTCATCACCACCATATTTACTTTTACCTTGATTTTATGCTGCAAAAGCAGTTCGATATTACTGCGTACCTGATGGAAAACATCCCTTCGGGTAATCATAAAAAACTTCTCAGGTTGTAATGTATCCAGACTAATATTAATGGTTTTAATACCTGCTTCTTTTAACACTGGGAGCATTTCGGCAATTCGGGTTCCGTTTGTGGTAATGACGAGCTCAACCGGAAGTTTGCCCAATGCCGCAATAATTTGGGCTGCATCTTTTCGCACCAAGGGTTCACCACCTGTAAGCCTGATTTTTTTTACGCCATTGGCCACAAAAATTTCTGCCAGCTTAATAATTTCGTCGGTTTGCATGAGCCGGGAGGCAGGGGTGAAGTCGTATTCTTCTTCGGGCATGCAATAAAAGCAGCGAAAATTGCAGTTATCGGTAAGCGATATCCGCAGGTAATCGTGTATTCTTCCAAAAGAATCTGCTATCATTGCTGGCTAATTAAATTGTTATAATCTGTTTCTGTATCAATATCAATTTCTCCATGTTCGAAAACAACTGTTTCTACATCTTCAGGATATTGTTTGAGTATCTTTTTTGCTCCTTCTGCTCCTGTGAGCGATAAAAGTGCTTCAAAATAATCTTTTTTGAAGAGGACAGGAGTTCCTATCGTTTCGGCATAGGTACTGGCAATTATATTTTTACCTGTTTCTTTCTGCTTTTCGATTAAGTTATTAAAGTTAATCATTTTTATAAAAGCCTGGTCGGCTACAGCAATAATGATACTTTCAATTTCGCTATTATTCCTGATTATAGCAGAAAGCCCGGCTATAATGCTCGATGCCATTCCATTTTCCCAACTTTCATTGATAACGAAATTAACCTGATCATGGTGATGCTGGCTGGCTATTTCTTTAGCATTTGAACCTAAAACAACGATAAGAGGTCTGCAACTTGTTTCTAAAGCTTCATTTATTACGGTTTGCAAGAGCGTTTTTCCTTGGTAATCCAAAAGCTGTTTTGGTCTTCCCAAACGTGAAGAACTACCAGCTGCCAATATGATAATGCCTGTTTTCAACGCTTAATTGCTTTTTAATTCGTAAACATGGATCGGTTTTTTCTTCTCTTTTAAAAACATGGCCGAAGCACCTGTAAAAACAGATTTAATTTCGGCGAGAATAGAAATGGCAATTTCTTCTGCCGTTTCTGCGCCAATATCCAGTCCAATCGGGCCATGCACACGTGATTGGTTTGCTGGCGTTTCCAAATCCAGTTCATCTAACATCCTGACAAGCTTTTTCTTTGGTCCCAGTGTGCCGATATACGGAGCATTTGTGGCCAATAGATACTTAAGTAGTTCGAGGTCGTAATTGTAATTATGCGTCATCAATACAAAAGCCGTTTGTTCATCTATCTGAATTTGAGCTAACACATTTTCAGGTTTGCTCACCAAAACCTTGGTTGCATTTGCAAAACGTTGTGGGGTAGCATGCGTAGGCCTTCCATCTATCACAGTTACTTCCCAACCCAAAAGGTAAGCCATTTCGGCTAAAGGCTGTGCGTCATTGCCTGCACCAGCTATAATCAATGAAATTGGGGGGTGGATAAACTCAAGAAAGGCATCAATCTGTTGGTTGTCAAAATTATAAGCTTTAATTGCGGTGGTCTTATGTTCAGAAACTTCATGGATATCTTTAATTGTCTCATCGAAGATCGCTTTGGGGATTTTAGAGAGAATTGGTTCATTTCTAAAAAGCATACTTGTACCCAACTGCAGTTTATCTGTTAGGGAAAAAAGTGTCGCCAAAACTGCATTTTCTCTTTTGTCTTGCAATGCGGTTAAAATGGCAATGGGATTTAACTCATCTTCTTCTATAATGGGTTCGAACAAAATATGTACAATACCATTGCAGCCCAGCTGAACGCCAAATTTGGCATCATCTTCATCGGTAGTATCGTAAGTAATTAATTTGTTTTCTTGCTTTACAATTGCCGAAAGTGCTTTCCGCAACGCATCGCCTTCTAAACAACCGCCACTAATGGCGCCTGTTAACTGGCCATCTTCAGTAATCAGCATTCTGGCACCAGGTCTACGGTATGAAGAACCTTCTACCTTAACTACCGTTGCAAGGGCTGTTTTTTTCTTTTCCTTCGTTGCTTTTTGATATGCCTTTATGATATCGGTAATTTCTTTCATTAGGGATTGATGCAATAGAGGATGCAATTTAATGATAATCTATTACAAATAGCCAACGCAAAAGGAAGATGTAGCCTTTAAAGAAGTATTACGAATAAAAAGCTTGCATTTTTTGATTCTAATTTAGGCAGTCATTTGTGTAGTCAGATGTTACCATCTGACTGATAAAGTAAACTAAATGCTTATTGTCTCTGAGAAAGAGATTAAGTGTCAGATTGTAATATCTGACACCGCTAGAATATGATATCCCGGCTTAAAAAGGCTCGGAATGAAAAATTTCGAGGTTAATACAGCGCAAACCAATACTGTTAAAGAGTTCGGTGATTTCTTTTGTCCAATCTCTTGGAGATTCTACCCGAAGGATTTTATCAGAATCCCATAAATCGATATTCCATTTAATTTCTTTGAACTGACTGTTCAGCAATGGGCTGATTACGTTTAACTCGTTATCCGTGGATACATTTGTTTTGAAAACGGCTATCATATAGAAAAGTTTTTAGGTTTGTTGGAACTGTAGACGTACAACTTTAGAAATTACTTTAAATACGACTGATTTTTTTTTATCTTTTTATTTGAGTCAATCTATGTAGTCGCTTTAACGATATGAGCGCTGCTAAAAAAATAAAATAAATTGTAAGGATGTTTCATTTCATGCGACAAAGCAATTATGGAGTATATTTATATTAGATACTAGCAAAAGATGCAAAACGAAACGGAAAAGGAATATACAATCAAGAAACCTCATTCAGATCCACTGCGTTGGGTAGAAAAATATGGCGATTACCTGTATGGCTTTGCGATGTCGAGAATAAGAAATGAAGATGTAGCCAAAGATTTGGTTCAGGATACCTTTTTGGCAGGTTTGCAAAGATTAGACGGTTTTGAGGGGAATAGTAAAGAGAAAACCTGGCTAACAGCAATCCTTAAAAATAAAATTGCGGATTTTTACCGAAAACGTTCTGTAAGTGATTTAAAGGAAATAAGCGCAACAAATGAAGTGCAGTTTTTTTTTGATGCTGAATCAGGACATTGGACGGAAAAAGATTATCCACGGGCATTTGGTTTGGAAGTAGATAACCCTTTAATGGTGAAAGAACTGGGCAGTATATTAAATGAATGTTTGGCTAAACTCCCTGGATTATGGTTTTCTGTATTTTCGATGAAACACATAGACGATCTTGAGTCGGAGCTGATCTGTACTGAATTAAAACTCAGCGCAGCTAATTTCTGGGTAATTATGCACCGCACAAAACTTAACCTGAGGGCCTGCCTTCAAAAAAACTGGAACTGATATGACGAGTGCGCTAAAAAATATAATCTATAACTGTAAACAGGCTACTTTTTTGATCGAAAAAAGAATTGCCGGAAAAATTACTGCTGCCGAAACACTACAATTGCATGTACATCTGGCAGGTTGTTCTGTGTGCAAAATTTATCAACAACAAAGTATGTTGATTAATAAGGTGTTTGTAGGGTTTGCAAACAATGATTTTAAACTGGATGAAGCCTTTAAAAAAATGTTAAACGAGAAGATTGAAAAAGAAATAAATAAAAATTAATTTTAACTGTAAGGTTAATGCTGCCGATTCGACTAAGCGGAAAAAACATAAAGACAAAATGAAAAGGATTATCTTATTTACAGCGTTAGTTGTTGTATTATCGCTACAAACAAAAGCACAAAAGGGTTTGAAGGAAGGTGATAAAGCGCCTATGTTTAGCGGAGTGGACCAGAACGGTAAAACCGTGAGTTTGAAAAGTGCACTTAAAGCACACCATTCTGTGGTATTATTTTTTTATCGCGGTCAATGGTGCCCTTACTGTAATAAACACATTAAAGAGCTGCAAGATTCTCTAAGTTTATTAAGCGGAAAAGACGCTTATGTGATCGGTGTTACACCCGAAACGAAAGAAAACATCGATAAAACAATCAAAAAAACGAGCGCAGGCTTTTCTATCCTTCAAGATAAAGACGATGAGATTATGAAAGCCTACAACGTTAATTTTATGATGGATGAAGCAACCTTTACCAAATACAAGGGCTATGGTATAAATTTAGAAGACAACAATGGGAATACCCGACATACCTTACCCGTTCCTGCAACCTATATCATCGATCGTTCAGGAAAAATTAAATATGTTCATTTCGATCCCAACTATCAAAAAAGGGCCTCTGTAAAACTTTTGCTTTCGAAACTTTAGGTAAAGTATAGCCTAATTTTTTATTGTTGCGAGGAGACATTTTAAATAAAATTAGATGATCCATCGGCCATGCCCATTTTTGTTTGGAAATGGAAGGGCAGTAACGCTTAGCGAACTTCAGCCCTGCTTTTGGTACAAGTCCCGATGAAGAATCGGGAGCATTCCCCGTCAATCAGGTTTATGAACCGCGTTTTGCAGCCTGCAGCCAAAAATGAAATGTAATTTTAGTCATTTAGCCGCGGATGAAGCGTTACCCCAATATCATTAATAAGAGTTTTTAATCACGGATGAGCACAGATACACACGGATTTTCATATCTGTGTGTATCCTTCTTATCTGTGGTTAAATTATTTTTGCTTGTGCCGAATGGCGCGTAACTTAATGACAATTGAGTGTACCTCGTAGGTTGGGGTACGAATAACTGAAGCGTAAAGCGTAATTTTTATCTGTTATTTTCTTACCTTCAGGTTATAAGGCTTATGGTAAAAGATGAAATGATTTTGTATAAAAAGGCTTGGGACCCTGGTAGTTGTTCATTTATGGCCAGCATGTTTTTGTTTACATTTATCATTATAGCCATTGTTTCCTTTTTTTCGGAAGAAAAAGAGGCCTTATCTATCTCCCTTTATGTTTCTGCGGTACTCACTTTTATATTAGTAACCGTAAGGGTAGTGGGTTATTGGGCTAAACGTGAAGAAAACACAGTGCTATTAACGGTATGTGAAGAAGGAATTCATTACTATGAGCATACTGCCCTTATTCAATGGAAAGTTATAACCGATATACAGATTGTTAACCGTAAACTTTCGGTTTCTGCTGGCGCCACGCCTGCATTAGATTTTACATTAAATTTATCGGACACCGACCTACTGGAAACGTTCGACGATTTCTGCCAGTTGCTTAACCGGTATTATTATCCCAAAACCGTTTATATCTATGAATCTTCAGTTTCTTGTGGCTGCTAAATAATTCATGATGAAACCTGAATATATCACGATATTACCTGATGAAAGAAATGTAAATTATGCAGACGATCCCTTGTGGCAACGGATTTATGCTTATTCGCCAGATAATGAAGATTTTGCAATCCCGTTTTCGCGGAAATTAGCAGTTACCGAGGGCTGGACTAGACGGTTTACTTTACTTGCGATAGCAGAGTATAAGCGGTTTGTGTATCTCTGCTGCATATCGCAGAACGGCGCATCGCCGTCTATTGTGGTTGATAAGGTATGGCATATGCACCTGCTATATACGGTAGAGTACTGGGAAAAATTCTGCCCATTGGTTTTAGGCCGGAATTTACATCATTATCCCAATGTGGGGGGAATTGTGGAATACAATAAACATCAGGATTGGTATTTGGAAACACTAAAACTTTATCTGTTTATTTTTAAAGAAAATCCTCCTCCTGATTTTTGGAGAATACCGAAGGATATTTTACCATATTTATTAAATAAGAAAGATGCCACCTCTTCACAAAACAGTAAGAAATCGTTTTACAATAGACTTATAGACATCACGATACGTAGATTTCAGTTTCTCCGTAATTTTAGGATTATGAGCGATAAAGAGCGGAAAAAATCGGTGTAAACTGACTTTAAGCCATTTATACCGCACAGACTCAGGACAAGAGTGCCCTTCGATATCAAAATAGATATGAACGACACCTTACAAATAGCCTAACACATAAGGAATTTAAGAAAATATAAGGCTGTTGAGCTGATATGGCCTTCTATATCTTATATGGTTCAATTAAAAAATCCTTCACTTCGACTTACTTCCGCGTAAAATCATCCATTAACTTCATGGTAATGAATGCATCTTCGCCACTACACGGATTTTGACCTTTGCCTAGAAAGTAATCGACTACTTTTTCAATCATGGGTTGTTGCACATGTTGCAAAGGTTTAAATACAAATTCTTGCGTTTGATCAGTTTTAACCGTGACTTTATTGCCGAACATCGGGAAGCTGATGTTACCTTTTGAACCATAAATTACGCAAACATCGGCCTGATCTTGTGCGGCAACAGAGAAACACCAGCTACCGCTGAAAATAACTCCATTTTCGAAAAGGATATTTCCGGCAACCAGATCATCAACCCCGGTGTTTTCCTGCTGCCTGGTGGCAACGCCCATAGCGTTTTTAACTGCACCGAAATAATAAGTCATAAGATCTAATTGGTGAGGAGCCAGGTCATGAAATAAACCACCACCAGAAATAGCTGGATTGATCCGCCAATTATCGGCTGTTTTGGCAATTAGTGCAGGGTTAGGCGGCTGGAGCATTTTTAACAGAACAAAACGAACATCGCCAATGGTATGTGCAGCCAATAGTTCTTTAACTTTTAAAAACATTGGTTGGGCACGGCGATAATGGGCCACGCAAAGCTTTATCTTTAGCTGATTAGCAGCATCAGTCATGCGTTGAGCAGCATTAGCATCTAAAGTCATGGGTTTTTCTATATATACCGGCTTGCCTGCTTTTAAAGCCTCGATGGTATAAGCTTCGTGTTGTAGTGGTGGGGTAGCAATGTAAATGGCATTAACCTCCGGATCGTTAATTAGTTGAGCCGCATTGTCATACCATTTCGGAACATTGTGTCTTTTTGCATAATCTGCTGCTCTGGCACCATCGCGGCGCATTACCGCCACCAATTTAGAATTGGCTATTTTATTAAAAGCTGGTCCGCTTTTTACTTCGGTCACATCTCCACAACCAATAATGCCCCATCTGATTTCTTCCATTATATAATCAATTTGAAAGGCTGAATTTAGAAAAATATTACCGGGAAATGGATTCAGATTACAGAATGCCTTATAAAAAAGAAAAGGGATTCACTTTGGGAGTGATCCCTAATCAACTAACCAAACAAACTATTCCGGAAACCACGCCGGAATCAATTTATAAACGAAAGAATTAGGAGATTGTTTTGCCAGGTTTGTCTATTTAGTGTATTTTTTTTAAATGAAAAATAAAACCTTTATCCAGAATTATAGCTTCCCTTTTTTTAGCTTTGTACCATGCAAAATCTTTCCAAGAAACTTCAGATTGATCTTATAGAACTTAAGGCAAAATATGCCTTTATTATGGATGAACTTGAAGTAACATTTGCAGATGCTTACCTGTCGAAATTGCAAGCTAAACAACGCCTGGCCGAGCAGATGATGATAGAAATGGAAAAGATATTGACCGGTGAGGCCGGAGCGCATGAAAACTAACCCATTAAACTAAATCAGCGGGTACAACAATAGCGATTCAATAAGGGAATTAATATTTTTGTCTGTCAAGGGATTTTGTGCCGTGTAAAAAAAAACAAATCCGCAAATAAAGAGATAGTTTTTGATATTAACCCGAAGGTGGTGAAGCGCTGCAGTTAACTGATTCTCAACGCTTCGTTTAGAAATATTAAGTTTCTCAGCAATTTCGCCATTTGTTAAATTTTCTTCCCTGCTCATTAAGAAAATTTCCCTGCAACGCTTAGGTAATATTCGTAAATATCCACTAATCTGGGCTTTTAGTGCAGACACGTTTAGCAATTCCTCACCATTATTTATGGCATAGGCCGATTCGTTTTCCAGATTTTCATCGGTAAAAATTACACTTCCTGCCAGCTTTTTACTCCTAATCACCTTATATACATGATATCTTGCTGCCGCTTTAAGGTAACTTCTAAAATCCCTGATCTCGAGCACTTCTCTTTTGAGCCATATATTGAGAAAAATATCCTGCACAATGTTTTCGCACTCATTTTCATCCTGCAAATAGTGCGAAGCTGTAGCTATTAAGATAGGAAAGTACCGATCAAATAATATTTTAAATGCCTTTTGATTCCCGAATTTAATGGCCTCCCATAATTCGCGCTCGTCTGCCTCTAGATGGATAGGTTTCATTTATGCAAAGTTCATTGATCAGGATAAAGAATTTGTTAAGCTAATATAAATATTTTGAACGATACCTTAATTATCGATCATTTTAGGCTTGTTAAATATTTTTTTTAAAAAAATAGGTGTGTGTGTGTGCGTCGTTGTGGCTCTATGATGAAAAGCGCTTTACATGACAAAACAGGAATATATTATTCTCTATCAAAAATCACTTCAAGGAAAGTGTACACCAGAAGAAATAGAAAGTTTAAATGCTTATGAAGATGATTTCGAACTGATTGAAAGCACAAAGCCTGGTGGCAAGCAAGCCGAACGCATATTCTTGCAGATCATGGAAACGGCGGGTGAACGCAAGCGTGTAAAACCATTTACACCGTGGACAAAGATAGCAGCAGCAGCGGCAATATTGGTTTTTATTGTCTCAATAGTTTTTTACTTCAATACTAACCATAAAACTGAGAAGAATGTGGTGGTATTAAATCATGCAAAAACGATCAGGCCTGGTTCTGATAAAGCCATACTTATACTTGGCAACGGACAACAGATTGTACTAAATACTGCAGCTCAAGGACAAATAGCTTCAGAAAGTGGTACTACCATCAATAAAACCGCCGATGGAACATTGGCTTACGATGTTATTTCCGAAGCATCGCAAGAAGTGGCGCTTAATACGGTATCGATTCCAAGAGGAGGGCAATATTCCCTTGTACTTCCTGATGGTTCTAAAGTTTGGTTAAACGCTGCCAGTTCCATCCGCTTTCCAACACGGTTTACGGGCCACAGTCGTGAGGTAGAGCTCGATGGTGAGGCCTATTTTGAAGTAGCAAAGAACAAACAAATGCCTTTTTATGTAAAAGCACAGGATATGAAGCTAAAGGTACTCGGTACACACTTTAATATAATGGCCTATAAAGACGAAGCTTTTATTAAAACAACGCTATTGGAAGGGAAAGTGATGCTCACATCAGCTTCAGCCGTTGCCTATCTTAAACCTGGCGAAGAAGGACTTTTATATGAAAACAAGTTTACTGTGAACAAAGCAGATATAGAACAGAGCATGGCTTGGAAGAATGGCTATTTCCTGTTTAATGAAGAAAATTTACCATCAGTAATGCGCAAAATTTCGAGGTGGTACGATATAGATATTGTATATAATACCCATAATAACAAATTATCATATACAGGTTCGGTATCGAAGTTTAAAGATATTTCTGAGGTACTAAAAGTGCTCAGTCTTACAGGAACGGTAAAATTCAACATTGCAGAAAGGAGGGTAACAGTTATCAACTAAATTTTTTGACCTAAACAACAAAACGGATTAACCACCCACTAAACAAACCATACAAAATGAATTTTTTTTATCTAAAAAGAACCACGCTGAGTTCCATGTTTCGACCACTTAAAGTGATGCGACTAACGATTGCCGTATTATTAATCTTCTGCGTCCAGGTAAGAGCATCCCTTTATGCACAGAAGATAAACTTCTCGCTAAAAGGAGCTTCATTGAAAGAAATTTTTCAGGAAATTAAAAAGCAGAGTGGATATGATTTTTTATACAACAACGAAATGATCGGTGAGGCCGGAACTTTCAATGTAACGGTAAAAGATATGACCATACAGCAGGTAATGGACAAAAGTCTTGAAAACCTGCCGCTTAGTTATGCCATAGAGCAGCATACCATTGTAATTACGAGAAAGGTGCTACCGCAAAAGCTTGATATTAAGGGCACCATTACTGATGAATCCGGAACCGGAATACCTGGAGCAAGTATTGTGAACGAAAGTTCTAAAAAAGCAGTGTCATCTGATGATATGGGCCGATTTAGTATTGTAGCATTTGCTGGCGATAAAATAAAAGTACGGATGGTAGGCTATGAAGATTACAGTTTCACAATTGGAAGCCAAACAACTTATACCATCAGTTTAAAACCATCAACTGTTGGCCTGAATGATGTGGTTATAGTTGGTTATGGAACGCAGCGCAAAGCAAATGTAACAGGAGCAATATCGCAGGTTGATGCCAAGGTTTTGGAAGACAGACCTATTACGGCAGTTTCTACAGGTTTACAAGGTACCATTACCGGGCTTACCACTATTGGTGGTAGCGGGCAACCAGGTGCTACACATTCGGCATTAAGGATAAGAGGAACAGGCACCACCAATAATCCAAATCCTTTTGTGTTGATTGATGGTATACCAGGTGATATGAACTGGATTAATCCCGATGATATAGAAAGCGTAACTGTGCTTAAAGATGCCGCATCTTCATCAATATATGGCTCCAGGGCAGCAAATGGTGTGATTTTGGTTACCACAAAAAAAGGTAAGTTTAATCAGAAGGCTGTTATTTCGTATAATGGTTATTATGGTTTTCAAACACCAACACGTTTGCCCAAAATGTTAGGATCGGTTGACTATATGACACTGCTTGGCGAGGCACAGATAAATGCAGGCCTTCCAAAATCGTATACCGATGCACAGATTGAGGTAGCACGTAACGGTTCTGATCCTAATTATTTTGCCAACACCAACTGGACAGATGCATTGATTAAAGATTATGCTCCACAACAGAACCATAGCATTAACGTGCAGGGAGGAAGCAGCGATTTTAATTATTATTTTTCTTACGGAAGAGAAAACCAGGATGGCCTAATTGCCGGCGATCAATATAAGTTTGCGAAAAACAATGCCAGGATAAAACTATCGGCATTAAAGCTACTTTCCCTATTGGATGTTGATGTGAATTTAGGCTATTTAGACCGGAACCAAAACCAGCCCGCTGCCGATACTGAAGGTGGTGGAGGTGCTATTTATACAGCATTTACCAGTTCCCCGTTAACACCTGTACGGTTTACTACAGGTACCTGGGGTTACGGTGGTGGATCTAGCAATCCTTTAGCTATTGCTACAGATGGCGGTTTTAATAATTTCTTCTCGAAAGAATTTACTTCCAATATTACCGGAACCTTGCATTTATTGAAAGGTTTGGATCTCAAATCGCAGTATGGTTTAATTGCCAGTTCTCAAAAAAGAAGAACATTTAATCGGAGGATCGATTATTTCAATCCAGCCACCAATGCCATTATTTATACTACGAGTCCAAACAATTCACTAAGGGAAGTTGCAACCACCACCACACTGCAAAATTTCTCTTTGCAGGCAGATTATACGCTTAATTTAGACGAACATCATATTAAACTGCTTGGCGGTTATCAGCAAGAAACTTACCGTTTTGATGCTTTTACCGCTGCTAAAACCAATTTGGTTAGTGATGATGTACCGGTACTGAATATTGGATCACTGAATCCAACGGCAACAGGAGATGCTTATCAATATGCTTTACAATCACTTTTTTCGAGAGTTAACTACGATTATGCAGGAAAATATCTGGTAGAATTTAATATGCGCTATGATGGATCTTCACGTTATGCGCCTGGAAAAAAATGGGGTGTGTTCCCTTCAGTTTCTGCAGGCTGGAGATTTAGCGAAGAAAGCTTCATAAAAGACAATAGCCGGTCCTGGTTTAGCGATGGTAAAATCCGCGCTTCTTACGGATCATTGGGTAATCAGTATGGAGCGGATGGACCTGCCTATTCTGAGTGGTATCCATATATTAAAGTATTAACCAGTGTGGGTACCATGCCAATTGGTAATATCCTGACTACTGGTTTTGCACAGACTATACTTTCTAATCCTTTGTTGAGATGGGAAAAAGCCACGATGCTCAATGTGGGGATGGATCTTGCCTTTTTTAACAACAGACTTACTTTTACCGGAGATATTTTTAATAAAAAGACGGTTGATATTCAACTTAAAGTACCACAGCCTGATGTAATAGGCCTTACCGTTCCCGATCAAAATGCGGGTGCCATATCAAACAAAGGATATGAATTGAGCCTGGGTTGGAACGATAAGATTGGGAATTTTAAATATGGCATTACCGGACAGTTTTTTGATATCAAAAATACCGTTACCGATTTGGGTGGCGTTCCACCAACCATTGGGGACAGAATCCGTCAGGTAGGGCAACCGCTTGATGCCTTTTATGGTTACCGGACAGATGGATTAGCTCAAGAGGCGGATTTTACCAAAGATGCCGCAGGAAAATACGTGCCAAAGTTTCCAATCTTTGCTGCAGATGCAGGTAAAGTGGCACCTGGCGATCTTAAATATCGTGATTTGAATGGTGATGGCTTGATTAGTGCCGATTTAGACCGTGAGGTAATTGGTGATGCTTATCCCCGATATAATTATTCTTTCAGGTTAGATGCTGCTTATCATAATTTTGATCTGAGTGTGTTTTTACAAGGAGTAGGCATGGCAAATGGTTACATTACAGGAGTGGGTTTACATGCTTATAATGCCGATGCTGCATTTCCTCAAGAAGTGCATATGGATAGATGGACCCCGCAAAATACAGGAGGTTCATACCCGCGTTTCGTATATAAAGATACCCGAAACACAGGAAGACTGGCCGATTATTGGTTACAGGATGCTGCTTATTTAAGGGTGAAAAACCTGCAGTTGGGTTATACTATCCCTGGAAATTTCTTGCAGAAAATTCATATAGATAGACTGAGGGTTTACGCTTCGGCCGATAACTTGTTTACCGATACCAATTTCTTTTATGCTTACGATCCCGAATCGCAGGCAACCAGTGGCGGATTATATCCACAAGTTAAAACGTTCATTTTCGGTCTTTCGATTAAGTTAAAATAAACCACCCATGAAAAATCAATATATAAACAGCCGCAGATCATTTTTAAAAGCAACGGGTCTGTTGGGCGGTGCTGCACTGATCCCTTCCTTTTTCTTAGCCGGTTGTAAAAAAGGATTTCTTGATCGTGAACCGCTGGATTCAGTAACCGATATCAGTTTCTGGAAAACGGAAGAACAGTTAAAACTGGCTGTAAATGCCTGTTACAGCAATTTAAGAAACAATAATACCATCGCCATGGAAAACATGGGCGACAATACTATTTATCCACCTAATTCAGAATATCAGGCCATTTCTGCAGGTAATTACGATTTTACTTCTGGTACATTAAACTCCGAATGGGTAAATTTATATGCTGCCATCAGGCGTTGTAACCATTTTCTCGAAAATTACACCAAAGCCACTAATATTAGTGCAACTGCCTTAGCGCAGTATGCAGGCGAAGTAAGGTTTTTAAGGGCTTTTATGTATACTTATCTGATCTTCCTTTTCGGCGATGTGCCGCTAATCTCTAAAACGCTCGATATTGGTGATGAGGAGGTATTTGGTCCGCGTAATAAAAGGGCGGAAGTGCTCGAATTTGTTTTTGCCGATTTAGATGCAGCAGCAGCTGGCCTTCCGATTACTTATACTGCTGCTGAACTTGGTCGTATTACCAAAGGTGCTGCATTTGCCTGGAAAGCCAGAGTAGCGCTCTTTTTCGAAAAATGGAGCATTGCCGAGGCTGCTGCTAAATCAGTAATAGATCTGAATGTTTATCAGCTATATACAGCTGGTGGTACAGCCAAATGTTATAACGACCTTTTTACCTACAAAGGAAAATTAGCTGCGGGAGCCAACAAAGAAACCATTTTAGCAAGACCAAATGTGGCCGGAGTAAGTGTGCACAATACCAGTCGCGAAATTCAGGTGCCCGATCAAACGAGCCGCTACTCGCCAACCAAATCTTTGGTTGATAGTTATTTATGTACAGACGGACTTCCGATAGATAAATCGCCATTGTATAGCGAAAGCACTTATGCTGATATCTTCAAAAACAGAGATCCACGTATGAACCAAACCATATTAACACCTGGTTGGGCTTGGGGCGGACAAGACGATGGTGATGCCGATGCCACTACAAATCCGATATTTAATACTCCTAAATGGAATGCCGATAAAAAGGGTTGTATAACAGGAACCGGATTTTACTTTAGCAAATACGTAGAAGTTGCTGCTGTGGGTACGGTAAGCCAGGATTCGAACGATATCCATCATATCCGTTATGCAGAAGTACTACTTACTTTAGCAGAGGTGAGGTTGGAGCAAGGTACACTTACCCAAACTGATATTGATAATACCATTAATAAGTTGCGCGACCGTGTGGGGATGAAGAGAATGGTAATTACTGAACTTGCAGCGGCTGGCTTGGATTTAAGAACCGAAATCAGACGCGAAAGAAGGGTTGAACTGGCACTTGAAGGACAGCGCTATTACGACATACTCCGCTGGAAACAAGGCGATTTATTGGCTCAGGATGTAAAGGGTATGAAGAAAAGTTTGGTTGAAAGTTTTAACCAGCAATATGTAGCTACCATTGCAACAGATGCCAACGGGTACTTTGTGGTAAATACAGGTAGAAAATTTGTTGCTCCTAAAAATTATCTCTGGCCAATTCCAATTACACAATTGCAACGCAACCCGGTACTGGGACAAAATCCAGGCTGGTAACTAATTTAAGAGGCTGTATCATTAATGTCGAACTGTCATCTTTGGTATCCACTTATCAGGAAGTTCAACAGAGATGGATTCGAATCGAAATTTTATGGTACAGCCTCTTTTTTATTTATTAATTTAACCAATATGAAATTATACTCTTTTTTAATACTAAGCATTTGCCTTTTGGGCGCTTGTTCGCCTAAGATCAACAGACAAGCTGAATCAAACAGTAACGTAATGCGCATTATGTCTTATAACCTTCACCACTGTAACCCGCCGTCAAAAGAGAAAGAAGGCCTTATTGATGTTGATGCCATTGCCAAAGCGATAGCACAACAAAAACCTGATCTTGTGGCTTTACAAGAAGTAGACGTGAATACCAAAAGATCGGGCAGTATTAACCAGGCCGTTGTGTTGGCAACTAAATTGAAGATGAATTTTTATTTTGGTAAAGCGATAGACCACGATGGGGGTGACTATGGCGTAGCCATTTTATCACGTTTTCCTTTATCTGCACAGCAGACTTTTATGTTACCTAAAAATAGCGATGCCAAAGCAGAACAAAGGGTTTTGGCCATTGCAACTGCCGAAATTGCCAAAGGAGTTTTTATCCGTTTTGCATCCACCCATCTTGATGCACAACGCCCGGAAGATAACCGGATCCTTCAGGCTAAAGAGATCAATCGTTTAACAGCCAAAGAAACCCTGCCACTAATTGTTGCAGGTGATTTAAACGCCGCTCCAGGTTCAGAAAGCATTAAAATATTCGATTCGAATTTTACCAGAACATGTACTGATTGTGGTTTTACCATTCCTGTGATCAACCCAAGGAAAACAATCGATCATATTGGCTTTAAAACCGGTAATCCTTTTAAAGTTGTTTCGCACGAGGTTATTCCTGAACGTTATGCCTCAGATCATTTGCCCATCGTTGCTGTGCTCGAACTGAAAAAATAATGGAAACCAATCGATTTACATTACCTCTTTTTTAAAGCAGGAGGTATGCTAAAAGTGGGTTTTTTGTCGGCATCTTTAAAGTCTACTTCCATAAAGTAATGCTTTTTTTTAATGATGTAATTTTCAATAAACCATAAAATATCAGGGAGGTTTTCAACCATTGGTGAACCTGCTATTTCGTGCCCCATATCTTGCACATATTGAAAGTAATACGGATATCCGTTTTTTCTGAAAGTACGTGCAAGATACTTGGAGCCAAAAAAGCCCCTGTTAAGCAACCTCACTTTGTTATAAGGAACAAGTTTATCGGCTGTGCCGTGAAAAAGCATCGTAGGTGCTGGTGGCATGGCATATTTTGGTGCACCATGATAACTTAATATTGCCCCGGCGAAAGAAATTACACCTTTATATTGAAAATGTGGTGGAAGTTTAGCTGATAAAGCTGTCGCATTCCGCTTGTTATAGTCGGCATGTAGCGCCGTAATAGCACCTGCACTTGATCCTGATAAGATGATCATAGCGGTATCGATACCGAGTTCTTTTGCATTTTTGATCAGGTACGCTGTTGCGTCGAAAACATCAGTCGTAGCGGTATCAATAGCTGCTTTTAAATTAGCGGTATTAAACGGACTTGGAAATTTCTTTCCCTTAAGCCCCAGTCGATAGTCAACAGAAACCACTTTAAAATTATGCGCTATTAAAGTGTTAAAGTATTGATCAAATAACTTGCTGTCTCTGTGGCCCATTACAAAGCCTCCACCAAATACAAAAAGTATTGTTGGCTTAGTTTCTGTTATTTTACCACTGTAATAAATATCTAACTTTAGTGTGCCTGAATCTGTTTGCGAAAATATTTTAGTATCTACGTGGTATTTTTTATCCTTGAGTACAATTTGCCCTATTGAAGATAAAGAGCTAAATAAAAGCGTCAGGAATAGCAGGCTTAGCGGATATACTTTGTTATTGGGCATCATCTGTTTTTTAGGAAGAGGTTCGCTATTAGCCAAATGGATCGGCTTTGATTTCTAAGCTAATTTATTGCATTTTCAGCTTAAGTGCAATTAAATAGACCATATTCTAAACCATAATTTAATTTAGTTTTAAATTTAGCCTTAAATATTAATTTAATAAGTTTTAATTGCGGATGAACTATTCTTTATAGCCGTTTAGATTAAAATAATAAGATATTTTTGCAAATAACTCCGTTTGTTAAAATAGTTGCAATAATTGGTGTTTTGCAATCTTTAAATTGAGATTCGGTCAAGTTTAATTTGTTTTCATCGTAAAGATTAGAAGGATTTATGTCATACCGTATGATTTGAGAATTCTTACCGATCTGTATGTCGATTGGAATAACCTCAAATATCGGTGCAAGGAGAGATTATATTGAAGAAAGCCCTTGTTAACATTTCTTAATAAGTTAATATGAAAGCGCTGATAAGTTAAAATGCTTTGTCTTGCTTTGTGGCAAAAGAATTAATAATTGATTATGCAAAACAATCAGGTAACAGTTAGTCCAGATCTACAGCAGTTTATTGATAAGTTTGAACCCACCAAATTTAAACTAATGTCTGGGGGAATCGAAATCAGGGGAATAAACGATATGCAAAGAAATATTACTCAAGCCAGAGCCATCATCGAAAGATTAAAACTCCGCCTGATTGTTTCGCATAATGCCGAAATGCTCAGCTATCGTGGTTTTGAAGTAAATAACCTATAAGCCAAAAACCGATTTTTTGGTTTATAATTAGCCTGTCCATCAGACTCATTATTAAAACGCTGTTTCCGTTATACTTATAACATTTTTTTGACTGTTAATATTAATCAAAAAGACAATGTGTACTGTGATAAATAAAAAGGAGGGCCACATATTGGCCCTCCTTTTTATCAAATTGTTAATTATATAAACCAAGCTCTGCAAGCGATGCAAACTGCAAACCATCTTGTGCCGAATTCATAATTACCTTGAGGTATCTTAATGTTTTGGTGCTGCCAAACCCAAAATATTGTACTCCGGCAGCATTTTGAGCTATATAATTGTTTACCGATGTGAAATTTATATTATCTGTACTTGTTAAAACCTGAAAGCTTTTAATCGCACGGCTCAATCCGCTTCTTTGCACTAAACTTAAGCCATTTGCCGATTTTGAAGATCCTAAATCAATCACAACCTGGTGCGGATAACTTGTTGCAGAAGTGGTCCAACGTGAGTGCCAGAATGTACTGTGGCTACCATCAATTAGAGTAGCAGCCCTGCCATTGATGGCTCCCTCACCACTGGTTTCTCCGGAGCTGAAAGAATTGATGCTCCAGCCAGTTTTACTTAATTCTGTTAAAGGTGCAACATTGTCTTGAAGGGTAGAGGGATCAGTGCTCGGCGCTGGTAAACCCAAAGCAGCCATGTCTGCATATATTTGAGTAGTAGCTGCTGAAGTAGATAAATTCAATCCCCATTTTTGGAAGAAGTTACTCAAGTTTCTGCCTGATATACCACAAGCCTTTAGCATGAAATAACGCATCCTGGCATCATCATTAGCTAAGGTTGGATTTTCAACCCGCATATCCTTGGCCAGGTTTCTATAAAAATTATCACCATAGGCTAAGGTTAATTGTTGAAACATGCAGAGCCTGATAAACAGATCGGTTAAAGGATTGGTATAACTTGTTGATCCGTTATAATCTTTGGTGCCGGCAGGTTTTCCTAAATAGGTAAAAGCTTTTGGCCACACGCCGTCGTTTACCAGCCTGTTGATAGAAGGGGTAAGGGTACGCTGCACATATAAACTATATAAATTTACAGAAACCTCGCCCAAGGCTCCCCAACGCCACATCATTTGATGCTGGTGGCCTAATTCGTGCCATAAGCCCCAACCATTGGTGCCTACTGCACTTAAAGTTAAAATGGCATTAACATCCGAAGTGATATAGGCTGTACGGTAATCATAAGCAAAAAAGTAATAGGCCGGATCTTCATGCTGTGTTAAAAGATAGGTATGGACATTTTTTGCGTGTGCAGGCAGAGAATTGTCTAAGCCGTTCAAATCATCCTCTAACGCAATAACCTGTGTAATCTTGTTCAGTATAGCATTCTGATCTTCTGCCTGGTATTGTATTGCTTTAGTTCTTGATACCACAATAAAGCAATTTGTGCCCTCCAAAACAACATCAGGAGTAGTGTAAGTCTGTAATTGATTAATCCAGTCTGAATTGGTGGTTACGCCAAGTTTGTAATATGGAGCGTATTGGAAACCGTTATTAAAAGCTACTTTTGCGGTAGAGCCAGTTGTAGAATTGGTGTACCTGATCCATAATAAGCCGCCAACAGCGTTGGTAATGGTATTGGTACCTGCCGTTAACTGTACGGATGTGGGCTGGGTGTTCCAGGTGCCATATCTAGAATAGGTACCAATTAATAATTTTGGCAGGCGGGTTCCGGTAGTTTGTTCTACAGTGATATCTAAAGTAGCACCCGGAGCCATGTATAAACCGGTTGCAGTAAAATCGGTTAAGTAGTATCCATTTTTTAAGCGGTCCCTTTCAATTGATGCACTAATTTTTTCGGTGACATTAAAAACATTGGTTTGAGTGAGGGATTGCACACCTACGCTGCCCATAGTTTTTTTGCTGTTTACAACTTCTTCTTGTAATACAGCCGTTTTTTTACAGGCAGAAAGACCTATAATCGCCGAAACGGTTAAGAGTAATAATTTTTTTTTCATTTTTTAGGTTTTAGTAAATATTTGGTTATAGGTAGCCATATTCCAATAATGGATTACGGTGATAATTTTTACTGTAATGTTTAGTTATCCAGTTTAAACACTAACCTAAATTGCTGTAAGTCTGTTTAAAATGTCAATACAATGTATTCATAATTACATTTAAATAAAATGAAAAAGACTGCGCAAACGTTTGATCCGCCTGTTCATTGCAGCAGAAAACCGCTATATCTACTTCAACTTTGAATCATTGTAACACTAATCTTGATTGCGAAACAGCAATAGCTTTTGTAGGCCATAGCGCCCTGGCTTCTGACCGATGCAATCTCCAATTGTGACTGTAATTCAGGCTCGTCGTCGATAACAATGCATGGTACAATCTTTTCATTGTTCATAATTAGATAGTACCAAATATTCCTTAAGGAAGGTAGGGTTGGAGTTTGGTATGTGAAATTTTGTACACCACTTTGTTTCTTATGATGAAACTAAAGGTGTTATAGGAATTTTATGCCCAATTAACTTTTTAAAGAAATGGATTAAGCCAATTGCTTTAATTTTAGGCTTTTATTTTCATATTTCCGTATTGGCGTGGTAAAACGAATAGTTAACGTGGTGATACTTGATTTTAACGCTTTTATCGGTTAATAGGTTTCGTTCTGAAACAACATTAAAATGGCATGGATCGATTTTATTATATTTGAAATCTTTACGCATGCTTAAGATATTAACGTAGTCTGCGTATTGTAGTTAAGATGATCAAAAGAAACTTACGACATAGCTTTTCACTTCTCAATGTTGACTATGTGCGACTTAACGCCAAATGGAATTATAGAAATGTGATCAGCCCGTACTACCGCATTTACTATATAGATGAGGGAGAAGGTGAAATATCAGATGCTGAAAGCTTGCTAAAGCTAGAGCCTGGCTATTTGTACATCGTTCCCAGTTTCACGCTATGTAATTTAAACTGTAAGAATTATCTGGGCCAGTATTTTGTCCAGTTTTTTGAGGATTCGACAGATGGAAGTTCACTTTTTGCCAATAACAGAAATGTATTGAAAACAGCGGCCACCGAAACAGATCTTAATCTTTTTGGCAGGCTGCTCCAGATTAATCCTGGAAGAGGAATAAACCGGTCTGATAATCCTAAAATCTACGAGAAGGATATTTATTATAAAGAATATCAGGAGCTTAACAACCAGCAGAACACTTCGGCGTATCTGGAAACCCAAGGGATTCTGATGTTATTAACTGCCAGGTTCTTAAATCCCCAGTTATTCAAAAGTCCGGAACGCAAGCTTATACCGGTAAAAATTGCAGAAACCTTAAATTATATCCTTATCAATTTACATACAGATCTTTCTGTGTATCAGCTTGCTTCCCGTGTAAATCAAAATCCCGATTATTTTTCAAGGCAGTTTAAACAGCATACGGGAACCAGACCTTTGAATTATATAAATGAAAAACGCATTGAACGGGCACAGTATCTAATGGCGACAAGCAGAATGTCATATTCAGAGATTTGTGCCCAGACTGGATTTGATAATCTTTCCTACTTTTCTAAAACCTTCAAAAAGTTAACCGGCATGGCACCTAGCGTATATAAGAAACAGATATATCAGGTTGGTTTTAACCATTAGACTAAATATTTATATTAAGTGATTGGCTCGAAAGGATAGCCTGAGGTTTTGTTAAAAGTGATTATTCTGGTCAATTTATTCATTTATTTTAGTGGTATGTGTTCCTGTATTTATCGTACTGAAAATTCCAAAAAAAGGAGATAAGGGTCCTGGCTTAATGAATAGCCAGGACTCTTTGTTGTTGGCTTTAACCGATCAGTAAATATTTTAATTCAGATCATGCTTGGTTTATAATTTTTGGCTTACACTATTTCCATTATATGAAACCGTTTTTGATTGTTTTGCTTGGGGATTTCCTGGGGAGTTATTATTGCCGATGAGTGTTAGCCTGAATTTTCTCGATTTGATCATTCCCGGAAAACTGCCCACTCTATTAGCTATGGTAAGGGTCCTTGCCATTTCATTCCATTTGAATTTGATAGTGGAATAGGCTCCTTTTTCGTAATTATAGTTATCATTCTCGTCTTCATAGAGTGTAAATTCGCCATCAGCTCCCGGGTAAATGCAAATTTCAAGGTTATCCCATTTTTTTTCTGTGCTGTATTGCACATCAGGCCCAAACGGGATGATAGCACCTGCTTTGATGTATAAAGGAACAATATCTACTGGTGCATCAGTATTAATTGTTTGTCCTCCTTTAAGGTATTTCCCTGTCCAGAAATTGTACCAGTTACTTCCTTCGGGCAAATAAACTGGCCAATTTTTAGCATTATATCGGGTAACAGGAGCCACCAATATTGATTGCCCGAACAGATATTCATTGCCTATTTCATGCGTTTTTTTATCTGCAGCGAAATCCATTATTAAGGGCCGCATAAAGGTGCCATCGTTTTTGCTTACATCCCATGATGTACTATAAATATAAGGCAGCAGGCTATAGCGCAGTTTGATTGATTTTTCCTGGGCATCAAAACACCATGTGCCACGATCGCCAAAGTTCCAGATTTCCCGGGGTAAATCTGTACCATGAGCGCGCATCATTGGACTAAAGACCCCAAATTGCATCCAGCGGACATATAATTCCTGGAATTCTGGATTTTTGTTACCCCCGTCCTTTTTCCAGCGGCCGGCAAAAAAGCCCCCAATATCGCTGTTCCAGTTTGGTATTCCCATTAAGGTATAATTTAATGCCGCGGGAATTTGTTTTTCAAGCATGTCCCAGGTCGAGTTTACATCACCGCTCCAGGTATTGGAACCATAAAGCTGTTGTCCGATAAATCCAGATCTGGTTAGGATCACGGCACGTTTGTTCTGATCTGTTGCCCGTTGATGGGTGGCAATTCCCTTATTGTGCATTAAGCTATAACCATTTTTAACGCTACGGTAGCTGCCCAGATAGGTGGGAAGGTTAAAATCTGATTGCTTCAGATTGATATGGTCGGGTTCTGTCGAGTCCAGCCACCAGCCATCATTTCCGATAGAGCTAAATATTCCTTTGTTTAAATAACGCCAATAAATATCAAGTGCCTCTGGGTTGTATACATCATAAGGCCTTGCACCACTATTTGGTGGCCAGGTATCGAAATTAATGATCATTTTCTTACTGTCGAATTCCTTGCGTTGTGCCGTTTTTGGCCCAAAGCCCGGCCAGGTAACAATCAGTAGCTTTGCATTAAGTTTGTGGATTTCATCGACCCATTTTTTTGGATCTGGAAAACGTTCTTTATCAAAACTTTGTGAATTCCATGCGCTATCAGATTTGTTGTATTCTGGCCAGTACCGCCAGTCTTGGATGACTACATCAAGAGGTACTTTTAGTCCCCGGTATTTTTTTAGCACATTCAGGCTTTCATCTTGTGTATGATAGCGTTCCTTGCTCTGGAAAAATCCATAAGCCCACAGTGGGAGCATAGGTGCTTTTCCGGTAAGTTCACGAACCTTCGAAATTACTCCATCTGCATTCTGTCCATACATAAAATAATAATCTGAGCAATGCCCAAGCCCCTCAAAGGAAAGCTCCTGACGATTATCATTAAATTCGGAAATGGAGTAATTGTCCCAAAATACGGCATATCCCTTTACTGATAGAAAATAAGGAGAATAGGTTGACATGTTCTCATTTTGCATGTGATGAGCAGAATTACGGCGGTTGAATTTATTATCCATGATCTGTCCTACACCATAAATCGCTTCATCTTTATCAAGCAGAAAACCGTTCCTTACTTTAAATGAAGGTGTACCCGCATCATCTAGTGGTGAAAACTGAGTGCCATAGTCCTTATCTTTAAGCAATTCCTTGCCTGATGCATCATAAAAACAGATGCCCCCAGTTTCAGCATTCACTTCAACTTGCACGCAGCTGCTCTTTATCAGGGTATTGTTTCCTTTTTTTATATACGTTAGGGGTGTGTTTTTTGGTGAACTCACCACCGAAAGGCTTTTTTTATTATAAGGTATACCACTTGGCGTTTTATAAACCCTTACAATATTTTCTGAATAGAACGCTATTTTGATATCCATTCCCTGAGCTGAAAAACTCAGCCCTTGTGCAGTTTGTTGGATTGATTGTGCACTTACATTTATTCTTGCAAGAGATATTGCCAGTATAAGTAAGAGCCATGGTTTCTTTGATAATTTCATGTTAACCTGATTATATTTGGTTTTGTAATACAGGCAAAATTATCTCTAAATGGTAGATCTAGACAACAATCACGTTGAAAAAAATAGCAATCAGGTTGATTTTTTTGTTTTTGCAGCATATTCTGATGGACGACAGCCATATCGCTCCTGAAAACATTTGCTGAGATAACTCGGGCTACTGAAACCGACCCTTTCGGTGATCTCCGAAATATTGAGTTCGCCTTCGAGGATCAAAACCGCTGCTTTATCCAAGCGGATATTCCTAATGAAAAGCGATGGAGACTTGTCCAATAGCATGATTAGTTTGCGATAAAGACCAGTGCGGTCCATATGTAGGTCGTGGCTCAGCTGTTCAACAGAATAATCGGACACATTAAGGTTCTTTTCGACCTGTGTCATTGCTCTGGCCAAAAATGCCGATTCGGCTTGATTCTGGTTGTTATTGTATGCTGTAGAGCTGGTATTAGTTGGTAGCTGTTCTCTTTCTTTTTCGGCCTGAAGCATATTTTGCTGCTCAATCAGGTTTCGGATTCTAAGTAATAATATATCCTCCTTATGGATGCGTTCGAGTTTTTGCCTGGTACTGCGGATATAACCATAAATTATTGCGAAAACTACTGTGATGAAAAATACTGTAAACAGAGAATAGGCAAGGGTAGTTTTCCACCATGGTGCGTGGATGATTAAAACTAACGACGATACCTGTTCGTTCCAATCCCGGTTATTATTGGAAGCCATAACCCTGAGCTTATAGTTTCCAGGTGGTAAGTTGGTATAGGATATATCAAGAATGCCATTACTAGCCATATTGTTATTTTCCCGTTTGCCTGAAGTTTCGCGCCAATCCGGATCTATGCCTTCCAACTGATAACGGTAATAGGTTTGTGAAGAATTTTGATAATTAAGGGCAGAAAATTCAAAGCTCAGGAAGTTCTGATTATAAGAAAGTTCTATACGTTTGGTGTAAGGTGCGCTTTTTGTCAGAATGATACGTCCATCGTAAATGTTTCTTGGTTCGATCTTTTCTCCACGTAAAAAAAGATTGGTGAAAAGCGGCCGAAACGGTATTTTTTTTGATGTGAGGCGATTCTGTTCCAATACGCTGAACCCGTTAATGCCACCAAAGTAAAGCGTGCCATTTCTACTTTCGAAGGCAGCGCCATCTGCATACTCTCCCTCTAATGTTCCATCCTCCGAATTGAAATTAGTAAAGTGGATTTTTTTACTTATAGGATCTACCTGAACTTTGTTTATGCCATAACTCGTCGTTATCCATATGTTATGATCGCGGTCTTCGAGTATTGCATGTATAAAATTATTTGATAATCCATCACTGGTATAAAAGGTTCGCTCTTTGTTGGTTTTGGGATCTAAGACTTTTAGTCCATCAGCTGTTCCCATCCATCGCCAACCGCGGATATCGGTAATTAACGCGGTGTGATTGGAACTATAATTTTTAGACGAGCCATTCAGATCCAGCTTTTGGCGTATTTTAGGGTCAATGGAAGAAATCTCGACTAATTGAAGAGAAATATTACTCTTTGTAGCGGGATGATACCGATAGATTTTAGATTCACAATTAAGATAGATGTTTCCGGATTGATCTTCTGCAAATGACTTAACTATAATATCTTTTGAAGGGCTTTGCTGTAAATATGACCGCCCGATATGGGTAAACATATAGCGGGAGGGATGGTAATAAAGTAGGCCCTGGTTTAATGTTCCGAGCCACAAACCTCCCTGCTTATCATAAAATATTGTACTGATCTCGGTATTGAGGGTACTTCCGTCTGTTTTTTTTAATGCAGGCAGGTAGCGTTTTTTGTCATTTGGGCAATCAATTATCCAGATACCGTTCGGGCAGCTGATCAATGCAGTTCCATATGGGTCAACCACCAAAGTATTGAGGGTGTAGGGGGTCTCAAGGATTTTTTTCCAGATATGTTTTTCGGTATCGAAAAAGAAAAAGCCGCCCATGCTGCCATTTCTGAGTTGATAAAACCCGTTTTTCCCTGTAACCACTAACGAGGTATTCTTAAACATTCCCTGTTGTGCGGCCGGATATGCAGCACGACTGTAGCGCTTGGTTTTTGTTTTCAGGTCATAGCACACAACGGTTCCCGTATTGTAAAAAAGGTACAAGTTGTTTTTTTTCGATGCCAAATCTTGCAGGGCTCCTTCATTGGCCGATAGGTCTAGAGATTGGGTCTGATCTTTAGACACTAGTTTGCCGCCTGTTAGTATCCATAAATGCCGGTCTGAATCCATGAATATATCCTCAACAGGTGTTTTGAATCCAATCTTCTTAAAATAGCTTTCCAAATCAGGGAGATATTTTTCACTGCGCAGATCGACATACATCAGCTTATGGCTGTCTTTTATCCAAAGGGCTGAATCTCCCGCCTGATAGATCCTATAGAATCCGTCATAGTTTTTTAAGGGCAAAGTATGCTGCAGATTTTGATGAATATATTTAAAATGTGCACCATCATAGATGTTAATATTGCCAATTGTTTTAAAAACCATTCGGCCATCAGGTAACTGAATGATATAACGGATTTGGTTATCACTTAATCCTTGGAGCACATTGAGCGGCGAAAAAACAAAATCCTGGGCCTTTGTGACTGAGTTAGCCAAAAGAAAGATTATGATTGCCTTAATTATCTGCTTCATCTGTTATTGTTGCGTGCAAGTGAGAGGGCAATTTAAGCTTATTTAAGAAGATTGTAAACTTAAGGTCTTTACTAGTTTTAGCATGCACTTTTAGGTGTGATTGCGTACGCCTGATTAATAGTTTACCGCCATGAAAAAATGATGGCTATGATGATAATCCTGCCTTGTCTCAATGGGGAAGATCTGATTATCATTTGTACCATTCTGGATGAAATAAAACCTGCTTTCGATTTGTTCATTCGCAGTGTATCAGCGTCTTCTTTTTCCTTACCAGATATGCCTGTTTAGACGCTTCTAGGCTTAGTTTGTCCATGTTAACTTGATGCAAGTACTCCATGTTTATACCCAGTATGCCACTTTCTGGCAAGGCCATGGCAACAAATAGGTTAACATTTATATACCTATTTTTTATCAAATGTGCCCTTTCTGAAACCAGCTTATGGCTATTTTAGAAACGCTGACCATATAGACCGTCTTTCACTTTTAATGCAAAGCATGCCCGGACTTGTAGATTTCTGTCATGGTTCAGTCCGACAATTAAAATATTAGAAATAACCATTTATATACAAAAAAACAATTATGAGCATGAAAATTACCCATTTAACAAGGCTGCTAGGACCAGCCAGATTATGGCTCTTGCTGCTGTTGCTTGTGCCGATGAGTGCATTACGCGTTACGGCACAAACAGTCACCATAAAAGGAGTTGTAACATCAGCCGATGATAACAGTCCGCTTCCCGGAGTTACTGTATTGGAAAAAGGAAAGCAGAATGGTATGGTTACCGGTACCGATGGTTCTTATTCGGTTAATGTACCACAGGATGCTACACTCGTATTTTCTTCTATAGGATTTACAAAGCAGGAAGTTAAATTAAACGGAAAAACAGTATTGAATATAAAGCTGCAGAGTGATGTAAGCGCCCTTAATGATGTAGTGGTAATAGGTTATGGAACAGCCAGAAAAAAGGACCTGATAGGTTCGGTAAATGTTGTGTCTGCAAAGGATGCAGGCGCTAACACGAATACCAGTGCCGCACAGCTCCTTATCGGTAAAGCCCCGGGTGTACAGGTATTAAATTCAAACGGTAATCCTGGTTCAAATGCCCAGATCATTGTACGTGGTACTGGTTCATTTACCAATGTGGAGCCATTGTATGTTGTTGACGGTATACAGAGTGATGCCAATCTTTTTAATACAATCAATCCACAGGACATTGATAATATTACCATTTTAAAAGATGCAGCCTCTACCGCTATTTATGGTGTTGCTGCCGCTAATGGTGTGGTTATCGTTACCACTAAAAAGGCCAAAAGCGGTATCCCGCAGATATTATTTGACTCGCAGGTTGGTACTTCATCAGTGCGCAAACAACTTGACCTGCTTAATGCAAACGACTATGTTAATCTTATAAAAGATATAGCCGCTACCAATAACCTTACGCCTCCGGCCAAACTGAATACTCCTTTTGTAGGTGTTGACCGTACCGATTGGCAAAAAGAAATATTTAAAACAGCTTTATCTACCCAAAATAATGCAAGTATAAGCGGTGGCAGCGAAAAGGTCACGTATAATCTCTCACTAGGTTATTTAACCCAGCAGGCTATTGTTAAAGATTACCGTTTAAGAAGATTAAACAGCCGTTTTTCTCTAGATGAGAAACTTGGGCGTTTTCATTTTGGTCAAAGCCTTAATATCCGCTATACCAACACTAACGGACAGACAGCAAGCATATTAAACGCGATCAGCTATGCGCCTTATCAGCCAATATACGACCCCGCTATTTTGGGTGGCTACTCTATCCTTACCAATGTTGATGACAACAGTAACGCCGTAAATCCATTACAGAGTTTAGGCGTTCAAACCTTATCAAGCAACGATCTGGTATTGTATCCGCAGGTTTTTGGCGAAGTAAATATTATTAAAGGTTTAACTTTTAGGTCGCAGCTGGCGGGTGTATACGGCACTTCGACAAACGATTCATACCAAATACCTTATATTACATCCAACAACCTGGGTTTCAGTCGGCAGGCAGGGCGTGCATTTAACAGTTATTCCAATTATACTTTTGAAAACTACCTGTCGTACAACCGTATTTTTGGTAAACATAGTATATCGGCAACCGCAGGTACCAGTTATATTGATGCCGGATCGAGCAAATACCTGAGCGTATTGGGTACAGGAATGTTGAATGACAATGTGAAAGATATAGGTGTAGCGCCAACCATCACCAGCCAGGCCAACACATCTGGTTACTATACACAGTTTGGCCGGGCAATTTCTTATTATGGCCGCTTGGTATATACCTTTAACGATCGCTATATCTTATCGGGAAGTATCCGTCGTGATGGCTCATCAAACTTTGGCCCTCAAAGCCGTTATGGAAACTTTCCAGGAGCTGGCTTTGCATGGCGTATCAGCGAAGAGGAATTTGTAAAATCGGCACTTCCGTTTATCAGCGATGCAAAATTTCGCATAGGCTGGGGCCGTACAGGCAATAATAAGTTTGGTTTAACCACAACACAGGTATTTACTTTTGGCGGTTCGCCGACTGGCAACCTGATTTATTCACTGGGGGATAACAAAAGTTTTGTAAACGGAACAACGGTAACTTCCATTGCAAACCCGCTGCTGAGATGGGAGCAGACCGACCAGACCGACATTGGGCTTGATCTGGGTTTCCTGAAAAACAAACTTACGCTTACCCTTGATTACTATAACCGAAAAAGCAGCGGTTTGTTAGTGGGAATTCCGGTACCGACCAGCGTAGGCATTGGCGGATTAAGCGGATTCAGCAGTACTTTAATTACCAATGCTGCAGATGCTCAAAATAAAGGTTTCGAATTTCAGTTGGCCTATGCTGATAAAACCAGTGACTTTAACTACAATATAAGTGTAAATGGAGGTTATAACCAAAATAAAACATTATCACTGGGTGCACAATCGTCAACCCCTATAATTGGAGGATACTTTAATAATTTAAATGGTATTACATTAACACAACCAGGTTCGCCTATTGGTGCTTTTTATGGGTATGCGGTTGATCATGTAGCAAGTACACAAGCAGAAATTGATGCATTAAATGCCACTACCAGACAAAAAACCGGAAATCCTGCCAGCTTATACCAGGATGGATTATTGCCAGGAGATTTTATATTTAAAGATCTTAATAACGATGGTGTTGTAGATAGTAAGGACCAGAAGGTACTGGGCAGTCCAATTCCGAAGTTTACATACGGTTTTAATGCCGGGGCATCTTATAAAAACTTCGACCTCAATATCGTCATCTCTGGTGTTCAGGGTGTTCAATTAGCCAACTCACTTAAATTTTACACCGAAAATGCCTCCACCGGGCATAATGCTTCTACCGCCATTTTAAACAGGTGGAGAAAACCGGGCGATATTGCCGCTTTGCCAAGGGCAGGCCAAAATGTTACGGCAACAGGAAATTTGAGGCCTTCTGATTTTTTTATTGAGAATGGATCATACCTGCGGGTACGTAACGTAACCTTAGGTTATACTTTTACAAAAACGGCATTAAATTCTTTCTCGGGTAATGTATTAAGCAGGTTACGGGTTTATGTAGCGGCTCAAAACTTATTTACCATCACAAAATATACTGGATATGACCCCGAAATAAGCACCCAAACCAATGGCGGTGTTAATGGAGGGGCCAGCGATTATATATTTAACCGGGGCATTGATGATGGGCAGATACCACAACCACGCACATTTTTGGCGGGCATACAAGTTGGATTTTAATGATGAAAAATATTAAAGATATAATAATGAAAAAATATATAAAATATCTGATTGTTGTAGTTTTAATGATTGCAACTGAGGGATGTAAGAAGGATTTGGATTTACAGAGTAAAAGCGCATATACCTATGACACTTATTTCACAAGTGATGCAGCCATAAATCAAGCCGTGATAGCTAGCTACGCTACTTTATTACACCAAGGTTTGTGGGCTCGGGAGTGGTATTATATTTTTGATCTGCTGGGCTATGATGCCAAAAATGCCCAACCACTCCAAGGGGATTTATTGGCCCTGGCACAATATAATTTTGCTCCGAACCAACCGCAGTTGGAAGCCATGTGGTCTTCGCTATACCGAATGGTAATGCGTTCGAATGTGGTGATTAACCGTGCCCAGGCATGGGCTCCTGCCAATGCAACCGAACAGGCAAACCAAAAGCAATATATTGCCGAGGCTAAATTTTTAAGGGCTTATGCTTACTTCAATCTGGTTAACCTGTACGGACGTGTACCCTTGCGTAAAGCATATATCCCGCTGCCAACAGCAGAAGAAATTAACCTACCCCGTGCAGCTGTAGCAGATGTATGGGCTTTTATTGAACAGGATTTAAAAGACGCACAAGCTGACCTTCCTATTTCTTATGCTCCAGCCAGTTTTGGACGTACTACGCGGGGGGCTGCGGTTGCTTTGCTTGGTAAATCATACCTGTACGAAAAAAAATGGGGAGATGCTGTTACTGAACTGACTAAACTGACCCAGGCTCCATATACCTATGCGCTCACACCCGTATATAACAACCTGTTTGATGATCCGAATCAGAATAATACAGCCCTTAATAAGGAAACCATTTTTCAGGTCATGAACCAGGCCTGGACCGATTGGGGTATCGGTAACCAGTATGCTCCGTTTGGCGGTCAGGAAACATGGGGTGGGAAAGCAAGCCACTCTGCCCGTGCACAGGAATATGGCTTTAACGATTGGAATAATGTGTTTATTACCACTACGGCTGTTAAAGCTTTTACTTATACCAACCCACAAACCAATACCACTTACATCGATCCGCGTGCGGCTTATACTTTTTATGGAGATGCTGCAAGCGGGGGACAAACCCAATATTGCCAGGAATGTAAAGACGGGCCAATAGCCTTTCCCTATGCCTCAGCCGGATACAAATATTTAAAATATGAGTATTATAATAAAGTAGCAAGCTTTGGTGGCCCGCAAAGCGGTATCAACGGGCAGGTAATCCGTTATGCAGATGTATTGCTGATGCTTGCCGAGGCTTACATACAGCAGGGTAATACAGGATCGCAGCCATTGGCACTGATTAACCAGGTGCGTAGCAGGCCGAGCGTTAATGCGCCACTTTATATTAGTTTGGGCAGCCAGCCTCAAGCCATGACCATCCTGATGCGCGAAAGACAATTGGAACTGACCGGCGAACAGTCCCGCTATTTTGATCTGATCCGCTGGGGGATAGCTAAGCAGACCATTAATTCGCAAAGGCAGATAGAAGATGGTACCCAACCTTTTCAGGATAAAAATGTTTTATTTCCTATCCCACTATCTGAAAAGAACGCAAACCCCAATGTTGGTAAGGATATAGGTAGTGATTGGAATTAAATCAACAAAAGAGATGAGGCTGTATCATAAATTGTAATTTACTTCGAATTTGTCACGTTGAGCCTGTCGAAACACCTTTTACGACATTAAAAAAAGGTCCTTCGACAGGCTCTCCGTAGGAGTCCTTTGGACAGGATGACAATTCTGTATTTTATGATACAGCCTCTTTTATCTGCCTATCTATTACGGTATCCATTTACGGGCAGGCCAGTACTTAACAATTATGCTACTGGCAAGATCATATCACGAACCGTTATTGCTTTTTCGTTGGCTAGGTTGTGGCACTTTCTTTTCTCCTAAAAGTCCTGGAACAGGTTTCATTTGGGATTGATCAGCATTGTTTTTTTATCTTTGTACCATGCACGGTCAACTGATAAGTCTTATTACAAAAAGTCTACAACTTTCTAACCGGGAAAGAGATTTGTGCATACAGTACTTTGAACCGGTGAGATATCCGAAAAACCGGATAATCGAAGAAGAAGGGAAAGTACCTGGGCATCTATATTTTGTGGTTTCAGGTTTTGCGAGGCTATTCCATTATAATGATAAAGGCGATGAGGTTACAACGCATATAAACTGTCCGCCTGGTTTCATTACTTCTTATGCTGATTTTACCAACCAGAAAAAGTCGGATGAAAATCTTGAATGTATTACAGAATGTGAACTTTTGCGCATCAGTAAAGCAAATCTTGATCAGCTTATACAACAGAGTCCTACTTTTATGGATTTTAGCTTCTTGGTATTTCAACAATCCTTATCCTATAACGAAACACGTGCCAGGGAGCTGGCTACCCTTGATGCAGAACAGCGTTATTTAAAAATGATGGACCAGTACCCCGAAGTTCTCCAGAATGTTCCCATGCAATACATTGCGTCTTTTCTTGGGATGAACCCTAAAAGTCTGAGCCGTATCAGAAAGAAGATTATTAGGTAACATTTGTGAAGTGGTTTTAAATCTGCAAAGTTCAACTTTGCCACAGCATTTAAAATCAATGGCTATGACAGATAAAAAACTAGTACTGGTATCCGGTGCCAATGGGCATTTAGGCAACAACCTTGTAAGACTATTGATCGAAAAAGGGATCCCGGTAAGGGCTTCAGTCCGTAACATCAAAAGCAAAAAATGTCTCAAAGATCTGAACTGCGAGGTTGTTCAGGCAGATATAACGGATAAAGCTTCCTTCAAAAGCGCACTGCAGGATGTTGATACTTTTTTTGCAGTAGGCGCTGCTTTCAAGCTGTGGGCTAAAAACCCCAAGAAAGAAATCTATGATGTGAATATATTTGGTACCCGGAATACGATAGAAGCAGCTGCAGAAGCGGGCGTAAAAAGAATCGTCTATGTGAGTTCCATTGCTGCACTGGATTATATCAATCTTCCGACAAAAGAAAGCAACGGATACAATTCCGACCGAAGGGATATGTACTACAATTCCAAGAATGACGGTGAAAAGCTGGCTTTTGATCTGGCAAGAGAATTCGGTATAGAATTGGTATCGGTTATGCCCGGAGCAATGATAGGAGGTGAAGCGTTTCTTCCACTAAATGTTTCCTATAATATCCTAAAACTGATTCTTAATAAGCAGATCCCCATGGACACCAAGATTACCCTGAACTGGGTAGATGTTAAAGATGTAGCAGAAGGCTGTTACCTTGCTGCACAGAAAGGCCGGTCTGGTGAGCGTTATATCCTTGCCAACGAAAAATGTATGACCATTACCGATACAACTAAACTGGCACAAAAACTTTATCCTGAATTGAAGATCAAAGTACCTGGAACTGTGCCAAAGTTTATTTTGTATGCTATTGCAGGTTTTATGGAGCTTTCAGCTAAAATAATTGGAAAACCTCCACTGCTCACCACTAAAGATATTGCTATGTTTTCAGGATTGCAGCAGGATTTTGATATTTCGAAATCAAGAAACGAATTAGGGTTTAATCCGAAAGATGGTCAACAGGCAGTACAGGAAGCATTGGCTTACCTGACGGAACATAGAGAATTAATTTAATTTTAGAAAAAAATTATGGTTTGGGCACACTATGATAGTATCTTTCAAAATATGCATTGACATAAACATTTATACATATATCTTTCAATAAACTCATACGCCTGAACGTCGCCTTGGATTATTTAGCATTTTTGAGATAAAAAACGGCTCTGAACAAAATCAGCTGATTTCCTAAATCGATTTAAGTGTGATCTTACGCAAGGAGATCGTGTTTTTCATTACAATGGATTTAGTTTTCAGTTTATATTTTGTCGGTTTTGTACAAAATAAAGTCTATTTAGTATAACGCTTAGAAAGCGGCTTTATATAACTTTGTTATAATACCGACAGGTGACCTTGAGATTGGAAAAATAGCATCTTCCTTGATTCAGTAATATGGTTAACGGTATAAAATATAACCAGTATAAACCAGACATAAAAGAGCAGCATGTTATAGAACGCTGAGATTTTTGTCATAGGTAAGCTAATGAACTTTCATTTAGTTTAACCTAAATTATGAGGCAATACCAAATCAGGGAATGGAAAAAATCAATATGAATTTCGGGAATCTCTTTTCTGGACAATGGAGAGCGAAATGGAGTTTGCAGATAAATATTTCACCTTTAGCAACCCTTTTATAAAAATAAAAAACAAATGAAAATTCTTTTTTTTGTACTGAGCTTTATTTTCAGTTCAGTTGGGTATGCCCAACAAATTCTATCGCCCAATAAAAAAATTAAAGTAGTTGTGGAAATGCAACAGGCTGGTCAGGGAGGTTCAGGCCAGGTACATTTTAAAGTGCTTTATAAAAAAGGAAGTGCTTATATTGAAGTGCTGCCCAGCTCACCGCTAGGCATTTCAAGGGAAGATCAGCAGTTTATATCGAATCTCCGGCTTACTGGGGAAGGTAAAGCTGTTGCTGTTCATGACAAATATGAAATGGTGACTGGAAAGCGAAAGTTCTGCGAGAATTTTGGTACTGAAAAAACATTCAGGTATAAGAATCCATCCGATCAGCCCTTGGATATCACTTTTAAAGTTTATAACGATGGGGTTGCGTTCAGGTATAGCTTTCCCAATAGCAAAGGCTCTAGTTTCTCTATTATAGATGAAACTACAGCCTATGTAGTTCCTCCAGGCAGCGAAAGATGGATACAACCCTATAACCAAGCTTACGAGGATTTTTTTCCTTTTTCTACTACTGGAACAAACGAAAAAAACAATAGCGACTGGGGGTATCCGGCATTATATAAAGTTAACAGTCAGCCATTATGGGTGTTAATTTCTGAGGCAGGCATCAGTAAAGAAAATTGCGCAGCCCTGCTTAACAATAAAGAAAACAAAAACATATATAAGGTAACCTACCCTTCGGCCAAAAAGAACCTGCCGGGCGGCGCTATTTCCAGTCTTCCCTGGAAATCGCAGTGGCACGTGATGATCATCGGGGAGTTGGCCGATCTGGTACAGAGTACATTGATTACCGACGTGAGTGAGCCTACTGCCTTTAAAGACACCAAATGGATTGAACCTGGAAGTGCAGCCTGGGTATATTGGGCATATAATCACGGATCAAAGGACTATAAGAAAGTAATTGAATACATCGACCTTGCCGTAAAAATGCACTGGCCATATGTACTGATCGACTGGGAATGGGATGTAATGTCAAATGGGGGAAAGGTGGAAGATGCCTTGGGCTACGCAAAGAGCAAGGGTATCAAGACGCTTTTATGGTACAATTCAGGTACAGATTGGCTTGGCGCGACTCCGGTAGACAGGCTGTTGACAAAAGAGAAAAGAGAAAAGGAATTTTCATGGCTGAGAAGCGTTGGGGTTTCAGGCATTAAGGTCGATTTTTTTGCGGGAGACCAGCAAAATATGATGAAATATTACATAGATATTCTGGAAGATGCTGCAAAATATCATTTATTGGTTAACTTTCACGGTGCTACCATACCCCGCGGCTGGGCCCGTACTTATCCGAACTTAATGACAACCGAAGCAGTTTACGGAGCAGAATGGTATAACAATAACTCAATCTTAACGGATAAGGCTGCTGCACATAATACCACGCTTCCATTTACCCGTAATATAATCGGTTCTATGGACTACACGCCAGTAACGTTTTCAGATTCGCAGCATGCGCATATAACATCTTTTGCGCACGAACTGGCATTAGCAGTGGTGTTTGAGTCTGGTTTACAGCATTTTGCAGACAGGCCATCTGCATATTATAATTTATCAGCAGGCCCCCAGAATTTTCTAAAGGCTTCCCTACAACCTGGGATGAAACCAAACTGATCCAGGGCTATCCTGGTGAAATGATCGTTATTGCACGAAGAAAGGGGAAGCTCTGGTATGTAGCCGGACTTAACGGAAAAGATACCCCGCAAACACTCGATCTAAATTTGAAATTTTTGGGCAATTTAGATTATTCTCTCCAGTTATTTAAAGATGGGGCAGATACGAAATCTATTACCAGCGAAACCAAAAGCGTCAGAAAATCGGGTATACTTCAAATCCAGTGCTTGCCTAGAGGCGGCTTTGCAGGAGTAGTCAGCAGCTTGTAAGACTCAAAGTTGGATCCTTAATATGGAACGCTAAATAGGTATTGATGTTACCTAGCAAGTATTTATAATTGACGGTTTTCTGTTTGTTGCTTGATGAGTTCAACTGTTGGCCCCCAGTACAGCTCCAGATGCTTACGGATCACCTCGTCAGGAAAATTGCGAATGGTAAGCTCAAGCCTAGTCTGTTTATCTTCAGGTGTCAAATTAAATTCCAATATACAATAGCTCTCTTCGGTATCGGGCAAATTGGAGAGCGAACTTAAAAAACTATAACAGAGTTTGCTGCCGGGATCCAGTTCCAGGATTGTTCCTGAATTGATGAACTGGATCCCATGCAGATTTCCTTTTGTGATTATTGCGCTACCGACCTCCCAATCCGTCTGTATTTCAATAGGGTTATCATCTGTCCATTCCTGAATAAATTCAGGAACAGTAAGGCTATCCCACACCGCATGTATTGGGGCATTGATAAACACGGTTTTTTGCAGTATATCCATAGTCACAAATTACAATATTTGTATTTTAGGCAACAGGCATGGGATTCTCATTTGTTAATGCCAAAGTTAAAGAAGAATTTCAGCCTGAAGTACCCATGTTAGTCACGATGATCATAATGCGGACAAAAAATCAATGGAACGAGACTTAACACAAAACGCTTAGCAATTTTTCAATAATTAAGCAATCATTCTTGAAGCAGCTTCTCAATTTCCTCCAACATCACAGCGAGATCAAAGGGTTTGGAAATATAACTATCTGCTCCACAGCTTTCCGCAATATTTTTGCCATCAGTACTCGCAGAGTACATCAATACAGGAGTGGAAGAGACCTTAGGGTTATCTCTTAACGACCTCAGGATCTGATCTCCTGAGATCATAGGCATCCAGATATCCAGAAGAACAATATCCGGAGATTCCCGCTCGATGGCTTTAAGCGCATTCACGCTGTTCGGCTCAAGCACTACCTGGTAGCCATCTTCCTCCAGCAACAGTTCAAGCATTTCCAATATGCCCTGATCATCATCACAAACCAAAATCTTTTTATCTTTCATACTTAAATAGGGCTAGTTAATACATTGGTAAAGTAAAGCTGAACGTAGATCCGGTATTTTTTTGGCTTTCGGCCCAAATTGTACCACCGTGGTTGGTAATGATCTGCTGGCATAGATAAAGCCCAATTCCCATTCCAGGGTAATGTTTCTGCACTTCACCAACGCGATAGAAACGGTCAAAAACCTTATTCAGCTCATCCTCGCTAATGCCCATTCCCTTATCTTCTACAGATACCTTAATGAAATCGCTAATGGAGGAAACCCTGACTTCGATTTTGGTATTATCAGCAGAGTATTTGATCGCATTGCTCAATAAGTTGGAAACAACCTGAATTAGATGGGATTCATCCCCATTGAAATTTCTGCCGATTTTTCCAGTAAGGGATATCTCTCTAGATGGCGTTGCCGCCCTGATACTTTCGATAGTTTCAGCCACCATTTTATCAAAGTCAAATTCTTCCCGGTGCAGGGTGATATTGCCGGTCTGGATCCTGGATACATCCAAGAGTTCAGACAACAACTGGTTAAGGCGCTGGATGTATTTTCCGGTTTTCTCTACAACTCCTTTAAACTTATCACTCGCATTTTCCGGCATCATCCTGTTCATAAGCTGCATATAACCAACGATCGTAGTTAATGGTGTTTTAAGCTCGTGGCTCGCAATAGAAAGAAAATCGTCCTTACGCTGCTGTAAGGCACGCTGATCGGTAATATCCTCTATAGCGAGCAATATCCAGTCCTTATATCTGCCTTCGAGCTCAATACGGTGCGCATTGAGCAGCATCAGTTTTTTGCCGATATGAGGGAAATCGTGTTCTACTTCATAGTCCAATACCGGATTGTTCGTGGGAAGGATTTCTTCCATCATTTTCTTTAGCTCTGGAATATTCCATTGGCCATTACCAAGATCGTAAAGCAATTTGCCCTTTGTTTCATTTATAGAAACCTTAAAAGTATTGAGAAAATGATTGTTGGCGCTTAAAACCTTATAATCCTTGTCCATTACAACAAGGCTCTCCCGAATGGTTTCCACAATGCTGCTCAAATATTCCTGGCTCTCCCGGTACATTCTGGTTCTTTCTTCAACTTTGCGTTCGGTCTCCTGTTGCACAAGTTCGAGCTCTTGCTGAGTCCTTCGCCTTGAAGATACGTCGTTCTGAATCCCAATAAAATGCGTGATCTGACCATTTTCGTCTTTGACCGGGGAGATATACAGTTCATTATAAAACAATTTCCCCTTTTTGGTATAGTTTCTAATCTCGACCCTGCAGCTCTCTCCAGAGGCTAGTGCCGTCGAAATTGTCTTACGTTCAGGCTGGTTACGGTCCTTACCCTGCAGGAACCTGCAGTTGTGTCCAATAATTTCACCCCTTATATACCCTGAAATTTCTTCGAAAGCAGGGTTGCAGTAGATTATCGGATTATCTGGCAGCAGATTATCGGTGATAACAATTCCGGTAACAGATGCGTCTAAAACCTTATAAAGTACGTCAAGATCCAATGGCGTATTTATTTTTTTCGTATTGATATGATTTTCCTTACCCAAATTGATAAAATTTATTTTTTATAAACGATACATGCCCCAATTTGGTTTTTAAAGATTTAAAGTTTTTGGTCGTGAAAAAAAATAGATTTTATAATAGGGATTTTTTTAATCTGTGGGTACAGTGATTCTATCATATTGCTCAAAAGAGCCTTAAAGCAAACGAAGGCCTTGAAGGATTAGTTTTTCTATGTCAGAAACGATGTTTATGTTGTTAATTGACAATGTCTTAGCTGTGTAACAGGTTTTGGAATTAGAGTCAATATAGGCCCAATAAGCTGTGAAAAATGCTCACATTAATGTTAGCTTAGCGATGCTGATGCGCTTTCTCAACTATGCTTCTGTATTTTTTATGCATCTCAATGGCGATACTTACTGAACTGCCCACCGTTTTTAAGGGGTAATCTTTCCTTTTGTTTACCCAACTCCATTCCCAGGCACTTACCTCTCTGTTAAACTGTTTGATGTTGATTTCTTTCTGATTGTCGATGGCCTTTGATGCATATTTGAAAAAAAGCGCCCATCGCGGTTTGTAAAAATCATTGAACAAACCACTCCATTGTCTGCAGGCATATTCGTTTAACGGACTTTTTTCATCACCCCATAGCGTAATTAAATCTTTCGCATTCATTTCGTAAAGTGCTTTTTCAGCTGGATTGTTTCCCCATGTTCTTGCCTGTTCAACCCACGGACCAAGCATAAAATCTTTTCGGGTAGCTAATAGTTTATCCATATCGTCAATAAGCTGAAGAAATTTTTGGCTTTCTGCTTTAAAGGTAACCATATCCTTTTTTTTGTAGGCGGTTATAAAATTTCGCTGTAGGGGCAAGGCATAATTTGCCATGGCCTGTCGGGTTACATCCACGATGTCGTACTGAAAACCATCACTACTACCGCAGACAGGCGCGGCTTTTATGAGTTCATCCCAGGCTGGTAACAGATCCCGCTCCTGATAATTTAAGGTCGTTTTGGCCCAACGGGTCAGCGAATCAAGTGTGGGGCGTGCCTGAATAATAGATTCTGCACCATCTCTGATGTATTTATCTTGAGGTACATTATATACTGTTTTTCTTAAAATTTCCCATGCCTTTTGTGCATTGGGATTGTTTTTTCCGTATCTGTTAAAAACAAAATTAGGCAGCCATGTTTTTAGATCTATCGGTTTGGATTGCCAAACATTGGCCATCATTAACTCGTACAATACCGGGTTTTGTTCAATACCTTCCATGGTGAGGCCAATACCTTTCATTTTGCCACTTTGCGGATCGTTCAAGGCTTGTGCAGGTGCGGTGGCAATTACGTCCATCCGGCCAAAAAGATTGGTGTTTCCGCCAAAATTGTGCAGCATATTCCAGATCCAGGGTTTTCCATAAAAACCCGAAGTGCGTTTCCATACCGGTTCTATTTCTGTGGCCAGGTCTAACAGTATCATCTTGTCGTTGGGTACGGCCTTTAAAAGAGCTTCTGTTTGGGGTTCTTTCCAGAATTTTCTATCACTATAAAATAGCCAGCCCTGCATTACCCAGATCGCCTTAGGATCTGCTTGCGACATCCCGTCATAAATCCTTGCACTCAGTTTACCTAAAAAATCAGGTGCTGATGATGGTGGTTCATTTTCGTTAAAGGTATCGGCAGAGTAAAGGTGATCGGTGCCCAGCAACGCGGTCTGTTTCTGTAAAAACTTTTTCCCGATAGCTGCGAACATAGGATCTTCCGAATCGAGGATATAAGTGTCTGCGAAACCATTGGTCCAATTGGTAGCCTTAAGTTTCGCATTTGGAAATTTCTTTTTAAATGCGGCTGGTACATGCCCTGTAAATGCAGGCAGAACCGGTTTCATACCAAGAGAACGCTGTCTGGCCAAGATTTTCTTTTGCAGTTCGAAGTGACTTTTCATCCAATCTATTGGCAGGGGACCGCCCCAACCATCTATATTTCCCATCCAGAACCACGAAAAATAAGCCGGTCCCGTAAAGAAATCCTTCAGATCGTTATCACTAAAACCCATTTCTTTATACAAGAGATACCAGGTATATTCTTCTCCGGTAATAGCTAAGGGCATATTAATGCCATGTAGTGCCATCCAGTCTATTTCTTTTTCCCACCTGGCCCAGTCCCACCAGCTCATGCTGTAATTAAAAGTGCAGTAGTTAAGGTAATAGCGGTACTCGTAAGGTGTAGATTTCCTTACTTTATTTTTCACCATCGGTAGGTTTTGTGGCAATTTAAGGTTAACGCCGTTCCAGGTTACCTGGCAATGGGCGTATTCCGTTAAATAATAATAAAAAGCCGAAGCAATAGCTACGCCGCTGCTCCCCCTTAAAATAATGGAGTTTTTTTTGCTTTCAATTTCAAAGACATCCATGCCGTTCTCAGAAACGATGCTTTGAATTAAAAAAAACTGATGCTGTTTGGGTAGAACCCTTTTGATCAGTTCAGCTGATGAAGAAAGATAAGCTTGGGCCCTTGTCTTAGCAGATGCCATTACCAAAAATGCAGCAAGAAAGTATATTTTATATTTCATCTGTTTGTTTTATTTTGAGAGATAACCATGGCTTTTGCTATCCTGGTATTAAAAATTATTAGCGGTTCAATATACAGATAATAAATAATGGGGCAGGTATAGTCTGGCTTCATAAAATATATTTTAACCATCATCTGGTTTTGTTATTGTGCTGCCGTTTTTTTGTTTACAGGAATATAAACTAGCGTTACAAAAGCAATTAATGTTGAAAAGATAAGCCCGTAGTTGTTTTTTCTCTGTGATGATTTAATTAAGATTATTTCTGTAGATAGATAGCTAAAGAAACTTTTGGGCAAAGGTTAAATCACATTTTTGTCTGCTACATATATAATATAGGTTCGCTAAATGGAAAACAGCGTGACGTACAATAGTTAAAAGACGATACACATTGGATTTATACCCTACCTATATGCTAATATGGATAAGACAATTGTGTTTAAAATAAAATGGATGTTATCACTTTAATGCTTTTTTTGATGCATAAAGGCACTTTCTACACCACTTAAACAAACTGGGTATAAATTTAAACAATTGTGCTATCCTTAAAATTATAGTTGTCTTAGCTTCGAATACTCAATACAGGTAAACCAATACCTTTCCGTTCGAACATGATGCTGACGTAAGTAAGACCAACACTTACACTACGAGTGCTTAACGCTGATCTTAAATCTCAGTGTGATGCCAAAGGCAGATTGTTTGATTATCAGGAAAGCTAAAATTGGTTTTTATAGTAAGGGGCTAACCAAATAAATATGAACCAAACTGAACAAACGCTCATGAAAGCACCTGGTTAAATCCAAATTGATCTCACACCGATACAGATTGAATCCGTTCAATAGTATCAAATATTAATCCTAACCAAAATAAACCAAATTTTATGACTAAAAACTACTACTACTTCAAAGAGGGGTTATTCCGCTCTACGCGAACTAAAACAATTGAAAAATCTGTTTTGGTGATCCTAATTCACTAGGACTGGCATACAATTATCCAAATCTATTTCTCTTTAAATGATTTTAAATAATGGAAAAAATAACCAATATGGGTAATGATGTGCGCTCCAGATATAGGGGAGCAAAGCAGTTATTACTCGTGATGTATTTAACACTGATTATCTCCGCGCTGTTGATTGATACAGCTGCCGCACAACAACGACGAAAAATAACCGGGACGGTAGTTGATGAACAAAAACAGCTATTAATAGGAGTTACTATTATTGTAAAAGGCACTGGTTCTAAAGTGCAAACTGGCACAAATGGAGAGTTTGCTATAGAGGTGCCTGCTGATCGGCAGACGCTTACCGTTGCATATGTAGGAATGAAAACTCAGGATGTGAGTATTGCCGGCAAAAATACGATAAACATAACCATGAAATCCAACTCAGATCAATTGGGGGATGTAGTGATTGTAGGGTACGGCGTTCAAAAGAAACAGAGTGTTGTTGGTGCAATTACACAAACCACAAGTGAAGTACTGGAACGAACAGGTGGCGTATCTAGTTTAGGTGCAGCATTAACCGGGAATTTGCCGGGAGTAATTACTACCGCCAGCACTGGAATGCCAGGGGATGAAGATCCTCAGATTCTTATCCGGGGCCGAAGTACCTGGAACAATTCCAGTCCGCTTATTTTAGTAGATGGAGTTGAACGATCGATAAATAACATCGATATCAGCTCTGTAGCTTCAGTATCTGTTCTTAAAGATGCTTCAGCCACAGCGGTATTTGGGGTAAAAGGAGCAAACGGCGTAATCTTGATTACCACCAAAAGGGGGCGTGAAGGGAAGGCAGAAATCAGAGCAGCTGCGAATACGGTTGTTAAATCTGCATCTAAATTGCCAGGTAAGCTCGATTCGTACGATATGTTCCAGGTGCGTAACCGAACAATCGAATACGAATTAGCGCTCGCTCCGGGCGCCTGGAGTTCATATCTTCCCGAAGCTGTGATGCAAAAATATCGCTCGCCAGCCAATCTTGAAGAAGCTGAGCGTTATCCAAACGTAGACTGGGTTAATACCTTGTTTAGAGACAATGCAATGTCTTACAATGCCAATCTTAATGTAAGTGGTGGAACATCGTTTGTAAAGTATTTTTCTTCTGTTGATTACCTTGATGAAGGCGATTTGTTCAGAAGGTTTGGTAACGATCGCGGTTATAGCGGTGGCTATAGTTTCAAAAGATTGAACGTAAGAAGCAACCTGGATTTTCAATTAACACCATCAACAGTATTCAGAACAAATATCTCTGGTTCAAGAGGTACATCAGAGCGCCCATGGATTGATGTTAACCCTTACAACACCTGGACAGCTGCTTATTCTGCAGCACCAAATCTCTATCTACCAGTTTATTCGGATGGCACATGGGGATATTATAAGCCCAATGAACAACAAAGTTTAAACTCTGTCAGGATTTTGTCTACCAGTGGCCTTCAAACGACCACAACTTCCCGCATCACCACAGACTTTACCTTAGATCAAAGCTTAAATTCTCTTGTTAAAGGATTAAGCTTAAAAGGAACACTTTCCATCGATAATACATTTATCGAAGCTGGTCGTGGAATTGACGACCGGAATAATGGAACACTAAGTAAATACATCGATCCTGAAACAGGAATAGTAAGCTATTCACAAACCAAAGATGCAGCAACAGAGCTGGAATGGAGAGAAAGTGTAAGATGGGCAAGCCGGGCAGGAGACGTTAACGACGGCGCAACCTACCGCAGAATGTTTTCTCAAGTGCAGGTCAATTATGCCCGAACAATTGCGCAAAATCATAATGTAACGGCTATGGGGCTTTGGAGCAGAGATAATACTGCCACGGGAAGTATTATCCCTTCTTACCGTGAAGACTGGGTTTTCCGTACCACGTACAATTATGCAGGTAAGTATAGTGTAGAATATAATGGAGCCTATAATGGTTCTGAGCGATTTGCACCTGCCTATCGTTTTGATTTCTTTTCTTCTGGTGGACTTGGATGGATGATCTCTGAAGAAAAATTCATGAAACCGATCAAATTCATCAATTCATTGAAATTACGTGGATCGTATGGTGGAATTGGTGATGATGGTGGTTCTCCCAGGTTTGCCTTCCTGACGAACTGGGTATTTGGAGGCACTACGCCACTCGGTACTACTGGTGAAGCTGCAGAGAATAGTCCTTATAACTGGTATAGGGAAACTACGGTAGGTAATCCAAATGTACGTTGGGAAAAGGTTGTAAAGAAGAATATTGCGCTTGATTTTGGGCTTTTTGGAAACACAATCTCTGGAAGTGTAGATTTCTTCCAGGACGACAGGAGCGATATCCTTACCAACAATCGTGCTGTTCCAAGTTACTATGGTGCCACACCGCCTACGTTTAACGTTGGTAAGGTGCGGTCCAGAGGTTATGAAATTGATATCCGGTTCAACAAAAAAATCACTAGCAATTTTACTGCGTGGGCCAATATCAATTATACTCATGCCAAGAACAAAGTTGTATATGCTGATGTTGCCGGATTGTTACCATTATATGCTAAGCCTCTTGATAAACAGATTGGACAGGCTTATTCTTATGTGAGCGCTGGTTATTACAATACCTGGGATCAGCTTTATGGAAGTACCATGCACAATGCCAATGACCAATTAAAAATCCCAGGAAACTATCATCTTGTAGATTACAATGCTGATGGGATAATTGATGCGAATGATAACATTCCTTATGGTTATTCTGGCGCTCCTGAAAACACCTACAATGCGACTATAGGTTTTGAATGGAAAGGATTTAGTGCCTTTGCTCAGTTTTACGGTGTGAACAATGTTACCCGCCAGGTAGTGCTGGGATCTTTTTCAGGAAAGAATACAGTTGCCTATGATGAAGGAAGTTATTGGTCAAAAGACAATACAAACCCTGATGGTCCGATGCCGCGTTGGGAAACAACTCCAGCGGGTTTTTATACAGGAGACAGGTACTTCTATGATGCTTCTTACCTGCGCTTAAAAAATGCTGAGGTGGCTTACACTTTTAGGCAAGACTGGGTTAAAAAAGCAGGAATCTCGAGCATACGTATATTCATAAATGGAAACAATTTACACGTATGGACTAAGATGCCGGATGACCGTGAAGCAAATTATCAAAGTGCGGGCGGACAGAGCTGGGCATCGCAGGGTGCATATCCAACTGTAAAACGCTATAATCTAGGCGCTAATTTCATTTTCTAAACATGATCATTATGAAAAAATATATAACACGCCTATTATTGATAGGAATGATTTGGGCGGGAATCGGTATGGTATCTTGTAAAAAATATTTAGACAGAGATCCTGAAGCAACTGTGTCAGCAGAATCTGCCTTCAAAGACTTTCGCAGTTTTCAGGGCTTTACCGAGGAGCTATATAATTGTATTCCAGATTTTACCAACCGGTATTGGACCAACAGTTTCAACTGGGGTGAAGACGAAATCCAGTCTACAGTTCAAAATTTCCACTTGGTTAACAAAATAGATAACGGCGATTTTTGGGGCTGGCAAAGAGAGTTTGATGGATGGGGTGCTGGATTTTTAGACAATGCCAACGCGAATACAAATAATGATCGTTTTACCAAGGGCCTATATCCACTGGCCTGGTATGGCATTCGTAAAGCGAATTTAGGCCTTGAGAATCTAAACCTGATGGCAAACGCAACCGACGAAGAACGCAACCTGATCAGAGGTCAACTATTATTCTTTAGGGGTTGGTTCCATTTCCAGCTCATGCAATATTTTGGAGGGCTGCCATACATTGATAAAGTATTGCCAGCAGATGAAGAATTGAGATTACCAAGGCTAAAATACCAAGAATGTGCAGCAAAGGCGGCATTGGATTTAAGAGCCGCCGCCGATCTTTTGCCAATCAATTGGGATAATACAACAGCCGGGATCCAAACCCTGGGTAAAAACCAGTTGCGCATCAATAAAATCATGGCATTAGGTTATTTAGGTAAAAACTATCTGTGGGCCGCTAGTCCATTAATGAACTTAGAATCTACCGGTAGCAAAACCTACAATGCAGAACTAAGTAAAAAAGCGGCTGCTGCATTTGCCGAGTTATTGAAACTGACAGAAAGTGGCGCTGCTGCTCATAAGTTATTGCCTTTTGCACAATACAGTACCAATTTTTATACAACTGGCCAAAATTTCTTAATCCCGGGAGGTACTGAAGTAATATTTACAGGGCCATATTGGGGAGCGCATGGTTCAACCTATGGCACTGCAAAACAATATACACCAGCAATTGTAGGTGCCGATGCACTGGTATTTGCGCCCACCGCAAATTATGTTAATTATTATGGGATGAAAAATGGTTTGCCCATTTCGAATTCGGCCCAGGCTGATCCTACTGGCTCAGGATATGATCCGCAATTTCCCTGGCGCGATCGTGATCCAAGGTTCTATAATGATATTATATACGATGGAGTTAAAGTGGTGCAGGGAACTTTGGCAGCGAATATGGAACCACACCGATATGCAAATCTGTTCACAAACGGAAGTTATAGAGATGAACGTTCTGGTAGCCGTACAGGGTATATGATGTTCAAATTTGTGCCCAGGACTGCCAATAACTTTGATCAGGGCTGGAATTATGGACAAAACCTGAATATCAAGGTTTCATATATGCGTTTGGCCGATATCTACCTGATGTACGCAGAATCGGTTGCAACAGGGTACGACTCCCCAAGTGCAACCGCAGAGGGATTTAGCAAAACTGCAGTAGATGCGATCAATGTGATCCGTGATCGTGCTGGTGTTGGACGTGTTGCCGCACAGTTTTTAGTGTCTACAACAGAGTTTATGAAAGAAGTAAGACGCGAACGCGCTGTTGAACTTGCCTTTGAAGGACATCGGTTTAATGATCTTCGCCGCTGGCATTTGCTCGCCGAAGTGCCTTATACCTTAAAAACAGCCGCGGAATTTGATCGCGCTGCTCCTTTAAGCCCTACGGCCGACACCAAATTAAACAAGGTTGTAAACTACCGCGAGCGATTAATATTACAACGTCCGTTTAGTGAAAAGCATTATTGGTTGCCACTTAAACGGGCAGATGTAAATATGTATAAGGAGTTTCCGCAAAACCCTGGATGGTAAGGTAGTTCATGATCACAAATAATTAAAGACAAGAATGATGAAATTTTTAAGAAATGCATTGGCGCTGTGTGTCTTTTTTACACTGTTTGTCGGTGTAATCAAAGGTCAGGACGCCGTTAAGATACCTATAAAAGCTGTAGTTCGGGATATCAATGGAAATCCGGTAAAAGGGGCATCCATAACTATTGAAGGAAACGACGTGCTCACCATAGCAAACCAGGCAGGTGAATTCTCCCTATCGATAGAGGAGAACAGCACATTTACGGTAAATGCTAAAGGTTATAAAACCTTGCCGGTAATCGCATTAGCCAACCTAAAGCAGGTTACCTTAACCAAAGAGGATAGACTAATAAATGTGGGTTTTAAAAATGCCACCGAAAGTAACCTTCCTGCCGGCGTTTCAAGCGTTAACCTGGCACAGCTCTTTGAAAAAAACTTTATAACCTATGGATTGGACGGGATGGAGGCTTTTGCTCCGGGCTTTAATGGTAACAACCTTTGGGGTATGAATACCTCGTTTATATTGATTGATGGAGTTCCGAGGGATGTGAACAGTGTTACACCAAATGAAATTGAGGAGATCACTTTTCTCAAGAGCGCTTCGGCCGTTGCCCTATATGGCAGCCGTGGTGCAAAAGGAGTAATCTTGATCACCACAAAAAGGGGTACGGCCACTAAGCAAAAAATAAATGTTCGTTCCAACATCGGATTAAATACACCAAAAAGATTCGCTCAATATCTGGGCTCTTCAGAGTACATGACTTTGTATAATGAGGCTTTATCTAATGATGGTTTGGCAGCTGCTTATACACCGGAAACTATTTATAATCATTCTGGTGTTAACCCTTATCGTTATCCAAGTGTAGATTATTATGCTTCAGAATACCTTAAAAATAGTTTTTCACGCTATGATGGTGTGGCAGAAATTTCAGGAGGGAATGATCGAGCCCGTTATTACACCAATGTTGGGTTTGCATCTACAGGTTCGCTGCTTAACTTCGGCGAAGCCAAAGAAAATAATACATCAGAACGCTTTAACATCCGCGGAAATGTTGATATGCAGCTAACCAAAGCACTAAAAGCCCGGGTAGACGCAAGCGCTGTGTTTTCTAGCAGTGGCGGAGTAAATACGAATTACTGGGCTAACGCTGCAACCTTGCGCCCTCATTTATTTACCCCGTTAATCCCAATTAATTTATTGGAACAGAGCGATGAGGTGAGCAAAGCGATGATTAAAAACGCTACAATTATTGATGGACAATACATCCTTGGTGGTACCCAGTTAGATCAAACGAATCCCTTTGCGGCCATTTATGCTGGTGGTAACAATAAATTTGTACAACGCCAGTTTCAGTTTACCACAGGCATTGATGCTGATTTGAAAGGAATTTTGAATGGACTTACCTTTAGTACCACTATGGGGGTTGATTACCTGAATAGCTATAATCAAGGTTATAGAAACGGATATGCAACTTACCAGCCTAACTGGACAACCTACGCTGGCACAACGATGATTGGAAGCTTAACGCGCTGGGGAGAAGATACTAAAACCGGAGTTCAGAACATTGCCGATAGTTATTATAGACAGACCATTTCGTTATCTGGCCAATTTAACTACAATACTACAATCCGTAATAATCATCATATCTCTGCAGTATTGCTGGCTGCGGCATATCGTCAATCGCAATCTGAAATCTACCAGCCAACAACAAATTCTAATTTAGGATTGCAGTTAAATTATGATTTTAGCCATAAGTATTTTGCCGAAATTACCGGAGCTGTGGTGCGCTCGCCAAAAATGCCACCGGGAAACAGGATTGCACTCTCTCCTGCAGCTTCTATTGGATGGCGCCTTAGCGAAGAGCCATTTCTGAAAAAAGTTTCGTTCATTAATGACTTAACACTAACCGCATCAGCAGGTATTTTAAATACCGATCTTGATTTTGATGAGTATTTTGCCTACGAGAGCATTTATACAGGCACAGGGGGTAACTGGTATGGTTGGAATGATGGTACAGGTACACAGTCTACAGATTCGCGCCGTGGATCCAACATGGATTTAACTTTTGCTAAAAGGAAAGAAATCAGTATCGGGATAAAAGGCGGAATGTTCAAAAATCAGTTTAATTTCGGAGCAAATGTTTTTAGAAATAACATCACCGGGATTATCGGTCAGATTAATGTTCTTTATCCAAACTATTTCACTACTGGGTTTCCAAGTTCTTCTTTTGTTCCTTACAGCAATTATAATAGCGATCAGCGTACCGGGTTGGATTTTTACTTAAATTTTAATAAACGTATTGGCGCTATTGACTGGACTTTTGGGGCGTCAGGAACATATTATACCACCAAAGCAACTAAACGTGCCGATCTGTTAACTTACGAAAATAGCTATCAATACCGTGCCGGCAGACCACTCGATGCGATATGGGGATTAAAAAGCAATGGTTTTTACATGGATGCTAACGAAGTTGCAGCGGCGGATGGAATTAGTAGTGCAAAACCAGCATTTGGATCAGCATTGGCTCCTGGCGATATCAAATATATTGACCAGAACGGTGACAAAATCATTGATGATAAGGATCAGGTATATCTTGGTCGCGGTGGATGGTTCGGTGCTCCGTTTACAGCAGGATTGAACCTAACTGCCAAATGGAAAAATCTTACTCTATTTATCTTGGGTACTGGCCGCTTCGGTGGAAGTGCCATGAAAAGCGATAACTATTTTTGGGTTAACGGAAGCGATAAGTATTCGGCAGTGGTGCGCGACAGATGGACACCTCAAACAAAAAATACGGCAACCTTTCCGCGGCTTACCACTTTAAATGGTGATAATAATTTCAGAGCGTCCGATTTCTGGTTGTACAGCACAGATCGGTTTGATTTATCTAAAGTTCAAATCTCCTATACAATTTCCGATAAATTGTTCAAAAGTAAAGTGTTGAAAGAACTGGGGCTGTATGTGGCAGGATTTAATCTTTTAACAATAGCGAAGGAAAGAGAAATACTTGAGCTGAATTTAGGGGGTGCCCCACAAACTAGGTTATATAACCTGGGCGTAAAGGCAATGTTTTAATTGAATTTTAGATTAGAAAAGATGAACAGAATATTAATACGATTTATAGTTGTCGTTGTGATGCTCTCGGGCTGTAAAAAGTTTACCGACCCCGCTCCACAAAATAATGGAGATTTTGAGAATATCTATACCGAACCCGCACTTGCCCATGGGTTATTGCTAAATGGTTACACAAGGCTTCCATCAAATGGCTGGTCGTTTAACGATGTAGCTACAGATGATGCAGTAAGTAATGATATCAATAATAATTTTAGGAAAATTGCCACGGGTCAATGGTCGGCTGCATTTAATCCATTAGATCAATGGACCAATGCAAGAGCAGGTATACAGTATATCAACTTATTTTTGGCAGAGACAGATAAGGTGCTTTGGGATTCCAAAGACCCGGTGTTGAGCAGGATGTTTAACGACAGGCAAAAAGGTGAAGCGTATGCTTTGAGAGCCTACTTAATGTCGTATATGCTACAGGCACATGCCGGAAAAGTAGGGGGTAATTTATATGGTTTCCCTATTGTACTCGAACCTGAAACACCGGCTTCTAACTTTAACCAGCCAAGGGCCACCTTTGATGCCTGTATTAAACAGATTTATGGAGATTTGGATAAGGCAGAACAATTGCTTCCTTTGGATTATGCTGATATCAATAGCACCAGTCAGATCCCGACAAAATATGCCGGAATTAATGTAGAGACCTATAACCGGGTTTTTGGTAAGTTTTTTAATCAACGCATGACGGGTCGTATTTCCAAAGCCATTCGTGCCCGCGTAGCACTAATGGGCGCAAGTCCGGCTTTCAGTACAGGTAATTCTACCACATGGGCCGATGCCGCCAGCTACGCAGCACAGGTACTTTCACTTAATAACTGGTTGGCCAACTTAGATCCTAATGGTGTTACCTGGTATGATAACAAAGCAGAAATTGATGCACTGGCTTCAGGCGCTAGTCCCAGAGAAGTGCTTTGGCGTACAAATGTTGGATCAAACAGCGATTTAGAAGCTGCTAACTATCCACCAACCTTGTCTGGACAGGGCCGCATAAACCCAACTCAAAATCTGGTTAATGCTTTCCCGATGCAAAATGGTTACCCAATTGCCAATACGCCACAGAGTGGATACAATCCTGCCGCTCCATTTACGGGTAGAGATCCGCGTTTAGCAAAGTTTATAGTGTACAATGGAAATACTATCGGGCCAACAAACAAAGTAATCAATACCACAACAGATGTGGCAACGAATGATGATGGACTGAATAGAAAAGAAGTTTCTACAAGAACTGGTTACTACATGAAAAAATTGTTAAGACAGGATGTTAGTCGTACACCAACCGTAAATAATCAGAAACACTATAGACCACATATCCGCTATACGGAAATGTTTCTGATCTATGCAGAGGCAGCAAATGAGGCATGGGGCCCTACAGCAAATGGTGGCAATCCCTATTCTGCTTATGATATCATTAAAGCTATTCGTGCCAGGGCCGGTGTTGGAACTACAAACGGTGATGCTTACCTCGAATCGATTAAAACAGATAAAGATGCCATGAGAACATTGATTAGGAATGAGCGTAGGTTAGAATTGGCTTTCGAAGGATTTCGTTTCTGGGATCTTCGTAGATGGAACGCAGCATTAACCGAACCGGTGAAAGGAGTGAGTATTTCGCAAGGCACCTATCAGGAAATCAATGTAGAAGCAAGAAGCTATCAGGAATATATGAGATTTGGACCAATTCCTTACAGCGAAACGCTAAAGTATAATGCTTTGCAACAAAACACGGGATGGTAATATTCATTCACTATAACAAAATAACATCATGAAAAATAAAGTATATATTTTACTTGCGCTCGTCTTAACACTTGGCGCTTGCAAAAACGAAGAATGGGCATTTCCAGATAATGATACCCAAACTGTTTATTTTGCCTATCAGGGGCCAATTCGGACCATCACCATAGGCGAAGATATTTTTGATACCTCACTTGATAACCAGCATAAATTTCAGATTATGGGTACGGTTGGTGGAGTTTACTCAAATAAGGAAGATATTACCATTGGCATCAGTGTAGATAACGCGCTAACTCAGGGACTATCTTTTCCATCACCCTACAGCGGTATCGTAAGGCCCATGCCAACTAATTATTATACGCTTGCGGCTAATAAAATTGTTATCCCGAAAGGAAGTTTGATAGGTGGAGTAGATGTACAGCTAACCGATGCTTTTTTCGCAGACCCATTGGCTATCAATACCACTTATGTGATCCCTTTAACGATGACCAGTGTTGATCAGAACAAAATGATCTTGCCGGAAAAAAAATATACCTTATATGCCGTAAAGTACATCAATACATGGCAGGGTTTTTATCTCCGCAGAGGAAAGGACGTGATTGCCGGCAAAGGTGGTAACACCGCACTCAATCAAACCGTAGTTCGCCATATGAAATATGTGGAGAATGATGAAATCAACAAATTAAACACACGTTCACTTACCCAGGCCGAGTTTCCTGTCACATTTAAAGTAACAGGCGGAACCAGTATCAGCCGAACCTTATTGTTAACTTTTGATAACACGGGCAACTGTACAATTGCAGCCGGTGATGCCAGTTTTACGGCAAGTGGTACTGGAAAATTTGTTAAACGGGGAGAGAAAAACAGCTGGGGCAGCCAGGATCGCGATGCTCTTTATCTGAACTATCAGATCGATCTGAATGATAGGACGGTGAATAGCGTAGATACCCTGGTAATGCGCGACCGTGGCGTGAAGGCCGAAACATTTACGCCGGTCAAATAATTAAATATTTAATCAAAAAATTGAGAAAATGAAACGATTATACAAAATAGCATTTGGTCTGGCGGGGGCAATATTGCTTGCTTCCTGCCACAAATACGAGGCACTCGATTTTCAGGTGGCTAAACCCACAAGCTTCTCGGCCCAGGAGCAGATCGATGCCTATCAGCCATTAAAAACCTATATTGATAGAACGGCAAATCCTAAATTTAAATTTGGTGCCGGAGCCAGTCTGCAACCCTATCTCTCCAAAGGCGTAATTTACAGGCTCATTAACAGCAATTTTGATGAAATTACACTAGGTTACGAAATGAAACATGGTGCCGTTGTACAGGCTGACGGAAGTTTGGCCTTAACCAATGTGAAAAATCTGCTGGAGACAGCGTCTAAAGCCGGTATTACAGTTTTTGGGCATACACTGGCCTGGCATGCCAATCAAAATGCAACATATTTAAAAGGGCTGATTGCCCCAGTTGTAACTCAGTCAAACGGAGGCCCAACATGGGATTTGGTAACAGGCGCTGATTTTGAAACCGATAATGCTGCAAATTATCAAACCAATACCAATGCGGTAGCCTCATTTACAGCCTTAGGTCAGGGAGCAAATGGTATAGGTAGGGCATTGAAAATAAGTAATGCAAGCGTTCGGGCTAACGATTATGACGCACAGTTATTTGTAAAATTCTCCCCAGCTATGCAGCTCAACGAAATATATGAGCTAAAAATGGATGTACGTTCCGATGTGGCAGCATCTTATCCTACACAAGCACATAGTACCCCTGGGACTTACTTATGGCATGATTTTTTTGGTACAATTTCCTCAACAACAACATGGACAACCTATACCAAACAGATTACCATTACTCAAAAAGAAATGGCAAACACTGGTACAATTGCTTTTAACCTGGGTAAAACAGCTACAAATTTTTATTTCGATAATATCACGCTCAAAAAATACAACTCGCTTGGTGGTACTACAATTGTAGAAAAAACTGCCGAGCAGAAAAAGACCATTTTAACCACGGCATTAGATACCTGGATTAAAGGCATAGTTACCGCTTCAAAAGATTATGTTAAAGCTTGGGATGTGGTAAACGAGCCAATGGATGATGCAAAACCAGCTGAGCTTAAAACTGCTGCGGGTAGAACTTCCATTGCGGCTGATGAATTTTTTTGGCAAGATTACCTGGGTAAGGATTATGCGCTAAAGGCATTTCAATTGGCTAGGCAGTATGGTAATGCGACTGATATCCATTTTATTAATGATTATAACCTCGAATATAGCATCGATAAATGCAAAGGATTAATTGATTACGTAAAGTATTTAGAAGGCAAAGGCGCAAAAATAGATGGTATTGGTACGCAAATGCACATTGTAGCTACTTCTGATAAAGCCAAGATTGAAGAAATGTTCAAATTGTTGGCCGCAACCGGTAAACTGATCAAAATATCAGAATTGGATATGGGTTTTACAGGAAATATAAAAACTGCACAGGCAACACCCGAGCAATATGCAGCTCAAGCTGAGATGTACAAATATGTCATCAAGAAATATTTTGAGCTAATTCCAGCAGCTCAGCGATATGGAATCACCATATGGGCGCCTCAGGATAGTCCAGCAACCTCAAGTTGGAGGGCAGGCGAGCCAATTGGCTTATGGACAGAAGGTTTTGTACGAAAACCAGCCTATGTTGGCACAGCAGAAGGCTTAAAAAAATAAATAAATTTACCACGCGATTAAAGCCAGGAACAACGTTAACCGTTTTCCTGGCTTTTTTATTTGAAATTACCAGTAAAATTGACTCAGATCTAATTGCGGTTTATGCTGTCTCTTCCATCCGCATAATTTACCATTTCATTTTCCCTGGCGCCATTTACCAGCCAGATTATAACAAATTTAATATAGTTATGCAACCGATTGTTTTTTTCGAAAGTAAATGATATATTCGAATAGAAATTACTCAGGTATGAGCTTTACATGAGCATAATTTTTTTAAAAAGAAAATAACCAAATATTAACAATTAAACGATGTATTTCTGTGATGAAACTGGGGTAGGGTTTGTAAGAATCCACATTTCCCCGAAAATTATCTGTTGCCATATTTTTCAGACTTTATAAGCATGACCGTAAAATCTTTTCTTCCGCTTTGCGCTTTGCTCGTTACAGTTTTGTTCACTAGCCTAACGGCAAAAGCCGAGGTAAAACTTCCACAGCTAATCAGTAATCGAATGGTGCTACAACGAAATACAGATTTAAAGATCTGGGGTTGGGCCAATGCAAATGAGAAAGTTAAACTTTCTTTTAACAATAGAAAGTTTGAGGCAATTACCGGCAGCGACGGGAAGTGGTTGATTATGCTTCCTAAAATGAAAGCCGGAGGCCCGTATACCATGACCATTGAAGGGCAGAATTTGATTACTTTAACCGATATTTTAATTGGAGATGTATATTTTTGTGCCGGCCAATCTAACATGGTGTTAGCAATGGAAAGACTGAAAGAAAATTATCCAAATGAAGTTAAGAACGATAATTTTCCTCAGATCAGGAATTTCTTTGTACCCACAAAAGCTGATGTATCCAATGAATCACTGGATCTACCAAAAGGGGAGTGGAAGTTGGCATCAGGTAAAGAATTGCTTGAGTTTGGAGGAGTTACTTACTTCTTCGCAAAGAAACTGTATCAAAAATACAAAATCCCCATTGGGATCATTAATTCCAGTGTGGGTGGAACACCAATAGAGGCCTGGATGAGTATGGATGCATTTAAGGATTTTCCTGCAGCTGAAGCCCAGATCAAAAACTTTAGGGATACCATTTATATGAACAACCTAAAAAAACAGGGGCTACCTATGCCAGTTAAAATCTTGCAATCATCCTATGTGCCAAAAACATGGCATAAGTTCTGGATGCCGGGTTATTGGGCAGATCAGGGCGTGAGAAACCTGAATGGCATCCTGTACTTTAAAAAAGAAATTGATGTTCCTGCGGGGATGACAGGTGTACAGGCAAAACTTTTTATGGGGCGTATTATCGATGCTGATTCTACTTTCGTAAATGGCGTTTTTGTAGGCAATATTACTTATCAATATCCTCCAAGAAGATACAATGTGCCAGCAAACCTGTTAAAACCTGGAAAAAATACCATTTTAGTAAAAGTTACAAATACAATGGGCAAAGGTGGCTTTGTGCCTGATAAAAATTATTCGCTACAGGCTAACGGACAAATAATTGACTTAAGAGGCGAATGGGATTACCAGGTGAACCAGGTATTTCCTAAACCAAGTTATTCCCTGTCAGGGCAACAGATTATCCAGCCAATTGTGGCGCAAAGTTCTCCTACTGGACTTTACAATACCATGGTTGCACCTGCAATCAATTATAGTATAAGTGGCTTTTTATGGTACCAGGGTGAAACAAACTCAGGCAAGCCAAGAGAATACGCCAAACTGCTACCTGCACTAATTAACGATTGGAGGAGTAAATGGGGCTTAGGCAATATTCCTTTTTTATTTGCACAGCTACCCAATTATATGGAGGTTGATTATGTTCCCGTTGAGAGTGACTGGGCGGAACTTCGGCAGAGCCAACTCCAAACTTTAAAAGTACCAAATACAGGAATGTCTGTTGGACTCGGTGCCGGCGAATGGAATGATATTCATCCCCTGAACAAAAAAACAATTGGCGAGCGTTTGGCTTTGTGGGCCCAAAAGCTGATTTATGGTGAAAAAAACATCGTTTACTCAGGTCCGATCTACAAATCGGCGACAGTTCAAGGCAATAAGGTGATTTTGAATTTTGATCATGTTGGAAGTGGGCTAACTGCAAAAGGTGAACCCGAACTTTATCATTTTGCCATTGCAGGTGCCGATAAAAAATATATTTGGGCCAAGGCTAAAATTGAAGGTAACACCATAATTGTTTGGAACGATAGCATTTCCAGTCCTGTTGCTGTTCGATACGCCTGGGCGGATAATCCCGACGGTGCAAATTTATATAACGCAGATGGCTTGCCGGCATCTCCGTTCGAGGCTGAAATAAAATAGTTTAAATTAGGGGTGTTAACTATATTTACGCACAAAGCAAATATAAATCCACAGTGTACCAAGGTGAGCTAAGCAAGCCCTGCACTAGTACAAATCACAATCCAGATCGCTAAAGCGTGAATCTATTGTTATGATGTTAAAACGAGTATCAGGTATAAGCGCAATGTTTCTTCTAGGGATATTGTTATTGACGTACACCATTGTAAAGGGGCAAGGTAACCCCAATTTCATTACCCTTAATACAAAAAATGGCCTTTCTTCAAATACTGTAAATACAATCCTGCAAGATCATAACGGCCTTGTATGGTTTGGTACCAGCGATGGACTGAATAAGTTCGATGGTACCAATTTTACCGTTTATACTACTAAAAGTGGCGATAGCACAAGCATTCCCTCTAACAATATCTCGGCACTTTTAGAAGACCGGAGTGGAAGACTTTGGGTGGGTACAAACGGAGGGGGCCTGGCTTACTACGATGCGATGAAAAATACATTTAAATCATTTGTAGGCGAAGGTATCCCGAATCGCAACGTCCCGTTTAATGTATTAACGCTTTACGAAGATAGAACCGGAAATATCTGGGTAGGTACTTTTGGCGGCTACCGGGTGATCAATACCAAAACTTTTAAGGTAAAAAATGTAGGTATCGGTGCATTGATGGGCAACGGTTCCAGTGTGCTTTCTTTTCTTCAAGGTAGTGGCAATAAGATATGGATCGGCACGAATTTAGGACTTTTGGCGCTTAATTTAACCACCGGTGCCACCGAGAAGTTTACCCATCATCCCAATGACCGTTCAGGCCTTACTGATAATTTCATTAAAACCATGGTGAAGGATGAAAAAGGGCGGATATTTTTTGGCACCTACAATGGCCTCAATATGTTGCTGGATGATGAAAAACATTTCAAATCCTTTTTGCAATCGGGTGATAAGCTGTTTTCAAACGACATTATTTATGCTGCCAGATTGGAAAAAGGAGGTAAATTGTGGTTAGGAACCGAGGATGGGGTAACTATTTTTGATACCGCCACCGAGGTTTTCTCAAACATTCGCCCCAACAAACGCGAAACCTTTGGCTTAAGTCATAAGTCGGTTAGAAGCATTTGTATGGCTAATAATGGCATTATCTGGCTAGGTACCTACCAAGGCGGGGTAAATAAGTTCGATCCAAATTTAGCACTGTTTAACCTAAAGCGTAGCAGCCCGTTTGATCCTAAAGGACTTTCATCACCCATTGTCACTTCTTTTGCCGAATTTTCTAAACGAAAAATCTTTGTGGGCACAGATGGTGGAGGCTTACACTTTTTCGATCGTGATAAAGGTGTGTTCGAGCATATTGACATTAAAAGCAAAATTGATTTTTCCCGGAATCCATTGGCCATCCTTACGCTAATGCTCGATTCTCGGGGCACGCTTTGGGTGGGCACATACCAGCACGGCTTATTTGCCTATAATCCCAAAACCAAAACTTACAAACAATTCCTGGCCGGACCATCGGCAACTGATCTTAGCCAAAACGAAATTTTCGCTATCAAAGAAGACAGCAAGGGTTTGATATGGATTGGTACAAATGGAACCGGAGTGAATGTATTTGATTATAAGACGAATTCATTTACCCGTTACGGCACTCAATCCTCTCCACCTATGGTGCTCCCTAGCAATGGTTTTATACGGGCAATTGTCGAAGATCCTTACGGAAATATGTGGATATCATCCAGTGGAACGGGAATAGCCGTATTTCAACGTAACAACGGGAAATTTAAAGTATATCGAAAAGCAAATAGCGTGCTTTCTAACGATGTGGTATTGAGTTTGTTATGTGATAGTAGAGGAAATATATGGGCCGGAACAGATGGCGCAGGGCTCGATCTTTTCAATCGCCGTACCGGAAAATTTACCAATTTTAACGAAACAAATGGATTGCCAAATGCTATTGTTTACAAAATATTGGAAGGCAGAGATGGGCTGATTTGGTTTAGTACTGATAATGGCATCAGTTGTCTTGATCCAGAAACAAAAAAAATAAAAAATTTCGGACGTCCCAATGGAGTGCAAGACAGTCCTTTTATATTGAGTTCGGGAATCAGCACTTCAGATGGTGAGCTTTATTTTGGCGGCCAAGACGGTTTCAACTATTTTAACCCGCTCGAACTGCCCTCCAATAATGTGGTTCCAAATGTATTGCTTACCGAACTAAAAGTAGCCAATACTGTTGTACTTCCTGGTGAAAAATCACCTATTCAAGAGCAAATTGGCTTTGCAAAAAAGATTAAACTGAGCTATGGGCAAAATTTCTCCATTAGTTATGTAGCGTTAAATTACACAGCGCCGCAACAAAACCACTATTCTTATCGCCTTGTTGGCTTGGATGATGGTTGGAATGAAGTTGGTAAAGAGAAAACAGCATATTATACGAATTTGGACCCTGGAGATTACATTTTTCAGGTAAGGGCAAGTAACAACGACGGGGTTTGGAGTGATAAAATCACCTCAATTTCTGTTCATATACAACCGCCCTTCTGGAGAACCATTTATGCTTATGTTTTTTATGCAGTCTTAATTGGTACAATCCTGTTTGCCATCAGGCGACGGGGAATTCAGCGCATCAAACAGCAACTTGCTATTGAACAAGCCCAGATCAATGCTGAACAAAGGATCCTACAGCAGCGAAAGGATGCTGAACGTGCCCATGCATTGGATATACAAAAGATTAAATTCCTCACCAATTTAAGCCATGAGTTTAGAACACCTATTTCATTGATTTTGGCACCCGTTGATAAGTTGCTTGCCGTTAAACAGGAATCTGCTGTAGCCGGTCAGGTAAAGATGATCCGTAGAAACGCACGGAGGCTGTTAAATCTGGTCAATCAACTGCTCGATTTTAGAAAAATGGAAGAACAGGAGCTGAAGTTGAACCTAAACGAGGCCGATCTCATTACTTTTATCAGTGAAGCCGCAGAAGCATTCCAGGATCTTTCAGAACGCAAGAAAATTTCTCTTCGCATTAACAGCGATATTAAAAATCTGAAAACGCATTTTGATCAGGATAAAATGGAAAGGATTATATTTAATCTGCTTTCTAATGCATTTAAATTTACAAAAGAAGGCGGGGAAGTATCTCTTAACATGTTCCTAAGATCCGTTGCCGATCAGACTAAGCCTGTATTTTGTATTGAGGTTTCTGATACCGGGATTGGCATTGCACATCAGAGTAAAGATAGGGTGTTCGATCGCTTTTTTATGGATAACAATGTGAGTTCTATCTTAAATCAAGGCAGTGGAATCGGGTTGTCGATTGTAAAAGAGTTTGTAGAACTGCATGGTGGGCAGATTACCGTGGAAAGTGAACTTGGAAAAGGAACAGCATTTTTGGTTTCGATTCCAGTTGAAATAGTGGATGAAGGAAATGATCAAGAGGTTGATGATTCAGCCTATAGTTTTACGAACGAAGAACTGGATGAATCCGTTGCTGAGTCGGCAACTAATGAGGTCAGGATGCCCACAATCCTTTTGGTTGAAGATAATGAGGAATTTAGATTTTACCTAAAAGATAGTCTGCAGCCATTTTATCATATTATAGAGGCGTCAAATGGTAAAGAAGGTTGGCAGAAAACACTTTCCGGACACCCGCAATTAGTTGTTACCGACATCAGTATGCCGGAAATGAATGGCATTGAGCTAAGCCAGAAAATAAAGGCAGACAAAAGAACAAGTCATATCCCAGTTATCCTGTTAACCGCAATCAGTGGAGAAGAGGACCAGGTCAAAGGCCTGAAATCCGGTGCCAACGACTACCTCACCAAGCCTTTTAATTTTGATATTCTCCATGCGAAAATCGACAACTTATTGTTGTTTAATCGCTCGGTAAAAAATGCGTATTCTAAACAGGTGCAGGTACAGGCTAAAGAAATCGAAATTGAGTCTAGTGAAGTTAAGTTGTTGAATAAAATTGTCCAGTACATCGATGAAAAGCTTAATAATCCAGAACTCTCAGTAGAGGAACTAAGCAGGCATGTGGGCATGAGCCGAGGTTCCCTTTACCACAAGCTGCTCGAAATTACCGGTTTAACACCAATCGAATACATTCGATCCGTAAAACTGGAAAGGGCAGTAGAATTACTGGAGAAAAGTGATTACAACGTTGCACAAATCGCATACATGACAGGTTTTGGTACACCAAGCTATTTTTCGAAGCTTTTTAAAGCGCAGTTTAACATGCTTCCATCCGAATATATCAATGTAAAACGAAAAGATAAACGCGTAAAGCTTTAAAATCCATCTAATAGCTTGTTTAAATTTTAATAAAAATAATTGCGATGTCAGTCTGAGGGATAATTTATTCCATAAAAATCAATATGAATGACGTGTATAATTCCAATATTTCTTTTGCCCTATGACTCATCCTTGCCTCGGCTCGCCGCCGCCGATGGGGCTCTTTCTTTTTGCTGTCAAAAAGAAACAAAAAACACCGGCTGAAAATTTTTCTTTCTAAGCTAGTGGGGTAGCTAGGTCGGTGGAGCCCGAAAAATTTGTTAGGCCGGATTTAAGTGGAACGGGGATACGGTGCTGTGGCCTAGCTGGGTGGAAATGTATAGTATTGCAAGTATGTTATAGTAGCAATTGGGAAATCACGTCATGGTAGCCTGTCGAAGATCCCTATTTTTAATACAAAGAAAGTACTTCAACAAGCTATCATTTACAGATTCCAATAGAAAGGTCGTCAGCAATGACGATACATTGTGAGCTATAAAATCCCCTGTCACCCATATCGATTTTTTTAAAACAAACATCTGGAGCTTTCTTTTGAACAAATCGCTCATGCCAGTAAGGCCATAGATGTTAGTTTTGAGCATAACCAACATGCATTTTATGAAAAAACTTCTTCTATTGATCGCCTTTCTTTATACTGGCTATTCGTACGGACAAATTAAATTTACAAACCCGATTATGGCAGGGTTTTACCCTGATCCCAGTGTAACCAGAGTGGGAAGCGATTATTACCTTGTCAACTCAACCTTCGCTTACTTTCCAGGGGTTCCGGTGTTCCATAGCAAGGATTTAAAAAATTGGAAGCAGATCGGCAATGTGATCGATCGCCCATCACAAATGACTTTTTTCGGTGATCGTACCTCGAGAGGGCTTTTTGCACCTTCAATCAATTATCATAAAGGAACATTTTATATGACCTGCACCAATATCGATAAGCGCGGAAATTTTGTAATGACGTCAAAAAAACCTGAAGGGCCATGGAGTGATCCCGTTTGGTTACCGCAAGTGAGAGGGATAGATCCCTCACTGTTTTTTGATCAGGACAAAGCCTACATCGTTTATAACAGCGATGCGCCAGATAATAAACCGCTATATCCGGGGCACAGAACCATCCGTACTTTTCAGTTCGATCCAGTAGGGCTAAAAGTAGTGGGTGAAGAAGTTCAGCTGGTAAACGGTGGGGTAGACCTCAGCAAAAAACCGGTCTGGATTGAAGGACCGCACATTTTTAAACGTGGCGATTGGTATTATCTCTGTGCTGCCGAAGGAGGTACTTCCGTTAATCACTCACAGGTAATTTTAAGAAGTAAGCAAGCCACCGGACCTTATGTTCCTTATGAGAAAAACCCGATATTGACGCAGCGCGATTTAGATCCAAGCCGTAAAGATCCGATTACTTCTACCGGGCATGCAGAATTGGTTGATGGTCCAGATGGTAAAACTTACGCCATTTTCCTGGCGGTAAGACCTTATGAAGGCAATCATTATAATACCGGGAGGGAAACATTTATCGCGCCGGTTAAATGGGTAGATGGCTGGCCAATCATTAATCCAGACCAAAAAGAAGTTCAATATAGTTATGCTGCTGATTTTAAGGAGGTAAAACAGGTTGCCCCACCACAAAGTGGAAACTTTACCTACAGAACTACCTTTGATAAAAAACTGGATCAATCATTATTGTTTCTAAGAACCAATGATACCAGCTGGTATAGGTTAGATAAAGAAAATGGCTTGACAATCAAGTTACTGCCAGAAACGTGCATGGGGCTAGGAAATCCGGCATTTATCGGTAAAAGACAGCAGCATTTAACAGGTAGCGCTTCAACTGAGATGACCTTTACGGCGGCGCAGCCAAATGAAAAAGCAGGAATGCTTATCTTTCAAGGTGAATATAATTTTTACTATATCTGCAAATCAATAAAAGATGGCCAGCAGGTAGTTCAGCTTTACAAAGGAAACCGGGCTACTAAGGGTATGGACTTGATTATTGAAACTCCGGTAAAAGCTAAGACCCTGCAGTTTAAAATAGAAGCTGATCGAGGGCTTTACAATTTTCTCTACGCTGAAAGTCCGGGCAAATGGAAAATATTAAAGGATAAAGTGGACGGAAAGTTTTTGAGTACTGAAACCGCAGGAGGTTTTGTCGGCTCACTTTACGCGCTTTATGGTACTTCATCCGGAGAAAACACTAAAAGTACTGCGTCTTTTAAATGGTTAGATTATAGTGGCAATGATACCATTTACAAGCAAAAATAAATAAGACAGGTGTCTGTTGATCTTATTGCCTGAAGCATATTGAAGAATAGTTGATGTTACCTAGGCTACCTGCGAAAAGTTCTTCCAGGTTAATTAGTTATAAAAAAATCTCGCAGGTGCTGTAATACCTGCGAGGTTATTTTATTTAAACATAGGGCGAAATTCTATTTCGCAGAAAATGTCCAAAAATCGATATTTACTTCTGGTTTTTCTGCACCTTTAATGGTTAGGAAAAGATCTTGTTTTCCTAACGCGCCATTAACTTTACAGCTTATTTCTTTCCAGGTTTGCGCATCACCAGTATTTGGCACGGCAAGTGTTCCAATTACTTTTCCGTCAGGGCTGCCTAATCGGAGTTCAATTTTATTGTCCTTCCCGATACTTGCTACAGAAGCTGAAAACTTTTTTGCTCCTTTGCCGAAGTCTACGCCCCTGATTTTTATCCAGTCTCCGTTTTTAATATGCGTAACGTTTAAACCACCTTTGCTACATGTTTCAGTTTTAACACCTTGTTGGTCACTCATTGTTTCGGCCTCCACACGCATGTAGGGATTTAATCCTTCCACCTGTGGTACTCCATCTGCCGTGTAGGTTACTTGCTCTATACTGCCATCGGCTTTGTAATTTAGCACCTCAACAGCCAGATTTCTTTTAAATTCTGTGGGGATTCCCAATTTGTATGCGACCGCCCTGTTGTGGTAGGCGTGGTACCATTGTCCTTTAAATTCGAAAATTCCCTGATGGTTGTTGTTATTGTTTTTTGGTGGTTGCGCGGCAACTATTCCTCCATAAGTAAATCCGGTTGTGGGGCTTTTACTCATCATATAGTCGATGCGCATCTGCGCTTTTGGATTGGTTGAGTAAGAGAAATAATAAATCCCATTTCTTTTATGCATCCATGAAGCCTCAAAAAATGCAGGAGCAGTAATAGAAGTTGCAGGGCCAGCTACGCTGATCATATCACGGTTAAGTTTAATTACCCTAACATTGCTCTCGCCGTTACCGCCAAAATACATATAGGCCTGGCCATCATCATCAATAAAGGTCATTGGATCAAATAACCACATGTTTGGCGCAGGAAGTACACCTGGCGTTTCGGTTTCAACGAGTTTTTTCCCAATTGGATCTTTAAATGGCCCTATCGGACTGCTCGAGGTTGCTACGCCGATGCCATTGCCACCATTTCCGAAGTATAGAAAAATTTTGCCGTCGCGGGCAATTGCTGCCGGAGCCCAGGTTCTGCCTGCCCAGGTTACATCTCTCGGTGCTTCAAATACCACACCATGGTCTGTCCAGTTTTTCATGTCACTGCTCGAAATGCAAACGATCGATTTCATTTTGTATCCGCTATTTTTATCGTAGGAGTTTTCATCGTCGTTAGATGCGTAGAGATAAACTCTTCCGTTGTAAACAAGGGTGCCAGGGTCTGCCAAATGGCGGTAGCCGACTATAACATCATCGGCAGAGCTGATTTGAGCGGTTGTAAGAAGAAACAGAAAAGCGCAGAAGGCTAAGATGGATTTAAGGTTCATAAAAGATAAATTTGGTTAATTTCAATCAATGCCGCTAAATTATTGAGAAGCCTAGTCAGCAACTACTTTATTTCGTCAATTTTACTAGCACATTTGGTTAGTTTGCTTGTTTTTCTGTAACAGGATTGATTGAATTAAAAACATTTGTAACATAGATTTGAACAAAGCGGTTCGTTGATCTGCACATTTCTGAATAGCTTTGAATACCAAATATAAACGCAGCGCAAGTTGAAAAGCTGATTAACCTGTATGAAGAACCTTAAATTATTTACATTATTGCTCTTTTTTGTGCTAAATGTAGCTAGTGTTGATGCGCAAAAAGCAACAAATCCGCTCATTTTTGCCGATGTACCCGATCTTTCGATGATCAGAGTAGGGAAAGTGTATTACATGAGCAGCACCACGATGCACATGAATCCTGGTGTGCCCATCATGAAATCAACTGACCTGGTAAACTGGAAAATTGTAAGTTACGCTTATGATACCCTCGGAAATGCTGACGAATTAACTTTATCCAATGGGAAATGGGATTATGGTCGGGGATCGTGGGCAAGTAGCCTTCGCTTTCATCAAGGCGTTTATTATGTAAGCACTTTTTCTGGTACCACAGGCAAAACGTATATCTACAGTACAAAAGATATCGAAAAAGGTCCGTGGAAAGTTACCTCTTTTAAACCTTCGCTCCATGATCATTCCCTGTTTTTTGAGGATGGAAAAGTTTACATGGTATACGGTACAGGCAAAATTACTTTGGTGGAATTAAAGGAAGATTTAACTGGAATAAAACCCAATACGAAACCCGTAACGATTATCGAAAACGCAAGTCTTCCCACAGGTACGGGCGCCGGATTACCAGCTGAGGGCTCCCAACTGTTTAAAATTAATGGCAAATATTATCTTTTTAACATTACCTGGCCACGAAATGGTATGCGTACGGTTGTGGTACATCGTTCCGACAAACTTATGGGGCCATATGAAGGTCGGGTAGCACTTAAAGATAAGGGGGTTGCGCAAGGTGGTTTAATCAGTACGCCAGAAGGAAAATGGTTTTCTTATCTTTTTAGAGATTTTGGATCCGTTGGCCGCATTCCGTATTTAGTTCCGGTTACCTGGGAAGATGGCTGGCCGGTGTTGGGTGTTGATGGTAAAGTCCCCGAAACATTGGAACTTCCGGTTAGTAAGGGCTTAATTCCCGGCATTGTGGCATCAGACGAATTTACCCGCAAAAAAGGCGACCCTGCGCTTCCACTGGTATGGCAATGGAACCACAATCCAGACCATGCATTTTGGTCGCTAACCAAACGCCCGGGATTTTTACGGATTAGCACTTCCAGATTGGATACCAATATTCTTCTGGCCCGCAATACATTAACCCAGCGTACCATTGGCCCCGTATCAACCGCAATCACTTCAATTGATATTTCCAATATGAAAACCGGAGACCAGGCGGGATTGATGTTGTTGCAACGTAAATTTGGTTGGGTTGGCGTAAAACATACAGGGTCAAAGAAAACGGTGGTAACGGTAAGCGCCCAAAGTGGCACTGTAAATGGTGAAGATGTTCCAGCCGGACAGCAAACCGTTTATCTCAAAGCAAGATGTGATTTTGAGAACCGAACAGATAAAGGTTACTTTTTTTACAGCTTTGATGGCAAAACCTGGAAACCAATAGGGGAGCCGCTGCAAATGTCGTATACGCTTCCCCATTTTATAGGCTACCGTTTCGGACTGTTTAATTACGCAACTGAAAATGCTGGAGGATATGTTGACTTTGATTATTTTAGGATTGAAGCAAAATAAAATAGTTTCAGCCTAATCTTATCCAAGGGATAAATCGTAAAAAGATGTTACCCTGAGGCTTAATTTATTGCATAAAAATCAATATGAGTGACGTTTAATTGATTTCTTTTGCCCTAAGGCGCAGTCTTGCCTCGGCTCGCCGCCGCCGAAAGGCTCTTTCTTTTTGGCATCAAAAAGAAACAAAAAATGCCGGCTGAAAATTTTTCTTTTAAAGCCAGTTGTGCGGTCAGAACAGTGCAGCCCGAAAAATTTGTTAGGCCGGATTTAAGTAGAACGGGGATACCGTGCTATGGCCTAGCTAAATGGAAATGCGAAAGTCGATAAATGTTGATTAATAATGATTGTAAAATAATGTCAATGATAGGCTTAATTTATTTCATGAAAATCAATATAAATGACAGGAGAATTTAAAAGAAATAATATCGTCATTTCGACTGAAGCTTACCGATTTTTCATCGGTAGCGCAATGGAGAAATCTTTAAACCTTTCGGTAACATAGTTCAAAGATTTCTCCATTCCACTGTGTTCCAGTCGAAATGACGACCAATTTTAGAAATTTGTCATTGATTGTGTATTCGAAGGGCATTTATTCGCTGTATTGCGTGTTTTTTGCCCCCAGATTTCTCAATTTACCAATTCGAAACCTGGGGTAATAATAATTCTATCAGGATTAACTTCATCAATTGCTTCAATTCCCCATAACAACCTTATTTTCAGCATATATTTATTGAACCCATGGTTCAATCATTTCGATCGTTCCATCGGCATTGTGCTTCAATTCCGTCACTTTCACATTTCTAAGGTGTGTTTTGCCCGAAAGCTGGGTGTCGTGGTAAAAGATATACCATTTGCCTTTTATCTCTAAAATGGAATGGTGGGTGGTCCAGCCTTGAACGGGCTTCATAAAAGTGCCTTCGTAAACAAATGGTCCGTAAGGTTTGTCGCCAATAGCGTAAGCTAAATAATGGGTATCGCCTGTTGAATAAGTGAAATAATATTTACCATTAAATTTGTGCATCCAGGCACCTTCAAAGAAACGTCTGTCGTGGTCATTAGTAAGTAATGCTTTTCCTTGTTTATCTACTAGCTGAACATCTTTCACTTCGCCATCAAACGATAACATATCGCTGCTCAATTTCGCTACTTTAGCGCTCAATGCGGGTTCATTTTCTTTCTGTGAGTCGGTTTTAGAGCCATTTGCATCGTATTTTCCGTTATTCCAACGTTGCAACTGCCCGCCCCAAATTCCACCAAAATACATATAGCTGGCACCATCAGTATCTGTAAACACCGCCGGATCGATACTAAAACTCCCTTTAATGGGTTCAGGTTCAGCCTTAAATGGTCCTGCCGGATTTTTTGATGTAGCAACACCTATTCTAAATACATCAGATTTATCTTTAACCGGGAAATACAGGTAATAGGTTCCGTTTTTAAAGGCAGCATCCGGAGCCCAAAGTTGTCTGCCGGCCCATGGTATATCTTTTATGCTTAATGCCACACCGTGATCGGTAACTTTACCATTAACACTGTCCATGCTCAAAATGTGGTAATCCCTCATGTCAAAATGATCACCATTATCATTTTCCGGAGTGCCAGTCTCGATATCATGTGAAGGGTAAACATAAATTTTTCCATTAAAAACGTGCGCAGACGGGTCGGCCGTATAAATTTTGGAGATTATTGGCTGCGATAAATAGCTGGTTTTTTTAGGCGTGTTTGCCGTTTCCTTCTCCGTTTTTTGGTTTGCTTGCTGGCAGGAGCTGGCAATAGCCATTCCCATAATGGATGAAAAAAGGGTGATTTTTTTTAATTCGTTAATCATGTTGCTCATGGTTTTGGTTAATTAATTTTCTGTGCTTTTAATGCTTTCCGGTGGTCCTAAGTAACTCGGTTTTAATTCTCCAAGATCTAGTACTAATTTTTGCAGTACCACGCCTGGATTAATCATCCAATAGTTGATAGTGTGTTTTCCGGTCTTGTTAAAGACAAGAGGAGTTTTAAAAATTTTGATATTGTTGGCTACCGATTGTCCCCAGGCATAATCGGAGGTATAATCCTTGCTGATATTAACTACTATGGGAGATTGCCCGTCTAATGAAACGGCGAACTTTAGTCCATCTTTCCCAGTGAAATCAATAGTAGGGGAGATAAAGGTATTTAAGGTGAAATTGCCCGTTTCAGTTACAAAAATGTCATAAGCTAAATGTGGTGAACCTTCGCCAGGTTGCTGAATTGGTGAAGTTACAGGTGTTGCAATTACGCCGCCCCGGGTTTTTCCGTAATTGGGGATGGTTTTCCAGAAAATAGGTCTGCTGTTTACCGCTCTGCTATAACTTGTCGCTTCCATCGAAATGTAGCCCTTATCAGGGAGGAATAAATTAGCAGGTAAGTCAGTTAGTATAATGTTTTCGGTTTTAATGGGGATGGTGATGCTCGATTTATCACTGCCAGAAACGAGAATTTCGCTTGTTTTGGTGTTTTTTGGCGCTTTATTCCAATCGATGCTGATCTGAATTTTCTGATCATCGTTAAGTGTTCCCTTTTTGCTGCTTAACATAACAAAATCAGGCGCTTTGATGTTGTATTTCATTTCACCCGCACCTGTTCTAAAAATTTCGAGCGTATGTGATGTATTTGCAAGCGCTGAAAAAGTGAAACCCTGCGCTACCTTTGTTTTTCCAGTAAAATGGAGCTCAGAGCTTTCCAGTGAAACACCCAGGGTAGTAGAAGTATTGTTAATCAGCATAGTTTTAGGGATAATATTGCTATCAGGTTGTTGCCAGGATGTGTAGCCAATATGCGTTTGATCCATCATATGGTCCCATTTTCCTCCAGCCATTGTTTTGTTGTAGTAAGTGCTGATTTCGGCATCCCGCTTAAAAAGAGAATCAACTTTACCGGCGAAACTATTCGTAGAAAACCTGCCCTGTTTGGCATATAGTTTGTTTTTGGCTACCGCGAGATACATTTCATATAAATTAGCCACAGCCTCAATTTGGTGAAGAACCAATTGGTAATAGGCATCTTTTTGATTACCAGCTAGCTGGTTACTGGTGCTTGTAGCTTGTTCTTTAAGTTTTTTAAAATCAGCGGTAACTTGTTCGAACTCGTTATAGTTGCTTAAACTATAGGTATTTGCATTAAGCAGTTCTGGTTTAATTCTGCCTGCGTATTTTAGGTAAGTATCTATATGGCTGGCAATTGCTGTGGCGTGTTCATTACCAAACTGGTTGGCCGACCAATTAGTAGTGTAATCCGTTAATTTATCGGCCGGGATGGCGTCAGGATTCCAGGCATAATCTAAAAAGAACTGGATGGGGAACTCCATTGGTTTTAAATCGCCTACGTTTACGATCCAGATCTGATTGGCATCATGTTCGTATGCCAGTCGCATCTGTTCCCAAATTTTTTGGATAGGGTTGGTGTTTACCCATTTGTAGTTTCTGGGGCCGCCCACGTAGTCGAAATGATAATAAATCCCATAACCGCCTTTTCTGGGCGCTTCACCTAAACCTGGCAATTTTCTAATGTTGCCCCAATTATCATCGCATAAAAGCAAAGTTACATCATCGGGAACGCGCATCCCTTTGTCGTAATAATCCTGAACTTCCTTATACAAGGCCCATAGCTGTGGCGTTTGCGCTGCAGGTTTTTTGGTTACTTTTTCAATTATTTCACGTTGATCTTTTACAATTCTTTCCAATAGTGCGGTAGCTGTGCCTGTAGACATAGGCTCGTCGCCATCGCCACGCATGCCAACAGTAATGATCTGTTCTTTATCGGCTACACGTTGCAGACCGCTTTCCCAAAATGCACGTAACTGTTCGGGATTTTGATCATAGTTCCATTTGCCGCCTTTATATCTTTTCCATTCATCATGGGCCCGTGTTAAGGGCTCGTGATGAGAAGTTCCAATCACTACGCCATATTCGTCGGCTAAAACAGGGTTGAGTTTATCGTCGTCGTTAAATGCACTTCCCCACATGGCGGGCCATAAATAATTTCCTTTTAAGCGAAGAATCAATTCGAATACCTTCTCATAAAATTTATGGTTAAAACCTCCAAATTCTTTTCTGCTCCATCCCGAAAGTGCGGGCGCTTCGTCATTTAAGAATATCCCCCGGTATTTTACCGCAGGTGAAGAAATTACATGACGCTCGGCAATAACATAGAGCGAATTGCTTTTTTTTACCGGAACATCAGCCCAATAATACCACGGCGAAACACCAATTTGAGCAGAAAGCTCGTATATTCCATATATTGTTCCCCGTTTATCGCTTCCGGCAATTACTAAAGCAGAATCTACGCCCTTAATTGGGTTTTTAACCACCTGGATTATGGTGGCCTCCCATTTTCCGGCAATTTCGGAGACATTTAGACTATGGTTCCTGATCATTTCGTCGATGATTTTGCTGTTGCCGATAGTGCCGATAATGATCGGCATGCCGCTTGTTTTATCCGTTAAAAAATCGGGTTCAAGTCCACTTACCTTTTTAATATCGTTTTGAAGATTTTGGGCAGCACGTATAGCGCCTGGCCATTCATTGGCACTTACTAAAATAGATGGAACCTTACCTTTGCTCACCACAGCAAAACTTCCAGGCAAATAAGTATTTACCGTAATTGGACCGAGCCCAGCGGCTTGTGCAATGAGGACGTTGAAAAGGAGTAAGATTAACGGAAATATTTTCTTCATTGCTTAAAATTTAATAACGCTCCAATAGGCTCTTTTTGGTTTTAATTGCGTGTCGAAAAGTAGGGGGTAATTTTTGCGGCCAGGTACAGGATAACCATCCAGCCAGGTACGACGATCAGAAATGTTCCAGAAGGTAACGTTGGTGATTACACTTTTATACTTTCTGAATACGTTGAACACCATTTTGTATTTTGCAACCTGTTGATTTTCAAGTTCGGCGGTGTAAGCATCGCTTTCATTCGCACGTTTGGCACGTTTATTTTTCTCCCATGGATAAATGGAAAGATCTAACTCGGTAAACTGTATTTTAAGGCCTAAAGATGAATAGCGTTCAATTGCGGTAACGAGTTCTTTTTCACTAGGTTCGTAGATAGACCAATGTGCCTGGAGGCCAACACCGTCTATAGGTACATCTTTGTCTTTCAGGCTTTTGAGTAACTTGTATACGCGTTCTCTTTTTTCTGGTCGTTCGGTATTGTAATCATTGTAATAAAGCTTTGCATCAGGATCGGCGGCATGTGCATATTCAAAGGCTTTAATGATAAAGTCTTCACCACAGATTTGGTACCATTTCGAATTTCTTAAGTATTTTGTAGAATCGTCATCAATAGCCTCATTTACCACATCCCAGGCATATATTTTTCCCTTATATCGCCCAACTACGGCATCAATATGTGCCTTCAACCGTTGTAGCAACACTATTTTACTTACTTCCTTTCCCTCCTTATCAGTGAAAAACCATGAGGGTGCCTGTTCGTGCCAGCATAAATTATGGCCACGTACTTTGATGTTATTTTGCGCTGCAAAGCTGATAATTGAATCCGCTTCCCGCCAATTAAATTTACCCTCTATAGGCTGCATCGACTCCATTTTCATGTCGTTTTCTGCTGTAATGCTGTTAAAATGTTTTTTGATCAACGCACCTTCCTCTCCGCTCAGATTTCTTTTGCCAACGGCAACACCAATTGAGAAGTAATCTTTGTAAAAATCTTTTAATCCCCTGCTATCTGTTTGATAACTGGAAACCGATTGTCCCGTTTTACATCCTCCGAAGCCCAGTAAGAAGAATAGAAATAGGATATAACTAGAAAATATATTTTTGGCACTCATTGTATCTTGATCAGTTCGGAAAAGTATAGGCTATTTGATTATTTTTTGCCAAGTAAACTCAGCATCTTTTCTCCATATCTTTTGCCTAACATGCGGTAGCCTTCGGCAGAAAAATGAAGATTGTCCGGTCCATCAGGGCAGCCCGCAGAAGAAATAACGTGTGCGTTGGGGATGGTTTGCGGTAAAGTTGCAATAATAGCATTCATGTTGGCACAAACTCCGCCCTGATCGGCATTTACCACTTCTCCGGCCAGTAGTGGCGTATTTTTAGCTTCTAATTTCAGGTCTCTTAATAAGTTTTCATATACGCCCTTTACTTTTTCAGGCCAGGCCTTGTCACCGGTGTTTGATTCTCCCTGATGCAACAATATTCCTTTGATTATGCCACTTTGCTGTGCAATTTTAGCCATCTCTACCATACGGGCATATGGGTTTCCCTCATATTCAGCTAACATACCCTTCATCCAATCTGGCGCTGTTGCCGTGTAGGATTGGTAATTTTCTTTGTCGAACAGTTCAATTTTACATCCGCCTACGGCGACATTGATTACACCGATTTTAATATTTTTGGGCAGGTTGGCAACAAGTGTCCGACCGAAATAATCTACCGGGCCCAGTCCCGTTTTACATCGTGTTAGCGGTGGAACAGCAGTATACCAGTTGCCTTTTGTACGATTTAAGTTGTCGCAATTAACGGCTTCCAACAGGCGAAACCGTTGGTTAACCGCTGTAGTATCTTGTGTTTCAAATTTGGCGGCACCTTCCATGTTCGATTGTCCGAAACACAGAAATATATAAAAATTTGAATCTTGTGAAAATGAGGGAATACTGATCAGCAATAAAGCTGCGCAAGTAAAGATGGCACGTAGTTTAGTCATATTTGGTTATAATTGATATATGTATTGTTACGCTTAATAACTGATGATTTAGCAGTAGCTATTGTCTTTAATCATCAAATGGTTGTTTGTTTAAAACTTTGTAACCTCGTAGTATGCTTTTTTGGGTTTTAAATCGGCATCAAATAGTAATGGAAAGTTTTTCCTACCTCTGGCATCAAGCCAGCTATACCGGTCGGAGAGGTTCCAAAAGGTAACACCTGTAATGTTTTTTTTATATTTTCTGAACACCTCAAAAACCATCTTGTATTTTTCCAATTGCTGTTGTTCCATTTCTGGTGTAAAAACAGCTGCATCAGTGCCTTTTTCTCCTGTAATCATCTGGCCACCCTGTCTTCCCGAATACACGGAAATATCTAACTCGGTAAATTGGATCTGAAGACCAAGAGATGAAAACAATTCAATGGATTTTTCAAGTTCGGAGCGGGTAGGGTTACTGATAGACCAATGTGCCTGTAATCCAACGCCATGGATAGGAACTCCTTTGGCTAACAGCTTTTTAAGCATCTGATAGATCTTATCCCGTCTTATAGGATTTTCCGTATTATAATCGTTATAAAACAACAAGGCTTTTGGATCTGCCGCATGTGCATCCCTAAATGCTTGTTCAATGAAATCCTCTCCGGCAATATTATACAGCTGAGATTTTCGGAAAGTACTGGTGTCATCTGCAATTACTTCATTCACTACATCCCAGGCATAAATTTTCCCACGATAACGGGATACAACGGTGTTAATATGGTTTTTGATCCTGGAAAGTAACACTTCTTTAGTTACCTGGTTTCCTGTGGAGTCTTTAAATAGCCATCTTGGTGTTTGGGCATACCAGACTAAGCAGTGGCCCCTTACTTTTATTTTGTTCTCTAATCCAAATTGAACAATTGAATCTGCAATTTTCCAGAAAAACCTATTTTCAAAAGGGTGTATTGGACCCATTTTCATTGCATTTTCTGCTGTGATACTATTAAAATGTGTTAAAATCAGGGCTTTTTCTTGATTATGGAGATCGCTCGGCTTAACGGCAACACCTATGGGAAAATAATTTTTATAGTAATCTTTAAGCCCGCTGGCTCTTTTGTATGCACTTAAGGTTAGGATTCCTAAGAAAAGGAATAGAAGAATCGCTAATAATTTATTTGGCTTTCGGCTCATAATCTGGTTTGATGATCAGTAGGCTAAATTATTCGGATTGTGGCTATGGGGATAGTTTATTTCGTCATTTTTACTAGTACATTTGAATAATCGGGTGTTTTTTGTAACACTTGTTTATTTATGCTTCCCTAGTAAATGCAAATGCAGCAATCTGGATTAGAACCATTAAATCATTGCTGGAGTGTGTTAGGACGGTGTTTTTTGGTGGTCAGATCTGGATCTAATCCACAAGACGTTAATGTGAAATTTGTGCGGGAGATATTTCGGTGAAAATTAGTTCAAATTGCAAGCAGTCTAGCTTTCTTTGGTCAGAGCGCGCTAGCGCAATCCTTCGCTGGTCATGAGCACCCGCTTGATTGTCCCATCTGGATTATAATAAAGATAATCAACGCAGACCGAACGCCTGTGACTGCCTCCGCCTTTTAATGCACCGTTATGGTAAAAGAAGTAGTTTTTTCCTTTGAATTCGACAATGGCAGGACGGTTTGTTTCGCAGTTTCCGGCCAGTTCATTCAATATTCCTTTAAATATCCATGGCCCATGTATGCTGGGGCTCATAGCATAGGCTACCTTTTCAGGATTGCCATAACCGTAAGTTAGATAATACCAGTCGTTTCGTTTAAAAACATGCGCACCTTCAGAGAAACCAGGTAGCTCAATCGTATTGATTTTGCCCTGCAAACTGAGCATGTCGTCACTTAATTTAGCGAAATAGCACTTTTGGTTACCCCAAAAGATATATGCCTGCCCGTCGGTGTCAATGATTACAGAAGGATCTAGGTTCGCCATTGGATTTTTGTCGAGAGGAATATCATCCCCTGTAATTAGTGCCGATCCTAATGCATCACGGAAAGGACCCGTAGGTGTTTCTGATATGCCTAGTGCAATTGCTTTGCCTGGTATATCGCGATGGGAGACTGCAGCAAACCAATAAAATTGCTGTTTGTTAAAAACCACACAAGATGCAAATGCATCCCCGCTGGCCCAGCTAAAATCTTTTGCCTGCAATGGTACCTGATGTTCTTCCCAGTTGATCAGGTCGGCAGAAGAAAAGCAGAGCCAGTTGCGCATGACGTAGCTTTGTACCCCTGGCGGTGCTTCATCGTGCCCGGTGTATAAGTATACTTTCTGATCGTATAACAAAACAGTTGGGTCAGAAGTGAATTTGTGGCTGAATATGGGATTTCCTGTGTTGATCATATCATTTGAATAATAACACTAGATGGTCTCGAAGTATCGTCATTTCGACCGTAGTGGAGAAATCTTTTAAATTTGATTTCAATAACTTGGTACAAAGATCTCTCCATTTCGCTGCGCTACAGTCGAGATGACGACCATTCTATTGGAGGCTTTCAGTAGGAGTCTTTTGGACAACATGACAGCATCCGGGGTGAAATCGCCCTTATGATACACCCTATTTTTATTCTGCAACGGCCTCTTCGTTAACCGCGTTGACAGCAATCTCGGTAAGTGCCACATCGGTTGCCTTTTCATTTTCAAGGGTTTGAGAAAGAAGTTCGGCAATGTCCGTGTGTCCTATATTTTCGGCAAACACCCTAAGGGTACCATAGGTTGCAATTTCATAATGTTCCACTTTTTGAGCCGCCAGGATGAGTCCTGCATCTCTTATCATCGTACCTTTGTCGGTATCGGCGATAATTCCATCGGCCTCTTCCAGTAAACCTGCCATTGCATCACACTTTTTAGCCGCTGGTTTTTCACCTAAAAGTCCAAAAACTTCTTCCAGTGTAGTCACATGTTGTTGGGTTTCAGTTGTGTGTTTTTCAAAAGCAGCTGCAAGCTCAGGGCTGGTGGCCGCTTTCTGCATTTTTGGAAGCGCTTTAGCAAGGTGTTTTTCTGCCCAATAAATATCCTTTAATTCATCAATAAAAAAATCATGGAATTCAGAATTTTCTATTTTTCCTGTTTTTGATGTAGACTTTGAGGCTTTGTTGCCCGCTGTTTTTGTAGTTGCCATAATTATATTTTAATAGGTTTTGATGTCTATAGAACAGGTTGAAATTTCAAATGGTTTTATGTATTTCATTTTAAGCGCTCCCTGATGTATTCAGTACCTCAGATAACCCCAATATCAAACACTCTGATCAGTATTTCTTTTTGATGAAACTGTTTTTCGAGTTTACTTTTGATGGCTTTCCAAAATTCTTTATCAAATAATGCCACCATAACTTCAAACACAATCATTTTATCTTTTTCCAGCCTTGTCTGGTCCTGCCATTTACCTAACACGGGTTGGTGTGCATAGATGCTAAGCCCGCCGAATTTTTTTATCAGCAGCTGCTCGAGTGTTTTTAGCCTTGTATCAGCAGCAGGAAGGTCTGTAAGGGGCAAAAACAATTGGATGAGTTTCTGTTTATCAGGATTTTTCCCGTAGCTTTTCTCGATCAGTTTGAAGGCCTGATCAGTTTGGATATGCCCGAGTATATCAAAAGACTTTTCAGCTTGTTTGTTGTAGTTTACAAAAAATTCTTCTATAGCTGTCAATAACCCCGAGGGGAGGTCCTTTAATGAATTTATTTTTGCGTATGCTGTACTTATGTTAGCTATCGCGATAAAACGATCGTTACGTACTGTTTTCCCATCTTGCTCGCGCTTTTGAGCCTTTATCCCTCCAATTATCCTGCATTCTACCGCACAGCCTGTAAAATTTTTGAGTTCGGAGATGACCACGATATCAAGGGGATCACCGTCTTCTCCTACAGTTCCGGGTAAAAAGCCAAAATCAAAAGGAAAAACCATCCCAGCAGGCAATAATTTGCTCAGGATAAAAATATTGCTCTTGGGTTCATAATCAAATTTCTGGCGACTGCCTTTTGGGCTTTCAATAATGGCCTGTACCAATTTATCCATCAGGATCAATTTTAATATTTCTGGTCTTTTTATTTTCCGGTTTCCATGTGCGGTGCATCTACCGGCTTAGATTCCGGAGAACCTTTCTGTCTTAAGAAAATGGTAAATACCACAATAGCAGCTACTGAAAGGAATTCGCTCTGCCAGTTTTGAAAGGTCTCGAACCAAAAGTTGGCCTGGCCAAGATAGGCGGTCATGGTATCTGTTGCTTTACCTTTTAATATTTGCTCAGCGTTGTGATCTCGCCAGCTACCATAAAAATGGAGGTACCAGCTTAACAGAAAAAGTATGCTAAAAGCAATAGAAAGTGAGTTGGAATACAGCTTTAAGATCAGCCCGCCCTGGCGTACAGGCCATGGGGCACTCTCCGAGGCAACAGGCTCGCGGTCTACCTCTTCTTCTTCATCAAGTTTTTTAGACTCGGCAGAACCGATCTGACGCAGTTTTACGGTTAGCAGCACATAAAGAACCATTTGCAGAAATTCGCTTTCAAAATTTTCGAAAGTGGCGGAAATAAAATGCCCAGTATGAAGGTAATTATTAAAAGAGATCGGCGAAGCTCCCTCGTCGCTGAGTTCACTATTGTGTTCTTTCCAGCCGGTAATCGCCTGTGCCAGGAGTGTAAAAACAAATAGGCTGATAAAGGTTATGGAGAGCCCATTTCGGTACAGCCAGGTCTTTTTTGGAAATACTTTCTTTGCTTTCATATCTATTATTGGTTATCCAAAGAGGTGAGGTAATCTTCTAACATGGTTGCGCAAGCCAATACGGTTGCTGCAACAATTTCCTCACGACTGCCGGTAAAATTGAGCCTTTCCGAAAAAGCCAGTTCGTTGTGGTGGGTAGCGTAGATGAACATGGTGCCTACTGGTTTTTCCTGTGTTTCACTTCCTCCTGGCGCTGCAAGTCCGGTGATGCCGATATGGATGTCTGCTTCTATCAATTTCGACAGTCCCAGGGTTATGGCCTTTGTAACCTCCATTGATTCAGGGGTGTAGGTCTTGATCAACGAGGCGTCAACCTGTAAAAGATCTTCCTTTAAACAGGCATCATAACAGGTAATACCTCCTTTAAGGAATTTGCCAGCATTTTCTATCATCGAAAAATCCGCAGAAAGCCGGCCTGCGGTTGCGCTTTCAGCAAAAGCAATTGTGAGGTTTCTGGCAATAAGCATTTTGCCTACACTTTTCATCTTGTTCTCCATTGTAAAATCTGACTATTGGCCTCAACATTAACAGATCAGTTTGCAGGTCTTTGCAGAGCCTGATCGCGATAGTGTGGAGGTCTTTTGGCCTAAATAACAACCTTTATTGATAAATGGTTTTATTAGTGTTGGGTAAGCGCAGAACTTTTGTGATCAACAAAACGAAGGTCTGGCTAAGGCTTTTATTAATCACTGATTTACAAGATGATTTTCAATTTCGCCCGCAATGAGGTTAATTTCATGAATGCCTAATGATACCTGTGCCGCTTCTGAATTCAGTTTATGGTCGAAATATGCTAGTATTCCAGGATCAATCTCTTCCTGCTGGAGTAGTATCCAGTCGAGCCCCATTTTTCTGATGGCACCGAGAATACCGCCAAAATAAACGATTATATAATAATCTTCCTTTGGAATAATGGTCAGGGTAATTTTATCATCACCATGATCGATCTGGATATTAAATGGAACCATAAAATTACAACCCTAATGTTGATGGATTTGTTTGGACATTGATCTTTTTTAGCTCCCTTTGGTAAAGGTTGAAATCTTTGTTCAGATTTATAGCTGAGCTTTTTTATCAGGCTGTCCAGTCTTCTGGATTTCTATTCTCTCCAATGCTTTCCTTGGTGGCCCGGTAAGAACCTTACCATCAGTAGTGAATCTGCCTCCGTGACAAGGGCAGTCCCAGCTCTTTTCACTGGCGTTCCAGTTAACAATGCAACCGGCATGTGTGCATACAGGGCTTAAGGCGATAGCCTGGCCGTTTAGATCTTTATACAAAGCGAGCTTTTTGCCGTCTAGTTCTACTATTTTGCCTTCATCGTTTTCTAGTTCTTTTGTTGACTGGATAATTTCTGTTCCAAACCGGTCAGCAACGAAATGATAGGCCACGTCTGCATTTTCCTGCACAAAATCCATAAAACCAGAAATAGGTTTCAATCGCGACGGGCTGAGCAGTTTTGCAAGATCGTTTTCAATACCCAATATCAAATCGGTCAAGATCATTGCCGAAAGACTGCCGAAAATCATCCCGTTCCCGTTAAAACCTGTTGCTACAAAGCTATTTGCATCACCACCCGGAAACTGCCCAATATAGGGTAGGCCATCTACAGGAACATAATACTGTGATGACCATCGATAATCGATTGAGCTGATGTCAAAGTTTTCCCTTGCATATTTCTCTAAAGCTGAAAAGGCCTTTTCCGGATCATCATGTCCCGTCTTATGGTCAGCGCCACCAATTAACAAGTATTGATCTCCATCTATTTCATGACTTCGGAAGTAGTGGTAAGGCTCTTGCATATCATAGGCCAGGCAGTTAGGGTAATCTCCGTTTTTAAGTTTAACGGCCAGTACATAACTTCGGTAAGGCGCATTCCTGAGCGACAGGATATTAATTCCAGGCGGAATGTGTGTAGCCCATACCAAATGTCTGCCCTGAACGGTTATATTACCTGCTTTTATATAGTGGATCTCGTCTTTATACTCGCTGTTTTCAACAAAGGTATGCTCCAGGATATCTCCGCCCAGTTTAAGGAATTCTCTGGCGAGGCCAAGTATATATTTTATGGGATGGAATTGCGCTTGCTCTTTAAATAATAATACGTGTTGGAAATCGATTGGAATGCCGTTTTCAAGCACTTCGCTTACCTTAACACCAGCCTGCCGGGAAGAGGAAAGGATAGATTTTAGCTGCTCGGTTTCTTCCTGGTTCTGTGAGAAGAGGAAGGCATCTTTGTATTCAAAGTCTGCATCGATTTCGAGCGCATTGATATTGCTGCGGATCATTTCGATTATTTCTTTTGTTGCACGGGCAAGTTGGGCAGAGGCTTCTTTTCCAAAATCGCTATCGATCTCCGGGTAGGTGGCATCCAAAAAGGTATTCAGGTGTGCGCTTGTGCCACCTGTTGTACCGAAGCCCAGGTTTTGCGCTTCCATCAAAAGACATTTTTTACCCTTTCGCTGTAGTTCAAGTGCAGTGGTTACACCTGTAATCCCTCCACCAATGATTACTACATCGTAAATTATATTTTCTTTAAGCGGTTTGATCTCCAGGCGGGGATGCGATCCCTGCCATAAACTTTCATTTTCTCCGTCCCTGGCGGACATAAGGTCTGTACGGTTTTCCATAAGCTGTTTTTATACTAAACAGGAGGTAAAGCGCAAAGGTTTTTGAATTATACGTGATTTTCCGGGGCTTATCTTTTTACCTTGAACAGAAGGTTGTTCTTTTTGGATAAAAAAAGACCGGTTAATTTCTGGAGAATCTTTGATAAGTAGGATGATCGGTAATGACAGTGTTAAATGGCGCAAATTTATTTGAGTTTTTCACTTTCAACCATTATTTCTACAAGGCTGTGCATCAGGTTTACTTTTAAACCGCTCTTTTTTATGTCATTTATCAGTTGGTCATCTACGTGTGCATCTTTTCCGTTCCATTTTATCTTTAAATGTTTTGTTCTTATCGGCGGTACAGGAAACACTATATCTTTTCCTTTTGCAACTTCTGCAATATAGTTTTTTAGGATTTCCCTTTGGTTTTCTTCTACAATTACCACATCAAAAAAACCATCACTGGGATCGGCATGTTCGCTTAACCTCAAATTAGGACCAAGGCGCGAAATATTCATGATTTCGACCATGATACATTTTTTCCTTATTTTTTCATCCGGGAACTCTATACTACAGGTATGAGCAGCATAGGTTTCGGTAATTGCCAATAGCGTATCCAGTGCAATTTCGAATTCATCCTCAGCCGTTTTGATTGTTGTGGTATCCATGCCTTCGAGCTTTTGCATCAGTTTAGGAAAAATGCCAAAGCCAAAAGATTCGATGAAAAACAGTGGTTCTGCTGTTCCGGTAACCTGTCCGATATCAAATTTTCGCAGATTGTAATTAGACCAGGAAGCTATATTACGGTCCAGATCGTCTGAAATACCAAGAGAGGTTGCAATATTGTTTGCAGTACCGAAAGGGAGAAGCGCTACCGGCCGTTTGTAACGCAGTTTTTTATCAAGAAGTTTGATAATTGTTTTTTTTATGGTTCCATCGCCGCCAGCAATGACAATAAATGAAGTTTCAGGTCGGATATCTTTTAACGAACGTTTTTCAGACGAGGCGTAATCTACCGAAAAACCATGACGCTCAATGGCTGACGAGAGTTTTTTTTCTGAATGTTTTTGCTGTCCCGCTCCAGGATTATGGATTACATGAACTAAAGGCGCTGGCTTTTTCATCTTTATCTGAACAATATAGGCCAGACTTAGTTTTATTAAGAGGTATGAACAGTAAAAAAAATAGAAATGAATATCTTGATCACCAATGACGACGGCATTTACAGCCCCGGAATAGCAGCACTTGCCAACATTGCCAGAACTTTTGGCACAGTAAGAATTGTTGCCCCTGATGTAGAACAGTCATCCATGGGCCACGCAATAACACATTCGCGGCCTTTGAGTTACAAGAAATCGCCGATTGCTTTTGAGGGGATAGACGCCTTTAGGGTAAACGGTACACCGGCCGATTGTGTTGCACTTGGCCTGCACCTATATCCTGATACCAACGTGGTGCTTTCGGGCATTAATATGGGACCAAATTTAGGCAATTCCATGTGGCATTCGGGAACATTGGCTGCGGCAAAACAAGCCGTTCTTTTGGGCGTAAAAGGCATTGCTTTAAGTACGCCGGTTGGCCGTACCGAACCTGATTTCGAAAAACTAAAAACCTTTGTGGTCAGTTCACTCAAGGAATTATTTATAAACAACGAGCTTGCCCTGTATAATGTTAATTTTCCGCCAGAACCTAAAGGTATTAAGTGGACGCGGCAGTCCGTGCGCCTGTATGATGGAAATGTTGTTCCGGGAGAAGATCCGATGGGAAGGAAACATTTTTGGATTACGGTAACTCCGCTTGAACCAGCCGAAGAAGACACCGACCGTTGGGCTGTTGACCATGGTTATGTTTCTATTACGCCATTGCGGTTAGATTTGACCAATGAGGTTGAGCTTGTAAGCCACTTGATGTCTAAATAGCTTAAATTTTTTAGAAATTGTTAATGCATTAAAAAAGGCCCGTGAGGGCCCTTGCTTAATGTACTGGATTGGTTTTTTGCATCGTGTCACGTTTGAGTGTGTCACGTTTGGTGGTGTCTTTTTTAGACGGCCATTCTTTGCTTTTCTTTGCAGGTTTTGTTTTTTCTGTCTTTTTTTTGGTGGTGTCTTGCCGTGTTTGTGCAACCGATGCCAGGCAGATTGAGCAGGCCAGCATCATCATCATAAGTTTTTTCATAAGAATAGAATTATTGTTAAAATACTAGCAATAAAACAATTGTGCTTTTGTGAAAGTTTTACGAATTTTTCTTTTAGTCTGTGCAATTTTTCAACGCATAGCCAGTGGTGTATTTTTTTGTACTGGTTCTTCATCAACCAATTAATTTTATAAAACCATCTCTGTTTTTACTTTGTTTTATGGTGAAGACCGGATAAGTAAACCGAACAATTTGTGCTGGTTTATCGACTGGTAAATTAATTTTTGTAAAAGCGCTAAAATCATGAAACACCCTCAGTTTTGTCTATTTCTTATTGTTTCGCTGTTTTTGCTTGGCTGTAAGCATGATCAGACCGAATTTGCCATGCACGATCGCGAATTTACCGACTCTGTATATCCTGAAATGCAATATCAGCAGCAGTTGAATCTTGAACTGCAAAAGATGGCTGATACACCAGAAATTAAGGGCCTAGGCATCAGGAGAGGGAATGAAAATCAAACCTATATTCAGCAGTTAGCTGCAAATACAAATACGCAGGATCAATTTCCGCAAACTTCGCTCAAAGAAGAACACTTACAAAAACTAACACTAATGCGTCAACATAATCCAGTCCAATTTGAGCAGTTATATTCACTTCTTATCGATTCAGACCAAAAAATGATTGGTTTCCATGTAAAAGCTACGGGTTCTACAGGATTGCTCAATCCTGATTTGAGAGCCTGGGCTGAAGCAAAAATCGCCGATTGGACAGCAGACTTGAGTGAAATCCAACGTTTGAAAAAATAAGCAAAGCTGATGCTGCCGCCTTGGTTTTTATCGTTTTGATGTTCGCCTTGTAATGATATAGAGTTTTAAGCTAACCTGGTTGGTTTAAGTTTAATTAACCAATTATGTATCCTTTGCAGCACCTTTTAAATTTAACAGATCGACAATCTTTTTTAATAATACAAAGATATCAAAGGGTTTTACCACAAATTCTTCGGCATTACATCCACTGGTCATTTGTTGTATATCGGCATGGGCACTCATCATAATTATCGGTGTTGCAGCAGTTTTAGGATCAGCTTTAAGCAGTTTACACACCGCCATGCCGTTGCCATCGGGCAGCATTACGTCCAATAAATAAAGGTCTGGATTGATATCCTTTCTGCTCAAAAACTCATTAACGGTAGTATAACATGCTACCTGGTAGCCTTCTTCTAAAAGCAGGAACTGTAATATATCTCTTATCCCTGCATCATCCTCAAGTATACAGATCAGTTTACTCATAAATAAATAGTTTGTACACTAAAATTTGTTCATTAAAAATACCATTTGCGTTTTCACGTTACTCTTTAGTGGCATTTTTTTGATCTTTATTGTTGCCTTCTTCATACCTGTCTTTATCCTTTTCGTCTTCGTGTACAATAAGCGAATGGGGGGTGGCCGCGGCAGGGTTCGAACCTGTGCCATCGGTTTTGGGCAAACTTAAAAGATCGTTGTTATTGGTTAACGGCGTGTTTTTTATATCAGTATTACCCAAAGCAATTTGATTTAGCTGTTCCTGGTTTTTCCTTAGATTCCCTTTCTCAAGGTCTTTTCTGTCGTTTTTGGTATTTGCCATAATGCGATTTACTTTGTTAAAATAACAGAACCACTAGATTAAAAGTTTTAAGCAAAGCGAAAATTAACCAATATAAGTTTGGGTATTTCGTTTAACTTTTTATTTGCTAAATTATTTTTGATGCGTTGAGCCGATCATTTTTTTTATTTCGAGCGCATTAAAAGCCGCATAACCAGCCTGGTCATTATCGAAATAGAGGTACATGTCTTTTCCTTCTTTCATCCACGAAATCAACATGTTGTCCCACTTTGTTAAACTATTGTTGTTATAACTTCCCTGATATTTTCCTTCAGGTCCGTGTAGTCTGATATACACAAAATCTGCTGTGCTCAAAATAGGAGATTGATGCCCGGCCAGCTCATAAATGCAAAAAGCACAGTTATATTTGGCGAGCAGGGTAAATACCTCATCATGATACCAACTTGGATTTCTGAATTCGAAAGTATACCGGTGCTTTTTAGGGAGCATTTCTAAAAATCGCTCCAGCCTTTCGGTATTTAATTGCCATTTAGGCGGGAGCTGAAAAAGGATAGGTCCCAGTTTGTTTTCCAGCCCTTCAGTAGCTTTTAAAAAATCCAGGATTTCGGCCTGTTCCACATTCAATTTCTTGAGGTGGGTAAAATATCTATTGGCCTTAACAGCATAAGTGAAATTTTTAGGACTTTGCAATTTCCATTGCTTAAAATTATCGATGCTTGGCTGGCGATAAAATGAATTATTCAGCTCTACAGTATCGAAATGTTTGGTAAAATATTTAAACTGATCTTTCTTTTTAAGATCATCTGGATAAAAATTGCCCTCCCAATGACGGTATTTCCATCCCGATGTGCCGATGTATGCTTTTCCTAATTTCATATTTCGTTATCAGTTTGTTTGCACATTGCTGCTACCACTTATTCAATTTCTCCATCAGCCATGCCATCTAAAAACCAGCCAGACCTGTATTCGAATCTTGCTGATGAAGTTTTCGATTTATTGGTAACCTTGCCAATAAAATCATGGGCAATATCGCCTTCGCTTTCCAGAATTTGTTTGGCCAGGTTAGCATATTGGTTTAAATCCAACCCATCGTTGATAATATAGGTCAATTCTCCGTTTTCGCTCCATGATGATTCAATTAATCCGTCATTAAATTTTTTCTTTAATGAATTCAAATCTTCTTGATTATGGTTTAAAGGTAGGTCTCTCATCTTTAGTTTTATCATAATTTCAGTTGATTGCTTAATTGCTGTATTTATTAATAAACAATAAAAAAGCGATGTTGGTTCGGGCTGTTTTTATTTTTTATGGCAGAAATATAAGTTTAGCTTATTTAACTAATGTACTATGCTTAAATGTTTGTATTTCAGGTATTTTGTTCTTTTAAAACAGTATTAACCACATTGCAAAAGGATGTGTTTTTGGGTAAATTGCTCTTAACAGCGTTATCAATAAGGTTATGGAAAAACGGGTACAGTTCATTACGGTTGAAAAACAGGTGCATTTGCCGCAGAGGCTAATGATTATTGAGGATGATCCCGCACTTTCTGAAGTGCTTGGAAATCTTTTTACCGATATGGGATTTTACTGCCGTATAGAGACAGATGCTCCTGAAATGAATGTGATAGCGGCATTCAGGCCAGACCTCATCATTATTGACTACCATTTGCCGAAGGTAAATGGTGGAGAGATTTGCACAGCACTTAAAGAAAATGAGCATTTATCTAAAATTCCGGTGGTAATCATTTCGGCCTATAGCAGTATTTTACTCCAGTTGGAGGGAAGTACATTTGATTGTTTTATTGAGAAACCTTTTAGTATTGAAGAGATATTGAAGCCAGTAAAACGTTTATTGCTTAAAAAAAAACCGAAAAAGTTAAACAGTAACGCTATGCTCATGTATTTTAAGCCCTGGCGTATAAAATTTAACTAATCTTCCAATCTTTTAACATGAGTTCGATTATCAAGTCTCATTTTGTGACGTTTTAATCAAGTTTTCTGTTAAGGCGGTCGTCACCCTGAATTTATTTCAGGGTCTTTCACACTAACAAGATGCTGAAATAAATTCAGCATGACGATAAAGCGGGATTAGGCGTACATAAGATATGATTTTTAGCAAATAATTATCGAACTCAGGTTTTTAATAAGAACGCTTAATTAAATACCAACCGTCATTTAAGTTAGATATCTGTAATTTTCTTGCTTTTAGGAATTCCAAACCTGGCATATTCGCCAATAGGCATCGCCTGTGGAAATTCTCTCCGGTCTACTATTTTACCATTTTTAAGCAAGCCACCAAAACCACTCAAATAAATGGAGCGTATTTTAAGAAGTACCGCTAATTTTTCTCTTTTATCTACCATTGCCTTCATCACTAAGACATACGCAAATGGATATTTAACAGATTTTGTTATGGGTAGATTGCCAGGTTGTTTTGGCTGGTTACTGCGAGTTTTGACCTAATTGATGAAGCCGTTGACTACCGCAAAGCGGATAAGTGCAGCGGTATTTTTAGCGCCTGTTTTGTCTATAAGTGCCTGGCGGTGCCCCTCAATGGTACGTTTACTTAAAAATAGTTTATCGGCCATTTCAGTATTCGTATATCCTTCGGCGATTAAATGTAATACTTCCATTTCCCTTAGTGAAAAATCGATATGCTGTCCGTTTGTTTCGGGGTGTTGTATGGTCGTTTGGGTGAGTTTATCGAGCAACTTTTCGGCCAGTTCGGCACAAAGGTATTTGCCTCCGCCAGCTACGTAGCGTAGTGCGAAATTTAGTTCATCCTCGCCTACATTTTTGAGCAGGTAGCCCCGGGCACCTTCAATAAATGCCTGGGCAACGTATTTTTCATTATCAAGCATAGAGAGCATCACAACATGAGTAGAGGGACTCAGCGTTCTGAGTTGCGCGATCAGGCTGATTCCATCCATTTCAGGCATATTAATGTCGGCAATTACAATATCGGCATGCCCACCTTCAGCAAAATAGCTGAGTACTTCGAGGCCATTGTTAGCTTCGGCTACAACCGTTATTTCTCCTTGCGATTCCAAAAGCATTTTAATGCCGTTTCGAACAATGTTGTGATCTTCTGCGAGTATTACTTTCAAGGCTTCTATGGTTTAATTATTTAATTTTTTGACGATCTTTTGCCATCCCCTGCATTACCAGTTTGAGCCTTTCTATGTGTGCCTGGAGCTCCTTGTCTTTGGCTTCCCTCTCCGGTTCGTTTATGCCATTATCCTTGCGCATGGTATTGTTAAAGTTTCGGCGTTCTTCCATCATGCGGATGGCCACCCAAAGGGTTTCTTCTGTTTTATCGGCATACTCATTATCCAAAAAACTTTCGCTAAAAACATGACCGGTAAAACAGCGGTAGTGTTTTTCTCCATTCAGATCTTCAATCTCGGTAAGAATCCCTCCGCAATCCGGGCAGGTAAAAGGCGTAAGCTGCCCGAGCTGAGCGGTTGCCGGGAGGCTGGTAGACATTCGGATGGTAATTTCTGATTCCAGTTTAACTTCTTCAGGAACGGCAGCGGCTTCGCATTCATTTCTGGAATACAGGTCGCTAAGAATATAGCCCATTTCTTCAATCTGTACCCGGTAATCAACCTCCATGTTGTTGATCACATTGTTGGGCATGTCAGGAAATTCGGCGCCCTCAGGCTCTTGTACAATGCAACGGCCACCGCATTTTTTTATTGCGGCCATTCCAGATGTTCCATCATCTAAAAGGCCAGTAAGTATAATGCCTGTTACACACGAATCGTAAGCAGCTGCAGCAGTGCGGAACAGTACATCGATAGATGGGCGCCAATGGTTTTCTTTAGCGCCCCGTTTAATTAAAATGTGCCCTTTCTGCAGCATCATATGGGCATCGGCTGGTGCAAGGTAAACCTGTCCGTTGCTGATCGGGGTACCATCTTCTGGTATGCTGATCGGAAGCGGCGAATTTTTGCCAAGCATGTTAAGTACAACATCTACAAGGGCTGCCTTACCCAAATGGATTACAATAAATATAGCAGCATCCAGATCGGCAGGAAGTTTAGAAAGCAGCTTAGACACCGCTGATAGTCCTCCCGCAGATGCGCCTATGGTAATAATATTTCTGATATTTTTTGACATGATCACTCTTCTTTAAATTCCGCTGGATCGAAAGAGATGCTAAAACATGCTCCATTGTTGTTATAGGCACTAAATGTACCATTTAACATGGCTACCCTGTTTTTAATTCCCCTTAATCCAGACCCTGCGCGTAGATGTTTTTCGTTTTTTAGATCAATCCCTTTTCCGTTATCGCAGACCGTAATGTTTACTTTTCCATCTTCGGTACATACCGATATGGAGGCCTGTGTAGCACCCGAATACTTGATACTGTTGTTGATCAGTTCCTGGATGATGCGAAAAGCATATAACTGTACATCGCCCGGTAACTTATCGGCATTCCGGTGTATCTGATTGTTGATTTTAAAAACGCTATTGCTCAGGCGTTGGCTCATCTCTTTTATCCCGGCTGTAAATCCGAAATCTTTAAGTACAGAAGGGGTAAGTTCGTAAGAGATATCCCTGATTTCGCGTATGGCCTGATCGAGCAATTTGGTCACATTACCCATTTCGGCCTTAAGTTGAGCTTCATCTGCTTTTTTAAGGTGATTGATGTTGAACCTGATGCCATAAAGCAGCTGGCAGATACTATCGTGCAGGGCCGCACTGATTTTACTTCGCTCTTTTTCCTGTGCATCAAGCACGGCCTGTGTTAACAAACGTTGTTGAGACCGTTTATTCGCCTCTTCAATTTCGTGCGCACGTTTACGTTCAGAAATATCGAATAAAATTCCGGTAAAATAACAGTCTTCGCCAGGTTTTGAAATTTCTCTTCCTTTAGCCAGGATTGTTTTTGGCAGCCCGTGGTCTGATTTTAAACGGAACTCCATGTCTATTTCTCTCAGCGTATTGCTTTTTTCACATACTGTTTTTATTTTTTCACGGTCTTCACTGATTACCAGCTTAAGTAAACCATCTAAAGTACCATCAAAATCATTAGCATTAAGTGCGAGGATGTTTTTACTAAATTCATCAAAATATACCTTTTTTTTATCGGGCCATATGGTCCATGTACCTGTAAAAGAGGCTTTTAATGTCTGGTTAAGTCGTTCGGTAGTTTCTTTAAGTATCTGTGCAGCATTTTTTGATGCTGTAATATCTGTTAAGGTAATGTAATATTCAGCTGCATCGGTTTGCGGGTTTTTCATGGCTATTCCGCCCAACTGTGCTTGCATTATTTTTTCATCCGAAAGCCGGATGAGTGTTTCATAACTTCCGGTATGATCTAAATTTTCCAGTCCTAAAATAAAAGTATAAAAATGCTCCTTTACTTCAGGTAAAATCCAGAAAGAGAAATGTTTGCCCAAAATTGCATCTCTGTGTGTGTGGAGCAGGTTTATGCCTGTATTATTCACCTCGCTAACCATGCCCAACGCATCGAGAATAAAATAACCTATGGGTGCAGCATCGAAAAAGCCGGTGAACCTTGAGCGCTCTATATCGATTGCCCTGTAGGACTCACGGAGTTCATCGTTTTGCATATCCACTTCAATTTCGTGGATCTCCAGTTCGTTAATTAAAACAGCCATTTCGCTGTCTGGAGGTATTCTCTGGCCAGCAAAATTTCTTTCGGCTAAAAGTTCTTCTGCTTTAGCCCTGAGTGCCGAAAGAATAACTTCTTTTGATGTTTTGTTCAAATTTTTTTATTTTTCCTTAAAACTCAATATCATGATTAAAGTACTCCCTGTTCCTTTTTCCATGATCCTTTCTATTTTAATTTCCAAGTGTTTTAAGCCCAGCCCGTTAAAATGGTGCTGCACATATATTTCTTCACTTGTTAGGGATGAATCGGAGAGCTTGTCAGAGAGAAGATCCATCTGCCACTTATTAATAACAATTTCTTTGAAAGAAAGTTCTCTTATTTCATATTCTTGTATACGGAACATGTTCTGAAACTTCTCATTGCACACCAATACCTTTCGGTCTGCATCCAATACAACAGTAGCCTGAGGATGTAGGTCGGCTGTTGATTGTGCATATTGCAATAAGCCGAGCATCCTGGCATTCATTGATTTTATTGGTGTAATTTTAGTAAACGTAAGTACAGCACCATTGATGAAATTATCCATTGTACGGTAGGGCATGATGCGTAGGTTATACCATTCGCCTTTTTTGGTCTTGATTTCAAGTTCTTTACCTGATAAGCTGGTAATTACTTCATTAATGGTCTGCTCAATAGAAGGATATTCGAAATTTGAAACAATATGGGTAATGGAACGGCCAATATCGGATGTAATTACATTGAACAGTCTGGTTACCTGGGGGGTGAAACGTAAGATGTTAAGCTGGTTATCAAGAAATATGGTGCCGATCTCGGTATTGTCCAGCAGGTTTTTCATATCATTGTTCAGCTGGGTGAGCTCTTCTGCCTTGTTCTGGTATTGGAGGTTAATCGTCATCAGTTCTTCGTTGAGCGATTGCATTTCCTCTTTGGTGGTTAATGCTTCTTCATTGGTGCTCTGCAGTTCCTCATTGGTGCTCTGCAGCTCTTCATTGGTCGATTTTAGTTCTTCCAGGGAGGTTTCCATCTGCTCAATGGTGGTGTGCAGTTGCTGTTTGGTATAGGTAAGTTCTTTTTCAAGTTCTTCTACCGCCCCTTCGCTGATATTGGATGCAGACTTAGATTTTCTTGCTACAGATTTTCTAACCAGCCCCTTTTCATAAAAATTTACCAGTAAAAGACCTTGAAGTGCAGGCTCGTTAAGATACTCGACAGAAAAGCCCATCAGGTAAGTACGGTTGTTTTCTTTGATCCGGATATCGTTAATTTCGACCTTTGTGTGGTTGGTCAGGCACAAGTGAATGGCATTTCCCAATACGTATTTAAGTTCTTCCCTTACCATCCGATGGATATTCATTACCGCCTCGCCGGGATTAAGCTGGATAAACCGGTTTGTTTTACCGTTGATGTAAAGGATTTCGCCCTTCTCATTCAACAATAAAGAAGCGGGGGTGTAATTTTCGAGCAGTACCTTATTAAAGTTTTCGGCAATTGGGTTTTTAACCACTGCTTTTGCCGCACTGTCTATTTTACCCAGTTTATCCTGATTGGCGATGTGGAAAGGGAAATCCAATATTTTTCCAATGGCACTTACACCTTCCTTACGTTCAAAAATCTTCCATTTCGAATCTATACTGTTAAAAATATCGTTAAAAGCACCCACAGATTCGGCAGGTCCTAGAAAAAGGAGGCCGTTTGCTTGCAGCGAATAATGGAAAACCGGAATAATCTTTTTCTGCAGCTCTGTAGTCAGGTAAATCATCACATTGCGGCAGCAAAGCAGATCGAGCCTGGTAAAAGGGGCATCTTTGATCAGGTTGTGTTGTGCAAAAACAATCATCTCTCTGATTTCCTTTTTTACAGTATAGCCATTTGGTTTTTTAACAAAGAATCTCTCAAGCTGTTGTGCAGACAATTCTGCAACGATATTCGAAAAATAAAAACCTGCGCGTGCATGGTCTATCGCATTTGGATCGAGGTCGGTAGCGAAAATCTGGGCTTTAGGCTTCCGCTTCGACTTAAGGTTGTCTAAAAACTCGGTAATGATGATGGCAACAGAGTAGGCCTCTTCACCTGTTGAGCATCCCGCAATCCAGATCCTGATCGGCTCTTCCGGGCTTTTTTGTTCAAGCAAGCGGTAAATATGTTCTTTTAGGCTATCGAAGGCATGGCGGTCTCTGAAGAATTTTGTTACCCCGATCAGAAGTTCGTTGAACAGGGTATCTATTTCTGCCGGATTTTCCCTTAAATAATTTACATAGCTTTCGTAATCTGGCAATTGGTGAAAGGCAATCCTGCGCTCTATGCGGCGGGAAATGGTATTTTTTTTATATAAAGTGAAATCATGTCCGGTTTGCGAACGCAATAACATTAGTATTTTTTGTATGTGTACCTTATTGGTAAGGGGTGAAGTTAGCTCTTCGTTTGCTTCACCTACTAGGACCGGATGATTAAGGTATTGGATCAGTTTTAATGGCATTTCTTCCGGGGGAAGAACATAATCGGCCATGTGGGTTTTAATCGCAGCAGAAGGCATGCTCGAAAATTCGGCTGTATCTGGCTCTTGTACCATGGCCATGCCGAGTTTTTCCTTGATCATTCTCAAACCTGTTTCCCCATCGGCCCCTAAACCAGAAAAGATGATGGCAACAGCCTTGTTCCATTGATCTTCAGCTAAACTCTGGAAAAAATAATCAATAGGCATGTGTGCGCCTTTTGGTCGTGAGGCGTTAAAAAGTAATAGATGGCCATTATGAATACCCATATCAACGTTCGGGGGAATAACATAGATGTGGTTTTCGCATACTTCCATACCATCTTTTGCTGTCAATACCTGCATACTGGTCGACTCCTTGAGCAAGACGGTGTAATCCAGTTCTTCGGCTTTATCATGGTGGATAATAATTACGAAAGCCATGCCGGCATTGGCAGGCATATGGGTAAAGAATTTTTGATAGGCAGGTAAGGATCCGCTGGCTCCGCCCATACCTATAATTGGGAAAGAAGCAGCCTGCTGAGGCGTTTCCCTGTTCAGCTCTGCTGGATGATGTGACTGAGCACCATCTTGGTTTTCTTGCATTTCTTTTATGTTTTTCGCATCTCAATTATCATTGTGGAATGGATAAGGGGAACGCGGATACTTGCTATACTGCCCTGATGCCGCATTTTGTTCGACATTGGGATTATGGGTCAGATCAAACGCTGGAAAGTCCATGTGTAGTTCCCATAGGATAATTAAAGGATAAATATAAGCGAAATTTTGGGCCAGTCAAAACCCGCAGGTGCTTGTGCTTAAAATTGTAAAGATTAGCCTTAAAACGATTTACAAAACTTAGCATTATTTAAAATGCCGATCTAACTGAAAATGAAAACAATAGCCAGGAGATCTCTTTTTCTGTCTTCAAACTTAAGAGACTAATAAATCTTGAATTGTAGTGGAGGAAAATGCTTTTTTAAGAATTTTGTAGTGATAATTGAATTGGTTTGGTGTTAATTGATTGATATTTAATCTGTTGTGTGTTGTTTTTGAGTACTCGAATTTTCTCATATATCCGATAGTATTTTGGGTATTATTTGTTCAAAATTGGGTATTAGTCGCAAGCAGACGGAGAAATACGGTGTGTAGTATTTGGAACAGTTGTATCATAAATATAATTGTCATATTGAGGCCTAATTTATTGCATAAAAATCCTTATCTAGCGCAAGTCTTAGCGCCCCAGCCCATGCAAAGGCCTGACTTGTGCTTTAAGTCAAATCAATTTATTAATCTCTTAAGAAAATTTAAAGCACAAGTCAACCACCAGCACTGCCCTAGCTACTAAGACTTGCGCTAGTGAGGGGGTTAAAACATTTAATGTCATTGAACGTAGACGTCAGCCTGCTTATTTTTTATACTGTTTGAGCTGTTTTTTTAACAGTTGCCTGGCCTGGTGTATGTGGGTTTTCACCGTGCCAACAGGTATGTCGAGCTCAAGTGCGATTTCCTGGTACTTATAACCTTCAAAATATCTGATAAAGGGCACCGAATAAGCCTTGGGTAACCTTTTTAAAGCATTTTTAATATCTTCCATTGCAAACTTGCTCTCGGCCTGGTTTAAAGTTGCGCTGCCGCCGAGCTGTACCGATGAAATTTCTTCAACCTGTACCACATGGTCGCGGTGCCTTTGATGTTTGCGATAAGTATTTATAAAGGTATTGCGCATAATTACAAATAGCCATCCCTTTATATTGGTGCCTTCATCAAATTTCGAAGCAAAGCGTGTTGCTTTTACCAAAGTATCCTGCAAGAGGTCATTTGCATCATCATGATCGTTAGTAAATTTCAAAGCGTGTGAGCGCAGTGCCCCAGAATAGAGGCTGATGTTTTGTGAGAATTCGTACTGTGTCATAGGTATATGTTTTTAGGTGTATAAAATCCATCAAAGGATATACCATTTGGCACTGCGCTTTTAGGCTGCCCTGAGTTTGAGGGTATAAACCACAGGTAGCGGAAAGTACCCGATTATCAGCCGGTTGAACGTCAGGCAAATCGCCCTTAAAACAACGCTTGGGCAAAAAAACATTAGCCACGGAAACACAGAAATCATGGAGGGATTAAAGTTTTTGCGTGTTTTTCGTGCTTCCATGGCAAACATAATGCTTAAGTATGCGCAAAAAGGAGGAAAAATTATTGAATAAAAGTTAAAAGCAATTCCTTAGGTTGAATGCGATGAATTCTTTTTTAAAAATATCCGAAGTGCACAAATGCCTGTTCTGCCGTTACATGATCAGCATATGTGATTCGATTAGCCGGCTTAATGTTAGGCAAATCGCTCTCAAAACAACGCCTGTGCAAAAAGAACATTAGCCACGGAAACACAGAAATCACGGAGGGGATTAAAGTTTTTGCGTGTTTTTCGTGCTTCCGTGGCAAATATAATGCTTAAGTATGCGCAAAGAAGAGGGACATTATTGAACAAAAGTTAAAAGCAATTTCCCTGGGCTGAATGTGATGAATTCTTTTTTAAGAATATTCGAAGTGGACAAATGCCTGTTCTGCCTTTACATGATCAGCATATGAGATTCGATTAGCCGGTACATTTCATCTATATCAAATGGTTTCTCGATAAAAGCATCTGCCTGACAATCCCTTATTGCTGATATATTGCTGTTAACAGAGGTAAGGATTACAGGTAAATGGCTAATATCAGGTGTTTCCCTGATCATGCTGCATAACTTTCTTCCATCTTCATACCCGAGCATGATATCGATGATAATCATATCGGGTATGATGGATCTAATGCTTTCTATCATCTGCATACCATTTAAAAAACCAAATACCTGATACTGGTTGCAGGTTAGGGCAAGTGTTAAGGCATCTAGATTGGACGGGTCATCTTCTATAAGGATAATTTTTTTGGGCATAACCTCAGTTATATGAGAACTGAGATTAAAATTAGATATTATCGTACAGAGGTAACTACCTGATTTATAGTATTAAAGATGTTATCAGATCCGTATTTTGCGCAATTGTTTTGCGGGAAATACGGGGTTGGCTAAATGATGATCTACTTTTTCAATTCTTATTAATACTGCTTCTGGCACAGTAGCGATTACCCTTTCCGGTTTGCTTAATGATCCGTCTTTTGGGGAAATTCAGATTATCATGCTTTCCGGTCAGGTTTTCTAACGGTTTCATAAGCCTGTTATTTAAGGCTGTCCGTTTCCACCTGCAGCACCATAAATCTGGCCGGTTGAAAAACTAGCATCATTTGCTGCAAGCTGGACATAAATGGATGCCAGTTCAGCTGGCTGGCCAGGCCTGCCCATGGGTGTATCTTTACCAAATTCTTTAAGTTTTTCAGGTGTTGATCCACCTCCCATCTGTAGCGGTGTCCAAATGGGGCCGGGTGCTACTCCATTTACCCTTATTCCCTTCGGACCTAGCTGTTTAGCAAGTGATTTTACAAAATTGGTCGTAGCAGCCTTTGTTTGTGCATAATCAAAAAGATCAGGAGAGGGGTCGGTTGCCTGAACAGAAGTAGTGCCAATGATCGATGAACCCGGTTTTAAATGTGGCAATGCTGCTTTGATAATCCAAAATGGCGCGTATATATTTGTTTTGATTGTCCAGTCAAACTGTTCGCTGGTTAAGTCTGCCAGTGATGGGGTACTTTGCTGTCTTGCAGCGTTGCTAATGAGGATGTCAAGGCCGCCAAGCTGGCTTACAGCAGTATCTACCAATTTTTTACAGAAGGCTTCATCCCTGATATCACCAGGAATGGCTACTGCTTTACGACCAGCTTTTTTAATCAGTTCAATTACTTCTTTTGCATCAGGTTCCTCTTGTGGGAGATAGTTTATGGCAACATCGGCACCTTCTCTGGCATAAGCAATTGCGGCAGCTCTGCCCATGCCCGAATCGCCACCGGTAATAAGTGCTTTTCTGCCAGCTAGCCTACCGGAACCTTTGTAACTGCTTTCGCCATGATCGGGCCTCGGTACCATTTTACTGGCCAGTGCCGGCCAGGGCTGGTTCTGGTGGTTAAAAGGAGGACGTGGGTATTTTGTTGTGGGATCTTCTAACGCATTGTTCGGGCTATCGTTATGCTGTACCAAAGTTGCAGCATTTAAATTTGACGACATGGCCACGCCAGCCAGTCCAATGCCGAGGCTGCCAATAGCCTCCCGTCGGGTGATTATATTTTTCTTGTCCATAATGAAGTTTTTAATTGCTTCATATATAACCACATCAGATTTTAGTTGGTTTGGTTTTTTTGAAATTATTACATCATGTTTCCCCCGTAGAACTTGAGCTGCTGCCATTTCATGTCTCTGTCAATGTCGTTAAGTTAAGCGCTTTAACCACAGATGCACACAGATAAACACGGATGAGAGGTTGAGATAAATCGTCATCTCGACCGCAGTGGAGAGATCTTTTAAACATGGTCAAAGATCTCTCCTCCGAAGGAGTTCCTTTGGAACACTCCGCCTTGCTCCGGTCGAGATGACGCCGATTTTTAGTATCTGTCATTGATAGAGTTTAGAATTTTTCAAATACACCGGAGGGTTGATGATATGGTTTGGCGGTTCGTCATTCCCCAACTTGATTGGGAACCGTAATGCAAGCGCTTTAAGATTAGCTTTGCTGAGCAATCGTGGTTCCCGCCTGCGTCTATCGTGTGTACACATCTTTTGTTAATTCTATATTTGTTTTTTAGTACGTTTTCATTAAGGCGGTCGTCATGCTGTCCCGAATATTCGGGATCAGCATCTTTCCAGCTACAAAAAGGTATTTTTTTGAAAAATATTAGTTACGCAAACATTGTCATTTCCGCTCTATGCCGCGGCGGCATGGTAGTTTTTCGCAGATCAAGTTGTTTTTATTTGTGCTCAAGAATGCTGGCGCATTTTGGAGCGCCAAAGTACCCAAAGCGCTCTGTCAATCCAGCAAGGGGCTTTTACACAACCCTGCCCACATCAAAAAAACAGCGGCACTTCGTTTAATCAGGTGTTGTTTATGTTTTCTTTGGGCTGATTGAGCCCTTCGGGGTTTGTGTTCAATATTTCTTAAAACTTTAAATTAGCATCTATGAACACAAAACCACTACGTTTTAGGTTTGGCAGTGCTATTAGTTCTTTCCTGAAACTGTTTTTTTGATTCCCGAGCCCTTGGGATTGACGGCGTTCTTCGGTTAAAACAATGGGTTATTTGAGGAAGCTAGCAAAACGCCTAAAAAATTAACTCAAAAAGACCCTCTCCACATGATAGGCCTGCGCGGGAAAGACGACCACTCTATCGGAGTATGTAATTGATAGACCGGATTACCTGTAACAGATCCGGCTGCGTTACTCAATAGCCATATCCAATCTTATCTTTTATGCTATTGTACATGATTTTTATGATTAGTCTTAGAGCCTGTTTAAAGTTAATGTAATTATTTTACTTATCTAATATTTCTGTTACACTGAGGGTTAATTAATCTTATAAAAAATCAATATTAATGACAGCAGAGAAAAGATTAACCACTAAGTCACAAAGAACACAAAGTTTAGTGCCTCTATGATATAGCGGGCCAAAAAACTGAACCATATAAGAGCACATAAGTTACATATAAGCTCAATGCCTCCTATGTTCTTACATTCCTTATATGGTGAAAAACTATAATAAAAGTAATACCCAGAAACAAGTACAGGGTGACGGACCGAGAGTGTGACCGTCATCCGATAGCTATGGGTTGAGAGAAGGCTTTTTCAGACAACAAAGCAACCTTTACGCAAGGATCACTAGCATGAAAGATTGCTTCGTCGTTTCTGCTCGCAATAACGACCTTTCTTTTAAATCTGTCAATGGTAGCGAGTTGATTGCTTTTAATAATCAAAAAATGGGTCTTCGACTACGCTCAGACTGACATACGAATAAATTCTGATAAAATTTAAACATGCTCTTAATCAATGTATTAACCGGCGTACCTTGCGGTGAAGTTTGACGTAGTCGAATGGTTTAAAGATGATTCCATCAGCCATGCTTGGAATCTTTTCCGCCTGCGATTCAAGCATTGCCGTTATTAACAAAACGGGGATATTTCTGGTTTCAGTATTACGTTTAATGGCATTACATAGCTCCCTACCGTCACCTTTATCCAACAGGATATCCATCACAATCAAATCCGGTTGAAAATTTTTGATGGCGCTCTGCAGCTCGTCGCTATGGTTAATACTCACCACCACAAATGCCTGATCTTCCAATACCATTTGGATAACATCGGCATTACTCTGATCATCGTCTAATACAAGAATTTTTGACATAATTGTTTTATTTTAATATGAAATCCAAAAAAAACTGTCGCCCCGATCTTATCACAGGGAATTAAATGTTGTCGTTATTTGTTCAGCAACGCTGGTTTGTCTAAATGGATCTTAGGTGCTTTAATCCATATAGCTGTTTTTGATATAGTTAAATTACGGCTTTAAAGGTTATTCTAATAGCTTTTAGCTAAAAAGGGGTAGTTCTTGCAGCATTTTAAGTAGTTCACTACCTGTTTGAAATGAAAAACTGCTAATTAGCGCAGCCCGGCTTATGCATTTTGGTAATATAGCAAAGGTGAGTTGCGCAACGCAGTTTTATAAAAAAAAATGATAAATGCTTAGGAATAAAGCTTTTATTAAGCATTGTAGCATTATACTCCTTTTAAAATACGTATACAAAACCATAAAACAGGTATTTATTGGGTAATCAAATGGTTGGCTGTGCTGTTGTTATACATAGTACCAATAAAAAAACAGCAATGGGAATTCCATTGATCCGGAGTAATTAGCACGATAGAAAATCTCCGGATTTAGTTGTCCAATTGAAAGTGCCAAACCGCATCCCGCAATTGATTAAACCGCTAGTTATGTTTCTATCACCGAAAGAATCGCTCACCGAACGAGATGTACAAAAAGGCCTGAAAATTGTAATATGGGATGGTTTGGCTGCTGAGGCAATGACCGTTTTTTCCAGCGGAACATTTTTGGTTTCCATGGCATTACTTTTGGGTGCCAATAGTATCCAGATTGGACTACTGGCAGCCCTTCCACTTGCAACAAACGTATTTCAACTGGTATCGGTATGGCTGGTTGGGCGGTACCACAACCGCAGAGCAGTAGCTGTACTCTGTGCTTACCTGGCAAGGGTTCCGTTACTGCTGGTGGGCTTTAGTGTACTCCTTTTTTCCAAACTTTCTTTAGATCTGCTGATATTTATGCTTTTTTTTCACTACCTGTTTGGATCTATAGCAGGGCCTAGCTGGAATTCGTGGATTAAAGACATGGTACCCGAAAGTGTGCTCGGAGAATATTTTTCAAGGAGGAACAGATACACGCAGCTACTCAATGTGGTTTTGAGTATTATTCTGGCATTGCTTTTGGATTACGTTAAGAGCCGGTTTCCTGATTTTCAGCTGATGGTTTACGCTATCTTTTTTTCGGTTGCCGGAGGTGTGGGGCTAATTGGTGGGTTTATTCTTTCAAGGGCACAGGAACCGCAATCTTATCTTTCTGAACGTAATGTTTTCGGACTGTTTAAAACTCCATTTAAAAATCCAAACTTTCGTAAACTTCTTGTTTTTAACTGCTCATGGGCATTTGCACTTAATATCGCAACGCCATTTTTTACTGTTTTTATGCTTACTACCTTAAAACTTTCGCTCTCCTATGTGATTATTTTAGGCGTTGCCGGACAAATGGCCGGTATATTAACACTGCGGCTTTGGGGCACCTTTTCAGATCGTTACAGCAATAAAAGTATTATAGGTGTTGCAGCACCACTTTATATCCTCTGTATTTTGGCCTGGTGTTTTGTTGGGATCTACTCAAGGCAATACGCCAATCTGTTACTGTTGTTGGGTATTCATTTGGCCAGTGGATTTGCAATTGCGGGCATTAACCTTTCACTTAACAATATAGGGCTTAAGCTGGCGCCAAAAAAAGATGCCATTGTTTATCTTTCTGTAAAGAACATTGTAGTGGCTATAGCTTCTTCACTAGGCCCGTTGATAGGTGGGCTGCTTGCAGGATATTTCGTAAAACGCAAACTGTTAATGACTATTGACTGGAGTTCGCCGATATTGCACAAAACTTTTAAACTGCTCGAGCTCCACGGATGGAACTTTTTGTTTGTGATCGGTGCATTTTTTGCACTGCTTGCACTCAATCAGCTTTCGTATGTAAAGGAATTAGGAGAAATTCATAAAAATACAGTCCGCAGGATTATGCGCACCACCATCAGGAACAATCTTCGTGATTATTTTCTGATCGGCGATATCATTGCCATTCATGAGCAATTAAAAGCCAGTGTTAAAGCAGGGCGGAACAGATTTAAACGTTCAAAAGATACAAATGAACAAATCCCTAGGTAAGGTTAGCTTAATATAAGTCCGTAACGGTAGGCAAAGCCAATTAATTCAGCGGTGTTTTTTGAAACCGTTTTTTCGATCAGGCTTTGCCGATGGCCTTCTACTGTGCGCCTGCTGATAAAAAGCTTTTCAGCAATGCTACTATTTGTAAAGCCCTGAGCAATAAGCTGTAATATTTCACTTTCGCGTGAAGTAAAAATAATATTGGGAAAGAGCTCTTGTTTTTTTGTCTGCACAACAAGGTCAACCATCTTTACCCCAAGGTCCGCACCAAGATACCGTCCGCCCGAATGGATATGCCTGATGGCAAAAATAAGTTCATTGGGCTGCGCACTTTTACTCAGGTAGCCTTTGCATCCATTGTTAAATGCCTGGGTAACATGATTTTCATCTTCTGAAACAGAAAGTACCATTGTTTTGATCTCAGGGCGATCGGTTTTAAGTTTATAGATCAGTGAGAGGCCGTCCATTACGGGCATATTGAGATCTGAAATGACAATATCAGGGTTAAGACCTGAATCGATCAGGCCTAAAACCTGTTTTCCATCGCCTGCTTCTCCGATAACGTCAATCTCCTCACCGGAATTTAAAAGCATTTTTATACCATCCCTTACGACATGATGGTCGTCAACTATAATTACTTTGATCATATTATTATATGTAACCGTATGAGCGGTTTGAAAGCTATTCCTTGTTACAAAATAAACATGTTCTTGAAAAAAAAAGTTTTACGCCACGTGTAAAGAGGGGCCACTTTAAGTATTTATACGATAGCTATAGTGGATTATACCTGTTTATAAAAAACCAAAATCACTTCACTTTATAAATGGTTAATAAAGGGAATACTTCCTTCACTTAACCCTTATCGAATATGATTACACTCGGTATCAATGCAGTTTTTCACGATTCTGCAGCTTGCATTGTAAAAGACGGAATGCTTTTGGCTGCTGTAGAAGATGAACGTTTTACCCATATCAAACATGGCAAACGGCCTATTCCCTTTAATACGTACGAGCTTCCTTTCCATGCAATAGATTATTGTTTGAAGGTTGCCGGCATCCATTTAAAAGACGTCGATCATATTGCTTATTCTTTTGATCCCGCATTGTTGATACCACCACACGAACAGAATCAGCCAGGTTGTGAAATTCCGTTTTACCCCGATAACGGTTCTGCTGGTACCGTGAGGCAATCATGGGATAATTTATTTCTTTCTTCCATATTAAATGCACCACACCAACTCGTAGATGGTTATCCGCACCACCTGCAAAAACGTTTTTATGGTTCAAAAGTTAGCGATTGGCAGTGGCATTATGTAGATCATCATGCCGCACATTCGGCAAGTGCATTTTTTCCTTCGCCCTATGATCATGCAGCCATACTTACATTAGATGGTAGGGGTGAAGTGGCTTCTACTACCTATGGAATAGGGAAGGGGACAGAAATGACCCGGATCAATCAGGTCAATCTTCCACATTCACTTGGTTTGCTTTATGAGCGGCTAACGACTCATCTGGGTTTCCTGCATTCATCCGACGAATACAAGGTAATGGCTTTGGCCTCGTACGGGCAGCCACGTTTTGCTGCAGCGTTTAGAGATATCATCAAGCTGGGTGATAATGGCCAGTACACAGTAAGCGGTGAAAACCTAAGTGAAAGGTTTGGTCCGGCGAGGCTAAAAGATGAACCTTTTACTGCATTTCATTTCGATCTTGCCCGTTCATTGCAGCTGGTATTAGAAGAAACGGTACTCAAGCTGGTCGAATACCTTTACCAGGTTACAAAAGTGCCAAACCTGGTTATGGCCGGAGGGGTAGCGCTTAATTGTGTACTGAACGCCAGAATAAGGGATTTAGGGCCATTTGAAAACGTGTGGGTACAACCTGCAGCTGGTGATTCGGGTACAGCTTTAGGGGCGGCGATGTACGTAGACATTAATGAGCGCAAGTCGGTAAAAAAAGAATTTATTATGGATCACGTTTATTGGGGTCCTGAATACAGTGATGCAGAGATTGAGCATTTTTTAAAATGGGCAAAAGTACCCTTTACTAAGATGGATGATGTTGCATCAGAAACCGCAGGCTTACTTGCTGATAACCAGATCATCGGGTGGTACCAGGGCCGAATGGAATTTGGCCCCAGGGCACTGGGCAGCAGATCTATACTCGCATCGCCCATTGATCCGAGGATGCAGGCAATGCTAAACGAAGTGAAAGACCGTGAAGATTTCCGCCCTGTGGCGCCGGTAGTGCTACAGGAGGATGCACATTTATGGTTTAAGGATGCAGATTTTTCGCCTTTTATGCTTTTTATTTATGATGTGCTTAAAGAAAAAGAAGACCTTATTCCGGCTGTGAGGCATACCGATGGCACAGCAAGGGTACAAACCATAAACGAAGAACAGCATCCACAGTATTATCGGTTATTACAAGCCTTTAAGGAAATTACCGGGGTTCCGGTGCTCATCAATACGTCTTTCAATACCCTGGGGAAGCCAATTGTTTGCACACCCAGAGATGCGGTAGAATGTTTCTGGTCGTCGCCTTTTGATGCGCTTATTATCGGTTCATACTTAATCACTAAAACAGATGCCAAAAAAAATATCAGTAGTTATTCCAACCTACAACAGGTTGAACCTCTTGGTTAATTGCTTAGATGCACTAAATAAACAAAGTATTCCGGCTGATGATTTTGAAGTGATCGTGGTAAATGACGGGCCCAGTGAGGAAATCATTGAAGAACTTGACCGACGGAGCGAAAATTATACTTTCCGGCTGGTTGTGCGCTGCACTGCTGAAAAGAAAGGACCAGCGGCTGCCCGGAATTTAGGCTGGTTAATGGCGAGTGCACAGCTTGTGGCTTTTACCGATGATGATTGCCTGCCACAGGAAGATTGGCTAAAGGGTTTTATGGACCATCACCAGGCCCGGGAACTGGTAGCCTATAGTGGTAAAACAGTTGTTCCCCTTTATGCCGAGCCTACTGACTTTGCCTTGAATACAGCGAGGCTTTCGGAGGCTGACTTTATAACTGCCAACTGCGCCTGTACCAAAGCTGCATTGTTTAAAACCGGTGGTTTTGACGAACAGTTTAGTATGGCATGGCGTGAAGATTCTGACCTTGAGTTTAAATTAATGCTCGCAAATGTTCCCATATACAGAAATGAGCAGGCGGTGGTTGTTCATCCTGTGCGCGAAGCAGCCTGGGGAATAAGTTTAAAAGAGCAGCGAAAAGGGATTTTTGATGTACTGTTATTCAAAAAATATCCAGGGCTTTACCGGCAAAAAATACAGCGGTCGCCCTTGTGGAATTACTATGTTATTGTAGTGCTTTGTATACTTGGTTTGGTTACAGCATTAGGGGGGCACAGCAGGCTTTCTGCGGGCATCACGTTCGTTATGCTTGTTTTAATTATAGGTTTTGCGCTTAAACGCCTGCAGAAAACCAGCCGCTCTCGCAGCCACGTTGCAGAGATGCTCATTACATCTGTTTTCATTCCTTTTCTCTCTGTATATTATCGGATTTACGGTAGCATCCGTTATCGGAAAATGCTTTTTTAAAAATGAAAAGGCCAATATTGCAGTTTAAAAAGATTGCCATTTTCAGAGCCCTCCAGCTCGGAGATTTACTGTGTGCAATGCCAGCCATAAAAAATTTACGTTTGGCATGCCCCCATGCAGAAATTGTTTTTATCGGTCTTCCATCCTCCAGGCAATTAATTGAACGTTTTGATGAACTTTTCGATCGTTTTATCGACTTTCCCGGTTATCCTGGATTACCTGAAAGACCATTTGATGAAGAAGGGTTTGTAGAATTTCGCAAATGCCTCATCACAGAAGCGTTTGATATCATTTTACAGATGCAGGGCAATGGTACAATTGTTAATGGAATGCTTGCCGATCTTTCTGATAGTAAACTTGGCGGCTTTGCCATTGATGCTGTAGAACTCGCAAATAATAATTTATTGATGACCTATCCCAATGCAGGGCACGAGAGCCAAAGGCACATTGCTTTAATGGCACATTTGGGCGTTCCTATTGTAACAACAGAAATGTTTTTCCCCTTATATGAAAGTGATTTTAAAAGGCTGAATAAATTAGATACAGGCAATAAATATATCTGCATGCACTGTGGTTCGCGCGGGGCCTGGAGGCAATGGCCACCTGCCAACTTTGCTAAACTGGCTAACTATTGTATTGAACAGGGTTTTCAGATCGTATTTACCGGAACAGCCGATGAATATGATATTATTGAACAGGTAACTAACCTTATAAAGGGTAAACCGGTTATTGTAGCGGGTAAAACCGATTTGGGAATGGTAGGTGCATTACTTAAAGGCTCGAATGGGTTAATATCCAATTGCACCGGCATATCGCATATGGCAGCGGCCCTTAAAGTACAAAGTGTTATCATCAGTATGGATGGAGAGCCCGGGCGCTGGGCTCCACTTGATGTGAGCAGACACCGAACTATCGATTGGACCGAAACGCCCGATTATACGCTGGTAGAACAAGCAGTTAAGGAGATGTTGTTTCGTTGAGCAGATCATTAAATTCGTTCACTATTGTGAAAGTATCTGGAAATGTAATGGGAAAAGGATAGATCTTTTCTGACTGAAAACGTAAAACCTGATTCTTACTCTGAAGTGACGGCGGCGCATCGAATTCGATAATTTTGCAGGGCACCATCCATGGCGTGTGCTGCGGGTTGGTTCTTGCGTATAACGCGAGTATAGGCGTGCCAGTGGCAGCAGCCAAATGCATAGGGCCGCTGTTTACACTAATGATCGCCCTTGCCATGGCAATGCAGCTGGCCAGTTCTTTTAAATTGAGCAGGCCTGCTATTGAAATAGCATCTTTGCCAATAGCTGCCGCAATGTCTGCTATCACACATTGCTCTTTTTTGCTTCCGCTCAACAGGAGTGGCAGTTTATACTTCTCGATAAGTGTTTTTCCTAGCTTTATCCACTCGTCTTTGGGATATTGTCGTTTTTTCTCTGAAACACCAATGTGGAGCATAAAAAAACCATCTTTTTTTAGATTAAGATCTTTTAATTTTCTGTTTTCGATATCACCTTCTAGTGTGATCCTGATGTGCGGATCTGCGGTGTTGGCACCAATAAACGAACAAAGTTTTAGATCGCGCAGTACCTGATGCCTGATTTCGAAATAAGGCTCTGTATCTGCGAGCCAATGGGTAAGCAGACCATAAAGATTTTCGCGGCAGTAGGCTGCACGCAAAGGGATGCCAGCCATAAAAGCAATCATTATTGATGGGACAGGATTCTGGCTGTATACGTTAAAAACGATGCAGCCATCAAAAGCCCTGCGCTTAATATCCGTTATTAGCGCTGGCAATGTTTCGGAGGGCTGGGCATCTTGTGTTTTTACCCAGGGAAAGTCGTAACAGATTACCTCGTTTACCCATGGAAGCAGCCCAGAGGCCTCAAGTGCCATAGTTGAGGTGAGCAGGGTAATATTGCATTTAAAGCTTTTGCTTAAAGCGCTAATGGCAGGAGCCGACATGAGCAGATCTCCCATATTGTCTGGTCGGATAACCAGAATGTTCTTACAGGATTTCCATTCCATTAATTTATCGTGTTAGCGTTAGACAAACCTAAGTTTTGCTGAATTTTGCTAATTACATTTGTAGTTGATCTGTTGGCAACAGTAGGCAAAAAGACAATCTTGCAACCCATATCCTGAAGTATTTTTTCTTCGGGCAGGAATTTATGACGGTAATCGCCACCCTTAACAAAAACATGTGGGCGAATCTGTTTGAGCAAACTTACAGGCGTATCATCTCCCTTTTCGCCAAAGGAAATAATATGGTCAATACAAGATAGTTCAGAAAGCACCTCAATGCGGTCTGCTAAAGAATTGATTGGGCGTTGAAGCCCTTTTAGCCTTTTAATACTCTCATCGTTGTTTAATCCCACAATGAGTATATCTCCCTCGGCCTTTGATCCTTTTAGGTAACTTACATGGCCACTATGCAGAATATCAAAACAACCATTGGTAAACACAATCCGTTTTCCCTGTGCCTTGTAAGTACTTATTAACTGTTTAATTTCGCGCCTATTAGTCAATAGTTTACGTTTTTCGCTGAAGTTTTCTGCTAAACGCTCAATATTACATACTGCCGTATGTGCTTCGTTTATTACTACCGAAGCTGCACTTACCGCAAGCGTGGTAGCAGCGCTAAGATCTGCACCACTGAGTAAAGCCATTAGTGCGGTAGCCATAAAAGTATCACCTGCACCGCTTACCTGTGGGTTGGCTACTTTCGGAACCGGACAATGAAAACTAAAGCGCCCCCGTTCAAAACAGCACACCCCGTCAGCATCCATACTCAGCAAAATGTTTTTTGCCCTGGTATGCTCATAAAGATTTTTCCCCCAGTTTTTTACCTGTTCCAGTCGGTTAGCGTTAATGGCTTTGTATTGGGCTAAGGCTAAGGCTTCAGCATAATTAGGTTTAATCAATGTAGGCTCAAAAGTTGCATAGCGGGTAAAGTCACGCGCATCAACAGCAAATATTTTTTTTGAGGTACCGCCCAATACACTTAATGCGCTGATCAGATCGCTCGTTATTACTCCTTTATCATAATCAGAAATAATTACAGCATCCACGCTATCAAATACTGTTTTAATATTGGCAATCAATTGTACTGTAGTGTTTTGTGCTATTGGATGGCAACTGCCTTCATCATAGCGGACAATCAGCTGTGAACCAGAACTCACCCTGGTTTTACAAAGGGTAGCCCGATCCGGGTCATTGATAATCAATGTTGTGTTTACGTTCAACGTTTTAAGCAGTGTTGTCAGGGTAGTGCCGTGCCCGTCGGCTCCTATAACCGAACATAAGGTAGTTTCTGCCCCTAATGCACTAAGGTTTGCCGCAACATTGGCTGCACCTCCAGGGCAATCTTTATTTAGATTAACATCGATAACCGGTACAGTAGCTTCAGGTGCCAATCGGGTGCAGTTACCTTGAAGATAGCGGTCGAGTATAAGGTCGCCGATTACCAATATTTTTTTGTGTTTAAATTTACTTAGAAAATGATGATATGGATTTGAGGTGTTTTTCATGTTTTAGAATGTTAAGAATATGGTTACCAGCATCCGCAAAATCGGTACAGATAAAGTCGGGAATACGGTTAGGCTCGTCTAAGTCCCATTCGGTTTCATTGCCGTTGTCAATCAGGATAGATTTACAGCCCGCTGCCTTTCCGGCCTGTACATCGTTGAGTATATCTCCGATCATCCATGAACCGGTTAATTCAATATCATGTTCAGCAGCAGCCCTGATAATTAAGCCTGGATTAGGTTTCCGACAATTGCACAATGTGATATAAGGGGCTACATGGCCGTTAGGATGGTGCGGGCAATAATAAAAACCGCTTAAGCTTACTCCGTATTCCTGCAGCAGGCTTTCAATACGTCTTTCCACCCTTTTCAGGTCGTTTTCATCGAAATACCCAAATGCAACTCCGCTCTGATTGGATACAATAATCAGTTTATAATGCACTGCTAACCTTGCAAGTGTTTGTCCTACATTTTTTTCGAGGCTGATCAACGCAGGATCCGTGTTGTATGGAATATCAGGAATAAGCGTTCCATCCTTATCTAAAAATATTGCATGTTTAACTGCCATAACTGTTGAACATTGTTTCAGATTGGGCCAGCACAGGCAATAGCTGTTCTTTGGCTGCTGTTTTGTTGGTAAAAGCAACGTTAAACATCCGGTTTTCGATGATTGTGCAGAGCAGGTGTACCAGATGCAGATGCATTTCCTGGATCCGTTGTGTACTCTGCGAAGGAACAACAAGGTTCAGCTCACCATAGCTTGCTGCCCGCCCGCCATCTTTACCGAGCATATTGATACAGCAAATCCCTTTCTTTTTTGCCATTTGCATGGCCTTTATGATGTTATCTGAGTTACCGCTGGTGCTCAGGCAAAGCAGTACATCGCCCTGGTTGCCATAGGCCTGAACCTGCCTGGCAAATACATCGTCGTATCCAAAATCGTTTGCCCAGGCAGTTATAATAGCCGTATCTGCATTAAGCGAAATAGCCGGAAGCCCTTTGCGGTGTGGTACTTCGAAACGTCCTACCAGTTCGGCAACAAAATGCTGACTTTCTGCAGCACTTCCGCCATTTCCGCAAACCAGTATTTTGTGACCGGCTTTTAATGCACTGCTCATCATTTCGCCAGCCAGCGCTACTTTTGTGCTTAGCTCCCTGGCGGTGCGCTCGAACGTTCTGGCGCCTTCTTCAAAGGCACGTTGTATCATTTCAAACTCCTGTTGCTGCATTTTTTGTTGATTGGCATGTATGCCTTCGTAACAATCATGTATCTGCCTGGCGATTTTTTTCCAGGTAAAGTTGCGCTGTACATGCTGTAGCGCATTATTAGACATGTTATTGAGCAGGGCAGGATCTGACAAAAGCATGCTTATTTTTTCTGCCAGTATATCTGGCTGTTTGGGAGGAACCAGATAACCTGTATGTCCGTCTTGTACAGTATATTTTATACCGCCTACGGCCGATCCGATAACGGGAGTACCACAGGCCATTGCCTCTATTGGCGTAATGCCAAAAGGTTCGTACCAAGGGGTCGTAATAAAAATATCTGCTGCACTATAATAATACCTTAACAGCTCGCGGCTTTTCTGCCCGACAAAACTTACCGAATTTTCAACACCACACTTAACCGTTAGTTCCTTCAACCGTTCCAGTTCGGGATCAGAACCTGAGGCATTTTCTTCACCACCAACAATAATCAGGCGTAGCTTATGGTTCGCTTTAACTTTGGCAAATGCTTCGATAACATTATCTATACCTTTACGTTTGACCATCCTTCCCAACTGAAGCACTATTTTTTCTTCTTCGCCTATTTTAAGCAGTGTTTTTGCGGTAGCCTTTGCAATCGGATAAAAATCTTCGGCGCTGAAACCGCATGGTATCATAACCATTTTTTCAGGGTCGGCACGGTAATAAGTTCTCAGATCCTCTTCATCCTGCGGGCACTCAGCAATTATTTTGTCTGCGCGCTGTACAATGGCACGTTCAATATCAACCCGCTCTGGCGGGAAGCGGTCTAATTCTTTCTGGTGCATTTTCCTGATATGGCCAAGGGCATGAAAGGTAATTACAAAAGGAATGTCGAGCCTTTCCTTTAGTTCCATTGCCACCAGGCCCGACATCCAAAAATTGGCGTGGATGAGCCTGTAGGAAATCTTATTTCTTTGGATAAAATATTCCATTTCCCTTCTAAAATCTTTCATAAAAGGCAGCAGGTCTTCCTTATCAACCTTTTCTTTAGGTCCTGCGTCAACTAAAATCACACGCACATTTAGGCTGAAATTATTCACTTCTTTTGAAATAATATCTTCCCTGCGCGTAAAAATATCAACCTGGTATCCCTGTTCTCCCAACTGCTTTGCAATTTCGGCAACGTAAACGTTCTGGCCTCCATTGTCTTTTCCTCCGAGCAGGGCAAGTGGTGAAGCATGTTCACTTATAAATGCAATTCTGTTTTTCATAGGTATTGTTTTAGGTATGATTCGTATTTTTGTATACAGGTTTGTTAACAGCCATATATTTAAATAGCTTGTGCCATTCCTGAGTAAACCGCTCGATGCCAAAACGTTCTTCTGCGGTGCGCTGCGCATTGCTTCCCATTTGGCGGGCCAGCTGCGGATTTTCCAGCAGCAGTTCCATATCTCTTTTTAGCATTTCAATATCGGTACGTACAAATCCGGAATAGCCATTTTTGATGGTTACAGCCATTTCGGTGGTCGCCATACCGATAATAGGCATGCCCTGCATCATCGCTTCGCACACAGCCAGGCCAAGACTGGTATAGCGTATCGGATTAAAAAAGAAACGGTAATTTGAAATAAAAGCAGGGAGCTGGGGATGAAGTACTTCGCCAATGCCATAACTTTCAGCGCCCATGCCCACCAGATCTAATGGTATGGTTTTGCTTAGCTCCTCGAAAATGTCGAACCCTAAAAGCCGGCCACGTGCGGGCAGATTGTTGATTACCACAATTCCACGTTCCAATGTGCCTTTATAAGGATGTGCGCCAGCTGTTACGCCGTGTTCAATTACGGTAGTTTGTATTCCGGGACTATACCACATTAACGCGTTAAAATGTGTTACATGCACAAGCATAACTGTTGGGTCTGTTACCGGATGTAGCGCATCGGTAGGGTGATTCCATGGCGGATCGTGTTCCAGATAAATTTTTGGCAGGCTACGCTGGTATCCGGTAAGTATTTCAAACTGATCGTAAAGGTAGTTTTCGTCTGTTTGAAAGAGAATGACATCGAAATCCAGACCAGGGATTTGTTCAACAGGAATTTCTATAACATTATTGCCAAAGGGAAATGTTTCTCCTCTGCCAACGTATCCTTCACTTTTAAGTTCATTTACGGGTATGTAAATATCATAGTCCCCCTGCGAAAGGTAGAAAAGATAACTGCCATGGATGTGCCACGTAAAAATTTTTAACCGGTTTAATTCGTGCATAATAATGAATTTATGGGGCGCTACGTTTAGCTGTAAATTAAATAGCCGCCCAAGGTAACTGCTTAAACAACTGCACTTCTAAGCGTTTTGTTCGTTGTGCAAATACCCGTTTTAACGTGGAAAATACCCGTACACCTGATCCGAATTACTTGTTTGTAGAATTTGGGTTTAGCAGGAACGTTTCTGCTTGGTTGGCTTAAAACCGTTTGGGAAATTGATGTGGTTTAAATTAAAACTGTGCAGAAGGAAAGTTCAAATAAACGGGATGGCTACTGTAAATACAGACTGATTTTTATGTAAGATTTAACATATCATGGTAAACGCTTGATGGAGTAAGCCCGAGAAAAATGGATATACTATGAGCCTGTTTAAATTTTACTGAAAGATTGTTCGTACGTCAGTCTGTCCAAAGGACTCCTACGGAGAGCATAGTCGAAGACCCGTTTTTTGATATATTAAAAGCAATCGACTACGCTATCATTGACGATGTTTTGCAAATTATTGTTAATCAGTGTTTTAATGGCTTTTGCATTTCCATCCGGCTAGGCCATAGCACGGTATCCCCGTTCCACTTAAATCCGGCCTAACAAATTTTTCGGGTTGCACTGTTCTGGCCGCGCTACTGGCTTCAAAAGAAAAATTTTCAGCCGGCATTTTTTGTTTCTTTTACTATATAACAAAAAAGATTAAGCTACTTGTAGCTTGAGTGCATTAAGTGTTTTTTCCAGTGCTGCAATTCGCGCTTTTTTCTGTTTATTAAGGTGCTCTTCATTGTTTAA
>NZ_JBQEPM010000004.1:0-667631 GCF_052045595.1 Pedobacter sp. 22163 | reverse complement strand
TCGCTACGCTACATTGACATCTCTTTTAAGAACTTGTTGACCAGGTAAGCCTCACGGCCGGTCATCTATATATCGTTAAACTTCAGTTCGGAAAAGTCTTGTTCGTCTCTCCGTGTTTCTGTTCATCTCAATCTTGTTTTGTTGTTTGTGCAACATCCGCTGCTCCAACTTTTTTACCCTTCCTTTCGGTTGGGAGTGCAAAGGTAAGGATCTTTTCCGAAATCACAAATAAAATAAATTTTATTTTTTTCTTCTTCTTTCTTCCTTTTCCCTTATTTCAATATGCCGATGTTGATCAGCTTCCCGTTCTTCCGATCCGGGCTGCAAAGATAGCAATCTTTTCCGCTCCCGCAATATTTATTTTAAAATAAATCCTGCCCTCCTCATCTCTCTGCCATCTTTTCAACCAAACCCTTCCTCCGAAGCGGGATGCAAAAGTAGGGATTTTTAATACATATCCAAAGTTTTTCTGCCGATTATCCGAAGGTTTGGGATAACCCAATGGTTTTCAGACAGAAAAAATATGCTACGTGGCCAAACTTTTTAAGGGAACAGCTGTTTCTACCACCTACCCCAACAAACCTATCAGGTTTTTAAAACCTGATAGGTTTAAATATGAAGCGCCCTTACCCGAAACTTCCGAAGTTTCCCTGCGCCCGGCCGTTTAAAACTTCGCAAGACCCTGCAAAATAAACCCGATTGAAATGAAAAGCCCACAGCGAGGACTTGCAATGAAAAGCGGGAACTAACTTTCATAGCAGCACCAAAACTGCTTTACTAAAAAAAGAGATACATATATACTGTAGCAATAACTTGTGTGATTGAATAGACTTCCGAAGTTTTCCAGCACCTATGCCTATTGAAACTTCGGAAGACTCGTGTGCAATTGGCAAGCATCTTATCGAATTTTTAAACAATAATTAATACTTTTATGACTTTATTAAACCATCCATATAAATGAAGTTGATGCTCAAACTATACTTTTCTCTGCTATTTATCGGCATAGCGGAAATCGGTTATGCGCAAAATTATAAAAATGAGCTTGTTGTTATCTCTGAAAACGATGCTTACATTGATATTACCAGCGACCGTTATTATACAAACGGTGCTTTTATTAAATATAGGCATGCCCTGAATGGGAAGAACCTAAAGGCAGGGAGAAGTAAAGAAATTATTGGGTTTGAGCTTGGCCAAAAAATATACAACCCTTATTACAGCTTTGTACCAAACCCCGCCCAACACGACCGCCCTTTTTCCGCATACCTGTATGGCGAAGCAAATTATAGTCGGTTCTACGCAAATAAACAGATGCTTAAGGTTTCTGCACAGATTGGACTTACCGGGAAAGATGCTTTGGGAGAAGAATTTCAGAAAGCGTTTCATAAACTGGTTGGTCAAAATCAGATTGAAGGATGGGAATATGGTTTAAATAGCGAACCAACATTAAACTTAGGTGTAGAATACAACAAGTTTTTAATGAGCACAAATGATAAAATATTCGATATTACGGGAACAACTTCAGCAGCAGTTGGTAATGTGATTACAAAAGCAAATCTCGGCGCAATGTTCCGCCTGGGCAGATTTAACGATATGGATGCTTCATCGGCTTTTAATAGCTTGGTGAGCAATAACCATCCAAACAAAGCGCAGCGCAAGTACGAACTTTTCCTTTCTGTTAGTCCGCAGTTACATGCCATTGCTTTCGATTCGAGTTTGCAGGGCGGCTTATTTTTGAATGATAAAGGGCCGATCACTTTTAAGCCTAAGCCAGTTGTTTTTACCACACAGGTAGGTTTAACCTTCGCTATTGCACGCTGGACAGCCAATTATACCGCTACTTTTACTTCCAACGAAGTTAAAAACAGTGCCACTGGCTACCGTTATGCCTTTTATAGTCTTGCTTACCGTTTTAGTAAAAGCTAATGAAAAAACAACTACTCTCTTTTATTTGCGTTATTACGGGCTGCGCATTTGCTAAGGCTCAAATTGCTCCCGAAAATCATTCGATTATTATTAAGCCCATATTTGGCACACATATAAATAACGATCAGGGGCATCTGTTTCAGGACCAGATTACGGGATTTGACGCTGCATATTTTAAAGACATCAGCCAGAACAGCGATAAATGGATTGGATTTGGCGGTGCCAAATCTTACGGGATCGGCTTTGTTTTTAGAGACATAAGCAAACTGAAAGGCACAAAGGATACTTCAGCCAATGCTTTTGGCCAGATATATGGTTTAGTGGCACAGATGGATTTTCAGCTATTCAAAGTCGGAAAAGCTAAATTTAATTTTACGCCGGGCGTTGGCTTGGGCTACACGAATAAGTATTACTTTAATAATACCAAAAACCGATTTTTGGGAAGTCCGATTAATGAAACCATTAAAGCAGATTTGGGAATGGAGCTGCCAATGAGTAAATATGCGGATCTGTTAGTAGGTTTCGGTTTTCTACACGTATCGAATGGTGGAGCTACTGTACCCAATGGGGGTTTGAACACCGGAAATGTTTACATCGGACTTAAATTAAACAACCCGAAAACATTAACCGCTGAGCGGAAAAGCACCTACACCACTTTACAACGTAATTCGATTGAGCTTAGTGCAGGTTTAGGCGCAAGGGGGGTATTTGGCGATAGAACAAAAAGTTTATACAAAAGCGGGTTATATGCGGGTTACAATTTTTACCTGAATGATGTGATGTCGCTTAAGGCCGGTGCAGATGCCGTTTATTATTATACCGTATTTGACCCGGATAATTATGGGGAAACCTTCCAGAACTATGGCACTTCTTATGATAAATGGCGTACCGGGATCAGTATTGGTGCTGATATCAACTTATGGCGCATAACCGTTGCAGCCCAGATTGGGAAATACATCCACTACAATAGATTGATGGATAAAGCGACCTGGTACTGGACATTCGGACCAACTTTTAATATTACGCCGCACATTGGCTTACAGGCAAAAACCTATATGCACTTTGCGCAGGCAGATTATGTTAACTGGGGCGTGGTATATAGATTTTAATATTGCCCTGTGCTTAACAATACCAAAGTACAGGCTTCAACTGGTTCGATATTGTGCTGATCCAATAATTTTTCCAGCTCATAATTTTCAGTTCCAGGATTGAAAATTACCCGCTTGGGTTTTGTTGCCAGGATATAATCGTGATATTGCGCCTGTAGAGCTGGACCAATATATAAAGTTATGGTATCTATATCGTTGTGGATCTGATCTGGTTTTTCAATTTCTACACCTGCAACCTCTCCTTTTTTTATGCCAACGTTAACAATTTCGTGGTTGAAGCGCTTGAGCATATTGGCTGCTTTATAAGCATATCTGGATGGGTTTGGCGATGCGCCGATAATAAGTGTCTTCTTCATAAAGGTGATTCCAAAGATTTATGATTACAGAATTAATTATTAAAACTTAGAAAGCAAAGCAATTTGACCAGAATGGTAGGCATGGTGCTGTGCTAAACCACTCAAAAGCTCTGCATTGGTTACGCCTGTTCCCAACGCCGGGTTCCGCTCACTCTTTACTTCATCATCCCATTGATTGTTTTTTATGCTTTCGCACAAGCGGATAAGTTCTTCATTGGCAATTTTAAAATTAAAGATAATGCGCTCCCAGGCCTTAGGCGTTCTACTCTCGGGCACTGGCCAATCGCCCATGGCGGGTTCTGCAGCAGGTTTCCCACTCAATCTTGAGGTAACTTCTTCCGTCCACGCGGTTAAATGCAGGGCGATTTCGGCAATTGAATGCGCTCCTGGCACAAAATGGCTGAACGCACTTTCAGGATTAACGTTATTTAAAGTTTGCATTACATGGTTACCATGCCAGGCATCACCATTAAATGCCTTTTTAATTTCGTTCGTAATATTAAACATACCCAAACAACAATTGCGGCAATATAAAGTTTGTTAAGATGCGTTTAATATTGCATTTGCACAGTTAATACCATCTATGGCTGCCGATACAATTCCACCGGCATAACCTGCGCCTTCTGCGCACGGGTATAAACCTTTTACCTGAGGGTGCTGATAAGTCTCTTTATCTCTTGGAATTCTAACCGGTGATGATGTTCTGCTCTCTACCCCTACCAAAATAGCTTCATTTGTATAATAACCTTTAATCTTTTTCCCGAACAAAGGCAATGCCGCGCGCAAGCTATCCGATACGAAATCGGGTAAAATATTGTCGAGCATAGAACTTTTGGTACCAGGAAGATAGGAGTTCTTTGGTAGATCGATCGATAAGTTATTGTTCACAAAATCAACCATGCGCTGGGCCGGAGCTACAAGGTTTCCGCCACCTGCCTCAAAAGCCATTTTTTCAATCTCCGATTGGAAATGCAACATTCTAAGCGGATCGTAACCCAGAACATCGTTTAAGGTAACCTGAACCACCGTTCCGGAATTGGCATAAGGATTATTCCGTTTAGATGGCGACCAGCCATTTACCACGATTTCATTTTCGCCTGTAGAACAAGGCGCAATAATACCTCCGGGGCACATGCAAAAAGAAAACACCCCACGGGTACCAACCTGCTCCACCAAACTGTAGTACGCGGGAGGTAAAAACTCCGATCTAATATCACAATGGTATTGAGCTGAATCAATAATTTCCTGAGGATGCTCAATCCTGACCCCCAAAGCGAAAGGTTTTGCTTCGATTAGGATATTTTTACTGTTCAACAATTCGTACACATCTCTGGCAGAATGACCAGTTGCCAAGATAATATCATCGGCGAACAACTTTTCTTCAAAATTTATCTCAATTCCTTTTACTTTTCCGAATTCGATCAAAATATCAGTCATACGACTATCGAACATCACCTCGCCACCAGCATTCAGGATCGTATCTTTTATGGAAGTGATAATATGCGGAAGTTTGTTGGTACCTATATGTGGACGGGCATCGATAGCGATATCAGCCTCTGCCCCATGGTTTACAAAAACCTGGAGCACTTTATTAATATCGCCCCGTTTATTAGAACGGGTATACAGTTTACCATCCGAATAGGTTCCTGCCCCACCTTCACCATAACAATAATTAGATTCGGTATTCACTAAACCCTGCTTGTTTATAGCAGCCAAATCTCTCCGTCGTTGTTTTACATCTTTACCACGCTCGATAATAATGGGCTTTAATCCATTCTCTATACACTGCAAAGCTGCAAACAAGCCTGCTGGGCCAGCCCCGATAATTATCACAGGCTTCGCGTTGCTTACATTTTTATAATTAATGGTGTATACTTCGGGAGTGGCTTCCTCATCTACAAAAACTTTTACCTGAAGTCTGAATATCACTTTTCTCGAACGGGCATCTATTGATCTTTTCAGGATTTCATAGCCTTTAATTCTTGAACCAGGTAATTTTAGCGCTTCAGCCAGTTTCTGGTTAATCACCTCTGTTTGCTCTACCTCGTGCGGGAGCAGCGTAATTTCGATATCTTTTTGCATAGCATGTCAGGTTTTTATCCCGAACGGTACAAAGATAGGCAACTGATAGCATATTTGATGATTTCAGAATATGACTAAAAATTATCAGCAGACTAAAGTAATGCTTTTATGTTTTTTTTGGAAAGCCACCGCATTATTCCATAGGCCACTTTCTTCCCGCTCTACCTCTTGCCCCGATGAAAAATCGGGGGCATCCGTTCGATCGGGTTTAGATGGCGGCTTTGTTGCGACTATGTAGGTTTTCCGTGCCACAACCAAAAGTTTTTAGCCCCGATCGGAGCGGACACGAAGTAGAGCGAAGAGCGGGAGCAAACATTAAAAAAAGCGAATGACCTTGCGCTTCAAAACAAAAACATCAGTTTAAACATTACCCTAAGCTTGCCAACCTGGCAGATAATTATTGAAAGTGTAACAAAGGCATGCAATTTGATATCTAATTCGTAAATTGACCATAAATCAATTCTATTAAAAAGACAAAAACCATAAAAATGAAAAGATTAATATTTGGAATTTTAGCTGCAGTTATTGCAGTGAGCACTTTAAGTTCATGCGGATACAACAGCATGGTTAAACTTGATGAGAACGTTAAATCGAAATGGGGAACCGTGCAAACCCAATATCAAAGAAGAGCAGATTTAATTCCGAACCTGGTAGCTACTGTAAAAGGGGCAGCTAAATTTGAGCAGGGTACATTAACAGCCGTAACCGAAGCGCGTGCAAAAGCAACACAGATGACGGTTAAAGCTGATGAACTGACACCAGAAAACATCCAGAAATACCAGGCTGCTCAGGGGCAATTGAGCCAGGCTTTGGGTAAATTATTATCGATTACCGAAAATTACCCTGAACTAAGGGCTACACAGCAATTCAGTGATTTATCGGCACAATTAGAAAGTACCGAAAACAGGATTACCGTTGCCCGTAAAGATTTTAACGATGCTGTGCAAGAGTATAATGGCAAAATCAGATCGTTCCCAACTAATTTAACAGCTGGCATGTTCGGCTTTAAACCTAAAGGGTATTTCGAGGCTGATGCTACTGCAAAAGATGCACCTAAAGTAGAATTTTAATATTCTCAACACAATATATAAGGGTAGTGAATGTTTATTAACTAAGCATTTATTACCCTTTTTACTTCATACAAAATAAGCACATGTCATTATTTTCAGATATTGAACAAGAAAAAATAGCAAACGCGATCTCCGATGCAGAAAGAGCAACATCCGGAGAAATTAGGATTGCTATTGACAAACACTGCACAGGTGATCCATACGAAAAAGCTATCGAGTATTTTACCAAGCTGGACATGGACAAAACAGCCAAAAGAAATGGGGTACTGATTTACCTGGCGCATGCCGATCATAAATTTGCCATTATTGGCGATGTAGGTATTAACCAGGTAGTACCTGAAAATTTTTGGGAAACGACCAAAATAGCGATGACTGCACACTTTGCAAAAGGCAATTTAGCTGATGGCATTATTGCGGGCGTAGCATTGGCGGGAGAAAAACTAGCCTTGTTCTTCCCTCCTCAAAAAGGCGACATTAATGAATTGCCAAATGATATCGTTTTTATGGACAATCTAGAGCAGAAATAAGCGATGAAGAAAATATTCCTTTTCTCGTTACTGAGTTTATTATTCACTTTCGCCTTTGCACAGGATTTTCCAGAGAAACCCAATACTTTGGTTAATGATTACGCTAATGTGTTATCAGCCGATCAAAAGCAGCAACTGGAAACTAAATTAGTGGCTTTCAATGATTCATCATCAACACAGATTGCTATAGCAATATTAAAATCTGTAGGCGATTATGATATTAACGAATACGCTGTAGAGCTGGGCCGAAAATGGGGAGTTGGCCAAAGTGGCAAAAACAACGGTATTATGATCGTTGTGGCCGTTGGTGATCGAAAAATTTCTATCCAAACAGGTTATGGCTTGGAAGGTGCATTGCCTGATATTTATGCCAAGCGTATTATTGATAACGATATTAAACCCAATTTTAGAGCAGGAAATTATTATGCCGGCTTAGATGAAGGTACTACTTCGATTATAAAATATACCAAAGGTGAGTATAAAAATGATAGCCCTAAAACTTCTTCAAAGAAAGGTGGCGGAGGTGTCAGTATTGTGATTATTATCATTATTGTAATCGTAATCATCATCATTATGAGGAAAGGCGGTGGAGGCGGCAGTGAAGTAATTGGCGGTCGGGGTGCATCTAACGCTTTGTTCTGGGCAATGCTTTTTGGAAGCGGTGGCGGCCGAAGCAGCGGTGGCTGGGGAGGCGGTTCTTCTGGTGGCGGCGGCGGTGGATTTGGTGGTTTTGGCGGAGGAAGCTTTGGCGGTGGCGGAAGCAGCGGAAGCTGGTAGTCCATAGTCCATAGTCCATAGTCCATAAGTTGGAGTCTTTTTGATTTTAAAAGTTACAACTTTCCAAAAGATTAAAACATTACAACAATAATGTATAGAAGAGATTTAATCACAGCAGAAATACAGAAACTTGCACAGGTTTTGGCCCGAATTATGGGTTTAAAGCTAGAAGGCAAGTTGGCCGAGGCCAATCAACTTTTTGACGAAACTATGGAAGGCGGTTTTCAATTGCCAAAAGAAATTCTGGAAAATGAAGTGCTTTCGGTTTTTGAAAATTGGTTAACCGAAGGCGACCTCCCTCCCGAAAAACTCGACTCCCTGAGCGAATTCTTATATTACGAATTAGGTACAAGCCCAGATCGAAACCAAATGATTGCACCAAAGCTGAATTTAGTCTATCAATACCTGTCAGATCGACACAAGATTGTACATTTGGTAAACTTGCACCGTCAGAAAACGATACAACAGTATTTGCGCTAAACGCCATGCGCATGGCGCTAAACAAAACAATATAAATAGATGATTATAGAAAAGTGGCAAAAGCTTGCCTCTAAATATTTAGTAAGAGAAAAGTGGGCTACCTTACGGGTAGACGAGGTTAAACTTCCTGATGGCATTATAAAAGACGATTATTATGTTTTAGAGTATCCAAACTGGGTTAATGCGATTGCACTTACAGAAGCAGGAAAAATAATCATGGTGCGCCAGTACCGTCATGCAGCAGATATTATTTCGCTTGAAGTTCCGGGTGGTGTAATTGATGGCGATGAAGCGCCTGAATTTGCTGTTAAACGTGAACTTTTAGAAGAAACGGGCTACAGTTTTAAAACCTGTAAACTTATTGCCGAACTTTATCCTAATCCTGCAACATCAAACAACAGAACCTTTACCTACTTCTTAACAGGTGGTATTAAAACGCATGAGCAGCATTTAGATGAACACGAAATATTAAATGTTGAGGAATATACTGTTGAGGAAGTAAAGCAACTGATAAAAGACAATAAAATAGCCCAGGCATTACATGTTGCGGCCTTATTATATGGCTTAGCTGAAGTAGAAAAACTTTAAACTTATCTTAGCCGAAACGAAAAGCTCCTTAACCAAAAAAATTAAGGAGCTTTTTTTATTAGTGAACAGTTTTACCACCTAATACTTCGTAAGCTTTTTCGAGGTATAATTTCTTATCTTTTTCTTCGTTTCCGGTAAGCTGACCAACTTTGACATCACCGACCAATCCTTCTCCGACGTTAACATATTGTTTTAAATTCCTGTCGATAGTAACGCCTTCTGTTAGCACCAAAAATGCGCCATCACTAAGTTTATGTTCCTGATTTGCCGAAGTTAATCCATTTGTTTTATCCCCAATTATGGTAACATTTTTCTGGCCTACGAAAGATATAGCGGCAAATTCGGCGCTACTGGCAGTTCTTTCATTTATCAATAACACCAGATTAGGATTCTTGATTTTTATTTTATGAGTAGTTAGTTTAAATAGATAAACAGCTTTTTTGTTTTCGAATAACCTATCGTCTTTAAAATTGAAAAAATTATTTTTCCCATTTCTATCCATCCAGCCGATTACGTTAGCTTGATCAAGCATTGGAGCAATTGCCGCATACATTGGCGCAAACATTCCGCCTTCGTTATCCCGCAGATCCAATATCCATCCTTTAGGTTTTTGAACTGAGAGTTTTGACAGTTCTGCTCTAAAATTATTTACAAATTCGTTCCATTCATCCATATTATAACAATAAAATGCCGGTAAAGCAATATAAGCATAGCGGTTTGCTAAAAATGCTGTCTTTATTTCAGGGAAGGATACTCCGGTTGCACGGTAACCTTTCACATAAGATGTGACAGTTTCGGGCGGAAAAAACTTGGAATGCGAATCAGCTAGCTCTGTCAGCACATCATTTATAATGGGGTAAGTTTCCCTAATACTTTTTAACTTGCCAATCTTCTGCGCAACCTCTCGATCAATCTTATTCCAATCCATTTTACCACTATTTATCGATCTGTTCTTTATAATCCGAAGCGCATTGTCGACATAAATTTTAATGCTGTCACTGTTCTGAATTTGTTTTACAGCGTTAACTCTGAGGCCAACCAACAGTAATAGTGATAAAAAAATCTTTTTCATAAATATATTTTAAGGAGTTACTGAACTGATTTAATAGCAAATTCGAGTTGCGTATCCACACCTGAGAGAATATCTCCAATTTTTGGTTTAATTATTTTATTGATTTTGACTCCTTTTCCCTGTGCACGCGTTCCATCTGGATAATAAATGGCATTACCTGTAAAATAGATATTGTAATTTCCGGGAATGTTAATTTGCTTTTCGTCACCATCTGCTCCCGCCGATTGCTCGCCAACGGTAATCGCGTTAGGAAATATGTGCTGCAAATTCATGCTGTACCATTCTGATGCACTTTGTGTTTGTGCATTAACAATAATGCATACTTTACCTTTATAACTGAAACCATCTGTAGTTACATTATCTGGATAATAAGTAATTGTACCGGGGATAGCAGTAAAGCTTCCAAGGTTTTGGGTATCAGCCTGAAAATACTGCGCAAAAAGGTTATTCTGTTTTGAGAATTTTTTATAGATGTAGTGAAAAACAAAACCACCCCAATGTGGATAGCCCCTCATATCGAAGATAATCCCTTTTTGTTTTGCAGCTAAGTTTAAAATAGAATCCATTTTTGTATCCAAATGATCGTCATGTACATCATTTAACAACTCATGTACTTTATCGATATTAAAATAAGCGATTTCATTATCCATCACCTGAAATGGCAAAACATTTTCCGCAACCTTCAATTTGGCATTCATATAACTGTTAATCGCCTTAATAGCTACTCTATTTTTTGTTGTTACAAAAGCTACCGAATGCACTTTTTTCTTTCCCGATGAAGAAACAGCTAAACGAAATCGGGAAGAATCACCGCGCCACATCAAATTGGTTATGTAATTGTTCAATTTATAAACCAGGGCATTCCTGTTCGAAGCAGAAAGCAGTTCTTTGAGGCTGTCGATCAATTTCTTTACCGCTACTCCATTAACCGCCGTGATTAAATCACCAGTCTTAATGCCGGCTTCTGTACACTGATCTGGAACGATAATTTCCTTAACCAATATTTTGTTGTCGATAATCTGGTAGTCGAAAGGAGGATAATAACTGTTTTTAAAGATTTCTCTTTTATAAGTTAGGTCATCGTAAAAGCGGTTATAGGCGTGGGTATCGTTTAGTTTGGCCACAATTTTAAGGAGCAGCACTTCATAATCCATACGGGAAGCACAGTTTTTAAACAGCAGGATATTGTTCTTCACTGTTTGATCCCAGCCTTCATTCATTAAACCTTTATGTGGATAGAGGTAATCGATCACTCCCTGTAGCCTGGCCAACGCTAATAACCTCATGCCCAAAGGCAGGTTTATCGAATCCGGAAATTTGTATTTCCGCTCATTGGGGATTTCTGAGGTGTAGTTAAGGGTTGGCACATAATGTTTTCCAATGGTATCACGGTGCCTGTAAACACCTAATAGTTCATTTTTCAGTTCAGTATTGATCAGCGCATTCTTCAGGTACCATTTATGTAACGGATTAACTACTAAAACAGGTAAATTAGTATTTTTCAGATCCTTTTTGTCAGTACCGGGATCAGTAACCATGTCCATCAAAAATGCATTGAGCTCAGCCTTACTGCTAATAGGATCCAACAAACTCTGGTTTTTCATAAAAACAGCATCTGCATCCTGTTTTCCACTCGCAAATTGTGGATGATAATATTTAAGGAAATTCCATGTTTTAAAAAAGAGAAAGTATTTCTCGGTTTCATTTATGGGTTGCGCACTAGCATGATAAAAAGCACACATTAGCAACAAGGTATAAAAACAGCGTGTTAGTTTAAATAGATTTCTCATTCCCTGATGATTTAATTTTCTCCAAAATTGACAGGAAAAGAATATAATAAAGGATGTAATTGATCAAACCCAAAATTTCATTGCTGAATACCCTTTTTAGTCCAAAAAAGGCTTAAACCTGATAATTCCGGCTTTGGTCTATAAAATTCAGGGTTTTATACTTTTTAAAGTGTTCTTATAAGGTGATTATAGTACTTTTAGCAAATTTCGGAAATGAAGAAAGCGTATTTTATATACTTACACATTGGTTATTGGCTCATTTTATGGCTAAAAGAGTTTTTATTTGGTTTTCAAACCTATAATCTAAACGACTTGAGTTTTGCAACCATTATATCAACTTTAAGCGTTAAACTTATTGTGCTTTTTTTTCCGGTATGCATTTTCTACGCCAATTTTTTAGTATTGGTACCAAAACTGGTCAGGACAAAAAAAATTATACTTTACATAGCAGCACTTTTTATTCTTTTCTCCTTACTGGCTCCTATCCACAAATATGTATATGCAACGCTGCTCCCACTAAAATTCGGTTGGTACTCTTATGTATACATAGATAAGCTGAATTTTTGGTTATCATTCCAAACGTTACTATTCGAAAACTATGTATATATTTTCTTCAGTATTGCTATAAGTTATGTTGGCGAATATTTTGAGACACAGAAAAAACAACAGGAACTGGAGAAAGAACAAGCCATAACAGAATTGGCTTACTTAAAATCGCAGATTAACCCGCATTTTTTATTTAATACCCTGAACGATATTTATTCATTAACCTACCAAAAAGCAGAGATGGCGCCCGAAGCGGTATTAAAATTATCGGAACTGCTAAGGTACATGCTTAAAGAGAGCAACGATAGGTTTGCTTCGGTTGAAAGGGAAATCAACTATCTGAAAAATGTAGTAGAATTATTCGAAATAGGACAAAAAGGTAGCGCCTATATCGATCTCGAAATTAATGGGGATTATAAAAACAAGAAGATTGCGCCATTGATATTGATCAATTTTATAGAGAATGCTTTTAAACACGGAATTGTAAATGACCCTAAAAACCCCATAAGGATTAAACTTTCTATCAATGAAAGCGATTTTGATTTTGAAGTTTTCAATAAAAAGAATAAGGATTACAAAGATAAAACCGGTGGAATCGGGCTGGCCAACGTACAGAGAAGGTTGGCACTGATTTACCCCGATCGGCATAAGCTCGAAATTATTGATGAAAATGATACTTTTACCGTTCACCTGAATATAGAAAACATATGATCCGTTGCGTAGTTGTTGATGATAAGCCGCTTGCTATCGATATCCTGAATGATTATATCAGTAAAATTCCAGACCTAACGCTTGCTTTTAGCAGTACCAACCCATTAGAAGCTTTAGAATATGTGATGAAAAATGATGTTGAACTCGTTTTTCTGGACATACAGATGCCGCAGCTCAACGGTGTACAGTTTATGAAAATTGTGAACGAAAAATGCCTGATTATCCTGACTACGGCTTATTCAGAATACGCATTGGATGGTTTTGAAAACAATGCGGTTGATTATCTCCTTAAGCCGATATCTTTTGAGCGCTTTTACAAAGCTGTACAAAAAGTTGTGCGCCATTTCAGTTTAACGGCACCATTGCAAACAAGCATCACTTATCAGCCTGCAGAATCCGAAAATGACTTCATCTTTGTAAAAACTGAATATAAATTGGTCCGAATCAATACAGACGATATCCTTTTCATAGAAGGCATGCAAAATTATGTAGCTATCCAGACCAAAACAGACAAAATCCTGTCGCTTCAAAGTATAAAGAAAACTGAAGAACAACTCCCTAAAAAGCAATTTATCAGGGTACATAGATCTTTCATTGTTGCAGTAAAAAAGATAAATAGTATAGAAAGAGCCAGGATATACATTGGCGATGCGGTTATTCCTTTTGGCGATCTGTATAAAGAAGATTTTTATAAACTGATAGAGGGCAAAAAGTAAAGGCCAGATAAAATACCTGGCCTTTATTGTTAACGCATAAACTTTTGAACATGAACGAAAGATTTTATTTAAACCCTTCTATCTTTCTGTTCCTGAACTTAGTTTAGCTCATTTTTAATTTCTTTTGGATATCGTGTACGTAAGCTTTAAACTTTTTATCAGTATCAATTAAATCTTCTACTGTTTGGCAAGCATAAATTACGGTACTGTGATCGCGGCCACCGAAGAAAGCACCAATCGTTTTCAGAGATGATTTAGTATGGCTTTTAGAAAGGTACATCGAAATCTGACGTGCCTGAACAATTTCGCGTTTACGTGTTTGCGATTTAACCATATCAACAGGAACCTCGAAATACTCACAAACCAATTTCTGGATATATTCCATTGAAATTTCCTTAGAAGTATTTTTGATAAAATTCTTCAGCATTTGCTTAGCAAGCGCCAAATCGATTTCTTTTTTATTCAAAGTGGCCTGTGCCAAAAGAGATACCATAGCGCCCTCTAACTCACGCACATTGTTATCAATGTTGTGTGCCACATATTCTACCACTTCGCCTGGTAACTCAATACCATCAGCATACATTTTCTTTCTTAAAATAGCAATACGCGTTTCCAGATCGGGGATCTGTAAATCTGCAGATAAACCCCATTTAAAACGGCTTAACAAACGCTCTTCCAAACCAGCTAAATCTTTCGGCGCTTTATCAGATGTTAAGATTACCTGTTTGCCTGATTGGTGTAGGTGATTGAAAATATGGAAGAAAATATCCTGTGTTTTTTCTTTACCTGCAAAGTTATGTACGTCATCCATAATGATCACATCCATTGCCTGGTAAAAGTTAACGAAATCGTTAATGGTGTTGTTTTTTAATGAATCTACAAACTGCTGACAGAATTTCTCACAGCTTACATAGATAACCAATTTATCTGGCATGCTGCGTTTAATCTCGTTACCGATCGCTTGGGCCAAGTGTGTTTTACCCAAACCTACTCCACCGTAAATCATTAAAGGGTTAAAAGATGTACCTCCTGGTTTAGCAGCTACAGCGTAACCTGCAGAACGCGCCAAGCGGTTGCAATCTCCCTCAATATAATTTTCGAAAGTATAGTTAGAGTTTAATTGTGGATCAACATTTAATTTTTTTAATCCAGGGATAATAAATGGGTTTTTAATATCCTTATTAATGGAAACCGGAATTGGCATCGATTGTACCTTTGCCTCCGCTCCATTTCCATTTGAGGGCATATTGGTAGTATAAGGATTACCGCTGTTTGATGATTTATCTACAACGATGTTATATTCCAACCTGCCATCCTCTCCAAGTTGTTTTTTTACAGTCTTGCGTAGCAAGCCTACATAATGTTCTTCAAGCCATTCGTAAAAGAACAAACTTGGCACCTGTATAGTTAAAACCTTACCTTCCAATTTAAGGGCTGTTATTGGCTCGAACCAAGTTTTGAAACTTTGGCTCGGGATGTTATCCTTAATAATTTGAAGACAGTTCTTCCATACTTCTGTACAAGTTTTTTCCATTGCGATTTCTATAATTTATTGGTTTACAGTGCCTATTCGAATTAAAGGGATGGTCCGTTTAGGGACTACGAATATTGAGAAAATTATCAACATTTTAAACAAAAATTTCAAATAAATCGTAACATACTGATAAGGAATATAGTAGCCCACTTAACCTCAATTTTTTATGTTGATAACTATTTATTAACACTGGTTATCCACATTAACCATTATTTAACATCAATATACCCTCATCACTTCGAATTGCCGTTGAAAAAGCAAAATCTAAGCCATTTTAGGTACTAGTTAAGCGTTTTAGTCTTTTTTAATGTCAAAAAACTGAGAATCAAAGCCATAAGATAATTAAATTAATATTAATTTAAGCCAATCGTTTAAATTGATATTTTATTATTTCATTATACTTTGTTTTTGTATGAATTTTACGACACTTTAATCCATTATTTTCAAAATCAATGAATGAAGTATCTGTTCATTTTATCATCGCTTCTTAAAAGCAAAATACTTTTAATTTAATCCGGAACAAAACATAGAATCAGGGTGCTTAAATTCCTTAGTAAACGCCAAAAGTCCTCCTAAACACATCGGCAATTTCACCAAGAGTAGCATACTTTTCAACAGCATCTATAATCAATGGCATCAGATTGTCTTCGCCTTTAGCCGCTTCCTGCAATCTTTGCAATGCTCTTTCAACAGCGGCGTTATCGCGGGTCGTTTTTAAATCGTCTAGTTTTTCAGTTTGCAGTTTGCGGATTGAATCATCAATACTAAAAACCTCTGTCAGGCCTTCTTCCTCCTGGGTAAATTTATTTACACCTACCGAGACCCTTTCGCCATTTTCGATTTCTTTCTGGTATTGGTAAGATGCATCGGCAATCTCATTTTGCATATAATTGCTTTCAATGGCATTAACCGAGCCGCCCATGGCATCTATCCGGTCGATATAAGTCCAGGCAGCAGCCTCTACTTCATCAGTTAAGCTTTCTACAAAGAACGATCCAGCCAACGGATCTACGGTATCTGTAACGCCGCTTTCAAAGGCAATGATCTGCTGGGTACGTAAAGCAATTTTTGCAGCCGATTCGGTTGGGAGCGAAAGTGCTTCATCATAACCATTGGTATGTAAAGATTGAGTTCCGCCAAGAACTGCAGCCATAGCCTGATTGCTTACCCTGATTACATTGTTTAATGGTTGTTGCGCCGTTAAGGTTGAGCCTCCGGTTTGGGTATGAAATCTTAACATCTGCGCTTTTTCATCTGTGCCCCCCAAATCTTTGGTAATTTTCGCCCACATCCGCCTTGCAGCCCTAAATTTAGCTATTTCTTCAAAGAAATTATTGTGGCAATTGAAGAAGAATGATAACCGTTTCGCAAACACATTAATATCTAAACCTTTACCCAAAGCCGCTTTTAGGTAGGTTTTACCGTTTGCCAATGTAAAAGCAAGTTCTTGTACAGCGGTTGATCCAGCTTCACGAATATGGTAGCCAGATATAGAAATGGTATTCCACTTCGGCACTTCTTTGCTACAGAACTCAAAAATATCGGTAATTAAACGCATGGATTGCTTTGGCGGATAGATATATGTGCCTCTTGCAGCATATTCTTTTAAGATATCATTTTGTATCGTCCCCGAAATCTGTTTTAAATCTGCACCTTGTTTTTTAGCCAGCGCAATATACATGGCCAGTAAAATTGAAGCCGTAGCATTGATCGTCATCGAAGTCGTGACGTCTTTCAGCTTAATACCATCAAATAAAATTTCAATATCCTTTAACGAATCGATAGCCACGCCAACCTTACCCACCTCTCCGTCGGCCATTTCATGATCAGAGTCGTAACCAATTTGAGTTGGAAGATCAAAAGCAACAGATAAGCCCGTTGTTCCCTGAGCCAATAAATAATGATAACGCTTGTTTGATTCTTCAGCGGTTGAAAAACCAGCATACTGCCTCATCGTCCACAAGCGACCGCGGTACATATCCTTTTGGATTCCTCTGGTAAAAGGAAATTCTCCAGGCAGTTCTTCCATTGGCTTCGCTTCGGTATACAGCGCTTTTATTTCAATACCTGAAGTGGTGGTGTACTTTTTTTCGCTCATAATTGGTTAGTTCATTAGTTCAATGGTCATTGGTTCATTAGTCCAGCAAAGTTGCTTAACTGTTGAAACTGGTTAACTGTACATATTTCAGCTAACCAATTTAAACGATTAACCAATTAACCTCATCAAAAAAGTTGGTGAATATCCTTTTTGATCAGTTCGATGGTTAAATCGTAAGGATTTTCATCAATACTGGCCATGTGCTGTAAAATTGCTTTACTCAACTCAATTCCATTTGCATCAGCAGGTAAACCTTGTACCGCATTGTTAATCATGGCAATGGTATCGTCTTTTAATTTACGAACCACATTCCAGGTTACACTATCCACATACAACTGCTGGGTAATATTATGTTGGTACTCCGAACGGATTTCGTTTAAAATACCAGCTTGCAGTGTAGCAATGGCAATTCCCTGTTGGTGCAGACGCACAAGCAAATTTGCAGGGTTAATACGATCGATAAATATGATTAAACGCTCGTGTGCCTGTAAGCGCAAAGGCAAAATATGTGCCCGGCTTTCTTTATTCAGCTCGATGGTTTTTAAGTTAAAAAAACGTTGGATATCGTTCTTTAAAATATAATAAACAGCCATTAATGCGATGAAAATGCCTGCAAATAAAATCACTATATCAACTAAAATTTGTTGGGTATTCATAAGTATTGTTTAATTACGGTAATATTAACGGACCGTTAAAAGCAAAAATGTGCATTATTATTTATATTTGTAACAGATAAAATTTAAATAACATGAGCACAACAGTTGATACAGCATTTGCACCAGTTACTTTTTCTGAAGGAGCAGCTAAGGAGTTATATAAATTAAAGGATCAGCAGGAGATCAGTGAAGATTATGGATTACGTGTTGGCGTAGAAGGTGGCGGCTGTGCCGGCATGAATTACGTTTTAGGTTTTGATCAGAAAAAAGATGGCGATCAGGAATTTTTTATAGATGGCATTAAAGTTTTTATGAACAAAGCACACCAGATGTACCTAATGGGCATGATGATCGATTGGCAGGATGGATTAAACTCCCGTGGTTTTACGTTCGTTAATCCTAACGCAACCAGCACTTGCGGCTGTGGTACGAGTTTCTCGGCATAAATAAAATATTATTGTAACATATAGTGCAGTCCCCTTGTCTAAACATCGGGACTTTTTTTATTTTTACAAGCTTTGCCCGCCAAACGCTTATCGCAATACTAAATGAATTACAGAGAAAACATCAGACTGGCATTAGAATCTATTAAAGCGAACCGCTTGCGTACTATGCTTACCGCCTTAATTATTGCCATTGGTTTAATGGCTTTGGTTGGGATTTTAACCACTCTTGATGCTGTAAAGAAAAGTATGACCGATGCTTTTAGTAGCATGGGGGCCAACTCTTTTACCATCAGAAACCGCGGTACAGGAATTAGAATTGGAAATGGCAAACGACCAAAACCTTTTAAAGCCATCCGCTACGAAGATGCCGTTAAATTTAAAGATAGTCTGAATACACCTGCTACTGTTGCCGTAAGTGTTTTTGCCAGCGGTGGTTCTACCATAAAATACGGGAGCTTAAAAACCAATCCCAACATCAATGTTCAAGGTATAGATGAAAATGGCTTAGCCTCTCAGGGATTAAATTTATCACAAGGAAGAAATTTTAGTGTTTCTGAAATACAACTCGGAAGCAACGTGTGTATTGTTGGTGGCGAAGTAGTTGAAAAATTATTTAAAGACTCCGATCCGTTAGACAAACTGATCAATGTAGGTAATAACCGTTTTAAAATTGTTGGCATATTAGAGAAAAAAGGATCGAGTATGGGCTTTAGTGGCGATAGGGCTGTTTATGTGCCTTTGCTAAAAGCCAAACAGATTAATGCCAATGCCAATCCATCTTACACCATAACGGTAATGGTGCCCAGTAATGAGATGCAGGAAAACATTATTGGCGAATCTACTGCACTATTCAGAAATATCCGCAAGGTAAAGGTGAACGAAACCAATAATTTCGAAATTACCAAGAGTGATGCTATTGCTCAGACTTTATTCGAAAACTTGGCCTTTGTGGCTATTGGTGGTGTTGCCATTGGAATTATTACCTTAATTGGAGCCTCAATCGGCCTAATGAATATCATGCTCGTTTCGGTTACTGAACGTACACGCGAAATTGGTATCCGTAAAGCCATCGGCGCAAACCCGAAGGTAATCCGCCGCCAGTTCTTAATCGAGGCCGTAGTAATCTGTTTAATGGGTGGTGCCTTGGGTATTTTCCTGGGAATAGTTTTAGGAAATCTCATCTCACTGGCCATGGGTGGCGCATTCTTAATCCCCTGGCTGTTTATTATTGGTGGTTTTGTACTATGTGTATTTGTAGGAATTCTATCTGGATATTATCCTGCTAAAAAGGCATCAAAACTAGATCCTGTAGAGGCCTTGAGGTACGAGTAGAGTTGGTTCACTAGTCATTAGTTCATTGGTCAATGGTTTATTAGTTCATGGTGAATGCTCAAAGGGCTTAATTGATAATTGTTTGAATCGGTTAACTAAAAAAGTTAGCGATTAGTCCCTACTGGATTTACTCCGCTTATAGATCCCGACCACGAAGTAGCTACAAGACAGATAAAAATACTATTTCTACTTGTAAAACAAGTTCAGAATGACGAGACTTACAATTGGCTACTTGCAAAACCAATAAACGAATGACAAATGAACTGATAAACTTTAAAGCAATGCGTTATTCAATTGAGATTGGGTAAGCAGTTGTTGCATTAAGGGCGTACTAAGACTATCTTCGAGCGCCGCAGCATGTTTTAGATGGTGCATATCGCTGCCTACAAAATCGACCATGTGGTTTTCGACCATTTCTCCGGCTACTTTTTTTGCACCAGCGCCGTAATAACCTGTTAAAGCAATACCGTTTACCTGTAACAGGCAGCCGGTTTCTCTGATCTGATGATAGCTTTCGAAAGAATTGTAATAGTAAGGATAACGCTCAGGATGAGCCAGCACCGGTTTGTATCCGGCATCCTGCATCATCTTTATAAAATCGATCAGGTTCTGAGGGGCGTTTATATAAGATAATTCAAACAAAAGGTAATTATTACCAAAAGTTAAAACCTCTTTCTGTCTGATTTTTTTCTCTAGGGTTTCATCAAGGTAATACTCGGCAGCGGCATCGACCTCCAGATCGAATTCCATTTCCTGTAAGCCTTTTCTTAACGTATCTAGGCCACGATTAATGGTATCGGGCGTATTCCGAAAATAATCGGCCATGATGTGCGGAGTGGCGATTAGCTTCTTATAACCCAAATCTTTAAATTTCTTAGCCAAAAGAAGAGAATCTTTTAACGTTTGTGCGCCATCATCAATCCCCGGAATAATGTGCGAGTGCATATCTGTGCCAATACCAGAAAAATTAAATTCGGGTGCTATTTTTTTCTTTTTAAATAATCCGAACATAATGGTAGATCATAGCTTTAACTTATCTCCTTTGGCAAATTACTTGCCTCTGCTGCACCAGCTAATTTAGAGGAATAGATTTTATCGAGCAAATTATTTAAATCTTCACTTAAATCAAACTGCAGGTCTTCGTGCAGTTTCTTGAATTTATTTATGGTTACCGCGACAGTTTTTAAGTAAAATATACTAAAAAGCATCATAAAATCGCGATAACCAAAAATTGATTTCTTATAATCAAAAGGGATGGCATTGAGGATAAATAGTTTCAGTTCTACCTCACCAACAGGATCTTTAGTCACTTTATAAAAATGATTAACCGAGGTAATCATCTTCCGAACCTTTACCAATGCCTCTTTGGCATTTAGTTTTTTCAGTTCCAGAACCTGTTCTTCCACATCGGCTTTAATCCTTTCCTTCCGATCTTCCAAATCGGTTTCATCTTCTAATAATTTATAATGAAGATGCTCTGTAAGCACTTTATCTTTAGCCACCAAACGCAGCAATAGCTTGTCTTTTTCTTTGACAGGCAATTCTGTTATAGCAGTTTTTAGATCTTTGTGCTCCGATAACTTCATTTAAAAAGGGTTAGCCTTGATGTATTTTTCCCACTCCCATGCAGAGCGCATCATCTCATTGATATCAAGATTGGCTTTCCAGCCCAGTTCTTTATTCGATTTTTGAACGTCGCCATAAATCTGAACAATATCGCCTGCCCTTCTTGGACCGATTTTATATTCAAGTTTCTCTCCGTTCACTTTTTCGAAGGCTGCAATAATTTCTAAAACTGAAGAGCCTTTACCCGTACCGATATTGAAAACATCGTAATTACCGTTAGGATTTCCTTCTTCCAGTTTCTTAATCGCCGCAACATGTGCCTTTGCCAGATCAACCACATGGATATAATCGCGGATGGCAGAACCATCAGGCGTATTGTAATCGTCTCCATAAACCGTAATCGGACCACGTTTGCCAATAGCCGATTGGGTAATGAAAGGGACAAGATTAGCAGGAACACCATTTGGTAGTTCACCGATCAAAGCGGTTTCGTGTGCACCAACCGGATTAAAATAACGTAAAGCGATTACATTTAAATCAGGTGTTACTGCAGCTGTTTCTGCTAATATTTCCTCGGCAATCTGCTTGGTATTTCCGTAAGGAGATTCGGCTTTCTGTACTGGTGCAGCCTCAGTTACGGGTAAAGTTTCTGGCTGACCATAAACGGTACAAGATGAAGAAAACACAAAATTAATCTTCCTGTTAAACGAAGTTAAAAGGTTAATTAAACCGTAAAAATTGTTTTTATAATACTTTAAGGGTTGTTCTACCGATTCGCCAACAGCTTTTGATGCTGCAAAATGGATAATTCCATCAATATCGGTATGGTTTTCTGCAAATTCCTGAACTGCTCTATCATCCTGTAGATCGATTTCATGAAAATCGAACCATTTGCCAGTGATGGCATGAAGCTGGGTTAAAATTTTGATGTTAGAGTTAGAAAGGTTATCAACAATTACGACTTCGTATCCTGCGTTATGTAACTCTACTGCTGTGTGAGAACCTATGTATCCTGTTCCACCAGTAACTAATATTTTTGCCATTTTAACGGTTAAATGTGGTAAAATCTTTATGATCTATCTTCTCCAAAGCCTCTGCAGGCAATGATTTAAAATATTCGTATGTAATCTTCAATCCTTCGGCACGGCCTACTTTCGGCTCCCATCCCAATATCTCTCTTGCTTTAGTAATATCAGGTCTCCGCTGTTTAGGATCATCCTGCGGAAGTTCTTTATAAACAATTTTCTGTGTGGTGCCCGTAAGTTTGATAATTTCCTCACAGAACTGCTTGATGGTGATTTCATCCGGATTACCAATGTTTACCGGCTGCGCATAATCGCTCATCAATAAACGGTAAATTCCTTCAATCAGGTCATCAACATAACAGAAAGAACGTGTCTGACTTCCATCCCCAAAGATAGTTAAATCTTCACCTCTTAAAGCCTGTCCGATAAAAGCAGGTAAAACACGGCCATCATTGAGGCGCATTCTAGGCCCATAAGTATTAAAAATCCTCACGATCCTCGTTTCTACACCATGAAAAGTATGGTAGGCCATGGTTATAGCTTCCTGAAAACGTTTGGCCTCATCATAAACACCACGTGGACCAACCGGATTTACATTACCCCAATATTCCTCTGGCTGAGGATTCACATTCGGATCGCCATATACTTCAGAAGTTGAAGCAATCAGCATCCTTGCATTTTTATTTCTGGCAAGGCCTAGAAGATTATGGGTACCCAACGAACCTACTTTAAGTGTCTGAATTGGGATTTTAAGATAATCGATCGGACTTGCAGGTGAAGCAAAGTGTAAAATGTAATGAAGTTTACCTGGAATATGTACAAATTTGGAAACATCGTGGTTATAAAACTCGAAATTCTCCAGCTTGAACAGATGTTCGATATTTGCCATATCGCCTGTAATCAGGTTATCCATTCCGATAACGTGATAACCCTCTTTCACAAAACGATCACAAAGGTGCGAACCTAAAAATCCCGCTGCCCCTGTAATCAATATTCTCTTTCTACCCCCTAAATCCCCTGAAGGGGACTTTTCCTTTCTTTCGTTCATATTCTTTTTTTTAAAAACGCCCTTAAACTGCACATTGTGCTTAGTCTCCCCTTCAGGGGGCTAGGGGGTTAATAGTTTTCTACCTATGCTGTTATAATAATAGCCAAGATCGATCATTTTTTGCAAATCGTATAAATTTCGACCGTCGAAAACCACTTTATTTTTTAAGATGTTGTCGATTTTCTCAAAATCAGGGTTACGGAAAACCGACCATTCTGTTGCAATTAACAGTGCGTCAGCACCTTCTAAAGCTTCGTATTGGTTTTTAGCATAGTTTACCTGATCGCCAATAATGTTTTTAACATTTGTCATTGCCTCTGGATCGAACACGGTAACGGTTGCGCCGTTCTTAACCAGCGCATCAATAATATACAAGGCCGGTGCCTCGCGGATATCGTCAGTTTCTGGTTTAAAAGCAAGTCCCCAAAGTGCAAAATGTTTGCCTTTGATATCGCCTTTGTAATATTTAATCACCTTATCAACCAGAATTGTTTTTTGTCTTTCATTAACCTCCATTACCGATTTCAGGATCTGAAAATCGTAGGCATAATCATCAGATGATTTTACTAGTGCCTGAACATCTTTTGGGAAACATGAACCGCCGTAACCTACCCCTGGAAAAAGGAAACGTTTACCGATACGATCATCAGAACCTATGCCCCTTCTTACCGAATCAACATCAGCACCTACGAGTTCGCAAAGGTTGGCAACCTCGTTCATGAAGGTGATTTTGGTGGCAAGGAAAGAGTTTGCCGCATATTTAGTCAATTCAGAAGAGCGCTCATCCATAAAAAGAATTGGGTTCCCCTGCCGTACATAAGGACCGTATAATTCAGCCATCAGCTTTTTCGCCCTTTCGCTTTTAGTTCCTAAAACCACGCGATCAGGTTTCATAAAATCATCAACCGCTACACCCTCCCTTAAAAATTCAGGATTGGATACCACATCTACTTCAATCGAAGTATTTTCGGCAAAAACAGCCTTTACTTTATCGGCCGTTCCAACCGGAACAGTTGATTTATTTACGATGACCTTATACTCGGTAATCAGTTTTGAAATATCCTTTGCAGCGCCTAAAATATAAGAAAGATCAGCAGCTCCATCTCCACCCGGAGGCGTTGGCAAAGCCATAAAAATAATCTGCGCATCTTTTACAGCATCTGCAAGATTTGTTGTAAAAGTCAACCTTTCCTGTTCTATATTTCTATGGAACAAAAGATCTAAACCAGGCTCGTAAATCGGTACTTCGCCAGCCTGCATCTGCTTTACTTTCGCTTCATTAATGTCAACACATATTACATCATTTCCTGTTTCTGCTAAACAGGTTCCGGTAACTAAACCTACGTATCCGGTACCAATAACGGCTATCTTCATCTGTTATAATTTTATTAAACAATATTAAATTGTTTTTTATCGGTTTTAATGAGCTCGTAAGCTCGATACTTTTAGCTGCTTTTGAGTAATCATGACCTGTCTATTTATTGTATTGAATGATAGGCCAATAGCGACGACTCCATATATTTTTAAGCTTTTTAAATATATTCGTTTTATCTTGGCACGAAGATATGAAATTACACTAATGCTTTTGCTTTACATAATCGGAATTCGGCTTTACACTTTGCTTATCAGGATATTTTCATTATTCGATCCTAAGGCTAAACTGTTTATAAATGGCCGTAAAAACATCTATACACAAATTGCTCAGAAAATTAATCCGAGTGAAAAACATATATGGTTTCATTTTGCCTCTTTGGGCGAATTTGAACAGGGCCGACCGGTTTTAGAAAAACTAAAATCGCTTTATCCAGCTAAAAAAATCGTAGTTACTTTTTTCTCCCCTTCGGGATACGAAATCCGGAAAAATTATGCACTGGCAGATGTATTTTATCTCCCCATTGATACCGCGGCCAATGCCAAACGTTTTATAACAAGCATTAATCCCGAAATGGCCATTTTTACCAAATACGAATTTTGGCATTTCTATTTTAAGGAATTAAAAGATCGGGGCATCCCTTTGTATGTGATTTCTGGCATTTTTAGAGAAAGCCAGGCATTTTTTAAATGGTATGGTGGTTTTTACCGCAATATCTTAAAATCTGTTACTTATTTTTTTGTGCAGAATGAAGAAAGTAAAAATCTTTTAAAATCGATCGGGTTAAATAATGTTACCATAAATGGCGATACCCGTTTCGACCGTGTTTACGAAAATGCGCAATCGCCCAAACAGCTTAGCCTGATCGAAAGCTTTATCGGTAACTCCCCTACATTAGTTTGTGGAAGTACCTGGCCTGAAGATGAAAAAATATTATCGGCTTTACCTGAAAAATATCCCAGCTGGAAATTTATTATCGCGCCACACGAGATCCACGAAAGCCATATCGAAAGTATCGGGAAGCAGTTTCCTGTTGGCAGTGTGCGGTTTTCCGTTCTCAATTCGTCTAATCAAACGCCAAACGCCGAACACCAAACGCTTATCGTAGACAACATCGGCATGCTTTCTTCTCTATATCAATACGGAAATGTAGCCTATATTGGTGGCGGTTTTGGAACGGGAATACACAACACTTTAGAAGCTGCAGCGTTTGGTTTGCCTGTAATTTTCGGCCCGAAATATGATAAATTTCAGGAAGCCAAAGATCTAATTGCCATAGGTGCAGCCAAAAGCATTTCTACTGTTGAGGAATTAATTGGTGCTTTTGAGGATTTTGCCCGAAATGAAGATGCCGCAGCGCAAGCCAAAAGATATGTTACAGATAAAAAAGGGGCAACCGATCAGATTATTTCGATGATTACGAAATCAGATCAGCCTTAGCAATTTCTTCCACAATCTGGGGAATACCCTGATCAATTGAAACCGTTATCACATCTTGCTCATTAGCCTGAGGCTCTTCCAATGTTTCAAACTGGCTTTTTAATAAACTAGAAGGCATATACTGATGAGATCGCTTAGCAATCCGATCGTGGATTAAATCGAAATTGCCTTTTAAATAAACAAAGCAGATTGATGTATTATCTGTTCTCAACAAATCGCGGTAAGATTTTTTCAATGCAGAACAGGCAATAATGCATGTCGATCCATGAGCCACATGTTCACGGCCAACTTTTGCAATCAATTGCAGCCAATCTAAACGATCAGCATCTGTTAACGGAATTCCTGCAGCCATTTTATCTACATTACGTTGCGAATGCAGGTTATCGCCATCTATAAATTCAGCATTTATTCTCGGGGCCAAAGCTTTACCAACTACTGTTTTACCACTTCCCGAAACGCCCATTAAAATAATAAAGCTCGCCATATTTAAACTATTTAACCATTCCGGCCAGAGCCTCGATAAATACAGGACTATCGTTTAAACTTTCTACCAACTGAACATGTTCACCACCCAAAGCCTTAAACTCTTCGTGATACTCTACCGTGATTTCGTAAAGCGTTTCTAAACAATCTGCAACGAACGCAGGGCTAAAAACCAAAAGACGTTTTTTGCCTTCGCCAGCTAATTTCTTCAGCACATCGGTAGTATAGGGTTGTACCCACGGCTCTTTCCCTAAGCGCGATTGGAAACAAACGGTATATTGATCTTTTGATAGATTTAATTCTTTGGCAATTAATCTGGCCGTATTGTGTCCTTGTGCAGAATAACAGAACTTATTGGTATCGTTTAATGTCTGGCAGCAATCGTCGCTTTTCAAACAGTAACTTCCAGTATGATCGCACTTTAACAATTGACGCTCAGGTAAGCCATGGAAGCTGAACAATACGTGATCGTAGCTTTCTACATGATGTTTTTTGGCATTTTCTGCAAAAACTTTAATCATCAATTCATTATCATGGAATGAATTAACAAATGATATAGGCGGAACCGTTGGCCATTTGCTCACCAGCTCCATTACCAGTTGCATTACCGAACCAGTACTGGCAGAAGCATATTGAGGAAACATCGGGATAACCTGAATGCTCTCTACCAAACCGGCTTTTAAATTGGCTAACGCCGATGCAACAGATGGGCTTTGGTAGCGCATGGCCAGCTCTACATGATAGTCGTCTCCCAATCTTTCTTGCAGCATTTTAGCCTGTAACCGGCTGTAATACAATAGCGGTGAACCATTTTCGTTCCAGATTTCTTTATACAACTTTGCTGTTTTAGGGCTACGGAAAGGAACAATAATACCTTTAACCAATAACGTCCTGTTCAACTTAGGGATATCGATTACCCGCTCGTCCATTAAAAATTGATCTAAGTATTTTTTAACATCTGCCGTTGCCGGACTATCAGGTGTTCCTAAATTTACCAGTAAAATTCCCTTTTTGCTCATCTATAAAGAATATGTTTCGTGGCGCAAATATCGTCTTTTTATTGTTTTTCCCCTATGCTTAAAATGTGATTGCAAACATTTTTTAGTCAAAAAGTATTATTTCATACTTCCACAAGCTATCGAGCAATAGCCTGTGAAATTCATAAGCGTGCTGTTAGATGTTACTATCTGGCAATTCGAACAAGTAAAATATTAGTAGGAAATACTTAGTGCCGGATGGTAACATCCAGCACCACGGATAGCGTGCTATCAGATGTTACCCTCTGGCAATTGAACAAGTAAAATATTATTGGAAATTAGCCAGTGTCGGATGGTAACAGCTGACGGCACGACCATCACTATCGCTTCATTTTATGCAGTTGCCACCACGGCATACCTGGTTTTTGGTGATGTTCTAAATGATAGCCAAAAAAGTAACAGGTAATGAAGGCAACAAAATGATTTTTCTGTAAGGTAGAAGAATGATATTCATTATCGTGCTCTCCCTTATGCGGCAAATAGGTTCCGAAATAAAATAGCTGAAAAGTGCTTAGTAAGGATGGCAATACCCAAAACAACAGCAGATTCTTTTCATCAATCCAGATTTTCAATACATTATAAGCTATCGCCATAATTACCAATTGAATTATCGTGACATAATTTAGCATGAAACGGAAATACCACTTCCAAAAGCCATGTGGTGCAAAATCCGGATCGTTTTCGGTATGCACATGACTGTGGTGCTGGTGATGTTTCGCATACAAACGGTTATAAAAAAAGCCTGCGTAGAGAAAAACGGAAAGATAGCCAATAAAATTATTTGTTTTTTGGTTCGGCGATATCGTTCCGTGCATAGCATCGTGGGCAGTAATAAACAAACCAGTGTACAAATGCATCTGAACAACAATCATTAAATAAACCAAAGGATTGCTCCAGGCAAAATTCCATGTAAACAAGAAATAAAGAGAAACAAACCAACAGACAATTACGGTTAACGCAACCAGAATTCCGGTATGTGGATTTATAGTTTTCAATTTATAGTTTGTTAAGCTAATAACCTTTATTTTTAACTAAACAAAGTAGTAGATCCTTAGTTTTTGCTACTTGAATTTTAAAGTTTGTTGGCGTCATTTCACTCCAGATCCAATTGTAATGTTCAATTACTTTTGGAGCATTTAAATGAGGTCTGTTTGCTGTGGTATGCGCATCTTCAACTACAGTTACGTTATAATCTTTACTAACAGCCGATTTCACAGTCGCATCGATACAAAAATCGGTAGCGCAGCCCGTTATAAACAACTCCATAATGTTATTTTTGGCTAGAATATGATGTAAATCTGTATTATAAAATGCGTCGTTAGCTGATTTTGAGACTATATAATCAGCAGGACTGGTGATCAATTCTGGCAAGAGCTCCCAATCAGCAGTATTTGGCAAAAAGATGTTTTCTTTTGTACCATCATGTTGGATAAACATTACTTTATCATTATTGGCCCTGAAATAATCTGATAGTTTATTTATTCTCTCAATTACCCCTAAAGTATCGTAACGCAAAGTATAAGGTTTAAAACTGCCAACTTGCATATCTATAATTAATAATGCTTTCATTTAAATAACAAATATTAATTGATAGTTTTGCAGTTAATATTTTTCCAAAGCGGCTTTAACCTTTTCCATTAGCCACATCGGTGTAGATGTAGCACCGCAGATACCAACTTTATCGTTTTCGTTAAACCAAGTTTGATTTAACTCTTCAACATTCGAAATGAAATAAGAATTATCGTTATGTTTTTTACAAACATCGTACAGCACTTTTCCGTTAGAAGATTTCTTGCCTGATACGAAAATGATTTTATCATAATGACTTACAAAATCTTCCAGCTCTTCGTAACGGTTAGATACTTGCCTGCAAATGGTATCGTTGGCCTTAACTTCATAACCACGGCTCAATAATTCATCTTTAATGTGATAGAATTTATCGGTGCTTTTAGTGGTTTGGCTATATAGGGTAAATTTAGCAGGCAATTCTACATTATCCAGTTCGGCCAGATCCTGAAAAACAATTGCCTTACCATCTGTTTGACCTTGTAATCCGATTACCTCGGCGTGCCCGTGCTTACCAAAAATAAGTACCTGCTCATCATCATCATGTGAATTTTTTATCCTGTTCTGTAATTTCAGCACAACAGGGCATGAAGCATCTATTAGAGTCAGGTTATTTTCTAAAGCCAGTTGATAGGTTGAGGGCGCCTCACCATGGGCTCTGATTAAAACTTTTTCGTCTCTTAAGTTTTTTAATACTTCGTGATCGATGATTTTTAATCCCCGATTGGTTAATCGTTCTACTTCTTCATCGTTATGTACAATATCGCCAAGGCAATATAAATAACCTTCGTTATCCAGAATATCTTCGGCCATTTCTATGGCATATACTACGCCAAAGCAAAAGCCTGATGATTTATCGATGTTGACCTGTAAGTTGTAACCCATTGCGATACAAAATTAAGCAAAAATATTTGTTCCGGTTGTCATGTATAAGACAACAAAAAAGATTAGCTGCGAAACGAACATAGTAGCGCCAATATATTTTTGTTGCTTTAAGCCCAAAGCATAGTAAAACTTTAACAAAATTACCGAAACAATAAACCAGGCCACATAATTCTGAACAGGGATTTCATGCCAGTCCCACTGCCAGTAGTTAAATTTCATGGCCACAGGCTCCAAAAAGAAATCGAAACCTACCAATATAAAAGCGCCGAGAACAGAAGCCAGAATACTATGCCTGATTTTCATACTTTTCATCATTTGCCCAATACTGAAAATAAGGATTACCCAATTTACACCCATTAGTAGTGGAACCGCAGCAACTTTGTAACCCAATGTATCGCCGTAATAATAACTGCCGAATATTTTCCCGGTATGCACGCCCAATACCTCGACTAAAAAGCCACAGAGAAATACACCCGAAACCAGTAACAATAAACGTTTCACATCGGCATTGTACGAAAAAACAATTACGGCAAACATCAGCAACAAATGAAAAGGAACCAGTTTGATAAAATAAGGCTGAGCAGCTGGAATTAAGAAGCCAAGCAAGCCCACAACATGAAAAACGACAATTATTGCAACCGCAATCCTTTTAACCTTTAAATCGTTTTGATCGTTCTGCCCTTCCATGTGCTCGTTTTAAAAATATGTTTTTTTATAGAAATGAATGAAATTATTAAGAAGAACAACATCTGTAAGGGATGTAAAATCAGATTTATCAAAACATTTTGTCCCGATAAATAGGAGATCATCATTCTACTTAATACTATTAAAGTTAATGGTAATACAAGTAAAGCAATATTAAAGTTTAAGATTAAAATTACTGGCCCTACAGTTACCAAAAGCTGGTAAAGTAATAATATTATGGTGTTATTACCAAAACCCGCCAGTAAATTTTTACTAAAACCGTTTAAGCTTTCGCCTAAATTTTTGTACATCCTGCAATAGATCAGTCCGTTGGCCAAAAGGGCTTCGGCATTAAACTTTTCTTGTTTTACCAACTTCATAATCTCCACATCTTCCACAACCTGGTGTTTAACCCGCTCATGCCAATGGTTTTCTTTGTAATTATTGGCATTAAAAAACATGCACTGTCCGCTTGCTGCTGAAAATGCTGGATTTTTCGAAAGTTTAACCAATCGCAAAGGCAATAAATTTAGCAGTATAAAATGCATTAAGGGCACTGTTAACCACTCGCCTATCGATTTTATAGTTTGGTTGGTAAAAACACTTAACAAAGCCAGGCTTCCGATTTCCATCCGGTTGATCAGACTATTGATCAATCCTCTTTTTACTGATTCATCTGCATCGATAAACAAAAGATACTTCCCTGTAGCCAATTCGCTAAGCTGGTGGCAGGCATAGTTTTTCCCAAGCCAGTTTTGAGGTAGCTCTTTACCACTTACCACTTTAAATTGCGGGTTTGCAAGGCAAAAATTTCCGACTACACCGAAAGTATTGTCATCGCTGTTATCATCCAAAACAATAACTTCATAATTGGTGTAATCCTGATTTTTTATCGAAACGAGCAATTCTAAAATATCCGCTGCTTCATTTCGCGCAGGAATTAGGATCGAAACCTTATCATGATAATGTTTAACCACTCTTGGCAACTTAGGGTTAGAAAGGAAATTGAAAACAGTAACCGAAAATCTGATGACCAGGAAAATTAAAACGGCGTAAATAAAAATTGTCATTCAATTAGCTGAGTTTGTTTAACAACAGATTGATCGTAATGTTTATTATAAGCGCTTTTTAGTAATTGTAAACTTACATATTCTTCATTCTCCCAATGCTGCAAGTAAGTATAAGCTGAGGGCTTTCTTTTGGAAAAATAATCAATAAAGGTGGCGGCAAAAATAATATTAATCTTTTTCTGACTGGCATTTATCATCTGCATCACTCCTTTTTCGAAACTGATATTTTTGAGGTGATTCGAATATAATTTGCCCTGGGGGAATACAAGTACCAAATTTGCGGGGTTATCTAACAGTTTGCCGGCATAATTAAGCGTTTCTAAAACATCTTTACCTTTATTTTCGGCCGCAAAAGCACCAAGATATTTTAGAAAACCAACTTTAGTATAGTTTTCGGCATTCACTAAAACATGAAATTGTTTCTTAAATACTTTTTTATTGATGTAAAAGAGGAAAAAACCATCCCACCAGCTAAAATGATTGGCCAAAACCAATATAGCCGCATCTTGTTTAATCTCTACCTCGCTATACTTAAAAGCTGAAAAATCTTTTTTGATAATAAACTGGATGTACCAGGAGAAAAAGCTGAAGATCAAATTATTTTTTCTAGGCTGATACATTTCGGGAAATTGCAAAAAATTGAGGTGAATTGCAAATGTATTGTATATAGACTCGTTATAGGCCTCGTTTGTAACGAGGATTAGCGAGGTCCACATTTGTAATGTGGCGTAATAGCTTAAACCGATTTAAATATTAGCGATACAATCGCTATTCTCATTCATCCTCTCCACAAACCAGTATGATTATCGCATTTATGCATAAAATAGCTATATTCACTATAAATCTCCCAAATATTTTCTTTACTGAGAATATAATTTAATTAAAGATTTAATCTTATTTGATTATGGGAGGAAGCAGATATATAATTACTGATCAAAATCAGACTTATTTTATAACATGTACAATAGTTGGTTGGATAGACTTATTTACAAGACCAGAATATAAAAACATAATTGTCGATTCATTAAACCACTGTATCCAAAATAAAGGATTAATATTAAATGGTTGGGTTCTGATGACGAATCACATTCATTTTATTGGAAGGTGTAAAGAGCCAAATAAAATGTCTGATTTTTTGAGAGATTTTAAAAAATTCACTTCGAAGCAATTGGCTGTTACCATTAAAGAGATACCTGAAAGTAGGAGAGATTGGCTTTTAGATAAGTTTAGTTTCGAAGCAAGAAAGACCAATCGGGCAGAAAATCACAAAATCTGGCAAGACGACAATCACCCTATCGAATTACAAGAAATCGATGCTTTTCAAAAACTACATTATATCCATGATAATCCTGTTAAAGCTGGTATTGTTGAATTTCCCGAGCAATACATTTACAGTAGCGCTAAAGATTATGCTGGAATTAAAGGTTTGGTGAAAATTGAATTGATTTAAAAAGCGATAAAATCGCTATTCTCGTTCATCCTCGTTACAAACGAGGACGATAGCACAGATGAATTATAGTCCCCGTTTGTATAATGGATATAGATTTTTTGATGTCCGGTTCAAAGATTTCTCCACTTCTGTCGAACATATTATACGAATGGTTAACTTCGATTAAGGTATATCTTCTCTCATCCTAAATCTTCCCTTTTACCTCCTAGCTCAAATAAACCCGATCTTCTTCACCTTCCACATCCATTACTACATCCACATGTTCTTTTAAGATGGTAGCCAGTTCAAGCCCAACAAAATCGGTGGCAATAGGGAAAATTTTATGGCTTCGATCAACCAAAACTACTGTACGTATTTTTTTATGTGGCGTATTTAAGAAAACGCCTAAACCATAAGCAAGGGTTTTACCGCTGTTCAGTACATCATCAACAATAATGATCACCTTGTTTTTCCAATGGCTTTCATCCAGATCTGTCGAAGCAACCAATTTGCTACTTTCTTTCTGCAGGTCGATACGCAGTAAGGTTAGTTTAAAGCCTGAAATCTTTTTAAGCACTTTTTCTAATCTTAGCGCTAGTTTGTAGCCACGGTCCCAAATACCGGCAAGCACCACTTCTTTCTCATTCAGGTTATCTTCTAAAATCTGATAAGCGATACGATCTATTTTCTGCTGAATTTGTTTCTTGTTGAGAATAAGTAATTGCGATGCCATTGTATAAAAAGGATTGAATACAAAAAGAACGATTTTAAGGATGAAATTCAAACTATTTGAAAAATAATTTCGATTGTTTGCAACGTTTTCATCAGAGATGCGTCTAATCTATAACCAAAACACAAAATCGAAGCCATCGTTGCCTAAATACTGCGTAATGATAGCTTCAGAATCATTTAATGAAAAAACGACTATGAAAACCCTTATCAAATCATCCGCCATTTTATTTATCGTGGTAACCAGCTACATGGCTAAGGCACAGGATACTAAAAGTTTTACCGTTAAAAACTTCAATAGCATTGGAGTAAGCAGTGGTATAGATTTATACCTCACTCAGGGCGGTAATGAAAGTGTGAGTATAAAATCTGATTCTGAAACATTAAAAGATATTGTTGTTGAGCAGAGCGGCAGCAATGTTACCATAAAATTTAAAGATGGCATCAATTGGAGCGGCATGTTTAAAAACCGCACCATTAAAGCTTATGTAAGTTTTAAAACCCTAAATGCAATTGCAGCATCGGGAGGATCGGATGTTTTTACACAAAACCAAATTAAAACAGATAAACTTGCTATTCGCTCTTCAGGAGGATCAGATTTAAAATTAACGGTTGTTTGCAACGATCTATCTGTTCAATCGAGCGGTGGCAGTGATCTCGATTTAAAAGGCAAAGCAGAAAATATGACCATTCAATCTAGTGGAGGTAGCGATATCGACGCTTACGAATTAATTACAGATTATGCAAAGGTGCAGGCTTCTGGTGGTTCTGATGTAAATCTTCATGTAAATAAAGGCCTAGAAGCCAGTGCAAGTGGTGGTGGCGATGTAAGTTATAAGGGAAATGCTTCACTCAAGAAAACATCAAGCTCAAAAAGTGGAGATGTGCACCACGTAAATTAAAAGTTTAGTTTAGTTAATAATAATGCGCTGCTTTGTGGATACAAAGCGGCGTTTTTTATTCGGTGATTGCACAGATTAATAGATTACACAGATTCTGATCATTAAAGGCTGTAGAGAGGAAATCTTAAACTTTCAGCCTTTCTATCCTTACCTTTTTTTGTAAGGATAGTAAATAAAGTTGGCACCTTCAGGAACAATTACGAATACACACATAAAATCTTCAGGCTTTTTATACACTTTTAAGAAGGGTTCCTTTTTCTCTTTGCTGATGATTCCTTTTTCTACAAATTCTTCTAAAGTAGAGGCTTGTATGGTCCAGTCGGTGTTAAGTTCTTCTTTATTTAAAATAAGTTCACCTATGTTTACTTCGTGCTGATGTGCAATAAAAATTGGATGGGCAGAAATGCCTTCAACCATAATCTCGATTGCTACTTCTTTAATCGCATCAGCATAGAACTCCAGGTCCTTTTCTAAACTTACCAGCGGACTTTCCTGCTTTTTTTGTGGTGTTCCGTTCTCTTCGGGCGTTGCGCCTAATAATTCTTCTCTATCCATACCTTAACTAGTAATTGAATTTTGAATGAGTGAATAGTTAAATGTTAAAGGCAAATTGCCCCATTCTGTCATTCAATCTTTCTCTCACTCAATCATTTTATTACTTTAACCTTAACAATACTACGTTCTCTACGTGCTGCGTGTGTGGAAACATATCTACAGGTTTAATGCGCACCACATCGTATTTCTCTTTCAATAACTCTAAATCTCTAGCCTGCGTGGCTGCATTACAGCTTACATAAACAATTTTTTCAGACTCCATTTCAAGCAATCTCTCTACTACATCTGCATGCATACCAGCGCGTGGCGGATCAGTAATGACTACATCTGGTTTACCATGTGCGAGGATAAATTCTGAAGTAAGAATATCTTTCATATCTCCAGCATAAAAAATCGTATTATCGATGCCATTTAGCGCTGAGTTAAACTTTGCATCTTCAATAGCAGTTGGCACATATTCTACCCCCACTACCTGCTTTACGTTTTTGGCAATAAAATTTGCAATCGTCCCGGCGCCAGTGTATAAATCATAAACCAGCTCATCGCCTTTAAATCCGGCAAAATCTCTGGTGATTTTATATAGCTCGAAGGCTTGTTCAGAATTGGTCTGATAAAAAGATTTCACCCCAATTTTAAAACGAATGCCATCCATTTCTTCGAAAATATGATCGCGACCTGAGAAAACCACTACATCCTGATCAAAAATAGTGTCATTCTTTTTTTGGTTAACGATATATAGCAAAGAGGTAATCTGTGGAAATTCATTTTTAAGAAAACCCATCAAACCATCAATGTGTGCCTGTTCCGGATAAGCAAATACCACAGCAACCATCACCTCACCTGTACTAGAAGTACGGATTATCAGGTTACGCAAAACGCCTTCATGGTTACGCAGATCGTAAAACGAAAGATCATTTTCTAAAGCATATTTACGAACAGCATTTCTGATCGAATTAGAAGGCTCATCCTGTAGATAACAATGCTCGATATCTAAAATTTTATCGAAACGCAATGGTACGTGAAAACCCAGTGCGTTCATATCAAAATCTTCATCGCGTTCTACATCGGTTTTTTCCAACCAGCGTTTGTTCGAAAAAGTAAATTCTAATTTATTTCGGTAATACCTGTTTTTTTCTGAGCCTAAAATCGGTTCCGTTCCTGAGGTATCTATTTTACCTAAGCGTTGTAAAGCTGCCTCAACATTTTTCTGTTTAAACTTTAATTGAGAATCGTAACCCATATGCTGCCATTTGCAACCGCCACAGGTTCCGAAATGAGGGCAGAAAGGATCAGTACGCAACGCTGATTTTTCATGAAGCTGATCGATGATTGCTTCAGCAAAATTCTTTTTCTTTTTGGTCAACCGAACATCTACCACATCACCGGGAACGGCCTTATCAACAAAAATGACCAATTCGTCAGCCTTGCCTACACCTTTTCCTTCTTCGGCAATATCGATTATATGTACGTTTGGAACAATAGTTACCGTACCAGGTTTTCTTCTACTCATTATTTTGCAAATATAGAAAAAAGAGGTTAAGGGTTGAAAGGTAGAGGGTGAAAAACCAATTAATCAAAAGATTGGGCCACAACTATCCTACTCGAACAAGAACTGTCCGGCAATGAAAACCCTGATTTTAAAAATTATTTTCCAAAAAATTTAAATGCCGCACCCCAAAAGCCATCTAACCAATTAAATTTTAGGTCAAATTTTTCATCTACCAGTACAGAAAACTCTAATATTTCTTTGCTCATGATAAAAAACCCATCTATTTAAGCAATAATACTAAATTCATACTAAAAACCAAAACGGTATAAATTAATTTTATGTTAATTTTACATCAAAAGGTTAAACCACTCCTTTTACACCAACCACAAGCGCGATTCATTGATTTTCAGTCCCTTATTTGATAACTAAATAAAAATCCGTAACTTAAAGTATCATTCACATAAAAATGGAGGTTCATTATGAACGTTATCCGTAAAATTGAACATTGGGGAGATGTTCATCACTCAAAATGGCTGGATTATCTTCGGATTGTACTTGGCCTGATCATTTTTGGAAAAGGTGTTTCTTTTGTTAGCGACACTTCGGTTCTTCAGAACATGATCACACAAAACAACGTATTTGGTTTTTCGGGCATGCTCATCAGTGTCGCCATTCATGTTGTTGCATTTGCGCATTTGGTTGGGGGTGTTTTAATTACTTTAGGCTTAGTTACCCGCTTTGCTGTTGTAATTCAGATTCCAATCTTATTGTTTGCCGTATTTTTCGTTAACCTTACACCGGGCTTCTCCACACCGAATTCGGAATTGTGGTTTTCGGTATTGGTACTGTTTCTACTCATCATGTTTTGGGTGGTAGGTTCAGGCCCATTGTCGGTTGACGAAGGGTTGAAACGCAAAACAGGCAAGCGGTACGCCTAAACAACATTAAATATTCTTAGTATCTTTCGCTTTTAATAACGATCATGAAAACGAAGATACTTTTTGTACTGCTTTTGGCGGGATTGGGATGTTACGCACAAAATTCGACAGATGAATATTTCAAACTAACGCGGGCTGGTTTCCTAGAAAAAAACGCCTACGAAACCACTGCTTTTGTAGAAAAATACTTCCGCGTACCCGGCAACACAGGCTTTAATGCTAGTATCCATTATATAGAAAACATCCTTAAAAAGGCTGGTTTTGTAGAACAGAAGCAGAATGAATTCGAGGCTCCTTTAACTTACCGCATCGAAAAAAGAGCGATGAAAAACAGCACTTGGGAGCCCGTTGATGCCAATATAGATATTATTGGGGAAACAAAATCGCTCATTTCTTACAAAACTAACCGCAATATGATTCCAATCAATTGCAGATCAACAGTTGCAGGGGGTGTTACGGCTAATGTGGTTTACATTGCCAACGTATTATCTACCGAAATAGAAAAAATGGATCTGAAAGGGAAAATCCTATTTTCTGAGAACAGTCCATCGCGCCTGCTTCAAATAGCTGCAAAAGCGGGAGCCATTGGCGTGCTTGGCTATTCGATGCCAAAGTATACCCAACCAGAGGTACACCAAACATCTATCCAGTTTGGAAACATGAAAGCCAATAGTGAGGTATGGACACTGCTTTTATCTTACGCTGCTAAAGAAAAATTAAAAGCGGCCTGTTTAAAAGGCGACACCAAACTAAAAGTAAGTATTCAGACTAAAATTTACCCCTCTGAAGAATTAACCATAGTAGCAAATGTTAAAGGCAGTGTAAATCCTAATGAACGTTTTGTGTTCAGTGCACATGTTCAGGAACCCGGTGCAAACGATAATGCAAGCGGCGTTGGTACATTAGCAGAAATGGCAAGGCTAACAGCAGCATTATATCAGGCAAAAAAGATAAGCCCTAAGCGTAGCCTCACTTTTTTATGGGGCGACGAAATTGTATCAACAAGAAGGTATATTACCGAAGATACCACCCGGGCCAAAGGCATTATGTGGGGAATGAGTTTGGATATGGTTGGCGAGGACACTAAAAAAACCGGCGGTTCATTCCTGATTGAAAAAATGCCGGACCCATCGGCCATCTGGACAAGGGGAACGGATAAACATACCGAATGGGGTGCGGGCGATGTTACTGAAAAAGATCTTTTCCCACATTATTTTAACGATTTCATTTTTGATATCTGTAAGGCTCAGGGCAAATTTGCCAAGTGGACAGTTAATTATAATCCGTTTGAAGGTGGTAGTGACCATACACCATTCTTGCAAAATAAGATCCCAGGATTACTGATGTGGCACTTTACCGATGTATTTTACCATACGGATAATGACAGGATTGATAAAGTTTCGCCAACCGAAATGAAAAATGTTGGAATAAGTGGTTTAACTGCTGCCTATACTTTAATTTCTGCAGATGAAAATACTGCGATAGCCACTGTTACGCAAGTTAAAACCGATGCTTTAACCCGATTAAAAACTGAATTTGAACTGAGCAAAAAAGAAATTGCAAAAGGGAAAATCCCAGCTGATGAGAGACACATTATTGAAGTATGGGCCAAATGGTACACAGATGCCTTGGCAACGGTAAACAAAATGCCTGTAAAATCTGAAACGACCAGAGTTGGTTCGGCCATTAAGTTTGCCACCAACGAGATCGAAAAACAAACGAAGCTATATTTAGAGGAGTTGAAATAGGTTAATTTTTATAATTTATTAGGTTAATAACAACTTTAACCATCATTTCTTTTTCTTTGGGATCACTTTCTGCTATAAGCAAAGTAAGGGCAACTAATGCATTATCGGCAATTCTCTTTGCTCCGTCTGTGCGATAAAGCATTTTATTTTTATCGAGGAACCAAACGAACAAAAAGGCACCGATACGTTTGTTCCCATCAGAAAAGGAATGATTTTTTACTACAAAGTACAATAAATTAGCTGCTTTTTCTTCCAAACTCGGATAAAGTTCATCTCCATCAAATGTTTGATAAATGGTGAATAAGGAACTTTTAAATGATTGATCTTTTTCATTTCCGAAAAGCTTACTTCCTCCAAATTTCAATCTTAAATCATCTATCGCCTCAATTCCGAATCATAATCGATTTTAAAACTACCTTTAACATCAGAAACAGTATTTTCCAATTGCTGATGATCATACCTGTCCAAAACATCTAAAGCATAAACATAATCGGTAAGAATTTTAAAAGTACTTTTTAACTCTTCATCATTTAGCAACTGATTATTTTGAACAACACCAACTAATTTAATCGCTTGTTTTAATTCTATCAGCTGTTGGTTCTGCGCTTTAAGTTTTTTGTTATTTAACGCATATCCTTTTATTAAATAATCTTTTAAAATCTGATTAGCCCAAATACGGAATTTAGTACCCTCTTTGATTTTACACGGTAACCTACGGAAATAACCACATCAAGCGAATAATAGAATGTTTTATAACTTTTTCCATCCCTGGCAGTTGTCAAGTATTCCTTGACAACTGCTTCTCTTAAAAGTTCACTTTCTTCAAATATATTATTAATGTGTAGACTTATATTCTGCTTCGTTTTATTAAAAAGCTGTTGCATTTGTTGCTGCGTTAGCCAAACAGTCTCATTTCCATACGCAACTTCTATCGCAGGCAAACCCTCTTCTGTTTTATAAATTATAATTTCATCCTTAATCATCACTTCAAGTTAGTAAAATATTTATCTTATTTTCGCATCATGCGTAAACCAAAAGCAATAGTCATCGGAGCCGGAATTGCGGGCATTGCATCGGCAATCCGTCTTTCCGTAAAGGGCTATGAGGTTGATGTTTTTGAAGCTAATTCAAAACCTGGTGGCAAACTGACAGAAATAAAAATGAACGGTTTCAGGTTTGATGCCGGACCGAGCCTTTTTACCATGCCCCAGTATGTGGATGAACTCTTCAAACTGGCAGGTAAAAACCCTGAAGATTATTTTGGATATCTAAAACTAAAAGAAATTTGCCGTTATTTTTACGAAGATGGCTTAAGGTTAAACGCAAGCGCAGATCTCGATGAATTTGCTAAGGAAATAGAAGAAAAGACAGCTTCAACTGCAAAAGAGGTTGAGCGCTATTTAAACAAAAGCAAAACCATTTATGAGGTTACCCACCGTGTGTTTCTAGAAAGAAGTTTGCATAAAATTAAAAGCTACCTGCACTGGGACACCTTAAAATCTATATTCCGATTTGGCCAGATTGATGCTTTTAGAACACAGGCAAAAGCAAACAGATCGTTCTTTAAGGACGATAGAATAGCGCAGCTCTTTAACCGTTATGCCACATATAATGGTTCCGATCCCTATCAGGCACCGGCCACATTGAATATAATTCCACATTTCGAGTACCACTATGGAGCTTTCCTTCCAAAAAACGGCATGTACAGTATTGTTACTGCCCTGGTAAAATTGGCAGAAGATTTAGGAATAAGGTTTTATTACAATCAAAAGGTGGAGGAAATTATATATTCTAATAAACCTAAATCCGAAGTACAGGGCGTAAAAGTTAACGATAAAACCTATAAAGCTAACGTTGTTGTTTCGAACCTCGACGTCTGGTTTACTTATAAAAACCTGCTTAAAAACATAGCCCAACCAAAAAAATTACTAAACCAGGAACGGAGTAGCTCTGCTCTGATTTTTTACTGGGGCATGGACGGAAATTACAGCGACATGGGCTTGCACAACATCTTTTTTGCTGAGAATTATCAAAAGGAGTTTAATGCCATGTGGAAAGATAAAACCATCAGCAGCGATCCAACGGTGTACGTGAACATCAGCTGTAAACATATCAGGGGTGATGCACCTACAGACAGCGAAAACTGGTTTGTAATGATAAACGTTCCGGCTAATAATGATCAAAACTGGGATGTATTAATTAAAGAAGCCAAAACAAATATTATCCAAAAAATCAGCCGTATTTTAAATAGAAATATCGAAAAAGACATTATCTGTGAGCAGATTTTAGACCCCAGAAGCATTGAAAACAAAACAGGTTCTTATCAGGGTTCTCTGTATGGCAACAGCTCCAACAATCAGTTTTCTGCTTTTTTAAGGCATCCCAATTTCAGTTCGAAAGTTAAAAATTTATATTTCTGTGGGGGTAGCGTGCATCCGGGCGGAGGCATTCCGCTTGCATTATTATCCGCCAAAATAATTGATGATGGAATTAGGGTTTAGGGTTTAGGGTTTAGGGTTTAGGGTTTAGGGTTTAGGGTTTAGGGTTTAGGAGAAATCTTATCTAAAGCAAATTGTTTTATTGGCAAAGAAAATCTAACGATTCTTCTTAATCGCTTCTTCCAACTTTTCTCCATCCAGATCAAATGCAGCTACAATCAGTTTTGCTTGGGTGTAAAAAGGATCGCGTTCTTCGAGTTTCTCTTTAATAAATTCTAAAAGCTGTTCATCATCCAGATCTTTAATTAACGGACGTTTTTGGCGGTTATGTAAACGTGATACCAAAGCCGCTGGCTCCATTTGTAAGTAAACCGTTTCACCGTTAGCATTCATCCATTCCATGTTATCGAAAAAGCATGGTAATCCGCCTCCTGTAGCTACCACGCAGGTTTCTGGATAATCGAAGGTTTTAAGCATTTCGCTTTCATAATCCCTAAAGCCACTTTCTCCATATTCAGCAAAATATTCCGCAATGCTTTTACCTGTTTTTGAAACAATTTCGGCGTCAAGATCAATCACAGGGCATTCTAAACGATGTGCCAGCTGTTTAGCTTTTGTACTTTTGCCGCAGCCCATATATCCGATAAGGAAAATTTTCATGTGTGTTCTATTTAACCGACCTAAAGTAAATGGTCGCGTTTTAACATAATATAATCGGTTACAGGTGGTGTAAAACCTTCTTTTTTCAATAAAGTTACAACCTGTCCGCGATGATAAGTAGAATGATTAAATAAATGAAATAAAATTTCATCTAATCGGTTTTCGTACTGAACACCTTGTGTATTGCTGTACAAAATCTTCTTATCTAAAGGAGTCTCTTTCAATACCGCCCTAATCAACTTAAAATTTTCAGTAGCAATACGCTTAAAGTTTTCCTTATGATGAATATCCCAAACACCATAAATTGGCTTCTTGCCCGAAATCCGTTGTGCCCATATATGCTGCGCATTGAGTACGTGACTAAACAAGCGCTCAGCGTCTGGCATTTCGGTTGTTGCAAGCTTAAATATTTCGATGATGCGTTGATCTGCAAGCTCAGTATAATTTATAATTTCTTCTTCGCGCATAACCTAACTTAATTTAACTCTTGGGTCAACATAAGCATATAAAATATCAACCAAAATATTAATGACTACAAATACGAAAGCGATAAAAAGAATAGAACCCATCACTACCGGAAAATCAGACATTTCTAAAGCGGTTACCGTTGTTCTGCCTAATCCGTTATAACCGAAAATGTACTCAACAAAAAAAGAACCTGCCAGCAATGAAGCAAACCATCCTGAAATAGCCGTAATTACCGGGTTCATCGCATTTTTTAAAGCATGTTTATAGATTATGGCATTTCTACTTAAGCCTTTGGCCCTTGCGGTTCTGATATAATCCTGCGCTAAAACATCCAGCATTGCGCTTCTGGTTAACTGAACAATAATCGCCAAAGGCCTCAAACCAAGGGTAATCATTGGCAGCCATAGGTTTCTTAAGGTTAATACCTCACCATTAAAGGGATCGTAAGAATATAAGCTCCCGCTCATTTTTAGGCCTGTATAATTGCTCAGTACAAAGCCGAAAAGCCAGGCAATAATAATCCCCGCAAAAAAAGAAGGCGCTGATATACCCAGAATGGCAAATGCATTGGCCGATTTATCAATCCACGAATCTTTATAAACTGCTGAAAGTACACCCAAAAACACACCGATTATTGTTGCAAAAATCATCGCCGTTAAAGCCAGGATAAAGGTATTCGGTACCGTTTCGGAAAGTATTGCTGTTACATCACGTTTGGTCTGGTATGAACTGCGAAGATAAGGCCATTTAATCACCAGGGCCTTATTATCAAAGGCCATCAGTTTTGCGTAATGATATTTCTGTTGATTGGTACTATCGTTATCAAGAATGCTAATTGGCGATAAATCATTAATGTATAAAACAAACTGAACAGGTTTGGACCGGTCTAAACCAAATTCTTTACGAACGGCTTCGAGCGATTGTACATCGGCCCTTTGCCCCATCGTCATCCGTGCAGGGTCGCCAGGTAAAATATTAAACAGCACAAAAACAACCAATATTACACCGCCCATTACCAGCAGCCCATACATCAGTTTTTTTAGTGCGTATCCGATCATATTTATTTATCGAAATATTTTCGACTAAGCTGGTCGAAAGTGGGTACGTTGTGAAAATGCCATTTATTGATTACCACGCCGTTCTTCATCAATAAAACGCCAGGGTTTGCTCTTACCATACTTTTTAAAGGTACGGCATCGGCATAAAAAACCTCCGAAAACAGGTTGTTCTTTTTGATAAAAGCCTGTGCATCCTGAGCCGAATTAGAAGTAAGCAAAACCGTACGGATATTAAACTGCTGCGTAGCGTTTAAAGCCAGGGCATTTAGTTTACCAATAGCGGCCTCGTTTGTAGCATGAAGATCGTAGGCTACAAAGATCAAATTATAATAAGGGTTTTCGATCAGTTCTTTGGTATAATCGGTGCCTGAAGCATCTGTAATGTTCAGGTCTTTGATTTTAGGTTCAAAACCTTTTTTAACCAGTCTTTTTGCCGGTTCACCGATAATTTCCCAATTGTTATCCTTCCAGATCTCTGTTTTAAGATAGGCTTTATCACTCATATCTTTCTCTTCATTTGTTTTCTTGTTCTTTAGGTGATACATAATCTCAAATTCATCTGGTTTTTCTCCCGGAGGAATCACCATTAATGATGGAAGATGTGCACCAACCTTATAAGGCAGGAAATCGATAATCGGCAAAACATTGTAAGTATACAAACCAAAACCTAAAGATATAACCGTTACTACAATCGCAATATTTCTTTGAGTAGTTTCTTTTTTGAATAAAGGCTGAATCAGGTCCTTGTTTAAGAAAATAACAATGATCAGTGCTAAAAGGATTAAATCTTTACTGAACGACTGCCATGGGGTAAGTGGAATGGCATCGCCAAAACAACCACAACTGGTCACTACTTTGAACGCTGCAGATATAAATGTTAGCAGGGTAAAAAAGATAATGAGAAGCAATAAACCCCAGGCTACCTTTTTACTCCAGAAACCTAATAGCAACAAAGCCCCGAGAACAATTTCTAAAGTACAAAGTAAAATGGCAATACCAGTGGCCATTCCACTCAGGAAACTCATATGAAAAACTTCAAAATATTCCTGTAGTTTATAGCCAAAGCCAAGCGGATCGTTTGCTTTGATTAATCCTGAAAATATGAATAAAGCACCGACAAAAATCCTGGAGAATCTTAAAAGTATGTTTCGCATCTGTATGTATCTATTTTTTAAAGACTATTACGCTATTTCTTAACGCCGAGTTTGATCAGTGCAAAAACCGAATAGTTCAACATATCCTGATAATTTGCATTAACGCCCTCCGATGCCAGGGTTTGCCCTTCGTTATCTTCTATCTGTTTAACCCTAAAAATTTTCATCAAAATCAAATCGGTTAACGAACTAATGCGCATATCGCGCCAAGCCTCACCATAATCATGGTTTTTGGCAAACATTAAATCTTTGGTTTCCGTTACCTTTTCTTCAAACCTTTTTTCAACTTCGGTATAAGGCATCTCATTCGGATCGCTTTCAGTCAGTTCGAGCTGCATCATGGCGATAATACAATAGTTTACAATCCCGATGTATTCTGATATCACACCCTCTCCTACCTTACTTACTTTTTTTTCTTCAAGGGTACGGATGCGTTGTGCTTTGATAAAAATCTGATCGGTTATCGAACTTGGTCTTAAAATTCGCCATGCAGTGCCATAATCTTTAGTCTTTTTTAAAAATAATGATCTGCAAACTGCAATCACTTCATCAAATTCGGTAGAGGTATTTGTTTGTGCCAAAGCCAATAATTATTTAGTTTTTAGTGTATTTTTGTCCTGAAAAAACAAAAGCTAAAGATACATTTTTAAAGCGAAACCCAAATCCCGAAAGGGTTTATTATGGCAGAAAAAAACTTTTTTGAGCCCAAACAAAGCTTAAACATTAAAGGTAAACTTATCGATTTAAGCCGCCCAAAAGTGATGGGTATTTTGAATATCACCCCGGATTCTTTTTATAGCAATAGCCGCACGAAATCAATAGACGAAGCTTTAACCAAAGCAGCCCAGTTCCTTAATGAAGGGGCTACATTTATTGATATCGGCGGATACTCATCAAGACCTGGTGCTAAAGATATTTCTACCAGTGAAGAGGTTGACCGTTTGGTGCCCGTGGTAGAAAGTTTAGTAAAGGCATTTCCCGAAGCGGTTATTTCTATAGATACCTTCAGGGCGAAAGTAGCGGAGGAAACGATTTCTGCAGGTGCGCACATCATTAATGATATTGCCGCTGGAGATATGGACAAACAGATGTTTGAAACAGTGGCCAAACTACAGGTGCCTTATATGATGATGCACATGAAGGGTACTCCCCAAAATATGCAGCAAAACCCTGTTTACGACAATGTGTTATTGGAAGTAATTGATTACCTGGCGAAAAAAGTTGCGGCGCTTAAGGCGCTTCATGTTCACGACGTAATTATTGACCCTGGTTTTGGCTTTGGAAAAACAATTGAACATAATTATGAGCTGCTTAACCAATTAGAAGCTTTTAAAATTTTTAAACTTCCCATTTTAGTGGGCTTCTCTCGTAAAGGAATGATCTATAAAACACTTGGCACTTCGGCAGCAGAGGCCCTGAACGGGACTTCGGTACTCAATACCATTGCGCTACAAAAAGGAGCGGGTATTTTAAGGGTACATGATGTTAGGGAAGCGGTAGAATGTGTGCAGTTAGTTGGGATGCTGTATGACTAATTTAGATTGGTCGATTATTTGGTTAGAGTTACTTATACCATGTTAAATCGACAGGGTACAGACTTCTTGCAGATTCGTCCCGCTGAACTTGTTTTAGCATCTATTTTCCGATAAAGACCTTGAAACAAGTTTAGGGTGACGATCCTTAAAAAACAATTAACCATTTTAAACAGTTAACCTATCTTGCTTGTAAACTGAAAACCGTTTTGCTATCTTGCCACTAATGAAAGGATTAGATTTTGATTTCGTAAAATTCACCATTACCGACGTGGTAGACATCGTGCTCGTAGCACTTTTAATCTATTACGTGTATACCCTAATCCGCAATACTTTAGCTGTTAACCTACTGGTTGGGATGCTCATCATCGCAATATTCTATCATATTGTTGATGCTTTGCATATGAAATTACTCACGGCCATCATAGAGAAATTTATGAGTGTGGGGATTATTGCATTGATTGTAATTTTCCACCCAGAGATCAGGCGTTTTCTCTTACTGATTGGAAAAAATGCTTTTTTACAAAAGAATAAGGCCTGGTGGGGATATCTATTTGGTAGAAAAGAAATTGAAAGAAATAATTTAACCCGTATAAAACCAATTATTGATGCCTGTAAAAGCATGAAAAAAACGCGTACAGGAGCATTAATAGTATTCGTTAAATTTTACGATGAGCAGTTTTTTGCCAATAGCTGCGAACTTGTTGACGCTAAAATATCGAAACGTTTGCTGGAAAGTATCTTTCAGAAAAACAGTCCGCTGCATGATGGTGCCGTGGTTATTTCTGAAAACAAAATTAAAAGCGCGAGCTGTATTTTACCTTTGACGGATAACGACCAGTTGCCCTCACAGTTTGGGTTAAGGCACCGAGCGGGTATTGGCGTTTCTGAAACAACCGATGCCGTTGCAGTAATTATATCAGAAGAAACTGGCGAAATATCGTATGCCAAACAAGGCAGGGTAAGAATGAATGTTTCGTTTGGTGAGTTGGAGAAATTGCTGAATAAGGACTTTTAGTAATCACAGATTTTGAGATTTTAAGTGATTACACAGATTTCACTTCTATGTCATTCTGAACGCAGTGAAGAATCTCTGACCTATGAAAGCGATCCTTCGACTACGCTCAGGATGACGAACCGAAGGGGAATATTCCGTGCTTTCTGTGTTTCCGTGGCAAAAAATTACGATAAACGGAAAATGGTGAATGTTCCCATTCACCATCTCGTTATCATTTAAATCACCTTCTTATTGGTACAATCCAATAATCTGTATAATCAATTTCTAGCAGTATTGTTCAAAAGCACCGATCAGGTTATCAGCAATCATTTGCGCCGGACGGCCTTCAATCTGGTGACGCTCGATCATGTGAACCAATTTACCATCTTTAAATAACGCCATTGCCGGAGAAGATGGAGGGAAAGGCATCATGTAATTTCTTGCCTGATCTACCGCTTCTTTTTCCATTCCTGCAAAAACAGTAACCAATTTATCAGGGTGTTTTTCGTGTGCTGCTGCTGCTCTGGCCGCTGGACGAGCATTTGCTGCTGCGCAACCGCAAACCGAATTTACTACTACCAACACAGTTCCTTCGCCTTTAATCGCCTGATCTACATCTTCTGCGTTTTTTAATTCTTGAAAACCTACGTTAGTTAATTCCTTACGCATTGGCTCTACTAAATATTCTGGATACATTATCTTAGTTTTTTATTTACAATTTCAATCCTACAAAAATAAGAAAATCGAATGGCATGCACCATTCGATTTATATTTTTAAGGTAAAATTAAATTCAGCTTATTTCAGATCTCTTAAAAAATTCTCAAACATATGTGGATTTGCAACCACACCTACAATGATAAGTATAAACATAAGCACCATCAATGCACTTAAAATCGTCGCAATCATTCCGCAGATCTTACCAGCTTTAGCATTTTTGTACGATGATTCAGTATACAAACTTGGATTAAGCTGATACTTTTTCATATCACCTGCACCTAATATCCAAGCAATTACGCCAAAAATCAATCCAAATATCCCATAAAAGCAACATGCAGGTATAGCTAAAATACCCAGCACTAGCGAAGCTGTAGAGTTTGGCAAGTTCTGCTGACCAAAACCTCCTCCTCCAAACTGTCCAAATGGTGGCGGTTGCTGAAATGGCGGTGGGGTTGCCGGACCATTACCTAATGGCTGAAATGGCGCAGGTTCTGGATTTTTATCTTTTGAAAGATCAATAGGTTTATTTTCTTGAGGGGTTTCCTGTTCTTCTGACATAGCTATATTTAGATCAATTGGTGAGTGTATATTTTGTAAATGTAATTGATTAAAATAATTACTGCAACACTTGCGAAAACGATTTTTATCAGCTGTGCCCCAAACTTGAAATCGACCTTGAGGTGAACAATGGTAAATACTATAACAAAAATGAGTGGAATTGTTGCGGGATAAAACTTAAATGATGCCATTAAATCGCCTCGAAATAAAGCCAGAACCGAGCGCTGTAAACCACAGCCTGGGCAATCGAATCCAAAATGAGCTCTAAACGGACAGCTAAAAAGATGCTCGCCAATCCAGTCGAAAAAACTATGTTGCGGTTGAGCCATCTATATCGCCTATAATTTTGATCTGTGCATCTTTCCAAACTTTATATTTTTCCAGATCTTTAAGCACCTGCCTATACACCAGGTTCAAGATGTAGATATCATCAACAAAACCTAAAACGGGCACAAAATCAGGGATCACATCTATTGGAGACAAGAAGTAAACCAAGCCACCCAAAATAGCAATGATTGATCTTTTCGGAATTTCGGTATAATCGCCGTTCACGTAATCTTTTGATACGGCAAAGAGCAGTACCAGTTTCGACCAAACACCTTCCAGATCACCTTTATTCGTTACTGCCTTTCCCAATGCATCTTTAATCGTATTGCTCGCTTTGGTCTTATCACTTAAGATCACCGAAGCTTTGCTTTGCGATTTTTTAAAGAAACCCAGTATTTTCTCCCTATTCAATTTCATAGTTAACTGTATTACAAATTAACGGCCAAAAGCATCATAATTGTCTTCGGCATATTTGGTAAAGCGATCCAATAGTTTAATATTTTTGTTCTCGATAGCCGTTAAATCATTATCGACATTGTTTTTAACAGGAACATACCATTCTACAGGATCGAAAAAATTTCTGAAAGTTTGTTTTTTAAAGGCATAACCATGTCTGGCGAAAATGGTGTTTTTGATAATCTGCAAATCAAGTTTTCTTAAATTCTTTACATCTTCTTCTTTAAGTGCAGTAGTTGAAGCATTTAATTTAAAAATCTGTTCAGATGCACTTCTGTAAAAAGTATTGGCCCCTAACGAATCTATACTTCCATCTTCAAGGGTATCTAACCGCTCTACCATTTTGTGATCGCTCCAATCTACATATTCCATTTCAGTTGGCAACATACGGCTGGCATTATATTCAAAAGCCTTTTTTAACAACTTAAATTCTTTTCCCGGCCATTTCAGTTCTTTTTTATAGGCGTTCCATTTACCAATCAAGGTGTCGCCTACGAGGGTAATTTCAAATTTCCCATCGTATTTATCTGTACCAGGTTCATCCAGAACGAAGGTAATTTTACCGCCATCTTCTGATATTTTACCCAATAGCGGGCGGCTGTTGCCAGAAACCACACTTTGTGCAATCACCGTATCTTTAGTTATCTTTTTTATATTGATATTCAGTTTCTTAACAGCATCAGAAATATCCCCTTCATATTCAAACTCATCTGTTGTGTAAAAATCACCAACCCAAAAGCCATAAAGTTCCTTGTGAATTTCCTGCTGCGCAATGCCTGTTGCTTTTTCTTTTTTTGTTTTTTTGGTGTCTCTGCATGATAGCATCAAAAAGGGAATCAGAGCGAATAATAAGATTTTTTTCATCGGTATATATTTAAGGTCAAATAAATTTCTTTTTGATCAGCCATTCGGCGATTAACAAATTGGGTATCCAGCCTAACCAGGCGATAATCTGGTAAACATCCATTGGTGCCGGGTGAAATAAATATACGAAAATAACTTTCCATAGTCTTAAAGTTATCGCAGAGGTTGCCAAAGCAAAACTACGGTACATAAACTTTTTATGGGCTATTATTTCTCTTTTTAAAATAAACAGAATCGCCTTTAGGGTAAACCAGAACCATAAAACGCCTAAAATAATGAATGAGGTTTTAGCCATTAATCCGCCGTTTGCAAACCAGCCGATAAAAATACCTGATGGCGCGGCAAGTAACAATCCGAAGCTTGCATACAAGTAGCCCAACCATTTATGTATTTTAGGATATTTAGCTAAAATTTTTGGACTAAACTGTGTAAAACCAGCCAGTAGTACAAATATGGCACTATAGACATGGATGTAAAATATGGGAAGATAAGCTTTGATCCCTGAAACTTCAGTCTGTTTAATCTGCAGAAAAGACACTTCACTATTCAATGGGATATACCGTAAAGTAATCTGTACCATTAACACAAAGAAATAGGCAAAAAACAATAGCCAGGCCACACGTTTATAGCTGAAGCTTTTCATTTATTTTGTTAAACAGTAATAAGTAATAACTCATGATCCTAAGCATAAAGAAGATGAGGATGTTTTTCATTATTGAGCAGCGTTATCAAATATACTAAAGTCACATTGAGCTTGTGAATGCTTTTATAAGATCTTCGACAGGCTCAGACTGACATGTGTGAATGAGATTTATTAAATTTAAGAAGATTTCATCATCTCCAAAATATCATCAACATATTTTCGCTCATTGGCTAAACGCGGTACTTTATGCTGTCCACCGAGTTTATCTTTTGCCTTTAACCAATTATAGAAAGTATTTGCGGGGGCATTATGCACTTTGGGACGGGCTAAAGCCATATCCTTAAAACGTTTAGCATCGTAATCGGAATTCACCGCACGTAATGTATTGTCCATAATATCTACAAACTTTTCAAAATCGTTAGGTTGTTTATCGAATTCTATGATCCACTCGTGCCCACCAGCTTTTTCATCTTTAAAGTAAATAGGTCCGGCAGTATAATCTTTAATTTCGGCACCGGTTTCCTGGCAAGCTTTGGTTAAGGCCTGTTCTGCATTGTCGATAATCACTTCTTCGCCAAAGGCATTAATGAAATGTTTGGTACGTCCGGTAATTTTAATACGGTAAGGAGAAAGTGAGGTAAACTGAATGGTATCGCCGATCATATAACGCCATAAACCACCGTTTGTAGAAATTACGATGGCGTAATTTTTATGCAGTTCTACTTCACCCAGCATTAAAGCTTTAGGATTTTCTTCACAGATATTCTCCATCGGCACAAACTCATAAAAAATACCATAATCTAACATCAGCAACATTTCTTCTGAGTTATCCTGATCCTGAATACCAAAAAATCCTTCGGAGGCATTATAAGTTTCCAGATAATACATGTCTGCGGATGGAATGAGCTGTTTAAACTGTTCGCGATAAGGTGCGAAGTTTACCGCACCATGGATATACAATTCGAGGTTTGGCCAAACCTCCAGTAAATTCTGCTTTCCGGTAAGTTCGAGCACCTTTTTAGCCAGTACAATAGTCCATGTTGGCACACCCGAAATACTAGTTACATTTTCATTGATAGTGGCTTCTGCCATTCTATCCATCTTAATTTCGTAATTATCCATCAATGCGATAGACATATCAGGCGTACGGTAATATTCGGCCCAGATTGGCAGGTTTTTGATCAGCACGGCAGATAAATCGCCATAAAAACAATCTTCATTTAACTGATTAACCTGATGGCTTCCACCCAACACCAAGCCTTTTCCGGTAAACATCTGGTTATCGGGACGGTTATTGCAATAGATAGAGAGCATATCCTTTCCTCCCTTAAAGTGGCATTCTTCCAATGATTCTGGAGAAACAGGAATAAACTTACTCCTATCACTTGTGGTGCCCGATGATTTTGCAAACCACTTGATATCTGATGGCCAGAGAATATTTTGTTCCCCATTAAGCATGCGCTCAATATAAGGTTTTAAGGTATCGTAGTTTTGGATCGGAACACGTTCCTGATATTGTTGTGGAGTTAAGATCGATTTATAATCGTACAGTTTGCCCCATTCGGTATTTTCGGCACTATCAATCAAGTTATGGAACCACTCTTCCTGGACATCGTACGGATATTTCATAAAAAGCTCGATCTGGTGGATCCGCTTTTTCATTAACCAGGTAAAAATTGAATTTACAAATGCCATATTAGAAAATAAACAGCTGATTTTTACCACAGATGTTGACAGATAAACACAGATACTGTTGTTTTTGTTGCAACAATAATCCGATCTTTTTACCTGAAATAATTTTAGCTGTGTTTATCATTTTTATTCCCGAAATCCGGAATAAGAATTGGTTAATATTAAACATCAAATTTCTTACGTTTCAATACAAAGTTCGATCCAAGATAAACTTTTCTTACCATCTCGTTCTCAGCCAACACTTCTGGAACACCCTGTTCTAAAATTTTACCTTCAAAAAGCAGATATGCCCTATCGGTAATCGACAGTGTTTCCTGTACATTGTGATCGGTAATTAAAATGCCTATGTTTTTATGTTTCAGTTTAGCAACAATACTTTGGATTTCTTCTACCGCAATTGGGTCTACGCCTGCAAAAGGTTCATCCAATAAGATAAAATTAGGGTTAGCGGCTAAGGCACGTGCGATTTCGGTACGGCGGCGTTCACCTCCTGATAATAAATCGCCACGGTTTTTACGCACTTTATGTAAACTAAACTCGTTGATTAGTTCTTCGAGTTTATCACGCTGTTCTTCCTTGGTCAATTTGCTCATTTCCAAAATGGCCAGAATATTATCTTCTACAGTAAGTTTCCTAAAAACCGATGCCTCCTGAGCTAAATAACCGATTCCTTTTTGCGCCCTGCGGTACATCGGATCTTCGGTAATATCTTCTTCTTCCAAGAAGATACGGCCTTCGTTTGGTTTAATTAAACCAACAATCATGTAAAAGGAAGTTGTTTTTCCGGCACCGTTCGGACCTAAAAGCCCAACAATTTCCCCTTGGCTAACATTAAAAGAAACATTGTTTACAACAGTACGCTGTTTATATTTTTTAACCAGATTTTCGGCTCTTAATATCATATATTGATTGCTCCGTCATCCTGAATTTAGTTCAGGATCTTTCTAATTAGATGCTGAAACAAGTTCAGCATGACGATTTATTTTATAGTTAATTAACTTTTATTCCTTTAATATTTAATTGCAAACGTTTCTTATCACGCCACACGTTTTCCTCTAATGTATAACAAACCGAAAACGGCACCTTTGGTTGTAAAAGATTTTGAAATTCTGCCAACCCAAATGCAATGCCTTCAAAAATAGGCGAATTTTGTTGTTTTATGTTAATTTTTAAATGATTTGCACCAACAGCCATGGCTTGCTGTGCAAGATATACATTATGGGTAACAAATATAGGCGCCATATTTTCTGGTCCGAAGGGGCCCATCTGCGATAAAACACGATAGAATTTACCATCTATCTGTGCCAGCTCGATTTCGGCATCAATCCTGATCATCGGCGTAAGCAACTCCTCTGTAATACTCGCCGATACAATTTCTTCGAATTTATCAGCAAAGGCATCTACATTATGCTGTTGCATGGTTAAGCCTGCAGCAAATTTATGCCCGCCGTATTGATCCAGTAAATCGGCACAACCGCTTAAAGCTTCGTACAGATCGAAACCAATTACCGATCGGCAAGAACCTGCTACATGTCCGTTGGATTTTGTTAATACGATTGTTGGGCGATAATATTTTTCAGTTAAACGCGAGGCCACAATCCCGATTACCCCCTTATGCCAGTTTTCGTTAAATACAACGGTTGTTTTTTTGTTGATCAGGATGTCACTTTCGCCAATTAAAGCCAAAGCCTCACGGGTAATGTCCTGATCGTAAGTTTTACGCTCAGTATTTTTAAGATTAATCAGTTCACTCTGTTCTAGTGCGTTGCCATCTACCTGGCAAAGCAACATGGCAACTGCATGTTTAGCATGGTCTATCCTTCCGGCGGCATTAATCCGCGGGCCTAAGGTAAAAACCACATCGGTAATGCTATAGTTTTCGGTTTTGCCCGAAACTTCCATTAGGGCACGTAAACCTTCACATGGATTGGAATTTAATTTTTTTAAGCCGTAATAAGCTAAAATCCTGTTCTCCCCCACTACCGGAACAATATCAGCCGCAATGCTTACCATTACCAAATCTAAATATTGCAGATAAGTTTCTTTAGGGAGCTGATGTTTTTGCGCATATGCCTGTGCAAGTTTAAAGCCTATACCGCAACCGGCCAGTTCTTTAAAAGGGTACGCACAATCAGCACGTTTAGGATCTAAAACGGCAATAGCCTGAGGGAGTTCATCCCCAGGTAAATGGTGATCGCAGATAATGAAATCGACACCTAAAGTGTTGGCGTAATCAATTTTATCGATAGATTTTATTCCACAATCTAAGGCAATAATTAAAGAGAACCCATTTTCATTGGCATAATCAATCCCTGCGGTAGAAATGCCGTATCCTTCCAGATAGCGATCGGGGATATAATATTCGATGTTTTTAGTGAGCTGCGAAAAGAAACTGAAGGCCAGTGCAACCGAAGTTGTACCGTCTACATCATAATCGCCATAGATCAGTATTTTTTCATGGGTGGCCAATGCCGTTTCAATGCGGGCAATAGCAACATCCATATCTTTCATTAAAAAAGGATCATGAAGATGGTCAAGATCTGGCCTGAAGAAATCTTTTGCCTGATCGAAATCACAAATATTCCGCTGTACGAGTATTTGTGCAAGTGAGCGATCTATATTAAGTTGTTCTGCTATTTTTGTTATCGCAGCATCATTGCAATCTGATGCCAGTACCCATCTTTTTTCCATTTATTCTGTCTCCGAACAGTAAATATACATTTTAATTGTATATGCTAGCCATCCTTACTCGGGTTGTTCCCGCAGATTTTGCAGAAAAGGCACGCAGATTATTGGAACTTAAATAAATCTGATTTAATCTGCGTTTTTTATCCCATTAAATCTGCGGGCAAAATCAAACAAAGCCGCTAAGAGCTAAAATCAAATTTATTTAGAATCCCCAGGATAAGCCTGATAAAGTTTCATTAAATGCGCTTTCTGCTCGGCATATTTTGCATCATCAACCAAATTTACGCGCTCTGCCGGATCCCACGATAAATTATAAAGTTCGGTAAGTTCTTTATTGTCTTTTTTGGTAATCCTCAACTTCCAATCGCCATCTTTTACGCCTTCTAAAACATAATTGTGGTAATAAATCGGGCGGTGAGGTTTAGTGTTGTTTTTACTGGTCAGCAAGGCTGAAATAGATTCCCCATCATACACTTTTTGAGGTAATTTACTTTTTGTCCATTCGGCCAATGTAGGAAAAACATCCAGATTTGAAATGGGCTTGGTTAACTGGCTATTGTTAAGGGTATGCCCTTTCCAATATACAATAAATGGAACGCGATGACCACCTTCGTAAGAAATCCCTTTCGAACCCCTAAAAATTCCTGCGGAGCCAACATGGTAAAATTTGGTAAAACCATCCTCATACATACGCTGTGGTGCATTTATCCACGGACCGTTATCGCTGGTGAAGATAAAAATGGTATTGTCTGCCTGTCCGGAAGCGACCACTTGCTTCCAGATTGCAGCCAAACCGGCATCCATATCTTCGATTACATCACCAAGTTCACCACCGGCAGAAGGTGTTTTTCTACTTTTTTGTGCCGCAAAAGCAACAGGCAAATGTGGCATATTTTGCGCCAGGTAGAGAAAAAACGGTTTTTTAGCAGCAGCACTTTGTTTAATGAATTTGATCGATTCGCGGGTGTAAGAACTCGTTAAAATGCTATCGTTCGGTTTATAGATTTCTGGTTTGGTATTTCTAAAAATCTTGATCGTTGTATCGGTTTTAACATAAGGCGCTCTATAATCGTGGCTATATAAAAGGCCATAAAACTCATCAAAGCCCTTTTTATTTGGCAGCGATGCACCATGATCGCCCAAATGCCATTTACCGACTAAAGCGGTAGCATAACCTGATTGTTTAAGCATCTGTGCAATGGTAATCTCATCTTCAGGTATGCCACGTTTATCGCCCGGACCAATCGGCCATGGTAAATCCATCCTGCTACAGTATCTTCCGGTGAGCAACGATGCCCTCGATGGCGTACAGGTTGGTGAGGTGGTTACGAAGTTTGTAGCTTTTATTCCTTTCGTAGCCATTCCATCCAAAAATGGTGTTTTGATCAGCGGACTTCCATAACATGAAATGTCAGCATACCCCATATCATCAGCCAATACAATAATTACGTTTGGTTTTTGCTGTGCTTTTAACTGTATCGAAAAACTACAAGCCAGCAGAAAAATTAAGATTCGGAGATTCATGCCTGAAATTTAAGCATCATATTTTACAAAAAAAGGAAGTATCCAAGCTTTTACCAAAACAAATACTCAAATTTAGATTGTTACCTTTGTAGAAACATTAAAGATCTACATTTTGCAAGTTCACACCCTATTCGAAGGCACCTATTCTGTTGATGCAACAAAGAAATTTGTTCCTTTCGACCCTGCCATACATCATTTTAAAGACAGACCCGCATCGCTATTCATTAACGTTCAGCCTTTTTTGGTTGAGCTGAAAAACGACCTCGTACTTTTTGATACGGGTTTAGGATTTAGTGATGACCATGGCGAACTTATTTTGCACAAAAACATCCGCAATGCAGGTTTCGACCCTACTGATGTAACCAAGGTGTTAATGTCGCATTTACATTACGACCATTCTGGTGGCATGATCCATAAACAGGGGAATGGTACAGTTGAATTAAGTTTCCCTGATGCTGAATATGTAATTAACCGAGGCGAATGGGAAACAGCATTTAGCAGCACTTCATCTTCTTACCACACCGATATTTTCGATTTTGTACAACGCAATGCACAATTAAAATTTGTAGAGGGCGATGGCGCATTGGATGAAACCATTGCTTATGAATTTACAGGTGCGCACTGTCCCAACCATCAGGTTTTCCTTTTAACCGAAGGCAAGCAAAAGATATTTTTTGGTGGCGATGTACTGCCTGAACCTGAAGAACTGGTTAAAAACTTTATTGCCAAATACGATTTCGATGGCCGCAAGGCAATGGAATTACGCAAGGAGTTTGGAAAAAGAGCAACCGAAGAAAACTGGGAATGTTTGTTCTACCATGGCAAAAGCGCAGCAACTGGTTTTGTTGATGCGGTTGAAGGCGGATTTAGGATAAGATAAGCTCCACCGTTTTTTACCGCAAAGGACACAAAGAAGAAACGCAAAGCACGCAGAGTTTCTTTTTTTACCACAGAGGTCACAAAGAAAGGCACAAAGTGCCAGAGCTGGGTGCATACTTAGAATTCTGGATAGCTCAGTGTTCCTCTGTGTTAAACTCAGTGTACTCGGTGGTAAAGCTTAGCACTCTTTATTTTCCGTGCCTTCTGTGTTTCCGTGGCTAAAGATATAATCCACAAAAAAAGCCCAGACTAATGCCTGAGCTTTAATTTTTCCGAGACGGAAATAATTATTTTTTAGCTACCAATTTAACAGCTAATTCAAAGTTATCATCAATTGCTTTGTCGCCAATGCTATCGAAGAATGATTTAGAACCATATTTGATGTCATATTTAGTTCTATCAACAACGATTTTACCTGCTAAAGCTGAAGCTGTACCATCTGCATTAACCGTTACAGTTGCAGGGAAGCTTAATGGTTTAGTAATACCTTTGATGGTTAAATTACCTGATACCGTTACGTTTGCTCCTGAGCCAGCAACTTTAGTAATTACGAAAGTTGAAGTTGGGAATTTAGCTGTACCGAAGAAATCGTCTGCTTTTAAGTGTCCTTCTAATTTAGCGCTTCCATCAGCATCTTTAATTGAAGCCATATCAATAACAAAAGTACCACCAGTTACACTTTTACCGTTAACGGCTAAGGTACCTGATTGTAAAGCTACAGTTCCGTTGTGAGAACCTGTTACTTTTTTACCAACCCAAGTAATGGTTGATTTTGCTGCATCTACAGTATAAGTTACTGGTTTAGTAGGGTTTTTAAAAGCTGACAAGGCTACAACTGCCACTAATAAAAAAATTGAGCTAATTTTTAATTTCATTTTCTGGTTTTTTATAATTTGATACAAATATAGATTAACTCCCGATCTCTTGTTATTGACCTATGTTAAGTTTTTCAAAAATAATCGGATTTATTTAAAATCATTCTATTGACTATAGAAATATAGTAATGGTTTAATTTGTTTACTTTTTTATGTGAATATAGAAAGGTAGAAGGCGGAGGGTTTAAGGTAGAGAGTCTCCTTGGCATCGCCAAAAAAAATGCAAATATTTAATACATACCTATCATGCTTAATTTTATTCTATACTGTTCATAGAAAAAATAATCTTCTATATTTAGACAATAATATTAAACGCTCATGAAAAATAAAATTTACGTTTCATTATATTTATTCAGCTTATTACTTATTGCAAGCAGTTGTAATTTCAACAGCACTTATTTAAACCGCGAAGAAGATAAAAAAGATGCGGAGAAAGTAGCGGATCAATTTTACACTTTGGTTGAGAAAAATGATTTGAAAAATCTAAACCCTCTTCTTAGCAATCAATTTAAAGCAGTAACCAGTACACAGAAATTAAATGATTATTTAACCGGAACTGCCAACAAGTTGGGCGCGATAAAAAGCCAAAAATTAGATCATTGGGAAACGAAAGTAATTAGAGGCTCAAATCCGTCTGCAACGTATGTACTATATTATATCGTAGAAAGAACAAAATTCCAAGCAAAAGAAACAGTTACTTTAACTGCAGAAAACGACCAGATTAAAATTTTAGGATACAATGTAAATTCTGAAGGTTTATTAAAATAAGAAGAATTCTTGATCTATAAGGCATTTAAATCGGCAACTAAATCATGGCAAAGAAAAATCTACCCGATAATTTAAAAAATGGCATTGAAGCACTTTCGGGCATTTCAATGGATCGCGTGAAAGTACACACAAATTCGGATAAATCTGCACAATTAAAGGCTTTGGCCTATGCGAATGGTACTGATGTTCATTTAGCTGCTAATGAAGAAACGCATTTACCGCATGAGGCATGGCATGTGGTACAGCAAAAACAAGGTAGAGTTAAACCAACAACACAATTAAATTCCGATATAACAGTTAACAACGATCCTGGTTTAGAAAAAGAAGCTGATGAAATGGGATCAAAAGCAACTGGTCTTTAAATTATAAATAAGGCACCCGCTTTTTATATTACGGCGTTTGACTTTTATATTAATGCATCCGCTTTTTACAATAACGCACCTTATTTTTATAATAACGCACCCGCGATTTACATTAACCCACCCGCGATTTATATTAACTTACCCGCGATTTATATTATTGCACCCGCTAAGTTAAATACCACTCACTCTGAATTGGCTTCCCACCCAGTCACCTCCTTTATAAACCTGACAGTAGCGAAAATCCTTTTTGTTTGCACTTACAGTAAAAGATTACTTCGTCGTTTCTCCTAACAATGACGATAACGAGAGCAGAAACCACAAAAAGATTGAAGCGAATGGCAGGACTGCCGCTTCCGATGGAAAGCTGGCATTCTTTTTCAAAAAAAATCTGCAAGCCTTATAAAATGAATTTATAAAACTTGCAGATCAATATGTTCGCGAGGACACGGACCTGGGCTCAAAATTTTTCTAAATAGATTGCCACGTCGTTCCTCCTCGCAATGACGATCGGGAGTAATTAAGGCGATGGAAGGGAAAACCTTAAACCATCTACCTTCCTACCCTCAACCTTAGGGAACGATCTCTTCTAAATAACTCTCAATCGGCGGGCAAGCACAGATTAATGCCCTATCGCCATGGCTATCGTTAACACGACCAACTGAAGGCCAGAACTTGCGTTCTAACACATAAGGAAGCGGGAACGCAGCTGTTTGACGGCTATAAGCATGATCCCACTCGTTAGCGGTAATTACCGAAACCGTATGAGGTGCATTTTTTAATGGGTTATCTATTTTATCTAAACTACCGTTTTCTACAGCGGTAATTTCGTTTTTAATCGCGATTAAGGCGTCGCAGAAACGGTCTAACTCATGTTTAGGTTCTGATTCTGTAGGCTCAACCATCAAAGTACCCGCAACTGGGAACGAAACTGTTGGTGCGTGGAAACCATAATCCATTAAACGTTTTGCAATATCGGTCACTTCAATTCCGAAAGCTTTGAACGAACGGCAATCTAAAATCATCTCATGTGCACAACGGCCCTGAGCGCCTGAATAAAGCACTGGATAGTGTTGCTCTAAACGCGCTTTCATGTAGTTTGCGTTTAAAATCGCATATTTAGTAGCGTTGGTTAATCCTTCAGCACCCATCATTGCGATATATGCATGAGAGATAATCAAAATCGAAGCCGAACCCCATGGCGCAGATGAAACTGCAGAAATAGATTTTCCTTTGTCGATATCAACTACAGCATGACCTGGAAGATAAGGAACCAGGTGTTTTGCCACACCGATTGGGCCCATACCCGGACCACCGCCACCGTGAGGGATACAGAAAGTTTTATGTAAGTTTAAGTGACAAACATCGGCACCGATATTGGCCGGACTTGTTAAACCAACCTGTGCATTCATGTTTGCACCATCCATATATACTTGTCCGCCATTAGCGTGAATGGTTTCGCAAATTTCGATAATGCTTTCTTCGAACACACCGTGAGTAGATGGATAAGTTACCATCAAACACGATAAGTTGTCTTTGTGTAATTCTGCTTTCGCTTTTAAATCTTCAACATCGATGTTGCCATTTTCTAAAGATTTAACCACAACAATTTTCATATCGGCCATTGCAGCAGAAGCAGGGTTTGTTCCGTGTGCCGAAGCAGGAATTAACGCTACATTACGGTGGAAATCGCCTCTATCGTGATGATAAGCGCGGATAACCATTAAACCAGCATATTCGCCCTGAGCACCAGCATTTGGCTGTAAACTCATTGCGGCAAAACCGGTAATTTCACTTAACCATTTATCCAGTTCGTTAAAAACCGAATAGTAACCCAATACCTGATCGGCAGGTGCAAATGGGTGAATGCGACCAAAGTGAGACCAGGTAACCGGAATCATCTCTGCCGTAGCATTTAATTTCATGGTACAGCTACCCAAAGCAATCATCGAGTGGCAAAGCGATAAGTCTTTTGCTTCTAATGATTTGATATAACGCAACATTTCATGTTCTGAATGGTGCAGATTAAAGATCGGGTGTGTTAAATAAGCTGAAGTACGTTGTAGTGAAGCAGGGATAACTGTTTCTACATTTTCTACCACTTCAACCTGATCAGCTGCAATGGCTTTAACTTTAGCAAAGATTTTAGCAATTAAAGCTACATCTTCGAAAGTACTGGTTTCATCGAACGAAATAGTTGCAACGTTACCAACATAATTTAAGTTGATTTCGTTATCGATACATCCTGAATGGATACTGCCCTTTAAATCGCCTAAATCGAAACGGATCGTATCGAAGTAAGCAGAATTTAACTGCTCAAAGCCTAAACCTTTCAACGTAGAAGCTAAGCTGATGGCCAAACCGTGGGTACGTTCTGCAATGGCTTTTAATCCTTTCGGACCGTGATAAGCGGCATAAAAACCGGCCATAATGGCCAATAATGCCTGAGCGGTACAGATGTTTGATGTTGCTTTATCTCTACGGATGTGCTGCTCGCGGGTTTGCAAAGCCATACGTAAAGCATAATCGCCGTGACTATCGATGGTTACACCGATAATACGGCCTGGGATGTTACGTTTGTATTCTTCCTTAGTTGCAAAAAATGCAGCATGTGGCCCACCAAAACCCATTGGTATACCCAAACGTTGTGTAGTACCTACCACTACATCAGCTCCCCATTCGCCCGGAGGTGTTAACAAGGTTAAGCTTAAAATATCGGCAACTACCGTTAATTTAATATTTTGGTTGTGCAATGCCGATGCGAAGGCTGCATAATCAAAAACTTCACCGTTTCCTGCCGGATACTGAACAATTGCACCAAAGAAATCTTCAGTAGCTACGAAATCTAAATGACTTCCGATCACCAGTTCAATGCCGTAAGGATTAGCACGGGTTTTTAAAATATCGATCGTTTGAGGGAAAAGCAATTCAGAAACGAAGAACTTTTTAGCTGCCTGATTTTTACGCAAGCTATATTGCATAAACATCGCTTCAGCGGCAGCAGTACCTTCATCCAATAAAGATGCATTGGCAATTTCCATTCCGGTTAAATCGATAACCATGGTTTGGAAGTTTAACAAAGCCTGTAAACGGCCCTGTGCAATTTCCGCCTGATATGGCGTATATTGTGTGTACCATCCTGGGTTTTCGAATACGTTACGTAAAATTACACCCGGGGTAATGGTATCATAATAACCCTGTCCGATAAAGCTTTTGAAAACTTTATTCAACAATGAAGTTTGTTTTAAAGCACCAAGATATTCAGTTTCTGATTTTGCTGCAGGCAAATTTAATGGCTGTTTCAACCTAATTGCCGTCGGAACAGTTTGTTCAATCAGCTCATCAATAGAATTTACGCCAACAGTTTGCAACATTTCGGCTGTATCTGCCTCATTTGGTGCAATATGACGATTTTGAAAATCTTCCTTGTAGTGGATATTTAAGCTCATGCGGTATGAATAATAAATTTGCGTGCAAAGGTAGCAAAAACGAAGCTGTATTTCACTATCAATCAGTGTAAAAAAGGTGTCCTATTTATACTTAAAAGCGACAAAATAGGTAGATTTTATACACCAACAAGAAGACAAACGTTTGTTCATTTTAAACGGAAACAGATTATTCGGAAAGCAGGACGTGTACTGAAATTAAAATCTGTTTAACCCATCAACTTCGATCTTTTGTAGTCTGTTAGGCTGAGGTCCGAAACACCTCAATGTAAAATAGAAGCTACCTAGGGAAAGAAAAAAAGCATTTGCATACTTTTGAACAGTATCTACTCCTCTTTTTTATGTCAACTTGCAAAAATAACGTCGCACTTTTAGTTCATGCCTGCGATAGTTATGAATTTCTTTATAAAGGTTTTGATTACACTTTCTCAGAAAACTGGGATTTTAAAATACCATGCAATTATTATTTCGCTACAGAAATAATAAACGCTGATGTGAATGGCTTTACAAACATCCAATCGGGCAAAGGTGAATGGGCCGATCGGCTGGTAACGTTGTTAGGTAATATAGACGAAGAATATGTACTCTATTTCCAGGAAGATATGTGGTTAAGTAAACCCGTAAATCTCATGTTCTTTACAGCGCTGTTCGAACAGGCAATTAAAAACGATTGGCAACAGGTAAAACTCCATAGTTCTGGTGTTTACAAAACGAAAGAAACCACTAATTTTATTGAAGGATTTAATATTGCGGAGATCGATAATGAGGCGTCAAATTATTTAATGTCGCACCAGATTACCCTTTGGAAAAAAGATTTTCTGCTTGCCCAGCTGCATAAAAAAGAACATCCATGGAGGAATGAACGGAAAGGCACCAGAAGGTTAAAAAAATTAAACCCGCTCATTCTTCATGCCGATTATTTTGCAGAAAACGGCGCAGAGGAGAACAATAAAAATAAAAACCCATCGGAACGAAGTGAGTATTATGCCGTTTCATTTAACAGCACCTTAAATCACAATGCCATTCGGTTTATCGAAGTATTAAGGTCGGGTAGTCAACCTCAAAAAGACTATGCTGCAGAACTGCTAAACCATTACGACAACAATTTAACGCATAGCGGTAAGGAAAGGCCTAAAAAAGAAGATCTTTTTAAGAAGCTTAAAACGTATCTATCGAAAAAGAATTCGTAATTAATTTACGCATATCATATAGGTTTGAAAAGCAATGGCTGTGCTAAAATTTAAGTTTGTTCCCGCCATTTGCTACAATCTTTTTGCTACTCTCTCGTCATACTGAAGGTTGCTGCAAACAAAAAGTATTTTCACTGCTGTCGGGTTTAAAAACAAGGGAACTGCAAGAAACAGAGGTTGCAGGGCCCAATAGGCATTACGTTTTTTATCTTTGGTCTTTCAGCTTTAGTCTTTAAATCTACTTCTGCACTTTCCAACCCTCGTCTTTACTCAATTTTAATTTATAAGTTTTGGTAATGAAGTTGCTATTTTTGTTCGCATCCTTATCAAAAGGTTCGAAATCAGTAGTGGTCATTTTAAGCGATACGGTAACCTTTGCCGTGCTTGAGTTTACCTGAGCAAAATCGACTGGTTTCTCATCCGATAAAACGTACTCTACTACTTTTACAGTTGCCTTATCACCATCCTGTTTCAATACCAACGGACTTGCCTTATCGGTTAAAGTGATCTGATAAACGTAGCTGCTATCTTTCGATAAGAATTTTTTCTTTGCTTCCTTTAAGCTTAACGAAACCAGACCTTTACTCGCTAAAGATTTATACTTCCCAAGCTCGAACATGTCGTTTGTGCTGTTGAATTTGATCTCCCCAAAATTAAATCTGGCGGTTTTATATTCGGGATTGGCTTTTAAATAATCGGTAATTACCTCAGCAGCTTCGTCCTGATTGATGGTAGTTTTGGTTTTACATGCGGTTAATCCGACGATGATAAAGGATAAAATATAAATAGTAAGTTTTTTCATGTATATATGCTTTATGCTTTTTAAAGATATTTATTTTTAGTCTAACCGCAAAGAGCGCAAAGTTTATTAATCTTTAAGGCTTAAACCACAAAGGCGCTAAGAACGCTAAGTTTGCATTCAAGGCACAACAATAAATTCAAAAGCCCTGCTTTGCGTCCTCTGCGTCTTCACTCTGTGTGCTTTGCGGTAAAAAACTAGATTAATCTCGCTTTAAATATTTCAGATTCGGCAAAACCATCGCTGATAAAATTACCACAACGCCAACCCACCTTAAAAGCGATACCTGTTCTTGTAACACGAAACCCGCCATCATTACAGCAACAGGCAACTCTGCGGCGCTTAGTATCGAACTCAAGGCTGTTCCAATTCTGGGCACACCTTCTGCGTAAAATAAAGGTGGAATAACCGTACCGAAAACTGAGATAATCAATCCCCATTTTAATAAGCTGCCATTTAAAGCACCATTAAACAAGAATGTTGGTGGAAAAATAATGAAGATCAATATACAGGCACCAGTAATCATCAGGGCACTTTTTTGCAATGGAGCATATTCATTTCCAATCCGGCCACTCAGCAGCAAAAAGCCCGCATAAGAAATTGCAGCCAATAAACCGAAACCAATCCCTTTTAAATCCATGCTCTTGATACTTGTTTCAGCCATTCCGCTGGCCAAAACAGTTCCAGCTAAGACTAACAGGATTGCCAGGAGCTGTAAGCCTGTGGGCTTCTTTTTAAAGATGAGATATTCCATTAAAATACTCATCCAGATAAACTGCATTAACAAAATGATGGCTACCGAATTTGGCACAAGCTTTACACATTGATAATAAAACACGCTCACTAATCCAGTACATGTTCCCGCCAGCACCATTTTCCACCGAGGGGTTTTAATGATGATTGTTTTGGCTTTATAACCAGTGGTTCTGCTTTGAAAGAAAAATAGCACCCATAAAATTACGGCACCAAAGAAAGCCTGAGCCCCTGTAACATCACCCAGCGTATAACCTTCATGATAAGCCAGTTTAACAAAAGTAGAGAGGATACCAAAACTACAGGCACCAAAAAAGACAAGGAGAATTCCTTTTAACATAAAATCCAATATTTAACCGCAAAGGACGCCAAGGTTTTCGCAAGGCACCGCAAAGATTAACTAAAATCTATACACCCTACTTTGCGTCCCTTTTCTTTGCAGTCTTTGCGGTTAAAGACTAAGCCAATTGTTGTAAATATTTCTGAATGGTAGTTTCCAAACCTAAATAAAGCGCATCGCTAATTAAAGCATGGCCGATAGAAACTTCCAGCAAACCTGGGATACTCTGTGCAAAATAATGTAGGTTGTGTAAGTCGAGATCATGCCCGGCATTAATTCCCAGGCCTAATTTATTGGCATGATGTGCCGCAGCAACATAACTTATAACGGCTTTTTCGCGATCGGCAAAATAATTATGCGCATAAGCTTCTGTATATAACTCAATACGATCTGTTCCGGTTTCTACCGCTCCTTCAACCATCTCTACAACCGGATCTACAAAAATAGAAACGCGGATGTTTTCCTTTTGGAAAACAGCAACCATCTCTCTCAGGTAATCTTTATGTTTGATAGTATCCCAACCATGGTTTGATGTAATCTGGCCCTCGGCATCGGGCACCAAAGTAACCTGGGCAGGTTTGTTGGCTAAAACCAGATCAACAAATTTATCTTCTTTGCAATTTCCTTCAATATTAAATTCTGTCGCAATAACGGCCTTTAAATCGTAAACATCCTGGTAACGGATATGGCGTTCATCAGGCCGTGGATGCACCGTAATTCCCTGCGCGCCGAAACGTTCGCAATCTAGTGCAACCTTAACCAGATCAGGATTATTACCTCCGCGACTGTTGCGAAGTGTAGCAATTTTATTGATATTAACCGATAACTTTGTCATGAAGCAAAGATAAGGCTTTGCCTCTGTTAATCTTAAACCTTAAAAAAATTTGACTTTTTTTTGCTCATATTTGCTTCTTGTAAATGAACTTAAAAGATACAACACTATATAAATTCCTGATCGTTTTACTTGCAATTGCAAGTATACCAGCACTTTTTGGCGGCGTGATGGAACCCGATGGCGCATTGTACGCTTCCATGTCTAAAAACATCATTCTGTTTAAAGATTGGTTTAACCTTTATGGCCGTGGGGCCGACTGGCTGGACAAACCCCACCTCACTTTTTGGATTTCCGCAGCATCCTTTAAAATTTTCGGAATCTCATCCCTCGCCTATAAATTACCATCATTTCTGTTCGGTTTACTGGGCGCGTGGTATTTATATAAATTAGCCAAAGATATATATGATGAAAAAACCGGATTGATCAGTGCGGTAATTTTTCTAAGTGCCTTGCATATCATAACTTCTACATTTGATGTTAGGGCCGAAATTTATATTACCACTTTTACATTAGCATCTATTTACCATTATTATAAAGCACATCAAAATTCTTTCTGGCACATTGTAGCAGGTTCATTTTTTGCTGCCTGCGCGATATTGATCAAAGGAATTTTTGTGTTGATTCCGGTATTTGCCGGTTTTATTATCTATTGGTTGCTTACAAAACAATACCATCAGCTTTTAAAACCAAAATGGTATATCGCCATTCTTTTGATTTTTGTTTTTATTACCCCCGAGCTGTATTCGCTTTACACGCAATTCGATCTGCATCCCGAAAAAATTGTTTTTGAAAGGACTGGTGTTTCGGGTTTAAAATTTTTCTTTTGGGACAGTCAGTTTGGAAGGTTTTTTAACAATGGGCCAATTAAAGGCAAAGGGGATATTTCCTTTTTTCTACACACTACCCTTTGGGCATTCCTTCCTTGGTCTGTACTATTTTATACGGCCGTTGTAAATCTGTTTAAAAGAAAAAACAGAACTGCTTTAGCGCCCGAAAGCATTATGATCTGGGCAAGTGCAGCGGTTACTTTTCTGATCTTTTCGCTTTCTAAATTTCAGTTGCCCCATTATATACTGATCATCTTTCCTCAGTTTTCGATCATCACAGCCTTGTACTTAAGGAAGCTTGGCGGCAAAGGTTTAAAAACCTTCTTCATTATACAGAACATCATTTTCATTTTGGTTATTGCCTTACTTTCTTTCTTAGCCCTTTTCTTTGGATTTGAAAGTCCATATTTAATTATCGGCATCCCGATTGTTGTTCTCGCTATCTCTTTCTTACTATTCAAAGGCATTTTATTGGAAACCATCATTGCCAGAAGTGCATTTTTATCTGTTGGTTTAATGATATTTCTCTTCATTTTTTTCTACCCTGCCCTTTTAAAATATCAATCGGGTATGCAGGCCGGTAATTGGTTAAAGCAAAATTATCCTACGGCTAAACCTGCAGTATTAAATTATATAGATGCATTTTCTTTTGATTTTTATGCCCCGGGTGAAGTAAAATATCTGCATAATTATACCGATCTCAACAAATCAAAGCACCTAAAAGACCTGGTTATATACATTCCGGAACAGGAATTGGCAAAACTAAAAAGCGAATACCATGCTGAAATTCTAAAATCGTTTGAATATTTTCATACAACCAAACTGACGGGTAAATTTTTAAACGTGAAAACTCGTCCACAGGTTTTAGAACGCTTTTATTTGGTTAAAATACATTAACATGGATTTATTTTTCCGCATCTTAAAATTTGGATTAACCGGTTTCCTCGGGATGGCAATAGATTTCGGTGCCACCTGGTTATGTAAGGAAAAAATCAAAATAGACAAATACATTGCCAATGCCATCGGTTTTACGCTTGCAGTAACCAATAATTACCTGATTAACCGGGTTTGGACTTTCGAAAGTACCAATACGCATTGGGGAACCGAATTCAGCAAGTTTTTAGTGGTGAGTTTAATTGGTTTAGGACTAAACACCTTTATCATTTACCTTTTTCATCAAAGGAAAAACGGCACCAATTTTTACGTAGCCAAATTCTTTGCAATAGTGATTGTTTTTGTGTGGAATTTCCTCGCGAATATGCTTTTTACATTTAGGTAAAAGTTTTGAAATACTTTCTAAATAGATCCTGAAACAAGTTCAGGATGGCGGTTGGCTGAAGATTTTATGTAATTAGCATGGCCCAATGAACCAATGACCAGTGAACAAATGAACCAATTTAAGTAACGTTTTTGCCAATAAAATAGAACACAACGAGCCATATTAATCCTTTAATCAGGAAGAATAAAAACCCAACCAGCCCTACCCGCTTAAACCATAATTTTACTTTTTCTTTGTTCATGGCGATGTTTGTAAAGATAATGGATTTGCCTTAAATTAGAAAGATTTTAAATAAGGAAATATGACATTATCTAAATCTTTGCGACTCATTATTTTTTCCCTTTGCTTTTTTGGTGTTAAAGCTTTTGCACAGAATTTTGATGATATCAAACGTTACAAGGTGAACTTTGCTACCGCCGCCCGTGCTAATGAAAAACTGATTGCAGTTAGAAGTTTTACTGCAAATAATCAAAAATATTTATTGCTAGTGAATCCCGAAACTTTAGATACCAAAGTAGATCTGGCCAGTAATTATCATACAAGTAGTTTACAATTTCAGAACGTATTAGCGATTTTCAAAAATACAGCCTATGTTAAATCAATAGAAGCAGCGGCAGCTAAAGATCTACAGCTTCAAAATGCAGGAATCGATCATGCCATTCCGAACGAAAAGGGCATTACCTTAACGATTGATCTTTGTCCCTCGCACAAGGCTTTAGACAGGATTATTTTTCAATCTGTTTTCGATGAATTTAAAAAGATAGAACAGCCTGCACCCCTCGCGATTTCTGTTTCTGGCAAATGGATGCTAAAACATCAGGATGATTTGAACTGGCTTAAAAGTCTGGTAGAGAAAAAGGAACTGAATATTACCTGGATAAACCATACCTACAACCACGAAGTAAATAAGTTGCCCTTAGCTGAAAACTTTCTATTGGCACCTGGAACAAATTTAGATGTGGAGGTATTGGAGAATGAAAAACTGATGCTCAAAAATGGTCTAACTCCATCTGTATTTTTTCGTTTCCCCGGCCTGGTATCGGATAAGACCGTTGTTGAAAAAATTGAAGCCTATGGATTAATTCCTGTTGGAAGTGATGCCTGGCTGGCCAAAGGACAACAGCCTAATGCAGGCAGTATTGTATTGATCCACGGCAACGGGAATGAAGAAATCGGTGTGAAAGATTTTATCCAGTTATTAAAAACCAGACAGGCCGATGTGAAAAGCAAACAATGGCTGCTTTTTGATTTAAGAGAAGGTTTGGAAAAGGAATTTGAATAGGCTGCTTTTTAACCGCAAAGGACGCAGAGGGAAGGCGCGGAGAGCATAAGGTTGGGTGCATAGCTGTAATAAAGCTTTGCGTCCTTTGCGAAAAACTTTGCGGTAAAACCACTATTTCTTAACTGGCAATAACTTTATTTCTTTCGCCTTAAAACGGTTATTTACAATTTCGCCAGTAACTTCTGCTTTGCTCACCGCATTGCAAAAACCATGTTCGCCATGCGCATCGCCAAAATCATCAATGCCTTTTCCATCAACAAAATAAGATTTACCATCTATTTTCACGGCTAACTCGCAATCTTTCCCTTTCATTTTAAACTGACATTCTCCACAGGCAATATCTACCGTTTGTTTGGTAATTACTTTTGCTGATGCAGTTTTTTGAGGTACAGTTTGGGCTTTTGCTACAAAACCAAAAAAACTAATGCATAATGTTATAATAATTGCCTTCATAATCATTTACTTTCTTAATTCAATATTAACTTTATTTTGCCAACAACCAAGTGATTAAATCCACTGGTTCCGCTATACTCCAAGAATGCGGATGTTTTTGTGTATTATTCCTTAATCCTCTATCTTTAGTCAAAACGAGTTCTACTTTATTATCTTGCGATTTTTGTTTTAATTTATTGATGTAACCCGCACAATCTGTTACGTTCATATCCGACAGATCCATGCTCCTATTGTTTATCCACCATAAAATATCTGGTTCACTATAAATCCTTAAAGCAGTTGATCGATAGTCTGGCAACATATTTAGTGCTGTATAATCGGGATTGTAAACTGACAACTCTTTTAAACTTTGTTCTTGTTGCTTATGTTCGCTATTTAAAGCATCTAATTTAACCACAAAACTTTTTTCCCGCCCTTTTAGTAACGATTTCCTTAATCTAACCATATCTAGCGGGGGATCTATAGCGAAAACCTTACTGATTTTTATACCCTTATTTTTCTCTGAATAAAACTTTAACGCTGTTGCACCACCAATAGAAAAACCACCAAGATAAAGATCAATTGCTGGTTGAAGTTTATTTTTACGATAAAAATCGGCAATCATTTCACCTAACGTATTCAAGCTTTTTTTATCAATTGGAAAACTTTCATTGTTGGGCGTAAGATTAACCATTACAACCGCTAAACCATGTTTATTGGCTTCTTGTACAATTGTTGATTGAGCCGTTACTGCTGTTGGGCTTTCTAAAAAACCAGGCACCAAAAATAGAACCCCATTAATATTCCCTTCTGACGGGACACTTTGCATGTAAAAACATTCTTTCCCAAAAAGATGATCGTTTTCTACTTTAACCTGTGCACGTACAATAAAACCAGCAAATAAAATTAATATGGAGAGTAAATATTTCATTAAGATACATTTTTTTCAAATGTAAGTTTTCAGGGGCAAAAGAACCACAATCCGCTGTAAAATAAACCTGATGGGAACGAACATCCCGATTCTTCCATCGGGATAAAGTGTACAGCAGGACTGAAACCTCTGAAGAGAACAGGAACCAACGTTTTCAAAAAATAGGAGACGCGCCGAGACGTAGGGACACTCCTCTTGAGAGGGGAATAAAAAAGGGATATGCAATTTGCACATCCCTTTGATATTATTAAATTTCAGTTACTGCGAACTGAAAACTGAACTAGTATCTGTATGTATCTGCTTTAAACGGACCTTCTACCGGTACACCGATATAATCAGCCTGGTGTTGATCCAAAACATCTAATTCTACACCAATTTTTTCTAAGTGTAAACGGGCAACTTTTTCATCTAAATGTTTAGGCAAAGTATAAACTTTGTTTTCGTAAGCAGCAGTGTTGGTCCAAAGCTCCAATTGAGCCAAAGTTTGGTTCGTGAATGAGTTACTCATTACAAAACTTGGGTGACCAGTTGCACAACCTAAGTTAACCAAACGACCTTCGGCCAAGATGATTACATCTTTACCATCAATGGTATATTTATCAACCTGAGGTTTAATCTCCACTTTGGTATCGCCATAATTGCCGTTTAACCAAGCCATGTCGATTTCGTTATCGAAGTGACCAATGTTACAAACAATTGCTTTGTCTTTTAATGCACGGAAATGTTTTTCGCGTACAATATCACAGTTACCAGTAGTAGTTACCACGATATCAGCTTCTTTAATTGCAGTATCTAAACGTTTAACTTCATAACCTTCCATTGCAGCCTGTAAAGCACAGATCGGATCAATTTCAGTAACAATAACACGTACACCTTGCGAGCTTAAAGATTCTGCAGAACCTTTACCCACATCGCCATAACCACAAACAACGGCAACTTTACCAGCCATCATTACATCAGTTGCACGACGGATCGCATCAACCAATGACTCACGACATCCGTATTTGTTATCGAATTTAGATTTGGTAACCGAATCGTTTACGTTAATTGCAGGTACGTGCAATGTTCCGTTTTTCATTCTTTCGTACAAACGGTGAACACCAGTTGTAGTTTCTTCTGATAAACCTTTAATAGCTGCAATTAGCTCAGGATATTTATCAAAAACCATATTGGTTAAATCGCCACCATCATCCAAAATCATGTTTAATGGTTGTTGCTCCGGACCGAAGTGTAAAGTTTGCTCAATACACCAATCAAATTCTTCTTCGTTTAAACCTTTCCAGGCATAAACCTGAATACCAGCAGCAGCAATTGCAGCAGCAGCGTGATCTTGTGTAGAAAAAATATTGCAAGATGACCAGGTAACTTCAGCACCCAGTGCAGTTAATGTTTCGATTAATACAGCCGTTTGGATGGTCATGTGCAGGCAACCTGCAATACGCGCACCTTTTAACGGTTGTGTTGGACCGAATTCTTTACGTAAACTCATTAAACCGGGCATTTCTGCTTCGGCTAATTCGATTTCTTTACGGCCCCATTCTGCCAGTGAAATGTCCTTAACTTTGTAAGGGATATAAGAAGTCTCTACTGATGACATAATTATTTGTTTTAAAATGAAATGCAAAGTTACCACATCCCTTTGTGAAAGCCAAATAATTAAAAGTACAAGCAGGTTTACAGATTGTAAAATAGTACTTCTATTTCACTACAAGTTCCAATACTTCATGTCTTAGCTATTTTTGAAAAGCAAGTCTGTAGTTCTTAGCTCAGCTTCGGCCCTGCCATACATTATAGCTCCGATGAATCCCGATGCAAAATCGGGATGGAGGCTGCCGTTCCTCTCAGGTTCAGATATATAAAACTGTGCGTTGTTTGTAAACCCGAGAACAACCTGAAATAAAACTTTGATTTACAGCCAATTATTTCTTAAATTGTTATAACCAAATTAAGTTTTATGAAAAGCGTAAAACACTTGTTAGATACCAAACAGGTACGGATTATCTCGGTATCAGAAAATATTTCTGTTTTAGATGCCTTAAAAGTAATGACAGAAAAGAACATCAGCGCGGTATTGGTCATGGAAAACGATCGGCTACATGGCATTTTTACGGAACGCGATTATGCCAGAAAAATCATCCTTCAGGGTAAATCATCAAAAGATACTTTGATTAAAGAAGCAATGACGGCCAGTCCGATCACCATTAACTTAAGCGACAGTATTGATTACTGCATGGAACTGATGACCGATAAACACATCCGTCATTTACCAGTTGTAGAAAACGACGAAGTAAAAGGAATGGTTTCAATCGGTGATGTGGTAAAGTTTATCATTGCAGATCAAAAACAGACCATTTCGCAATTGGAAAGCTACATTAGTGGTTAATGCTGAGTTAGATTATGTTGGTTGGTGAGACACCAACCAATAGATGAAGCCTACGCTTTCACCGCAACTTTATCTTCTGTTTTGCCTGATTGGTGCATTTCGAGTTTTCCATTGTATTGTGCACCTAGTTCAATTTCAAGGGCTTCCGTTTTGATGTCACCATTAACCCTGCCCGTCTTTTTTATTTCCAGATTTTGAGCTTTCACATTTCCGTTAACGGTTCCATAAATAATGGCAGAACCTGTTTGAATGTCGCCTTTAATCATCCCTTTTTCACCCAAAACAATACCGCCTTCAACATTTACATTTCCGATTACGGTTCCATCGATCCTCACTACTGCTTTCCCTTTTAGTTCGCCTGTAATGGTAAAGCCGAGGCCTATGATAGTCGAAATCTCCTGCTGATTTAAGTCTTTAATCTGATTGTTTTTCTTGAACATGTTTCTTATAAGGTTAAAAAGGATCTTGGATTTATAACTTTACCATTTTTATGCACTTCATAATGTAAATGTGGCCCGGTTGACCGCCCGGTTGAGCCCGCTTTGCCAATATTGTTGCCTGCAACAACATCCTCATCTACTTTTACCAAAATTTTAGAAAGGTGACCATAGTAGGTTTCAAAACCATTACCGTGTTTAATTACGATGCAATTGCCATAACCACCGCGCCTTCCTGCAAAAATCACCTTACCGTTCGCTGTACATTTAACAATGTCGCCATAATTGGCCCTGATATCGAGTCCTTTATGTGTCTCCACATTTTCACCACTAAAAGGATTTTCGCGGTGTCCATACCCGGATGTGATTGTACCTAAATGTGGATAACCCATAGGCGTATAGGCTACATTATAAGCAATTTTACTCAGGTAGTTATCGTAAAACTCGCCGATTTCTTCAGCAGATAGAATATCATCACTTTGCTCTCCACCTTCGTTACCCGTTAAAATCGGCTTTAGTCCTCTTGCTTTTAGGTATTTATTGATGGTAAGCAGTTTTTTATCTATTGATTGGTAATGCTTTTTTAGGGAAGAAGTATCGATAACAGATAGTTTGTCTTTACTTTTTAAAAGCGCCAGTTCGAGTTTACCCTTGGCTAATTCTACACTCGAATTACTACGGATCAGGTAAAATATGCTGGATATGAGTATTAAGAATAATCCTAAAACGCCTAAAATATACTTTTTCCAATGTACAATGTATCCTGTTGGAACTTGGATGGGCTTGCTTGAACTTTGATTATTATTTACAAAAATTACGGTTGTTTTGTTCCGTTTTCTGTTCATTTTTACTCAGATTTTTTGTTTGGGACTAAAACAAATATATGATTAACAACCACATAGTCAAAAACAAAGCTCAGATTTAACACTTACAGGAATAAAAATCACAACGTATTAACTTCGAATTAACCTATACTTCATTGCTCATGCTCGCTAAAGACAGATGTGTAACATTTAAGTGGCTTTCGTTGTAAAGCTCTTTAGGTGTCTCGCAAAGATTTCTCCACTGCGGTCGAAATGACGAATCTACTAATACTTTATTTCCGCCATTTTGAGCGGAGCACGGCGAAGCCGAGAAATCTTTTAATGCAGTCTCGCAAAGATTTTCCTCCGAAGGAGTTCCTTTGGAACACTACGGTCGAAATGACGAATTATCTTACGGGAATTAATCATATCTGTGCAATCCTAAAATCGGTGTAATCAACCCGCAGGCAACATCAGTGTAATCACCCCGTAAGGAAAGAGGCAAGAAAATCTATGAAATTATTTCCACCTCCACTCGCCGGCAATACTCAAAGGCTCCTTTAGGTTCTGAGATTCTAAGAAAGCCCTTAATTCTTCTTCACCCTGAACACCGACAGGAATTTTCGGTGTATTGGCTAAAGCATAAGTTAACATAGCGCTGTAACGTACAGTATTTTTAAGTTCCTGCTCATCAACCAGTTTAAAACTATCGCCATCTGAGTGATAAAATGGACCAGAATTGTTTGGTAATTTACCACCAAAACCACCGCCAGTGGGAATACCTTCTAGCATAAACGGTTGATGATCGCTATGTAAACCAGCACCAGCATTAAACAGATTTTTGAAACCGGTATCAATTTTTACAATATCAGCTCCCCAGGCCGTAAACAAATCTTTCATTTCTGCTCTTGAAGTAGAAAAACCTTTCGGATCGTTGGTCATATCGTAATTCAGCATAAACTTAACCTGGCTTAATGTTTTGTCTTTCTTAGCCTGATCGATGTATGCTTTAGACCCCAACAAACCTTGCTCCTCGCCCATAAACAATACAAACTCTACGGTACGTTTGGTTTTTAAATTCAGTTTTTTAAAGGTACGTGCCATATCCATAATCGCAAAAGAACCAATTCCATTATCAATTGCACCAGTTGCTAAGTCCCAGCTATCTAAATGTCCACCCACCACAATTTTATCCTTAGGCCATTCAGTTCCTTTAAAAGTAGCAACTACGTTTCTCGCTTTGATTAAACCAGAGAAATTCGTCATGGCGATATGTGCAATCTGCGACTGTGATTTAATTTTTTCCTTTAAAGCTGTACCTTCTTCTAATCCAATACAAATAGCAGGAATAGGGATCAATTTACCCGTTACCGAAGCCGTTCCGGTTAAAAGCACGCCACCTTTTACCGTATTGATGATGATTACCCCAATTGCGCCGTATTTTGTGGCAATGGCAGTTTTTTCTGAGCGGTGTAATGACTTTGTTCCAGCCGGAGAGCCTGGTAATACACCCAAATAAATCAATGCAATTTTACCTTTAAACTTCTCAGGACTGGCTTGATAATCTGCCTCCAATCCGTTACCTGCATCTACTATCTCACCAGTAACGTCTGCACTAACCGGCGAATGCGCTAAAGTAACAGCCTTCATTTTGGTCAAACTGTTTTTATCAGCACCAATTTCTACACTGATTGTTTTTCTTGCCCAGCTTTCTACTTCGAAAGGTTGAAACTTCACTTCACAGCCATAAGATTTTAATAAATCGAAAACATATTGCTCTGCTTTTGCACCGTTTGTAGAACCCGTTAAACGATGACCGATAGTTTCCGTTTCATATTTAAGTGTTTGATAAGCTTTTGAATTTTGCTGTACATCGGTATTGATCTTGGCAAAAACATCACCGAATTTATCCTGGGCATTTACAAATAAAGTGGTACAAAGAAGGGCGGTAGAGAAAAGGTATTTCATTAGGTTAAGTTATATCTGCTGAAAGTACAAATTTTAGCTAGAGATTGCCAGCTGTAACGTTTATTTTGCTTTAGTTTTCTTTACCACAATAAAAGAACTAGCAATCTTTTCCCCATGCACAACCTTGCCTCGGCTCACCGCCGCCGATGGGCTCTTTCTTTTCTCTTGATAGAAAAGAAACAAAAGATCAAGGCTTGCATTCTTTCTTGTAAAAAACTACAAAAATCTCAATTGCGGCAGTCTATAGGCTCTTTCCTAACCTCATTGCCACCACACTCGCTTAAACACTGCCTTGGTCTGTGGAAGCATTGGTAAAACTGCAAAGATTTTTGTGTTTTTTCCTACGAAAATCTGCTAGGCCACACAGCAAAATGCAGTTACCACACTTAGCACTTTACAAAACAAAAAACTTAAATGTACTCAGGTGACTTAGGTGGTTAAAATAATTTTAGCAAAAATGTTTTAGATGATAAACTAAGGTTTTACTTGTACTTTTTTCTTCGGAAACACCAAAGAAGCCACAATACTCATCACTAAGATACTCAGAATTACGATCAAGGAATGCTCAGTAGTGAAACCCCATTTCTCCAGATAAGTATGTCCCAGCATTTTTATTCCGATAAAGGCCAATAATACGGCTAATCCGGTTTTTAAATAGTGGAATTTATGGATGATATTCACCAACAGGAAGAACATGGAACGTAAACCCATGATGGCAAAAATATTAGAGAAAAATACAATGTAAGGGTCTTTTGTTACCGCAAAAATAGCCGGGATAGAATCGACAGCGAATAAAAGATCGGTAAACTCAACGATCAGCAGCACCAAAAACAAAGGCGTTACCAGCGTTTTATGGTTAATTTTTACGAAGAACTTTTTCCCCTCGTACTTAGGGTGAATAGAAAATATTTTCGAAGCCCATTTAACCACTGGATGATTTTCCGGATCAATCTTATCATCCTCATCTTTGCTGAAGAACATTTTTACTCCGGTAAAAACAAGGAAAGCGCCAAACAAATAGAGTATCCAGGCAAATTTTGCAATTAGTGCTGCACCAACAAAAATGAAGATGAAACGCATAATAATGGCGCCCAAAATACCCCAGAATAATACACGGTGATAATATTTTTCTTCAACGGCAAAGGCAGAAAAAACGAGTACGATCACAAAGATATTATCTACAGAAAGTGCATATTCAATTACATACCCCGTTAAAAATTCTAAGCCGAGGTTTTGTTTATATACCGCTAAACTTCCTTCAAAATCATTAGGAATTAATTTAATGTGGTGCTGGTGTCGGGTTACAATTTCTTGCAGGTGTGCAAAATCCTTTATTCCATGTAACTGGTGCCCTTCGGTTAACAGGATAAAGTAAAAACCGATAGCTAAAGCCACCATAATCAAACTCATCACCCCAGCTTGTTTTAAGCTTACCACATGCTCTTTCCGGCTAAATAGACCAAGGTCTAAAGCAAGAATCAATGCAATAAAAAGAAGAAAACCTAAGCTAAAAAGTAATTCGTTACCCATTATTTTTTACGTTCAGTGGTGTACAGTACAAGTAGTTCTAAACCAGTTCGTGCTTCGCCTGCCTCAAAACTGTGCAAAATATCAAATGCTTCTTTCTGGTACTCCAGCATTTTCTGGTTCGCGTAATACACACCTTCGTGTGCATTAACGAAATCTATAATTTGCTGAATTTTAACCGGGTCGTCCTGATGGTTTTTCACCAGGTTAATTATTTTTTTACGTTCAGTTTTTTCAGCTTTATTCAGTGCATAAATTAAAGGCAGCGTTACTTTCTTCTCTTTAATATCAATACCTAAAGGTTTGCCTACATCATCGGTACCGAAATCGAAGGTATCGTCTTTAATCTGAAAGGCAATTCCTACTTTTTCGCCAAACAGACGCATTTTTTCTATCGTATCATCATCAGCACCTGCCGAAGCAGCCCCCGCAGCGCAACAAGAAGCGATTAAAGAAGCGGTTTTCTGTCTGATCACATCAAAATATAAATCTTCCGAAATATCCATCCTCCGCACCTTTTCCACCTGCAATAGCTCTCCTTCACTCATTTGTTTTACCGCTTCCGATACAATCTGTAACAAACGGTGTTCGTTATTGTTTACCGAAAGTAATAATCCTTTAGCCAACAGGTAATCGCCAACCAGAACGGCGATCTTGTTTTTCCATAAAGCATTGATAGAGAAAAAGCCACGGCGCTCATAAGCATTATCGACCACATCATCATGCACCAAAGTAGCGGTATGTAAAAGCTCGACCAAAGCAGCTCCACGATGGGTTGATTCTGTAATTCCACCGCATAGTTTAGCCGCAAAAAACACGAACATCGGCCGCATTTGTTTGCCTTTTTGCTTTACAATATAATGGGTAATCCTATCCAGCAACGGTGCGTCGCTATGCATAGATTCTTTAAAGGTTTTTTCAAACGCTTTAATATCAGCAGCAATAGGTGTTTTTATCTGTTCGATTCCCGGCATTAAGTCGAAAAATTTTGATTGCAAACTTAAGCTAATTTCCCATAAAAAGGTAATGTGCAATCGTATTATTAAGGATTTGAAAAGTAATAGTTTAATCTTTAACATCTTTTGCTCCTGCTATTGCCCATAGTTCTCGCCCTCATGCTTCAGACCTGTGGGCTATTTGGCGCCATCAGGTTTAACATTATGGGTTAGTGTAGGTAAAAACCCCTCCATACGATAATTAATTCCTCAAAAATATTAGCTTTATTTAATTTCAAATTTTACATTTAAACCAATATTCGCTGAGCCTAGATGAAAAAACGCTACAAAGTACTTATCGGCCTTTCGGCATTAATTGTTGCAGGCTACCTACTGGGGCCAAAACCCAAAAAACCGGTTTATAACAAAGAACTCACACAGGTTCCCGATCTGGAAGATTTAGACCGTTATGTGGCCAGCATAGAATCGATGCATAAAATAAAACCGGGTAACGAAGCCGAAATCATCTGGGCCGATCCTCTCCACAAGCAAACCGAGTATGCCATTGTTTACCTGCATGGTTTTTCGGCATCCAAAACAGAAGGAAACCCCGTTTACCTAAATTTAGCAAAAGAGTTAAATGCCAACTTATATTTAGCGCGTTTGGCCGACCATGGCATTGATACACTTGCGCCCATGCAATATTTCACTGCCGACCGCCTTTGGGAAACCAGTAAACAGGCTTATGCCATCGGCAAAAAACTGGGCAAAAAAGTAATTTTAGTAGGCACTTCTACCGGTGGAACTGTCGCTTTAAAACTAGCGGCAACCTATCCAGAAATTAACAGTTTAATTTTATTGTCGCCAAATGTGGCCATTAACGACAAAAATGCCTGGCTTTTGAATAATCCATGGGGCTTACAGATTGCCAGAAAAGTTGTTGGTGGCGATGAACGCAAAGTAGACGATCGCACTGATGAATATAAAAAATATTGGTACACCAATTACCGCCTCGAATCTCTGGTAGAACTGGAAGAGTTTATCGAAAGCAGTATGGTAAAAACGACTTTCCAAAAAGTAAAACAACCTGTTTTAATGCTGTATTATTACAAAAATGAACTCGAGCAAGATCCTGTGGTCCGTGTAGATGCTATGCTGAAAATGTTCGATGAACTGGGTACACCGAATAATTTAAAAAGAAAGGTTGCTATCCCCAACGCAGGGAATCACGTAATGGGATCGTATATTACCTCTAAAGATTTGACAAGTGTAAATGGGGCCATTGAGAGTTTTGTAAGTGCTAAATTGAATGTCCCCATTTTATGATTATACTTTTAAAAGAATGGTCGTCCTCTCGACTGAAGCGCAGCGAAATGGAGAGATCTTTTGCCATAGATTTAGCTTCGCTGAGCCTTCGGGTTCTCGACTGCGTTGCACTCCGCTCGAAATGACGATCCGCGCTGATATCTATTATATAAGTTAAATCTAAATCTCGCTCTTTATGAAAAACAAACCATTATTACTGGAAATTTTATGGCTCTTAGCCTGCATTGCAATTAGCATAATTATCGGCCTCTGCATATTTGGAAAAACTGTTTTTAGCAATTCCATTGATATCAATCTTCACGACACCTATTTTGTGATTAAAAAACAGCATTTATTGATATCCTTTTTTATCGTCGTTTCTTTTTCCATTTACTACTTTAAAGAGTTTAAACACTCATTTCGCAGAAAAATTCAACGCTCATTTATTTTCTTTTTAGGCTTTATTTTAATCATTCTTGCATCCCTTGCGGTACAGCTTTTGCCATTTTTTAATCCATACAATGTTAACGGCTGGACAGTCTACCCTCCACTATCTATGCAAACAGAAATCAATCAATACGAACAAAACTTCTTTATCTTAACGGTCGTATCTAAAGCTGTACTTATACTTCAAATTATAGTAGTGTCTATGATGTTATCTGTAGCGTTTAAATGGGGGAGATCAAAAATAACCAATTAACTTCAGGGGTCTAAAAGCCTGCGCCCAGAAGACTTCGGAAGTTTTAACGTGGGTGTAAGACTTACGAAGTTATTCCATCGCTGATCCCCTGGCTAAACTTCGTAAGAAATTTAACTCAGAATATTTTTTACAATCATTTCGGCGTGCACCCTTGAGTTTTCGATAAAAAGTTTGTGTGTATCCAATCCACCGCAAACTACACCAGCCAAATACAAACCTTTTACATTGGTTTCCATTGTTTCTTCGTTGTAAACCGGGCACAGTGTTTCGGGTAGTTCGATGCCGAATTTCCTAAGCATTCCAAAATCTGGTTGATAACCCGTCATTGCAATTACAAAATCGTTCGGGATGGTTTTTACTCCCTCCGGTGTTTTGATATCTACTTCACCTTCTCTTATTTCAAGCAATTCTGAACTAAAAAATGCTTTAACTTCTCCCTCTTTAATCCTGTTCTGAATATCCGGACGTACCCAATATTTAACATGGGGACCAAGATCGTTACTACGAACAACCATGGTTACATTTGCACCTTTCCGATATGTTTCTAAAGCAGCATCTACGCCCGAGTTATTGGCGCCAACCACTACCACATTTTGAAATGCATATAAATGCGGGTCTTTATAATAATGCGTTACTTTTGGTAAATCCTCTCCTGGAACATTCATCAACAATGGCACATCATAAAAACCTGTTGCTACAATTACATTATTTGCCGTATAATCGGTTTTGGAGGTATTGATTTCGAAAACATCATGATCATTTTTAACAACCTGTTTTACGCTTTCGAAAAGATGAATATTTAAATCAAATTTTTCGGCCACACGGCGGTAATATTCAACCGCTTCATTTCGGTTAGGTTTCGGACTGATGGTTACGAAAGGAACTCCTCCAATTTCTAACTTTTGAGAAGTAGAAAAGAAGGTCATAAATACAGGATAATTGAACAAACTGTTTACCAAAGCACCTTTCTCTACAATTACATAGCTTAGATTTGCTTTTTGGGCTTCAATTGCACAAGCCATCCCTATCGGGCCAGCACCGATAATTAGTACGTCGTAATGATTTTGATTTTCAGACATCTGAATGTTTTAATTCCGCTTTAAGATTGCTTCGTCGTTCCTCCTCGCAATGACGAATTATGATACTTTCATTGCTTTGCTTGGGCAGGCGAAATCGGTTCTTTTTAAACCAGTATTTTTAATTGCGCCGTAACCGCCTGCAACATCGATCACATTTTCTACCCCACGCGATTTTAAGATGGAAGCAGCAATCATCGAGCGGTAGCCACCTGCACAGTGAATGTAATAGGTAGATTTTGGATTGATTTCGCCAGTCCAGTCGTTAATAAAATCTAAGGGACGGCTCAGTGTAAATTCGAGATGTTCTGATTCATATTCACCTGGTTTACGTACATCAAGGGCAGTAATTTCTCCGTTAAGACTAGCGGTTTCAAATGCCTCTGCAGAGATTGATTCAATAGTATCGATTTCCTTGCTGGCATCAGTCCATCTTTCGAAACCACCATCTAAATAACCAATCGTGCTATCGTATCCTACGCGGGTTAAGCGGGTAATGGTTTCTTCTTCTTTACCCTGATCTGTAATCAATAAAATGGGCTGCTGTAAATCGGTAATCAAAGCACCAACCCAGGGTGCAAACTGTCCGTTAAGGCCAATATTGATCGAATTTGGAATAAAACCTTTGGCAAAAACCTGTGGATCGCGGGTATCAAGCATAATCGCCCCTGTTTGGTTTGCAGTATCTTCAAAAGCTTGCGGGGTTAAAGCGTTTAATCCTTTCTCGTAAACCTCATCAATACTTTCCACCCCGCCTTTATTAATGGCAGCATTTTTAGCAAAATATTGTGGTGGTGGTAAAATGCCATCTGTTACTTCAGCAATAAACTGCGCTTTAGTTTCGGCTTTTAAAGCGTAATTTACTTCTTTTTGGTGCCCCAAAGTATCAAAAGTTTCCTTACTCATGCTTTTACCACAGGCAGAACCTGCACCATGTGCCGGATAAACAATTACATCATCAGCTAAAGGCTTTATTTTTTCATTTAACGAATCGTAAAGCATTCCGGCTAAATCTTCCATGGTTAAATGGCCCTTCTGTGCTAAGTCCGGGCGACCAACATCGCCAATAAATAAGGTATCGCCACTAAAAATGCAGTAATCTTTTCCATCTTCATCGCTTAGCAGATAAGTTGTCGATTCTAAAGTATGCCCGGGAGTATGTAAAGCGGTAATGGTTATATTTCCAATTTTAAACTGCTCGCCATCTTTAGCAATGTGCGATTTAAATTCGGTTTTAGCGGTTGGGCCATAGATAATTTCGGCACCGGATTTCTCTGCCAAATCTACATGTCCGGAAACAAAATCGGCATGAAAATGCGTTTCAAAAATATATTTAATGGTGGCTCCTGCTTTTTCAGCTTTCTTTAAATATGTTCCAACCTCTCTTAGCGGATCAATAATTGCAGCCTCACCATTACTTTCGATGTAATAAGCGGCTTCTGCCAGGCAACCTGTATATATTTGTTCTATTTTCATGTTTTCTTCGCAACGTCACCCTGAATTTATTTCAGGGTCTTACTAGAAAGATACTGAAACAAGTTCAGCATGACGGATCTATTAAAGCAAAAATAGCGCTAAATACTTATAACCGAAATGATGTGGGTCATAATTGCAGAAGTTTTACTTATTTCGGCATAGACCTTGCAGGTTTGTGAAACTTGAAAGGTCTAGTAGAAGCCTGGAACTGAAAACTGTAAATTGCCAGAATCCCGTCTAATACTAATCTTTAGTCAATTCACCCCTTAGCGATTCTTCCATTAATTTACGACTTTCTTCTATTGACAAGCCTAAGCCCATTACAAACATTAGCTTTGTAACTGTAGCCTCGAAAGTTAAATCGTAGCCACTTAAAATACCCATTTTCAGCAATTCTCTACTGGTTTCGTAACGTCCCAATTGTACAGAGCCTTTTTTACACTGAGAGATATCGATGATTATCTTTCCATTCAAAATAGCCTGACGCAAACTATCTAAAAACCATTGAGCAGTTGTGGTATTGCCCGAACCAAAAGTTTCTAAAATAATGGCATCTACTTTCGAATCTGTTATTGCCTGAACCGCCTGTGGCGTTATTCCAGGGTATAATTTCAGTACCCCGATGTTAGAATTAAAATTGGTGTGTAATTTCAATTCTCCTTTCGATGCTTTAAGAATATAATTTCTATAAAACTGCAGGTGAACACCCGCTTCGGCAAGTATCGGATAATTTGGCGAACGGAAAGCTTCGAACTTTTCGCTGTTATATTTTATAGAGCGGTTGCCCCTAAATAACTGGGAATCAAAATATATACAAACCTCTGGAAAAAGTGCTTTTCCATCTTCTTTGGTCGCTGCAATCTCTAGAGCGGTAATTAAATTCTCTTTAGCGTCAGTCCTGATTTCGCCAATAGGCAGTTGCGAACCGGTTAAAACAACAGGCTTAGCTAGATTTTCGAGCATAAAGCTCAATGCCGATGCGGTGAATGCCATAGTATCAGATCCATGCAGAATAACAAAACCATCGTATTGATCATATTTATGATAAACCAGTTCGGCTAATGTTTTCCATATTTCAGGATCCATGTTTGAAGAATCCAATACCGGATTGAAGGAATGCACATCTAAATCGTAATCTAAACGGCTTAATTCAGGAACGTTTTCTTTTATCTGCTGAAAATCAAATGGAATTAACATCCCATTTGTAGGATCGTTAACCATACCGATGGTACCGCCGGTATAAATTATTAATATTTTGGTCATTTGGTTGGGTGAAGGTTGCTCACCGCAAAGAAACTAAAAATTTACAAATGATCGGACGATATTTTCAAATTAGCAACAAAAAAGTCAAAAACAGTTAACATATTGCCAATATAATAAATTTTAAGCAACTATTTTACAATACAAGAAATTCAATACAATCGTGATTCCCAACTTGATTGGGAATCGTAATGCCTTGGCCGGGTTTGTAGATTACATAAGATTCCCGCCTGCGCGGGAAAGACGATCTTCCGTCAGAATCTGTCATTAGTAATTTGTTTCAGGATCTGATAGGAAAGATGCTGAAATAAATTCAGCATGACCGCCTAGCAAAAAATTGATGTTTAAACCCCGAAAATTTTCTTCGAATTCTCTGTGGTTACATTTGCAATTTCTTCAATAGGAACGCCATAAATATCGGCCAGTTTTTGGGCTACATAAATCAAATAACTACTTTCATTGGGTTTTCCGCGGAAAGGAACTGGTGCCAAATAAGGCGAATCTGTCTCTAAAACTAAGTTAGCTAAAGGAATCTCTGACAATACCAGGTCCAATCCAGCTTTTTTATAGGTAACCACACCACCAATGCCTAAATAGAAATTTAAGTCGATGGCCTGTTTAGCCTGTGCTAAATTGCCCGTAAAACAATGGAATATTCCGCGCAGTTTTTTATCCCTTTCACTTTCCAATAGCTCAAAAACCTCATCAAAAGCCTCGCGACAATGGATCACGATCGGCAAACCTAAATCTTTTGCCCAACCAATCTGTTTGCGAAAAGCATCTTGTTGAATGGCCAAGGTAGTTTTATCCCAATAAAGATCGATCCCGATTTCGCCGATGGCATAAATTTTCCTACCGGAAATGCTATTGTAAATTTCGTCCAATTGAGCAAGATAATCTTCCTTCACATCGCAGGGATGCAGACCTGCCATTGCAAAACAGTTTGCTGGATATTTCGCCACCAGATCATCTATCATGGCAATTGATTTTACATCAACATTAGGTAGAAACAAACGATTAACGCCGTTCTCGAAACAGCGCTCCATCAACTGCGCCTGCTTCTCCGCATCCTGCTCGTAATATAAATGGGTATGGGTATCGGTAAAAATCATGTTTATAATGTAAAATGGGTAATGAAAAATAGATGATGGGCTATATTATTTATCATGAATGTTATTAAAAGTCGATTTCTTCTCGAATCTGCCTTGTTGAGCTTGTCGAAACACTTTGCAACAAATTTTTAGCAAGTCCTTCGACAGGCTCAGGATGACAATTTATTTGTACATAAAGACCCTGAAACAAATCCAATAGCTATCGGATCAGGGTGATGATCGCTTAAACCTGTAATCTCGGTCTTTCTGACTTCCAACCTCGAGCTATTTCTTTTTCTTTGACGCTTTGACTTCGGACTTCGGAATACCGACCTCGGACTCTAAAGCCATTTCCTTTTTCAAAAACTTTCCGGTTAAACTGATCGGGTTCTGGATCAAACCTTCTGGCGTACCTTCGAATAAAATCCTTCCGCCACCAGCACCGCCTTCTTCACCTAAATCGATCACCCAATCGGCCACTTTAACCACATCTAAATTGTGTTCAATTACCAAAATCGTATTTCCTTTATCAACCAGCTCTTGCAATACGCCTAAAAGCACAGCAATATCTTCGAAATGAAGTCCGGTGGTAGGTTCATCTAAAATGTAGAAAGTTTTTCCAGTATCTTTTTTAGAAAGCTCTGTAGCCAATTTAACCCGCTGCGCCTCGCCACCAGATAAAGTAACCGATGATTGTCCTAATGTAATATAACCTAAACCCACATCTTTCAATGTTTTGATCTTCCTATAAATGATCGGGATATTTTCGAAGAAATTACAGGCATCTTCAATACTCATATCCAGCACATCACTGATCGATTTTCCCCGGAAACGAACTTCTAAGGTTTCTCTATTATATCTTTTTCCGCCACATTCTTCACAAGGCACCTGTACATCAGGCAAGAAATTCATTTCAATCACCTTTAAACCAGCACCCTGGCAGGTTTCGCAACGGCCACCTTTTACATTAAAAGAGAAACGGCCGGGTTTGTAACCACGGATTTTTGCTTCAGGCAACTGTACAAACAGATTTCTGATATCAGAAAACACTCCGGTATAAGTAGATGGATTAGAACGAGGCGTTCTGCCGATAGGTGCCTGATCGATTTCAATCACCTTATCAATTTCTTTCAATCCGTTAATTTTCTCGTAAGGCAAAGGTTGTTTTTTCGCCCTAAAGAAATGATGGTTTAAAATCGGATATAAAGTTTCGGTAATCAAACTCGATTTACCACTGCCCGAAACTCCGGTTACGGCAATAAATTTACCCAAAGGAAAATCTACTGAAACTTCTTTTAAATTATGCCCGGTAGCTTTTAAGATCGACAATTTATGCCCATTGCCTTTTCTGCGTACTTTTGGCGTTTCAATTTTCTTTTTGCCGTTCAGGTAATCGGCAGTTAAGGTATTCGACTTCAGGATCTGTGCGGCAGTTCCTTCTGCAACTACCGTTCCGCCGTGAATACCCGCTCCAGGACCAACATCAATTACCCAATCGGCCTCCAGAATCATATCCTTATCGTGTTCTACCACCAAAACGGTATTTCCAAGATCACGGAGATTTTTAAGCGCATTGATCAAACGTTCGTTATCGCGCTGGTGCAAACCGATACTTGGCTCATCAAGGATGTACATTACATTCATCAACTGCGAACCGATCTGCGTAGCCAAACGGATCCGTTGCGCCTCACCACCAGAAAGTGTGCGGGCTGTTCTATCTAGCGTTAAATAGGTTAAACCAACATCTGTTAAGAAACCGATCCTGGCTTTAATCTCTTTTAAAATTTCCTTTGCAATGATATTCTGACGATCGCTAAGGCGTTCATCTACTTTTTCGAACCAGATGTTCAGGTTGAAAATATCCATTGATGACAGTTCGAAAATATTTTTGCCATCAACTTTAAAGTGTAGACTTTCTTTTTTCAAACGGGCACCATGACACTCCGGACAGGTTTTCAGTTTCCTGAATTCGTCCATATCATCTGATGCAGATTCGCTTCTCTTTTCATTCTGCTCTTCGAGCATTTTAATAATACCATCAAAAGTGATATTATAATTTTGAACGTTCCATTTATTGTATTCTACCTCAACCTTGATCAGATCGTGCGTACCGTTTAAGATGATGTTTATTACTTCATCGCTTAACTTTTCGATGGGGGTTGAAAGTGAGAAACTGTATTTTTTGGCTAATGCTTTTAACACCTGGAACATCCAAATATCACGATATTCGCCCAATGGAGCCAAACCACCGTTTAAAATACTCAGCTTGGGGTTTGGAATCACCGATTCTTTATCCACCACGAAGATATAACCTAAACCATCACAACGCTCACAGGCACCATAAGGCGAGTTGAATGAAAAACTGTTCGGTTGAGGTTCGTCGTAAGAAATACCAGTGGTTGGGCACATCAAAAATTTACTAAAATGCGCAACGTTATTATCTTTATCGCTGATTTTAATCACGCCTTTACCCATTTTCATCGCAATCTGCAACGAATCTAGCAGGCGTTTTTTATCTTTTACATCAATGATCAAACGGTCAATCACCACTTCGATATCGTGAATTTTGTAACGGTCTACCTGCATTTTAGCAGAAATATCCTTTATTTCTCCATCCACACGAACCTTTACATAACCCTGTTTACGGATCTGCTCAAAAAGCTCTCGGTAATGCCCTTTTCTACCTTTAACAACAGGTGCCAGAATATTTACTGCAACACCATCAAATTTATTAAAGATATTCTGCAGGATCTGGTCTTCACTCATGCGCTCCATCTTCTCGCCAGTATTGTACGAATAGGCATCGGCAACACGTGCATAAAGCAAACGCATAAAATCGTAAATCTCGGTAATGGTACCTACAGTAGAGCGAGGGTTTTTGCTGGTGGTTTTTTGCTCGATGGCAATAACCGGGCTCAATCCCGAAACCTTATCTACATCAGGGCGTTCCATCCCTCCCATAAACTGGCGGCTATAGGCACTAAATGTTTCCATATAACGGCGCTGTCCTTCCGCATAAATGGTATCAAAAGCCAACGAAGATTTACCGCTACCACTTAACCCTGTTATTACAACAAGTTGGTTGCGTGGAAAACTGACATCTATATTCTTTAAATTATGTACCCTCGCACCATATACTTCTACATCTTTTTGCTCGCCGAGGTCGATAGATTTATTGCTCATATTTTATTAAAAGTTGGAGGCAAAATTGAGCCTTTAAAAAGACAAAATTTCAATCTGCAAAAATGCTAAAAATTTTATCAAAATGAAAGTGTAATGCAATCTTGATTAAGGATTAATTGTCATAATATCAGCATTCATTTCTACAAAAATAACATGCTACAAACAACACGCTTAATAGGGCATCTGTTTTAAATTTATACAAATAAAGGAGATAAAGATTATTTATTGAATAGATATTGGATAAGTTGATCTCCGCCGACTAATTGTCATAATGCGACTTCTATTAGTAGGAAATCAGAGGCAAACAGCGGAGACAGATTAAAATTCGTCATACCAGATAAACGCTGATAATGAGAGAACGGTTTTGTATTTTTAAGAATTGATTTTGAAAACCGCTTGATTAGTTAGATAATTAGTTCAGTCGCCTATAAATACCTAAAACAAACAAGCTGTGTAAAATAGTAATTATGTGTAATAATTAGCGTATAACCTCTACAATGCAAATCTAGTTAAGTTGAACATATGTCCGATAAGTTGCCCGACATATGTTCTAATTTTTTGGATCTAGTTATAAGCTAAAATTATCATTTAACCACTTCTTAATATTCGCATGACTTCGGGTTGTTCCTGGAAGTTTATCACGCAATGCATCTTCCAACTTATTTAGGGTAGTTTGACTGGTCCATCCTTTATCGGTCATATATCTATTTAGAAATGGGAGGACTTCATATCCTTCATGCCTGTCAAGAAGTACATTATCAGGGAAACCCGTAATTTTAGCATTGTCGCTTTCTGCAGAAGCAGTCCAAGAGTACTTAAGCTTTAAATCACTCTTTTTAAAATTTGCCATATTATAGTTTTAAATTGATAAGCTCGAAAATATTCTTTCTTAACAATAAAATTTTACGGAAAACCATAAGATAAAAAATCATTCTAAATTGCTTTCCCTCTCAGCTCCCATAGATCTACATTCGAGATGACGATGCAACTGCGAGCACCATGCTAACCAATGAACCAATGGCTAATGAACCAACCTACCACGCTATCGTTGTCCCATTCTCTGTCGGGTGTCCGGTACAAACCAAAACCCTGCCTCTTTCCAATTCATCATCAGTAAGCACCTCATTGTAATCCATCCTTACGCCACCTTTGGTGCAATTAGCCACACAGGTACTGCATACGCCCCCGCGACAACTATACGGTAGTTTGATTTTATTTTCCAGCGCAACATCTAAAATTCTTTTTGGCCAGGGCACTTCGAGGTTGTAAGTTTCTCCTCTAAAATTTAAAATTACCGAGTAAGTATTTTTATCGACAACCTTTTCTGCCGAACCATCATCTTCATCTACCTCATCTTCTGGCAATACAAATGTTTCTCTTTTAATTTGTTTGATATCGAAACCCATGCCCAGCAAGGTGATCCGGCATAAATCCATATAAATTATCGGACCACAGCTGTAAAACAGCGCATTATTCCGATCAAAATGTAAATGCTCTTTAATTAACTTTTCGATATAGAATTTATTCAATCTAGCCGTCATTAAGTTTTTGCTATTGCTAAAAACCCAAACAATCTTTAATCTATCCGGATATTTCTTTTGCCATTCGTTCAGCTCATCATAAAATAATGCATCCTCCATTGATCGGTTACTATATACTAGTGTAACCAATGATTTTTTCTCACACACTAAGGCCGTTTTCAAAATCGAGAATAATGGAGTGATTCCCACCCCTGCAGCAAACAGAAAAAGATCACGTTCCAGGTTTTCTTCTGGCAAGTAGCTGAACATGCCTTGAGGCTCTTGCGCCAAGAGAATATCATTTACCGAAGTTTTATGGTGTAAGAATCTCGAAATCTCTCCATTTTCTACCCTTTTCACTGTAATGGCCAAAGGCTCATCCACGTCTGGTGAGCTATTAAAAGAATACGACCTTCTTATCTCCTTGTGTTTCCCCTGAAAAACCAAAGAAATAAACTGACCGGCTAAATACTTTGGATATTGTTGATCTACTTCCTCAAATTGAAAAGTAATGTTATCGCCAGGTTGATTTATGATTTTATTGATGCGCAGTTTGAACATATACAAAGAAAAGGAATTGATTTATTAGTTCAATCGTTCATTGGTCATTAGTTAGCAGAAAGAAAAGGTTTAGGGTTTAGGGTTTAGGGTTTAGGGTTTAGGGTTTAGGAAAAACACCAGTCAAACAATTTTGTGTTCGATAATATTAAAAACACACGCACTTAAATGACCTTCTATTTCTTATATGGTAAAATTTTTCCGTGTTAATCTGTGCTTCCGTGGCTAAATGTTCATTTGTTCATTTGCCATTAGTTCATTAGTTAGCATAACGCAGAAAATAATTCAGTGTTAATCTGTGCTTCCGTGGCTAAATGTTCATTTGTTCATTTGCCATTGGTTCATTAGTTAGCATAACGCAGAAAATTCTCGTATCAATTAATAACACCTAAAAAAACGTTTAGTGGTTAGATTTTAGTAAAAAACAAACCTGTGTAATCCAACAATCTGTGCAATCACTTTCAAAAAAAAACGTCCCGATTTAAAACCGGGACGCCTTACCAAATGCTTGTCTTTATCTTAATTATATTATTCGGCGTTGTAGGCCAATAATACTCTCGGTTTTTCGTAACCGTAACGTTTCGGGTGCTCCATAATCTGTTTCATAGAAATCACTTTATAAACATAGCCTCCGGTTTCGCGGTTCAGCTTCATTTTGTAGTAATTATCTTGATTTTGATTATTGATCTGCTTGCGTAGGCGTCCGTCGCCAACATTGTAAGCCGCAGCTACCAATGTCCAGCTTTCTAAACCTTTATACATTTCTTTAATGTATTTGCAGGCAGCAATGGTCGATTTACGCAGATTATAGCGTTCATCAACATTTCCGTTTACTCTTAATCCATAGGTACGGGCTGTGCCAGGCATAAACTGCCAGATTCCGGCTGCACCTTTTGGAGAAACTCCTTCCGCCATTCCAGATTCGACCAGGGCCAAATACTTAAAATCGTTAGGAATTCCGTAGGCAGCGAGGATAGGCTCAATTACCGGAAACCATTTTGCTGCTTTTGCATGCAATTTATTGGTCTGAGTGTTCCCGTAAGTGTGTGCTGCAAGGATTTTTTTCATTTTGCGTTCTACCTTTTTATCGCCTAACGGCAGGGTTTCTTCTGCAAAATTTAACTGTGCCATTAAAGATAGCGGCTTATCCGCATTTTCAACTTTCAGGCTATCAGATTTGGGTATTGTAGTGTTTAATTTTTCTTCTTTTAAAAGACTTTTTTGTGCTAAGGGCATTTGGTAAGCGAACACTTTTGCCAAGATAAATAGTGTCGCCACTACCGCAAATGGTACGATGTGTTTCTTTAACATTTTCCTCCTTTTTTTGGTGAACTTATATAAAAACGTTGGCAAAGGTAAAAAATAATAAGCACATTATCAAATAGTTACAGAATTAACCCCAAAAATCAGCCTCTAAAGCGCTTTAAATGTGGATTTTAAATTTTGATTTTCAGCCAATTTTTTCTATTTTAGAGGCTATTTTTTTATCTAATTTTTCCGCTCTTAAAATTGTTATGTTCATCAATTTTTCATAAATTTGCAACCCGCATTTTTAATGTGGTTAAAAGCGTATCATGATAAATAAAAACAACAGGAACAGTCGGGATGACAAGTCCAAACCAGGCAGTCGGAAAACAGAAGGCAGAAGTAGTTCGGCCGGGTCTGACAGAAGAAGATCAGACGACAAAGACAGCAAATTCAAAAAATCATCCGATTCTAAAGACGGCTTCAAACCTAGAAGCTCAGAGGGTAAAGATTTCAAATCAAAATCTTTCGGAGACAAAAAAGACTTCAGGCCAAGAACAGGAGACCGTAATTTTAAATCGAAAGATGGAGAATCAACAGGATTCAAATTTGGAGACCGCGAGTTTAAATCAAAAGATAACAACTCAAAATCAGAAGACCGCAGTTTCAAGCCAAGAGAAGGTGGATCGAGAGATTACAAGCCAAGAACTGGAGATCGTGATTTCAAATCGAGAGAGGGAGGATCAAGAGATTACAAACCGAAAACAGGAGACAGAGATTTTAAACCAAGAGAAGGTGGTGCAAGAGATTATAAGCCAAGAACAGGAGAACGCGATTTCAAATCTAAGGATGTAGATTCGAGAGATTTTAAACCGAGAACTGGCGACCGCGACTTTAAATCGAAAGAAGGCGGATCAAGAGATTACAAGCCAAGAACAGGAGACCGTGATTTCAAATCGAAAGATGGTGGAACAAGAGATTTCAAACCAAGAGAAGGTGGCTATAAAGATTACAAATCAAGAGGCAAATCTGATGATTTCAAGCCAAGTGCTGGAAGTTCAAGAGATGTAAAACCTAGAGAACCGAGGGAAGGCGACACCCGTCCGTTTAGAAAACGCGAGGATGCTCAGCCAAGAGATACAGAATTTAACCGCCCAGAGCGCACTGTAATTGCCCAAGGCCGCAAAACAAATGAAGAGAAAGGCTTAATTCGCCTTAACAGATATATTTCAAATGCAGGTATCTGCTCCCGCCGTAAAGCTGATGAGCTAATTGCTGCCGGCATTATTACCGTAAACGGAGAAGCCATTACCGAATTAGGACATAAAGTTGATCCAGCGAAAGATTTAGTACGTTATAACGGCGAGCTATTGAAACGCGAGAAAAAAGTTTACGTTTTATTAAACAAACCAAAAGATTACATCACCACTACCGACGATCCACAAGAACGCCGTACGGTAATGCAATTGGTTGACAAGGCGAGCCGCGAGCGTATTTACCCCGTTGGCCGTTTAGACCGTAATACAACAGGTTTATTGTTGATGACAAACGATGGTGATTTAGCAGATAAATTATCGCATCCTAAAAACGGTATCACCAAAATTTACAATATTGAGCTGGATAAAGCTTTATCACAAGGCGATTTAAACAAAATTGCTTTTGGTTTAGAGCTGGAAGACGGATTGATTAAACCGGATAACATTTCTTACGTTGCAGGTGGAACCAAAAAAGAAATCGGCATCCAGATCCATAGCGGTAAAAACAGAATTGTTCGTCGTATTTTCGAGCACCTGGGTTACAATGTAGAAAAATTAGACCGTGTAGTATATGGTAATCTGACTAAGAAAGATCTACCACGTGGCAGATGGCGCTATCTTGAAGATCATGAATTGATCCAGATTAAACATCTGATAAAATAATATGTAAAAAGGCAACCAATGGTTGCCTTTTTTGTTGCTTTACAAAAAAAAATATTATCCTGAGCAATCAATTTTTTCAGAAAAATATTGGAGTGGATTTGACAGGGTGCGGGGTATCGTCATTCCCAACTCGATTGGGAACCACGGAGTACTCATCGAAGATAATCGTAATGCTTTGGAAGGGGCTGTAGGTTGCATTAAGATTCCCGCCTGCGCGGGAAAGACGACCTTTCTCTGGAATCCGTCATTGATTGGCATAGCCCAAGGATAATCTTTTCATATCTATCTCGTAACGTCTTCGACTACGCTGAGACTGACAAATTTGAGTATAGCTTAAGCATACTGCACCTTGTTGCCAATTTATATTTTTAAGATTCTGAAATAAATTAAGAACGACGAAAACGGTTTATCAAATAGAAATTAATTTCCGTGCTCTTCCGTGCCTCCGTGGCTAATTACATTTTAATTCCCCATATTTGTTAAAATCAATATCGTTTTTCATGAAAAAAATTAGTTCAGTATTTATACTTTCTATACTATCAACGCTAACATTTGCGCAAAAGACCAATTACAACCTTATTGTTGGCACCTATACCGCACCTGGAAAAAGCGAAGGAATCTATACTTACAACTTTAATACTTCAACCGCAGCTACAACGGCAAAAAGCATCACAAAAAACACGGCGAACCCGAGTTATCTGGCTGTTTCTCCAGATCAGAAATTTGTTTATGTAGTTAATGAAACCGGAGCCACCAGCACAGTTAGTGCTTTTAAATACAACGCAACAACAGGTGCTTTAACTTTTTTAAATAAGGTAGACAGCCACGGCGCCGATCCTTGTTTTATTACCGTTGATGCCAAAAATGTTATTGTTGCGAATTATAGCGGAGGCAGTTTAGCGGTATTCGCACGCAAGACTGATGGTGCCTTAACAGCAGCTTTGCAAGTAATTAAACATACCGGAAAAAGCATCGATCCTAAAGGCAGACAAGAAAGTGCACATGTGCATATGGTTAAATTTACGCCAGATCACAAATATTTAATTGTTAACGATCTGGGTGAAGATCAAACTTATATTTACAACTATAACCCTTCCTCAAAAGAAAAAATATTAACCGTTAAGTCGGTAATTAAAACCAATGCAGGCACTGGCCCCAGGCACATCACTTTTAGTCCGAATGGGAAATTTGCCTATTTAGCGCACGAATTTAATGGCAGCATAACGGTTTTCGCCTATTCGAATGGAAGTTTAACCAAAATTCAGGAAATTGGTACTACGCCAAAAGATTTTACCGGAAAAATTGATGGTGCCGACATCCATGTTTCGGCTGACGGAAAATTTCTTTACGAAACCAACCGTGGAGATGCCAATAGCATTTCTGCCTTTTCCATTCTACCGACCGGAAAATTGAAATTTATCGAAACAGTCAGTACACTCGGCAAAGGGCCAAGAAACTTTACGATTGATCCGACTGGAAAATTTCTATTGATCGGCCATCAATACACCAATAACATCGTTATTTTTAACCGAAATAAAACCACTGGCAAATTAACCGATAGCGGTAAACGCATTGATGTTGGCGCGCCAGTTTGTTTAGTTTTTAATTAATTACCTAAAATTAAGCCAATGGAAAACTTCGATTGGACTAGATTCACCATTAAGATTGCTGTTAAAGCGAAACTTGAAGACATGTATAATGCCTGGACAAAAGCCAGCGAAATTGAGAAATGGTTTTTAAGTGAGGCGGAATTTTCTGACGAGAATAACGTATTACTCAACAAAACGCAAAACGTATTGAAAGGCGATAAATACAAATGGATCTGGTATTTGTATGATGATATTGAAAAAGGGAGCATCACTGAAGCCAATGGCAAAAATGAACTTCAATTTACTTTTGCAGGCGAATGTTTGGTAGACATTAAACTCAGAGAAGAGTTTGAGTATGTAGTTGTAGAGTTGACGCAAAAGAACATCCCTTTAGATGACAATGCAAAAAGAAATATTCGCTTAGGTTGTCATAACGGTTGGAGTTTTTATTTGGTTAATTTAAAATCCGTTTACGAAGGTGGCTTAGACTTAAGAAATAAGGATAACCGCTTTAAACCCATGTTGAATAATTGAGGTGATGGATTTGGTGGTTAAGGAAAAAGAAATTCAGGAATTAGGTTTTTCGGTCGTAGATGATGTATTTACAGCCCAGGAAGTTGAAGATATCCTTGCAGCGATTAACAGGACAGATTCTACAAAAGAAACCTTTAGAAAATCAGGCGATCTTTTTGCGATACGTCAATTTTTAAAAGAAGTTCCAGAAACAATCCATCTTATTTTCAATCACAAACTCAAACACATCATAAAAGAGGTTTTTGGTCAAGACTATTTTCTTGTCAAATCGATCTATTTCGACAAACCCGAAACTTCAAATTGGTTTGTTTCCTATCATCAGGATTTAACGATTTCAGTTAACCAGAAAATAGAAATAGCTGGTTTTGAGCCTTACACTAATAAACATAATCAGTTTGCCGTTCAACCGCCACTTAATATCCTCGAAAACAATTTCACTATCCGCATTCATCTCGACGATACCAACGAGGAGAACGGTGCATTAAAAGTAATTGCCAATTCGCATAGCAAAGGCATTTATCGCCCCGAAACCATAAACTGGAGTATAGAAAAAGAAATAAGTTGCAACGTAAAAAGAGGTGGTGTGATGATTATGAAACCACTGCTCCTGCACAGTTCGAGCAGAACAACAAACAATCAAAAAAGAAGGGTAATTCATTTGGAGTTTAGCAACAAAATACTGCCAAAGGAATTAAAATGGTCGGAATATTTGAGTTTAATGTGATATACTGAAACAAGCTCAATATAATGGAACGCGCAAATAAATTAAGCTACTTTACTTACGCGAGCGTCCAGCTGTATTTATTTCAGCATCTTTATTGCAAGAAAAATAATAAAATAGAACAACAGAAGTTATGGAACGAGGTGGCTGCGTTTACATATTAACTAATCATACGCATACAGTTTTATATATTGGCGTAACATCAGATTTATATTTCAGGATAGTTGAGCACAGGGAGAAGAAATATCCAGATTCATTTACAGCCAAATACAATTGTAGTAAACTCATTTATTTTGAACAATTTGAATCGATTGAAGAAGCAATTGCAAAAGAGAAGCAATTGAAAAACTGGAAGCGGATCTGGAAGATTAATCTGATTAATCAAAATAACTCAAATTGGGAGGATTTGTTTGAAACCCTAGAATAAAGCTGAAACACCCATTCGATCCGTCACCCTGACCTGTAGCGCAGCGGAAAGCTACGCAGTAAATTCATTTCAGGGTCACAAATTAGCAGATAGATACTGAAACAAGTTCAGTATGACGAAACGCGGGAACACGTTCAACACAGAAATCCAATCCCCCTCGATCCGTCACCCTGAATTCATTTCAGGGTCTTAAACAACAAGTGAGCAGGATAGATACTTACCATGTGGTAGCTACAAGACAATTGAAAAACTATTTCTACTTGTAAAACTAGTCCAGCATGACGGCCCGAAAAAACAAAAAATGGCCCCGATTTTCATTGGGGCCATTTAATATTATATGGTCGCTTATTATGCAGGTTCTGCAACTCTGGCTACATTGCGATATGGGAATTCATTAAAGATATGTCTGCGGGCAAAACGGCCAGGAGAATCGGCGTTAACCAATTTCACGTAGATTGCTTTTGGTACATCGAAGTATTCGTAAGCACTTCCATCAAAAAACTGGATATTTAAAACCTGTTGTTTGTATTCGAAATCCTGAATATTCGATAATGTTGTCGTTTGCGTGTACGTTTCGATATTTTGTTCGCGTGTTTCTGGCGCAATACTTACCAGGAAATGGTAAGCTTCGATAATTTCTTTACTTCTAGCTTCTGCATCTAATTTCTCTTCTTCCTGCTGAAATTTATCAGGGTGACAATCTTTCATCAATGTGCGGTACACAGATTTAAGCTCTTTTAACTCAGCATTTTTATCTACGCTCAAAAGCTTTCTGTAATCAACTATTTTCTTCATTTGGGATAACCTCTTTTTTAATTTTGTCGAAATGATTTAGGGATCTTTATCTGCAAAACCGTTTCAAGCCGCAAAGATACGATTTATAATCATTTGATTTTGAGAAAGTTTACTTTTATTAAATATTGCTGATATGATTCATCAACTAATGAGTTCTCTGGTATCTTACTTAAGTTTTTTAACAACAGATGCACACGGATTTATCATCTGTGTGCATCCTTTTATCTGTGGTTAAATATAACGTGAGACTTAATTTGTTAATATTTAGGCTGTAATGAGTTTTCGATTACTTCCTTATAATAGTTAACATAAACAGGAAGGATCTTTTTAAGGTCAAAATCTTGTGCCCTTGCAAAAGCATTTTCTTTGAAACGGTTCAGGGTTTCATCATCCTTTAATATTTCAATGGCATGGGCTGCCATCGCATCTACATCTCCAACATTGCTCATGTAGCCACAAAATCCATCAACATTAAGTTCAGGTAAACCACCCGCATTTGTAGTAATTGCCGGCACTTTACAAGCCATTGCCTCTAACGCAGCCAAACCGAAGCTCTCCGATTCTGATGGCATTAAGAAAAGATCTGAAACCGACAAGATTTCTTCTACTGCATCTTGTTTGCCTAAAAACCTTACATTTTCACAAATATTCAACGATCTGCAAAGCTGCTCATCATATGCACGCTCAGGTCCATCACCTACCATTAATAATTTTGATGGAATAACCGCCTGTACTTTTTCGAAAATCCTAATCACATCAGCTGTACGTTTCACTTTCCTGAAATTACTGGTATGGATTAAAATCCTTTCGTTATTTGGCGCGATTGCTTTTTTGAAGTGACCTTTTGCCTGTAAACTAAAGCGTGAAAAATCTATAAAATTTGGGATTACCTTAATTTCTTTCGTAATCTCGAAGTGGTTATAAGTATCTTCTTTTAAATCTTCTGACACTGTAGTTACACCATCGCTTTGATTAATGGAAAAGGTAACCACAGGTTTATAAGTTGGATCTTTACCCACCAAAGTAATATCGGTACCGTGCAAGGTAGTTACCACCGGAATATGAATGCCATAACTTGCCAAAATCTGTTTCGCCATAAAAGCAGCAGAAGCATGTGGAATGGCATAATGAACGTGTAATACATCCAATTGTTCAAAACGGACAACATCTACCAGTTTGCTGGCCAGGGCCGATTCGTAAGGAGCGTAATCAAAAAGTGGATAATCTCTTACCGAAACCTCGTGATAAAACAGGTTGGCCGAAAAAAAATCAAGCCTGGCAGGCTGACTATAAGTAATAAAGTGAACCTGATGTCCCTCGTTAGCAAGTGCTTTACCAAGTTCTGTTGCAACTACTCCACTACCGCCAAAAGTGGGGTAGCAAACAATTCCTATCTTCATTGTATATGTATTGTTGTTATCGCAAATGTAGCCGATTTTAATCTATAATGCGTGTCGGCTTATTGCAATAAAAAAGACGAGATATTGAGTAGAGATTTTATTAGAGACCGGAAGAAAATTATTGCACCCAAATTATTATTTGAGATTTCGCATTTCTTCTTTGATTACAAGGAAAAGTTCGTTAGGCCTTTGGGTGCCAATAAAATATTCCAAGCCATCGCGATCGGTTAAAACAACTGCATCTTTGCCCGATGAATAAAAACGGATCGTACCTTTTGTATGCAGGTTGTAAACCGGATTATTGAAAAAATAACGGCTATACGTTGCCTTACGAACATCAACAATACTGTTCAGATCAATCTTTACACGTTTGGTTGTCCAAAGACCATCCAAAATCATACTGCCATTATCTACTACAATTTTGTATTGGATAAGGAAAAGTAAAAGCATCGAAACACCGATGATCCCGAAACCTACAACAAGAAACAAGTCTTGTGTATTGTCACGATCGCGCTCATAAACGTAGGCTGCAAAACAGAACGCAGCCATAATAAGCCTAATGAAAATACGGACATAATCACGGCCGATGTACTGTTTTTCGATATAGGCGTATTTGCTTTCCACTTATTTAATTTTGAGTTCGAATATAGCAACTTTTTTTGTTGCTGTAGTTAATTTATATCGGTTATCCTGTCGCATACCAGCAATCCAAACAATTTCACCATTGCCGTTAACCAAAATCGGTGTAACGCTTTTCAAATGTAGGGGAACTTTCTCGTCGATAAAATAATCGCTCACTTTTTTGGGATTACGCATACCTAACGGAATAAATTTATCTCCATGTTGCCAGTTCCTCAACACCAAAGGGAAAATTAATTTATCAGCATTTACAAACGCTTTATTCGAATTAATTTCGAATTTCACTTCATCTGTAAACCTCAACGAAATTTCATCATTAGCAAAAACAATGTTTTCAGTTGTTGGGTGGATAAACTGATTAGCAGTAACCGATGTGTTTTTTTCAATAATAACCAGGTCACTTCTATTGATAATGGCCTGATGTGTGGCACTAAAAAAATGTGTACCACTTAAAGCCTTTAAACTGTCTAAAATTTCTTTCACTACATTTTCGCCAAAATTAAAAGGCTTAAGTAACTCGTAAAGCAAGAGTTTTTGCGGATTTAATTTCGAAACCTCTTCCAAAGAAATATAAATGCCATCATTCCTTTTATTTAAAATTTTATTTTCAAGTTTCTGAACCTGGATATTTAAAAAAGTCTCCAATTCAGCAAAGCGTGAGCTATTTTCTGCAAATGTTTTCACAAGGTTAGGGTTAATTTCCTGCAAATGCGGCACTACCTGTAGTCTGATTTTATTCCGTGTATAATTCGTACTTGCGTTCGAGCTATCTTCTACAAAATCGATGTTATTAGCCCTTACAATTTCATCAATCTGCTGTCGGTTCAAAAAGAGCAAGGGTCTGATCAGTAAATCACGTTTAGGTAAAATGCCATGCAACCCGCTTATGCCTGTGCCACGGGTAAGGTTAATGAGTATGGTTTCTACCGCATCGTTTTGGTGTTGCGCCAGGGCTATATAATCGTAACTTTCTTTATGCCTAATTTCTTCAAACCAGTTATAGCGCAGATCGCGTGCTGCCATCTGGGTAGAAATTTTATTTTCGGCCGCATATTTTTTGGTATCAAAATGCGTTATATAAAAAGGTAATCCTAAACTTTTGGCCAGTAGCGCAACAAAACTTTCATCACGTTGAGCCTCATCAGCCCGTAAATTAAAATTACAATGTGCCACACCAATATCAACGCCTATTGCTTTAAATAAATGCAACATTAATACCGAGTCTTTTCCCCCACTTACGGCCAAAAGGATCTTGTTAGCCCGAACAAACAGCTGGTGCTGTTCAATGAAATCCTGAAATTGTTTTACGGGTAACATCCATCAAAAATATTTAATTTTAACTGGTATTCCGAACGTTCGGAACAAAAAACTAACTTTGTAGTGTGCAAAAACTATTTGTCTTTTTATTTCTTTTAATCAGTCCAGTATTTTTATTCGGTCAGCAACCCGCTTCGAAGATTAAAATCGTATCGTTCACAAAAATAACAGGCGACCTTAAGAATAAGGTAAACTATCTACGAAACCCTGTCTTCCAACAAGATAATGCAACTCTGACCTGCGATAGTGCCGTATTTTATAGCGAGCGGAACTATTTTGAAGCTTTTAAAAATGTACATATCAACCAGCTTACCACTGATATTTATTCCGATCAACTGGAGTATGATGGGAATAAAAAACATGCGCATTTAACCGGAAATGTGGTGATGAAAGACCCAACATCCACCTTAACCACCAATATTTTAGATTACAATACCCTCAGCAAGATAGGCACTTATACCAGTGGAGGAAAAATTGTAAATCAAGAGGTAACAGTAACGAGTAAAAATGGCTATTATTTTAGCCAAAGAAACGTAGCCTACTTTAAATATGATGTGATAGTAGTTACGCCTCAATCGGTCATAAAATCGGATACGATGAGCTATAATACTCAGGATAAATGGACCTACTTTTATGGCCCTACCAATATCAAGGGAAAAGACGATAATCTTTACACCGAAAATGGTCAGTATAATACGATGACTGAGGATGCTTTTTTTGGAAAGAAAAACCTATACACGCAAGGCACCAGATCGTTAAAAGGTGATAGTTTGTATTATTTCGGGAAGAAAGGCATTGGTAAAGCAGTAAAAAACATTGTTTTTTCTGATACAAAAGATAAGATGAAGATGTTCGGTGATTTGGGATATTACTATAAAATGGATCAGCGGACCTTGGTTACCAGAAATGCATATTTAGGAATAGGCACGGAAGATTCGGTAATGGTGAAGAATAAAAAAAGACCAGATAGTTTATGGATGGGTGCCGATACTTTAGAAACGCAGATGGTATTGCAAAAAACCTTAAAACTAATCCCTAAAATTTCGATTAAAGCCGACAATCAGGTTGGCGAAGATGATGAAGATACCGGAGAAAAGAAAGAAAAAGGGGAGCCAAAATACAAACCGGAAGCTGAATCTACCCAAAAAGAAGACAGAAATAAGCGTAAAAATAGCAGGGCTGATAAAAAGAAAAAGAACAAAGGCGATACCGAAGCGGAAGACGCGCTTAACCTGAAGGATAAAAGTATTGATAGTTTAAAATCGAAGGTAGACTCACTTGGCAAGGACCTGCCCAAGCTTAACCTTGATAGTTTGCAGAAAAATAATCTTTTAAAGAACAAGGCCGATTCCCTTATTAAAAACCTGCCTAAACTTAAAACTGATAGTCTGAAAAAACTGGCTGACAAAACCAATTCGATAGCAAAGGATGTATCGAAAACAAAAATCGATAGCCTGCAAAAAAAGATAACAAAATCTGGCGCTAAAGATAGCTTAACAAAAGCGCTAGGAAACTTAAAACCAGGTGCATTAAAGACTGATACGGCCAAATTTAACCCGGCTGATACCGTTCAAACCCGTATAATTAAGGCTTACCATGGCGTTAAGATTTTTAAAACTAATATACAGGCCAAAACCGACAGCCTTTTTTATACCAGTGCCGATTCTACGCTACGTTGCTACAGTAATCCAATCATCTGGTCAGAAGGTTCTCAACAGGTTGGCGACACGATATTTGTTCAGTTCAAGAATAAAAAACTAAATAATTTACAGGCATTTAGAAATGCATTTTTAGTAAATACACCAAAAGATTCGTTAAGGTTTAACCAGATAAAAGGAAGGTTAATGACTGGTTTCTTTACCAACGGAAAATTCAAGAACCTATATGTAGATGGCAATGCCGAAAGTATTTATTATACCCAGGATGACAGTACAAAGGTGTATAAAGAAATGAATCAAACCCTAAGCAGCAGGATAAAATTCATCTTCAAGGATAATGAAAATGCAATTGAGGAAATTGTTTATATCAAGGGAATAGAAGGCGCTTTGAATCCGGAAAACACGATTGCAAAAGATCATGTTTTAAAAGGATTTTCATGGAAACCTACCGAACGCCCAAAATCAAAAAAAGATGCCATTGGCTCATCTGGAAAACCTAAACCCAAAACAAAGGCCAAAACAGTTGCTGGCAAAACTGTAGCCGGTGCTAAAACCACAACCCCAATAATTAAACCATCAACAACGGCACCTGTGGTTAAACCAAAAATCACATTGGGAAAAGACAGCTTAAATGTGGATAAGAAATTGCCACAAACTAAACCGGCAGACACGGCCAATTTTGGCATTAAACCCATTTTACCGAAAAAGGATTCCGTTCAGGTGAAAAAAGATTCTGTTCAGGTGAAAAAGGCGGTTGGTAAAATGTAATAAATGTGATCGTCATTTCGACTGGAGCGCAGCGGAATGGAGAAATCTTTTGATGAAAAGTTCAAAGATTTCTCCTCCAAAGGAGTTCCTTCGGAACACTATGGTCGAAATGACGATCTATCAAAATCTAATAATCTCGTAAAGCCTACTCTCCTATCCCTTCAAAAAATCCAACATCTTTTTAAGTGCAATGGCACGGTGGCTGATTTTATTCTTCTCTGTCATGTCCATTTCAGCAAAAGTGATATCATAACCATCCGGCTGAAAAATAGGATCATAACCAAAGCCTTTCGAACCTGATAATTCTGTCCTGATGGTTCCATCAATTAAACCTTCAAATATATGGTTTTTGCCATTCTGCATTAAGGAGATTACCGTTTTAAACCTTGCTTTTCTGTTGAGGTTCCCTTCAAGCTTAGCTAAAACCAATTGAATATTTTCTAAGCTATCCCTGCTTCCCGAATATCGGGCAGAGTAAACTCCCGGTTCGTTATTCAAAGCATCTACCTCTAAACCGCTATCATCTGCAAAACAGTCAAAATCAAAATGTTCGACCACGTAGTTACTTTTTAAAGTAGCATTTCCTTCAAAGGTATCTGCAGTTTCAGGAATATCAACCAAACAACCAATATCTTCCAGATTCAGCACCTCATATTTACCTTCAAGTGCAGTCCGTATTTCTTCGGTTTTATGTTGATTATTGGTCGCAAATACAAGTTTTTTCATTTTTGGGAAGGTGTAGGGTGTAGGATGTAGGATGTAGGATGTAGGATGTAGGATGTAGGATGTAGGATGTAGGATTTGAAAGATTAACCGTTTCTTTGTTACCGGATTATTTAATTTTCTGAAGATGCCCCCAAAGTGTTTTCTTAGCGGTTAAATCGCTATCCAGATGATGGAGGTTAGGGGCAAATATAATCCTGGTGGTTTCGTGAACAATGATTTCATTCTGCCAGGTAAGGTTCAGTCTCAAGTCGGCAATCTCTACTCCAAAAGACAACATAATGGCCGGTTTAAAAAACCTATGCAGTTCTGCATAGTCAGTTCCGCTATAATTTGCATAATTTAAAATGGCAAAATCGGGTGTGCCCAAGTCTACTGCCTTCACAATTTTGCGCAGCAGTTCCCTGCCCTGTTCGGTACTTACATCGTTCTGATTATCGTTTACTAAAATCAGCACCGATTTTTTATTTCCACCTAAAAATTTAAACGTTTTTTCTGGTGCTGGTTCGGCCACAATATGCGGAATTTCAGGACCTTGCGTATAAACTTTAGGTGCATTTGTAGGATTAATCCCAGGAATTTGCGTTATTTCCGGTTTTAAAACAGGTTCTTTTTCTTCAGTAACAGAAACATTTTCGACAGCAAAAACTGGCTCTGGATTACGTAAAGGCAGAATTTCTACACTTTCATCTTTTACCAAGAAAACCTCTTCAGTAAAAAATAAACGTAAAGCATTCGCATTGTTGGTAACCTGGTTTTCCATTCGTATTTTTGTTGGATAATAATTTCTGTTAAAATTAGTTAAATATCTTATAATAGCGTCGCTAATTGTTACTTTTATCCCTTAAAATTTATAGAGTGCTCTGCGTGAGGAAAGCTTATTGCCTATTTGTTTTTAGCTTTATTTATAGCATTTCGTTTGCACAAAACGTGGCTGTGGTAAACGGTAAATCAATAAGCACCAAAGAATTTATGTGGGCATACAAAAAAAGCCATAACGGAAACGTTAGTGCAGCTTACGATACTTTACAAGCATATTTAAACTTGTATATAAATTTTAAGCTTAAAGTTTTAGATGCCCGGGAAATGGGATTGGACAAAAATGCTAGTTACCAGGAAGAAATCAAAACCTACGAAGATGCATTAACCACACATAAAAAAATTGGCGTAAGTAACAAAGACCGCGATTTTTTATTGAACGAATACCGTGAAGGGGTTTTAATGTTCAATGTTTCGGAACAAAAAATCTGGAATAAGGCACAGGAAGATGAGCAGGCGATAAATGATTTTTACAGTAAAAACCAACAAAAGTATAATAAACCCTTAAGCGAGGTTAGAGGAGAGGTAATTGCCGATTACCAACTTAGTTTAGAAGAAAATTGGCTAAAAAGCCTCAAACAAAAATATCAGATCAAAATTAACGAAAACGAGTTAAAAAAGCTTGCCAAGTTATAACCAACCTGATTTTTTGACCATAAGTATTAAATTTGCAAAATATAACAAATAGAATGAAGAAAGTTTTTTTAGTAGCAACCGCTTTAATTTGCCTGTTTTTAAACAGTTTCGCTCAAAAGCATACTGTAGATAAAGTTGCTGCTGTTGTAGGAAATAATATTATCCTGCTATCAGATTTAAACCAACAATACACACAATATCTTTATCAGGGAAACCAGGCCAACAATGATATTAAGTGTAAAATATTACAACAAACCTTAACTCAAAAACTGCTTAAACAACAGGCTGAGATCGATTCAGTAATGGTTGAAGATGGTGCTGTTGATGATGAAGTAAACAAGCGTATGCGTTATAGCATGCAACGTGCCGGCGGGCAAGAGCGTTTAGAACAATTCTTAAACAAATCTGTGCTTCAGTACAAAGATGAGATCAGACCATCGGTAAAAGATGAGTTGATTGCTCAAAAGATGCAACAAAAAATTACTGAGAACATTAACGTTACACCAATGGAAGTTGAAAAATACTTCAAATCGTTAGGTGATAGCATTCCTGAATTTAATACTGAGGTAGAAGTTGGTGAAGTAATTTTAAACCCACAGTTAACCAGAGCAGAAAAACAAAAATTCCGCGATAAAATTGAAGCTCTTCGTTTAAGGGTTAAAAGTGGTGAAGATATGGGTGTGTTAGCTAAAACCTACTCTGAAGATCCAGGTTCTGCTGCCGATGGTGGTGATTATGGTTTTATCGACAGAAATACCATGGTTAAAGAGTTTACCGCCTGGGCATTTAAGCTGAAAGCCGGAGAAATTTCACCAGTATTCGAAACAGATTATGGTTTCCACTTTTTACAGGTTTTAGAACGTCGAGGCGAGCAGGTACACGTTAGACATATTTTAATTATGCCTAAAACTACACCAGAAAGTTTAACGCGTTTAAAATTGCATGCAGATAGCATTTACAACAATATTATCGGTAAAAAATTAAGTTTCGCTGCTGCTGCAAACCTTTATTCAGATAATAAAGAGAGTAAATATAATGGTGGTATGATGCTTAATGCCGAAAATGTTCAGGCAAGAAGTACCTTTATTCCTGTTGATAAATTAGATCCTTCTGTGTTTCTGGTAATCGATAGCATGAAAATCGGCGGTATTTCTAAACCAGATTTATTTACTGCTGCTGATGGAAAACAAGGATATCGCATTTTATATTTAAAATCTAAAATCCCACCGCACAAAGCAAACTTAACACAAGATTTCCCAAAAATCAGAGATGCCGCACAAAGTGATAAAATTAATCGTACTTTAAGCGAATGGTTTGAAAAACGTCGCGAAAGTACTTACATTAAAATCGACGACGAATTTAACACCTGTGATGAATTAAAAATTTGGACTAAAACCACAGCCGCAAAATAACACCAATGCAGTATAAGAACGAAGTAGAAGCTGTTGATGCACTTCATCAATCTTTCAACAACATTAAAGCCGAAATAAGCAAAGTAGTAGTTGGACAAGATGACATCATAAAATCTGTTTTAATCGCCATTTTTAGTAACGGACATTGTCTGTTGGTTGGCGTACCGGGATTAGCCAAAACTTTACTTGTACAAACGGTGGCTTCTGTTTTAGACCTCGATTTTAACCGCATTCAGTTTACCCCCGATTTAATGCCAAGTGATATTATTGGCGCAGAGATTTTAGGAGAAGACAGGCACTTTAAATTTATAAAAGGGCCTGTTTTTTCTAATATTATCCTCGCTGATGAGATTAACCGTACTCCACCAAAAACTCAGGCGGCTTTATTGGAAGCCATGCAGGAGAAATCAGTTACTGCTGCTGGTCAAACCCATATTTTACCAAAACCGTTTTTCGTTTTGGCCACACAAAACCCTATTGAGCAGGAAGGCACTTACCCCCTACCCGAAGCGCAGTTAGATCGTTTCATGTTCAATATTCAGTTAAATTACCCTGCCTTTGCAGATGAGTTGAACATCGTAAAAAACACCACCAGCAATAAAACCGTTCAACTGCAGAAAATTATCCATGCAGATGATATTCAATATTTCCAGAAACTGATCCGCGATATTCCTATTACCGATAATGTTTTGGAATATGCCGTAAAACTGGCTGCTAAAACCCGCCCCAACAGCGAGTTTGCTACGGATGCAATTAACAAATACATCAGCTGGGGTGCTGGTCCGCGTGCCTCGCAGTTTTTAGTATTGGGCGCAAAATGCCATGCCGCTGTAACAGGGAAGTACTCGCCAGACATTGAAGATGTTAAAGCAGTTGCTGAGCCTATTTTACGTCACCGCATTGTGCGTAATTACCGTGCTGAAGCTGAAGGCTTATCAATTGAGAAAATCATTAAAGATTTATTGTAGTAGCATTAAGCTAGCCGGGATTTGCAATCCCATCTGATAAGCCAGAATTTTTAACCTCTATTAGTGGATTACAATCCATTATACAGCAGGAAAAGTCATCTCCAATCCGTATCTTGTGTATCGATACTATTCGAGCAAAACCTCGTGCTAAAAGATACATTCATTAATCTCTTAACAAATTATACGGATAGTGACCGAATAATAGCCGAATTTTGGGCTGAGATTGAGAAAAAGTACACTCATAAAAAAAGACATTATCACACACTTTCACATCTTGATAACCTGCTGACGCAACTTACTGAAGTAAAAGTTAACATTGAAAGCTGGGAAAGTATTCTATTTACGATGTTCTATCATGATATTATTTATAATGTTTTAAAATCGGATAATGAAGAGAAAAGTGCCGGACTTGCCCAGAAGAGAATGGCGCAGATTTCAGTTCCTGATCACATCATCAATAACTGCAAAACTCAAATAATAGCCACTAAAAAACACCTTGCTTATCCTGAATCAGATACAAATTATTTTACTGATGCAGATCTTTCGATATTAGGCCAAAGCTTAGAAAACTATACTACATATTCGCAAAACGTAAGAAAAGAATATTCAGTTTATCCAGATCTCATTTATAATCCAGGACGAAAAAAGGTTCTGGAACATTTCATAAAAATGGAACGGATTTTTAAAACAGATTATTTTTATCACAAATTTGAAAGCCAGGCAAAATCGAATCTACAGTTTGAACTAGAACAGCTCGGCTAGCCGGGATGCAAATCCCATCTAATAAAATGCTTAGGTTACCTTTCTATACTAAATGCATTAAGGATAAACATGCAGTTCATAAAACCAGTGTTAGCCTTTATTAGAAGGAGAATCATTTCTTTAATATTTCTTGGCTTTTATATCAGAAGCTGGGTGTTTTGTTTTATGTTTTTTCATAGTTTACCAACCAGCTCTGCACTAAGATGCGGGATGCCTGATTTTGGTATGTTTATTTCCATAATGTTCCTATCATGCATCTATTTAATAACATTTCTAGTCCTTACTTTAATAAATAAAGGACAATCTAAAAATGAATTCATTGTGATTACCGCAATGATTCCTTTACCAATCTACATTGGAATAATTGATCTGTTAACTTAAACTTTTGTTATTCAGGATTTTCAATCCTTCTATTCTCTAAAATACAATAGGTCTGAATTACAAATCCCGACCAACGCAAGGCCTTGCAACACAAAACTCATCACAAACAATTATATTTGTTTTAAGATGGATGCGAATAAACTTACCGGTGCTATAGCTGCACTGATGGATGAATATAAAAAGGCGATTGAGGAGCTTATTGCGGTAATCGAACCCATTAGCCCACATCAACTGATTAAAACCATTGAGCCAGAAAGTTCAAATCCAGATTGCATTTCTATTCAAACCATCTTAACGCATGTAACCGCTTCAATGTTTAGTTATGCGGTATATATCGAAAATTCTATTGGATTGAAAACAGTAAGGCCGGAACGATTGCAGTTTGACCATATCACACCTTATATCTCAAGGATCAGGGAAGCACTTAAATATAACGAGGATTTTTTCAACAGAAATCCTGACATCACCATGGAAGAGTTCGATCAATCTAAAAAGATAAATACAAAGTGGGGACAACAATACGATGTAGAACAAATGTTAGAGCATGCCATCGTTCATATTTTAAGGCATAGGAGGCAGATTAAAAATGCGCTTGTCGATATAAAAAGCAGATCAATCGAAAAAAAATAATTTGCAATTCACTGAAAATAAATATCTTTGCATCAAAATTTACAGAAATGCTAAGTCAACTACATATCCAACAATTAAGCTTTAGCCCGTCTTGTGGTATAAAGGACTTGGGTATTGACTTAAATTTCCTCCCCAACCCTTAACGCGGTTTTAAGTTTCAATAAACAAAACCCACATTTAAAAATCAATTTTATTACGCATTTGCTAAGCATTTAACCGCTTATCAAAATTAATTATATCCGTTATGGACATTTATACCACTGTAGAAGAAAAATATCTACAGGCCATCGAAGAACTGCACTGGGGCGAATTACCCAAGGCACTTCAGTATTTTAACGAAATTATTGTTTTCGACCCTGATTATGCAAGAGCTTATTTTCAGTTGGGCGATATTTATCAGAATCATTTTAAAGATTATAAAACAGCAGGTTATTATTACAAACGTTGCATTGAGCTAGATTCGGATTTCCCAGAGGTCTATAAACCCTATCTTGAACTTGTTATTACGCTTAAAATGCACAAATTGGTGAAACAGGTTGCAGAAAAGGCTTTACTTGTACCTGGTGTTTGCGAAGCACACATTTACGAATGTTTGGGCCTACATGCCGAGCAACAGCAAAATTTTACAGACGCGGCAAATTATTTCAAAAAAGCAGAACTGTTTAATGCCATTCAGGATGAGCAAAGCACTTTAATGGAGCACCAAAACCGTATTAAAAGCAAAATGAACAGCACAAAAGCAATGATTTACGATTTACAAGGATAAAAGGCAATGCCTTTTATCCTTTTTAACTGATCGGTTAATCTTATAATACAATTCACCGAATTGCCCTTGTTATTTTAATTTTGTTACTATCTTTACCGCACAATTACAAAGCATAAATTTTTAAATCAAAAATATTCGATATGTCAGCTCACGATTCACACGCACCTGTTCAGCAAACAAAAGGCATTTGGGCTTTACCATTGGCTGCATGGATTCTGGTTTTATTATTGTGCGTCTATTTCACTAGACCAATCTTTAACCACAAAGAAGCATCTGCTCATCATGAAAAAACTGAAGCAGCGCACGAAAAACCAGAAGCACACCACTAGGGGGTTTCCAGTTATAGAAGCATAAAAAAAGCGTTCGGATTTGAATCTTAACGCTTTTTTTATGCCCTTTTATTTCTGGCTATTTAAGCTGTCCCATGATGTTGGGAAAATCGGTAATGATGCCGTCTACCCCGAGGCTCATAAAATAATTCACTTCCTTTACTGTATTAACCGTCCATGGGATAATTTTAATACCCATTTCGTGGCAGCGGTCTACCAAACCCTTACCAACCAAAACCGAGTAAGGACTATAAATAGTCGGTTTAAAACCTAACTTATCAATATAATCTTCAAAGGGTTCTTTTTCATCAATCAATAACGAGGTTTGTATTTTGGGATATTTCTCGTGCAGGTATTGTAGCGTACGCATATCAAATGATTCGATAATCACTCTTTTGGCAAGTTTTTTCGAATTAATTACTTCCATAATCAATTCTACAAATTCTGCAGGCTCGGGATGAAATTCGTTATCGCCCTTTTTAATTGTTTTCGTTTCGATGCTATATACAGGTTTGGCGAGTTTGTGTGCTTTAACATAAGCCTCAACCGCATCTATTGTTTCAGAAAGTAGCGGTTTGTATGCTTTAAACTTCATCTGACCAGGGAAGCGGTTATGGACCTTACTGCCTACATCAAACTTTTTAACCTCCTCATAATCCATCTTGTAGATGTTATAATTCTTTTGATCTTTTAAAGTAATCGGCTTACCGTTAGGCAGCAAAGAAATCTCATTGTTAAAGTAAGGCTCTTGTGAAAGCACCACTTGCTTATCTTTCGAGATCACGGCATCCATTTCTAAGGTGGTAACGCCTAAATCAATCGCTTTTAACATTCCCTCAATGGTATTTTCGGGCATAATACCACGTGCGCCGGCTTTACCCTGTACATCGAATTTTTTCTTTTGGGCAGAAACATGAAAAAACAATAAAATCAGGGTTGAGAGCAGAAGTAATTTTTTATGCATGAATTTTAAACGTAAAATGAATAATTTTATTGGTGATAATAATTTTTGGAGCGCAAAAACTGTGCTTCTATTTAATGTTTATTCCTGCTTTCCGTTATATCTTTTGGCTACGCTTCAAGATACCACTCCATCCGATAGCAATCGGATCAGGGCCAGATCGGACCATAAAGCAAGCAAAATATAGAAATAAAAAAAGGGCTTCTTTTTATGGAGAGCCCTCTTTAATTCACATTTGTTATTTATCTTTCTGCTGGTACAAAGGCCTGTACAATTAAGTTCCAGCTTGCATCAGCTCCCTTTTCATAAACGAAAACATAATTAAAACTTTCACGTAAATCGGCCTTGTAATCGATAGTAGCAACGCCATAGGTATAAGCCAAATCACTACCGATTGCTTTATCTACGCCTGTTGTTTTTAAGTTAATTTTGCTGATCATTCCGTTATAAAAAGCAATAATTTTTCCTTTTCCATCTATGGCTTCGTTACCTGGAAAAAGTAAACGGGCATCGCTGGTTAAAAAGCCTCCAAATGCCGCAATTCCATGCGTTTTTAATAACGTATTTAATGTTTTCTCGGTGGTTAAGATAATTTCTTTCCCGGCCTTGATTTCTTTTTCATTTAAGAACTTTGGTGCAACATGATCTTTAGGTTCAATAAACTGTGGCGTAACTTTGGCCAAAGGTTTATTGCTTTCAGTTCCTAAATCAATAGCTAATTTCCATCTGCCATTTTCTGGTTTCCAGATTGATAAGTATTGACCATATTTTTTCTCTGAAGTACCAACTTCATATGGTCCCGTAGTAAAACCTAAATCGCCACTGCGTGATACTTTCGCCAGGTTTGGCGTCCAGGTTACATCGTTTTCAGCATTTGCCTTAGCCGCGTAAAACGTTTTGGCCTGAACAGGATTTGGTCTGAACACTAAGGTACTCGTTGATGAATAGTCTATAAAAGCTTCTTTATCTCCATTTTTGGCAATTGACTTAGCAAAATCCTTCTCAGCATTTACTAGAGATTTGGTTGTTCCGTCGCTTTTTTGGGCAAAAGCACCTAGGGCTAAAAGCGAAGCTATTGCAGTTGAAAATAATTGTTTCATTATTAATTAAGATAATATTGTTTGGCGAATATAAAATTTTCTTTAATGTATGACCTTAAAAGTAATTAACAATTACACATTAAGGTCACTTATTTTTCTCTATAAATGGTTTCTAAAACAGTTTGCCCAGTGGCTTTCAAGGTATTTTTATCGATATTGGCTAAGTTATCCAATTGCGTGTGCCAATTGATATAAAAACCACTGTTATCATTGTAATGGATAATATCGATAGAAGGAATGCCTGCTTTGTTCATCCAAAAATGATCATCAACCAATTTTCCGCTTGGAATTTTCGTAAAGTAAGAAGCGTAACCAATTTCATTACCAATGTCCCAAACCTTGTTTACTACGTTTGGAGCAGCCTGACGGGAGATTTCATCCTGCGTAAACTGCGCGCTACCACCACCGACCATATCGAGATTAATGCCGTACAAAGCTTTATATCCTGTCGCAACTGCTTTTTTAGCCCAGTATTGAGAGCCTAAACACCATGTAGTTTCATCTGCTGTTTCATCATTGGCCTTGCCATAATCTTCTAAATCCCACAGTATAAAATCGACTCCAACATCTGGCTGTTTCTGCTGAATCTGACGTGCCATTTCTAAAATCACTGCCACCCCACTCGCACCATCATTTGCCGCATCAAAAGCTTTCGCATGGTTTGCAGGGTCGGTATCCTGATCAGAAAATGGGCGGGCATCCCAGTGTGCGGTGATCAAAACCCTCTTTTTTTGATCTGGATTAAAAGCGGCAACAATATTTTTCAACTGAAAGCTTTTGCCATCATAAGTTTGTGTTTTCTCGCCCTGAACAATTACATCAGCGCCGAACGATTTGAGTTTAGCCACCAAATAATCGGCACATTTTTGATGAGCCATGGTACCTGGAATCCTAGGGCCAAAATCAACCTGAGCTTTGGTATAGGCATAAGCACTATCGGCATTAAAATCAGGAGAAGATAAAGTAGCTACTGCCTTTTCTCCATTTTCATCAGCATTTTGGTTTGTTTTATTCCGACAAGCCTGAAGTGCAATTAAAGCGAATAAAGGCAGTATTAAAAGTTTTTTATTCATTGTTTAATTTAACGGAAAATTGTTTAAAGTAGTGTAATGGGTTGGATTTAGTCGTTCATCTTCATCCCCCTGCCCCCTTCAAAGGGGGACGAATTAATTGCTAGAGAATAGTCCATTCCCCCTTTGAAGGGGGCAGGGGGATGACCTGGCGAAAACTTGTTTCTTTAACAGGATCTCGGATGATCTTTCTCCCGTTCAGCGATAAAATTCTGAATTGTCCTATCTACATTCTCGATATCGTTCATGACCTCATCATCACTAAACCTCAGAACATGAAAACCCAATACTTTTAAAATATCTTCGCGTGCTTTATCTTTTTCAAATTGTCCCTCCCACTCATGGCTAAGGCCATCAACCTCGATAACCAACCTTAAATCTTTTGAGAAAAAATCCGCAATATAATTCGCGATTGGTCGCTGTCTTAAGAAAGAATATCCCAGCATTTTTTTATTCCTCAACAATTCACACCAGATTCTTATCTCTGCTTTTGTACTATCATTTCGATGGCCTCTAGCAAAAAGTTTTAATTTAGAATTATAGTGGTTGTTATCCATGATATCTTAAACCTTTTCTTAGCAGTAAAAAGTCGAAAAATGCATATAGCAAACAATTTGTTGTTTTATTCATCTTTAAAATTAAATATGATCTTCTTCATCCCCCTGCCCCCTTCAAAGGGGGACAAATTTCTTGGTGAGCCCAAATGTGTAGGATTTGTTTTCTACACTTAACCTATTCCGCGTCGCTCTTTAAGGGAGACGGATTTCTTGAGAGCCTAAAAATCTATGAGACTTATTTTCCTACACTTAACTCTTTCCCTTTCAAAGACGACTGATTCCTTGATGAACTCAAGATGCAAAGGGTTTATTTTTTCACGATTAATACCTCCCCCTTTGAAGGGGGCAGGGGGATGACCCTGCTAAAAATCTTTCCTTTCAAAGGATCCGGGGATGATCTTTCTCCCATTCTACAATATATTGCTGAATTGTCCTATCTACATTCTCGATATCGTTCATGACCTCATCATCACTAAACCTCAGCATATGAAACCCCAATACTTTGTTAGTTACGAAAGCATATAATCTACAATCGCCTGGCAATGAATTTTGGTCGTATCAAATACCGGAATCTCAAAGTCATCCTGATTAATCAGCATAGGAATTTCGGTACACCCCAAAATTATCCCCTCAGCTCCTTCCCTGATCAGATCATTAATTATCTGGATATATTGTGTCCTGGTTTCTTCCAAGATCACACCTCTACCTAATTCTTCTTTAAGGGTAAACTGTATATAATCGCGGGTTTCTTTCTTTGAAGGCACTAAAACATGTAACCCATGGTCTTTAAGCTTTTTGATATAAAAGTCCTTTTCCATGGTAAATACGGTCCCCAGGAGCCCTATATTTTTAATTCCAGTAGCATTTATGGCCTTAGCAGTTTCGGCACCGATATGGATAATAGGCAAGGCAATTTTTTCCTGCAATTGATCGGCAAAAAGATGCGCGGTATTGGCGCAGAGTGCAATTGCTTCTGCCCCACTTTTTTTTAAACTTTCGCAAGCATTGAGTAAAAGATCAAACGATCCTTCCCAGGTTTTATCTTGTATATCGCCAAAATTAAGGGAATAAATTAAACATTCGGCGAAATTTAACCCACCCAAACGCTCATTTACTCCCTCATTTATAAAACGATAATAATCTATAGTAGATACCCAGCTAATACCGCCTACTAAACCAATTCTTCTCATTGCTAAAATCGATTATGACTTTGGATTGTAGACTCAGGACTAACTACGCTTTACTCCAGGTCGTTCCCTCTTTGCCATCTTTAAGCTGGATTCCCAACTCTTGCAAGCCAATACGGATGCGATCGGAAGTGGCGTAATCTTTATTCGCTTTTGCTTCGGTCCTTAAGTTAATCACCATATCCAGAACGCCATTTAAGTCGTTACCTCCGGCATCTTCATCTTTCAATCCTAATATATCGAATACAAAATCGTTAACCAGTTGCTTCAACTTTTCTAATGCTTCTGCAGAGATTTTGCCCTTACCATCGTAAACGGTATTGATAATCCTTACTGCTTCAAACAGTTCGGCAATCAAAATCGGACTGTTAAAATCGTCATTCATCGCGTGGATGCATTTCTCTTTCAATGCATCGATATCGAAATCGTTCTGTTCTGAAACCGTTAACTTATCTAACAAACCAATAGCAGCCATTAAGCGGCGGAATCCTTTTTCAGAAGCATCTAAAGCTTCATTCGAGAAATCTAAAGTACTGCGGTAGTGTGCCTGCAACATGAAAAACTTAACTGTCATTGGGCTGAAGCCTTTTTTCAATAAAGCGTGATCACCTGTAAATAACTCTAAAGGAAGAAAACCGTTACCAGCCGATTTAGACATCCGCGTACCGTTTACCGTAAGCATATTGGTGTGCATCCAATAGCGGGCAGGCTGTTTATGGCTGCAAGCTTCAGATTGTGCAATTTCATTGGTATGGTGTGTTGCTGCTAAGTCCATTCCACCTCCATGAATATCAAATTCGGCGCCCAAATATTTAGCACTCATGGCCGAACATTCAATATGCCAGCCCGGAAAACCCATGCCCCATGGCGATTGCCATTGCATTAAAGTTTCTGGTTTCGCTTTTATCCAAAGTGCAAAATCTAACCTTCCACGTTTCTCATCCTGTCCACCCAGTTCACGGGTATTGTTCAGCATATCTTCCAGATTCCGGTTGGTTAAAATGGTATAATTATATTCTTTGCTATATTTTTCTACATCAAAGTACACATTGCCATCAATCTCATAACCGTAACCGTTGGCAATAATTATCTTGATCATTTCGATCTGTTCGATAATGTGCCCTGTAGCAGTTGGTTCGATGCTTGGCGGCAGCGTGTTGAACATACGCATAACATCATGGAAACCTAAAGTGTACTTCTGCACAATTTCCATTGGCTCAAGCTGCTCTAATTTTGCACGTTTTGCAAACTTATCATCACCCTCGTCCCTATCGCCTTCTAAGTGACCTGCATCTGTAATATTACGCACATAACGCACCTTATAACCAGCATATTTAAGATACCTGAAAATTAAATCGAAAGATATAAACGTGCGGCAGTTACCCAGGTGCACATCACTATAGACAGTAGGACCGCAAACATACATCCCAACATTGGGTGCATTTAAGGGTAGGAAAAGTTCTTTTTTGCGCGAAAGCGTATTATAAAGCTGTAAGCCAGTATTCATATTGCAAATGTAATATTAAGTTAGAAAGTTAAAACGTTAAAAGTTGCAATGTTTCGCTTATGATTTTTAACTAACATTTATAAACAGGTTCCGTGCAGTATCTGTGCTGTGAGATATTACCATCTAACAGTAAAGCAAAATTTATTTATAGTGTTGATTTTTCTCCGACACCAGAAAAGGTAATTGCTGCTCATCGGTAAAAGCAGTCCCTCTTTCCGCTGTAGCTTCGCCGAAGGGGCTCAGGCTGCCGCTTCAATAGGGTTTAGTTTGGTTATTCCTCTGCTTTTGGCTTGAAAACCATCGCTAAACCTGCGATGTCTGCCCAGCCCCTGGCCTTATGAGGCTTCTCCAGTTGGCCTGGCACGCGGTGAGCTGTCAGATGTCACCATTTGACGGTAAAAACAAAATTTAATCTTTAATTTTAGCTTCATCTATCAATAAAAAATGGTTCAGATCAGAGAAATTTCGGAAAAAGATGCCGAAAGCGTAGCTACGCTTTCTACACAATTGGGTTACGAAAGCGACATCAAACAAACATCAGAAAGAATTAAACGCATTAATAACAATAATGAAAACTGCGCATTTGTTGCTTTAGTTGATGGCGAAGTAGTAGGCTGGATTCATGGTTTTTACACCCTTCGGATAGAATCTGATCCATTTATTGAAATTGGCGGTTTAATTGTGGATGAAAAATACCGAAACTTAAAAATCGGGAAGCAGTTGATTGAAAATATAAACCTTTGGGCAAAAAAGCATCAGGTAAAAAAACTAAAAGTAAGGTGTAACATCAAACGCACCGAAAGCCACAAATTTTACGAGCGGCTTGGCTTTAAGGAAAATAAACGACAGATTGCGTTCGAAACGAATGTGGTTTAATTTTTTCAATAGCGTCAGATAGAAACATCTGACACCACAAACAGGTCCTTGCTAAACTTGCGAAGTTTAGATCAGCCCCTGCCCAGCCAGACTTCGCAAGTTAGCCAATCCACAATTAACCAATTCACTCCAATTATTACAACCTTCAAACATTTCTGCATTGTAACATTTCAATCCTATTCATTAACTTTGTACCATGATTGATTTACCGGTAGTACCTGCTGTAACTGAAGTAAAACGTAAACCAGATTGGTTACGTGTAAAATTACCCGTTGGTAAAGAATATGCACAAGTTCGCAGTTTAGTAGACACGCACAAGCTCCATACCATCTGCGAAAGCGGAAATTGTCCTAATATGGGCGAATGTTGGGGTGCAGGCACGGCAACCTTCATGATTTTGGGTAACATCTGTACCCGTAGCTGTTCTTTCTGTGCTGTAGCCACGGGCCGCCCTTTGGCCGTTGATGTTGACGAGCCTAACCGCATTGCCGATTCGGTAAGATTAATGGGTGTTAAACATTGTGTAATTACTTCGGTAGATCGCGATGATTTAAAAGATGGCGGCTCAATCATCTGGGCAGAAACCCTACAGGCTATCCGCAGAGAAAGTCCAATTACTACTTTAGAAACCCTAATCCCCGATTTCAAAGGTCAGTGGGATAATTTATACCGCGTATTAGAAGAAAGACCAGAAGTGGTTTCGCACAATATGGAAACCGTTAAGCGTTTAACCAAACAAGTGCGTATCCAGGCTAAATACGACAGAAGTTTAGAAGCTTTAAAAAGAATTTCTGAATTTGGCTTAAGAACAAAAACAGGCATTATGCTCGGCTTAGGCGAAACCGAAGAAGATATTTTCGAAGCCATGGACGATTTGGTTGCCAATGGTGTGCATATCTTAACTTTAGGTCAATACTTGCAACCTACACGTAACCACCACCCAGTTGTAGACTGGATCCATCCGGATACTTTCGCAATGTATAAAGAAGCTGGGTTAGCTAAGGGCTTAAAGTATGTAGAAAGCGGTCCGCTGGTGCGTTCATCTTATCATGCAGAAAAACACCTTTTTCCAATTGAGGGGATTGCATAATTCACTTATATAAGTAGGGATTTAAAATATTTTATAATCGTACTCCCTGGCGGAATGCATTTACAAAACATTTTTTTGCTTTTACTGTTCTGTATTGTATCTTAGTAACCAATAGTGACTGCATTAAAAAAATTAACCCTAACTGAGCCTGAACTTGTTCAAGCACTGCAATCGAAAGATCCCGCGGTTCTAAAAACATTGTACAGCATGTATTCGTCAGCGCTTTATGGCGTTATTTCGCGCATTATCACCCACACAGAGCTTGCTGAGGATGTACTACAAGAAACTTTTGTAAAAATCTGGCAGTCTGCTGCACACTATGACAATACCAAAGGACGTTTGTTTACGTGGATGATGAACATTGCCCGCAATTTATCGATCGACAAACTACGTTCTAAAGACTTTAAGAATTCACTCAAAAACCAAGATATAGAAAATAACGTAAGTTTCGTTGATGAACAAAACAAGGTAACGTTTAATCCTGATATTCTTGGAGTTAAGCAACTTGTAGAGAACCTTAAACCGGATCTACAAGCAGTTCTTGATTTAGTTTATTACAAGGGTTTCACTCATGTGGAAGCCGCAGAAAAGTTAGATCTGCCATTAGGTACGGTGAAAACCCGGATCCGGTTGGCTATTATTGAATTGAGAAGGAATTTTAATTGAGCGTGGAAAATTTAAAAGCATATATAGAATCTGGAGTACTTGAGCTGTACGTTTTAGGTGATTTATCACCTGAAGAAGCGTTGCAGGTTGAGGAAATGGCATCTCAACACCCTGAGGTAAGAGATGAAATAGCTGCCATTGAGCAAGCTATGGAGCAATATGCTATGCAAAATGCTGTAGAACCATCTGCAGATGTAGAAACAAGATTATTCGAAAAGTTGGGGTTAAGTGAAGTTGAAGAGAATGTGAATGTTCAACCCGAACCAATTTATACAGAAGAACCAAGAATTATACGTTTAGATGGAAGTGATGCCAAAGTAAGAACTTTGCGTTACGCCTTAGTTGCTTGTATAGCTTTATTGGTAGTAAGTACAGCGGCATTGTTTATTACGTATAACAAGCTAAATGCCGCACACGACCAAATTGCAAGTTTGAACCTGGATAAACAAAAATTTGCTGGCTTAGTAAGCAAATTAGAGTTCGAAAACCAGGGTTTAGATAATATGGCTGCAATGGCCGACAGCAAAGAATGGGCAACCATCAGAATGGCTGGCCAGGCTTTTAGCCCGAACTCGAAAATGAAAGTTTACTGGAACAAGAAAGATAAAAGTGTGCTGATCAACTATGTAGCAATGGATTTACCAAAAACCGATGCAGCACATCAATATCAGTTATGGGCTTTGGTAAACGGCAAACCGGTAAGTTTAGGCGTATTCGGCAAAACGGATTCGACTAGTAACGAGGCATTGGTAAAAATGCAGGCTATTCAGGAAGCACAGGCTTTTGCAGTAACCTTAGAGCCTATGGGCGGAAGCGTTAACCCAACAATGGATAAATTAACCGTAATGGGCGGTGTTTAAATAGAAATAATTTAATCAATTATATAAATCCCGACATTGATAAAATGTCGGGATTTTTTGTTTTTATAACATTAATTTCTCGTTGATGTTTATATTAGAAAACGAACAGTTCCAACTCCGTAGGTGCTGCAGTCCCGTTATACACTCCAATCTTTTTATTGCAAATTCAATACATCAGGCAATACGTTTAGTCTAATCTATTTTAAGCAATAAAAAGGATTTCCGTTACTACCGGGTTTAGGAACAATGGGCATGTGGGTTTTGACCTTTCAACTGCCTTTGGTAGACAATGGTTTTGCTCTATGCAACCTTAAATAGAATGAATGGCTGTACAGCATAAACCTGACAATAGCGAACACCAAACGCAGAGCGGTAAAGCGAATGGCAGGGCTATAATTGCCTAAATGCTTCTGCATGTGCTTTCCAAAAAATAGATGTAAATTTAATATGTAAATATTATTGACAGGAGTAAACGAAATGGAGAGATTTTATTGATAAAGATCTCTCCACTGCGGTCGAAATGACGATTCGATGATTAAGATTTCGCTGCGTACTTCACCTCTTCGTAAGGCTGCACCAAAACCCATCCCTCGCCAAAAAATTCTAACTGGAAAGATTCGCCACTTCCTCTTCCGATAAAAGACCCGAAAGTTAAATTGGTTTTAATGTTTGGCGTTAAGTTTTCAGACCAGGCTACTGTAGCATTAGGATCGGTATACACCGCCTGGTTACCGGTAACCCTTAATAAAATCGGTTCGCCATGTGTGGTAATGGCAATGTAGCCACTGCCCGATAATTTAACCTGAAATAAACCACCGCTCATCATCCCTGCAATGCTTTTTAGCATTTTTATTTCGTTTTTAATATTGTCTTCTAAAGCCAATACATCATTACCATTTACAAATACCGCTTCGTTTTGGAGTTTGATGATCTTTACTTTCTTGCCCTCATCGGCCAGATATAGTTTACCTGTTCCTGTGGCGTGCATCAGCGAAGTACCTTCGCCAGATATGGCTTTCTTTAACAAACCGCCCAAACCTTTGCTCAATAGTCCTTCTCTTTTAAAATCAATATTTCCGATGTAAGCAACCATAGAACCTGCTTTTGCCAATATTTTTTGATTTTTTAGATTTACCTCCAGCATGGCAGGTTTCTCTAATTCGAAAAAATCGTTTTCATTTGGATTCTCTGCCGATTCCTGAATTAATTCATTCAGCGTGTACTCTTTTTGTGCCATAATAATTTTTTTCCGTTTTTAAGATATCTGTTATTTTAAATATTCCCTTAAACTATAAATTATAAACTAGAAGCATAGTAGATTAATACCGGTTTTTCTCCACAATTGTGGCTAACTGCACATAACAAACAAACTAATTGGATATAAGCGCTTTAATTTCTTTGGGCACCCTGGTTGCAACCTGCGAGGCGGTAACTACAAAGTTTTCGTGCGCTAAATGATCGCCCGCTTTTCCATGAATGTAACAAGCCAAAATAGCGGCATCTGCTGCGGCATGTTGCTGTGCTACAAAGCCCGCAATAATGCCCGTAAGAATATCCCCCATCCCCCCTTGAGCCATTGCCGGATTACCAGTAGGGTTGATGAGCACCTTACCTGTTGGCAGGCAGATAAAAGTATACTGGTTTTTAAGCACAATAACAATCTTCTGTTTTCTGGCTTGTTTTATAGCCGTTTGCACCCTGTCCCACCAGTTATCATGTTCGCCAAATAACCGATCGAACTCCTTCATATGTGGGGTAAGAATGCTATTTGCGACAAGTTTATCGATCAGATCGGGCCTTTCACCCAGAATATTTAAAGCATCGGCATCAATAATCATTGCTTGGTTGGCCATAATCAAGCTTTCGAGCAGTTTTTCATTCTCAGCTTCAGCACCTAAACCCGGACCAATAGCAATGGCCTGATATTTCTTTGGATTCTCTATTCTCGTGTATTCGTCCCTTGGTAGCGCCATTACTTCTGGTAAGGTTGTATTTAAAGCGATTAATCCACTTTGCGGGATACAGGCTGTGGTTAATCCCGCCCCTGTGTGTAAACAAGCCATAGAAGACAGTAAAGCCGCACCCATGGTATTGGTATTTCCAGCAATAATCAGTGCGTGGCCGTAAGTACCTTTATGGCTGAACAATTTTCGGGGCTTCAGCATCTTTTCAATATCAGATTCTTCCACTAAATAGAAATCTGCCTCTTGTTTTTGAATAAATGTCTCATCCAGATCAATATCAACCACCTCATATTTTTCAGTTGCCATGGCCGACTCGGGGAAGAAAAAGTTAATCTTCGGCCGTTGAAAACAAATTGTTTTATACGCTTTTATGCCGTTGTAATCTTTAGGTAACTTGCCTTCGGCAAAAAAACCGGTGGGTACATCAACTGCATACACTTTTTTATTCAGCTTGTTAATGGCCTGAACCAGCTGTTCATATTCTCCGCTTAAAGGTTTATTTAAACCAGAGCCTAAAATGGCGTCGATAATTAAATCGGCTTTCAGGTTCTTTAAATCAGAAACCTGGTTGATGATCGTTTTTTTGCATCTCGTTTCCTCAATCCGCTGTAGGTTGATGGCAAAATCGTCGCTTTGTTTTTTACTGAAGTTGATGATGTAAACTTTTATATTCTCATATCCGTTAGCAATAAGCAAATGGGCAATGGCTAATCCATCTCCTCCATTATTTCCCTTCCCACAGCATATAGCAACGCTTTTATTCGTATCGAACTCATCTCTTAAAAAAGTTTGAACAAAAGCCCTCGCAGCTTTTTCCATCAGATCGATTGATGCTATTGGTTTATTAGCAATGGTAAACTGATCGGCACTACGCATTTGAGCAGAAGTAAGCAATGTTTGCATATAACTAAGATAAGATTATACAGCTACAATGCAAAAGAGTGGGATTTTGTTTGATTTTTTATACCCAAAGTAATAGTCTTCCAAAATAATTTAAGATACTGTCTTTTAATTTTTATACCTTTTGCCAATCTTTAGCGTTGTCTATTGAATTAAATTAAATCTCAAAACAATGAATCAAAAACCATCGAATGCATTCGTGGCAGCTGCCTGGATTGCATTAGGTATCGGAATGATCGGCTTTATTGTAGGCCTGTGGCGTTCTGATATGCTTCTTAATGAAAAAGGATATTATTTTACCGTATTGATGTTTGGCCTTTTTGCCGTAATCTCTTTACAAAAAGCTGTTCGCGATAAATTGGAAGGAATTCCTGTTACTGAAATTTACTACGGCATCAGCTGGTTTTCTACGCTTTTAACCATTACTTTATTGGTAATCGGTTTGTGGAATGCCACTTTGCTGCCCAGCGAAAAAGGATTTTATGCCTTTGCCTTTTTACTCTCGTTGTTTGGTGCCATTACAGTGCAGAAAAATACGAGAGACAGCCAGATCGTGAATAAAAACCGCGATTCGGAATAACCAAAACAGCTTATTCTTAACGAATTTTATTGAAACCAATGCTCAGGCATTGGTTTTTTATTTTTAACCAAAAACGAATATATTATCTCCTTAACCAAAAAATAATTGCTACTTTAAACATCAGATACCGAGGCTAATAGTTTATCATTTTCGAGCAAATAATATAAACCTATTTCAATCTTGTAAATCCTGCCAATGGAACAAAAAGATAGCTTAAAGAAAACACTCACCCCTTTTATGTTATGGGGGCTTGGTGTAGGGTATGTGATTTCGGGAATGTATTTCGGTTGGAACTTAGGCCTTGAAAAAGGCGGTACACTGGGTATGGCCATTGCCACTGTTGCCATTATGGTGATGTATGTTACCTTTAGTTTTAGCTATGCCGAACTGGCTTGTGCCATACCAAAGGCTGGTGGTGTTTTCGATTATGCCAATACAGCATTGGGCAAAAACATCGGTTTTATTGCCGGTATTGCCCAAATGGTCGAATTTATATTTGCACCACCCGCCATTGCATTTGCCATTGGCGCTTATTTTAATGCCTTCTTTCCGCAGGTACCCATTCTCACCAGTGCAATTGCGGTGTACTTTATCTTTACTGCCTTAAATATATACGGTGTAAAAGCCGCGGCTTCGTTCGAAGTAATTATTACCATTTTGGCTGTTGGCGAGCTGTTATTGTTCTCAGGCATTACATTGCCTAAATTTCATGCAGAAAACCTAGTCCATAACAATTTTCCGAATGGTTGGAGCGGGGTTTTTGCTGCCATCCCTTTTGCCATCTGGTTCTTCCTGGGTATTGAAGGCGTTGCAAATGTAGCCGAAGAAACCAAGAACCCACAACGGGATATTAGCAAGGGCTTTGGCTGGGGCATATTTACATTGGTTGTTTTATGTGTGCTTGTTTTTATCTCCACCATTGGCATTGGAGGTTGGGAAGCCATTGTATATAAAAACGGAAAATCGGGCGAAACCTCTGATTCGCCTTTACCACTTGCCCTTTCGATGATCACAGGCGACAACCACCTGATGTATCATTTACTCATCACGGTTGGGTTATTTGGCTTGGTAGCCTCCTTCCATGGATTGGTTTTAGCAGCTGGTCGTTCTACTTACGAGATGGGGCGGGTTAAAAGTATCCCAGCTGTCCTTGGAAAAATTTCTCCTAAATTTCAAACACCCGCAAATGCATTAATTGGCAATGCGGTGATTGGTATCATCGCACTTTTATCAGGTAAAACTGCCGAAATTATTATCATTTCTGTATTTGGCGCATTAACTTTATACATCATCTCGATGATTGCGGTAATGGTACTTAGGAAAAACAAACCGGCAATGGTAAGACCTTTCAAAACGCCAATTTATCCGTTATTTCCCATTATTGCATTAGTTATTTCCTGCGTTTCTTTCATCGCAATGCTGATTTATAATCTTAAATTGGGATTAATTTATTCGGGAATTGTTTTGGGCATATTTCTTCTATATAAAATATTTAAAAAGGCAGATTAATGAGTACGAGCAAAGAAATTCTGGATTACGTTAAAAATCATCCCTCTGGAAAAGTAAAATTAGCTGTTGCCGATATCGACGGTATTTTAAGGGGGAAATATGTAGCCGCCGAAAAATTCGCATCACTGGTTGAAGGCCGATTGGGTTTCTGTGATGTTACCTTTGGTTGGGATGCAGGTGATGTGGCGTATGAAAATGGAAAATATACAGGTTGGCATACCGGCTATCCAGATGCACAGGTTAAAATCGATCTGACCACGTTCCGAAAAATCCCATGGGAAAATGATGTACCATTCTTTTTGGGCGATTTTATTGACGATCAGGATCAGGCAAATTTTGTCTGCCCGAGACAATTGTTAAAAAAAATAATTACCCAGTGCGAAAGTGAAGGATTTTCGCCGCTTTTTGCACAGGAATTTGAATGGTTCAATTTTTTGGAAACGCCAGAGACAATCCAGGAAAAAGGTTTCGTTAATTTAAAACCTTTAAGTCCGGGCATGTTTGGTTATTCCATTTTGAGGAGCACCTACCGAAATGAGTTTATGAGCGATCTGTTCGAACTGCTAAATAAATTCGATATCCCGATTGAAGGTTTGCATACTGAAACCGGGCCCGGGGTTTACGAAGCTGCTATAAAATATGCTCCTGCCTTACAAGCTGCTGATCAAGCGATATTATTTAAAACAGCCGTAAAGGAAATCGCCTATAAACATGGTATCCTTGCCACATTTATGGCCAAAATAAGCGAAAACTTACCGGGGTGCAGTGGCCATGTGCACCAAAGCCTCTGGGATGCAGACAAAAAGATCAATTTATTTTATGATGAAAAAGATGCAGATAAAATGAGCGAAATAATGAAAAGTTATATCGCTGGTCAGTTGCATTGCCTCCCATACCTTTTACCAATGATTGCCCCTACTATAAACAGTTATAAACGCTTAGTTGAAGGCGCATGGGCACCAACTACGGCAACCTGGGGAATCGATAACCGTACAACAGCATTACGTGCGTTACCAGGAAGCAAAAAGGCATCGCGTTTAGAAACCCGGATAGTGGGTTCGGATACCAATCCTTATTTAGCACTTTCGGCCTGTTTAGCTGCCGGAATGTACGGTGTTAAAAATAAATTAAAACTCGAACAACCGGCCACCAAAGGAAACGGATATACCGATTTATCGAACGGCTCATTATCGCGTAATTTATTTGAAGCAACACAAAAGATGAAAAATTCTGATCTGGCCAAAACATTATTGGGCGGGGATTTCGTTGATCATTTTACGATGACCCGCGAATGGGAATGCAAGCAATATGCTAAAGTAGTAACCGATTGGGAATTGAAAAGGTATTTAGAAATTATTTAACGTTAATAGTCATCATTCTGAACTTGGTTCAGAACCTCTGCAGGATAGATGCTGATCCCGATTAATCGGGACAGCATGACGCAAACTCGAGAAAAAAATAAAAACAATTGTCATGATATTTGATAAAATCCATCAGTTTAATTTCCCAACAACCATCCGTTTTGGCGCTGGCGCAGTAAAAGAGTTGCCCGCCTACTTAAGCAAGAACAATTTAAAGGCACCATTAATTGTAACCGACCCTACCATCGCCCAACTTCCTTTTTTTAAAACCATTGTTGAAGATTTAAAGGCAAAGGGTATTGCTGTAGAGGTTTTTAGCGACATCCACAAAAACCCGGTAAAAAGCGATGTTTACAAAGGTACTGATGTTTGGGATGCCACCAATCGCGACAGTATTGTTGGCATTGGTGGTGGTGCAGCTTTGGATGTTGCCCGTGCAATTGTACTCCGAGTTAATCACCGCGAGGATTTATTCAAGTATGATGATTTAATCGGCGGCGATATCTACGTAACGAACGATGTTCCACATTTTATCACCATTCCAACCACATCCGGCACAGGAAGTGAAGTTGGCCGCAGTGCAATTATTGCCGACGATGAAACCCACCAGAAAAAAATTCTGTTCTCGCCCAAATTAATGGCGCAGATCGTATTTGCAGATCCCGAACTCACTATGGATTTACCCCCATTTATTACAGCAGCAACTGGCATGGATGCCTTAACACACAACATGGAAGCTTATTTAGCTAAAAATTTCCACCCCATGTGTGATGGAATTGCACTAGAGGGAATTTCATTGATCAAAGATTCTTTGGAACGGGCAACTAACAATCCCGATTTAGAAAGTCGTAGTAAAATGTTAATGGCTTCGATGATGGGCGCAATTGCTTTTCAAAAAGGTTTGGGTGTAGTACATTCGCTGGCACATCCGCTTTCTTCGTTGTTAGACACTCATCACGGGTTGGCTAATGCAGTGAATATTCCTTACGGTATGCAGTTTAATATTGCTGGTTTTGAAGATCGTTTTAAAAAAATTGCCCGTACGTTGGATCTCAAAGATGAAAATGGTGAAGCTGTTGTAAAATATCTGTTCGATTTAAATACGAAAGTGAATATTCCGCATAAATTGAGTGATATTGGCGTTAAAAATGAACATATAGAAACACTTGCCGATTTAGCCTTTGCAGATTTTGCACATCCAAATAATCCTAAACCGGTAAGCAGAGAAGATTTTAAACAATTGTATTTAACCGCACTTTAAAATAGGATTAAAAGATTACGTGATTTTAGGATTACTAAACCATTAAAATCAGTGTAATCTAAAAACCGGTGTAATCATCCCCGAAGGAAAAATAGGTGTAATCTACCCGAAGGAAAAAAGATAAATCAGTGGAATTAATTAATATGTCTGATAAAATAATAATTGGTGTTACCGACTGTAGCAAATTCGACATCTACCGGGATTGGGTTTTATCCTATAACAAAAATGTGGAGGTAATCCAGCTCGGGTACAAACTCAATAATTTCGACGAGATCAGAAAATGCAATGGGATCGTTTTAACAGGAGGTGAAGATGTTCATCCCCGGTTTTACAATCTGCCTGAATATTATCCTTACTGTTATGATGATGATATTGATGAAAAACGCGACGAGTTTGAATTTAAGGTTTTAACCTATACTGAAGCCAATTCTGTTCCTGTTTTGGGTATTTGCAGGGGCATGCAAGTGGGCAACGTATTTTTTGGTGGAACTTTAATCCCTGATATCCCAACCTGGGGAAAATTCGATCATTCAAAAATGCACGATAAATCAGACCGATATCACGAAATCATCATCAATCCTTCCTCGTGGCTGAACCAGATTGTGAATACAGATAAAGGCCTAGTGAACAGTAACCATCACCAAAGCACCGATAAAACAGGGAAAAGTTTGGTGGTGAGCGCAATATCACCAGATGGTGTTACAGAAGCCATGGAGCGGATGGAACCGGAAGGAAAATCCTTTTTGTTATTTGTACAATGGCACCCTGAACGGTTAAAAGACCAGCAAGGACCCTTTAGCAAAAACATACACGAGGCTTTTATTAATGCGATAAAATTAAATATCAACCACAGATAAAAAGGATAAACACAGATTGTAATCATTAAGCTAATTTAGGTTGTTAGTCCTAAACCCTTTTTAAAAATCTGTGTTCATCTGTAAAAATCTGTGGTAAGAAAATGAATAACATGCAGATCATCAACCCGGCAACAGAAGAAATTATTACCAGTTTAGCGGAAGATAACTCCTCTACGCTTCAAACTAAATTAGATACTTTAAAAAAAGCTCAACCACAGTGGGCCAACAAATCCCTTAGCGAAAGGGTTTCGGTTATTGCCCGGTTTAGTGATTTACTGGAAACTGGCATAGAAGAATTGGCATCGGTATTAACCAGCGAAGTAGGCAAGCCGCTCCAACAATCGCACAACGAAATTAATGGTGCAAGAGCCCGCATCAAATGGATGTTGACCAATGCCGAAAAATACCTGGCCGATGAAATAATGACCGATGAACCAGGACTCAAAGAAATCATTAAATACGAGCCTCTGGGTGTAGTTTGTAATATCTCCGCCTGGAATTATCCTTATCTGGTTGGCGTGAATGTTTTTATCCCAGCTTTACTGAGTGGCAATGCTGTAATGTACAAACCCTCAGAATATGCCACATTAACTGGAATCGAGATTGAAAAAATGTTAAAAAAGGCTGGGGTACCTGAAGATATCTTCCATATCGCTATTGGCGCAAAAGAAACGGGAACCGCATTATTAGAGATGGGTTTTGATGGCTATTTCTTTACTGGATCTTATAAAACGGGAAAATTCATCTACGAGAAAGTGGCGTCGAAAATGGTTCCCTGCCAATTAGAGTTAGGAGGAAAAGATCCGTTGTACATTGCCGAAGATGTAACCGATGTTGCTTCTGCTGCAGTTGGTACGGCTGATGGCGCTTTTTACAATAACGGACAAAGTTGTTGTTCAGTTGAGCGCATTTATGTGCATGAGAAAAATTACGAAAATTACTTAAATGCCTTTGTTACCGAAGTTAAGCGCTGGAAAATGGGCCAACCAACAACCGATGGCGTATATATTGGTGCTTTAACACGGAAAGAGCAGATTTTGGTATTGGAAAACCAAATTAAGGATGCCTTAAGCAAAGGTGCAACATTATTAACTGGCGGAAAGGCCATTGAGGGAAAGGGCTATTATTTTGAACCAACAGTGCTAACAGATGTTACCAATGATATGCTGGTAATGCAGGAAGAAAGTTTCGGACCGATTATCGGAATTATGAAGGTGAAAGACGATGAAGAGGCCTTAAATATGATGAAAGATACAGATTATGGCTTAACAGCATCGGTTTATACAGCCGATCAGACAAGGGCTGAAAAAATACTATCTCAGCTTGACGCGGGTTCGGGTTATTGGAATTGCTGCGATCGGGTGAGTGCAGCACTGCCATGGAGTGGAAGAAAATATTCGGGTATTGGTGCAACCCTATCACATCAGGGATTAAGGGCTTTTACTAAACCAAAAGGCTATCATTTAAGGGGATAATAAATGGAAAACGATAGCGACAAACAACTTATTGAAGGCGAAATTGCCGATTATTTGTTAACAGATGATGGAATACTTATTTCGTACAGTAAAAGCGTTTTACGTACAGTAGAAAATATTGCGGCCAATGTTGAACTGGTGAAGAAAATTACGGGGAATAAGAAAGTCCCACTGTTAATTTACTTAAAAAATTCTCCTGTTCCAGACAAAGAAACACGAAGGTTCTCTACTGAGCAATTGCCTCAAATTTATACGGCTATGGCGATGGTTTCGAAACCCGGTTTAGCTCAACTGATTATGAAAATTCTTTTTAAGTTTCAAATTCCACCCATCCCAATGAAATCATTTACGGACGATGAAAAAGCTATGGAATGGTTGAAAAAGTTTTTGTAGTTTAAACTTTAATAATATAATTGCTTTGGTTAATTACCTAGGTTTTTACAACAAAAAACAATATTTTCAAGGCGTTTAATGCTACTTTATTAAATTCACTGATAATTAACGCTCATGAAAAAAAACATCGCATATTGTCTTTTAATCTGTACCGCATTTTCCTGCAAAGATGCAGAAAGGCCTACAAAAAGTAAAGATGACACCCCTACTGCACTGGCAGATGAAGAATCTTATAATATCGTTTCAAAGCGGGGCAGAGAAGACCTGATCGACAACCTTTATGCTGAAATAATAGCTAAAGATTTAGCATTAAAAAAAGTTGATGATAACATTAGGGAAATTGAAAATGGCAGAAGCGACTCCTTAAAAAAATTCAATAGCTACGACGAAAAAAACCAAGATTATTTTGTCTCAGCAAATGCCCATGTAAAAGAAATTAAAGACTCCGTTTTAAGAAAAACCTTAACGGCTTTAATCGCTAAAAATATGGAAGCATATAAGGCAAGAACTCTTCAATACAAGAAATTAGCCCGTTCGATAGAAACTAAAACATCCTCACTTAACGACTTATCGCTAGCTTTAAAAATTTCTAGAACACTACCATTAATAGAAAAATATCAGAAAGAAAATCTACCAAGCAATAAATCTATTTTAAATTTATCATACAAAATTGATCAAACCATTAAACTTGCCGATACACTTTACAAGGAGAAGATACAATGATCCCCTTAGAAGACATCCGCAAAAACTATGAAAAGTATGATGATGCTACAATTCTAAAAATTATTTCAGAGGCTAATGGATTACGAAAAGAAGTTGTAGTCTTATTGAACGATGAAATCATAAAAAGGAATTTAGATACTAAACTGATCAAATTTGTAGCAGAAGAAACTAACTTTTACGAGGGAATAGAAAGAACGAACTTAATTAACGAGATCAAGAATTCTGTTTGTACCCATTGTAACAATGAAAACGAATTATATGGCTATACCTTTAATACGATAATATCCTATCTGATTTGGTATAATCATGAACAAAAACTTCAAATCATATGTTCAACATGTGCAAAAAGTTTTCGTTTAAAGAGTATGCTCACCACACTTGCCTTAGGCTGGTGGTCGAGGCCAGGCCTTTTTGGTACACCTGCCACACTTATTTCAGATCTCATAGAAATCTTCAGAAAGGAAAAGTACAGCCAGCGGGTAATCGACTATTTCATTGATGAAAATACTGGAAAAATCAGACGTATGGAAAAAGGAAAAACTATGTTAACAACTCTTATTAAGAAATTTAACCAAAAAAAAGTAGAATCAGAAGACTAAAATTTGCTATTACACCATTTATAAATTTAATGCATGATCACTCCAGATAGCAATCAAAAGAATTGGTTAATTAAAAAGAGCTATTTTGACCGAAAGCCTAAAAATTTATTATTTACGCCACAATCAATACTATTTGGTAATCAAAAATTATCAGTTCCCACAATAACTGATTTATCTACAGAAGAGCCGTTAGAATACCGTTTTGGAATTAAATGGATTAGAGGATTTGAATTTATCGTAGGGAGAAAGTATCAATTATTGATTAGGAACAGCGATGGGGAAATGATCAAAATAAGTTTCGGTTCTTATTATGGCATCAATAAAGTCCATTTGTATAATCAATATGCCGAAATATTGAACAAACTATGGGAAAGCTATTTCGATGGGTTAGTGGACCATTATTTAGCGCTGTTTAGTCAAAAAACACCGTTCATTGTGGCAAATGTGACTTTCGATGAAGCTGGCATCAAAATTAGATCCACAAAATTTATTAACGAAGAAGAAAAGTCGTTGCTTTGGCCTGATGTAGGCACCAAAAATTACCGCACTTATTTTGCCATCTTTTCAAAACAAGATCCATCAAATATCAATAAAGGATATAGTTATTTAGATGACTGGAATACGGGAGTTTTATATAGTGTTATTGAAACGATATTAAAAGGATTTGAGGCAAAATAGTCTCAAAAAGAACAAGTAAACAACACTATTTTATTCTAAAAGATTCTTTACTGTGTTCAGAATGACAAAAATAGTTATGCCATATTAATTTGCAGTTTTATTTTATGTCTTCCGTCATCACTCCAACTGAGCTCATCACTTAGGGCTATATTCCTTTGTGTTTCTGTGAACTTTGTAGTTAAGTCTTCGACTCTGCTTAGACTGGCAAATTTCTCATAATGCCATAAATTCAATAACGATTTTATCCAAACCAAACGCTATGCGCTCCACGCTCTTCTTTTATACATTTCCTTCCACATAAATACCTCCTATTAAAATCTTTTTTAATAAATTGCAGATTATACTTATTCGGTTAACCCGCTTTAATTATTTTAATGAAAAAATTATTCCTGATTATCTTCTGCTGTTTTTTTGCAGCCAATACCTTCGCTCAATCAATTGTTACAGAAACTGAAATCGGCGATTCCGAAAGCGCGGTTATGCAAACACCAATTGCCATCATCCCCGAACCGGTATCCTTAATGAAAAAGGCAGGTACTTTTACCTTGCCAGAAAATGTAACCATCCAGACCCTTAAGAGTGGAGAATTAAAACAATCTATCGCTTACCTTTCTGATCGGATCACTACTGCTACAGGCAAATTTGTAAGCACAGTGAGCAATTCGAGCCATCCTACCATCAAACTAATCCTTAATACACAAGAAGATGCACAGTTAGGTAAAGAAGGTTACAAATTAAATGTTAATCCTACTCAGGTTGTAATTACAGCTAACCAGCCTGCAGGTATTTTTTATGGCGTTCAGTCGTTGCTTCAACTTTTCCCGGCCGAAATAGAAAGCAAGGAACTGGTGAAAGATATTAAATGGAAGGCACCTTGTGTTGATGTGCTAGATTATCCGAAATTAGGATGGAGAGGTTTAATGTTCGATGTTGCCCGCCACTTTTTCACCAAACAGGAGGTAAAGCAGTTTATCGACGATATGGTCCGTTATAAATTTAACCTGTTGCATCTGCACCTCGCTGATGATGAAGGCTGGAGAATCGAAATTAAAGGCTTACCTAAATTAACCGAAGTAGGTGCCTGGAGCGTTAAAAAAACCGGGACTTTTGGCGATTTTACCCCTCCAACTCCAGATGAGCCCCGTACTTATGGTGGTTTTTATACACAAGAAGATATTAAAGAACTTGTTCAGTATGCACAAGAACGTTTTGTAAACATATTACCAGAAATCGATGTTCCGGGGCATAGTTTAGCTATTATCGCTTCTTACCCTGAATTATCCTGCACACCCGATGCGGTTAATTACAAAGTACGTTCAGGCGAGAAAATAATGGATTGGAGCCGTGGTGCCCCACCAACAGCTCTAGTTGACAATACGCTTTGCCCGGCAAATGAAAAAGTTTATGTGTTCTTAGATTCGGTACTTACCCAGGTAGCTAAACTTTTTCCTTTTGAGTACATCCACATGGGTGGCGATGAAGCTCCTCATAATTTCTGGGAAAAGAACGACCAGGTTAAAGCCTTAATGCTTCGCGAAGGTTTAAAAACCATTCCTCAGGTCCAGGCTTATTTTGAAAAACGTGTAGAGCAGATCGTGATTTCAAAAGGTAAAAAGTTTATGGGCTGGGACGAAATCCTTGAGGGTGGTGTATCGCCAACAGCAGCCGTGATGAGCTGGAGAGGAATGAAATATGGTATCCAGGCAGCGAACGAAAAACACAATGTGGTAATGAGTCCGACTGATTTTGCCTATCTGGATTATATGCAAGCAGATCAGATTACCGAACCAAAAGTTTATGCCTCGTTGAGGTTAAATAAAGCCTATCAGTTTAACCCTATTCCAGCGGGCGTTAATGCGCAATATGTCATTGGTGCACAGGCCAACCTTTGGACAGAACAGGTATTTACTTTCCGCCAGGTAGAATATATGGTTTGGCCACGTGCATTTGCCATTTCAGAATCGATCTGGAGTCCGATTGAAAAGAAAAGCTGGACAAATTTCGTTGATCGTACACAACAGCATTTCAAACGATTAGATTTCGCAGAGATTAAATACTCGCCAGCTATTTACGATCCTATTTTTACAGTAAAACGCAGTGCAGATAAACAGTTAATGATCGAATTAACCACAGAAATAGATGGTTTGGATATCTACTATAGCTTCGACAATTCTACTCCCGACCGCTTTTACCCGAAATACACAGCCGCACTACAGGTACCAAAAGATGCTAGTATGTTACGTGTAATTACCTATCGCGGTAAACAACCCATCGGAAGATTGATTAGTATGCCTATCGCTGATTTACAGAAAAGGGCAAGATAAATGACGGGGGAAAAAAGTTTAGCAAAATTGTTAAAAACAATGAAGCCAGTGCACAACCCAGGCGAATTTGTATTTTGTAAGGTTGATCATCAAAATACAATAGATATCAACCTGGCAATTTGTTTATTCAAAGAGCAGGAGGCAACCACGGTGGTCTTAAAAAAAGAAATTGCAGATCATTTGGGTCTTGACTATACTTTTATCGCTTCTTGGATCACATTAACGGTGCACTCTTCTTTAGAAGCCGTAGGTTTAACAGCAGCATTTTCAGCTGCACTGGCCGAAAAAGGTATAAGCTGCAACGTAATCGCGGGCTACTATCACGACCATATATTTGTGAATGTGAAAGATAATGAGGCAGCGATGAATATTTTAGCACAACTCTCCAAATAATGGGTAAAGAAATAGAGCGTAAATTTTTGATCGATCAGCAGAAGTGGGATGATCTGAGCAAACCTGAGGGAAAGCTTTTTAGGCAAGGCTATCTCCTTACGGATAAAGATAAAACCATACGCGTAAGAGCAACAGAAACCAAAGGCTTTTTAACCATAAAAGGTCAAACAATAGGAGCTACGCGAATGGAATACGAATATGAAATCCCAGTTGCCGAGGCCACACAATTATTGGATAATTTCTCCTTATCTGAGCTTTCGAAAACCCGTTACGAAATTCCGTTTAGCGGCAAACTTTGGGAAGTAGATGTATTTTTAGGTGATAATAATGGCCTGATTGTTGCCGAAATTGAACTTGAAAGTGAGGACGAAACATTCGATCTTCCAGACTGGGTAAGCAGAGAGGTCACCGAAGAAGAAAAATATTATAATTCCAACCTAACAGTTAGCCCTTTTAAAGATTGGATTTAATTTTCAGATTGATCTATCGTTTCAATTCTTCTAATAGCTTGCAGATCCATAGTTATTAAAGCCAAAAAAGACCGCTTAACTTTAAAAATCATAAGGTCTTTATTAAATCAGCTGGTGCTCGTGCGCAAAATTCAGCAAACCAACAATTGATTTAACACCGGTTTTACGCCATATATTTTTACGATGGGTTTCTACTGTATGTTCCGAAATAAATAACATCTTGCCAATATCTGCAGAAGTGTATTCTTTGGCAATCAACCTAATAATTTCTACTTCCCGAGGTGATAAAATATTTACTTCTTCCGTATGGTTTTCACGCTGGTAACCATTAATAAATTTAGCGGTAATGGAATTTTGGATATAGGTTTCGCCAAGCATAACCTTATTAATTGCTTTATGCAGTTCGTGAAACTTTACACTTTTTAAAAGGTAACCCGTTGCTCCAGACTTGATCATTTTTGAAATATTCATAAAATCATCCTGCATAGAAAGTGCAATAATTTTAATTTTGGGGAATTCTCTTCTAATCAGTTTAGTTAAATCAGCTCCGACCTTCTCGTTAACGCTCACATCGGCAATTACAATATCCGGCATTTTAGCCCTGATCAATTGTTCGGCAAGTGCTGCAGAATTGGCCTTACCAACAACAATACTTTCCGACTCACTAAGGATGGATTCGACATTATCTGTTAATGCATCATAATCGTGAATTAAAAAGACCTTGATCTTCTCCATAAAGTTTAGTTTAAACGTTAACCACTTTCACCAGAAGATCAGGCAAACAGGTTGAAAAAGATTTTTAAACAAAATGTTTAACTTCTTTAAAACCTACCAAATATTCTATCAACAGCTTTAAATCTTATGTTTTTAACTAAGGTAGATAGCAACTTCTTTTGGGTAGCCTCAAATAAATCATTAACCTGCCTTTGCATATTGGTTAAATAAGGCCATTGGGAGGTACTGCGGTTATTTTTGCATGTAGGGTAACGGTGAGAGGCCATTACATGCCTGCGATATCCATCCTTTATAAACAGATTGAAAAATATGCTAAACAGCATTAATTTCAGGCCCAGAAACGTAATAGTCCTGTTTGAGCACATAGTGAAAAAAGAATAAAAATTTGTTTTGTTAATCTAATTTAAACAAAAATTTTATTTTGTCGCCAAAATTATCAATTTCTTAACGCAAAAAAGCGCAAAGCCAGTATTAAATTTTACTGATCCTTGCGCTTTTATATTTATGCTGGGTATTTTACTTGCTTAGCGGTGTTGCTGCATTTGGTTTAATAATACCTTTCAGTTCTACATCGAATACCAATGGCGTAAACGGATTAATTGGTCCGCCACCATTTTCTCCAAAACCCAATCTCGATGGCAAAATCATTTTGATTTTACCACCAACACCAATAAGTTGAATACCCTGAATAACGCCTTGCGGCAATTGCCCTAATGGTAGGCTACGCGGCACATATTGTACACTTTCAGAGAAAATTCCGGCATCTTTTGCGATTTTAGCATTCGAAGTATCAAAAACATTTAATGTTCCGTTCGATTTTTTATTGGTAAACTGACCTGTATAGTCCATTAATACCGTATCGGTTAAACTTGCCCTTTCCGAGTTACCTGGCGCAGTAATTACATATTGCAGTCCAGATGGCGCAGTAGTTACCTTTAAATCATTTTCAGCAACGTATTTTGCAATTTTAGCGGGCTCTACTACTTTATTTTTTTCATTTAGCGCTTTGTACTCCGATTCAAAGAAAAGTCGTTTCTTCGCTTCGAAAATAGAATCGGGGTCTTTTCCTTTATGCAATACTTTCTCAATTTTAATTGTAAAAGAAGCAATGTTTGATTTTAGTCCTTTTGGTTTAGGCTGGCCTGAATATTTCTCCATAGAATCCAGGTTCAATTTAAAAACTGCGCTGTCTCCTTCACCAAGAAGTTTCAATCCCGAAGCTAAATCGCCTTTAAACATCGATTTGCTAATGGCAAAAAAAGCTGGCCGCTCATTATCGTAAGTATTTACCATTACCGAATCGGGATTGGTATTGGTTTCTACCGTTTGAACACCGTTTAACTTTACATAATCGCCATCCTGAATTTTCGGCTTACCTTCACTTTTATAGATTTTGTAAGTCATATCTCCTTCACCCTTTTCGAATTTGTTACATGCAGACAGGCCTAGTGCCGCCGCCAAGAGAATAATAATTCCGTTCCTCATTTAAATTTTATTTATTAAAAAACAGTGGTTATATCTTTTTCAAAATGCCCACTATTTTATTAGATCACTACAAAGATAGGTTATAATAAGTTTTTATAAATCTTTGAAACGTTTTATTTCTTGGCTCAGTATTAAAAAATAATAAACAAAAAAAATCCTGCTTAACTAATAAGCAGGATTTTAAAATACTTTTAAGAAATTATTTTTTAACTACCGGAGCAGGCATTTGAACTGGAGCTGCAGCTGGTTTTCCTTTGATAATATCTTTGATTTCTAAATCGAAAGCAATTGGGCTGAAAGGCATAATACCTACCTGAGGTGCACCTTGCTCGCCATAACCTAAGTTAGAAGGGATAATCACTTTAATTTTACCACCTTTACCAATTAACTGTAAAGCTTCAGTAAATCCCGGGATTGTACCGCCAACTGGCATTTTCTGAGGACCATAAGGTTTACCTGGTTTAAATTCGTTTTCTGCTTTAGCCAATTTCTCATCACTTGTATCGAAGATTTTGTATTTACCATCTTTACCTTTTTTAGTTACTCTACCAGTATAATCAATTAATACAGTATCGCCTAAAGCTGGTTTTTCTGCACTGCCTGGTTTTTCTATAATGTAGTGTAATCCACTCGCAGTAGTTTTGGTTTCTAATTTAGTATCTTCTAAATAGCTTTTTAATTTAGCAGGTTCAGCAGCTTTCTTTTTTTCTGAAGTAGCTTTGTAATCGGCCTGGAAAAACTCCTGTGCTCTTTTGTTAAAAGTAGAATCAGCTTCACCAGTTTTTTTCTTGAATACTTTTTCGATTTTCACCGTAAAAGTCATGTACTTATCATTTTTGAACTGCTCTGGTTTAGGTTGTTTACTATGAAGTGCCATAGTATCTAAGTTTACTTTAAAAGTAGCACTATCACCTTCTCCAAACAATGTCAAAACATCGTTCATATCACCAGCGTACATTTTTTTCTGTGCAGGAAATACTGCAGGAGTTTCGCTATCGAAAGTGCTTGATAAAACTGAATCCTTATCATTTTTCTGGATAAAATTCATTTTAACGATATCGCCTTCTTTGATTTTCTCGTTACCTGCCGAGTGGTGAATGGTATACAATAACCCACCGGCTCCCTTTTTCTCTTTGTTACATGCCGCTAAACCTAAGGTGGCTGCTGCTAGAATAATAATTCCTTTTTTCATTTATTTAATTTGACTTTTTTAAGTTTATTGTTTATTTCTTGTGTTTAAGCAATCAATTGTTCTTTATATTCTGCTAATATCGTTTTAAATTCGTTTACTACATCAGCCAAGGGTTTTTCTGCCGCACCACCTGCTGCATTTCTATGGCCACCGCCATTAAAATATTTTTTACAGATTTCGTTGGCCGGAAAATCGCCTGTAGACCTAACAGATAATTTAACTTTATCCGGACGCTCAATAATTAATGCGGCTAAACGGATGCCGTTAATCGACAATGCATAATTTACCACGCCCTCTGTATCACCGGTTGCGCTATGGTATTGTGCCAGTTCTTCTTTTGTAACCGAAATAATGGCGGTATTGTATTCCCTTATAACTTCTAACTTGTTAGACAGGCAATAACCTAAAAAGCGCAAACGATTTTCGCTTGCGTTATCGTATACCAATTGATGGATTTTCCAATGCTCTGCGCCAAGATCTATCAGATCAGCTGCGATGCGGTATACGTCGGCTGTAGCTGATGGAAAACGGAAAGATCCAGAATCTGTCATAATACCGGTATACAAACAAGCTGCAACATCTTTATTGATGCCTGCCTTATCCTCCAATTGGTTAACAATAAAATCGTAAACCAACTGGGCAGCAGCACAGGCATTGATATCCCAGTGGCGGTAATCATCAAAATCCTCAGGTTCGAGGTGATGATCGATCATGATTTTTTTTGCTCCTGCTGCTCTAACCAATTCGCCCAATTCATTAATCCGGCTTAGGGTGTTAAAATCAAGGCAAAATATGAGCGAAGCTTCATCCACTAACTTGGCCGCCTTTTCTTGCTCTTCTGTAAAAATAATTACATCACCATTATTTGGCATCCAATGCAAAAACGTAGGATAATCTGTTGGGGTGATTACCTTAACATGATGGCCTTTTTGAATTAAGTATCCATATAACCCCAGAGATGAACCCATCGCATCGCCATCGGGTTTGTGATGCGTAGTGATCACAATTCGTTGTGGCGTAGCCAATAATGTTTTTAATTCAGTTAGTGTAAGCATATATTTTTTGCGCTGCAAAGCTAAGTAAATTTAGATTAGGATTAAAGGATTTTAGGATTAGTAGGGTCATAGTTTTAAATGAGATTGAGATTAACAGGATTACATTGCATAAAAAAAGCTCAGTTAGCCATTTAAAACCTAATTATCCATCACTAACCTCGATTCGCGACCGAAAAACAATGTTTATTGATTATTCATCAATTAAAACGTATTTTTGCAAAAAAATTGATATTAAAAAGCACAATGAGCACTAACAGAACTTTTACCATGATCAAGCCTGATGCAGTAGCAAACGGACATATCGGATCGATCATTAACGACATTACAAATGCTGGTTTCAAAATCATTGCATTAAAATATACTAAACTTACAGATGAAACTGCTGGTCAGTTTTATGCTGTTCACGCTGAGCGTCCTTTTTACAAAGATTTAGTAAGCTTTATGTCTTCAGGACCTATTGTTGCTGCTATTTTAGAAAAAGACAACGCCATTGAAGATTTTAGAAAATTGATCGGCGCTACCAACCCTGCTGAAGCTGCAGAAGGTACAATCCGTCAGAAATATGCAAAATCAATCGATGCTAATGCGGTTCACGGTTCAGATTCTGATGAGAATGCAGAAATTGAAGGCAACTTCTTCTTCAAAGCAGACGAACGTTTCTAGTTCCCAACACAAGAAATTTACAATAAAACCCCGAACATTCGGGGTTTTATTGTTTTATCTATTTTGTATCTTTCGGCCTTAAAAATAATCCACCACTTTAAACCTGTTGGAATTAATTACACATAAAATAATCAATGAAGAGAATTTTTTTAGCGGTATGTCTATCCGGTATCGCTGCTGCATCTTATGCACAAACCAAAACAGCAGCAAAGAAACCTGTTGCCAAAAAACCAACTACAGCCGCAAGTAAAACATCAACCTTTACAGCGGGTTTAAAATCTACTTTAGATTCTACCAGTTATGCTTTTGGTACTTCTATCGGCGCGGGCCTAAAAACAACTGGCCTTTCTACCTTAAATTACGAAGTATTGTTAAAAGGACTAAAAGATGCATTTACAGGAGGCAAAGTAATTTTAACACAACAGCAGGCACAACAATGTATTAATGAGGCATTAGCCAAGGCATCATCGGTAAAAAACAAAGCTGAAGAAGCAGCAAATAAAATTAAATATGCACCAATTATGAAAGAAGGACAAGATTTCTTAGAACAAAACAAAAAACGTGCAGGTGTACAAACAACTGCAAGTGGCTTACAATACGAAGTTTTAACTGCTGGTACCGGCGTTAAACCATTGGCAACCGATTCGGTACTGGTTCATTATAAAGGAACATTATTGAACGGAAAACAATTTGACAGCTCTTATGATAGAGGCGAACCGATTTCTTTCCCATTAAACCAGGTAATTAAAGGCTGGACAGAAGGTGTACAATTAATGCCTGCCGGTTCTAAATACAAATTTTTTATTCCATATGATTTAGCTTACGGAGCGCGTGGTGCTGGACAGGATATTCCTCCTTACAGCACTTTAATCTTCGAGGTAGAATTGTTAAAAGTGAACGGAAAATAAAAATTTCTGCTTATGCAGTCGGATGTTACCATCCGACTGTTAATGAAATTAAATGACGATTTTTTAAAGATCTGTGCAGCAAGATGTTACCATCTGGCTGTTTTTTGAACTGGAATTGAAACGGTTCATTCAAAAAGCATGAATACCGTGTCAGATGGTAACATTTGACACCACAAAAAATTAGATTTGAATGTGCGGTCAGATGTTACCATCTGGCCGTTTTTTATTTAAAATATTTTAAAATTGCAATAGTGGGATCAGTAATATGAAAGATGGTAACATCTTACACGGCGACGAGGACGATTCCAGGCAAATAAGTCATTTACCAAAACTTTCTCCAGTATTCAATGTTAGCTATTACAAATAACATGAATATGAAAAAAGCATTCCCTTTAGTACTGATCGCATTTTTATGCACTACCTTAAGCAGTTGTGAACTAGTAGAAGGTATATTTAAAGCCGGCGTATGGGTGGGCGTTATTGTAGTTGTAGTAGTGGTTGCACTGCTGATCTGGATTTTGTCGAAGATATTTGGAGGAAGGGGCTAGTTTTTCAGTCCAAAGTCTTGAGTCCTGAGTCTAAAGTCGGGAGTCTTAGTCCTAATTAAAATATTAAGGGTATAAGTGAAAACCTTACGCCCTTTTATTACGGCTATAAAAAGATCATATCGGTAATTACCTCGGCGCCAGCGTGTTCATTCAGTTTTTGGATAATGCCCTGGCGTACCATAACTAATTCATTTTTGATTACCGAAGATTCGATGCGTAGAAACAATTTCTTATCGTGAATGTAGATCTGCTTGGTCCTGTTGGCTATGGCAGTGCCCATAATCTCTGGCCAGATAGACAAGATCGAAGTTTCGTCGAATTTACGGCGCAAACGGTATACATCCAGCATTTTGCTGATGGCATCTTTTACTGTAACATCATTGGGTTTACGCATTTTGTATAGTTCCGTTATCTACTTCGAACAAAGTTACATCAACTTCTATTTTTTCAAAAATTGATTTTACCCTTTCTCTTCCTGTATCTGTTATAAATATCTGCCCAAAATCATGGTGGGAAACCATTTGCATTAGTTTTTGAACACGGTTATCATCCAACTTATCAAAAATATCATCCAACAAAAGCAAAGGTTTAAATCCTTTGTTTTTGGCGAGGTAAGCGTATTGAGCAATCTTCAAAGCAATTAAGAAAGATTTCTGTTGACCTTGTGAGCCAAACTTCTTTAAAGGCATTCCGCTGATCACGAAAGCCAGTTCATCTTTATGAATACCAGTTGTGGTACGCTCCAGTACACGGTCTTTCTCTACCGATTTCTTTAACAGCTCTTCGAAAGTAGCCTCATTCAATTGCGATTGATAATTCAGTTCTACAATTTCCCTGTTTTCGGTAAGGTAAGTATAATATTGGTTAAACAGTGGAATAAACTCATCCATAAAGGCCTTACGGATAGTGAATATCTTATTGCCGGCTACAATCAATTGCTCATCCAAAATTTCGAGCAGCGTAGGATCGTACTTTCTGGTAATGGCGATCTGCTTTAGCAAAGCATTCCGGTTTAACAGAATGCGGTTATAGGTAATCAGCTGATCCAGATAATGTGCATCCGTTTGCGAAATCACATTATCAATAAACTTTCTCCGCTCCTCGCTGCCTTCCATAATCAGGTTTACATCATAAGGCGAAACCATCACTACCGGAAAAAGGCCAACATGATCAGCCAATTTATCGTATTCTTTTTTGTTGCGTTTGAACTGTTTTTTCTGGTTGCGTTTTACCCCGCATGAAATTTTTTCGTTTTTTTCGTTACGATCAAAATCGCCCTGGATCATAAAAACCTCTTCATTGGTTTTGATCTGCTGGCTATCGATGGGATTAAAGTAACTTTTACATAGACAGAGATAGTGAATGGCATCGAGCATGTTCGTTTTGCCAGAGCCGTTATTACCCGTAAAAACGTTTACCGTTTCCGAGAAATGAAGATCTGCATCGGTATAGTTCTTGAAATTTAGAAGGGTAATATTTTTTAACCACATAAATATGTCACAAATTTACCGTTTTTTAGCCTCTTAACACCCATTGTTTAAAATAAACGTTAATAACACTTAAAAAAATTGTACTTTCATAGCAAGGAAAATTAGATGGTTGCACAAAAAATGTTAGAAGGGAATGTTCTATGGTCTTACGATCATGAACTAACCAATGGGGAAAGTTCGAGCTGGGTTAAAAAAATCGCAGGCTTATTTTCGTTTTTAAAGCCAGTTCACAATCACGAAGGCAATATTCTATTGGCCTCGAATGGTCTTTTTATTACAGGAGACGAACAATTGGAACTTCCATTATCCCATATAGAAGAAGTTTACATGGGCTTCGACGATTTATTCCCGGCTTCATCGGCAAAAAACTTCGGCGCATTCTGGCAGCCCATTAGAATTAGATCTACGGTAAGCCGCTCCGAAAGTCAAACGGTGTACCTGGTGATTAACCACACTGGTATTTTTAGCGACAACCAAACCTGGTTTAACACACTGATTAGCTTGTTACGCTAATTATCATGACGATTTTATAATCTGCACGCCTAAATAACTAATGTTTAATCAAATACTTCAAAATAAAGATTGATACTTTGATTGAAAAATGTATTTTTGCAATCTTAAATTTTTTAAACAAACATGTCTACAACAGATAACCAGACAATTCAACCAACTAAAAAAGGTTCATTTTTACAAGAGAATAATAAGAGCTTACTGTTTATTGCAGGCGCTGTAGTTTTATTAGTTTTAATATATCTTTGGTATCAAGGCGTGTATTTAAAAGGTCGTGCTGAAGAAGCCGCTAGCAAAATGTACAAAGCAGAACAATTTGTTGGTGTAGATTCATTATCAAACAAAGCTGTTAAAGGCGAAGGTGGTTACCCGGGCTTAGAGCAGATTGCTAAAGAATACGATAATACAAAATCGGCAAACTTAGCTAACCTTTACCTGGGCGGTATTTACTTACGTAAAGGCGAGTATAAACAAGCTATAGAGGCATTAAGCAAATATAGCGCTACCGGTAGCCCAGTTGCAGATCCATTGGCTTTAGGCTTATTAGGTGATGCTTACAGCGAACTGAAAGACTTTAAACAAGCGGCTACTTACTATAAAAAAGCGGCAGATAAAGCTAGTAAATTTACTTCACCAATGTTTTTAAAGAAATTAGGATTGGTTAACGAAAACCAAAATGATTTTAAAGGTGCTGTTGATGCTTATACTAAAGTAAAAACCCAATATCCTGAGAGTGCAGAAGCGCAGTTAATTGATGCTTACATTGCCAGAGCTCAAGAAAAAGTTAAATAATCGTTAACTAAAACATATTTATGAAAAGATCATCGAAAGATGGTCTTTTTTTTGTTTAAAAGCTTTTGTTTGTTAATTGTGCTGGTCCTTCGACTATGCTGCCCATTGGCATATCCCATAGAGAGTCGTCATCTCGACGGGAGCATCGCGGAATGGAGAGATCTATGGTAGAGAAGTAGATTTAGCTTCTCTGGAGCCCTTCAGGTTCTTGACTGCGTTGCACTCCGCTCGAAATGACGACACTCCGAGACACCATTCTCACCAAACAATAGGCATCCTTCCCCACTAATCATTATTTTTTTTCTGGAAATCAGGTGCAGAGGCTTTTAGGCTTGTGCAATCCCGCTCTATGTTTTTTCCGATGCGATTTAGTTTTAAAACCAATTTGTTGGTAAAGCATCAGAACCACTTCGATCGGGTTTAGGTGGCACAGCCAGCAATACGATTTGGGGTTGCATGGCGCAGAAAAAGCAATTGCCTTTATCGACCCGTTTCACATCAGATGGTACGTGAGGACACACGCTGGACTAGGAAAAGAAAATTTATATAAAACTACTATTCTACCCTCAATAGCAGCATAGACACTGCCTTTTAGACCTGATTGAAATGGAAAGCCCGCAAGCGAGGTACGAGTGCGGACTTGTAATGAAAAGCAGGACGAATATTAAAAAGAACTACGGAAATTGCTCTTCAAATGATCTTTTTTTGGACTATATTACCTTGAGATTTAAATTATAAAAGATCCTTCGCTGCGCTCAGGATGACAGCATGGGCAGCTAACCAATTAACTACCTATTTATTAAAAGCCGTCATGGTGTGGGCAGGCCCAACGGTTACATAACTTTTAATCAGCTCTACGCTTTTATCAATCAATGCAGGGAGTTCTAATTGTTCATTCTTATCAAACAAACCCAAAACAAAATCAACTTGTCTACCTTTCGGATAGTCGCTACCGATACCGAAGCGCAAGCGTGCATAATTTTGTCCGCCACAAACCTCTTCGATGCTTTTTAAGCCATTGTGACCAGCGCTAGAGCCCTGTAGTTTTAGCCTCAGCTTACCGAGAGGCAATGCAAGGTCGTCAACAATCACCAAAACATTTTCTGGTGCTATTTTTAACTCCTTCATCCAATAGTTTACGGCTTTACCACTTAAGTTCATAAAAGTAGTTGGTTTAATTACATGGAGTTTACGTCCTTTAAAGCTTACTTCCGAATAATAAGCCAAGCGGATATTCTCGAAACTTCCATCTAAATTTTTAACCAGTTCATCGGCGATATCAAAACCAATGTTATGTCTGGTATGTGCATAATCTGGTCCGATATTCCCTAAGCCAACTATAAGATATTTCATGGAGCAAAGATAATAAAAAGGTTGAGGGCGGGAAGGCTGGAGGGCGGAAGGTGAAAAAGTCCGAAGTCAGGAGTCCAAAGTCGGGAGTCCATGCCGCGAATTTATTCATTTATTTTCAAACAGCTTCTTAATGGATTGCGGAGCGGTTAGCGTTAGGCGATTAGCAGATAAACTTGATATAAATAAAAAAGCGGTACAAAATTGCTTTTGCACCGCTTCCAAAATCTGTGAAATCACATTATCTGTGAAATCCTTGTACTATTTTTTACCTTTAGCAGCTTCAGTTTCTGCTTGTTTTAATGCTCTAGACATTGCAACAGAAACGATAGTATCTTCAGGAGTGTTGGTGATTACGTATTTCTCGCCTTTAAGATCGCGAACGCGGAATAAACTACCTACTTCTAATTTCTCTAAGCTTACTTCTACGTTTTGTGGCATATCAGCTGGTAATGCTTTAACACGTAGTTTACGTAATTTCTGGATTAATTTACCCCCCATTTTAACACCTGGAGAAGTTCCTGTTAATTTAACCGGGATCTCCATAACGATTTCTTTCTCGTCGAACAACTGAAGAAAATCGATGTGCATTAGTACGTCGGTAAGTGGGTGAAATTGAGTGTCTTTTACGATAGCTTTAGTTTTAGTACCGTTAACATCAATCTCCACAAAGTTTACATCCGGGGTATAAATAACATCTCTTAAGTCAGCAATAACTACAGCAAAGTGTTGTTGCTCTTTTCCACCATACAATACCGCCGGAACTTTACCTTCGTAACGAAGTTCCTTGGCATCGCGTTTCCCTACGTTCTCTCTTGGAGAACCGCTAATTGCGATTGTTTTCATTTTATTTTATTTTATATTTATTAGTAGTCAGTATTAAGTATCGAGTATCAAGATCTTAAGCCTTCAACCTTCTACCCTTTACCTTATTTAAACTCTTTTTATTGTTTGGCGTTCTGCGGCTGGCGTTTTAAGCGCTCATCCCAATACGCTCAACGTTATACTCTAAAAAGATCACTAATTGAGCCGTGCTCGTTTACATTGGCAATTGCCCTTGCAAATAAACTGGCTGTGCTTAGCACCCTAATTTTCGGACTTTCCTGTTTCAACGGGATAGTGTCCGTAACGATTAACTCGGTTAATACCGAATTTTCTACCGTTTCTATTGCTTTGCCTGACAATACTGCGTGTGTACAAACCGCTCTAACACTTGCGGCACCGTTTTCCATAATCAAAGCCGCAGCTTTTGATAAGGTTCCGGCAGTATCGCAAATATCATCGATCAATACTACATCCTGTCCGGTTACATCACCAATAATTGACATCGATTCGATTTCATTGGCACGTTTACGGCGTTTATCGCAAATAATTACCTCAGCATTAAAAAACTTGGCAAAAGTACGTGCCCTGTACGAACCGCCCATATCTGGCGACGCGATAGTTAAGTTTTTTAAGCCTAAGCTTTTGATATAAGGTACAAAGATTACCGATCCATCTAAGTGATCAACCGGGATATCGAAGAAACCCTGTATCTGTGCAGCATGTAAATCCATCGTCATGATGCGGTGGATACCTGCTGATTTTAATAAGTTAGCCACCAATTTGGCACCGATTGCTACACGCGGTTTATCTTTTCTATCCTGACGGGCCAAACCATAATAAGGAACAACTGCGGTAATATAATGTGCCGATGCTCTTTTAGCTGCATCAACCATTAGCAAAAGCTCCATTAAATTATCGCTGGGCTGATAAGTAGACTGGATTAGAAAAACATCACTACCACGGATTGACTCATCAAAAGAAGGCTGAAACTCTCCATCACTGAATTTGTGAATGGTTACGCTACCAAGTGGCTTGCCGTAATGTTCGGCAATCTTAAGTGATAATCCCTTAGAACCTGTTCCGGAAAAAAGCTTTACCGGGTTAAACTGCAATGGCATGGGTTCGTGTAGTTTACGGTTAAAAAAAATCGGATCATGTCCATTTAAAACATGATCCGACATTAAATTTTAGTTGTCCGACCTGGATTCGAACCAAGACAAACGGTACCAAAAACCGTTGTACTACCCTTATACTATCGGACAAAAACTTATCAAGGATATTCTCCTCGAAAGGGAATGCAAATGTAGGAACCTTATTTTAAATATGCAAGAGTGATTTTAAAATATTTTTAATTTCTTTCCTGCTGTTCCTGTTTGCGATGCAAAGATAAAAAAATCATCATATAGCGTGCAACATTTTCTTTTTTTATGCGACTTTTTTTACTACGAACCACTTAAATCATTTATTATCAAAGACTAAAATTAAACTATGAATTACTCAAGGATCAACACCATTGGAGGCTGGCTCTGTTTTATCGTTGCCGCGCTCACCTATATCTTAACTTTAGATCAATCTGTAAGTTTCTGGGATTGTGGCGAATTTATTTCTTCGGCTTTCCGAATGGAGGTAGTTCACCAGCCCGGTGCTCCAATAGTCTCCATGATCCAAAGGTTGTTTTCGGCACTCGCTTTTGGTGATAAAACCAAAGTAGCTTATTTTATGAATGTGGCTTCGGCTCTGGCAAGTGCAGGTACCATCCTCTTTTTGTTTTGGACAATTACCGCGCTGTCCAGGAAAACGGTCATTAAAAAAGGTGAAGAAATCACCAACCAAAAAATCATCGGCATTATGGGTGCAGGTTTTGTTGGGGCTTTGGCTTATGCCTTTTCTGACAGCTTTTGGTTTTCGGCCGTGGAAGCAGAAGTTTACGCCATGTCGTCGCTTTGTAGCGCTATTGTATTTTGGGGCATATTAAAATGGGAATCGCAGGCTGACGAACCCAAATCAGACCGATGGTTGCTTTTTGTGGCATACATCATGGGGATTTCTATTGGTGTACACATCTTAAATCTGCTAACCATCCCTGCATTGATATTTGTTTATTATTTTAAAAAGAACCCCTCTCCCAATTGGCAAAGCGTGTTAAAAGTATTTCTTATTTCAATCGCCGTATTGGCCGTGGTACAGTTCGGCATTATTCAGTACATGGTATCTTTTGCTGCAAATTTCGATTACTTTTTTGTGAATACAATGGGTCTGGGTTTTGGAACGGGTGTATTATTTTTTGCCGTTTTAGTGATTGGAGGCCTGGTTTACGGCATCCGCTATTCCATCCTCAAAAATAAAAGGGTATTAAACCTGGCCATGTTGTTCACTGTTTTGCTTCTATTTGGATACAGTTCTTTCGCCTTACTCATTATCAGGGCACAGGCCAAACCGAATTTAAACAATACCGATCCAGAGAATGCTTTTAATTTTCTGAGTTATGTAAACCGTTCGCAATATGGAGACAGGCCTTTATTATATGGCGAAAATTATAATTCGGAAAAGATCGACATTAAAGAAAGCGGAAAACTTTACAGAAAAGGAGAAACAAAATATGAATCAGCAGGAACAAAATCTGACTATGTTTTTGGCGATAAAACTTTAGCTCCACGCATGTACAGTGATAAACCCGAGCACATTAGGTTTTACAAAAGTTATATGGGTTTTGATGATGAGCATAAACCTACCTTGATGGATAACCTAAAATATATGTTCTCTTTCCAGACCGGACAAATGTACATGCGTTATTTTATGTGGAATTTTGTGGGCAGGCAAGACAATGAAGACGGGCAATTTGGCGGGAAAGATGGCAATTGGCTCAGTGGCATTAAACCTTTGGATGCGATCAGGCTTGGTGATCAGAAAAACCTTCCGCCATCCATTGTAGAAAACAAAGCATATAATAGATTCTTCTTTTTGCCGCTGATTATCGGTTTGATCGGCGCGGTTTGGCACTTTAAACGTAACCAGAAGGATGCGGGCGTTATTGGTTTATTATTCGTTTTCACTGGAATTGCCATTGTAGTTTATCTGAACTCAGTTCCGATTGAGCCGCGTGAAAGGGATTATGCCTATGTGGGGTCGTTTTATGCTTTTGCGATCTGGATCGGTTTAGGTGTATTTGGATTAAAAGACTTTGTCTTCCAAAAACTAACGCCTATAAGGGCCAGCATTTTTGCTTCGATTATTGCCTTATTCGGTGCGCCAATTATTATGGCCAACCAGGGATGGGACGATCACGACCGTTCTGATAGCCATGTAGCCAGAGATATGTCTGTCAATTACCTAAAATCGTGCGCCCCCAATGCCATTTTGTTTACTTATGGCGACAATGATACCTACCCGGTTTGGTACGCGCAAGAAGTAGAAAACATCCGTCCGGATGTGCGTGTGGTGAATTTAAGTTTGTTTACAGCCGATTGGTACATAGACGGAATGAAAAGAAAGCAAAATCAATCTGCACCGCTTCCTTTAACAATTAAGCCCAATCAATATGTTGCTGGTACACGTGATATTATGTATTATCAGGATTATAAAATCGCCCAGCATATCGAATTAAAAGAAATTTTAGATGTACTCTTATCTGATCATGACGAAGATAAAGTAACCATGACAGATGGTTCTAAATACAATGTGCTACCAACCAAAAACCTTAAACTGGCGGTAAGTCCACAGCAGGTTTTAGATACCGGAACCGTGCCCAAAGAAGATGCAGGCAAAATTGCTAGCAGTATGGAGTGGACTTTTAACCAAAATTATGTTACAAAAGGAACATTGGCCTTGTTTGATATTTTGGCACACAATAATTGGGAGCGACCGATTTATTTTACTGGGGCAATGCCAGATGAGCAATACATTGGGCTAAACAAATACCTGTATGTGGAAGGATTGAATAAAAGGTTATTGCCTTTGAAACCAGATACAGCAATTACGCAAGATTTTGACCGCGTAAACCTGAAACCGATGTACAACAATATGATGAATGTGTATGGCTTTGGCAACATTAAAAATGCCAACCATTTAGACAGGCAATCTGCTGATGATGTAACCATGTTCTCGAATATGTTTAACGGTTTATTAACCGGCTTGATAAACGAAGGTAAAATTACCGAAAGCAAAAAAGCGGCTAATAAATATTTTGAGGTAATTCCTGCTAAATTCTACAGTATGCGCCAGGTAATGAGCACTTATTATTTCACTGAAAACCTTTATCGTTTAAATGATTTAAACCGTGCAAATGCGATGATCAAAAAAACTGCCGATTACTTGGGCAGGGAATTAACCCATCTTGCTGATGTTTCAGAAAGCAAAAACCAGCTATCATCTGAGCAGGATGTACGTTTCTACCTTGGCTATTTAGGACAAATGGTAAAATTAACCGAGGTTTTTAAACAAGCTGAGCTAAGCAAAAGTCTTGAAAAAAAATACAATGATCTGATTGTAAGGTTTACCCCATTTGCAGCGGGTTAAGCTAAAAACATTCTAAATTTTAACCCATAGGCAGATTTCACCTTTCTGCTTATGGGTTTTTGCTTCTCCGATAAATTAAAATCCTTTATGTTAAAGGCATTAAGCCGTTAAAAATTGTTAAATCAATCCAAAAATTTACCTGTTTTATCGACTAGAATAGTTAATTTCGGCAGCATTTTTATGTGAAAACAATTTTTAATATCATTAAACAAACCAATGAATTATTCAAAAGTTAATAATATAGTAGGCTGGATCTGCTTTTTAATTGCTACACTAACTTACGTTTTAACCTTAGAGCCTTCTGCCAGTTTTTGGGATTGCGGTGAATTTATCGCATCGGCATTCAGAATGCAGGTTGTTCACCAGCCTGGTGCACCTTTGTTCTTAATGATCCAACGTTTCTTCTCCATCTTTGCAGCTGGAGATTTAACCAAAATCGCTTACTGGATGAACGTTGGTTCGGCTGTATCGAGCGGGGCAACTATCTTATTCTTATTTTGGACCATCACTGCATTGGCTAAAAAAACGGTGTTAAAAGCTGGTGAAGAACTAACAACCGGTAAATTGATCAGCATTATGGGTGCAGGTGCCGTTGGTGCTTTGGCTTATACTTTCTCTGATAGTTTTTGGTTTTCGGCAGTAGAATCGGAGGTTTACGCACAATCGTCGTTATTCACAGCGATTGTATTCTGGGCTATCCTTAAATGGGAAGCGCATGCCGATGAGCCACGTGCCGATCGTTGGTTACTGTTTATTGCCTATATTATGGGTTTATCAATTGGTATCCACTTGTTAAACCTGTTAACCATCCCAGCACTTGCTTTTATTTATTATTTCAAAAGAACAGATAAAGCAACAACATCGGGAATTATTAAAACCCTTATTGTTGGTATTTTAATCTTAGCGGTAATCCAATATGGTATTATCCAATACCTGGTTTCGTTCGGTGCTTATTTCGATTTATTCTTTGTTAACACATTAGGCCTGGGTTTTGGAACAGGCGTTTTATTCTTCGCTATTTTATTAATCGGCGCCCTGGTTTGGGGAATCCGTTATTCTATTAAACACCAAAAGAAATTATTAAACTTAGGTTTAATCTCTACTGTATTAATCATTTTCGGTTATGCATCTTTCTCGATGATTATCATCAGGGCAAAGGCAGATCCGAACTTAAATAACAGTGCCCCGAAAGATGCATTCTCTTTCTTAAGCTACTTAAACCGTGAGCAATATGGCGATAGGCCATTGGGTTACGGTCCTAACTACAACTCTGAAAGAGTTGGTGTAACCGAAGGAAAAACCATCTGGAGAAAAGGAAAAGAAAAATACGAAGTAGCCGGTAAAAAAACCGATTACGAATATAACAACAACACTTTATTGCCACGTATGTATAGCGATGACCCTAAACATGCGGCTTTTTACAAAGAATGGATGCGCTTAGATGATTCTAAAAATCCCAATCTGGTAGATAATGTTGGTTTCTTGTTCAGCTATCAGATTGGCTACATGTATATGCGTTATTTCATGTGGAATTTTGCCGGTCGCCAGAATGACGAGCAAGGCCAGGGTAGCGGACATGAAGGTACCTGGATTAGTGGAATTAAACCAATTGACGCCATGTTGAGAGGCAATCAAAGCAATCTGCCACCATCAACCGTTGATAATAAAGCATATAACCGTTTCTTCTTTTTACCATTAATTTTAGGCGTTATTGGTGCACTTTGGCATTTCAAACGCAACCAAAAAGATGCCGGAGTTGTAGCATTGCTATTCTTCTTTACCGGTATTGCCATTGTATTATACTTAAATCAAAAACCATTAGAGCCCCGCGAAAGGGATTACGCTTACGTAGGATCGTTTTACGCTTTTGCAATATGGATCGGGCTCGGGGCACTCGCCCTTAAAGAATGGCTATTTAAAAAACTAACGCCAACTGCCGGTGCCATTGGTGCAACGGTGATCGGATTATTAGCTGCACCGGTAATTATGGCCGAACAGGGATGGGATGACCATGACCGCTCTACAAAAATGGTTCCTCATGATATTGCCTTAGATTACCTACAATCTTGTGCGCCAAATGCCATCTTATTTACTTATGGCGATAATGATACCTACCCACTTTGGTATATCCAGGAGGTAGAAAATGTTCGCCCTGATGTGCGTATTGTAAACTTAAGTTTATTCGATACAGATTGGTACATTAACGGCTTAAGACAAAAACAAAATGAATCAGCTCCGTTGCCAATTTCGATGAAACCTGAGCAATATGTACAGGGAGAAAGAGATGTAATGCCATACGATGATTACAAAATTGCTGGTAGTGTTGAGCTTAAAAACGTAGTTGATTTGTTGCTGTCAAACGATGAAAGCGACAAAGTACCTATGCAGGATGGATCAAAATCTAACTTCCTGCCAACTAAAAACCTTAAGATTACGGTAGATCCACAGCAAGTAATCAGTACAGGGACGGTACCTGCTGCTGATGCTGCAAAAATCACCACCACAATGGATTGGAAGTTTAACAAAGGTTATGTTACTAAAGGAACTTTGGCCATGTTCGATATCCTTGCACATAACAACTGGAAACGTCCGATTTATTTCGCTTCTACAGTGCCTTCTGAACAATATAACGGCTTAGACAAGTATTTATACAGCGAAGGTTTGGCCATGCGTTTATTACCGCTTAAAGCTGATACGACAGCATCTGAAGATAGACCAGAGCAATTAAATACACCTGTATTGTACAATAACGTGATGACTAAATTTAAGTGGGGAAATATGAAAACTGCTAAATATTTAGATCCACAGTCATCAGATGATACTTTCATTTTCACCAATCTCTTCAGTAGCTTAACCAGCAGCTTAATTAAAGAAGGTAAAACTGCTGATGCCAAAAAAGTAGTGGATAAATATTATGCAGTAATGCCTGATAAATTCTTCGGCATCCGTACGGTTGTTGTGAAATTTTACATGGCTGAAAACTTATATAAGCTTGGCGAAACTGCCAGAGCTAATGATATTTTAGACAAATCAGGCGATTATATCAATAAAGAATTAAACTACCTGGCTGACATTTCACAATCAAAAGGTTTAACCGGATCGCAGAACATTCAAACTGGACTATACTACCTGGATAGAATGATTAAAACGAGTAAAGCTGCAGGCCAGGATAAATTGAGCGATAAGCTGCAGAAAACATTTAACAGTTTAGAAGGCCGTTTATCGATGTTTTTCCCACAACAGGGTCCACAACAGTAAACGGATCTTAAATAGCTTACAAAGCAGCTGCATTAATTTGTAGCTGCTTTTTTTGTTACCGCTTGCGCTCGTTTTTAACGAGTGCAAAATAGCTTTACGATTGCACCGTAAAGGATGATATAAATCTAAATTTCTGATAGGTCGTAAACACGACCAGCGATCTACACGCTCGTTAGAAACGAGTGTGAGCACAAAAAAATCCTGTTCAGCATTGCCAAACAGGATTCAAATTTATTTTAGTTAATGATTATTCGTTTACAACCCCCATCGCACAGAATTTATCAATCCGCTGTTCGATCAGTTTATCCGTTTTTAGTTTGCCTAAAGCAGCTAAATCTTTCACGATGTAATCTTTTAAAGTTCTGCCCATTAACTCTGGATCTTGATGTGCACCCCCAAGTGGTTCTGGAATAATACCATCGATTAATTTGTTGCCAAACATATCATCAGAAGTCAACTTTAAACATTCAGCAGCTTTCTCTTTAAAATCCCAGCTTCTCCATAAAATAGATGAGCAGGATTCAGGAGAGATTACCGAGTACCAGGTATGCTCTAACATGTAAACTTTATCGCCAATACCTATACCCAAAGCACCTCCTGATGCACCTTCACCTACAACAATACAGATAATCGGCACACGAAGAATAGACATTTCCAATAAGTTTCTGGCAATAGCCTCACCTTGTCCACGTTCTTCTGCCTCTAAACCAGGGTAAGCACCCATAGTATCGATAAAAGAAACAACCGGTTTATTAAATTTCTCAGCCAAACGCATTAAACGTAAAGCTTTACGGTAACCTTCTGGGTTGGCCATACCGAAATTACGGAACTGACGCTCCTTTGTATTTTTACCTTTCTGGTGACCAATAACCATTACCGTTTGGCCATTTATGGTAGCAAAACCGCCAATAATCGCTTTATCATCTTTAACCGTTCTATCGCCGTGCATTTCAATAAAATCATCGCAGATCATATTGATGTAATCGAGTGTTTGCGGGCGATCGGGATGACGGCTCATCTGAACCTTGTTCCAACCGGTTAAATTTTTATATAAGTTATTGGTAGTTTCATCTAATTTACCATCAAGCTCGTCTAAAGTGGCAGACATATCTACCTTAGTTTTTTCGGCAACTTGCTTAACCTTTTCTATCTGCTGAACTAAATCGGCAATAGGTTTTTCAAAATCGAATGATGTTTTTATTTGCTGCATAATTGAACCACAAAAATAAGTAATTATTTTTAGTTTGCAGTGAACAGTTTTTTGTTTGCGTTTTTGAGGGGATAAATCTGTTTAAGAGTTGACAACTTTATCATCATTGTGCCCATGAAAGTTGTCAACTCTAGAATTTCAAATTAGAATTTATTGATGTTTTATTATCAGTCTTTATAATTTGAAAAGCAATTGCAGTAATTCTTTTTTGAAAGCAGTCCTGCCATTTGCTTTAGCCCAGATGAAACCTGTGAAATAAGCAAGCACACCAAAAAATAAAATAGACGGTGCTTAAATCTGGGGCTATCGCGGCTGTCAGGTTTAGATTACGCCTGCCTGTGCTACTATGAGGGGTTTCCCTGCCACCGTCCTAACCCACTAGCCCTGATTGAAGCGGAGATCTTTTTTGGTCACCCTGAGCGGAGTCGAAGGGCAAAAAAGATCGGAGCGTAAAGCAGGACGAACGATAATTATTACACTGCAACTGCGCTCCAAATAAAACCCGAAGAATTATTTTATAAGAGTTGAAAAACGATCCCTTGCCCCTTCTAGAGGGGAAACATACACTTTATTCTTAAAATCCTTAAATCCTCTAAATCCTGGCTAGAACTTAGCGGCCTCGCCTGCTTTTGGTAATGCTTTTTTAATAAACTCACGGATGTGGTTATTGGCCGTTTTCAGATCGTCTTTACGTAAATACATCATGTGTCCGCTCCGGTAACCTTCCCAGCTCATACGGTCTTGCAATTTACCCGCAGCATCTAACTGCCACATGCTGTATTTCGCATTGAAATAATCGCAGGCACCATCGTAATAACCTGATTGTACCAATAAATGCAGGTATGGATTCTGTGCCATAGCCTGGCGGAGGTTATCGCCAGTCTGGTCGCCGGTTTTATCCCATGGGTAAACGGAACCGAACATATTGTACTTTAAATCGGTTTTATAATTCAGCTCGTTGCGGATGTACATATTGATGGCTGGTGTAAAGGAATGCAACCAGGAAGTTAGCTCTGCATTATAATCGGGTCCTTCGCCGGCACTCATTTTATCTATACCGCGATAGCGCGAATCTAACCTACCTACTGTAAAACCTTTATCTCTCAGCAGTTCTTTCCAAAAAAAATCAGTGGGTACATTGAGGTTGTAATCTAAAATCACTTTTTCTGAAAGACCAGTGTAACGGGCCATTTTTGTGGCAATGGCTTTCTTTTTATCGGCACTTAACATCCCACCCTGCGAAATAGCAGGGATTAATTCATTAATGGTAAAATTTTCAACCTCAGGAAGCATGGCTGTTAAATCTTTGCCCTGTAAATCGGCCGCAAGCGCCTTATGATACCAGGCTGTAGCTGCAAAATAGGGCAAACGCAAAGCCGCATCAACGGGGCCACTACGCTCAATACCAAGTTCTGTTGGCGAAACCAAAACCACACCGTTTAAATACATCCATTGGCTGTTTTGCAGCTCTAAAGCCAAACCCGAAACGCGTGTGGTACCATAACTCTCACCAATTAAAAATTTTGGAGAGGCCCAACGATTATTGCGGGTTACAAAAGTATTGATCCACTCGGCCAGGTATTTAATGTCGGCACGTACACCAAAGAACTTATTTGTCGGAACATCTTTACTTACCGCTCTCGAATAGCCAGTATTGACCGGATCGACGTAAATAATATCGGCAACATCTAAAATAGAATATGGATTTTCTTTATAACCATAAGGCTGCACCGGATAACCTTCGTCATCAATATTCAAAACCACAGGACCGGTATAGGCGATGTGCATCCAAACTGAAGCTGAACCCGGGCCACCGTTAAAAGAGATTACTAAAGGGCGTTTATCGCGATTTTGCACATCACTGCGTTCGTAATAAGTATAAAACAAACCTGCAATCGGCTTGCCATCTTCATCCCAAACAGGCAATGTACCTGTTGTGGCTTTATACGGAACAGCCTTGCCATCGATATTTACAGTGTGATTGGTAACTACCGAGCTCTCCACCTTAATTGTCCTTTCGTTTGCTGAAGATTTAGGTTCGTCTTTAACGGTAACCTGGGTAGTGGTTATGGTTTCTTTAGATTGGCTTTTTCTGGGTTGCTGTTGTGCATATGCGAAAATGCCCATGCTTAAAAATGTAGCGAGTATAAATCTGAATTTCATTGTTTTGGTTTGGTTTCTAAATATCAAACTATTGTGGCGTTAATCAAAAAGCACATTAGAAATGTTACCATAAAAGAAAAGTCTTGACGTTTGCCAAGGCTTTTAATTATTCATGTTACAACAGAATTTCTGATGAGTTTAAAATCGACGCAAAATGTAGCACAAACGTTTGCTTAAAATGTTATCCAAAATTTGGGAGCAAAAAAGCCGATACCGCAAATGCGGTATCGGCTGGTAAAAACTGATTTAACCGAGACGGGTTATTGTTTAATTCTCTTTTATCATTTTAAGACCAGAATCTCTTCATCTGACAACACCTTGTTCCAAATTTGCAATTCGTCTAACTTTCCTTTAAATCCGCCAACTGTTTGAAGCGGGAAAAACAAAGTTTCCGATTTACGCATTTTCGTTTTGTCTTTGTCTGTAAACACGATCCAGTTATCATACAACCGTTTTTCGAGTTTACCATTTACATAAAGACTGGTGCCTTTATTGGTTCCGGTTATGACGACGTGTGTCCAGCCATTTTCGGGCAAAGCATATCCAAAATCAATATCATAACCTTCCCTTGAAAAACCAAGTTTGCCCGTACCTGTCTGTTTTAATTTTACAGTAGCATTAGGCGATTTGAATAACACTGCATCATCCAAATTGTTGTTGGCAGGATTTATCCAAAAAGAAACGGTATAATTATATCCTATCTCAGTGTATGGTAACTTTGCATAACTATCTTTTCCTGAAAATGATAAAGCATTTTTTGAATATCCTTCTGCGTAAACAGCGCCAGTAGTTTTAATTTGATTGTCTTTTTTATCAAAGTTAAACTGGGCTGTAAATGGTGCATCTTTTTTAGATAGCTTTCCACTGATGTTTAATGACGGGCCTTCTCCTATCTTCTTGCTCAAAGCGTTAAAATCGTCGAACTTTAAAGTTGTCTCGCTTCCTCCCCACATCTTTTGTGCCAGTACCTGCATGGCAGGGAACACCCTATCGTGTACATCTTTTTCTGTAATTCCGTTGCCTACAATATCATTCCACACCGCAAAAGAGCCACCTAATATAGTAGGATCTCCAGGCTGAAACTGAACGTTTCCGATCATAGAAGGTGTCCATTTGTTATACAGGTTTTTAATATTGAGGTAATCGTAATAATAGCCTGCTGCAGGTACAATATATAGCCATCCGTCAGGCGTACTGATTTGCTTAAAGCCGAGTTTCTTCATTTCAACAGGGTTGGCATAACCATTATACCAGGTATTCATCACCACATTTTCTACTTTCACAGGAGTGGTACCTTTTGCATGTGTTAATGCTCCCCAAAGCCTAACATCTTTTCCAAAACCTTCTACATATTTAATCATACGATCGGTAAAAGCCCTGAAAACTTCCGCATCTTTTTTAGCATATTCATCTGTACCAATGTGGACCGCTTTACCCGTAAATACTGGTGTGCTCCCTGAAATATATTCTTTAAATACATTTTCCATAACCGTATAACTAAGTGGATTATGGAGATCAAGGTGATCCATACCATATGCTTTACTGCCAATTTCGGGAACTACCTTGGTAAAGGCCAGCGCATGTGCCGGTGCATCAATTTCTGGAATAATACGGACCGCATAATTATCGGCTAACTGTTGTAGCGCCATAAATTCCTTTTTGGTATAAGAACCATCTTTTGCCGTCAGCCCCGGGTAGGTTGCATTTTCTAAGCGGAAAGACGAATAGGTATCAGCCCAATTATCATTGAAGTATTTCTTAAAGCCATTGTCATTTAAGTGAATCTGAAAATCGTTCAATTTGTAGTACGACATGAATTTCACATAATCTCTTAAAAACTGCAGACTAAAGAACTTACGGCCAACATCGAGCACAAATCCGCGCACTTTAAACTCCGGATAATCTCTTGCCACTCCTTTGGGAATAGCATTTTTCTGTTCCAGTAATTGCAGCAAAGTTCTGGTTCCCCAGAATAAACCCTGATATTTTACTGCACTAATGGTAATATATTCATCTGTATTAAAGTAATATCCTTCTTCGCCAATGCTTTTATCTGTTGCGCTTAAGGCTAAAAAAATATCACCTTTTTTAGCCTTACCTTTCACAATTAACAGGCTAAAACCCAACTGATCTTTCAACTCTTGTTTTAAAATGCTGGCAGCGTTCTGCAACTGTTTTTCATTGGCGGCATTCAAAACAATTCTGCTTGCCGCAGTTAAAGAGAAATCGCCTTTACCACCATGCCATTCGCGCAAAGCAGGGATTACAAAAGGCTGTGGGTTAACACCACCGTCTGAAAATTTTCCTGGAACAAGAATCTGTTTAGATACATCGTACTTTATCGAATCGCTTACCTGACTAATCAGTTCGAAATACAGGTTGACATTTGTTGCAACCAGTGGCGTGGTAATATCGCCAGATGGATTTACTATTGGTTCGCGATTACTCCCCTTGAATACCAAGGAATAACCTTTCGGGCTTTCGGGAAAAATAATTTTCTTGTCGCCGGCCTTTATTTCTTTAATGTTAGGTACTAATTGAATAACCGTACTGTCGGTTTGACCGAATAAAAGACCTTGAGTAACAATAAGGAAACCAAGAGTAAATAGAGTGCTTTTCATGTATAAATAATGAATTTTTATAATTAGCGTTTAGCGTATTCCGTTGAGCACATTACAGTTTTATACTGAAGATGACGCACTTATCAGTTAAAGATAAACTAAACTTCTTTATACGCTCAAGTAAGTTTTGCGCAAACGTTTGATGAAAATGCAATAGCAAACAATGGAATAAAAAAGCCGACACTGCATAAGCAATGTCGGCTAGTAAAAAACCGGGATGATATAAATTATTTATCCCACCAAACTTTTCCTACCAGCTTATCGCCTCCTGGAACAGCGGTTGATGCAGCTTTATAATTTACCGCGTTAGTAACACCTTCGAAAAGTGGATAAGGAAAACGACGTGGGATTGAACCACCCGTATTGGTATTTGGGTATACAACAGGCACCAGTGCAGGAATACCTGTTCTTCTCCAGTTCGACCAGGCTTCGTAAAAATCGAGCATGGTAATGGTGTGTGCCCAATATTGGGTGCCAATCATCTCTAAACCATTGGCCGCTACATATGGATGGGCGCTTAAATAAGCCGCAGCATCCGTTCCGTTTACAGCCATTGATGCATCATATTGAGAAAGATAAGTCATTGCAGAAATTACACCGGCATTGTAATGCGTAGCAGCAGAACCCCCAATACCATAACGCTGTGCTGCCTCTGCCCAAAGCAATTCCGTTTCGGCATAGGTAAGGATAAAAGTATTACCATCTCTTTTTAACATACCCGGATTTGGGGATGAATAATCGGTAAAATCAGTATAAGAAGGGTCCTGACGAACATCTCTTCCTGCAATACCACTTAGATCTTTACCATTTGGCATCCCTTTTTGTACTGCAGGATTGGTAACAAAAGCAGGGTTTTGATCTTTAGTTCCATCGGTTAAATATAACTTGGTTACGGCCACCTTCCCCAAACGAGGATCGTTATTGGTTTTTAAATAATTGATGAATGTACTGCTCCATCTGGTGTAAAAATTCTCCTGGCCACCATCGCCTAATAAAACCTGGGCATTTCTATTCTGTGTTACACGGGCGCCATTGGTATCATGTTTAAAGAAAGCATTATCGGCATCGCCAGTCATGGTTTTACCAACTGCTTTATTGATGTAGGTCTGAGCTAAAGTGGCATCGGCCTTGGTTAACCGCATGGCCATACGCAGCATTAAACTATTTCCAAAACGTTTCCATTTCGCAATGTCGCCGGCAAAAACAAGATCGCCGGTTACTTTATCGCCACTTGCATTTAGGGCAGTACTCGCCTCATCAACCTCTTTTAACAGATCGGTATAAATAGCTTGTTGGGTATCATATTTAGGATATAAATTTGCTGTATAATAACCTCTTCCAGCATCAAAATAGGGTATATCCCCATATAAGTCCGTTAATCGCTCAAAAATCAGGGCTTTCCATATTCTACCCATCTGATAAACGTTGTTATACTGGGTTTTTCCCTTGGTAAACTCAACTAAATCGGCAGCATACTTAACCTGATCGGGATAAGCTTTTTCCCAGTATGCAGCGGTGTACCCTTCGTTAAGCATATATTTATCACCTGCCCAATAACCAATTACAGATGACATGCCCTGCATCATAGTAGAGGCATAGATTAAATTTCCCCGCCAGGTTTCGTAAGCAAAATCGATGCTTCCAGTGTAATTTAACTGAGCTGTAGATAAAAGAAAGTTTGGATTGTATTGCTCTTGTCCAACTGATGTTGGATCTGTATTAATTTTTTCAAAGTCTTTTGTACAACCGGCTATCAGGGCTAATCCAGATAATAAAAGTGGTACGTATAATTTTATGATCGTTTTCATTTTCAATTCGTTTAAAGGATTATAACTTAACACTTAAATTTAAACCATAGGTACGCACAGGCGGCACTCCGCCCAGCTCCATACCTGGAATGGTTGCATTATAGCTCGACTCGGGATCGATGTTGTCGGTTTTCTTCATCAGGATGAATAAATTACGGCCAACAAAACTCACATTTAAACCTTTAATCTTATTATTGAACATTTTTCCAGGAAAATTGTAGCCTAGAATGACCTGTCTGAATTTGATAAAACTTGCATCCTGCACAAACTGTTTTGATACATTATTGGCAAAAGTGCTGTAATAATTTGCCGCATTTATACCTAAAGCATCACGGTTTTCTAAAGTAGCCTGGTGCAAACCAAACACATAACCATAATAATCAGTAGCAGAGAAAATTTTACCGCCCCATTTGCCATCAATCAGGAATGAAAAGTTAACACCTTTGTAGTTAAACTCGTTGTTCCAACCAGCAGTCCACTTATTGTAGGCAGAACCATAAGGTTTCAACTCTCCTCTTTCAGGAATACCATTGGTATCTTTTATAATATTACCGTTAGCATCGTATTTATAATCGTAAGCCATTACCTGAGCAATAGCCAATCCTTCCAGATTTTGTAAAAAGCCCACATTACTTCTAGATGTTGCCAAAGGTTGTGAAGCCGTACCAGGTGCAAGCGTTAATACTTTATTATCATTATACGATCCATTTAAAGTTGATGTCCAGCTGAAATCTTTATTCTTTAAAACAACGCCCGATACTAAAGCTTCAACACCGCGGTTTTGCAACTTGCCAATATTTAAAAACGCCCCGTTATAACCGGTTGTGGTCGAAGTAGGAACAGCGAGAATCTCATCTTTAGATTTTTTGTTGTACCAGGTAAAATCAACACTTAGGCGATCGCCAAAGAACCTCATTTCTGTACCAACTTCAAGTTCACTTGCGCTGGATGCCTTTAAAGTAGCATTCGGAATTGCAGCATTTACTATGTTACCAAGCGAACTACCATTAATGGTTTCACTGCGCAGATTATAATAAAGCTGTGTTTGGAAAGGGGTAGTTGCCTGGCCAACATTGGCAAAACCTGCTCTTAATTTACCAAAACTCAAGAAAGATGGTTTCCATAATTCTGTGAAAACAAATGAACCGCTGATGGATGGATAAATTGTATTTAATTTATTATCTCTGCCGGGAGTGGCTAGGGTAGAAAACCAATCGTTACGTGCACTTCCTGTTAAATATAAAATATCTTTATAGGTTACTTCTAACGTTCCGTAAACAGATTGGGTTTCCTGATCAGTCTGGTAAACGGCAACTGCTTTCCCTCCGGTATTGGATAAATTATAAACACCAAAAATCTGGAAAGATCCGCCTGTATTTGTGGTTCCAGCACCTTTGGTACGGCGATAACTTGCTCCAAAATTAGGGGTAATTGAAAAATCGTCTATTTTAAAAGATTTACCAATCAACGCATCCACATTGATATCGGAGAATTTACTGATCTGTTCGGTGTAACCTCCATCGGCATCATAAGCGGTACCTGACGGGGTAACTGCAACGTAATTATCGTTATAGGAATCTCTACCTGCACGTGCCTGTAAAAACAATCCGTTATCAAAGGTATATTTTGCACTAATAGAGCTTAATAAACGTTCTCTTTTGGTATTGTGAATAAAATCATAGGCAGCAAACCAAGGGTTAGTAGCATAGGTATTACCTGTATTGTACGAAAGCTCAGTTTCATCAGATTTTTTGCCAGGCTTTAGCGTTTCAATATTTACACTGGTTGGTAAAAATGCTGCATTATAATTCGCATTACCTGCACCATCAGAAACCATTGGTCTATTTTTGGCCTGTTCTAAGATATAGTTAAAACGTGCATCAATCACCAGGTTCTTTATTGGATCGAAAGTACCGGCAAGAGTAAAATTCTGTCTGTTTAAACCAGAGTTGGGTACAACCGATCTATTGGTTAAATCACTTGCCGATAAACGCATTACGCCACCAGTAAACGATTTGTTTAATGCCAGGGTATTGGTAAACGTCCCTCCCGTCCTATAAAAATCTTCAATGTTATCCTCTTGGGCAGAATAAGGCCTGCTCACACCATCAAACTGAACTACATTAGAACCATCTAATCTGGCACCCCAACTTGAACTTCCGGTAGAAGCAGCAGCCAATTGCGTAGCTGGTTTCTGGCCGTTTACACCTTGTCCGTATATATATTGCCAGTTTGTTCTATCCATCACCTGCTCGGCAACATAATTACTGCTAAACTCAATATTGTTCCCTTTGCCACTTTTTGTGGTGATCAGGATTACGCCTGCTTTAGCTCTGTTACCATACAGTGCTGAAGCTGCAGCACCTTTCAAAACAGAAATGCTTTCAATATCGTCAGGATTTAAGTTGCTGATCGCATCGCCCAAATCTGGTGCGTTATCGTATTGACCTCCATTGTTACCAATACCAATTGTGCTTCCAAAACCAACCGGTGCACTTTCCATTGGAATACCATTTACAACATACAAAGGCTGACTTGATGGACCTAAGCTTGAAACACCACGGATGGTAACGTTAGTGGCAGCCCCAGCACCACCCGAAGTACCGGCAATATCTAAACCTGCTACTTTACCAACTAAAGAGTTGGTAATATTATTTTCCCTTGCCTGGGTTAACGTTTCACCACTAACCTGTGTAACCGAGTAACCTAAGGCCCTTCTTTCTTTTTTGATACCCAAAGCCGTAACCACCACATCGGTAAGCTGTTTGGTATCTTCTGATAATACGATATCAATATTGGTCTGCATACCGATAGCAATCTCTTTGGTTTGAAAACCGGCATAAGAAATGACCAGAATAGCATTTTCAGGCGCATTTAATGCAAATTTACCGTTCACATCGGTAGAGGTACCAATGCCTGTTCCTTTAACCCTAACACTTGCGCCAGGCAAAGCCCCTCCAAGGGCATCTTTAACGGTTCCCGAAATCGGGACTTCTTTATTTTTGCTAATTACGATTAAGCCACCATCCGAAACAGAATATTTCAGGTTGGTTCTGTTTAAAATGGCTGCCAATACATCAGTAACCAAAGTATTGGTTACAGTAATGCTTACATCCTTGTTTACCGGAACGTAAGAAGAGCTGTAAACAAAATGGTAACTGCTTTGCTGCTCAATAATCTGTAATACCCTGGCCAATTTTGTTTTCTTAACATCCAAAGAAATTTTTTCCTGAGAAAAAACCGATGCCGAAACATTAAGACAGGTAATGAAAACCATAATACAGGCTAGTTTCATTAGCATAATGAATTTTAGAAGCGCTTTATATTTTGGGCGCCCTTGCAGTAAGTAATAATAAATCATATTTTTGTTTTTTTGGTTGCATAAAGTTCTTGGCAGCAATCTGTTTGCGCATAAACTGCCATTAATTAATCAAAAGAGAAATTACAAGGGCGGTGCTCCAACACCGTCCTTTTTTCTTTCTATTTCGAGATGGTTACCTGTTTTCCTTTTATCTCATATTTAAAATTATTTTCAGTGTCTTTTAAAGCTTGTAAAACCTGTTCGATGCTTTCGTTTGTTATGGTGGCCGTAAAGCGGTATTTTTCTATTGAAGGATCTGTAAATCTGATTTCTACGTTGTACCATTTTTCCAAAACATTCCTAATCTCATCAAAATCCTGATCGTAAATTTCGATCCGGTTCTGCGTCCAGGCAGTTTCTACAATGGTGCTGTCTTTAATCTTGGTGTAATGGTTAATGGTAATTTCGGGCTGTAAAGCAGTAGGTTTAAGCAATTTGCTTTTTTGCTGCGGCGCAACGCTCTTGTAAAAAGTAACTTTCTGACTTGGTTTTAAAGTAATGGTTCCGCCATTTCCATTTACGGCTTCCATGGTAATTAAGCCACGGATTAAAGTTGCTTCTGAAGTTGTTTCATCAGGATATGCCTTCACATTAAAAGCAGTACCCAGTACATTGATGTTAAAATCGGCTGTGTGCACTTTAAAAGGTTTATTTTTATCGTGAGCCACATCAAAAAAAGCCTCGCCCGTTAGGCTAACCTCCCTGAATTGATCGTTAAAACCTTTGGTTACAGATAAAGAACTTTTTGCGTTTAATAACACCGATGTTCCATCCTGAAGTTTAATTTTTTTACGCTCGCCACTTTTTGTGGTAAAAGTATAAACCTCCGCTACCGCATTTTTCGTATTGTTGTACTTAAAGTAGGTGGTATAAACCAATACTGCGCCAAGCACTAAAACTAATGCGGCAGCTATTTTAAGCCATAAATAACGGTTCAGCTTAACTACTTTTTCTGCTGGAAACATAGTTTCCTTCAAACTTTCTGTCTGTTTATTTAATGGGCGTTTATTCCCGCTCAATATCACATAAAGTTTTTTTGCTTCTGCAATTACTGCAGCCTGCTCAGGGTGGGCATTAATGTACTTCTCCCAATATCCAATGCAAAGCTTATCGGTTCCAGCACAATACTGCTGAAAAGTACTATCGACAAGAAAATCTTCTGCATTGAATTTACTTCTATCAACCATTCTTATTTGCCTTTTATATATCAGTGCCCAAAAGCTTTACTTTTTCCTAAGGAAATTTTAACTTTTTTTTAACATAGCGGAATATGTGCTCTGAATGTAGGCAGGAAGAAGAAATTTAATTTGCAGGAATGCTATTTTTAAAGTTTATAAAGGGTCTTGTAAATATTTTATTGTTTAAATAATCTCTTTTTTCCAGGAAAGCAATTGTTGAAGCTCTTTGGTAAATGTTGGCCCTGCCATCCGCTTTACCTCTCTGCGTTTGGTGCCCGCTGCTGTCAGGTTTAGGTGGCCCTGGCTGTATTAATATTGAGGGTTGCAGGGAGCAAGACCGTTAAACCGCCAAGAACCACATATTTCATTATCTAAACCCGGTAGCAACGGAAATCCTTTTTATTGCTTAACGACAATATTTAACTGTAACGTTTATTTGCAATAAAAAGATTGAAGTGCATAACGGGGCTACAGCACCCACGGAGACAGGAATGTTTGTTTTCAAAATATAAATCCACTATCTCAAACAGGCAGACTGTGAGGATAGCAAGACTTCAGAAGTTTAAGTATTAATTTTTTGGGCGTTTTAACAAGTTATCCGCTGATCTTTTGGCTTCCCTTCGACCGGCTCAGGATGACACTAAAAGGATGCCGCTCCTATCGTTAACGCAGATTCTTTGTCCAAATGAGAGGTTTATAAAGGGATTGAGCGCCTGGGAAACTTCGGAGTTTTAAGTCAGGTTATTGATCAAGATTTACGCATTAAATTCTTTTCTAAGGATCTTTAGCGCGTCGTAAATGGTGTTATAGGCTGTTTTAATAGTCTGGTTGCTTTGCTCGGCAATCTGCTCGTAACTTAATCCATCAAAAAACTTCAGATGGATGAGCTGTTTTTGGCGGAAGGTCAGTTTTTCTAATGCATTTTTAAGCTGATGCTGCACCAGTTCGTCGCTTTGCACCTTTACAATAAACTCTTCATAACTCATTTCCATCCAATCGCCATCGGCCCCTGCATTAAAAAGCGCATCGTTAATTTTACGTTTTCTTTCTAATATCCTGAGCAGTTTGCGTTTAAGGAAAGTACGCAGATAGGCTTCAACATTATCAACACGGGTTAAGCTTTCGTGTTTCTCCCAAATGGTGGTAAAAACAAGGTCGGTAGCTTCACTAGCGGTATCGGCATCGGCACAAACTCTGATCCCGAAATTTACGAGCGGGTAATAAAGTGCTGAATAGAGGTCAAAAAACGCATCTTTATCGCCAACCCGTAACCGTTCCCATAATAAGTGATGCGCTAGTTTACTGTTCATTAACCTGTTAGTTGTTATCGCAATATTAACTAAAAACAACAAGATTATTACGTACAGATTTTACTTTAAAGCTACTTTACTAAAAATGTGATATTCTCCGGGTGCCAAATTTCTGTTATAGCTATTTGATGTAAGGTTAATGCTGCTTCCAACTGCATCGACCCAGGTTCCAGATGAACCAAAATCAATAGTGGCCGTCTGGTTCACTACATCAAAATTCCCGACCACTACAACCGTATTTGCACCCTCGTTTAACTTAATGTATTTAATTCCTCCTGTCAGGCTATAAGTTGAGTTTGTTGAATTAAAAATGGCATTGTTCTTTTTCAATCTGATAAATTTAGCGTAAGCATCATATAGTGCTTTACGGCTCGGATCGGCATAATAATCCCATCTAATTGGTTTTTCGCCTGTTCTTCCATTAAAATCGATACTGATATCATAACCCAGTTCTCCAAACTGCCAAATCATTTTTGGTCCGGGGATACTAAACAAAAATGCAGCTGCTAACTCTTCTCTTTTTAATGATGTAGCCAGATTCCCCTTAATCATATAATTACCTGATCCATTGCCATAACTGATGTTTTTAAAATTCAACCTTTCCTCATCATGACTTTCGCCATATCCAACCAAATTCTCTGATTTGGTAAAACCATGATTGGCATAAAACCCCCACTGAAAATTAGAATTATCTAACCAACCCATGCTTGCTTCGTTCATGTTGTAATTCATGTTGTTCCAAAGCATCATTCCATCGTCGGCTAAAACTTTTTCTTCTGCTTCTTCGGCAAAGTGCTCCAAAATCACATAAAAATTAGGATCTAAACTTTTGATAAAACCATTATAGTCTTTCCAAATTGCAATCCGCCCGGCATCGTACAATCTAAACTGGTCATCACCAGTTGTTGATTTCTGTGTAAATCCTTTCGACAGATCGAAACGGAAACCATCAATTTTATATTGCTGCATCCAAAATTTCATCACATCTTTCGAAAATTTCTTGGTGGCCTGGCTTTCGTGATTAAAATCGTAACCTACATTGAATGGATGCTTCGCATCAACATTAAACCATGGGCTATTTGTTGTTGGTTTTGTGCCATCGAAATACAATTGTACCATAGGCGACTGACCGAAGGAATGATTTAGCACCATATCCATAATTACGGCAATCCCCTTTCCGTGACATTCATCAATAAAATTCTGTAACGCCGTTTTGGTACCGTAATATTTATCAGGTGCAAAATAAAATGATGGATTATAACCCCAGCTTAAATTACCTTCGAATTCGTTTACCGGCATTAACTCAATTGCGTTTATACCCAAGCCGATCAGATAATCGAGTTTGGCCAGTGTTGAGGCATAATTATGATCGGTTGTAAAATCGCGGACCAGCAATTCGTAAATTACTAGGTTATCTTTTGTCGGACGGGAAAAACTGGTATTTTTCCAGGAGTAAGTTGGTTGATTCGCTTGCATTACACTCACAATCCCTGTTGTTTTACCAGTTGGATAGGCTTTTAAATTTGGATACGTTGCTGTAGTAATGTATTTATCATTATCAGGATCGAGTATTTTCTCGCAATAAGGATCGGCAACTTTTAAGTTTCCATCTACATAAAACTGATAGGCATATTCTGTATTGGGGTTTAAATTATCTACCTGAATCCACCAATAATTTCCATCTGGTGTATTTTTCATCGCTAGCGTGGCAGTAGACCAATCGTTAAATTCGCCAATTAGCGAGACTGATTTTTTACCTGGTGCATAAAGCGTTACAATAGCCGATGTTCCGTTGTTAATAAATACCGCGCCATCTTTGGCTGCTGCTGGTAAAGCTGCTGTTTGATTTGTTGGCATTGGCTCTATAACACCATCTGTTGATGCTTTTTTACATGCACTATTAAACGCTGTTATCAATAGAAACAGATAGAGGATGTTTTTTGCTTTTTTCGTTTCGTGCAGACACGAACCGAGGCGGTAAATATTTTTTTTCATTTGGTTAGATTATTATTGATTTTACCACAGAGAACACTGAGTTTTCCACCGAGAATATTAGTGGTCTGTGGGGGCACAGACCACGGAATAAACCATGTATTTATTACACCGATCTATTTTCTTCTAACCCAAGTTTAGAAGCCAAGACTTCATCGGTTTTCTTTGGTTCGCGGATAAACACATAACAGATTATAGCAGCGAGAATCATTAACCCTCCACCCAATTGAACAGCTAAAAGTCTATCGTTATTTAACACATTCCGCATTAGCCAACCGAAGCCTAGGGAGGCAATAATTTCTGGTAAAACAATAAAAAAGTTGAAAATACCCATGTAAATCCCGATTTTATCTTTGGGTAAAGATCCGCTCAACATGGCATAAGGCATTGAGAGAATACTTGCCCAGGCAATCCCCACACCAGTCATGCATAAATACAGCATATTTTTATCGTGCACCCAGGCTACGCTGATTAAACCAATGGCTCCACAGATTAAACAAAGGGCATGTGTAGTTTTACGGCCCAGCGCATCGGCAATTTTTGGAAGCACCAGTGCGAAAAGAAAAGTAATAACGCTGTAGTACGCGAGTGTTAAACTTCCAAAATCTGCACCATGCGCATAAACCGGATCGGCAGCATCTTTTCCGCCAAAAACATTCACGGCAACGGCTGTGGTATAATAAAACCACATTAGAAACAAACCTGGCCAGGTAAAAAACTGGACCAAAGAAACAATTTGCATTCTTTTAGGCATATTCCTTAAGGCATGAAAAATTTCCCTTGCACCACCGCCAAAACCTTTATTGCTTTCTTTTACTTTTTCTTTAAAATCTACATCCTGAGGTGGGTATTCTTTAGTGGTAAAAACCGTCCACAATACCGCGGCAAAGAAGAAAAAAGCGCCGATATAAAAAGAGAATTTCACGTTTTCAGGAATACTCCCCTGTTCTGCGGTATTGGTTAAGTGGAATACGTTGTTCATAAGCCACGGCAATGCTGATGCTACACTACCTCCCAAACCGATCATCATGCTCTGCATAATAAACCCGCGGTTAACCTGGCTATCGGGTAATTTATCGGTAACAAAAGCACGGAAAGGTTCCATTGCAATATTCCCAAAAACATCCAGAATCCAAAGTAAACCAGCGGCCATCCACAATACACTGCTATGTGGCATAAAAATTAACGCAATACTGCTTACAATGGCCCCGATCATAAAATAAGGTCTTCTTCTACCCCATTTTGGGTGCCAGGTACGGTCGCTCAGGTAACCAATAATTGGTTGTACCAATAAACCGGTTAAGGGCGCGGCCAAAAACAATAACGGAACCTGATCGGGATTCGCACCCAGGTTTTCGTAAATACGACCCATGTTTGCACGTTGTAAATCCCAACCGAACTGGATACCAAAAAAACCAACGCTCATGTTGATGATCTGTACGAGTGTTAATTTCGGGTTCTCGAATACTGTTTTTAAGCTCATTGTATTTGGTTTAAGCGCTAAGCGCAGGGCGCATGGCGTTATATTTTGATTATACTTAATGTTCAAATGCCGACCGCACGCCGCTTGACGCACCACTAGCGGTTAAAACGCTATCACCTGCGCGCTAACGGGCGTAACGGTTACGGGTATACTTGTTCCTGCCGGGATATTTAATTTTCTGTCTGTTAACAGATCTGTAACCGGAGATGAATGTTTAACTTTTAAAATCTGATCAGGGATTTCGATATTGGCGGTTAAGGTTTGTGTCCGATCGAAATTGGCCACTACCAATAAACGCTGTTTGCCTGAGTAACGGATAAAAGCATACATCCGGTTATTCATATTTCCTGTAACGGGCACCTCATAAATCTCACCATTTATTACCGCATCGCTGGTTGAAGTAACTTTTAATAACTGTTGGTAGTAAGCGCGTAATTTCTGCTCGTTTTCACTTAATTGTTTACTATCAAAAGCGCCATTATTTATCCATTTCTGGTGGCTTGGAACACCCCAATAATCGAAAATAGTGGTCCGGTTATCATCTCCACCAAAACCCTCTTGTCCTTTTCCCGGCTCGCCAACTTCCTGACCGAAATAAAGCATCACCGGCCCCGAGCCCAATGTTGCCGAAACAACCATTGCAGGTAAAGCGAGTTTGGCTTTCCCTGCAAATCCTGCTGATGCAATGCGTTCCTCATCGTGGTTTTCTAAAAAGCGCAACATGTGTTTGCCAAAACCAGCACTCTCTACCTGCCATACCTGTTTAATCGCAGCCACATCTGCAGTTGGTTCATTTCTGATCAGTTTTTTAAGTCCATCGTACAAACCCACTTTATCATACAGGTAGTCGAATTTACCTTCGTCTAAATATTGTTTGTAAACTTTTGGGTTGTAGGCTTCTCCGATAAAAATCAAATCAGGATTCACTTTTTTAACCTGTGGAATTACCCAGCTCCAGAAAGCAATAGGCACCATTTCGGCCATATCACATCTGAAACCATCTACCCCCTTATTGGTCCAATAAGTTAAAATATCACGCATTTTTAGCCAAACGGGTGGAATGGGATCGAAATACTGCTTTTCGCCATTCTGATAATCTACGCCGTAATTCAGCTTAATGGTTTCGTACCAGTCGTCGTATTTAGGCTGTGCAGAAAATACATTGTTACCGGTAGCTTTTGCCGGATTTTCATTAAACTTACCATCCTGTAAAATAGAAATAGGTGTTTGCTTTGCTCCACTTGTTGGTACTGCAAATGGCTGTCCAGGGTTATAATAAAAATCATTTCTGGCGCTAAATGCTTTGGTTACATCATCCTGGGCACCAAAATCGATTACATTTTTTGGTTTTGTATAAGAGTGGTAACTTCTGGCAACGTGGTTGGGCACAAAATCGATCAGCACTTTTAAGTTTTTTGCATGTGTTCTTTTCACCAGCGCTTCAAACTCCTTCATCCTGTTTTTAACATCAACAGCCAGATCGGGATCTACATCGTAATAATCGCGGATGGCATAAGGCGAGCCCGCTCTACCCTTTACCACATCGGCATCATCAGGCTTAATTCCATAGGTAGAATAATCGGTTAAACTCGCATGGGCAAGTACACCGGTATACCAAACATAATTTACGCTGAGTTCTTTTATACCATCTAAAGCTTTATCGGCAATATCATTAAACTTGCCAGAACCATTTTGTTCAATGGTACCGTAAGGAATATTTGTGCTGTTTTTATTCCCAAATAAGCGGGGCAATAACTGATAAATAACGATCTGTTTATCGTTCATTTTTGTACGCTGTTTTTGTGCAAAGGATAGTGTAGCGGGTATTATAAAGATAGAAAAAAGCGTCAACATCCTCCCCCTGCCCCCTCCAAAGGGGGACAAGACCAGGGCGATAAAATTTCTCTTATGAATTGAAGGCTGTGGGTTTTCGCTTCTTCCTTCAACCTTTAAACCCTCTTCCTTTCTCATACCAACGCTGCGTTATTTACTTCAATTTCGGTATTTCCGGCCAATTTATAAAACTGGTTTCTGATACCGATTTCTAAATCAATGGCTGCATTGTTTTTAATGTTGATGCCGTTCTCGGTGATATTGATTTTTAAGGTAGTTCCTCTAAAGCCGATGGTAAACGAAAAAGATTTCCATTTGCCCGGCAAGAAAGGATTAAACTGCAATTTCCCATCACGCACACGCATGCCCGCAAAACCTTCTACCACACTCATCCAGGTGCCTGCCATCGAAGTGATGTGCAGACCATCTTCGGTATCGTTGTTATAATCATCCAGATCTAAACGGGCGGTACGCAAGTAGAATTCGTATGCACGTGCCTCATCATTTAATTTCGCCGCTAAAATACTATGTACGCATGGCGACAATGAGCTTTCGTGTACGGTACGAGGTTCGTAAAAATCGAAGTTCCGTTTCAATGTATCCAGATCGTAATCCTCTTCAAAGAAATATAATCCCTGTAAAACATCGGCCTGTTTAATGAAACACGAGCGCAAAATCCTGTCCCAGCTCCACTTTTGATTAATTGGGCGTTCGCTGGCAGGAAGATCTTTCACCAAAGTTTGTTCTTTATCTAAATATCCATCCTGTTGTAAGAAAATACCCAGTTTTTCATCTTGTGGATAATACATTTTCTCGATGATATCAGCCCAATCGGTAAATTCCTTTTGATCGAAATTTAAGCTTTTTAATAAGCTGTTATATTTTTCTGGTTGTTGTTGTTTTACTATTCCGGCAGCTTCGGTTGCATATTTCATACACCAGGCAGCCAAAATATTGGTGTACCAGTTGTTGTTTATATTGTTCTCATATTCGTTTGGTCCGGTTACGCCAAGCATTACATATTGCTGTTTATCGTTGCTCCAGTTAACACGTTGTTTCCAGAAACGGGCAATCCCGATCAGTACTTCTAAACCAAAATCAGACAGATAGCTTTCATCACCAGTGTAACGGATATAATTGAAAATGGCGAAAGCTATAGCACCATTACGGTGAATTTCTTCGAAGGTAATTTCCCATTCGTTGTGGCATTCCTCACCGTTCATCGTTACCATAGGATACAATGCTGCACCGTCTTTAAAACCTAATTTTGCTGCATTTTCAATCGCTTTACCCAATTGTTTATGGCGATACACCAACAGGTTTTTGCTCACTTCCTGTGGAGCAGTTGCCAGATAAAAAGGCACACAATAAGCCTCTGTATCCCAATAGGTTGAGCCTCCATATTTTTCACCAGTAAAACCTTTCGGACCAATGTTCAATCGGTCATCTTTACCAGTATAGGTTTGAAAAAGCTGAAAAATATTGAAACGGATAGCCTGTTGAGCCGAAACATCACCTTCGATGATGATGTCGCTTTCTTCCCACTTATTTGCCCAGGCTTCGGTTTGTTCTTTTAACAAGGTATCGAATCCTTTAGCAGATGCTTTGGCAATTACCGATTTTGTTTCTTTTAAAAGTGATTCTTTTGGGTAATTTTCTGAAGATAAATTCGCCGCGATTTTAACCAAAGTGATCTCTTCATTCGCTTTAACATCAAGAGAAAAAGTTTGTCCCACAAATTTCTCTTTACGGAAAGCCTCAGGGTTGATGTCTAATTTCTCTGCATTTTTATACAGTTCGATATTACTGCCTGTACAAACTTCAAATGCTGTTTTCTTAGTTCTTAATTTAATGTAAGCTTCTGTTCCAGAAATTTCGTCCGCTACCTTATCCCAGAATTTTTCATCATAGTTGCTGTCCTGATTTTTAACGTCGCCATCAATAAAAGGCATTAACGTTAATCTGCTGTCGAAATTTAATGGCGTAATGCTATAACGGATGGCTCCAACTTCATCATCGGCAATGCTGCAAAAGCGGGTCGATTTAACTTTTAAGGTTTTACCACTTCTTAATTTTGCCGTGAAAGTACGCTCCAGGTATCCGGCATGCATGTTCAACACACGTTTAAAATCGCTTACCTCAGCTGTTGCCAAATCAAGGATTTCCTCATCTATTTTTACTTCGATACCTACCCAGTTAGCCGCGTTCAATACTTTTGCAAAATATTCCGGATATCCGTTTTTCCACCATCCCACACGGGTTTTATCTGGATAATAAACACCTGCAACATAATTCCCAGGTAAAGTATCTCCGGTATAAGTTTCTTCAAAATTGGCACGCTGGCCCATACGGCCGTTGCCTAAGCTGAAAATACTTTCCGAAATTTTATTTAAATGTGGATCAAAGCCTTCTTCGATAATATTCCACTCATCTGCTTTAATGTAATTTTTCATAATCGAGTATTGAGTAGCGAGATTTTAGATTTGAGACAATGTCCTCAACCTTAAACCCTACACCTTAAACCTATAAATTCTCTAAATCTTTAACTGTTAATTTGTCTAATCCGCTTACTACCACATCTGCCTGGCTAAGCACGCTTTTTTCACCGATACCGATGGCTTTCATTCCGCCTCTTTTTGCGGCCTCTACCCCAGCAACGGCATCTTCAAAAACCACGCATTCATCAGTTGCGAAACCTAAAAGTTCAGCTCCTTTTAAAAATACTTCCGGATCGGGTTTTGATTTGGTTACCATGTTTCCATCAACTATTTCATCAAAGAAATGAGCAAGGTCTGTCTTCTCTAAAATAATTCCCGAGTTTTTACTTGCCGAGCCCAATGCCAATTTATAACCAGCTTTGTGAATCGCCGTTAAGAAATCAACCGTTCCGGGCAAAACTTCGGCCGGTGTCATTTTAGTAATCATATCTACATACCAGCTGTTTTTTAAACTGGCAAGTTCTTCTTTTTCGGCATCGGTTTTATCTACTCCACCCCAAACGAGAATCTTATTTAAACTTTCTACGCGACTAACACCTTTCAACTGTTCGTTCTGCTCTTCTGTAAAATCGAAACCCATGGTATTGGCCAAACGTTTCCAGGCTTTATAATGGTAAACTGCAGTATCTACAAGTACGCCATCGAGATCAAAAAGACAAGCCTTTATTGAGGTAGAAGGCGTAAGGTTGAAGGTAGAAGGTTCTATATGACTATTATTTTGCATCTTTATTATAATTTTTAGTACGTATCAGGTTTCAAGGAGTAGCATTTTTTTGGCAATTGGCAATTACCTTCCGCCTTAAACCCTCAACCTTTTACCTTTTCTATCTTAGCTCAAGCACCAAAGTGGTCTTGGCTGGCACTTTTATATTTTGAAAATTGATGTTTTCACTTGTAATTACATTTTTAGCAGTTGTAATTCCTGCCGTTCTTTCGGCAAAGCGATCGGTATTTAATGTTTTTTCTTTTTCAGTGTTGTTTACAATAACCATTACTGTCCCTTTTGGTTCTTCATTGTAGCGGAAATAAACATAAATATCATCTTGCGGAATAAACTGCATCAATTTACCGGTTTGTAATGCTGCGCTGTTTTTGCGGAAATTGGCCAATGTTTTAACAAAATTGAAAGCTTCATTTTCTTTGCCTGTACGGCCATAGGCTATAAATTTGTCCTTTTTATCACCTTCCCAGCCGCCAGGAAAATCGGAACGGATCAGTCCATCGGGATTGGAAAAGTTTTTCATTAAAATTTCTGTTCCGTAATACATCTCGGGAATGCCCCGCATGGTTAAGAGGATGCTCATTCCCATTTTGTATTTATCGAAATCTTCGCCAACCATCGAATAAAAGCGGCTCATATCGTGATTATCTAAAAAGATGCAGTTGGTATTTGGGTTTTTATAAAGAAAATCGTGTGCCAATGTGGCATACAAACGGTTAATCCCGTCTACCCAACCGTTTTTGCCGTTTATTCCTTCGTAAATTGCATCTTTCAAAGTAGCATCGGTAATGCCTTGCAAATGGGTATCAAAACCGCGGTTAACCGTATTGCCACCAGTAAAAAAGGCCTGGTTAGCGACAGCAGTAACCAGTGTTTCGCCAAAAACAGATAAGTGCGGGAATTCTGCCTGAACTTTTAAAGCCCAATCGGCCATATAAACCGGATCGTTATATCCATAAGTATCCAAACGTAAACCATCAATACCAGCGTACTCGATCCACCAGATGTGGTTTTGGGTCAGGTAGTTTTGCACATAAGGATTGGTCTGGTTTAAATCGGGCATTGAAGGTACAAACCAACCATCTAACATCTGTTTACGATCTGCCGCAGAGGCGTGCACATCCATAACGGTCTGATCGCGGTAGCTCGTTTGAGTATACTTTGGCCATTGGTTTAACCAGCTTTTCATTGGCAAATCTTTATAAAACCAATGTTGAGTGCCAATGTGGTTATGCACAATATCTTTAATCACTTTTAATCCTTTGGCATGGGCAATTTCTACATATTTTTTGTAAAGTGCATTTGTACCATACCGCGGGTCTATCTTATAATGATCGGTTACTGCGTAGCCGTGGTAAGAAGCCTGTGGCATATCGTTTTCTACCTCTGGTGTCATCCAAACTGTAGTTACGCCTAAATCTTTCAGGTAATCGAGGTGGTTAATTACACCTTGTATATCGCCGCCATGGCGGTAGTACATGCTGTCGCGGTTTAATGCAGTTTCGGTTAAACCCTGAACCACATCATTGCTTTTATCGCCATTCGAAAAACGATCGGGCATTAAAAGGTATATAAAATCTTTATGGGTTACGCCCTGAATCCTGCCCGCACTTTTATCTCGGTTCTTTAATTCGTAAGTGTAAGTAAATATTTTTTTCCCATTAACAGCAAAGTTAATCGGGAATTTGCCGGCTTTGGCTGATGGAGCAATTGTTAAATCAAGAAATAGATAATTGGAATTTTCTACTTTATTTACCTTTACGAGTTTTACCCCTGGATAAGTTAAGGCCACGGTGGTATTGGCAATGTTTTCGCCATGAACAAGTAGTTGTAATTTAGGATTGTGCATCCCCACGTACCAGAACATTGGTTCTACCCGTTCCAGCTTTTGGGCAAGTAGATTGTTTGTTAGAAAAACAACCAGTAGGGTAAAAATGGTTGTTACCCTTTTAAAAAAGGAAGTATTAGTATGATTATAAATTGGAAACGGATAATTTGGATGGGTATGAGATCTGTTCATGCTAAAACTTTAAAGATTTTAAAAAAGCCCCGCAGTATGTAACTGCAGGGCAGATAATAAGGATTAGTTTTTAACCATTGTAGCTTTTTTAGCAGCTACATCTAAAGTAATAGTATAAGTTCCGGGAACAGTTATGGCAATGTTATCGCCTCCATTGGTCAAAGCAGTTAGGCTACCACCGAGATTAACTGTCCAATCGTGTTTGAACCTGAATTTCAATGCACCAGCGGTTAAGGTTGTTTTAACGGAGTAATTATTTGATTTTCCATCATTTACCACTTTCATGTCGGTATCATTGTTCCAGCCACCCAAAGTTGCGTCTCCAATAATCGACCATTCGTTCGGTGTTGAAAAAACTATGGTTTTGGCATTTAAATCAACTGTTACCTGTTTCACTATGGCATCTGGCGATTTTAAGTTATCGCCGGCGCTACTGCTGATTTTACCCGCACCCGCATCGCCATAGGCAACATCCCATTTTTTGGCAGGTGTGATTTTAAACTCCAGGTTTCCGGCGGTGTAAGCAATCATTCCGGTATAAATACCATTGCTTGATAACGAGATTAAACTGTCTGCAGTAGTAGGATCCCATCCTTGATAAGCTCCTGGAACATAAATCCACGCTGAAGCTAAATAAGGTGTAGCGGTTAAAGTGATCACGTTTGAGTAAGTTAAATCGTTTACGGCTGCACCCGATTTCAACCTCACTTCAACCTGGGCGGCAACGCCAACTTTTCCACCTAAAGCCAAAATCATGTTGTTGATCTCGGTTACGGTTGGCGCATAGCTTTTTGTAGTAACAACTACTTCTTTTGGAGCCGCGAAGTTCGTACCCTTTAAAGCGAACTGTAAGGTGGAGTTTACCGGCACCACATATCCAGATGAAGTAGCCAGTGGATAGCTTAATGTTAATGCAGCCTGCGCACCATTTGCCTGCACCAAACTCAAGGTAGTGGTAGAAGCGGTAAGCGTTCCTGCTGCCCCAATAATTGAAACCGTTTGGGTTTCGTCTTTTTTACACGACCAAAGCGATAGTGCCACAAAGCAAAAGGCCAAGGTTTTGAAAAATATTGATTTCATATCTTATTAAATATTAAGATTAATAACCTGTGTTTTGAACCAGATTCGGATTGGCAATTAAATCTGCTGCCGGAATCGGATAAATATTGCGGTAAGCAGGAATTGACGTTCCGGCTTTAACCCCACCTTTAAATGGCCATAAGTAAGTACCACCGGTAAATTTACCATAACGCACTAAATCTGTACGGCGGTGACCTTCCCAGTATAATTCGCGGGCTCGCTCATCCAAATAAAAATCAACAGTTAATGCAGCTGGAGTTAGATTACCTGAGGCATTGCCATAAGCACGTTGACGTAAGGCATTAACATACTCGAGCGCTTTTGCGGCATCGCCACCTGAACCACCACGTGCAACTGCTTCTCCGTAAATTAAATACTGTTCGGCCAAGCGAAAAATGGCAAAATCCAAAGAGCTGAATGTTCCATTTAGTGATGGAGGTATGGTACTGGTACCAATGATGTTTTTAAATTTTGTAACACGCAATCCATCTGTGAATACGCCAATTTCATCAACTGTATTTTTTGCACCGAAGAAAGTACCGCGTTTATCTAAAGTTCCGTTTGCATCTGGAAATAATGTAGGCAAATTCTGACGGGTCCTGTTGCCGCCCCAACCGCCGTTTGGCACGCCATATGATGCTGTACCCATATCAGCATTAATACCTGCATTGATCAGGAATGTGGTACCGCCATAATTGGTACCTGTTACACCATCATAGTTAATGGTTAATATATTCTCGGTATTGTTAATATTGTTATCGGCTTTAAAAAGATCCATGTAATTGGATTTTAAGCTGTAACCAGCAGCAATCACCTTGCTTGAGTAAGTAATGGCTTCTGTATATTTTGCAGTTCCGGTATAAACCTGCGCATTTAAATATAACCTGGCCAATAAAGCCCAATCAGCACCTTTATCTGCACGGCCATATTCGTTGCTGCGTGCATTGGCTAAATCGCCCTCAATTGCTTTCAGCTCTGATTCGATATAAGTAAAAAGGGCAGCCCTTTGGATCTGTTTTGGGGCTACTTTACCAATTTCATCATTTTCGGTAACAAAAGGAGGATTACCAAAGGCATCTAAAAGCACCCAATATTGATAAGCACGTAAAAAACGGGCTTCTGCACGGTACCTGGTAATATCTGCAGCGTCGGCACCTGTAATGTTGCGTGAAGCCAATTTATCGGCTGTACTTTCGCGAAGAAATTCGTTGCAAACCGTAATCTGTAAAATACTTCTTGAGTATAATCCCCTTAAAAACTGGTTATCTACACTTGGTGTACCGTAATCTAATTCCGGAATACCGGTATCTCCCCAGGCACAGATCGCCTCATCGGTTACCAACTCTTGTGAGGTCCAGAATAAACGCAGGAAATCTGCAAAACCCGAATTCAACCCACCGATATCACTATTGTCCGAACCCGTAGAACTGGTTAATGCATAAGCTGCATATAATTTAACCAAACCTCGTTTATAACCTGCCGGAGTAGCATAAACGGTTGCCGCAGTAACATCGTTGGTAGGCAATACGTTTAAATCTCCTTTTTTGCATGAATTTAATGACAACAATAAAACACCTGATGCCAATATTATTTTAAATGAGTTTTTCATTTTTTGTCTCCTTATTAAAAACCAACATTAAAACCTAAAGTATACGTGCGAGGGCGCGGATATAGGTTATAATCAATACCACCGCTCAACTCAGGATCTATACCATTGTACTTGGTTACGGTAAAAACATTTTGGCAGTTTGCCGATATCCTTAACGAGGCTGTTCCGGTTTTAGATAATTTACCGGCGTTGTAAGAAATACCTGCATTATCCATTTTCAGGAATGAAGCGTTTTTAATATAATAATCGCTTAAGAACTGGTTGTTCTGGAAATTGGTTGCCAGAAAATCTGTAGATGCATTGTTGATTACACCTGCCGGACTTAAGATATTCGCTCTGACACCAAAGTTTGACGAAACGTTATCATATATGTAGTTACCAAAGTTAGCCCTAAGCGACGTAGTAAAGCTCCATTTCTTGTAAGAAAAAGAAGTATTGAAACCCAAAGTAATGTTTGGATCAGGTGATTTATAAAAATACTGATCGCTGGTATTGATCACGCCATCTTTATTCAGATCTTCATAAACACCTTCTAAAGGTTTTCCATCTGCGTTATATACTTGTTTATACACAAAAAAAGATCCAGGGATTTGGTTAACGGCATTGTATTTTAAGGTAACACCGGTTCCACCTGTAATATCGCCCGCACCAACTTTCGAAGCAGGATCAGGATTTAAGGTTAGGTTGGTTACTTTTCTTTTGTTGTATGCAATGTTTACACCGAAATCCCAACTGGTGTTTTCGGTTTTGATTGCCGAGAAGTTTAAGCTTCCCTCAACGCCTTTAACATCCATATTACCCACATTTGTTGTTAACTCGTTGTTAAAGTTTGTACCTACCGGAATATTGATTTTGCTTAGAAGATCAGAAGTCTTTTTGTAATATACATCAATGCTTCCGTATAAACGGCCTTTCATAAAACCATAATCCAAACCTGCATTATAGGTGGTAGTAGTTTCCCATTTCAGGTCAGGATCGTAAGCCGCAGGAGTATAATAGTTGTAAAAAGTATTACCGATCTGGTATTGGCCGGTATTGCTATTGGCATAGTATTTAGATAGGTAATCGTAATAGCCGATGCCATCTTTATTACCTGTTTGACCGTAACTTAAACGAAGTTTTAAATCAGAAACCGATGAGCTGTTTTTCAAGAAATTCTCGTTTGAAATTCTCCAGGTAAAAGCAGCTGAAGGAAAATAGCCCCAACGATTTTTCTCTGCAAATTTTGAAGAAGCATCAGCCCTTAATGTTCCTGATAAAATATATTTATCGGCCAAAGTATAAATGAACCTTCCGTAGTAAGAAAGCAATTTATCGCGATCGGTAGAGAAAGGGAAAACAGGTGTTACCAATGCTTCGCCAGTACCTTTGTAAGAGGTAAAGTTGAAACCGGTTTTTGAGTTATCGTAATATCCGTAACCTGCAGTTACATCAAAACGGCTTTTAATACTTTCTACAGTGTGTGCGTAGTTTAAGTAAAACTCAGAAAGTTTGTTGGTTTCAGTATTCAGAGAATGGGTATATGATCCTGAAGTTGAGATGCTTTGTGCAGCATAAACCGGAATACGAACATCACCATAACCTTTAGACAGATCGTAACCTAAATTTAAATTAGCGTGTAATTCTGGTAAAAAGTGGAAAGAGTAATCGAAACGTGCGTTACCAAAACTTCTTTCGGCATTACCATTGTTATCGTTCAGCCTGATTAAACCTACCGGGTTGCGCGGTGCATTTGGATTTACGGTACCATCGCTTCTTAACCATTCGAAATAGTTACCAAAGCTGTTGTTTGCATTTACCGATTGTGTTGGATCGAACTGAATAGCAGCACCAACAGCACCGGCATTAGCAAAATGCGACTGAGTTAATGCACCTTTTAAGTTTAGGTCGATTTTTAAATGATCCTGGAATAATTTTGGCGAAATGCTGATTGCACCGGTTCCACGAGAAAAATGATCGGTAATCAAAAGGCCTTGCTGATCTAAATAACCAGCAGAAACACGGTAAGGAACCCCTTTAAAAGAGCCTGCAATGCTTAAACTGTTATCAGTAGAAAATGCGTTCTGATAAATTTCATCCTGCCAATCGGTATTTGAACTGCCCAGTAACGAAGTGAATTTTTTACCATCGTCATAACTTGCATTTGGGTTCGCATTTACGAAATCGCGGATCTGGCCTGAAGAAAGGATATCCACCTTTTTAGCAACCGTAGCGATTGAATTGTTGGTGCTAAAATTAAACACCGGTGCTCCTGATGCACCTTTTTTGGTCGTAATTAAAATTACCCCGTTCGATGCCCTCGAACCATAAATGGCTGTTGCATTTGCATCCTTTAAAACAGTAAAGGTTTCAATATCGTTCGGGTTGACCAATGATAATGGGCTTGGCGCATTACCGATAGCGTTACCACTGAAGGGAACCCCGTCAATTACGATAAGAGGATCGTTACTGGCATTTAATGATGCCCCACCACGGATACGGATCTGGCTACCTACTCCAGGTTGACCACTATTAGAGATAATGTTCACACCTGCCACCTTACCCTGAATTAACTGTTCAGGCGTAGTAATGGTACCTTTCTGAAAATCTTTCGAGTTTACAGTGGTAATGGATCCGGTTAGGTTTTTCTTTTCTGCGGTACCATAACCGATTACCACAACTTCATTCAGTTTTTGTGCATCGGGTGCCAATTGAAAATTAACAGTAGCATTTGCCGAAATGCTTACGGCTTTATCAAGGGTTTGATAACCGATAAAACTTGCAGATAACGTTATCGAACCATTCGATAAACCTGCAAGTTTATAATTACCATTGGCATCGGTTGATGTACTTCTTGTAGTTCCTTTTACAACTACAGAAGCGCCAGGCAATGGCAGGCCGGTTTCATCAAGCACTTTACCAGATACCGATCCGGTTTGTGCTTTTACCATTAATGCTGAAAAAACTAACAGCACCAAAAGCCCCTGTTTTAACAGGTAAAATACTCTCATATTTGAAGCTCGTTTAAGTATAAAAATTTGGTTAAATATTATAGTGATTTACACATAGGCCTAATTTACAGCTGTTAATGATATTTCAAAATTTATTTAAAAAATATATTTCTGGCCAAAATATCAACGAGAAAATCAGTATAAAAATTAGCTTTTCGCCAACATTGAAAATCTATATTAAATAGTTTTTAAATTTTCAATAACCTGATAATAAACAAGTTAAAAATGTTAAATTTTAATTTAAAGTGTAAATATTACACTAAGTCTTTTTTGAAGCCTTTTTCGGGAACGTTCCCGAAAAAATCAAGTCAAAATTCAGTCGTCTTTCGGGAACGTTCCCGAAAATCAGTCAGAATTCTGCGTATTTTACACTAAGTGAAGAAATTTTTTGAAAATTTTAAGCTGAAAATCATCCCGTTTTTAAGGACTTTTTTTACCCGTTTACGGTCGAATTCCGCTTGATAATTTTAGACGCTAAAACCACCTCGTTTGGCAGGTTCTTATCGGCATGACCGTCTAAAATAGTAAACAATAATTTAGCCGCTTCCTCTCCTATTTCGGTAGCAGGTTGAGTGATGGTCGTGAGTGAAGGATTTAACAAAGGAGCAATTTCCAAACTGGAGAAACTGATCACCTTTAAATCTTTGGGGATGTTGATATCGAGATCGTAACAAGCATAGTAAGTAGCAAAGGCCAAACGTTCTACTGAGGTAAAAACACCATCTGGTTTCAATTGCGTTAAAGCCTCTTTAATGATAATGCTATTTTCTTCGTAACTGTTACTGCAATCAACTATCAGATTTTCTTCGAAAGGAATCTGATGTTTGGCCAATGCATCAAGATAGCCTTGCATACGTGTTTTACCTATCGATAAACTTTTATTAACCACCAGATAGGCAATTCTACTGCAGCCCTGCTCTATTAAATGTTCCGTTGCCAGAAAACTGCTGTTATAATCATTAGTAATTACCCTTGGCGTATCAATGTCTTCGTAAATCCGATCGAAAAACACCAAAGGCAGCCTTTTACTGCCAAATTTATTGAGGTAATTATGATCGTCAGCTTCTCCCGAAACCGACATTACAATGCCATCAGCCCTGCCGTTGTGCAAATGGCGGATAAAAGTTACTTCTTTTTTATAATCATCATCCGTTACGTAAATCAGAATATGGTAGCCATTTTCTCTGGCTACACGTTCTATGCCGTGAATGGCCTGTGAGAAATAATTATTGGCCAATTCGGGTACAATAACGGCAATGGTTTTACTTTTTTGCTCCCTTAAATTACTGGCGTAGTGGTTGGGCTGATAGTTTAATTCTTTTGCTTTGGCTAGTATACGCGCTTTGGTAGCCCCATTAATGTCACTATTATCCCTAAAAGCCCTCGAAATTGTAGAAGTAGATAAATTTAAAGCTTCTGCTAACTTCTTAATATTAATACTATCCATTTTTGGCTATTAAACCCAATTAATTTGAATAAACGCTGTAAATATAAACTATAATTCTCCGAAATATTTTATAAGCTTTAAAATTATGCATTTGGTGTTCAATTTATAGCCAGTTAATCCGCTATGAAATTCAGGCTCATTTTTTTTTGATTAGCCAATGCCAAAATTCTTTAAATAAATATTCATTTTTTTTAAAACAAAAAGCATCTTTACCGCTTTAATAATTATACGCTTTTAATCATCATCTCATTTACCGGTTGCAAAACAAAACGATATGAAATAAAACTACAAAATGGGAAATAAGAAAATACTCATTGCCGATGACGATGAAGGAATTGTTGATGCTGTGACGATGATTTTAGAGGTGATGGGTTATGATGTTGAATTTACATATGATGGCGGAGCAGTAATAGATGCAGTAAAAAATAAGCCAGATCTGATTATGCTTGATATCTGGATGAGTGGACACGATGGCAGGGATATATGCAAACAGCTTAAAAACGACCCTCAGTTTAAGGAAATCCCGATTTTAATGATCTCGGCCAGTAGAGACATCAGGCAATCTGCCCTGGATGCCGGTGCCAATGATTTTATGGAAAAACCATTCGAAATGGATTCATTACTGAATAAAGTAGAAGTATTGCTGGATTAGCCTGATACTACCTAGAAACGTCACCCTGAATTTATTTCAGGGTCTTTTGCATGATGATCCTGTTAGGCAAAAATTAATAATGGTGAATCAATATTAAAAGAATTGCAGTTAAATGGATCCTGAAACAAGTTCAGGATGACGAACCTTAGGAAGGTCTACATAATAGAAACATAATGGTTAAATTTTCTGTTAACCAAGTTCCTTAAAATAAATCTGTTTAGGCAATTGCTTAAAAACAAACTCCGTTACATGGCAAAGCCAAAGTTTATGGTTCTTAAATTCTCCTCTAAATTTTTCTAACAGATAGTCGCCACCACCGCCCAAATTCTCTTCGCGCACATAAACAAGATCTAAAATTTCGGCATTTTCAATAGGCGTATCAGCCATCAGTAATTTGCATTCATCCCTGGTAATTGCTATCCAGTTCAATAATTCATCGGCACCTTCTACCATTTGCAAATCGGCTATATCTCCGCCCCATTCTGGTATATCGGCATACCATTCGTACTTTGCATTTTTATAAAAACGAATTGCTCTCTCCATATTTTGTAAAGAAAAAAAATCTAGATCAATAATCCTGATAAAAATCACGAAATTTAGATCATTGCATGTCTGATTCAACTCTACCGGTTTTAAGAAAAATAATTCATATCGATATGGATGCTTTTTATGCATCTGTAGAGCAACGCGATTTTCCAGAATACCGGGGAAGGCCCTTAGTAGTTGGTGGCAAGCCCGATAGCCGGGGCGTAGTTTCTACAGCCAGTTACGAAGCGCGGCAATATGGAATCCGCTCTGCAATGTCGAGCAGTAAAGCTTACCAGCTTTGCCCGACAGCAATTTTTGTGTACCCCCGTTTTGATGCCTATACCGCGGTTTCGAAAGCGCTTAGGGAAATTTTTAGTCGGTACACTGATATTATAGAACCCCTTTCGTTGGATGAAGCTTACCTTGATGTAACGGAAGACAAGCTCGGAATCGGATCGGCTATTGATATTGCTCAATCCATTAAAGATGCGATTAAAAATGAGTTAAACTTAACCGCTTCGGCAGGCGTATCGATCAATAAATTTGTGGCCAAAGTAGCTTCAGATATGAATAAACCAGATGGTTTAACTTTCATTGGTCCATCGAAGATTGAGGCTTTTATGGAAAAACTCCCGGTTGAAAAATTTTTTGGGGTAGGCAAAGTTACCGGCGCCAAAATGAAGGCCATGCAGATTAATACAGGTGCAGATTTAAAAAAATTGACTGAAGCCCAGCTTGTTGCCCAATTCGGGAAATCGGGAAGATTTTATTATAAAATTGTTCGTGGTATTGATGAACGCCCCGTTCAGTCGAATCGCGAAACCAAATCAGTTGGTGCAGAAGATACCTTTTCGGAAGATACCAATGAAGATTCGGTGATGCACGATCTGCTGAAACAGATCAGTGAAACCGTGGCCAAACGTTTGGAAAAATATCAACTAAGCGGAAAAACGGTAACCCTAAAAATCAAATTCGCTGATTTTAAACTGATTACGCGCAGCCGGTCTTTTGCTATACCGATAAACAAAGCAGAGGTAATTTATGCAGAGGCGATTAAACTTTTGGAAGAGGCCGCTATCGGCACAACACAGGTGAGGCTTTTAGGCATTACCTTATCACGGTTTTATGATGATGTTGAAATAGAAAAGCCAGAAAGTAATCAGCTGGAGTTTGAGTTTTGATGCTTAATACATGAATTTCGTGATTAAAGCACCGATTTCCATTATTTGAAGCGCAATGCCTCTGCAAATTAGCAAATGCCTTCCCGTTTTATGCTTATACGCTTCGCTGCCTCGTTCCTCGTTGCTGCAGGGTAACGCTTCAACCGGGGCTATTGGGCCAGAACGGTATTTTATTTTCGGGGTTGCTGGGTGCAGAAACCATGTGCATAAACCCGACAGCAGCGGCAGCCTCCGATTTAAGCTCCGGTTTATGTTATATTTTGGTGTGCTTGCTTGTTTCACAGGTTTTCTATCGGAGCTATAGCGAATGGCGGGACTGAGAACCTCCAAGAACCACAGGCCGACCATTTCCTAATTCTAATTGCTACTCAATAGCTTTTTTCTGCTTGCATACATAAGCTGTTTATTCGGTTTGTGAGAACACAGACTAAGGAATAGATTGCTATGGCCAACCCTACATTAAGTTTATGCATTTTTCCATTCGTGCCGTCACCCCGAATTCATTTCAGGGTCTTTATAGCGGGAAAGATGCTGATCCCGAACATTCGGGACAGCATGACGATCGCACTCTTATCAAACACAAAAAAAGCGCAGCAATAATTGCTGCGCTTTTAATTGTTATTTTAAGGGTAAAATTTATTTGCCAGCTAATTTATCGGCAAGCATTTTCATGTAAAAACCGCCCACCACACTCCGGGCTTTAAAGTTATCGCGGATACCCGTATTTGAATCGTAAAAATCGTTCAAAGGCACTCTCGATTCGGTTTCGATAGCATGTCTGTATACAGGATGTACCAAAGCTTCGAATTCTCTTTGTGTTGGTGCAAAAGTAGCGGTCCACAAAATCCAGTCGTTTTTAGTGTAGGCCTTTCTGCTATCCAACGGAATCCCGTATCTATTTTGTTTAGTGAGGTAATATTTGGTTTCGGTTTCGTATATCTTTTGCGGAAACAGATTTAACTTTAAAACTTTATCCCAAACCAGGTTGTACTTCTGGCTCCATGTATTTTTATTATCAAAAGTTAAGGCGTAGTGATCGCCAGCATCGGCCATTTCAATCCATTTTGGCACCATACTTTCGGCAATGGTCCTATATTTTTTAGCTATATCATCATAACCTAATGTTTGAGCCATCTGGGCATAACAGGCTATACCAACAATCGCTTTTACCGATAAGTTGGCATTACGGGCCAGGTGACCAGCAAAATCATCGGTACATAACTGCGTTTTTGGATCTAAGCCCTCTTTGGTTAAATAATCAACCCAGGTGGTTAAGGTTTTCCAATGTGCTTTAGCGTAATTGGCATTTCCCTGCGCTTTAGCAATTGCTGCAGTTAAAATAATCATGTTGCCCGATTCTTCAACTGGCATTGGCTCGCCATAAGTTTGCCCGTTTGCTAACGGATAAGTTCCCAGATCGTGCGCTGCCCAAGGGTGAGGATACTTTCCGCTTTCGCTGAAATAGAAAATACCATTCAACATGCCCTGTAACAGTTCGGGATTATAAATCAGGTACAATGGTGCTGAAGGGTAAGTTACATCAACGGTGTTGATAAAACCACCACTGTTGTTTTCTTTAGATAACCATAAAATTTCTCCTTGCGGGCTCTTTACCAAAGTATGTGCGGCAATGCTCTGGCGATAACCTAAAACACATAAATCGGCATATTCTTTACCACCTGATTTTAAGGCATCGGCATACAAAGTTTTGTTAAAAGCTTCACACTTCTGGATCACGTTTTTGTACTCATCAGCCGCAGCGGTTAGTTGTGCTTCGATGGTTTCTTTACCTGAGGTATTCCACCATGGCCTTAAATTTTTATTGAAGTATTGAACAGCATAAATTTCATCATAGCCCAGTTCAACATATTTTTCTACCGTAGCCTTACCTACCGCTCCAAAAGGGATAATGGTATTCAATGCAAGCATTTTGCCTTGTTTGGCGGTTGAAGCCGAATTGCCTTTTCTAAAAGCATCGGCAGCATCTTTTTCGGCCGTTACAAACTGGATGGCGTTGCTGGTTTTTGGTGCAGCTACGTAAAAGTAACCCCAATCAATGCGCATATCATCACTTGCTTTTTGAAGAATTGGCTGCTCAACCGTTCCCGTTTTTAATACCGATAATTTAGCGGTGCTGTATTTGCTTGCTGTAACTTCTTGCGTAGGGCGATAAACCGCAATGTTTGATGATGCACTGAGGTATACTTTTACCTGGTGCGTTTTACCATCATTTGCTTTTACCTGATAGGAAACATAAGAAACCGGACGTGCAAATAACCCTAAATCGTTCATTAACAAAGGCGAGGTAAAAGTTAATTTTAAATCGATCTTACCGCAGGTAAAGTTATAAATGGTTTGTGTGGCATTAATATCGACACTTTTTTGTTTAGCCAGCTGCACTTTTTCGGCATTGTCTTTTAGCTTTTCTACTAAACCAAAATCGAGAAAGCGGCCACCTGCAGTATTAATGAGGTGAATGGCAATTACATTCGATCCGGCTTTTAAAGCACTTTTATCACTATTGCTTAAGGCAATATATTGGAAATTATTTGTCCAGCCTTCTTTGGTATAGATTTTCTTTCCGTTTAGGTAAACCTCAATATTATCATCGTGGTTTATCTTTAAAAACAGTTCGTTTATTGATGCGGGATTAGCTACGTTAAAGGTTCTTCTTACCCAGATATCGTGCGATTTCCACAATGTTTTCACATTTTTGGCGTCATCTCCTATAGGTGCATTACCTGTTTGCCAACTGCTGGCGGTGTAGTTTGCTGCTTTCCAATCGCCCTGAGGTTCGGTTTCTGAATATTTTACATCGTAACCTTTTTCATCTGAAGCAGGTACAACCGTTTTGTAAGTAGTAGTTTCTTTACCTAAAAAGCGATAAATACCACCATCAACATTAATCATTCCTAAAAGCGAATGATCGGCTCCTGTCCAATGTTGCGTAGCAGATTCGTTTAATTTATCGGTGTTAGACCAAATACTGAAATAGGTATTGTGCGTAATTAAGGGATAAGCCGGGGCTTTCCGCTCCTGTGCCTTTAGCAAACCGCCCACAAACATGCAGCCCAGTATGCCTAAGAATTTTAAAGTGTTGGTTTTGTTCATAATTTGTGTGTGTATTGAAATCTGATTTATATTCTGGTTAGATTAACGCTTAGTTAAACGTTTTACTAATGTATAAAATATAATTTAAATTTTGCAAGAGAACCCAATCTTTTAATTGTCCAAATGACATTTAAAATTAATCCTCAAAAAAATACATGAAGTTTTTAAGCTCCATGTATTTTTCAAATTGTGCATAATCTATATAAACTAAGGCTGTTTTTTGTTGATTGTCCATTCGGCCAATTGAAACACACGGCTTCCCCTGTTCGATTTAATGTAAAGGCGGTAAAATTTATAAGCAACGTAGTTATCGAAGTGGAAAAGTTTAGTCTGTTTTCTGCTGCTATCGTTATTCTCCCAAGGACAAACCGTTACCGTATGCAAGTCGGTATACTGGATACCATCTAACGAGCCCTGCAAAATCCAGAATCTCGGATCGCGGTCTGGTGCATCATTACCCGAGGTAAGGGTATATGCGCCCACCACCTGTGGTGTTTTAAGCTCAAAAGTACACCTTTGCGTACCATCGAAACCAGCCTGCAAAAATTTGGTATTGATATCCTGATCCACCAGCTTTTTGGAACCCTCGCCAGAATCAGCACCGGCACCGGCCTCCAGGTTAACTGAGAATATGCCACCAATGGTTTTCATGTAATTTTCACCACAAATAGAATAATTTATAGTCGGATCGACCACACTAAGCAGCACTTCTTTTGCAGCAGAATAGCCCTGCCCATTTCTGGTTGTTAAAGTAACTTTATATTTGCCAGGGAAACGGTAGGTATGTTTTGGATTGACCTCGACAGATGTACTGTCATCTCCAAATTGCCACAATAAAGTTTTGTAATTTGTAGAGCTACCCGTAAACTGGTATTCTAAGAATTTTACGGTATCTGGCCTTACAAATGAAAAACCTGCTGTTGGCTTAGGTTCGTCTACCATCGGCACAACCACTTCTGCATCTTTCTTACACTTTACTGTGGTAATTACAATAAGTATTAAAAGAGATAGAATACTGAATAATCTTTTTACGTTATTTTTCATATCTGATTAATATTTAAGGCGTTGGAAACAATTGAGATTTTGGTATTACTCTTTTTGATAAAATATTCGGCACTTCAATTTCCAGATAAGCCTGTTGCCCGCCTACATTTTCGCGGTGATGCGCTTCAATGGTGTACCGTTTTCCGCGTTCTAAAAATATGGTGCCCTTACGTGTATCTTTATCCCATTGGGTTGTATAATCATTTACCAAAGCAACACCATTAACATATAGTCTTGAGCCATCATCCCAACGCGTTTGGTAGAAAGTATATGTGCCGCGTACCGGAGCTAAAAATTCGCCTTTCCATCTACTAGCAAAGTTATCCCTGCTTAACTGAGTTCCGCTAGCATTTTTTACATTGTCTGGCCATCCATCACCACTAAAGTTTATGGTTTCATCAACCCTCGTCACAAATGGAGCACGTCCATCGTCAGGATCTAATTGGGTGTTGGTATAATATTTTGCTGTTAAACCAGTACCGTTTCCGGTGATATAAGAGTTATTATCTAAATTTACATTAGGATCTACAATCACTATTAATTTATTCTTAGTTGGGTGAATTACATGATTGCTGGCCTCACTAATGCTGAAAGCGAATGCAAATTTTTTATTTGCAACAATGTTGGCGTCGAAAACCGGCCATGGGATCTGAAGTCTTACGACCGCACGCGAAGCTCCTGTAGCAAACCTAACCAAAGTATCAACGCTATAATCTTTAGCATCCAGGTGTATTGCATCTGCGGGTAAAGTTCCCCTGCCAACTAAAGTAGCAATGGTATCTATATTTTCTTTGATCTTAATATTGAAAGCTGTTGATGGTTGGTTTTCTAAACTTACAATAAGCGGAATTGTTACACCAGCGGGGCCTACAATGTAATCACCCTGGTACACTACATTATAGGTACCACCGCCATTTAAAGTTAAATAGTGTAGATCGGTAGGTTTTAACAGATCGGTAGTATTAATAATAACCATAATGTTAGACTTACCTGCAGCAATTTTATTTCCTTTACCGGGGGCTGAAAGCTTTAGCGCAAAAACAACTTTTTTACCATAATTACGCTCCAGTATTGATCGGCGAACAATAGCAACACCTTCACTGTTATCGGTTCCATAAGCCACGTTGATCACATTGGGATACTCTACCCCTGCAGATGGCATTAGAATTGCATTTGTAATGGTTCCTGCATTAATTAATTGCGTAACAGTATCGTTATTTAAAGTTAAACCTACCTGAAAGGCCTCCTCGGCAACGCCAGTTAAAGAAATTTTAAAAGGAACCTTAATGTATTCGTTATCTATGGAAACATTTCCGGCAACAATACCTTCTCCTGTTACACTTCTGGTATTAGGATCTGGCAATTTTAAATCATCTATTTGTGATTTGCGACAAGAATAAACACCAATGATGGCTAAACTTATCAATGCGATATATATAATTTTTTTCATTTTATAATATTTTAAATGATCAGTAAATCTGTTATTGATCTAACCAAACCCGGCCATCAAGCCCCCATGTTTGTTTATTGGCAATCTTTAACCAGTTTATAATCTGTGCAGGTATATCTGATGTTTGAGGAACAAATATGGCTAGTGTTTCTGGGGCCGGAGGGCAGATTAAATCGTTAAAACTCTCCCATGCATAGGTTCCCTGGAATTTAAAATCATGTGCCTGAGAACTTATATCTGCCATGATATTACCATTACCATCCGTTGCGGGCCAATACCCTACCAGAAAATTAAAGTATGGATGACTTTGATCAATTGAAGTTTGACAGGCATAGTTGCCGATCATTCCATCTGGAACAGAAAATTTAAAAAAGCGGATGTCACTTACATATACATCTGGTACTCCGTGTCCATTTCCATTTAAAAATCCCAATTTTAAAGGATTCGAATTTGCCAACGAACCAGAACCTGTAATATCGAACTCATTATTAAAGCTACCATTGGTATAGGTACGAACAAACCTTTGTCCATTACGCACCTCTATTTTTGCTGTTAAATTTGTCCATTTCCCCTTGGCAAAACTCCCCCCCCTACATTGATGGTAATCTCCATCTTTAGTACCTCGCCACTCAAAATACCAATAGTCTTCTTCTAAATAAATAACCCAGCCTACACTTGGGTGACCGCTAGACCACTCATTACGTTTACCTAAAACACTCGGCCAGAAAAATTTGTCTTCGTTCTTTTTAACCTTAAGTTCTATGGTCACTTTTGTAGTGTCATCTATGTTGTAAACATCTGCGTCAGCAGCATCAACCTGTGCCCTTACATCTTCCCCTTTAAAACGGATTGTTTTGCCTAAATACCTGTTACCGGTAAATGGCTTTGTTAAAATTCGTTTGTTGTAAGTTGGCGCATAATAAATTACAAATGAATTTACTTTTGGCTGGCTAAAAATGGTTTGGTCATCGGCATTTGAGGGTAATGTATATTGCCCACCTGCGCTCGATGCAATAACAACCAGCCATTGCTCATTGTTATAATTAGGACGTTTTTTTAATGCAGCCAGGATTTCACCTACAGCAGTATCGAATTTTTCGATAGCTGCTTTATAGGCAGGAAAAGAAACATCATATCCAGATGCTGCACCTGCCGCATTAACCCCTGTAAAATGGCCTACAACAACCGCCGCAGTATCACTAGTTAAATTGCCTATCAATCCAGCTTTAACGGCATCATCATCTGCCACCAGGCTACTCGCATCGGCTCCTGCATTTAACGATTTAAAAACCGTTGATGAGGTATAGGTAACAATTTTCGATTTTGCACTGGCCTCTTTAATCCTGTTGAAGATGATTGGGTAATTCTGCAGATTGTTATTCGTTAATGCATTAGTTGTAACTTTATGTTTATCTTTTTTAACGCCGGTTAACATGTCTGCCCAATTGGTTGCATCTTCGGTTGCATCAGGATCACTTAAACCTACCCACGAGTAGATAGCGTGCGGCAAAATCGCGTCGATATTTGGCGTATTTGCATCTAAAACCGATTGCCCCCTTGCTCCGTCAACAACCAAATAAAGCACCTTACGGTTTCCATATTTAACAGTTGTGGTATCGCTGGCATTTTTATCTCCAATTGTTCTTTCGAATTCTTTATTACAAGAAAATATGGCCGTGGTAATTATTGCTGCGATTAAGCCAATCAATAATTTATATTTTTTCATCATACTCATCTTAATTTATATCCTGGTTAGCTTCATCTATTATTCGATAGTTACTCTAATAATGTTGTATAATGGTAAATTATCAAAACGACTGAAGCCACCGATTAGCAATAGTGCTTTTTTACCATCTGCCGATTTGGTTTCGATCACATCAGATAGGCTACCATTAAAAGGACCTGTAGAATTGTATCCTTTTGCCAATGTTCCTGTTGGGGTTAAAACCATAAAGCCATTTCTGGTGATGCCATTGTATTTAATAAAATACCCGCTTACTACAATTAACCCATTACTAAGCTGCTTGGCAAAATTTGCTTGTCCACCTTCGAAGGCGAGAGATGTAAATGATTCATCTAAAGTTCCGTTATCGTTTAAAACCGCAACACCTACTGCTGCTTTACCGTTATAACGGGTAAAACTTCCGGTGATCACATATTTTTTTGTTGTTACATTGTAAGTACAAGAATATATGGCATTATCGGCGCCTGTACCTGGTGTAAAAGTAGGATCGATGCCACCATCAACATTTAACCTCACAATGCGGTTAGCTTGCTGACCATCGAAAGTGGTAAAATTACCAAACACAACCAGTTTTTCCAGCTTCTCTGCCTCAGTATGCATGTAAGTATACGCACGTCCGTTTGCACTTTCTTTTCCTTTATTGGTAGCAGTGTTAAAACGGAATGTTTTATCAAGACTGCCATCTAAATTAAAGCGTAAAATCTGCCGGATTTCTGTACTGTCCAATATTACAGTATCTCTTGATAAATCGTAATTAAACTTATCGTAAGTTCTTTTTACATAAAACCTAAAATCGCCGGTTGCTAAAATTTTTCCCTGGTGGGCGTATACATGGTCAATAAAACCATTTGTACCACCGTTAAACCTCGGAAACCATTTTTGTGTAACAGTATCGGTGACCGTTGGCTTTCTTTTTGTTTGAATTTTTATAGTGTCAATTGCTCCGCTGGTAAACAAACTGGTAATGTTGCTGATGTTTTCGGTACGTTGGTTAAATCCGGAAAAGCCACCTGCTACAATAAAACGGCTACCAATTTCTACAATACTGGCTAGGGGACCGTTGGATCCTCTTCCCGTACGGAAAGTACGATCATATTCTCCATCTAATGATGTTCTCGCGATCCGATTGATGGGAACGACCCCCCCTTTGTTATCAAAATTTGTAAAATTACCAACGACAATGTTCCTTCCATCAGGCATTTCGTACACCTGACTTACATAACCGTTGGTACCTGCTATGGCTTTGAAAGTAGGGTCGATCTGAATCAGCCCCTTTACGGTAAAGATTGGACCAATAAATAACTGGTCGCCAATAGCGATTGACGTTACACCCGTACTTCCGGTTTCGGGAACTTTAACCGTAATCTCTGTGGCAGTTACACTAACTACCTCAGCCTTTTCACCGTTAAACATAAAGGTCAATTGATCCTTATATTTATCAAAGCCCGAAGCTTTGATAACTACAGATGTACCTACAATTCCAACAGCAGGAACTGGGACATCAGTTTGTGAAATGGCCACACCTAATGGTGATTTAGCATCAGCATAAGGATCAGGGATCACATCATCTTCCTTTTTACATCCTTGAAAGCTTAAAGCAATCAAAGTGATTATTGTGAATATAAATTTAATTTTTTTCATCGTTTAATTTCTTGAGGTAAACCAGTTATGACTTATTTTGAGGGATCAGAAGGAGCTAAACCACTAAAATATACATCACTAAAAAAATCGCTCTCGTTAAAGCCAAAATAAGCACCGCCTCTTATGTCATTATAGGCCAAAGTATGTACAACGCCATTGGTAGGTTTTATATCAGATGATGCCACCTTGTTGATGTACCAATTATCATTAGGTTTTGAAGCATCAGGGATATAAGTTAGGTTTAATTGGCGGTACCCGATATATTTGATATTGTTTGCGGTACCATAGGTTACCCCAATATTTGAGATATTACCATTAAGAGAATAATACAGACCGCCCGGATAAACACTCTTAACATCAAAATCGATTTGCTGATAATCCTTTAACCTATTCACACCCTTAAACATGTAGCGTTGCAGATATCTCTTCCAGATTACCGGACTAATCTGATCCAGCGTTTTAACGGTATCTTTTCCTGAATAAAAAAGAAAATTATTTAATCCATCGGTTTTAACTGTTCCGATTGTTTTTTTAATTACCTCATCATCAGGTGCAAAAAAAGTAAAGTCCTCATTTGAAAAGGTACTCTCTAAACCTGCCAGTTTTACAATTTGGGCTATGGTATCAAAAGGTACTTTTTTAGCTTGTAAATATTGAAGCATATTCCCATTAAAGTTAGGATTGGCCAGGCCTCCATCACGATAATACTCATCACGTTTACAAGCATTTAATATCAGCAGTACAGCAGCACAAGCAAAAATTAGCTTTTTCATATATCTTTTGTTATAATAATTAATTACCACCATTAACCCAATAATCATTCAATTTCATAAATGGGTTGTTGTTTAGCGCACTTTGGTTAATTGGCCAGGTCCAGGCACCACGGCTAAATTTATCAGATGTAAGCACGTTGTAAGAATACTGACTATTTAAAATTCTCTTCGTTCTAACCAAATCGAAGTAATGGTGCCCCTCACCGATAAGTTCCCTTGAACGTTCGTAAAAAATAAATTCTTTAAGATCTCCATTTGAAGATGTATATGGAGATGCACCAGCGCGGCTCCTTACCATATTTACCAGTTTTATGGCTTCGGCATTTTCATCTATATTTGCAAGCGCTTCTGCCGCCAGCAGGAGTTCTCCACCATACCTAAAAATCATGAAGGTATTATCCGGATTGGCATCTTCCTCACCTACAATGAAAGAGTTCTTCGCATATTTTAATAACATGAACTTACCATTGTCAGCAAAAATATCCTCATTAAACCAGGTTGTGATCCTTTTGTCACCCCCATCCTGAAAAAGTTTCTGCATATATTCGCCCCTGTAATAAGCAAAACTTACGCGGTGGGTATATTCGGGTCTTTTGTATGGGTAATGCAAAAACATATCGGCAATTGGTGCAACATTCAGTACCGCATCTCCATAATTTATACTTTGATAAAATTCAAATAAGCTTTCATCCGAACGCCCCTTGATTACTGTGGACCAGTCTGATAGTGGCAATAACCGATAAGCATTACTTGCAACCAATTCCTTACCCAGATCTGCAGTAGCCTGATAATATTTTCTTGCGTTAGCTCCGTCAAAGCCTGCGTTCCACATATTCATTTCCATCATTAAAGCAATGATGCTGCCTCTACTTGCCCGAACGCCTTTTAAAGCAGGATCGCTATAGGTAAATGGAATTTGATTTTTATAACTATTTAAATCGGCAATACATTTATTTAATACGGATACAAAATTTTCGCGGGGTAAGGGTGTAGAATGAAATGCATCAGTATAATACACTACATCGCCAAATAACCGCACCATGGTAAAGTAACTAAGTGAGCGAATAAATGCGGCTTCAGCCTTAAACTGTCCTTTTTCTGTTTCATTAACTCCTGGAACACCCTCATCTAATTTCGTGATCAAGATATTGGCACCTTGAATTGCCCTGTAATAACCGGTCCAATCGGTTATTCTATCAAAATTATAATAGTCCCAAGGTTGCCCTCTTCTGATCAGGTTTAATAGATCATTTCGACCTAAGAACTCCACATATTCTCGGGAGGGGGCATTGTCAGACTGGCTTTCGTGCAATACCTCGCCCGATCTGTATTCTCCAACCGCACCAACGTAATGTGTTTCGTTTATTTTGCTAAAAACAATCCTCGACAAATCATAAATATTGGCAACAACATCTTCTTTAGTCTGGAAAAAGTTGTTTCCTGTTAGTTTATCTAAAGGCTGTATGTTTAAAAACTTTTTACATGAAGGCAAGCAAAAAGATGCTGCAATAACCAAAGTGTAAATAATAACTTTTTTCATAATAAATATTTTTAGTTGCCTGTATTAAGTTCTAAGTTTAAACCAATGTTGTAGGTGCGTGGCACAGGATAACCGTTAGAAATATCGCGACCTAATGCGGTTACGTTTTCTGGATTAGGGCCACTATACTTAGAAAATGTGATTAAGTTATTGGTAGAACCAAATATCCTTAAATTAGCCAGTCCGAATCTGCTTATCAACTTCTTATCGAACATATAAGAAAGCGTTAAATTGTTAATTTTCAGATATGTACCACTCTCCTGCCACAAGGTTTGATCGGCTCTTAATGGTTGTATATTTCCATAACGGCTAAAATCATAGGGGTATGGGTATTTAGCCACATCACCAGGTCTCTGCCAGATATTTAAATCACCTAATGGTACTACGGCATTTAGTGCATAAGGATCTCTCATGATGGCAATACGATCTGCAAGAGCGTTATTTAAGATTGTTCTATCCGCTGTATAACTGGCGTACATATTTAACCCCCATTTTTTATACCTCATGGTGAACGATAAACCACCTGTTAGCAATGGTTGTGAGTTTCCGGTAATTTCGTAATCTCTGCCATCCAGAATATAATCGCCATTTACATCTTTTAAGATCGGGTCTCCCCCGTAAAAGAAGGTATTATTTGTTTGGTATCTTTTTCCGGTAACCGGATCTACAGGTACATCCGCATCTGTTTTGTAAACCCCTTGGTTAATTCTTAAATAGTTTGATAGGGTATTTCTGCCTACACGGAAAACATTGTGCTGGAGATAACCAGAACCATCGAAGCGGATATATTGCCCATTATACTCTTCAGGCAGTTTTAACAGCACATCGCGGTTATAAGCACCGTTTATTGAAAAAGATAAATCGAAATCCTTGCTGGTAATGGCTTTTATATTTAAGCTAATCTCGGTTCCATAATTGGCGATACCCAAATCGTTACTCGCTAGTTTATTAAAACCTGTAGTATTTGATAAAATACGATCGAACAATAAATTATCTACCTTTTTAAAATAACTATCCACAACAATCGAGAATCTGTTTAGGAAACCAATGTCAAAACCAAGGTTATACTGACTTGTAGTGGTTGGCTTTAAGGCCGGATTTGGAATTAAATCGTAATTGATACCAATGGTTTGCGTATTGTTGTAATTTCCATTTAGGTTATAAATACCATAAATACTTTGAAGATTACCTGTTGGCACAATATTTTGGCCCCACGTTAGCCTTAAACTACCATAGTCTAACCATTTTTGATCGGTTAGCCAGTTTTCTTTGTTGAAATTCCATCTTAAACCTATTGAAGAGTTTTTAGAATATGGATTTTCCAAACCACTTGATGAGGTACCATCTAAACGGTAAGAGAACTCGGCTACATACTTTTTGTCATAATCGTAAGATAGCGATCCTGCGAAAGAGGCAATTGTAGCATTTTTATAGCTACTTAAAACCCCGCCACCTCTTGAGTAATAACCATCGAACCCGACTGGTCCCTGAAGCTGATCGTTTGGAATTCTTTCCTGCCGGCTTATTGATGATTGGGAACCCTGTTTATAAATTTCGTTAAATGTATTGATAAAGAAATTATGCTTTTCGCCTAATGTTTTAGCATAGGTAATTGCATTTCTATTGTATAACTGGAAATTTCTGCCATTATAATCATAAAGCTTGGCAAATGATCCATTGGCAGCAGCTGGTGTAAACGTAGTTTCAGTATCTGATGTATAATCATAACTTAAGGTAGAAGATGCTGCGAAACCTGGTATAAATTCGTAACGCGCATCAATATTTGCTCGTAAATTTCTGGAATTATTATCGTTCAGCGTTTGCAAAGCAGATAATACGCCACCGGATGCCTGATAAAAAGACGGGGGCGGTAAAAGTGTTGATGCCTGTCCGTTTGCAGCTACACCCGATTGAAGTAAGCCTGCACCGTTACCTTTATTTTGCTTACCTACTGAACCATTAACGAAACCGAAAAATCTAAATTTATCATTCGGTTTAAACTCCATGTTCATGTTTAAATTGTAACGGTTATAACCCGTATTTTTAATTACACCTTTTTCGGCATAATAGCCCATATTGGCTTTGTAATTAAATTTTTGATCACCACCGTCTAAAGCCAGGTTATGACTTTGGTTGAATGTAGTTTGATAAAATACATCCTGCCAATCGGTAGAGTTATTATAATACGCATTTAAACTATCGGCAAGAAAAGGGGTATTGCTAATTCCCCTGATCTGATTAATGGTCTCTGCGTTTAAAATAATTTGCTGAATTTTTAATTGGCGTTCTGAATTACCTCCTAATGTTTCGCGTAATTTAGGCGGAGCATTAACGAAAAAGTTCGATACATATTTAATACGCGGCACTTTAGAATTACCTCTTTTTGTGGTGATGATGATTACCCCATAAGCACCCCTGGATCCATACATGGAAGTTGCCTGCGCATCTTTCAGGATTTGGATATTTTCGATATCCTCCTGAGGGATTAGCGAAAGTGGGCTCACCCCGGGACCTTGCGTTTGAAAACCAAACTCTGCTGCCTTATCTGCATCTAAAGGCACACCATCAATAATATATAATGGCGAAGTAGGTTGTAAAAATGAATCGTTACCACTACCTGAAATACTTAAACTTGATAAACCACGAAGCTGTACCGATCCCCTAAAACCAGGGGCCCCGGTATTGTTCTGGATATTTAACCCTGGTACTTTACCCTGTAAAAGGGTTTCAATGTTTGATACCGGAATATCTGATACATCCTTACCGCTAAGCACCGTTACTGATCCAGCAGTTGTCTCTTTTGGTCTGTTTTGGTAAGCTACAATAATAACATCATTCAGATCTTTACGATCCTCGCTAATGGTTACTGTAATATTGGTTTGATTGGTAATTTTAACTGATGAGGTATTATACCCTAAAAATTTAAATAACAGTGTCCCTCCAACAGGTACGTTAACCGAAAACTTTCCATCTCCATTTGTTTGCGTTAAGCCTTTATTTGTGCTTTGCAGAACAACAGATACGCCTGGAACCCCCTGTTTGGTATCTTTATCCAGAACCCTGCCATTTACAATAATATTTTTCTCTTGCGAATAGGCATTCGTACAACATATTATACATACAATAAGTAATGTATATAAAAGTATATTTCTTTTCATAATATTAGCTTTATTGATCAACTATTCGTTAGCAAATTTTGGGTTCTCATTTTTGAAATAAAAGACGATTTCCCAGTCTCCAGCTTTATAAATAGCGAAATCGACACCGAAATTGGCCACCGTGCGCCCGCCCCCAAAACCAATCCGGGAGTAACTCAACTCTGCTTTTGCCCTCGATCCGCCTCTAGCATAAGATGTAGGGATTTCTACCAATGGTATCGGATAAGCAACATCATACTGGACATATTGATCGGTTTTCTGGATATTGAAACCATGAATCATTTTATCCCAAACCGTTTCATTGAAAAACTTAGGATCGATCGGTAAAGAATCTTTACCCAAAACCACTATGCGTAACGAATGGCCATTACCTCCTGATGTTAGCGGACGGATGTAAACAATTGCATCCTTTTTTTCATCGTTACTTTCTAATTTTAACTCAGAAGTAGCGCCGATCACATTATTTAAATAAGGGCGGATGTAATCTCTCAATTTTTTATCAAAAGGATGTTTTGGATCCGGAGCAGGTAAACCAGTGTAGGCGTTAAAATCGTTCGATGGTTCGTATGGACGCTCTCTAAAAGGTCTGATCTGAAAATCTTTAATCAGGCGCTCGCCACCGGTATTTTTAACCTTTACATCAAAAAAACGTGTATCCTGCGAAAAGTTGGTACTATCCGTCGGACGTGGTTTCAATATCTGGTTTGTCGCTGATGGCCATAAGATGAATTCACCTGATGACCGTATTTCGAATATCGGACGTGTTTCGATTTTTCTTTTTGCCTCAATTTCAGCCAGGCTTTTTTCTAAACCAGTATAAGGTGCTGTCCATACATAAGTTGGTGCCGTTGTAAAAAGATCGCTCACCGGCTTTCCATCCCCAAACCTAACGTTTACAATTTCGAACGTAATGGGATTGGTTGAGTTATCGCTGTTAAAGCCACCGATAAGATTGGTTCTTCCGATTATTGGCTCCAGAATTTTATTACTAAAATTCACATTATTGCTGATATAATCTTTCTCATCGGGTAAATCGAAAATCTTTTTACAGCTACTGCAAAGGGTTACAGCAAGTAAAAGGAGCGCAAAATATTTATATATGGTCGATTTCATCGGGCTATTTATTTTAATGTTTCTATTTCGCATCACTTATTTCGTTTTGTTTATGGTAAACTCAGCCAACTGGAATGTGCCACTGTTTCTGAGCTCGGTAATCACAATGCGGTAAAATTTGTAGGCAACCGTATTTGTACACCTAAATACTTTTTGCTGATATCTTTCTTCAAAGAAGAAGTTAGACCTTCTATCCAATTCTACCCAGTTTGAACCATCCATCGAGCCTTCATAAGTCCATGCTTTCGGATCTCTTTCGTTGGCATCATTTGCAGAGGTTAAGGTGTATACGGATGAAACCGCAGGTGTTTTAAGTTCAAACCTCATCCATAGTTCGCCTTGTAAGTCGGCCAGGAATTTGGTGTGATCATCACCATCGATTACTTTTCTCGAATTTTCTCCACTGGTTATACCTCCACCATTTTCGCGGTTTGATGAAAATATACCACCAATTTCAAGATAAAGGTTTGGTGGTGGTGGTACAAAAGTTAATCGGGTAACGAATTCGTCAAAGCCAAATACATGATCTGCACTGATCACGTGTACGACTCCATTTTTGGTTTTAATGTTATTTGATGAGGTTGTACTGGTTGCCCAGTTGCGAATGAATTTGCTTTTTTTGGTATTATCGAAATTAATAATCTCCGGTCCGGCACCAACCTGCCCAGAAGCCGATATTTTGGTTACACTCGCATGCATTGGATAACCAACATGTACACTTTTCAAGTCTAAACCATCCTGAAGTTTTAATGAATCGGTTGTTTTTTTACCTCTGATAATATAGTACGAGGTCATCGTATCTAACTGAACGGCATCAATATTGGCCAAAAAAAGCGGATCTTTATCAGATAGCTTCCTTAACGTATTTAAGTTCCGTAAAGCCAGTTGGAAGCTTGGATTGCTGACTGCAAATAGCGTAACATTACTATCGGTTAATGTTTTTTTCAAACCCATCCTGTCAATCGCTACAATAAGCGAATCGAAAACACCTGGTTTGCTTTTCAAATAATCGTAAGTATTGCCTGCAAAGGTTACATTCTGATCTGCTGCATCGTAAAACCCTCCATTCTTTTTGCAGGCAGAATTAATTAGCGTTAGCAACGATAAGATTGCAAGCGCACCTATATATTTTATTGAATTTTTCATATCCGTTATCATTAGCGCCAGTAAGCATTTTGGGTTAATAAACTATTCTGAGCAATCAGCTTTCTTGATATAGGCCAGTAAATTCCGCCAGAATTGATGAGATTCATAAATTTGGCGTCGTTCTGTTTGATCTTGTTGTAGCGGATCAAATCATACCACCTTGAGCCCTCACCCAACAATTCTCGGTGGCGCTCTTCGAAGATTAATTTTATGACGTCGTTTATATTGATAGAAAATCCTTCATCATATCTTCTCACCATCACAGAAAGTAGTTCACTTACAGCTCCCTGTTGGTCGCCCAAAACTGAAAGCGCTTCTGCTCTTAATAAAACGATATCTTCTAAGCGGGTAAAAACCAAAGCACTGGTAAAATACCTGAAGTTAGGATCTGTTCCTCCTCCCTGAATCACTTTGATTTTACTGAAAATGGGATACTTACCGTTTATGTTTGTAAAATATCTTCCATCATATTTTGCCTGACCTAATGTATCAACAGCAAACCTTTGATCCTTTGCAATATTGAAATATTTCAGAATCGAATCTTTCGGAAGATAAATATCCGGGACTGACTTGGTCATAACCGGTTCAGCTAAAGTTAACTCTTCAATATGCCCGGTAGATGAACCATCCACGTGGCCATAATCTGAGTTAAAACCGAACATCTGCCTGGTGTTTTTATTGTAGAAAAACCCATTGGAATTTGACAAATCAGCACTTCCTGTAAAACCGCCGGCACTTTTGCCGTAATTATCTTCAACAAATTTGGCATATTTAGAAACGCTGGTATAATCGCCATTCCAAGCTGCCAAATGAGCTAAAATAGCATATGCCGTAACTTTTGTTGCCAAAGCCCCACCCCATCTTCCCGAATTTTCATTATAATAATCAGTTGGCTGCTGCACATCGCCACCGCTATAAATAAATGGCAGATCAGCTGCTGCTTTTAAAATTTCCTGCTCAGCCCATGCTAAAATCCTGGCCTGGCTTTCGCGGGGTTTGTTGGTAAATTTACCCTCGTCTGAAGAGGTAATAAATGGTACATCGCCCCAGATTCTCACCATGTAGAAATAGGCAAAAGCCCTTAAAAACCTGGCTTGCGCAATATCCACTGTCATGTTATTGCTTGTATATCGTTTATCTGTTTCTTTTACATGCCCAATATTTTCTATAAAAACATTGGCACCGTTTACGATGGCATAAAACCTTGTCCAATCAGATAACGCCTCCATTACGGGATATGCTGCGTTTAAATTATTGCCGATTACAGCCTTTAAATCCTGCCTTTTTGGACTTAAAAACTCTCCCGTTCTTACATCACCATAAATCCAGTGACTATTGTTATCTGATAAAGCAGCCCGTGTTAAAGCATAAACCCCCAAAATTCCTGATCGGGCATCCTCTACTGTATTCCAGGCATTTTTTTCACCTACAACCCTGGTAGAATCGGTTTCTAAAGCCTTATTACAACTCGAAAAGGCAATTATAGAAACCAGAAGTATGTATAATATATTTTTCATCTTACTTGATGTTTTGTTAGTTCTTGTTTTCATCTTATAGCTCCATTTTAACACCTAGGGTATATGTTCTCGGAATGGGTTGGCCATAACCTGTATCAACGCCATCGTAGCTAACCAGTTCAGGATCTTGACCGGTATAAGGCGTGATGGTGAAAATATTACTCACTGCACCGTATACAAAGAATTTGTTGATTTTAATGTTCTTCTTATTGAGCAAATTACCCAGTTCGTAACCTAATGAAACCTGTCTTAATTTTAAGAATGAAGCATTCTCTAAAAAAAGATCCTGATCTGAACGGTATGGGATTACCGTACTCCAGGGATTGTAAAGTGGATATTTCGAGTAATCGCCACGTTTCTCCCAGAAGGTAATTTCTTTAACAGAATTGATATCGGTATTGCCTTCGCGGTTAACAAAATCAAAATGGTTAGCCATCTCCTGGTTGATTAGCTTTCTTCCTAAATTAAAGTAGATACTTGTGGCCAGACTCCAATTGCCATATCTGAAATTGTTATCGAAACCACCTGCAAAGGTTGGTAATGAATGGCCTTTTAATACTTTATCGTTATCATCAATAGTATTATCTCCATTTTGGTCTTTCCAACGTGGATCGCCGGCCTTTAAAACAATTCCCTTATACTTTAATTTTTGTCCGTTAACCACTGGCACATCAGCATCTGAAGTATAAATGCCATTATTCTCCAATAACCAATATTGATCTACCGGCTCGCCAACTTTTAAAAATCTGTTACCTACTACCAACTGATCTAATCCTCTTGGCAGTGCTTTTAATTCGTTAACATTGTGATTAAAGTTTAAGGCCGAATTCCAGGAGAATTTACTTTTTGCGATTATCTGAGTACTCACTGTAAAATCGATACCCATGTTGTTAACAGACATTCCGCTTTCGATAGATTGTTTATAACCATATTCGGCATAAGCTGGGATACCAATTAGTTGGTTTTTATCGGTTTTGCTATAAAGTTCAACAGAAAGATGAAGACGGTTTTTCAACATCGCCACATCAGCACCAACATTAAGTTGATCTGAGTATGACCAAGGTACACCATAACCTACCCAACCAAATTGATAAGGACGTGTTAAAACACCGAATGCATTATATCCAGGCACCGTTAAGTTACCGGTATAGCCAACTGAGGCTGTATATTGTGGGCCTTGTGTATAATTATCGTAACTAAAGGTACGCCCCATTCTACCAACACTTGCACGCAATACTAAATCATCAACTAAGCTGTTGTCTTTCAAAAATTCATTTTTAATATTCCAGGCGGCAGAAATAGTTGGCGAATAAAACCAACGGCTTGTTGGTTGTGCGTTTGAAGAGCCATCTAAACGCAATATTGCTGATATGAAATATTTATCGGTAAATGAGTAATCGGCTTTTCCATAGAAAGACAATAAGTTATCTTCTGTTTTATCTAAAAACCGATAAGTCAATTCTCTTGGAAAGGCAACTGGTGTTAAATAACCCCCGTTGTCTGAACCATCGTCATTTTTTGGTTTCGAATCGAGCAAATTGATTTTAATATAATCGTTAACACCTTTATAGGCATAAGCATTACTATATTTATAGATATCCCATTGCATGGTTTGCCCTAACGTAAAATGAAAATCATGAACCTTATTCAGATTTAAATCGTAAGTCACTTTGTTATCCATCATTAATCTTTGGCTAAAGCCATAATAATTGGATGCATAACTGTTTCCCTGCAAAAGCGTTCTGGCATAGAAAACATCTCTATACCCCTCACTGTAATCGGCATTAAAAGATGATAAAACTTTAAATTTGCCGAAAGTTCCTTCTAATTTGGCATAGCCTTGAATAGAGTTTGTTTTGTTATCATCAAAACCTTTCTTATATTCTTGCAGGTATGAACCATAGAAATCTTTATTTGGAGGTAAAGGCGCGCTTAAATCAGGAAAATAATTAAGTTGTGCAAATCGGTCGCGCAAGGTTTTATTTCTGTCGCGGTTTAAACGGTTCGCATTAATCATAGTCGAAAACAACAACCATTTGGTTGGCTTCATATTGATATTGAAAGTGGCGCTATAACGATCGATACCCGTTTGATCTGCTACACCTTCACTTTTGGTATTACCTAATGCAAACCTAAAATTCGCCCTATCAGTACCACCAGCAAGCGAGAAATTAATGCCGTATACCAGCGCATTTCTGTAATATAAATCTGTCCAGTCTGATTTTCCACTATACACATTATTTAGCGAATCGCTTAAATATACCGGATACTCTTCATCATCAGAATATCTGCCATTTGTGGTATATATATCATAAAACCGCTGTCTGAAATCATTTTCGTATTTACCATTGATGGTATTTACAAATGGTTTTTGCACCATGCCTATATACGAATTGAAAGATATGGCGCGGTACTTTCCAACTGCTGTTTTTGAGGTTAAAACAATTACCCCATTAACACCTCTTGGCCCGTAAACAGAAGTAGAACCCAAATCTTTAAGTACCTCTACCGATGCAATATTATTCAGATCGATACCGGCCAATAAATTAGTTGCAGGACCGATTCTATTAAAATCGAATTGCTGTATATCAAAAGCAAAAGGATGCTCCCGTACCAACGGGATTCCATCGAGAACCACCAGAGGCTGAGCATCGTACAAATCCTTTTTAGATAATAGCGGCATCGCAGCCCCTCTAATAAACATGTTCTGAATGGACCCAGGCTCACCAGATGGCTCCTGAATATACAGACCAGCAAAATTGCCCTTTAAGTTTTGTTGTAATGAAATGGCAGGGAATAGCGATAGATCTCTGGTGTCTTTTTTCACACCGCCAGATAACCTATCGTAAAGTGTTTTCTTTTTAATCTGGTCTAAACTGTCTTTTCGTAATGAATCTTTCGGTGTTACGATCTTGATTTTTGTTGTATCCTGAAGAATCAAGCAGTTAATTGTTAGGCCTTTATGAAGTTTCTCACCCGTTGCATAAGTCGGTAAAACGTTTAATGTAAACGCGGCAAAAAAAACAAGGCACGCCCATAAGTATCGCATAGTTAATGGATCTTTAATTGGTAAAAAAAATGATTTCTAAAACTTATTTTTTCGGGAACGGCATGGTATGTCCTAGGTTAAAGAGACAGGTACTTCGGTAGTAATAGTTAGGGGTTCTCATAAAATTTAGTATTTGGTTAATTCAAATATATACTATACTAAAACGTTTTAATAACAAATTGTCATTTTTATGAAATTTTCATAAAACATCACAATAATATTTAATTCTATTAAATAATTGTCAGCTGGACAGGTAAAAATATAAATATTATCAGAATATCGTAAAAAATTAACATCCTATAAAACAGTCTATAAGGATATTTTTAGCTACTAATAACAATAAATCGAACAATTTTATGTTGCTATTTCTTAAAGTACTTAAACGTTTTAGTAAAATATGAGATATAGGCAGTAAAGATTAAACCAACAATAATTGGTTATACATAAGGATAGCCATTACCATATTATACATTATGTTATTGGCTTCGATGTAATGGTATTTTATACCATAAAACAGAAAGGTTTAAATTAATTTATTTTTCGGTGGCCACCCGATAGGTAGGATCTTCTATAATATTTACTGCTATAATCTGATCTGCATTTTTCAGCAAGCGCTTACAATCGTCGCTCAGGTGCTTTAATTGGAGTTTTTTATCAGCAGAACGGTAACGTTCGGTTAGTTTATTCAGCGCATCAATACCCGACATATCAAAAACACGGCTATGCTTAAAATCAATGATGATATGCTGTGGATCATGAGCCACATCAAACAGCTCATTAAAATTAGCAATCGATCCAAAAAACAAGGGGCCAAATATTTCGTAGGTTTTTACACCATTTGCATCAACATGTTTGGTGGCACGTATACGTTTAGAACTTTCCCAGGCGAAAACAAGTGCCGAAATAATTACACCTATTAATACAGCAAGCGCCAGGTTATGCAGCCATACTGTAATTACAGCCACCAGAATCCCAATGATAATATCCTGTGAAGGCATTTTATTAATCACTTTAAAACTCATCCATTCAAAAGTGCCAATGGCTACCATCATCATTACACCAACCAGGGCCGCCATGGGTACACGATCTATTACCGGAGCGCCTACCAAAATAATAACCAATATAGTTAAGGCAGCAATAATGCCCGATAACCTTGCCCTGGCACCTGCAGAAAGGTTAACCAGTGTTTGGGCAATCATTGGGCAGCCACCCATACCCGTAAAAAAGCCATTTGCAATATTGGCAATTCCTTGAGCAATACTCTCTCTGTTCCTATCGCCTTTGGTTTCTGTAATTTCATCAACCAGATTCAAGGTAAGCAGACCCTCCGTTAAGCCCACACCTGCCATAATGAGCGAATAAGGAAAAATGATCTTCAGCATATCCAGATTCAACGGCACGTTCGGAATATGAAATGGAGGAAACCCTCCATTTACTGAAGCAATATGCTTAACCAATTTGGTATCAATTCCAAAACATAAAACGATCAGAAAAACCACAATTATAGCCACCAATGATGATGGAATGGCCTTGGTTATTTTAGGGAGAATGATTACTATGGCAACAGTAAGTAATACTAAAGCCAACATGATATATAAAGGAGTGCCGCTCAACCATTCTACTCTGCCGTTAACAAGGGTTTTGAACTGTTCCAGCTGCGACATGAAAATAATAACCGCCAAACCGTTAACAAAGCCGAACATTACGGGCTGCGGAACCAGCCTGACGAATTTCCCAAGTCTAAACAGCCCCACTATAATCTGGATTACACCTGCTAAAGCCACTGCTGCAAAAACATATTCTATACCCTGGGTTTTCATTAAGGCGATGAGCACAATCACTGTTGCACCTGCCCCACCCGAAACCAAACCCGGTCTGCCACCTAAAATAGCCGTAACCAACCCCATAATGAAGGCGGCATATAAACCTGTTAAAGGAGGAAAACCTGCAAGAATAGCAAATGATAACGATTCGGGGATCATCGTCATGGCCACCGTTAAACCCGCAAGAATTTCAGTTTTATAATTTATTTTCTTAGAAAAATCGAAAAGTTGCAGGTAAGGTTTCATCATTTAAATTATTAGCAGTTGCAAATATCTAAATTATGGGAACATTAGTGCTATAATAAACTAGGTGCGCTCAATAAGTTCTGTAGGTTGCGATTCATCTTTGAAAGAATAACAGTTTTTATCATGATCTGCATTCCCCCGGGTTGGATTGATGCGGTGCTGAAAATTACTGCCCCAGATTTCTAAAGCCTTAAAAACATCAGTCAGCTTTTTCCCCGATTCGGTAAAGGAGTATTCTACCTTGGGTGGAACAACAGGATAAATTTTTCGTTCAACGATCTGGTCTTCTTCCAGCTCCCTTAACTGCTGTGTGAGCATCTTTTCGGTTATACCTGCAACACTACGATGTAGTTCACCATACCTTTTCGGACCAGATAAAAGCCTGTTCAAAATAGTCAATTTCCATTTACCACCTATTACATTTAGCGCCGCTTCCATGGAACAGGTATACTCGGCTTGTCTTTTTTTTGTCATATAAAAAATTGATGCGGGGATTTAAAGAATCTGAGGTCATTTCGTACAAAAAAGTGCGTACCGAACCAAAAAGTACATACTTGATGAGCAATGTAATTAGCCGTCTCTTTGATGTATTAAAACATAAAGATAATGAAAAAATTAGAAGGAAAAACCGCAATCATTACAGGTGGAAACAGCGGTATAGGTTTTGCAACAGCGCAAGAATTTTTAGCTCAGGGCGCCAAAGTGATTATCACCGGAAGAAATGAACAATCGGTAAAAGATGCCATTGCCCAACTTGGCGAAAATGCATATGGAATTATTTCGGACAGCGCTTATATGGAAGAAATTACAAAACTGGCCGATCAGGTGAAAACCATTAGTCCAACTTTAGATATTGTAGTGATTAATGCTGGTATTGGAAAATTTAATATGTTAGCGCATATGACTGAAGAGATGTTTGATGAGATTATGAACATCAACTTTAAAGGCGCCTATTTTAGTTTACAGCAATTGCTGCCATTAGTTAATCAAGGCGGATCAATTATTTTAAATACTTCGATAAATGCACACATCGGAATGGCAGGTGCAACAGTCTACGCAGCAAGTAAGGCCGCCTTGTTAACTTTGGCCAAAAATCTTTCTGCTGAACTAACATCGAGAAAAATAAGGGTAAATGCGGTTAGCCCCGGTCCTGTTGGCACACCATTGCACAGTTCGGAAAAATTGGGCTTAAGCGACGAGGATTTACAGCAAATGGGCGAAAGCCTGGTGAAACAGATACCGGTTGGCAGATTCGGACAGGCCGAAGAAATTGCCAAAACAATCGCTTTTTTTGCTTCGGATGATTCATCGTTCATTTTAGGATCAGAACTTATTGCCGATGGTGGTATGTATAATTTATAACCTTAAAATTAAACCAGAGCGACGTAAACCGCTTTGGTTTAAATTTAGATTAAATGATAGATTAGTCAGAAGTCCGGAGTCTATTGTGCAAAAAAATGCCTTTGTGCGCTTTGTGCCCTGGTGGTTATTGCATGGAAAATGTAAGCCGGATGATGGAATTAATTCTGCGCTCATCTTCTAGATCTGCAGTACAAATAAACAACTAAAAAACGGATTGAAAATCCATAGCACTCGGGCCTGGATCGTAAATCCAGACCAACTGTAAATAGAAAACTAACTCGGGATAACTTTTTTGCGTTTAAGTTCGTCAAACAGGTCAAAAAACATCTTTTCAGTGTCTATATATTCGTGAAAGCCCATGCGTCTGGCTTTGGTACTGTCTGAGAAGAAATCGTAATCCCAGGAAAAAACGAAATCACCAAATGCCCATGAAGACACTTCTTTATAACTGTGTTTAACTAAGTCATGTTTTTCTTGCAACTGTGCCCACAAAGCCGATTTATCAGCCATTACGGTTTGCAAAGGCATTTGAAGCGGAGGGGCAGTATCCATTTTAAAATAAGCTGCGATTTTAGGCCAAAGATCATTCCAGCGTATCAGATCACCGTTGGTTATATTAAAAGCTTGATTGGTACATGCAGGATCGGTTGCCGCCCATACCGTTGCTTTCGCCAACAGCCCAGCATCTGTAATATCTAAAAGTTTATCATAAGCCCCTAATTTGCCAGGAAAACGCAAAGGTAACCCCAGTTCTTTCGATATGGATGCATAAACTGCAATTACAGAAACCAAATTCATCGGGTTGCCCAATGCAGTACCCGCAACCACAGATGGCCGGAGCGCAGACCAGTTCCATTTTTTTCCCTTTTGCCGTGCCTCAAGAAATTGTTGCTGATCTACATTAAATTCTGGGGGCATATGTCTACCGTCGGTTTCTTTTGCCGGTGTTTTAAAAGGGCCGTAATGCGCCCCATATACTTTATAGCCCTGCATTAAACTGATGTGCTGTAAGTCTTTTGCAACACCTTCAATGGCATTAACCACATTTACAAGCATCGCCAAATTAGGTGCTACCAACTCCGCCCATGTAGGCTTATCCTGATATGCGGCATAAAAAACATGTGTTACTTTAGTTAAGCGACTCAATTGCTTCTTACTTTCCGCTGGGTCGAGCAGGTCTACAGAAATATACCTTGTTTTATCTGTATCCAGTCCACCCCGACGCGATAAACCAATAATATTCCAATCGCTAAGATTTTCTAAGTAGCTGATTAAATTACTGCCAATTACCCCATTTGCACCCACAACCAACGCTGTTTTACTGTCATTCATCTCTTTTAATTTAAATTGATTCACATACAGTAAAGATCCTGACAAACCAGAGATATGTTTTTGTAAAATAGTATGATAGATTTGTATAAATCTATGATAAAGCGATACATCCAATTTCAACCAATTGTTATTTCAGAATTTGAAGTAAGCAAGTGGCAGCACCCTCTACATCGGCACAACCATTATGAATTGATTTACATTAAAAATGGATCAGGTCTGCATGTCATTAACGAAATCTCCATTGCTTACAAAAAAGGAAATCTCTTCTTAATTGGTCCGGATGATGATCATCGTTTCGAAATTGAAGAAAAAACACATTTCATTTATATCAAGTTTACCGATATATTCATTCATCAAAAAGAGGTTAACCCAACGGGCTTGCAATACCTGGAATACCTCATAAAAAGCCGTGAAACACATTTTCTAGGTTTTAACTTTACGGCAAACGATCAGTTGATTGTTGAAAACATCATCGCACTAATCTTATCACTCAACATAAACATGTTGCAAAATGAAGCTTTAATCTGGACGCAGATCTTAGTGCTTTCCGATATCATGCAGCGCAATATGCCCGAAATTAAAAGCAGTGCACAACGATCAAAAGACATTCAAGCCATCTTCTGTTATCTGCACAAATACATTTACCAGCCTAAAAATTTAAAGGCGAATGTAATGGCGGCACATTTTAATCTTTCAGAAGATTATATAGGCCCCTATTTTAAAAGAAATACCGGCATAACCTTACGCCAGTATATCCACGGTTACCGTCAAAATTTAATTCAGCAACGAATAGAAAGCGGAAGATTTGGGTTGAAACAAATTGCCTCAGAGTTTGGCCTTGTAGACGAAAGCCATGTGAGTAAACTGATGCGGGAAAGTTCAAAATCTTGAGTTAATAATGAAAAATGGAACTAGTCTGAAGTCGGGAGCCAGAGGTCCGAGTCTATCGTGCCAAAGAAACAAACTCAGCTTTGTGCGCTTCGTGCCTTGGTGGTTAGGATGGAAAATGTAATAGATGGATAACGGAATTGATTTTGCGCTCATCCGCTAGATCTGCGGAACAAATAAATAGCTAAAAAACGGATTGCAATCCGTAGCACTCGGGTCAGGATTGCAAATCCTGACCAACAGTAAGTCTATTTGTAAAGAAACCCCTCCTAACTTGGTAGTTTCTGCACCTCCTCTTAGCGTGCTTTGCGGCTAAAACATCAATTCAGCAACTGCTTTTTAAATGTATTCGGACTAATACCAACCTCTTTTTTAAATAAACGCGAGAAATAAGAAAGGTTCTCAAATCCCAATGCATAAGCAATCTCCGAAACCGACCTATTTTCGCCGATCAAACGGTTTTTCGCTTCACTCATCAGGTAAATATGGATGTGTTCTAACGCCGTTTTTCCACTTTCCTGTTTTAAAACATCTGTTAAATAACCTGCCGAAATGTTTAAACGCGCTGCCATATCATGCACTGATGGCAAACCTTTAGTAGCCAATAATCCGTTGGCAACGTATTTATTTATTTCTTCATTAAACCGGGTTACTGTCTTGCCCGAAATTTCTGTGCGGTTAAGAAATTGCCTTTTGTAAAAACGTTGGCTGTATTTAAGCAAAGTATCTACATTGGCCAAAATCAATTCGCGACTGTATTCATCCTGGTTGTTTCGGTATTCGGTTTCAATTTTATGATGCAGCTCCCATACCGTGCTTTCTTCGCTGGGCGAGAGATGCAGCGCTTCATTGGTTTCGTAATCAAAATAGTGGTATTTTTTGATGGTATCATGTAATATATGTCCATTCAAAAAATCTTCGTGAATAAAAATCAAAAAACCATCCTCATCCATCTCCAGGTTTTTCATTTCGATTACCTGATTGGGTTTAAAGAACATCATCGAACCACTTTCGTGGTCGTATTTTGTACGTCCATAAAGGATTTGTCCTGCAATAATTTTTTTAAAACCGATCATATAGAAATCGCTCGTAAATTCCCTGTCGCCCATGGTACACCTATTGTCACACTTGTAAATGCTAAACAATGGGTTCTCGGGCGGCGGAAATGCATTTTCTCGGTGCAGTTCAGCCAAATTTTTATAGTGTTTCATCCCTTCAATAGTAATTAACCACAAGCTACACAATTACCCTGTACAGCCTGTAGTTAAAGGTTTTAAATGATTTATTAATGACCGTGTGCATTGACCGCAACTTCAGCCCACTCATCAAATTCAGCCAAACGTTCTGCATAAACCTGTTTAACAACTGGTAGAGCCACTTTTCCCAACAAGAAGTGTAAAGGAGGTTTAGGACTGTCGATCAATGCCAATACAGCGGATACCGTTGCTTCTGGTTTGCCCCAACTATCGGGTGTTGAAGCATCAAAAAATGCTTTTTTAACTGGAGCATATACTTCTAGCGGCGCTGTTTGGAAAGCTGAAGCACCGGACCAATCGGTAGAAAAACCATTTGGCTCGATTAAACTTACATTAATGCCAAAACTTTTTACTTCCGTAGCCAAGGTTTCACTTAATCCGTTAACCGCATATTTAGAGGCATTATACAAACCCAGCACGGGCAAACTTACCAAGCCCAGGAAGCTAGAAACCTGGATAATGTGCCCGGCTTTTTGTTCGCGCATTACCGGAACAATTGCTTGTGTTACCCACAGCAGACCAAAAAAATTGGTTTCCATTTGTGCACGGGCCTGTTGTTCGGTCGTTTCTTCTATAGCACCAAATAAACCAAATCCCGCATTATTGATCAATACATCAACGCGGCCAAAGTGCTGCTTAACTTTTTCAACTACTGCAAAACAGGCGTCTCTATCGTTTACATCCAATTGAAGCGGCAACACGGCATCGCCATAAGCTTCTACCAAATCATTTAAATCTGCTGTATTTCTTGCAGTTGCAGCTACTTTATCGCCACGCTCTAATAGGGCCTTTGCCCAGATTTTACCAAAGCCACGTGAAGCACCGGTAATTAAAATTATTTTCGACATTTTTTTCTTTGTTAAATATTGATAACAAAGGTATTGTAGCGTGCTAAGACCGATTTATACAAAACACGGGACTATTAGCACATTTTAAGGTTTAGCTAAATTATCAGTTTGAATATTTAACAATAACCCGAAAGATTATCAATCTGTTGTAGCGCTTATTGATGTTTTTACGTTTTATAAGGAACCATTAATCTAAAAATCACTCACCTATGAAAAACCTACTTTTTCTTTTTGTAGCCTTTGCACTTGTTTCATGTAAAAAATCGGAAAGATATGGTCCGCTGAACTTAAAAAACGGACAGGAAGTTGAACTGCTGGTAAGCCCTCGTTATGCTGCAGATAATGATGTGCTTTTAAAGTTACCGGGCAATGTAGATGCGGGCGCCTCTCTTGTAGGTTTTGACCAAAGGGAACCTGGTTATTCTTACCGCGTTAAAGCCAGATTCAACCGCGATAAAGAACCACTTCAAGACGGGCCTGAATACTACTTTATTTTCGAAAAGATAATTAGCAAAGAGCAATACAAAGGGACTGAATCTTTTCCTATTCAACTGATTACTTCATATGTACCTGGCGGACCAGTAATAAGACTAAGCAAAACAGGAAATGACTATTATCTCATTCCAGATAAATTACAGCTCACTTATGCAAACAGCACGGTTGAGAACGAACTTGAAGAAATCTGGCTAAATGTACAGGAAATCCGTGCAAACTGGCAAAAGGGGCAACGGCCAAAATGGAAAGGCATTAAAGCAACAGTGGTACACGATCCGCAGAAGTTTGGGAAGGCCTACCTGGTACAACAGATACAATTTATTGATTAACAGAAAATACAAAAGGAGAATGCTTAGAAAATTCTCCTTTTTGGTTTTAAGTAAAACCTATTATTACTTAGATACTGTAATTAAATGATTCTGTTTCGATTAATCCACGGTGCTGCATTTCAGTCCAAAATTGCGAGGCCAGCTGGAAATCAAATATATCCGGTGTGTATGTTCCCGTTCGGCTTTTTCATGTCACAGTTCGTTTAACTTAAATATATTTTTCATGAGCAGCCACTTTTCTCCAGGTTTTGCCAAGGGTAACGCCTGCTGATATTTCCACATCAGTTCTTCCCACTCTTTCACTTTAGGGTTAGCAATATCCATAGCTGCTTTTTTTTCAAAACTGAAGTCATCCTCCGTTTCCATAATCATAAACAAACGGCTCGAAATACGGTATATTTCCATTTCCAAAACCCCCGATTCGATAATACTCCGCTTAATTTCAGGCCAGCCATTAAGGTGGTAAGCTTCATACTCCGCTATGAGTTTTGGATCATCAACAAGATCCAGTGCTAAACAATATCTTTTCATTTTTCACTTTAAATGTGGGCGGCCCTCCCTATTTCTTGAATTCTATTTTGAACCCAGTTACCAACCAGGCAGGATAATCTGTGGGTTTGCTAATTACAAGGGCATCATCTTCCTGCACCCACTTTAATTTACTTTTACTGCCTAGCAGCGTAACCGAAGTGATGGGCTTCTCCAGGTATTTCGATTTGCGCCCAAGTAAGGTCATCCTGATGCTTTCAGCGGGCACATTCAAGCAGAAAGCAAAAAGATTGCCCTGCTTTGTGGTATACCTGATATCGGTAGATTGATATTCACCTGAATCGGTTAAACCACCAAAGTGGCCCTTTTTCTGGTTTGATTTAATGGTAGAAGGGCCCTCTCCATATACTTTCCATGGCCGCGATGCATAAATACCTTCTCCATTCAATTTGGTCCAGTCGCCAATTTCCGTAACAATTTTAACAACATCCGGCTCCAAATCTCCTTCTGGAGTTTGTACAACATTGATCAAAAGATTTCCGTTTTTACTTACAATATCGATCAAAAGCTGGGCGATTTCATTTGCACTTTTGTATTTCTGCCCGGTTCTATAATACCAATCTCCTATTGAAGTATCGGTTTGCCACGGAAATAGGCTGATCGAATCCAATACCCCGCGTTCTACATCTTGTGCCCATTTACCTTCAGATGGCTCTTTTGGTGTATATACAGCCTCGAGTTTACCTTTATTTTTGGCCATATCCTGATTGTAATAGTGTGCAACCATTGTACGCCCTATATCTTCAAAAGGAAGTTTACTATCCGAATAAAGCAGGTCGGGGTGATAATTATCAACCAGTTCGTTAACATTTTCCAACCATTGTTTATGCCATCCCGGATTATTGGTCAACCATTCTTTCATATCGGCCGAATCTGCAGGTAGATGATAAAGATCAGCATATTTCGGATCGTGCCCATCATAAGCAATCCCTGCAAATTGCCCTGTTTTGTCTGCGCCATGACTTGGCTGAAACCAGTTAAAACTGGCCGCAAGATGCTCAGAAACGCCAAAACGAAGTCCTTCTTTTTTAGCTGCTTTTTGCCATAAGCCCACAACATCTTTGTGTGGCCCCATATTTACCGAATTCCATTTATGTATTTTGGAGTTCCATAGAAAGAAATTATCATGATGCGAGCCCATGGTTACAAAATATTTGGCACCAGCCTTTTTATATAAGGCCATCAACTGCTCAGGGTTCCATTTCTCTGCTTTCCATAATGCGATAATATCTTTGTATCCAAATTTAGATGGCGTACCATAAGTTGCCACGTGGTACTTATTCTGTGCACTACCCTGAACATACATGTTCTTGGCATACCAATCGCCCTGTCTGGGAACCGCTTGAGGCCCCCAATGCGACCAGATTCCAAACTTGGCATCTCTGAACCAGTCTGGATATTTATACTGTTTTAAAGATTCATCGGTAGGTTTGAAAATCCCTTGTTCTACTTTATCAGTTTTTTGTTGTGCCTTGAGGCTTAAGCCTAGGGAACACGCCATAAGGCCAACTAATACTATTTTTTTCATCTTCCTTATATTTGGTTTTAATCAAAAATAGGTAACTCATCCGCTCAATCCTTGAAATAATTAGACTATTTGTTGTAAAAATCCGACATTTAAGACATGATTAAAAAAGCATTATAGAACGCCTTTTCTTTGCTGAACGTAGATTATGAGCTCAGCTGATTGATTTATTTGGAAATTTCAGCCCAAACGATCTTGATCCTCTTTCCTACTTTTCAAATCCATCCAAGAAACTCACCGGCATGTCGCACATACCTATGTTAGGGCAGGTTAAAGATGGGTAATGAAAATGGATGATGAAATAAATTCTAGTCACTTAACGCTGTGTTCTTTGTGCCTTCACGCTGTGATCTCTGTAGTTAAAATGGAGATATTAAATCTTTTGGTCTGCGTAGGCAACACCATAGAGATGGTTTGGCTTTAAATAGATCACATCATTTTGAAAATCAAAAACCGTATTGAATCTTTTCAGAATATCGGTTCCCAGGTAATGAACGTTAACCCCTGGCATAGGTTTGTTTTGCTCCATAACCTGTGCTGGAACATTTTTCAATTCAAAATTACCAATCTTCAAACATTGCAGTTTTACCGTGGTTACCGGGATTTCATTACCTCTTGTACCATGCATAATCACTTTTTTGATCACTTCCATCTTCTCGGTTGGAAAGCGCATTTCCTGCAGCAGATCATTATCAAGCATAGCCGTGCGCTGGTAACCTAAATCGAACAAAAAGAGGCTTTTATTTTTAATCCCGCTTTGCGAAATTGCGCTCTCTATAAAAGGTTTGTTTTTGATATAGGTGATCTTAAACCTGGTGTATTCCTTATCTTGTAAAATCTGCTTGGGCATGGTAGAATGCACCATCATTTTGTTCTGATCATAATCCAAGGCTACAATCATGCCGTCGAATATATCCCACCCCAGCAGACCATCTGTTTCATTGCCCGCCAATTCGATATCATAAATTTTGCTTTTATAGGTATGGTTCCCAATTTTGATATCATAATCGGTATTATAAAGCTTGGGCTTAGATTTAACTTTTTGCTTAAGTGCAGCGGTAGTAAGATCTACTTCGGTTGCGCCTGAATCGAAGTTCAATAAAAGGGAATCAGTTTTGTTGAAAACCACCGGTAAAAAGTTCGTATTGTATTTATTCACAAAAAAAGGAATTGAATCGTGCACTTCAGGTGATATTTTGCTGAAATTTTTTAGCTCCGGACACACAATCTTGGTTCGGCAGGAATCTTTGCCGTTTAACAAAACAATAAATTCTTTTTGCTTCCCAGGTCCTATTCTAAACACGATAGAATCTATATCCGTTTTGAATTTTATGTTTATTGATCTGGTTATTTTACCAGTTGTAAACACATCTAATTTTATCTTGGGATTGATGTACCAGTTCGATGATGCCTTGTATGCTTCGTAGAATTTTGCCTGACTAACTCTGGCTTTAACAATTGGTAATTTCTTTTGAGCTAAAACAGAAAAGGGAAGCAAGAATGCTAAAATGAATAATATTCGTTTCATGAGCGATAATAGATTTAGGGATTGGCATTTAATGGCCTCCATCGGAAACCAGAACTAAAGATAAAAAGAAATATAAGAATTGTGAGGTATCATACATTTAAAGTTTTTGAGTGATTTGCCTTATGCAACCATCTCAAATTAGTTAGCAATGAAACAAGTCGCGTTTAACCCCTTAACTTGTCGTTTTTGCACATTAATACCTGCCAGACTTTATTATACTTTTGAATATACTAAATCAGAAAACAATATGGCAACTCAAATTTTTGTGAACCTATCCGTTAGCGACCTTAACAAGTCGGTAGCGTTTTTCACCAAACTTGGTTATACTTTTAACCCACAGTTTACCGACGAGAAAGCAACCTGCATGATCATCAGCGATACCATTTATGTAATGCTGCTGACCAGAACCTTTTTCCAAACTTTTACCGAAAAAGAAATCATCGATGCCCACAAAGCAATAGAAACCTCCATTGCCATATCGGCTGATAGTAAAGATGCCGTAAACGAAATGGTAGATAAAGCAGTAGCTGCTGGTGCCACAATACCGAATCCGGCTACCGATTATGGTTTTATGTATCAGCATAGTTTTGATGATCTTGATGGGCATCATTGGGAATATGTATGGATGGATCCTAATGGCATGCCTGAGCATCAGGGGTAGTCTTTATATTAAATAAAAAAGGGCAAGCAACTGATTTTCTGTGCTTGCCCTTTATTGTTGGGATTATCCGATATCTGGCAGGTATTGTTAGCCGCTATTCTTTCAAATACCCCTTCTCTTTAAGTCTGTCTATCACTTTTTGACCTATTGCTTACCCCACTCCTGACCTGCAAGCATGGATTCCTGAGTAATCAGAGGGGTTTTTTCAGCGAATTTTTTACCTGCAGGTGTCTCATAAAAAGCAATTACGCCTAGAAGATCTGTCTCTGTTAAATGTTTCTGGTAGATTGGCAAAACCAGGTTAACAAGCCGATCTATTGCATTTTTATTTACTTCAACAGCAAACTCATCCCAAAACTCTTTCGGGACTTTTGATTGCTGTTGCTTAAACATAGAAACCATTTGATCTAAAACACCTTTGTAAGCAGCTTCTGAGCCTGATACTTGTATTAGTTTTGTTAATGATGATTTGTAACTATTAGTCTCCTGACTAAAAGATAAAGTTGTAACAAAGGCGAGTAGCAATGTTAAAATAGATATTTTCATGTTTTTTTCGGTAAAGTTAACGGTTTTCATCTAGGTTAAGGTTTATATTCAATAGGCTAATTAATAATCATAGATAATCTGTGCTATTGAGGAGTTATCCTAAAAGTAGTGCTGAATTTAAAGGGTACTACTTTCCCATTACACTTGGCTGGTTTCCATTCAGGCATTTTTTTTGCTGCGCGAATGTACTCCACATCTAACTTCGAATATTCTTCTGTTTTCTTATTATCTATGCCTGCATTTATTATACAACCTTTTTCATCAATGACGAAAGTGAGATCTACTTTAGGTTGCCAACCACTGTTATTATAGCTCCCCTCATATTTAACCTTATCAAAAAATGAGGAGAGCTTACGCATGCCTCCCGGACAAAGAGGCATTTCATCGACACTTGTAAACACATTACGTTTTAAAGACTTATCATAATGGCTTTGGCACGGAAAAAAAGTTTCGACATTTTTATCCTTCTTCACGTCCAAGCTTAAAAAATATAAAATCAGAATTAAATATTTCATAATATTATTTTTAAACCAACCAAGTCTTAAAAGGTACTTACCAACAAATTATTAGGGAATATACTTAATAATTTTTACACAAAGTATGAATTCTTTGGGCTCACCGAGTAAAATCGAAATGAACTTCTCACGCAGCCCTAAACTCAAAAAACCCACAACTTTCGTTGCGGGTTTTGGCTCCCTCTGCTGCGCTTCCCGACGAATCGGGATCTTACTCCCCAGCGGCCCTCTGATTAATCCCGATGCATCGGGACTCTAACCAACTGAGCTAAAAAGAAGTATTTATTTTAAAAAGTTATTAACGCAAAAAACCCACAACTTTCGTTGCGGGTTTTGGCTCCCTCTGCTGGGCTCGAACCAGCGACCCTCTGATTAACAGTCAGATGCTCTAACCAGCTGAGCTAAGAAGGAGTACTGGTCATTTCCTAAAACGAGGTTATTTGCACTTTATAGCACACATACCCTTGTTCGTTTTGGGAGTGCAATATTAGCGCTTTTAAACTATTTATGCAAAAATTAATTCAATTATTATTTAAGAAAACGATCCTCCCTTTACAGCGGAGGATCGTTTTGCAAATTCCTAGCTGAATATCAATACGTTATTCCGTTTCTATTTAACAATCCAAGGTGCGAGGTTAATATCATCTACACCATTATACTGACGTTGCAATGCCACTTTTAGGTTTTCGCCATTGGTTGTTCTTTCAATATTAGGATACTGAAAACGCTTGGGAATCCTGTTACTATTACCTACGCCAGGGCCTAAATCGAAAGTTGGCACACCTGTTCGGCGGTACTGATAGTAAGCTTCGAAACCCGAATTACGGAAATAAGCCAGGTATTTCTGTGTCAGGATCTGCTTTAAACCATCGGCTGTATTACCGGCATATTTAACCGCAGCCTGCGAATAATAATCGCTTTCGAAAGAGAAATTAACATTAAAATTTTCAAATTCGCCAAGCTTCCCATCCTTTTTCAAAAAGGTGACCACATTAACACCATCTTTAATACCATAGAAACTGATAGAAGCCTGAATCCCTTTTTTATACCAGCTTTCGGCGTCGCCAGTAGCCCAACCGCGGTTAATACCCTCTGCTTTGATAAAACAAAGCTCAGGATAAGCAATAATAAAAGTATTTTCGGCTGTATAACCACTATAATAGCGATAACGGCCAATCAGCGAATACAGCCCCTTCTGTACCTTATCCAACATTACCCCCTGATCTTCACCAGTAGGTGCACCAATAAAATTGCGGTAATCGGTAATGTTGTAACCGTTGGCTTCTGCTATACCTCTTGCCGGCTCAGCTACCATATAGGCCCGGGGATCTTTAAGGCTCGATAGCGTATTTAAATATGTACCCGCCATATTGTAACGCAGGGCATCATTACCAAAATTATCTTTATTGTTCGGATACTTGTTAAAACTCTCGTTATACACAAACTGCAGGTTATCGGCCATACTCTCCATAACCGGATATTTGGTCGGGTTGCCCAATACCGCAGCAAATTGTTGTTTTACCTGTAAGTCCGCATCATCCGCTTTTGTGCTCAAATTGATCAAAGTCCGTAATTTAAAGGTATTTACGACCTTTTGCCAGGCTGCAAGGTCATTTTTAAGGTAGATATCGCCTTTTAATTCTTTATTGCCTGCGGAAATTAAAGCCGATAAATCGTTGTTCGATTCTTCTAGCCAGGTTAACGATTGTTTAAAAATATCTTTTTGGGTATCGTACTTTGGGGTTAAGTTGGCGAAACCTTTTAAGGCTTCAGTCATCGGTAAATCGCCCACTTTCAAACTCATTTTCACAAAATAATACGCTTTAAAGAATTTAGCCAGTGCCAGGTAAGGCTTAGCCACTGCACCGCCTAAACGGTTGGCTTCTTCTTCCATTTTAACCACATTTTTTAACGTCGTGTAATCTAACGAAGCACCTGTCCAATCGTAGTTATTGGTTGCGTAATAGAAATAATTGGCCGCAGTGTACTGGTTCCATCTTTCTGAGCCCGAAAAAGGTGCTTCATACATATCGAACAAAATACCGTTCAATAGTAAGTTTGGCGGAACGGTTTCGGCCTGGTTCGGATTTTTAAAATTTTCTTCAAATTCTTTCTTGCACCCGCTGCACACAGCCACGATGATGAAGAGGAACAGTATTTTATATATTGATTTCATAATAATATTGCTAAAGGTTAAAAAGTAACATTCAGGTTAAAACCTACACTTCTTGTAGTTGGTGTTTGCAGTGTAGAGGTACCTTCTCTGCCCGAGTACTGATCTACATCCACATCATTGTATGTAGAATTGATGAAGTACAGGAGATTACGTCCTACTAACGAAATATTGGCTGATTTGATAAACGTGCGCTCCAATAGTTTCTTAGGCAATTGGTAACCAAAAGTTACTTCGCGCAATTTGGCATAGGTGCGACTCATCATGGTGTTCTCTTTGGCACCGTAAAAAACACCCAGATAATCCTGCAACAGCTGAGGAGTGGTATTTGGCGCAAAAGATAAATCGCCGTAATTGGTAATTACACCCGTAACCGGATCGAAGTTCAGTTTACCGCCATTGGCAATAACCACACCATCGCCTACCCAGGTACCTTTGTAAGTTGGATCGTTTACACGCAAATAATCCTGATATCTGGCTTCGCCCATTTTTCCCTGAATGGTTTCGATCTGACGACCGCCCTGGAACGATTTTAACCTCACATAATCTTGCATTACTCCACCCACTTTACCATCTAACTGGAAACTGAAAGAGAAATTCTCATACCTGAATTTGTTACCGATGCTCCATACCCAGTTTGGATCGGCATGACCTAGCAGCTGATTAACCGGTAACGAAACCGGTGTACCACTTGAAGTATGAATTACCTGTCCACCTGGTGTTTTAGCTAAAACAGAACCATAGATATTGTCGATACGGTCGCCCGTTTTAAAGAATTGATCAACCGATGTTTCACCTGGGGCAAGTTCTTTGTAAATCTGTTTGTAGGTAGACCAGTTGATCATAACATCCCAGCCAAATTTGTCGGTCATGATTGGTGCGCCTGATAAACTCAACTCCACTCCACTGTTTTGCGTTTTACGGCCGTTAATGGTATTGGTTTGGTAACCTGTTGCTGCTGAGATATTTTGTCTGATAATTTTCGGTCCATCGATATACCTGAAATAGGTAGCTTCGAAACCTAACCGGTTTTTAAGGAACTTCAGATCAATACCACCTTCGTAATTGGTTCTGCTCTGCGCTTTTACCGCGTTGAGATCGATAAGATTGTTGGTATAATAGGCACCTGTTTGGTTATTATAGGTTGGCCTGATGCTGTATGGCGAAGAAAGACCATAACCAGGACCACCGTATGACGAAGTATATTCTGCACCATAACCAATTGGGTAAGTTTGCAGCGGTGTTGCACCAATAAATTCCAGTGTGCCCAAACCCGGGTCTTTAACGTTTGCATACGATGCCCTTACTTTTGCAAATGAAATAAAAGCAGGCATTTTTACGTAATCGGAAATTACCGAGCTTAACGAAACCGAAGGATAGAATGCAGAATTGTTGCCTGGAGGAAGTGCCGAGTTTTTATCTACACGGCCAGTGGTATTGATATTCAGATACTTTTTAAAGCTCAAATCTACTGAGTAAAATGCACTTAACACCAACATTTGTGAATTGAAATCGAATGCTTTTACCGGGTTTTTAGAATTCGAGAAGTTATACACATTCGGAACATTTAAATAATCGGTTGTGGTAAAGCTCGAATTGTAACTGAAGTTACGGGCATTACCACCACCAAAAGCACTGATTTCGAATAAGTCGCCAACGTTTTTATTGTACTTTAAAATCAATTGCGTGTTGTTTTCGAACATGCTGCGGCGGTCTTCCCTGTAATCGCCTAAACCTTCTTCACGTCCGTATGGGTGAGCAGAAAACGGCATTTTCTCTGTCCTTAACTGATCGTAAGTCGAAATCTGTGTTTTCAGCAATACATCCAGTCCCTTGGTTACATTATAGTTTAACGAAGCATAACCGTTAATATCGTTCTTTTTATGTCCGCGTAACCACTCATAAGATAAAAAATAAGGATTGTGGTAACGCTGGTACTCGGCGTAAATAGACTGGATTCCTTCTTTGCCCGGCTGCCAGTAGTTTTTCATATCGTCGATATTCCAGTCGGCACCACCCCAAAGCGTCATGTTATAAATTACACTGTTCGGGCCATAGTTTACATCAGGAATATTATCAGAAAACTGGCGGCTATAATTGATGTAGGCTTCGGCCCTTAATTTCGGACTGATATTATAAGAACCACTCACATTAAAGTTGTTGATATTTAGTTGTGTGTTCGGTATAATTCCTTTTTGATAATTATTGGAAATAGAAACCCTTAAATTATACTTATCTGTTGCAGAAGATAAGGCAACATTGTTTGCAGAAAGCAATCCGGTTTGGATAAAACGCTTTAAGTTATCCTTTCCACGGGCTACCCATGGTGTACCCTGGCGCACACCGTTTACAATCGGGCTATCATATTGAGGAATCAACTGACCGTCGAATTTTGGACCCCAGATATCGTAATCACCATCATTTAAGCCACCACCTTTTCCATCACCAAAAGCATAGGCACTGTGTTCGCCTGGCCCATACTCGTCCTGGCTTTTCGGCAAAGCGATAAAGCCTTTGTTAAACTGCGTGCTCGAATTTAGTTCAACAGTAAAACCTTTGTCGCTCAGTTTACCTCTTTTAGTGGTAATTAATAATGCACCATTATAAGCCTGATAACCATAAAGTGCCGCTGCTGCCGGGCCTTTGAGCACGGTATAAGTATCGATATCATCGGGATTGATGTTCCAGGTATCCGAATTGATCGGTACGCCATCTACCACAACTAAATTAACATCGTTACCACGAAGGTAAAGCGACGAACGGCCCAAAAGCTCTGAAGATACACCAACAGTTAAACCAGCAACCTTACCAACCAGTCCGTTTACCGGATTAGCTTCCCTGGCTTTTACCAGATCGGCTCCTTTTACTTCCTGAATGGCATAGCCCAGGTTTCTCTTCTCTTTACGGATACCAAGGGCGGTAACCACTACCTCGTTTAAATTTTTCGAGTCTGTTTTTAAAGTTACGGTCAGGTTTGCGCCCGTAACCTGAACTTCTTGCGGAAGAAATCCGATCGAACTAAAAACAAGTGTTTCGCCTGTTTTGGCATCCAATGTAAAGCGGCCCGATAAATCGGTAGAAGTTGCTTTTTTAGTCCCTTTTACCATTACGCTAACACCTGGAATCGGCTGTTGCGCATCGTCTTTAACCAGACCAGCTATTTTTGTTTGTGCCCAGGAAAAATAAGGCGTGAGGCACAGTAACAGCAAAGCCACCATGCACATTTTCATCTTGTAGAGATGTTTCATTTATCTATAATTTTTTTAGGTTTTATAGATGCAATGATAAGATGTGTATGTTAGCCTAATGCCAACTTTTAGTTAACAAAAACCCTCATTTTTGTTTAGTATTTGTTAACTAAATATTTTCTTAATGCTTTCTTCGGCATAACCTGCGCTGGCAGTCATTCCTTTACCGCCAATAGCTGTACGGATGTGGATGCGATCGTCGAGATCGTAAGTTACAATATGTTTTGTTGCGTGCTGCGGATAAAATCCGGCCCAGGTACTTTGCAGTTTGCGCACATCGAAATCCACGATCCGGACTGCTTCTTCGAGCATGAGCTCATTAACGTGGTGGCTTAAATCGAAACCAAGATCGTCGAAATGGTTTACATCGGCATACACATGCGAATCGCCAATAATGATCGTATTATCTGCGGCCTTTTTAAACAGGATATGGATACCCCATTTTTTCAGCTCTTCATAATGCTCAGGGGTTTTAATGCTTTTAAAAGAAGGGCAATAGTGCTCAAAACTCTCGTAACGCCTGGTGGTTAGCCCTGTTAAAATATTACCTGCTAAAGCCACTTCTGGCATAGGTATACTGCGCATCATCTGCAGCTTACTTACCACAATGCCGCTTTCGCTAAACAGCTGGGGATAAAGCAGTTTAAATTCGTAACCGTTACAGATAATGGCTTTCTCTGCCGTAAAAAGTTCGGTATTGTTTCTTAAACCTACTTCAACACCAGTACCTTTGCTTTCGCAGGCGGTAACCGTACTGTTGTATTTAAGTGTGTATTGTGCAAATTTAGTCTGCATATATTCGTGCAGGCGGTAAATCATTTGATCTGGTGCTACACTAATTTCCTGGGGGAAAAAGATGGCTTCTTTGGCATAAGAGGATTTAATAGCAGGATATTTCTTTAAAACCGCTTTTTGACTAAGCAATTCGGTTTCGTATCCAATGGTGTCGTAATGTGCTTTCAACTCGTGGATCAAGGTCTGCTCATCGTTATCTGATGCGATGTAAACGCTACCATTTTGCTGCACTGAAATATCGAATTCCTGCTGAATGGATTTATAAATATCTAAACCAGCCACACCATATCCGAACCACTCGGCTTCCATACCTGAGGGTACCACCTGACCAAAATTGCGTACCGTAGCGCCAACCGGAAAATTGTCTTTTTCGAGCTGTAGCACCGATTTGCCCGAAAGTAAAGCATGGTAAGCATGGAATGTTCCTAAAACCCCTCCACCAATTACAATAAGATCGAAATGTTTATTCATTGTTTATTTTTGCTGATATCAGGATGTTTTTAATCGTCCAGGCATCAATGTTAAGTTAATATTGTTTAGCTACTTTATATTTTAAAAATTATGCGTCATTCCCGCGAAGGCGGGAACCACGGAGTGCTCAGCGAAGCTAATCTTAAAGCCCATTGCATTACGATTCATAAGCTCTCTTCTCATGGTTCCAGTCAAGTTGGTAATAACAATCTCTTGCGAACCACCGTGCCCTGTACTTCTACCATTTAAGAAACATATAAGCTTAAATGACCTTATATTCCTTACATGGTAAAAATGATATGCCCAAAAAACGTCTTTTCACTTTCCTGCTAAAATTATACGCCCAGCAGCCTGCATCTTTTTGTTTGTAACCAAAGTTTTTCTCCTAAAATAGATCAGCGAAAGTATACTACACACTCCTCCAAATAATGGTATGGCAAACAAACACTGTTTAAAAAAATGCATCCAGCTGGCATTCGTATCACCGAACTCATGAAACAGCAGTATTGAAAAGCTACCTACATAACCAATTGAATCGGCCACATACATAATAAAACCGATGTTGCTTTTATAGTGAAAATTGGCAATCATCCGTTCAAAGAAAATGGCATTATAGGGAATGTAGGCCATATACAGTCCCATCCCCAGTAAAGCCATCCAGCTAACAGGCCCAATGTAGCCCCTATCAAAAAAGAATGTACTTACGCCAATTAGCAAACAGCCCGAAATAATCATGATGTGGATCACGGTAAAAGCTTTGAGGTTATCTTTAATCAGGATCAAAAGCCCCATCATTACCAATACCACAACCGAAATCAGGGTATCAATCTGCGTGTAGATATGGTTATTATGAATACCCAAGCCATTCCAGATTTCTACTTCGAAATTATCGCGCATATCGCGGATACAGGTAAGCAGTACGTAAATGATAATGGTTAAGATGATACCAGGCAAAAATGTGGTGATAAACTTTCTGCGCTGTTTCGCATCCATAGGCACCCGCCTGGTACGTAACTCCTGATCTTCTTTTGAAGGCGGTGGAATAACCTCCAGGCAAAAAACAAACAGGAACAACGGAAGCAGAAAAACCAATCCGGTAAGAAAAGGCATCCAATAATCGCTTACCGATGCAAACGACATCAGCGTTCGGGCTACCGTTTTAACAAAACCTGAGGCAAATATTAAACTGATCGACATTAATGCCCCCATAAATTCGGTTGTTTTTCTTCCTTCCAAATAACTGAATACCAAACCCCAGATCATACCCAAAGGGAAACCGTTGAGGAAAAGAAATACAATATTGTAGGGAGCAGGCACCATTGCAAACCCGAGCAGGGCAACCCAAGAAAAAAGAATCAGAAAAATAATGCTTCTTGCCCGGTTACTTTTCCCCGATTCAGAAATAAAACGGATACCATAAAACTTACTTAAGGTATAACCTACCATTTGTGCAATAACCAACCAAACTTTATAATCTATATGCAGAAATTCCTGATGCTCAAAAGTAGCAGAGGCAAAAGCTTTACGAAAGGCATACATACTGGTATAACAACCAAATGCTGCTATACCACCAAGCATTGTAATTAACCAATAAGGCCAATTAAGTGCTTTTTTACGGGCAAGATGAAGTAAACTCATCCTAATAGCTGTTTATGTTGTTTATCATACCTAACACCACTAACTTGATTGACCTATGTATTTATTCAATAAACAATAGTAAACATTGTTTATTATTAGTAAACAACATCAAGATTATCAAATTGTTAAGTTTTTACCGTGTAGGACTTGCATTTATTTCGTAAAAGCCTCTAATACTGGCCTTCCTCTCCAACTTTGCGGTTGTTGCAATCTCATTAACCATGCCAGTGTTGCGGCCGTATCGTAGGTAATAATTGCATCTTTTAATTCGTGGTTTTTACGAATGCCAGGGCCCGAGATAATCCACGGGATCTGCACTTCATCAAGCGATTTACCTCCATGGCCTTTACCTTTACCACCGTGATCGGCAGTAACCAGAATAACGGTTTCATCAGCTATGCCTGCATCGTTGACCGCTTTTAGAATTTTACCTATCCGCTGATCTACCAACTCCAGTTGTTTATAATAAGCCGGTGTACGGTGACCGATTGAATGCCCCGTACCATCAGGTTCGTCTAAATGCAGGAAGGTAAAATAAGGTTTTTCTTTTTTAATAATCGCAACAGTGGTATCGGTGCAAAAATCATCTTTATCGTTTCCGCTAACGATGATGTTTACTGCTTCTTTTTCAAATAAATACCCAATACCGCTCCAACTATACACAATAGCCGTTTTAGCCTGTTTTTTTTGATCTCTGATTACGCTAAATATTCCTGGGAACAAACCATAAGATGTTTTGGCAATAGATGGAATTTCGGGCACTTTACTGTCCCATTCGGTGTAACCATGTTCGGTTGGCCCAGCGCCCATTAATAAGGAAGCCCAGTTTACAGCGCTGGAAGATGGCAATACACAACGTGCCTGTGTAGTCCATGAGCCGTTGGCCATTAATGCTTTAAGATTAGGCATATTCGCTTCGGGCAAAGCGTAACCACCAAAACCATCGCAACCAATTAAGACAACATGTTTAATTTTTCTTGATTGCGCCTGGGCAAATACACACAAACAAAGTAACACTAAAGTACTTTTCAAAAATCTTTTCATATTCATATTTTTCTATTACCAAACCTAAGATTGGTTTATAAAGATGAAGATAAATATTCGTTAAGTATTAATAAACTTTGTTTATAAAGATTCTATTCAAAAAAATAAATTACCAGCATTAGCGCCTTGCTATCACCAATATTAACCGGGGTGTGAGAAAGTCTTCCATCGAAAAGCATAGAGTCTCCTTTTTCGAGTATAATTTTCTTTTTCGAAAACTGATATTCTACCTTACCTTCTATCATATATTTAAATTCGAAGGCTTCTGTTTTCACCATTGGGCGATGCGCATTCACCTCGAGCTCGAGCAGTACAAAATCGGCAGTCGAAAATTTAATATTCTTGGTTAAAATACGCGAGTAGTTAAAACCTGTGGCCTGTTCTTTTTCGAACTTCTGGTACAGATCTTTTCGCTTCACCAGAACGGGGGCATCTTTTTTATGAAAATTGATATCCTTAAAAAAACTGTTCAGATCTATCTGCAGACTTTTAATAATATCCATTAATACCATTAAAGAAGGGATGGTACGGCTATTTTCGATTTGAGAGATCAGCCCCTTACTTACCTCTGCTTTATTTGCAAGTTCCTGAACGGTAATCCCCAGCTCTTTACGTCTTTCTTTAATTTTAAGGCTAATCTGTAAAAGAATTTCTTCTTGCATATGCTAAAATCGTGTTAATAACGCTAATGTATTATTTTATTCCTACAATCTAAATCAACAATCGCATAAGTTACGGAATTACATTTTTTAACATGCTTATAAAAAAATCGCCACCATAAAGGCGGCGATAGCAAAAATTTAACGGTAATGTCCGGGTACCCAATACCGACCACCATGAGGGCCAATATTATAATGCCCGCGTACCCAATGTGCCCTTGGTGCATGTGCGCTTACCACGCATGCACTAAAATTAACCGCCATAACCAATAAGAGCAATGCATTTACAATCCTTTTCATAACCTAACCTTTTAAAAGTGAAAAATAAATCAAGCTTTATGCTGTGTGTTTTATTTTGACGGGGGAAGGATAGGAAAGGTTTAATCAGATACATCAGAAAGATTTCAGCGTTTTCGAATGGTCGTCATCTCAACCGGAGCAACACGAAGCGTTCCAAAAGAACTCCTTCGGAGGAGAGCTCTATCTAGACAGATTTCTCCACTGCGGTCGAAATGACGATTTATCGTAAGTTCCAAAAAAAACGGCCCAACCTTATTTAGGTCAGACCGTTGTATATTGATATTAAAAAAGATTAGAAACTATATCTTAATCCCAATTGCATCTGGTAACGTGAGGCAAAGAAATCTTTTGAATAAGAGGTTACATCTTTCTGAGCAAAGGTATATACCGGATATGTGGTTGGTGTACCTGCTGTTGCCACCTTAATACCCACACTCGCCATTGAGTTATAAGTATTAGGAGAAAAATATTGAATCCCCCAATCTTTATTTACCAAATTGGTCAGGTTAATAATATCGTAAGTTAAAGTAAGTACATGTGGATGCTTTCCTTTTGCAACCTGAATATCCTGAGAGAAGCGGAAATCAGCCTGAACATTCCAAGGGGTGCGTGCACCGTTTCGCTCAGTGAAATTGCCACGACGGGTACTTAGGTACTTATCGCCATCAACGTAGGCATTAAAATCGGCTCTTTGTTGTGCTGCTGTAATAAGCGGTGTTGTAGATGTTGCTGGTATATCGGCAGTAAAAAATTTAGATGCTTCGTCAGCTGTTGGCACATATAACAAGCTTACAGTTTGTCCTGTTCCGTTGATTCTTGTGTTCACTAAACCCAATGAATACGGCGAGCCTGACTGGCCGCTGAAGAATAGCGAGAAGTTAGATACATATTTGCCGTTTTTAGCCCAATCTAACCTGTAATTAATGGTCGAAATAATCCTGTTACGGATATCGAAGTTAGAATAAGCCAAGCCTGGGTTATTTGGGTTAAGCGCCTGGTTTAACTGCCAGTTAGACTCCATTGAATTACGGATACCATTGGCAATATCTTTCGATCGTCCGTAGGTATAAGCCACCATCATATCTAAACCGATAGGAAGCGATTTACTCACCTGAGCGGTTAAGCTATATTTATATCCTTTATCAGTGTTTGATAATAAGTAGGCATTGGTATATAGAGGATTAATTTTGGCACCTGAGTAAATTGGCTGTTGTTTCTGCGTATCGTAAACCATGTAAGTAGGATTATCTACATAGTTGATCTGCTGAAACTGCACATCTTTAATCACCTGACTAAAGATTCCCTCTACTGTAAATTTCCACTGATCGTCTGTTTTATAATCGAAGGCTAAATTACTTCTCCATGCTTTTGGCATTTTAAAGTTGTTATCCACCAAATCTACCTGTGTTGCACCTTTAGCATCTTTAACATTAACGCCTTGGTTGGTTACATAACCTGCTTCGCCATTACCCGTTAAAGCATCTTTAATCGGATCTGAACCTGCTGCGGGCTTTACGATTTTGGTGGGATCGGCATTGGCATAAACATACGATTTATCGAAAGCACCATAATTTACACCATTATTGTAATAAGCATAACCGATCCAGGCAAAAGGAACACGACTGGTAAACAAACCTGTACCACCGCGCATGACCAAACTCTGGTTACCCAATACATCGAAATTAAAGCCAATACGTGGAGAAATTTGGATCTTGTTCAGAAATTTTCCGGTAATTGATGATGGTTGGGTATAAGTATAGGTTGTACCGTAATTTGCATCAACCGGAGAATTGGTTGTTTTCGAACTCAATGATGGCATATTAGGTAAATCAGCCATATCAAAACGTAATCCAGGTGTTAATTTAAACCGGTCGCCAATTCGGATTTCATCCTGACCATAAACACTGTACATGTTCACATTAAATTCTGCAGTTGGGTTGGCAATAATGTTATCGCGACTGTTATCATCATAGTTATAGCTGGTACGTACCCTGTTCGGCTGATTAGCCAGGAAATCGGCAATACTACTATAAGCTACACGGCCATTCCATGAGTTTACAAAACCATAGTTGATTTTATAAAACTCGTTGTGCGTACCAACAGTAAATGTATGAATACCCGAGCTGTAAGTATAGTTATCGGTAAATTCGAAAGTATTCTGTTTCATGTTGAAGATACTGGCCTCACGGTCGGTACCTAAAAACAATGTTCCACCTTTCGAAGCAATCTCGATCTGTGGCAAAGCCGGATTAGAAAGTGGATCACGGTAATCGTGAACGGTAGAATAACCAACGATTAAGTTGTTGGTTGCTGAATTTCCGAAACGGGTTTTAAGATCGGCAACTGTAGAAGATTGGTTGTTGTTCTGTTTAAAATCGATACCACCAAACCTGAAGTTAGACTGATCTCTTTCTAAGTTTGTGGCTTTCGAAATGATGGTATTATTTCTGATGGTTAACTGGGTACTCTCGCTGATGTTCCAATCTAAACGGTTAAAGAACTTGTTAGACTGCGAATAGATGTTGTAATCGCCAAACGAACCTGCATCAACACCATAAGCTGTTTTCATGCGATCAGAAATCTGCTGTGCCTCAGTTACAGTAAGCAATTTCATGTCAGACGATCCTGCACCTAAAATAACCGGATCCTGACGGCGGGTAATCTCTTCGTTGGTAAAGAAGAACAATTTATCTTTTATAATCGGGAAACCTACGCGGAAACCAGTCTGGTAATCGTGAAAAGCGGATGGCTCTTTGCTGTTATCACCGATTTTATTTCTACCGATCAATGAAGCATTACGGCCATAACCGTAAACCGATCCAACTACCTCATTGGTACCACCACGAGTAACAGCGTTAATACTGCCCCCTAAAAAGTTACCCACTTTAACATCGTAAGGAGAAAGCAAAACAGTAACATCCTGGATCGCATCGAGTGAAACCGGATTGGTACGTGTACTGCTTCCAGGCATACCAGAACTTCCGCTCTGACCGCCCAATGAAGGACTGAAACCAATGGCATCGTTATTAATTGCACCATCAATAGTCACGTTGTTGTATCTAAAGTTTGTTCCTCCAAAGGTATTATCCTTACTACCTTGAGGGGTAACCCTTGTTACATCCTGTAAGCTGCGGTTCATGGTTGGCAGCGTTTTGATCTGACCTTCACCGATACTTGTACCTGCACCAGATTTTGTTCCGCCTTTTTGGCCTTTAACACTTACTTCGGCCAATTGATTACCCTGCTCCTGGAGATCAAGATCGAGCCTTACATCCGAACCTAAGGTTAAATAAATATTCTCTTTTACTACTGGGCTATAACCCACAAAGGTTACGGTAATTTTGTATGGCCCGCCCGGGTTTAAGTTGCCGATACGGTAAAGTCCGTTTTCGTTTGACGAACCTTTAGATACGGTACCTGTTGGAACGTGCAGCATCACAATGGTTGCACCTGGGATGATACCCTTATTATCCTTAATCTTTCCATTAATGCTAGCTGTTGTAACCTGCGCCTGGGCAAATGTGACCAAGAGCAGCAGAATACTTACTAGGGATAGTATGCGTGATTTCATTTTCTGTTGTTTTATTTTTATGCAAAACAACAGTCCTAATGTTAATTCAATATTAACACTAAATTAAGTTTAACATTACTTTAACAATTTGAAAATCAAAACAATACAATAAGAAAACAATTCCTTAACAACCAATATTTCAGGCCGGAATATAATGAAGAATAGAAAGCCCAAAGATGAAAATGAAAGATGAAGATTTGATGAAGTTTGATTAGTCCGAAGTCCTTAGTCGGGAGTCCAAAGTCGATTAACCGATCAAACAATTAACCACAGAACAAATTTCTTTCTCCCTGCTAACTAATGAACCCATGACAAATGAACCAATAGTTTACACTTTTAACAAACCACGGAATGCTCTTGCGGCATAATACGATTGTGCACCATTATGGTATATAAACACGTGATCGTAGCGGCGATCACCAAAAAGAGCACCACCCAGCTCTCTGATCGATGGAGGAGTAACAATCCAACTCGACGTTTTAGCATCGAATTTTCCGAGTTGCTGCAAAAAGCGGTACTGTTCTTCTGTTAAGAGCTCCACACCCATCGTAGCAGCCATATCAATGGCATTATTTTCTGGCTGGTGCTCTTTTCTTGATTCCAACCCTTCCAAATCATAACAAATACTTCTACGGCCTTTAGGGCTTTCTGCCGAACAATCATAAAAAATATATTCGCCTGTTTCTTTGTCATAATCAACAACATCGGGTTCGCCACCTGTAACCTCCATTTCGTCAAGCACCCATAGTTTTTCAGGTCTGGCAACTAACCTTTCTTCTACTTTAGCCCATTCAATACCTTTATGTCGGTCTATGTTTTTCTCGAAACGGACTTTTAAAGTATGGAGGAGTTCTTCCGTCTGCGCTGCCGACAACTCTTTTTTATTGCTATTTATTTTACTCATCAGTTTTATTTTTAGTTAAAAATTCTTTTACCCACTAGATCAGGTATCCCTTCCTAATTTCAAAAATACCAATCCATTTGGAGCGCAGTGCCTGTACAAAACACTAAGTTTCTTCCCTTTTTCTGCTTTTACGCTTCGCTGCCTCGTACCTCGTTGCTGCAGGGTAACGCTTCAACCGGCGCTAAATGGCTAAGACAGCTTTTCATTTTTGGGGGTTGCAGGGCGTACAAACCCTTGCTCCTAAACCGGATTGCAGCGAACACGAAGTGTAACGGAGTAAAGCGAAAAGCCGGACCGAGAGCCTCCAAGAACCACAAGCCCTTCATTTCCTAATTTTAAAGAACTAGCTGTTGCACACAACACTTATACGCTAAAAAATCCTTCGACTCCGCTCTCCACAGGAGTCCTTTGGACAGGATGACAAACGCAATTTATGCCAGTAAGATGGAAACATCAGATACCACTGAAAAAACTAATCATTCAACCCTTTTCCATTCTGAATCTGCGGTATAAATTTCTCTACCCTTGCCTCACGGGTTTTAGCTTGCTTGGGTGCCGCAAAATGAAGCAGATAAGCCCTTTGCCTTCCTGGAGTTAAGGCTTCGAATGCCGCTTTTAAATCTGGAATGTGATCCAATTTATGCTGAAACTCAACCGGAACGGTATATTCCGTAGTCTTTTTCAAATCTACTTTCAAACCAGCTTTTTCTACCTCAATGGCTTCATAAATATAGGTCTTCAAAATAGCTTTAAGCTCCACTATTTCGAGGGCATTGGCAAAGCGTGCCTGCCTGCCCACTTGTACGTTCTTCGTTTGCTGGATCAGGATCCCGGCGGTATCATTCAATAAAACGCCTTTAAAAAATAAAAATGCGCAGTATTCTTTAAAATCATGTATTAAAACGATGTTGCTGTTGTGCAAGGTATAACAAGGTACCCCCCATTTTAATTCTTCGGCAAGCCCACAATCCAGGGCAATTGCCCGCAACAGCAATAGTTCTTCCTGCCACTTTTTCGCTTTGTTAAAATAAAAATCAACTTTTGGATTCGTTTTCATATCAGCTGGTTTGTTGTATTTTCCGCCTTCCATTTTAAATATTAAACTTTTGATTATTAATTTAAGCGAAATTAACCTTCCTATCTACAGGCCTGAAGTACCACGATACTACAGTTAACACAAGTAGCAATATTGGCCCGAAGTATGCAGAAGTACTGGTATCGCCAATTGCAATGTGCGAAAAAACAGCACCTGACATGGCAAAGAAAAAACCTGCATAAGCCCACTCTTTCAGTAAAGTAAATTTAGGAATTAACACGGCAACCACACCTAAAATTTTCCAAATTCCCAATATAGTCAGAAAATAAAGCGGATAACCCAATTGCGTAAACAATGCCACTTCTTCTTTCATTTTTATCAACTGTACTATTCCTGTTGATAACATACCTAGCGACAGCCAAATGGTGGCAATCCAATAGATAATTTTGTTTCTCTTTGTCATGACGTATTATTTTATTTGTTTTACAATGTTCTCTAAACGGTTATGCGCCATATTAATACCCTGAGCAAAAGGCAAGGCAAGTATTTGATCTCTTAATGCTACTGATTTATAAACTACATGCATAGTAAGTTTACTACGATCATCGGTTAATTTATCGAACTTTAAAAACTCAAGCTGAACCCCAAAAGGTGTGTTCTCCATTTCGAATGTCCGCGTTATTTTTTCATCGGGCACAAACTCGTGTATAACTCCGGTAGCAACAAACGCTAAGTTCCCTTTAGCATCAGTAGTTTCGAACTGGTAACTGCCGTACTTTTTGTTTTCAAGTTTCAACACCTTCGTCCCCATCCATTGCGCGATAATTTCAGGTTCAACATAAGCCTTAAAAAGCAATGCTACAGGTAGATCAAATTCTCTGGTAATGATCATTTCCTGTTTGTCATTTTCAGCTTCAATTTTTGTTTTCTGCTCCATGTTATGCTATTTGCTTGGTTTATAATTTTTCATGATATCTTCCAGTTTGTTAAATCTGTCGTCCCACATCTTGCGGAACGGCTCAATAAAATCGGCAATCTCTTTCATTTTTTTTGCGTTAGTGTGGTAATGAATTTCTCTGCCGTTTTGTTTTTGCTCCAACAACTCGCACTCCGTGAGGATCTGCAGGTGTTTTGAAACAGTTGGCCTTGCGGTGTCGAAATTGGTAGCTATTGCACCAGCTGTCATCGATTGTGAAGCAACTAAAAGCAATATTGCCCTTCTTGTAGGATCGGCAATGGCCTGAAATACATCTCTTCTTAAATTCATTATGTAGCTATTTGACTACAAATATAAGCGTAGTCATTTAACTACGCAAATTTTTATGATTTTTTTTTAATAGGACCTTTCTTCAACAGATCGTCATAAGTTCGGTTTCATCCGTTATATGTATTAAAGCATCAGGATCCTGCTTATAAAATTGAATATATTTGATCAGCGTATGCAAAAAGAGGAGAAAGCCCCCTCAACAAACCTGAAAAAACCATGAAAACGTATAAAATATACCAGATAGATGCTTTTACAAAAGAGAGATTTAGCGGAAATCCGGCGGGCGTAGTTGTGAATGCCGACGGGCTTACTGATGCTCAAATGCAACAGATTGCCAAAGAATTAAATAATTCTGAAACAGCCTTTCTTTTTTCTCCCGACGACAATGATTCTGATGGCTTAATCAGGTATTTTACACCAACATCCGAAGTTCCCATTTGTGGCCACGCCACAATAGCCGCGATGTATGCAAAAGCTATTGAATACAATTTAGACGCTTGTATTTTGAGGTATAAAACTAAAGTTGGTACACTTCCTTTTGAGATCATTAAAAAAAACGAGGACTATCAGATAATAATGACCCAGGGTAAATTTGAACTCAGCCCCATATTCGATACTGCTACCACTCAACAAATATTATCAGCACTCGGCCTCAATTATAACGATACTGATGAAAAATGCCCGGTACAGATTGCTTCTACAGGACATTCGAAAGTGATGATCGGGATAAAAAGCAGAGAAAAGCTGAACAACCTTATCCCTGATTATAATAGTTTGATTGCTCTAAGCAAACAGATTAATTGCAATGGCTATTTTGTATTCACATTTGACTCAGATGATGATAACGTATTAACATACGGAAGAATGTTTGCCCCTGCAATCGGAATAAATGAAGATCCTGTTACAGGTAATGCAAATGGACCTTTAGGCGGATATCTTATACAAAACAAAATCTTCGATTTTGAAGATAACCTCTTCGAATTCAATGGCAAACAAGGAGAAAAGATAAACAGACTCGGAAAAATAAGTGTTAGTGTTGGAATTGAAAATGGTTTACCATCGCTAATTAAGATAAAAGGTGATGCTACAATAGTATTTAAAACTGAAATTAAAATATAACAATTAAAGGCTTTACTACATTCAGTATAACTTCACCTACCCCCTAAACGCAAAAAACCCACAACTTTCGTTGCGGGTTTTGGCTCCCTCTGCTGGGCTTCCCGACGAATCGGGATCTTACTCCCCAGCGACCCTCTGATTAATCCCGATGCATCGGGACTCTAACCAGCTGAGCTAATTCATTTAAATCATTAATTTCTAAAACAATTTTTTCAATAATTAATCGACTCTTTGTCTTTTTAACCGCTTTCTCAACCTTCATAGCGAAACCACGATTCTCGCCCAAAGCAATAGATTTCTTCAAAATCCATGGACGGTGTTTTGAAGTATAGGTCGTTCTTTCGCTATTGTTATGTTCATATAGTCGTTTTTCGGCATCTTCCGTATAGCCAACATAGTACTTATCAGAAGAACTGGAATATAAAATATATAAGTAAAACATAAAAAATATTAAAACAAGAAAACCCTACCAGGCGTGGTAAGGCTTATTCTTTGAAATTGCTCCCTCTGCTGGGCTCCCTTCGTCTGCGCTCAGGATAAACTTCTCGCCCAGCCCCAAACGCAAAAAACCCACAACTTTCGTTGCGGGTTTTGGCTCCCTCTGCTGGGCTCGAACCAGCGACCCTCTGATTAACAGTCAGATGCTCTAACCAGCTGAGCTAAGAAGGAGTACTGGTCGTTTCCCAAAACGAGGTTTTCTGTACTTTACAGCACACATACCCTTGTTCGTTTTGGGAATGCAATATTAGGGCTTTTAAATTATTTATGCAATATTTGCAGTGAAAAATTTTAAAAAAAAATTAACACATAGACATGAGCCTGATAATCATAGGTACTGTAGCTTTTGATGCTATTGAAACTCCTTTCGGAAAAACAGATAAAATTGTAGGTGGAGCAGCAACTTACGCAAGTTTAGCGGCTTCTTACTTTTATAATAAAGCAAAAATTGTAGCAGTAGTGGGCGATGATTTTCATCAATCAGATATTGACACCTTCACCACACACGGTATTGATACCGAAGGACTACAGATTAAGGCAGGTGAAAAATCATTTTTCTGGTCGGGCAAATACCATAACGACATGAATAGCCGCGATACTTTAATAACGGAATTGAATGTATTGGAAAATTTCGACCCAATTATCCCGGAGAGCTATCAAGACTGCGAATACCTGATGTTAGGCAACCTAACCCCACAGGTGCAACAAACGGTAATTAAACGCCTTAAAAACCGCCCAAAATTAATCGTAATGGACACCATGAACTTCTGGATGGACATTATGATGGATGATTTATTAGAAACCATTAAAATGGTAGATGTATTAACCATAAATGATGCCGAAGCGCGTCAGTTATCGGGTGAATACTCATTGGTTAAAGCTGCTAAAAAAATCCTTGCCATGGGGCCAAAGTATCTAATCATTAAAAAAGGTGAACATGGCGCATTGTTATTCCACGAAGATCAGATTTTCTCAGCTCCGGCTTTGCCTTTGGCAGAAGTATTTGATCCAACCGGCGCTGGCGATACTTTCGCAGGAGGTTTTATCGGTTATTTGGCTAAAGTTGGTACAATTAACTTCAATAACATGAAAAACGCGATCATTTATGGCTCTGCACTGGCTTCTTTCTGTGTAGAGAAATTTGGAACGGAAAGGTTATTAAATTTAACCGATGAAGAAGTTGCAGCAAGAATTCAGGAATTTGTAAGCTTAAGTGCTTTTACAATTGAAGCTTAATAAGTCTTCAGTTAACAGCAGGCAATTTTCAGTTGCCAGTTGTAATTAAATAAACTTTAGCCGTAGATTTAAAGATTAATTTCTTTTAAATCTGCGGCTTTTTTTATTAAGTAAAATCTTTACACCAAACCATCTACGCTTAGCAAAATCAATTTGGTGTAGCCAGTATGGCTATCGGTATAAATTTCTCAAAAACAGCTTCAGTGTGGGGTGCATCGGGCAGTTCGTCTGTTAAATCTTGTCCGGCCCAGTGCTCATAATGTTTACCGTTCCGCCACAGCCTGCTATCGGTCATATCGTAGATCAAACCTTTATAAGCCACCCATATCTGAGGTTTATCCTGTCCGTTGCGTAAAGCGAGTTGCTGTTTGGTATAGCTCGGTAAATCCATTTAAATTAATTTCGGGTTGAAGATAATTAAAAAAGACTGTCCTTCGACTACGCTCAGGATGACATCTTATTTAAAGGAGCCATTGTCTTCTGATCGGAGTCGAAGACCTTTACTGGGTATTTCAATTTATTACTCTCATTTGAAGCACAAGGCTTGTACAAAGCACTAATTTTCTTCCCGTTTTACGCTTATACGCTTCGCTGCCTCGTACCTCGTTGCTGCAGGGTAACGCTTCAACCGGGGCTAGTTGGCCACTACAGCCTTTCATTTTTCGGGTTGCAAGGTGCACAACCCCTGTTCTTAAACCCGACAGAAGCGGCAGCTCCCGATTAAGCACCGATTTATATTATATTTCGGTGTGCTTGCTTGTTTCACAGGTTTTCTATCGGAGCTATAGCGAATGGCGGGGTTGCAAACCGCTAAGAACCGTTGAACGCTCATTTTCTAATAAAAAGACCATCCTTCGACTACGCTACCATTGACAGGTTCCAATAGAATGGTCGTCAACTCGACTGTAGCGCAGTCCCGAACTTTCGGGAGAGAGACCTTTATACCAAGTTATTAAAATCAAATTCAAAAGATTTCTCCACTGCGGTCGAAATGACGATACTTCAAGACCATTTACGAGCTTTTCCATCTGTCACTCATATTGATTTTTATACAATAAATTATCCCTCAGGATGACATATTATGCAATAAGCTCTTTAATTTTCCAATCTTAAGCCTTCTTTCTTCGAGACTCTGCTTTTAAAAACTTCGTACAGGTAGATATTCATTAACAATAGCCCCATTAAATAAAAATGATCTTCGAAAGGGATAGTACCCACTCTAAAACCCAGGTTTTGCTTATCGTTATACATCACCACAGGTATAGAAGTTAAAAAACCATTTACAATATAGAAAGGGATAAGCGAAACCAGATAAGCCCTATAGAACTTGTACATAAACCTGAATTCGACATTTACATATTCTACATAGGCCAGCACCATAAATAAAAAGCCAAAATTGATCAGCGTATACCACCTGTTATAACCAAAAAACAAAATGGCCACACAAAGCCCGAGGAACAAATTACTTATTGCGAGGCTATACTTTTGCAGGTCGTTTTTGGGGAAATAGGCATTCAAGCATTCGTAAATAAACACACAGGCATAAGGAACTGTTAAAAAGAATAGAATCTCTTCTAAAGGTAGTCCCAAAAGGTTTACCCCAATAAGGTAATCGGGATTAAAAGACCAAACATTGAGCTTGGTAAACAGGATATCCCAAATTAAAAACACCAGACCTGTAATTAATATCGAAGGCAATACAAACTTCCATTTGCTAAAAAAATGAACCTTTTTATCGAATGATAAAGCCAGGGGAAAGAAGATTACAGCAAGATTGATGAGCAGATAGGTATAATTCATTCTAAAGGTGTTTTGTCAAAATTTTAACTTCAGCTGGTGTACATTTTTTACTGTCGATCATAAATTTAGCTACATTTTTAATCAGTTCGCGATCGGCTAGACCAAAATTTTCATTTTGATAATGTTTAAGGATCTCTTTTTTATCATGAGCTAAATCTTTACTAAAACCGAGAAAAGAGGGCGTATAAAACTCAATAGAAAACCGCATAAAGCGAATTTCCATATTTTCCTTATCCATATCAATTGCTTTTTGCATGGTTTTAAGCGATCGGCCTACATACTTAATCTTGTTATATGGATTCCATGAGTGCTTGGCCTTAAGCGCCTCCAACGTTCCGGTGTAACCAGTAATTAAGGCGGTTTTATTGGCCAGCTTGTTCAGTTTGGTAAATAATGAGTCGGTTAGCTTCGAATTTTCTACCGCTTTAACCATATTAGTTTTTAATATCGCAATTTCTTGGGTAGACAACTGGGCGTAAGTAATATTGCTTGCTGCAACCAGCAGAAAAAGTATAATGCGTAGTTTAATCATGAGATGCCCCAAAGGTAAGAAATCTATCAAGAGTTCTCTTCGCAGATATTCACTCTTCAACATTAAGGAATTAAGGACATTAAGATTATCCCGCTTAACTTTCTTAATTCCTTAATGGTAAAACATATGCTTTATTAATTACCTATACGTTTTAAAGAATCTTCACGATATTCAGAATAATTAGAATAACAAAAACAAAACGCAATAAAATTCCTTTATTTACACCATGGAGAAAAAAACCATGGTTACCATTATCGGTGCTGGCTTTGCAGGTTTGGCTGCAGCCGCTTTACTGGCTAAAGATGGTTGTGATGTTACGGTGATCGAAAAAAACGAAATGGCCGGTGGCAGGGCCAGAACCTGGCAAAAAGACGGATTTCTTTTCGATATGGGCCCCAGCTGGTACTGGATGCCGGACGTTTTCGAAAACTACTATAACCTATTTGGCAAAACTGCCGCTGATTTTTATACGCTAAAAAGATTAAATCCTTCTTACCGCATTTATTTTGGCAAACAGGATACTATTGATGTTCCCGCAACATTAGCTGATTTATATGCTTTATTTGAAAAACTAGAGCCAGGAAGCAGCAAAAATTTAAAACATTTTCTTGATCAGGCGAAATACAAGTACGATGTAGGCATGAATGAGTATGTTTTTAAACCTTCGCATAGTGTGATGGAATATTTCGATCCAAGATTGGCGGTTAGCGGAATTAAATTGCAGCTTTTGGGCAATATGCGGAGACATGTTTATCGATTATTCAAGAATGAGCGTTTGAGGAAACTTTTAGAATTCCCGGTTTTATTTTTAGGAGCCACGCCACAAAACACACCTGCTTTATACAGCTTGATGAATTATGCCGATCTCGTTTTAGGTACCTGGTACCCAATGGGCGGCATGCATAAAATTGTGATGGCTATGCAACAAATAGCTGAAAGTGAGGGTGTAAAATTTATTTTCAATACCGAGGTAACCAAAATTGAAGTAAAAAACAACCTGGCAGAGTACATAATTACCAACAAGGGCAATTTTAAAAGTGATTTTGTGGTGGGCAATGCCGATTATCGCCACATCGATCAACAGCTTTTTGATAAACCTTACCGTAATTACAGCGAAAAATATTGGAATGAAAGAACAATGGCCCCCTCCTGCCTTTTGTTTTATATCGGATTAAATAAAAAACTAGACAATATATTACACCACAACTTATTCTTTGATGAGGATTTCGATCAACATGCCGAAGAAATCTATACCAATCCACAATGGCCATCAAAACCCCTATTTTATGCATGCTGCCCTTCCGTAACCGATAAAAGTGTTGCACCGGAGGGCTGTGAGAACCTTTTCTTTTTAATTCCAGTAGCACCTGATTTAGCAGATAGCGAAAGTAAAAGGGAAGAATATTTTAATTTATTGATCGGACGCTTTAAAGATTTAACCGGAAATGATATTAGCGGTAACATTTTGTTTAAGCGCAGTTACGCCATGAACGATTTTGAGGAAGATTACCATGCCTTTAAAGGAAATGCGTATGGATTAGCAAACACTTTGAAACAGACGGCTTTTTTAAAACCTAAGATGAAAAGTAAGGTAACAAATTTTTTATACACCGGACAATTAACCGTTCCAGGGCCTGGTGTACCACCTGCAATCATCTCTGGGCAAGTGGTAGCAAAAGAAATAAAAAAAAAGTTAAAAAAAGCTTGACAAATTTAAAATTTCCCTTATCTTTATAACCACAAAACAAAAATACTGCAATAAAGCTTCAAAACACATAATCGTTCGGGGTTTGCATTTGTTTCGAAATAAGAGAGAAGGCGAATTGTTGAAAGAAAAAATAAGAATCAACTAACCAAATATATGATAAGCAAAAAGGCCTGAATTTTCAGGCCTTTTGCTTTTTACAGTATTTTGAGAATTTCCTTTTAAAATTATAGCGTCACACCTGATTTCATTTTATAATAAACGCTTCTTATACCGCCATTTCGAGCGAAGTGCAACGCTATAGAGATGACGTTTCTCATCTAGGAGTGACAACAAAAAAAGGCCCAGATAAATCTGAGCCTCTAGTTTTTCGATCGATGTATCTTAAACCACTTCTGTAGTGGCAATTTCTTTTGAATAGGTTTTTAAATATTTTTTAAGAATACCTCTTGCTACGTGGATACGCGTTTTTACTGTTCCAATCGGAATAGCTAACATATCTGCAATTTCGTGGTACTTATATCCTTCAAAATAACGGATAAAAGGCACATAATACTCTTCAGGTAATTGTGAAAGGGCTTTATCAATATCTCCTAACACAAATTTACTCTCTGCCTGGTTTTTAGTTGCACTATATGAAAGATTTGCAGAAGATATATCTTCGCTCTGCGTAATTAAAGTGTTTGTTTTCACCAGTCGGCGATAGTTGTTAATGAAAGTATTTTTCATGATGGTAAACAACCAACCTTTTAAATTCGTACCTTCTTTAAACTTATTGTAATAAGTGATCGCTTTCAGCATGGTATCCTGAACCAAATCATTTGCGTCTTCTGCGTCTTTAGTAAAATTTAAAGCATAAGATCTAAGCGATACCGAGTGATGATTAACCAGATGATTGAATTCAAATTTTGTCATGATATTTAGCTTTAGGTAGATAAAAAAAACAAATGAATTATTGTTTGTTCGCTTAAACCTAAACAAACTTAGTACCAAAATTTTCTGGCATGGTGTTAAAAGCGTATAACTACATAAAGGCAGGCTTTCGTCACAGAATATTTACTTCTCTTTCTAAAGTGACTCCAAAAGTGGACTTTACACTGTCTATAATCTGTTCAGAAAAATGATACACTTCTGTGCCAGTTGCATGTCCATGGTTAACTAAAACCAAAGCCTGGTTTTTCCAGGTACCTGTTTGACCGACCACTTTACCCTTCCAGCCACATTGCTCAATTAACCAGCCAGCCGCCAATTTAATTTTATCATCAGCTGTGGGATAATGTACCACATCGGGGTGTTTCGCCACAATATCAGCAAATTCATATTTTTCAATCACCGGGTTCTTAAAGAAACTACCTGCGTTGCCAATAGTAGACGGATCGGGCAGTTTGCTTACGCGGATATGCGATACAGCTGCAGAAACATCGGCAATATTCGGGTTTTCGACCCCTCTGTTCAGCAGCTCAGTTTCAATTGCACCGTAAGAGGTATTAATTTTCGCTTCCGCCGATAAACGGAAAGTAACGGATGTAATAATATACTGGCCCTTCAACTCACCTTTGAAAATACTTTCGCGGTAACCGAAATGGCAATCATCATAAGTAAAGGTTTTAATTTTACCGGTTTTGATCTCAAAAGCACTACAGCTTTCGAAAACATCTTTAAGCTCGACCCCATACGCACCAATATTCTGTATTGGCGATGCACCCACCGTACCAGGGATCAGGCTTAAATTTTCTACACCTGCAAAATGATGCCCAACACAGTAGTTCACAAAATCGTTCCATACTTCACCGGCACCAGCTGTTACCAACACTTTATCATCAATCGTTTTGGATTGAATGCCTTTGATGCTGATTTTAACAACTAATCCCTTATAATCCTGAGTAAATAAGACATTACTGCCTCCACCTATAACCAAGAGCTTTTGAGATTTTACGATTTCGTTTTTAAACAGCCTGGTCAAATCTGCTTCAGAAAATATCTCGGCAAAGTAACTTGCCTTAACATCGATACCAAACGAATTATATGGTTTTAACGAAACATTTTCCTTTATTTGAAGCATATTGATTCTGGGTTATGCTGCAAAAGTAAAATAAAAAATAGTTAAGGAACGATTTTGGTAATCCCCTTATCGAAATTAAAGCTTAAAGTGTCCGCTTTTTCTCCTTCAACTACTACTCCCGAAAGTTTCCAGCCAACAAAAGCCGGTTTGGTTTTGGCAATGTCCAATAAACGATATCTTTCTTTGGTGAGTTTTGCACTGATCAACCCCACGCTATCCGACTCTGCCTGGCTTAAATGCTCAATCTGGCTCTCTAACGCAGCTAAGGCATCATCTAATTCGTTTCCTTTCTTAACACTATCGGCATAAGCCTGAGGTGCGATATTGTAGAGGCTATCCAATTTTGAGCCGTCGAAATTCAATTTCTGGCTACTATTTTCGTACCTGACCTCTACCAGTGCAATGGCACGGTTTTGATCTGTTTTTTTATGGCATGAATATAAGGCTAAGCAAATGATTCCGAAAAGGATAAACAGGCAATAACTTTTCATATTGTGTAATTTAGTTTTTTAATACTGTTTTCCTTACAAACAACAAACCAAAAGCCTTTCCTTTTTCTTTGCCTCTATTCTTATGATGAACCTTATGTGCTTTCCGCACGGCCTGCAAATAAGTGTTGTTGCTTTTAAAAGTTTTAAACCGCCTGTGCACAAACCAATCGTGTACCACAAAATAAATCAGGCCATATAAAGTAATCCCTAAACCAATAAAAAACCGGTAACTTAAATTATCTCGATCGGCATACATCAAAAACAAGGATACTGCAGCAAATAGTCCGGCAAACAGATCGTTCCATTCGAAGAATGATTTAGCTTTTTGGTGATGGCTTTTATGCATAAACCATAGTGGCCCATGGAATAAATACTTGTGTATAAACCAAGACAAACACTCCATTGCCATGATGGTAAACAGTACGATCAAGATGTTGATTAATGCTGACAAATTTTCTAAACGATTGGTTTGTAAAGATATATAAACAGCTCAAGAAACAAAATTATGTCATAAAATTGTAAGCTTACTGCGCTTTTCAACAAACCTTTCATGACAAATCATTTTTTAGCACTATTTTTGACTAAAATATTAAAAAAGTCAGAAAGTAGAAAAGTAAAATGATTGTAGCCGATAAAAAGAGAGAGCAAATTATTGATGGTGCTATAAAACGCTTTATCCATTTTGGTATTGGTAAAACCACAATGAACGATATAGCAGAAGATCTTTCCGTTTCCAAACCATCGCTTTATTATTATTTCCCGGATAAGAAGCATTTAATTATTGGAGTAATAGAAAGGGTATTTAATGACTTCTTTGAGTTGATCAAAAAGAAATACAATCCAGATCAGCCTTTAGAAGATATCCTTTTTAGCACCATAGAAGTGAGGAACACTTTCTTTCAAAAATATTACATGTTAAGAATTACCGAAGGTATTCCTGATTTATTGAACGACGATGTGATTAAAGGAAAGTTACAAACGCTTAAAAGTTCAGAAAAAGATTTCTTCGCAGAAATTTTTAGCCAGGCAAAAGGAAAAGGAGAAATTGAACACGATGATACTGCACATGTTGCAGAACTTTACCTGGAAAGTTTGATGGGCCTTTGCACCATGTGCATTATGGAAACCGGAAAAGATCTTTTCCCCGATAAAAAAGCATTAAACAAAATGACACTGAAGCAAAAAAACCTCACCACCATATTTGTGAGAGGTTTACGATGTTCAGACTGAAATATGGCGGCCGCAACAAATGATAAACCAATTGTAAACGAGCCACAAATTTTAAATAGATAAGAACCCAAAAATAAAAAAACAATACATTATGCTTAGAGTAAAAATGGTAAGGTTAATGCTCATACTGCTAATCGGCTCGGTTTTACCGCAGCTGGTACTTGCACAGCAGCAAGTTACCTTAAAAGATGCGCTAACCTATGCGCTCCAAAACAACACCAAGATTCGAAACTCGAAACTGGATATTGAAGGCGGAAGATACAAGGTGGAGGAAGTTAGGGCGCAGGCCTTACCTCAAATTACAGGAAATGTTGGTTTAACTTATAATCCTATTATCGGCCAGCTTGTTGCTAATTTCGGCGGACAGACACAGGCGATCAAATTAGGACAGAACTGGAATTCGACTGCAGGTGTTCAGCTTTCGCAACAATTATTCAATCAACAGGTTTTTACTGGCTTACAGGCTGCGAGATCGAGTGAGGAATATTATAACCTTACTTCAAAATTAACTGAAGAGCAGATTATCGAGCTGGTGGCCAACAATTACTACCAGGTTTTGGTAAACAGACAACAGTTAAACGTAATTGATACCAATATTAAAAATGTTAAAATTGTTGAAAAAATTGTTTCCAACCAGTTTAAAAATGGTTTAGCAAGAAAAATCGATGTTGACAGGATCAATGTAAACCTAACTAATCTGAATACACAACGTGAGCAGGTGATTAATGCCATTACCCAATTGGAGAATCAGTTAAAATTCTCGATGGGTATGCCGGTTTCAACGCCGATCAGCTTACCATTTACCGAACTAACAGAGGTAACTACTTTACCTGTATTTACAGACTCTATCGATCTGGCAAACAGAACAGAGGTTAAACTTTTAGATAATCAGGATAAACTTTTATCACTGCAAAGAAAGGCATACGTTGCCGAATATTATCCATCATTGGCTTTAACGGGTAATTATACCTACTCGAGCCAAAGTGATGGTTTCGATTTCCTAAAGTCTAATGCTGCTGCAATCGGATATGGCGCATCGGCCGTTGGTTTAACTTTAAGAGTGCCAATTTTCAATGGTTTTTTAACACGTTCAAAAATCCGCCAGGCAGATGTGGATATTAAGAAAGCAAGAGAGAGCAGAAAAGAATCTGTAAACTCGTTAAACCTGGCCTATGAGAACGCAAAAATCCAATTGCGCAACAACATCAACACCATTAAATCGCAACGTAAAAACGCGGATTTGGCGCAGGAAATTTACAAAAGCACACAAAACAATTATAACAATGGCTTAGCTTCTTTAACCGATCTTCTGGATACAGAAAATGCACTTACTGAGGCACAGAACAGCTATACACAGGCTTTATTAAATTACAAAATAGCCGAAATACAATTAATCAAATCAAACGGGAATATTAAATCGCTAGTACAATAGAAATGAAAAGAGTAATTACCATAATTATCGTAGTTGTTGTTGCCCTTGGTGCAATAGCTTATGTTTTAAGCAACAATAAAAAGAAGAACGAAGAAAAAACTGCTTTCATTGCTAAAGGTGGTGGCGCTGTTGCCGTTCGGGTTGCTCAGGTAGAGAGAAAAGCTGTGGATTTAGATTTTAGTGCAAACGGAAACTTTATCCCTAAACAAGAACTTAACTTCTTATCAGAAAATGCAGGTCGTGTTACGGCTATTTATGTTGATGAAGGTGACCGCGTAAGCAAAGGTCAGGTTTTAGCCCGTGTTGATGCTGAAATTATCAATACAGACAGAGAAACTGCTGAAGCAACTTACCAAAATGCAGTGAGAGATGAGGCCAGATACCAAAGCTCATTCTCAACTGGTGGTGTTACGCAACAACAGTTAGATCAGGCTAAATTGGCTACAAAGAATGCAAAACTTCGCTTACAGGCTTCACAAAGAAGATTAAGTGATGCCAACATTAAATCACCTATTAATGGTATAGTAAACAAAAGATACATCGAAGTTGGTGCTTTTGTAAATACCCAGGGCACTCAATTGTTCGAACTTGTTGATGTTTCTAAATTAAAACTGAAAGTAAATGTTAACGAATCGCAAGTTGCCAATCTTAAAATCGGCGATCAGATCCAGATCAAATCTTCAGTTTTTCCAACTGATAATTTCTCCGGAAAAGTAACTTTCATCGCTGCTAAAGCCGATGCTACCCTAAACTTCCCGATTGAAATTGAAGTAGAGAACAGTCACAAAAACACTTTAAAAGCCGGTATGTACGGAACTGCAATATTCAAGTTCCCTAAACAGGCCCCAAGCATCCTTATTCCACGTACTTCATTTGTAGGTAGTGTAAGTAGTAATCAGGTTTTTGTATTGGATAAATCTAACAATACTTCTAAAATCCGTAATGTAGTAGCCGGCCGTATTTTAGGAGATAATGTTGAAATTCTTGATGGCTTAAAAGAAGGTGAAACTGTAATCACCAGCGGACAGATTAACTTAACTGAAGGTACAGCAGTTAGTATCGTAAAATAAGTTAGAGGGGATTTTTCGGCTTTAAAACGCGATACGCCAATCGCAAAACGCAATACTAATTAAAATGAAGATAACAGACATATCTATAAAAAGGCCTTCGCTGGTTATTGTGGTGTTTACCGCACTTACTTTGCTTGGGCTACTAAGTTACTTTTCGTTGGGTTATGAATTACTTCCAAAATTCTCTAACAACGTAGTATCTATTTCAACCATTTACCCTGGTGCTTCACCAAATGAGGTTGAAAATACCGTAACCAAAAAAATTGAGGATGCGGTATCATCGATGGAAAACATCAAGAAAATCAACTCTGTATCGTTTGAGAGTTTATCTACAGTTACCATCACCTTAACTGATGCGGCAAACATCGATATTTCCTTAAATGATGCACAAAGAAAGGTAAATGCTATTCTTTCTGATCTGCCTGAGGATGTAAAAACGCCGTCATTAAGTAAATTCTCTTTAGATGATTTACCGGTAATTACCATGTCGGCATCAGCCAATATGGATGACATTACCTTTTATGATTTAATTGATAAACGTATTGCTCCGGTAATTTCGAGGGTGAGCGGTATTGCGCAGGTTAACCTGGTTGGTGGTTCGGAACGCGAAATTCAGGTTTCGTTAAATGCTGATAAGCTACAAGGCTACAACCTTTCAGTTCCACAGGTGCAGCAATTAATTTTAAGTTCCAACTTAGATTTCCCTACAGGAAGTGTTAAAACCCAAAACCAGGATGTACTGATCCGTTTGTCGGGTAAATACAGAAGTATGGAAGAGTTGAGAAACCTGGTTTTAACAACGACTAAAGATGGTGCACAGATCCGTTTAGGTGACGTTGCCGACGTTCAGGATTCGCAAAAAGAGACTGAAAAGCTGGCACGTATCGATCGTAAAGCATCTATCGCCATCCAGATCATTAAACAAAGTGATGCAAATGCGGTAGAAGTGAGTAAAGGTGTACATGCCATTATTGCTAAACTTAAAGGTGAATACGCAGCAAATAAATTAGACATCAGAATTGTTAATGATAGTTCAATCTTTACTTTAGAATCGGCCGATGCGGTAATCCACGATTTAATCCTGGCGGTTATTTTGGTGGCTTTCGTAATGCTTTTCTTCTTGCACAGTTTACGTAACGCGTTAATTGTAATGGTATCGATTCCGGTTTCGTTAATTGCTACCTTTATCGGGATCAGCTTGTTCGGCTTTACCTTAAACTTAATGTCTTTATTGGGACTATCACTCGTGGTAGGTATCCTGGTGGATGATGCGATTGTGGTACTGGAAAATATCCAGCGACACATGGAGATGGGTAAAAACAAAGTAAGAGCAGCATCTGATGCAACAAGAGAAATTGGTTTTACTGTAGTATCGATTACTTTCGTAATTGTGGTGGTGTTTTTCCCGATTGCGGTAAGTACAGGCTTGGTATCGAACATCTTACGTCAGTTCTGTATTGTGGTAATTATCGCAACATTACTCTCGTTAGTAGCTTCGTTTACTATTGTACCACTTATCTTCTCTCGTTTTGGTAAGTTAGAACGTATTGAAGGTAAAAACCTATTTGGCCGTTTCATTCTTTGGTTCGAAAAACAATTAAAGAAATTTACCCTTTGGATTACCAGCATTTTAACATGGTCGTTAAACCACAAAGCTTTAACATTAGTTATGGTTGTGGTGATGTTCTTAAGCTCATGCGGTTTGCTGGTAGGTGGTTTTATCGGATCGGAATTTTTCCCTAAATCAGATAAAGGTGAGTTCCTGGTACAGTTAGAGTTACCAAAAGACGCTTCTTTAGAGCAAACCAACTTTTTAACACAAAAAGCTGAGGCTTTCTTAGATAAACAACCAGAAATTACACAGTTAATTACTACGGTTGGGCAATCAACCGGTGATTTCGGTGGTACACAGGCTACAGCCTATAAATCTGAGATTAATGTTAAGCTGGTTGAACGCGATGAGCGCAAAGGTGTTTCTTCAGATATTTTCGCAACTAAAATGAGCCGTGCACTGGCTAAAGAATTAATTGGAGCAAAAGTTAAAACCGTTCCGATCAGTATTTTGGGTATTGCAGAAAACGCACCGATCCAGTTGGTGGTAATGGGTTCTGATTTAGACAGCGCATTGAAGTATGCTGAAGGTGCTCAAAAAGTGCTTGCCGCTATCCCTGGAGCTACAGAGATTAAATTATCAGTAGAAAAGGGAACTCCGGAGATTAACGTTCAGGTAGACCGCGATAAGATGTCGGCTGTTGGCTTAACTTTACAAACTGTAGGTTCTACCATGCAAACAGCATTTGCGGGTAATACCGATGGTAAATACCGTAAAGGTGAGTACGAGTACGATATCAATATCCAGTATCAAAACTTTAACCGCCAGAATATTGACGACGTGCGTAACCTGATTTTTGTAAACAGCGATGGTAAACAGATCAAGTTATCACAGTTTGCAACCATCACAGAAGGTTCAGGCCCGAGTCAGTTAGAGCGTTTAAATAAATCTACTTCGGTATCTGTTAAGGCACAGTCAATCGGTAGGCCAACAGGAACTGTGGTTGCTGAGTTCCAGGCGAAACTGGAAGAGCTGCAAAAAAATGGTAAACTTAAAGCCCCAATTGGCGTAAGTTATAGCTGGGCGGGTGATCAGGAAAATCAAAGCGAAGGTTTTGGTACTTTAGGTATCGCTTTATTGGCTTCGATCATTTTGGTTTACCTGATTATGGTTGCACTTTACGATAGTTTTATCTATCCATTAGTGGTAATGTTCTCGCTGCCTTTAGCGGTAATCGGGGCATTGTTAGCTTTAGCTTTAACCAATAACTCAATCGGTATCTTTACCATTTTAGGTTTAATTATGTTAATGGGTCTGGTAGCGAAAAACGCGATTATCCTCGTCGATTTTACCAACCACTTAAAGGCTGAAGGTAAAGAGACTAAAGAAGCGCTTGTACTGGCCAACCACGCACGTTTACGCCCAATTTTAATGACCACCATCGCCATGGTATTCGGTATGCTTCCAATTGCATTGGCAAGCGGTGCAGGTGCCGAATGGAAAAATGGTTTGGCCTGGGTTATTGTAGGCGGATTAACCAGTTCGTTATTCTTAACCTTAATTGTGGTGCCAGTGGTATACTTAATATTCGACAGAATGTTAGAACGTCTAGGCTTTAACAAAAAAGGAAAAACAATCGATGAGTTAATGGTAGAACCATACAAACACAAAGATGTAAACGAATACGATTTAGATCACGGACATTAATAAACATCCAGATTAACAATCAATTTAGCCCCGATCCCAAAATCGGGGCTTTTTTTTGTGGATTTTGTTTTTAGCCACGGAAGCACAGAAAAATTATTCAAAAACGGGTATCCCAATCCGCCGCCATGGTTCGTGTACCCACGAACCATTTCTTTTTTTTGCCACGGAAACGCGGAGGCACGGAAAATTACGCCTAAGGAATGTCGTCAATCAATTTTACCAACCCAATACCCTCGCCATGGTTGGTGTCCTCACGCACCATTTCATTTTTCACTTGCCGTACTTAGAAATTTAAATGCCCAGATAATTATACAATGTTGTCTTCAAACAAATTATGTAGCAACATTGTATATTAGGGATTATGTTTAAACTCATTTTAAGTCTGTTCCTGATCTATTCTACCCTTCTGGTTAATGCGCAACACCCGCCTGTTTTTTCGGCGATGACTACTGATTCGAGCTTCATTAAGGTTTACAACTTAGATATCACGCTGGTAAAGTACAGTTACAAACCCAATGGCATTAAATTTTTGGTTGTACATGATAATGAAGATACTGGCGTAAAAGCAGGTTTTGATTATATCCGTTGGAGTGGCGGCGAACTTATCGACAGTCAATATGGCGGTGTAAGAGATTATTATTTCACCTATATGGATGATCAATATCGTATAGACCCAAACGCCATATATACCGAAGTAGGTGTTAATACAAGGTTAAAAAAAGATCTTTTTAGCTCTAACGAAGTTGAAAAAACAATACATAATGCAGGCAAACAAATTGTCGAGTTTTACGATCCAAAAACCACGGGTTATTTTTTAACCTTGCATAATAATGCCGATGGTGGTTTTGGTATTTCTTCTTATTTACCAGGTTATGATTTAGCCAGCACCGCCGATTCGGTTTACATCAACTTTCAGATGGATGGCGATGATCTTGTTTACGTAACCGAGCCAAGGTTGTTCAGCAGCTTAAAAAAGGCAAATGTGAATGTGATTCTTCAATCTAAATTTGTTTCTAATGATGGCTCGCTTTCGGTTTATGCCATGCAAAATAATATTCCTTATATTAATGTTGAAGTACAGCATGGTCATCAGGACGAAAATTTAAGGTTAATCGAACTGGCTATCTCAGCCCTAAAAGAACACGGATTGGTGAAGAAGGAGTAGGTTATTAAGCGTTTTTCATAACTATCCTTACTAAATTTTGATATTTATGTACAGGTAGCGCGCTCCAAATGAAATAATTGTTTTAAAATTAGGAAATGATTGGCCTGTGGTTCTTGGAGGGCAACAGTCCCGCCTTACGCTTTACTCCGTTACACTTCGTGTTCGCTTCAGTCGGGTTTAAAAACAAGGGTTTGTGCACCATGCAACCCAACAAATGAAATACTGTCGTGGCCATCTAGCCCCGGTTGAAGCGTTACCCTGTAGCAACGAGGTATCCCGAACTTTCGGGAAAACGCATAAGCGTAAAAGGAGAAGGCATTTACTGTTTTGCAGGGCATTGTGCTCCAAAACGAAATCAATTGTTTTTTATGGAAAAGAATGGCTTGTGGTTCTTGATAGTTTGCAGGCCCGCTATTACTCCCGACTTAACGTCGGGATTCATTGCAATCGGGTTTAGAAACAAAGGTTGGTGCACCCTACAACCTCAAAAATGGAATGCTGTTGTGGCCTATTAGCCCCGGTTGAAGCGTTACCCTGGAGCAACGAGGTACGAGGAAGCGAAGCGTAAAACGGGAAGAAGCTTCTTGTTATGCACAGAACTTTAGCTCCAAATAATAAATACATTTTATCTAGAACCAAAAGCCCTTTAATGCCGCTCCTCAGTTAACCAATTCAAACAATTAACTACCTCGCGGCTAATTTATCGCTTTTATTTTTGTGATCAAGAAAGTAATCAGCAAACCAAAAACAGAAATTATCCCGAAAGAATAACGAAGGCTTGATAGTTGCGAAACATAACCTATTAATGGCGGGCCAAACAAAAAGGCAAAATAACCGATACTCGAAACCATGGTTATTGCTTTACCAGCAGGTACTTTTTTATTGTTCCCAGCTATGCTATACACCATTGGCACAATACTCGAAACACCCAAGCCAATAAGCATAAAACCAAAAATAGCAACAATTAGGTTCGGAAATATTACGGCAAGCGCCATCCCTATCGATATAATGGCACCGCTGATCTGCAGGAGGTTTTTTCGCCCGAATTTACCGATTAAAAACACCCCTAAAAACCTTCCGCTGGCCATCATAAACATGAACGATGCATAACCAATAATAGCCTTATTATGAGGTAATTTTACCACATCTTCGAAATAAATAGCACTCCAATCGAACATTGTTCCTTCGGTGGCCATACTGCAAAATGCGATAACACCCAATAACACTAAAATACCTTGCGGCATGGTAAAAAACTTCGTTTTCTCAACTACGGCATCTGGTTTATTATAGTTAAGCAACTTTTTCCCGTTAAGCGCAACATTGCTTAAGGATATCAGTGCAATAATCCAAAAATGGGTATACATACCTAATTTTAGGTTAACCAGTCCCAGGGCAATTAAAGCCCCGGTTAAATTACCAATACTCCAAGCCCCATGGAAAGAACTCATAATGGGTTTGCCGTAATAATTTTCACCTGCTACCCCTTGAGTATTTAAAGCGATATTACAAAGGTTCCCGGTTATACCAAACAGCACCAAAAAAGCAGCCAACTGCCAACCAGTTGTGGCTAATGCTAAAAAAGTTAATGCAATTGCATAAAGTGGCGCAGTTGCCCTGAGCATTTTCTTACTACCAAAGTGAGTAGTCAGTTTGGCTGAAAAAAACATCGTAATAATTTGTCCTGCAGGTAGGGCAAAGAGAATAGAGCCTAATTCTGCATCGTTTAAGCCCATTGATGCTTTAAAAGTTGGAATCCTACTGGCCCAACTTGCAAAACAGACCCCTTGCATAAAGTAAAAGGCAGATATGGCAAATCGTACTTGTTTCGGAGAGCTTTGCGCTAATACAGGTTTATCTTTTTGTTTACTTAAAATTTCCTGTTCTTGCGTGCTTTCTTCCAAAATGATGTTTTAAATTATAGATTGAACTACAAAGTTCTTTAAATCTATTGGAAATACCGACAAGTTTTTAATATTTTTCAAAATATTTACATCTTGTGGGGTTAAAATCTTAGATTTTCCATTTTTCCAATTCATATGCACTATCCCAAAACATCCATTCTAAACGGGTTGCCATTTCGAAAGCTGCTAGCATTTTTTGTTGGGTTGCTCCATTAGCTTGCGTTGCCATTTGATTGGCAATATCGATCGCTTTTTCTACTGCAGCTGCAAACTCAACGCCTGCATACATATCGATCCACCTTTTGTAAGGATTTTCATCGCCATCTTGTTGTGCAAAAATATGATCGCCAACGGCTTTATAAATCCAGAAACATGGCAAAACAGCTGCTACTGCAATTTCTACATTGGCATAGGCAGCCTGACTAAGAATATAATTGGTATACAAAAGTGTAGATGGTGTGGGCTGCACTTCACTAGCTAAACCAAATTCTACAAAATAACTTTCGTGCAAACTACGCTCTGCAAAAATTGCACCTGTAGAAAACCCGGCAAAGGCCATCACCAAATCTGCATCCTGCATACGGCTACTAATGGTGCTTAAGGTTCTGCCAAATTCCAAAAGGTAGTAGGCATCTTGTGCCAAATAAAAGATAAACTTTTCTATTGACAGCGTGCCAGTGCTCAATTCTGTGTTAAAAGGCATTGCTAAAATCTTGGCATAAATGGGTTGTACCTTTTCCCATGCCTGCTCGCTCCACTTCATTGAATAATTAATTTTAAAGGTCTGAAAAAGTGGTTTAACGGGCCGTTGCCCTTGCCCGTTTTTACCTCGCTACCAGTTTGTAAGGCCTGACTGATGTAGTTTTTTGCATTGTTAATTGCGATAAGTAAAGTGTTACCCTTGGCCATTTCGGCGGCTATAGCGGATGAAAGTGTACAACCTGTTCCATGTAGATTTTTAGAAGCAATAAAGGCACTTTCTAATACCACAGGGGCATCGTTTCCCGAGATAAAAACATCGTGAATGATTGGGCCTATTAAATGTCCGCCTTTTATTAAAACGGCTTTTGCACCCTTTTCGATGATTTTTCTACCCGCAGCAACCATGTCGGCGAGGTTATTGATCTCTTGCCCGGAAAGGATAATGGCCTCGTCTATATTTGGGGTGACCAATGTTACCAAGGGAAATAATTTTTCAACTAACTGGGTAACGGTATCAGCTTCGATTAACCGATCGCCACTGGTGGCTACCATAACAGGATCTAAAATAACAGGAACGGATTGATTATAGTTTTTTAATTCCTTCTCGATTACCTGTACCACCTCAGTACGGTTGATCATGCCGATTTTAATGGCCACTGGCGCTATATCTTCCAATACTGCCTGTAACTGATCTTCAATCATTTTGGCTGGAATACCATGCACTGAGCGCACTCCTACTGTATTTTGTGCCGTTACAGCCGTGATTACAGAGGTACCAAAACAGCCCAAAGCAGAAAAGGTTTTTAAATCAGCCTGGATGCCCGCGCCGCCTCCACTATCTGAGCCAGCTATTGTTAATACATTAATATAATTCATTACTTAAAGACTTCATTTTGTTTTACAACTTCAGGAGTCTTCAAATGCAGTATGCATTTTGCGCAATTTTGCAGACAAACTAATTTCCTACGCCGGCATTATCCGGATCAGGTTCATTTATAGGCCATAGGGTGTAAGGTTTAGGGCATAGGGTTTTTCACCTTCCGCCATTTACCTTTTGCCTTTCACCTATAAAATGGGTATGTTCTCAGCCAACTTATTTGAAGGCACCCCTAAAGTTTTATTTTGTAGCGCAATATAGGGCTTTTTTTATTCTTGTTTATATAAAGGAATTATATAAGAAGAGTTGTCAACTTAATAGCGAGAAGCCCATTAAAGTTGACAACTCAAAAAACAAAAACCCCGATTTTACACCGGGGCTAAAACATAATAATTAATAAAGGGATAGAGAGAGACTATATTTTATCGGGCTGATAGAACCGAACGGTACCATCTGCCTCGTTTGACACAATCAACAAACTTCTTCCATTGGGGCTATCTTTTGGTTTAACAAACAATAAACCTTCAGGAGCATCTCCAGTAGAGAATAGTTGAACAAATTTTGGTGAGGCTGGTATAGTTACATCATAAACAGCAATCATATCTGCACGTTCCATACCAATAAAAGCCAAGGTTTGTCCATTTACCTGCGCAACGGTTACACTTTCCACCTCTACACCTTTATTGTCAGACCGATCATCATCATATTTACCTGCATCAATTACATGTTGCTCTAAATCTTTACCAATGTTCGCTACCAAAGCTCCAGTATTTGCGTTAATAATACTAACAGATCTTCCACCTGTTGAGTACAATTCCTGATATACTTTATTAGTACCTACCATGGTATAACCAGCGGTATTTGTTACCGTAAGCCTCCCTAAATTAGCGTCTAACTGTAAGGTTGCTGCGTTCGGAAATTTAGCTGCATCTAATACAAGATCTTTTACACGCACCTCTTCCTTTGCATCTTTTGGTGTATAATCCTGCCTGGTATCCCCTTCATTGGCCAAGGCCAGATAGGCAGTACCACCAGCAGTAAAATATGAGATTGCATCTGGCAGGTAAAAAGCCTTGATTGGCCATGTACCTAAAACTTTTTTACTGTCCTTATCGCTTACATCAAATGCATTGTCGGCCAGGCTGATGTCTCTAGTGCCTAACGGATTGATTTTGGTAATGCTTCCGCCAACAATATCCACTTCAGCCACACCATTGTTCTCCTGTAAGGTAATGTATGCTTTTTTAGAATCAGGGCTTACTGCAATATATTCTGGTTCAATATCTTGTGTAAAACTTGCGTTTAAACCATAAATCCGGAAACCACCTGCAAGCAAAGCTGCTTTTTGCGATTCAAAAGCGGCGAAATCTAGTGTCTTTACAGCATAGTTGTCTTTGATGTTAATGATCGAAATGGTTCCTTTAGGATCAACGGTATAGGCAAGATTTGGTTCACCTTCGTTAGCCGATAAAATATAGCTTCCATCAGGGCTGAAAGTTACCATATCAGGCATGGCACCAACTGTTATTTTTTTAACCTCTTCTAAAGTTGATGTTTTTAATACCACTACATCACCATTTCCCTGCTTATCTGCACCATCTAAAGCGATTGCTAATAAACCATTACTTACGGCCACGCTATTAATACCAGCGTTATTTGGGTATAATAAGGTTTTTAATTTTGTAATGGTTGGGTATTTACTCATATCAACTACATCAACCTTGGTTCCGCCATCGTTACTCACCACAAATAATTGCTTGGTTAAGGGATCGTAAGCCGAAATTTCTGAAGCAAATTCTCCACCTAAATCAATAGAGGCGGTTTCTTTAAAACTGTCGATTTTTTCAGGAACGATCGCTTCAACAGGGGGATCTACAATCGGATCGTCAGTTGGATCTTTTTTGCAGGCAGTAAATGCCAATGAAGCAATAAGGATTGCACCAAATAGTTTTTTACAGTTCATGGTTTTTTAATATCTGAACCGCAAAAATAGAAGCCCACAACGCTAATTTTAGGCGTTAATTGTTATCATTTTATTAAGAAAATATAAAGCGATTACAATAAAGTCTTGTGATCAAACAATCCAGATATTCACCCAATTTGAGGGTTCAAGAAAAGAAATGTCATTGTTAAAGAGTTGTCAACTTTAATAGCCAGTTGGCTAGAAAGTTGACAACTCTAAAATTAAAAAAGCCGACAATTTCTTATCGGCTTTAGATTTTTGCATGAGGGATAGGAGTGTAAATCCTTTTGTTGTTAGCTTGAGCGTAGTCGAAAGCACAACAAAAGATTGAAACGTATAGCCCGACCCTTGCGCAGCTTGGGGCATGCCCAAATATTTAACTTTAATTAATCGACAGTAACATCGATCGATTAAATATGTATGGCTCTATTATCAGTTGCGGCAAGTGCTGCTTCTTTTAAGGCTTCGGTATAAGTTGGGTGGGCATGGCAGGTACGTGCAATATCTTCTGCTGATGCACGGAATTCCATTGCAATAACTGCTTCTGCAATCATATCTGCCGCACGAGGGCCGATCATGTGTACACCTAAAACTTCATCAGTAGCGGCATCGGCCAAAACTTTAATGAAACCATCGGTATCCATACTCGCTTTTGCGCGTCCGCTGGCTTTGAAAGGGAATGAGCCTGCTTTATATTTAACGCCTTTTTCTTTTAACTGCTCTTCGGTTAAACCTACAGAAGCAACCTCTGGCCATGTATAAACTACACCAGGGATTAGGTTATAATTGATATGTGGTTTCTGACCCGCAATGGTTTCGGCAACATAAGTACCTTCATCTTCTGCTTTGTGAGCCAACATGGCGCCGGTAATTACATCGCCAATAGCATAAACACCTTTAACCGAAGTTTCTAAATGTTCGTTAACCGGAATTTTTTTACCTCTTTCTTCAACAGTGATACCAATTTTATCTAAACCTAAACCTTCGCTATAAGCCGTACGGCCGACAGCAACGATGCAATAATCGGCTTCTAAAGAAATGGATTCACCTTTAGGGGTATCAGCTGTAACAGTTACCGTTTTACCTTTTGTAGTAGCGCCGGTAACCTTGTGGCCCATGTAAAATTCCATGCCTAAAGTTTTCTTTAACACACGTTGAAGTTCTTTACCCAAACCAGCATCCATAGTACCGATGATAGATGGTAAAAACTCAACAACAGATACTTTTGTACCTAAACGGGCATATACCGAACCTAACTCTAAACCGATTACGCCACCGCCGATTACCACCATCGTTTTTGGCACTTCTTTAATATTTAAAGCCTCGGTTGAGGTAATAATGCGTTTTTTATCGATTGGTAAAAATGGTAAAGCTGTTGGTTTAGAACCCGTAGCAATAATTACGTTTTTAGCAGATAGGGTTTCTGTAGAACCATCGGCTTTAGTTACCAGAATGGTATTTTTATCAACAAAAGAGCCTACACCTTCGAAAGAATCGATTTTATTTTTCTTGAACAAATAAGTGATACCTGCTGTATTTTGGGCAACAACATCGTCTTTACGGGCGATCATTTGTTTCATATCAACCTTTAAATCTTTTAAGTTGATACCATGGGTAGTAAACGTGTGAGCAGCGTTATGAAAATGCTCTGAAGAATCTAATAAAGCCTTAGATGGAATACAACCTACATTTAAGCAAGTACCTCCAAAAGTTTTATATTTTTCAACAACTGCAGTTTTTAAACCTAACTGAGCACAACGGATTGCGCCTACATAACCGCCCGGCCCTGAACCGATAACAACGACATCGTATTGCATAATTTTTTGAGAATTTTGATTAGCCAAATGTAGGGAAAAAAGGCGGAAAGCTGAAAGTCCATCGTTCAATAGAAATCGGTTTCTTAGTCATTGGTTCATAAGTTATTGGCTTATAGCGATAGCTTATGGTTCAATATTGAGGCTCAATAGGATAATTCATTAAAAGTTCAAAAGTCGATGGACTGATGAGCGTATGAAAATATTTTACTTTAAGACTATAAAAACAAACGATCAAAAGATCAACTTAGACACCCTGCCCGAAGGTAAGTAAATTATTATCCGGATCAAGCATCGCGAATTCTTTCTGCCCCCATGGTTTTGTTTGCAAGCTCCCATTCGGATGAATACTTTGTTTAGTTTCGAGCATAAATTTGTACAGCCCTTCTATATCATCTGTACGGATATAAACCTGCCCATAATTTTCTTTCGGATCTAGTGTTTCGAACAGAAAAAAGTGAATCTGAACCTGATCCTTTTGTATCATCAGGTAATCTTTAAAATCGGCACTTCCAATGTCATCAAAACCTAATTTATTCACATAAAAATCTCTCGTGATTGCTTTATCACGCATAGGAAGTTTTGGGTTAATATCTGTTAGCATATTTTTTTATTTCAAAAATCGGTATTTTCCCGAAAAGCTGCACTTGATCAAGATCAGGAAATTCACTGATTTGCCCTTACCCTGCTCAATGTTTCAGGGGCAATCTTAAGGTATGAAGCAATCATTTTAACCGGAAAAACTTGTACAATGAGTGGCTTGGCATTTTTGATGTAATTATATTTTTCAACTGGGCTTAGCGAACGATCAAATAAATATGTCCTGTTATTGGGCTGGTCAAAAATTCTACCCAGGCTTAAAAAGGACTGTGATTTGGCAATTAAACGATGCAAATTAGTTAAACTAAGCTCCAGCACTTCGGATTTTTCGAACGCCTTGATTGTTGTATCTGAAGGTTTTTGCTCAATCAGGCTTGAGTGATTATACATCCACTCTTTTGGTAAGTGCAGATCGATAATTGTTTCTGTGATATCGTTAGAATGAAATTGATAAAAAGATCCCGATAAAATGAAATAAACGGATTGACAGATTTCGCCAAGGTGCAAGAGCACGTCATTTTTACGGAACGACCTTCTAACAGCATATTCTTCAAAAAGAAGCAGATCTCGAGATGAAAATAATCCGACACTGGCTAAAATTTCCTGGGCTGACGTCATAAACTAAATTATTGCAGAGGATGGAGCACCAAAACAACTTATTGATTAGCGGTTTTACTGGTGATTAGATAGGCAACAATCAAATTTGGAATCCAGCATAACCAGGCAACAACCAGGTAGGCTTTTGAAAAATCGCCATAAACCATCGTCAAAATTGGCAGCCAAATCCTCAATGTTACAGCAGCAAAACAAGCCGCATAACTATAGACCATCATTTTTTGATGTTTTTGAATTTCTGCACGTTTGATGTATAAATAAGCTTTTAAAGTAGTGTAAAACCAAATGATGCCTAAGCAAATAAATCCAGTGGAAGAAACCCATCCTCCTGTTGCAAAAAAGCCAATATAAATACCCGCTAGTGCGCTAAGCAGAGCAGCGACCACATAAACTTTACCCACTTTTTGGTGAAGCGCCATACGCCTATTTCTCATTTTCGGACTAAATTGCATCCAACCGATAAATAAAGCGATTCCTCCGAAAATGATATGCGTATAAAAACCGATGTTCCAGAAAGTATTGGTCAACAAATCAACCGACTTTGAATTTAACAATCCAAATTCCCTATCGATCAAAAAGTAAATCGTTGGATAGAGTCCAATCAGCAATGCGAAGCTTGCAAATAAAATCCATAATCCTTTTTTTACCATAATTGATTCAATTGCTTTCCACTAATCTAGTTAATTTTTCAAGAACTAAATTAATTCCTTTTGTATCATAAATTCTTTGGCATTCGCAAAGCTGAGAAACAATTCGTCAGCTATTTTTAGTTTTTGATGCGCCCTTACATTGCTCTGAATGGCGTAACAGGTAATGCCCGCAGCCAACGCAGATTTAACCCCATTTAAAGTATCTTCAAAAACAAGGCACTCATCTTTTTCAAAACCTAATCGCGCTACACAGAGATTGTAACTTTCAGGATCAGGTTTAGATTTACTTACATCTGTTCTGGTAATAAATAAACTGAAATACTTAGCCAAACCATTACGCTCAAAAACGGCTTCAACGTCAATTTTCGGACTAGCCGTAACCACAGCCAGGGTAAGCCCTTTTTCATAAGCAAACTTGATAAACTCTAATGCAAAGGGCATTAACTGAATATCAGTTGTTCTAAAACCATCAAAAGTTATCTTTTCTCTTCTGTTAATGAAGCCTTCTAACTCTTCTTCAATTTTATACCTGTCTATTATGGTCTTTGCATTTTTGGGCAGGGGAATTCCGGCGTAATTTGTTAACCAATCCTTAAAATCCAGCGTAACTTCATATTCACACAAAAACTTATTCCAACAATCGAAATGAAACTTCTCAGAATCAATTAATGTACCGTCTAAATCAAACAGTATTGCTTTTATTTTACTCATTATAAATTTTTAACAGAATTATTATTGTGGAATAATCTCAAATAAGAAAAATTGTTGTACCTGTGATTTACCGAAATTATTATCTACACAAAAAATTAACGATTGGTGTCCGTTTGGTAATTTTGGCCCAAAGGTTACACCTTCAAAATTATCGATGTGCTGGTTTAAGGAATCAAAGTCGAAAAGCAATTTTTTGGTTAATGGCTTTGGAGGATTTTGCACAAAAGCGCTATTATCGATTTCATTTTCAGCACCCTGTAAATCAACCAGGTAAAGCTTCAAAAAGGTATGATCATCGTGGCCTTTTGCCCAGGCCCTTTCCATTACCAAAAGCGTATGACTATTTATAGCCAGTATTTCGGAAATTCCATTTACATTCCAATCGTTTTCAACAGTAGGCTTAACTGGCATTGCACCCAGATTATAAGCATATTGGGCAATATTCTTTTTTGTAGCTACATCAAATTTTAAAATCCGCGTTAAGGCTTTGTCATATTCAAAAGCAGCCTGAGGTCCATCCTGATAAAGTGGTTCTTCTAAACTGGCGTATAATGTTTTGTACTGATCGGCATAAGTTAAACCTTCAAATAAAGCATTTTTGCGTGGCCCGCTTTCGGTTTTTGTAAACTGAAAGCCTTTAGGCATTGGAATAGTATCCAGAAACTTTCCTGCGGTAGAAATAAAGGTTAAGCTGGGCTGAACGATCGTCGTATCCCCATCCTTAAACAACCTTTCTCCCTCACTACTCCAAAGCAATTGTTTGGTTAAGGGGTTATAACGAACCGATTCGCCATCAGGTTTTACCCTTTTATCAGTGCCATATTTAGGGTATGGTTTTCCATTTTCCTGTAAGATATAAGTAACACCGGTTACCCGAACGGTATCGATCTTATTTTCTTTGATATCAATCTTTGCGGTATAAATTCTCGCCGGACTATGTTGTGATGGATCATCACTGATCATGTAATATTGGTTTTGCTTTACATCATAATCAATCCCTGACAAACCACCAATAACCGTATTTTGGAAAATTGGATTTAAGGGCATAATGTATTCATCCAGAAACTTTACAGATGAAATGCGGGTTTCATTTTGCTTAACCGAAGCATATTTAGTTGCAGAACAAGATGAGAGCACAATGGCAAGAACTGAATAAACAAGGAAGAGCTGCGATGCGGGTTTCAAATCGAAATGTTTAGGCCGTAAAAATATAGAATTTTGGCGGCTCGAGATACCTCACCCTAAATTTATTTTTCCAGTGGTGTCAGATGTTACCATCGACACTATTTATTCAATTTCCTATGGATATAAAACAAAAACAGTCGGATGGTAACATCCAACTGCACATTACTGGAATCGTAAGTGGTGTCAGATGTTACCATCTGACACTGGTAAAACTAAGATTAAAACAACTTACCAATTACACGGTAGGTAACGTTTGTTCCATCTACTATTTCTTCATAATAAACATCATCGGGAGAAACAAAATACTTTTCGTTTTTAATGGTTACCTCTCTGCATCCTTCTGGCAGTTGATTAATTATATCGCCTATATTCTGCGTATCAACCGGGCCATCAGTTGTGTTTAAAATACCGTCTTTTCCGGCCACCACATATACGGTTTTACCATCAGCATTTTCCTTTTGGGTATAATAAACGCCTTTGTATTCGTAATAATCAACCCCGTTAATGGTAACCAGATTGGCATCCGATGGTAAATTCGGAACCTCAGCACCAACTGGTGGGGTTACCACTTCGTATTGACTGTTGTTTTGTTGATAAAACAATCCACCAGAATAATAGAACTGGTTAGCGCCATAATAAAACGGATAATAGCCATAAGGCAATACGCCAATCCTGAAACCTAAAAAGGGCCTGTAAAAATTATAATAACTATAATATGGTCTGTAATAAGGCCTTCTATAACCCGGGCGATAACCGTAACCAGGCCTACCATATCCTGAACCTGGGCGATAACCTGGTCTGTTATAGCTGTAATTAGGTCTTGGTGGGCGACCGCCATTGCTTGGTGCATAACTACCTCTACCTGGCGCATGCATAGATGGTTGTCTGGAAATAGAACCACCGCCTCTTGATGGGCTTATCGAAGCAGATCGAGCGCCCCCAGAAGAACCTCCACTCCTACTTGGCCGCTGTGCAGAAACGCTTTCGATACTCAAGGTTGCAATCATCACTGCTGCAGCGAAAACAACCAATCCTTTATTTAATAACCTGTTCATTTTTTTGTATTTAATTCGATTATCTATATGACGGTGAAAATTCTTAAAAGATTATCCCTTAACACTATTTAACTAAATTTTGATAAAGTGATGACGAAGCAGGTTTTAATGGCAAAATACATCACAAATATTCCATTTTACATGATTCCATCTTTGCTAACAAACCTTTTACGGGCTATTTTTTCTAATCAACCACGAATCACCTATATTTAAATTTTATTCCTAAAAACTAACTTAAATGAACCTTACAAGAATTTTCAGTCTTTTATTCTGTCTGTTTATTTCTAATGAATTAATAGCCCAGCAAACCGATTCGGCATATGTTAGAGAAAACTACACTAAAATAGAACGCCAGATCCCCATGCGCGATGGGGTTAAACTCTTCACTTCCATTTACATACCCAAAAATCAAACCAAAAAATATCCATTTTTAATTAACCGAACACCCTATACCGTTGCGCCTTATGGTGAAGATAAATATAAACTGAGTTTGGGCAATTTTCCTGCGATGATGCGTGAGGGATTTATTTTTGTATATCAGGATGTGCGCGGCCGATGGATGAGTGAGGGCACTTTTACCGATATCCGTCCTCAACTGGTTGGAAAAAAGTCTAAAACAGCTATTGATGAGAGTACGGATACTTACGACACCATCGACTGGTTGGTTAAAAACGTGAAAGGCAACAATGGCAATGCGGGTATTTATGGCATTTCCTACCCTGGTTTTTATTCTACCACTTCTTTGCCAAATGCACACCCCGCGCTAAAAGCTGTTTCGCCTCAGGCGCCAGTTACCGATTGGTTTATGGGTGATGATTTCCACCACCGTGGTACATTATTCTTAATGGATGCTTTCAGTTTTATGGGCAATTTTGGTGTGCCGAGGCCTAAACCGATTACACCAGATAAAGGCCCTAAAGGTTTTCAGTTCCCGATTCAAGACAATTATCGCTTTTACTTAGAAGCCGGATCTGTTAAAAATCTAAAAGACAGATACTTTGCAGATAGTATTAAATTCTGGAACGATTTATTTAAACATCCAAACTTAGACACCTTTTGGAAAGCACGTTTAATTACCCCACATTTAACCAATGTAAAACCTGCGGTAATGGTAGTGGGTGGCTTTTTCGATGCTGAAGATGCCTATGGAACTTTTGATACTTACAAAGCTATTGAGAAACAGAATCCCGGCGCCAACAATATCCTGGTAGCAGGGCCTTGGTTCCATGGCGGTTGGGTACGTAGCGATGGTTCTTATTTCGGCGATATCCCTTTCGGCAAAACCACCAGTATCGATTACCAACAGCAATACGAACTGCCTTTCTTTAAACATTATTTAAAAGGTGAAGGCGATTTTAATGCAGCAGAAGCCAATATTTTCGTAACCGGAAGTAACGAATGGAAAAAGTTTAAAACATGGCCACCACAAGAAGTAGAAAGCAAAAACCTGTATTTACAACCTAACGGAAAGCTCAGTTTCGAAAAAGTGGGCAGAACCGATAGCTGGGATGAATATGTGAGCGATCCGAATAACCCCGTACCTTACCAGGATGGCGTTCAGGCCAGACGTACCCGCGAGTACATGATCGATGATCAGCGTTTTGCTGCCCGCCGTCCGGATGTAAAAACTTACCAAAGCGACGCTTTAACAGAAGATATTACCTTAACCGGTCCTGTTTTGGCCAATCTCGTGGTTTCGACTACTGGAACAGATGCCGATTATGTAGTTAAACTGATTGATGTGTATCCTGAAGATGCGCCAAATCCAGAACCTAACCCTAAAAACCTGATTATGGGTGGTTACGAAATGCTGGTACGGGGAGAAATTATGCGTGGAAAATACCGCAACAGTTTCGAAAAACCTGAGCCTTTTGTTCCGGGTGCCATCACAAAAGTAAATTACCCTTTGCCAGATGTGGCGCATACCTTTAAAAAAGGGCATAAAATTATGATTCAGGTTCAAAATTCATGGTTCCCTTTAGCTGATCGCAATCCGCAAAAATTTATGGATATCTATCAGGCAGAGCCGCAGGATTTCCAAAAAGCTACACACAAAATTTACCACGATGTACACAACAGTTCGTTTATTACCGTTTCGGTGTTGAAATAACAAAATCCGTCATTGCGAGAAGGCTTTTTCAGCTGACGAAGCAATCTTAAAGCGATGGCATAAGATTGCTTCGTGCTTCACAATGACGAAAATAATACTATAGTGCCTTGGTTCGTGTCACCAAGAACCAAACACATAAACAACTAACTTATTATAATAAAATGAAATACATAAAACTACTGATTATCCTGTTTTCGGCATCCTCTGCCTTTGCACAAAGTGATGCAGGATACCCAAAAGCCAATTACACCAAAAAAGAAGTTTATATCCCAATGCGCGATGGAACTAAACTTTTTACAGCCATCTACACACCTAAAGATGCAGCCAAGGATAAAAAATATCCGATGATAATGCAGCGTACCTGTTATAGCGTTGCCCCATACGGCGAAGATAAATTTCCTGTAAAACTAGGCCCGTCAGAATCGATGATGAAAGAGGGCTATATCATGGTGTATCAGGATGTGCGCGGTCGCTGGAAAAGCGAAGGCACCTGGACCAATATGACCCCAGTTATCGATGATAAAAAAAGCAAAAAAGAGGTTGATGAAGGTTCTGACACTTACGACACCATTGATTGGCTGATTAAAAACGTAGCGAACAACAATGGCAAAGTTGGCCAGTGGGGAATTTCTTATCCAGGCTTTTACACTGCTGCAGGAATTTTGAGCAATCACCCTGCTTTAAAAGCCTCATCGCCACAGGCACCAATTTCAGATTTCTTTTTTGATGATTTCCACCACAACGGATCATTTTTGCAGAGCTATTTCATGACTTTTCCGGTATTTGGTGTGCAGAAAACCGATACTACCTCTAAAGCCTGGTACAACAACCAGTTAATCCTTCCAAAAACAAAAGATGGTTATCAGTTTGCTTTAGATTTAGGTCCTTTAAGCAATGCAGACAAATATTACAAGGATAATTTTTTCTGGCAAGAAACCGTTAACCACCCAAACTACGATGAGTTTTGGCAAAAACGTGGATTGTTGAAACATTACAACACCATTAAACCTGCAGTGATGGTAGTTGGTGGATGGTACGATGCTGAAGATTTGTCTGGCCCGCTAAACATCTATAAAACCATCGAAAAGAAAAACCCTAATGCTTATAATACTATTGTAATGGGACCATTTGGACATGGAAGATGGAGCCGCGAAACCGGTCATACCATGCATAGCAATGTGTATTTCGGAGATAGCATTGCTACCTTCTACCAGAAAGAAATTGAAGCTAAATTCTTTAATCACTTCTTAAAAGGAAATGGCGATAAAAATTCTGGCCTGCCTGAAGCCTATATGTTTGATACTGGTAAAAAACAATGGGAAACTTTTGCCAAATGGCCAACAGAAAAAGCGACTAAACAAAAGTTATATCTGGGTGCCGATGGTAAACTTAGCATGACTGCACCTGGTACAGCTGGGTCAGTAAATTACATCAGCGATCCATTAAAGCCTGTTCCATATACTGAAGATTTAACCACAACACTGGGCTTTACACCACACAATTACATGAGCGAAGACCAACGTTTTGCAGGGAGAAGACCAGATGTATTGGTATATCAAACCGATGTATTGGATAACGATATTACCTTGGGAGGCGAAATTATGTCGCACCTTAAAATTGCAACCACGGGTACCGATGCAGATTTTATTGTTAAACTGATCGATGTTTACCCTGCGGATGAACCAAACAACCCTTACATGCCAAACAAGAATATCATTTTGAGCAACTACTGGCAAATGGTGCGTTCGGAAGTTATGCCTGCACGCTTCCGCAATAGTTTCGAAAAACCCGAGGCCTTGGTAGCCAACCAGAAAACGGATGTGAACTTTCAGCTACAGGATGTATTACACACCTTTAAAAAAGGGCACCGGATTATGATCCAGGTGCAGAGTACAGCATTCCCTTTATTTGCGCGTAATCCACAAAAATTTGTAGAAAACCCATACAAAGCAACAGAAGCCGATTATATTAAAGCTACACAAACTGTATTTAACGATAGTTTTATCGAAGTTGATGTGATAAAATAATTTGATAAGCTCACGCTCGTTTCTAACGAGCGTGCAATTACCAAAAACATAACAAATGAAAAAGTTACTATTCATCCTCGCCATTAGCATCAGCATTTCGGCTGTTCAGGCACAGATGCTTGGCAAAAACCAGGTAAACTCAAGGGCCGATAGCCTCCGCGGAACACTTACCCCTTTACGTACCTGTTACGATATTAATTATTACCACTTAGATGTGAAGATCGATATCGACCAAAAATCAGTTAGCGGAAGCAATGAATTTGCTTTTACCGCCACACAGGATTTCACCAAATTACAGTTTGACCTTTTTGATAACCTAAAAGTAGATAAGGTAGTATACAAAGGTGCCAGTTTACCTTTTACCCGAGAATACAATGCAGTTTTTGTAACCTTCCCGAAAGCAGTTAAAAAAGGAAGCAAAGATAGCTTTATCGTTTTCTATTCTGGCAATCCTACTGTAGCCAAAACACCACCCTGGGATGGCGGTTTTATCTTCAAAAAAGATGAAGCAGGCAATCCTTTTGTTTCTGTGGCCTGCCAGGGTTTAGGCGCCAGTGTATGGTGGCCAAATAAAGACCACCAGAGCGACGAGGTAGATAGTATGTTAATCAGCATTAGTGTTCCTAAAACTTTGCAGGAAATATCGAATGGAAGGCTGAGAAATACTGTAGATAAACCGGATGGTTATAAACAATACAATTGGTTTGTCGCTAATCCCATCAACAACTACGATGTAACCTTTTATATTGGCAAATATGCGCACTGGCAAGACAGTTACGATGGTGAAAACGGAAAACTCAGCATCGATTACTGGGCGCTGCAAACCGATAGCGCCAAAGCACGTCCACATTGGGATGCCGATGTTAAACCCATGCTAAAATGTTTCGAATATTGGTTTGGTCCTTACCCATGGTACAAAGATGGCTACAAACTGGTTCAGGCACCACATTTAGGGATGGAACACCAAAGCGCGGTAGCTTATGGCAATCAGTTTAAACCAGGTTATTTAGGCAAAGATTTAAGCGGTACCGGCCATGGTTTAAAATGGGATTTCATCACCATCCACGAGAGCGGCCACGAATGGTTTGGCAATAATATCACCTCAAAAGATATCGCCGATATGTGGATTCACGAAGGTTTCACCAATTATTCGGAGGTACTGTTTACCGAATGTACCGAAAATAAAGCGGCTGCAAACGAGTATGTAATCGGATTACAGAAAATTATCCAAAACGATATTCCGGTTGTTGGCCCTTACGGTGTAAATAAAGAAGGCTCGGGCGATATGTATCCAAAAGGTGCAAATTTGATTAGTACCATTCGCCAGTTAATCAATAACGATGAAAAGTTCAGACAGATTCTTCGCGGGCTAAGCAAAACATTTTACCATCAAACGGTAACCACTGCTCAGATCGAAAATTACATAGCCAAACAAAGCGGGCTTAAACTGGATAAAGTTTTCGATCAGTATTTACGTTTTACCAAAATCCCAGTTTTGGAATATAAAATCGACAATGGCACTTTATCTTATCGTTGGATAACTGACGTTAAAGGTTTTGATATGCCCATACGCGTAACATTAAAAACAGGTGCTTACACCTTGATTAAGCCTACAAACGATTGGAAAACACTTAAAGTGGATGCCAGCATAAATGCAGATACCTTTAAACACGATCCATTGTTTTATATCAAAATAAAAAAAGGATAACGCTTACCCCACGGACAGACTTGCGAAGTTTCAAAGGCCACCAGCACAGGCAACTTCGCAAGTCGCCTCAGCACGAGAATAGCCTGAAGTGAAGGATCGACCAAATAAATTTCATCTTATGCAACTTTTCAACAAAACCATCGTCTTATAAGAAAAAGCTCATTATTTATCTAAAAAAATAAAATCTATACCCCATGAAAAAAGTATTTGCAATATTATTGGCATCCTTAACATTAACCTCTAGTATTAATGTAATTGCAAAAAATCAGATCAGCATCAATACTTCAAAAGATAATAGCGACGACAGAGCGGTAAAAAACTTCAACGGAGTTGCTGCAGCAGGCCCAATAAACGTAATTGTAACTTTGGGCAATAGCGAAAGCTGCCGTTTAGAAGGCGATGCAGATGCATTGGCCTCAATTGTTACCGAAGTAAAAGGCAACGTTTTGGTTATACGCCCGCAAACCAGTATCACGAGCTGGACTAGAAAATACGAAGGCAAAAAAATCACGGCTTACGTAACAGCAAAAGAGTTGGCCAGCTTAACCGTAAGTGGTGATGGCAACTTAAGTGTTAACGGAAAAATCAGCACAGGTAGTCTAACTACAACTGTAAGCGGTTCGGGAAGCATTAAAGCAACCGCCGATGTAGACAACTACAATGGTGTAATTAGTGGTTCTGGTGCAATAAACATTACAGGCGGTGCAGATCATGCAAAAGTAGTAATCAGCAGCTCAGGCACCTTTGCTGGTAAATCTTTTTCTACAAAAACTTTAACCAGTACCATCAGTGGTTCAGGAACCGTAAATATCGCCGTAAGCGCAAGCATTAGAGCGGTAATCAGCGGATCAGGAAGCGTAAATTACTCAGGTAATCCAAGTGTCGATAAAACTGTTGTTGGCTCAGGTGGAGTAAGAAAAGTATAAATTGGAAACTTTTTAACAGAGAAACACCTGCAAGGAATTGTAGGTGTTTTTTGTTGGCCAGTATTTGAAACTCGCTTTGAAAAACACATAAACTAAATTATGCCTTCAAATATTTATATTCGCCTAACAACATTTCATAATCCCCAAAGAATTTTCATATGCTCATCGACACCTTAAAAACACTTTTCAATCGGGACTTAAACAAGCTAAAATCCGAAATCGGGTCGTATAAAATCGAAGCAAACTTATGGGTTATAGATAAAAATATTGCAAACTCAGCTGGAAATCTTTGTCTACATCTGATCGGAAACCTTAACACTTATATCGGCGCAACCCTGGGAGGCAGCAATTATATCCGAAACCGCGAATTGGAGTTTTCTTTAAAGGATGTTCCTAAACAGGAGCTTATCAACATGATTGAAGCAACTATAATTGTGGTTAACGAAACACTTGATAAAACGACTGAAGAACAACTCAATAGTGAATACCCAATGTTAGTATTTCAGGAGAGAACCTCAACCGAATTCTTCCTGGTTCACCTTACCACGCATTTAGCCTATCATTTAGGGCAGATTAATTATCACCGAAGGTTATTGGATGAATAATTTTATTGTCATTAGAAACAGAAGCCAAGCGCTGGGCGTATAGCGTAAAGCGATCTACGATAGATAGTCATTGCAAGGAGGCTTTTTCAGCCGACAAAGCAATCTATTAAGAAAATACAATACATAGATGAAAATTACCCATGACACAACAACTCTTTGCTCAAAACGCAACCAAAATATTAAAAAGCGATGAATCTGTTCTCGGTTTAGCGGTGGGTGGCTCCTGGCTCAGCAACGAAATAGACGAATTTTCAGACCTCGATCTCATTTTGGTTACCAAAGAAAAACTATCAACAGATAAATCGAAAATGCTGCAATATGCCAGCCGTCTTGGCGATTTAATTTCTGCATTTACAGGAGAGCATGTTGGCGAACCCCGCGTATTGATCTGCCTTTACGACAAGCCATTGCTCCATGTCGACATTAAGTTTTTAACTCTTGATGAATTTTCTTTAAGAGTAGAAAACCCTATGCTATTAATCGACAGAGACAATCAATTACAGCAAATTCTTGATCAAACTGAAGCTAAATTCCCTTTACCAGATTATCAATGGATTGAAGACCGCTTTTGGACCTGGATGCATTATGCCCTCTTAAAAATTGGAAGAGGTGAGTACCTGGAAGCTCTAGATTTCTTCGGCTTTTTAAGGATGGTAGTGTTTGGTCCTCTACTGCACATCAAAAACAACAACCTACCACGAGGTGTGCGTAAAGTAGAATCGCAGCTTCCCGCCAAAGATTTTAATTTACTTAAAGGTACCATTGCGGAATACAATAAGACATCTTTAATTACTGCGTTAGAAAATACGATAGCACTTTATAAAAACCTGAGCGGTGATCTTTATACTGAAAACATCAAACAGAACAAAAAGGCAGAAGATGCGGTAATGCAGTATTTAGCCAAAATAAAACACAGCCGTTCAGAATGACAAATTAGATATATAACATTCTCCGTATTTTCGTGACTATTTTTTCATCAATAAGCCAAAAACAGTATTCTGCGTTGATCTCTTTAATCTGCGGGACAACTATGGCGCATCAACTCCAACCAGTCGCACCTAAAACAAAAAAGGAAGCCTAAGCCTCCTTCCATATCTTTTAAAACTGAACCCCGATCAGCCACATATTTTCGATGTAGTTAATCTTCTGACTAGCCTTGTCGTACTCATCCCAGCCAGTGGTATGCACATTAGTTAAATTGGTAGCGCCGAACTTCGTGGTATTTTGTAGGTAAACGTTTTTCCATACATAAAACTTAAGTCCAACTTTTGCAGAAACACCATAACCCGAAATACTGAAGTGGTTATTTCTGCCCTGTCCGAACAAACGTACATCAGAACGCGGAACCATCATGCCACCACCTAAACCGGTTTCTAAGGTTAAAGAAGTATTGCCGCCCGGAGCCACCCAAATATCGTCATAACGCTCAATTTCGATATTTGCGTAATTAAAACCATCAGTATGCTCGTAGGTTAACATGCTCTCTTTAACATTAATGTTTTGTCCGTTATAATCGCCTGCCAAATTACCTGTAGGTGTATTGGTAGGAGAAATATTTGGACCGATGTGACCAGTGATCACTACGGTTTGTGGAATATCCATCACATATTTCATGTGGTCCCAGCCGATAGAAATGCTATAATTATCTTTTATAAAATAACCCACACGGATATTATATTGTGGTACTGTAATCAGACTGGGATTTAAATAGTCCCAGCTTAATTTAGATTGTCTGTCATGCGCAACAACATCCTTTAATGTAAAATCATAATTTGGCCCCTGAAAACGGATATCACTTTTACCATACCAAGAGCTATTATAACCCCAGTGAAAATAAAAATCGCCTTTACGCGAAAAATTCCTTTTATGCTCTGGATTGAATAAACTTTTTGAGGTTGGCGTATTACTGGTTGAAGAGGCTTTAATCTCTTGTGCCTGCATCCGCCTGCCAAACAAGAGTGCTAAAAATAGAATGGTAAATCTTTTCACGTGGCAAATTGAGCAAAAAGACCAGTCATTTACAACAGGTTTAACATTTTGTAGGAGTTGTTGTACAAAAAATGACTTTAAAACATTAAAACCTGGTGTAAACGGCTAATTGAATAATGTTATTAACGGTATTGTTCGAAGCGCCATGTGTAGCCTGATTCATGTACCCAGCTTCCAGATCGAACTGCTTCGAAAAACGATAACCTGTAGCGAGATATAGCCTGTTCTGATCGAAAACACTATTGTTAATTTTATCCTTATTCTGAAGGTTTAAAAACACCTCGTTCTGCAAAGCTACAAATGGCCCTTTAGTAAACGTTGGTTGTGTTTTTTGTAGTGGTTGTATCAACCTAAAAAAATACCTGAAACGCTGTGAAAATACATCTTCGCCAGTACGCCCGATAAAACGTTGCTCGACTCTTAAACGGTGGCTGGCAAAAATTGATTTTATTTTGTGGCTATAAATGTACTGTTCAAATATGCGGTGTTCGTGCAAAGTTAAATCAGGCGTTCCTTCTAGCTCAGTATGCGTAGTTTGCCACAAATATCCTAGGGCTACATTATGTTTGTTGTTGATAAAATATTGTAAAGCCGGCCGCACTAAAGTATTTCTCAAATAACCCCAATCATCTGCCGAACGCAGTTGAACATCGAACTGAAGCCCCCATTTATCATTGAATTTGGTGTTATTTAAAAACATAAACCACCCCGAATTTTGATGTTGGGTTTGTGCATTAAGCTTTCCAGATACCATGATGAGCAGCACCATAGCAGACAATATTATTTTTTTCATAAGACGATAAACCGGTTTTATCTGTGTGCCGCTAAATTAAGAGAAATATAGTAAAGTGAAAAAAAGAGTTGTTAATTAATTAGAAAGTCAGGTGTTGGAGGTCCGAAGTCCAAAGCCTGAAGCTCTGTTTACAATAGTCAACAAGTGTGATCCAAGCTTCGTGTGCTTAGTGTCTTTGTGGTTAAACATCAAATGAGCTCAGTGTTCCGCTGTACAAAACTCAATGACCTCTGTGTTAAAACCGACATCTATATTTCGCGTTTCTTTGCGAAACACTTTGCATCCTTTGCGGCTAAATACGCCCAATATTTAAATTTCATTTAACGTTAAGCGATTAAAAATTTATCTTCGTTAAAGATTTCGGCATTATGGTATTTTCAATACCCTTAAAAACTGCGCTGATTTTAACATTACAAAACGTAAAATAGAACAAAAATGATTATCGAACCTAGAATGAGGGGCTTTATCTGTTTAACCGCACACCCTGATGGTTGCGCACAAAACGTAAAGAATCAAATTGAATATGTAAAATCTAAAGGAGCTATAGATGGCCCTAAAAAAGTATTGGTAATTGGTGCATCAACCGGTTTCGGTTTAGCTTCGCGTATTGCCGCTGCTTATGGGTCTAACGCTTCTACAATTGGCGTATTTTTCGAAAAAGCACCTTCTGAAGGCAAAACTGCATCACCAGGCTGGTACAATAGTGCAGCTTTTGAGAAAGAAGCCCATGCTGCGGGTTTATATGCAAAAAGCATTAATGGCGATGCATTCTCTAAAGAAATTAAAGAAAAAACAATTGAATTGATCAAAGCTGATCTTGGTCAGGTTGATTTAGTAATTTATAGCCTGGCATCGCCAGTGAGAAAACATCCGGATACGGAGGTGCTTCACCGCTCTACCTTAAAACCTATCGGTGGAACTTATACCAATAAAACCGTCGATTTCCACACTGGTAATGTGACCGAAATTTCTATCGATCCTGCTACCGAAGAAGATATTGCCAATACAGTTGCGGTAATGGGTGGCGAAGATTGGGCCATGTGGATTGATGCCCTGAAAGCAGAAAACCTACTTGCCAATGGTGCAACAACAGTAGCATATTCGTACATCGGCCCTGCTTTAACTGAGCCGGTATACCGTAAAGGAACCATCGGCAGAGCCAAAGATGATTTGGAAGCAACTGCTTTTAAAATCAGCGATAAATTGAAAGATATTGAAGGCAAAGCTTATGTATCGGTTAATAAAGCACTGGTAACACAGGCAAGTTCTGCTATTCCGGTAATCCCGTTATATATTTCATTGTTGTACAAAGTAATGAAAGCAGAAGGTATTCATGAGGGTACAATTGAGCAGATCCAACGTTTATATGCAGAACGCTTATATACTGGCAACCCTATTCCTGTTGACGAGAAAGGAAGAATAAGAATCGACGATTGGGAAATGCGTGAAGATATCCAGGCTAAAGTTGCAGAACTTTGGAAAGAAGCAACAACCGAAACTTTACCTGCAATAGGTGATTTACCAGGTTACAGATCTGATTTCTTAAGCTTATTCGGTTTCGAAATTGATAAAGTTGATTATCAAAAAGATGCCCAAGAAGTAGTAGAAATTGAAGGTTTAGTAAACTAACTACCTAGATTCGTCACCCTGAACCTCCATCGTCATTTCGACTGGAGCAAAGCGGAATGGAGAAATTTAATAACTAATTAAAACGGCTGGCCCTATAGCCAGCCGTTTTTATACCCAACCTATATGAATTTCGATTTACAGCCTACATTAGCGAACAATTTAATTAAAGTTGTTCCACTAAAAGAAGAGGATTTTGAAGTCCTTTTTGCGGTAGCTTCAGATCCCCTGATTTGGGAACAGCATCCGAACAAAGACCGCTATAAAATAGAGGTTTTCGAAAATTTCTTTAAAGGTGCAATAGAATCGAAGGGTGCTTTTATCGTTTATGAAAAAGAAAGCAATAAAGTTGTGGGCAGTTCCAGGTACTACGAATTGGACGAAACAGAACATTCAGTTGCTGTTGGTTACACTTTTATTGCCCGCGAGTTTTGGGGCAAGGGGCATAATAAGGCTTTAAAAACTTTAATGTTTGATTATGCTTTTCAATTTGTAGATAAAGTAATTTTACATATCGGTGCTACTAATTTCCGTTCACAAAAAGCAACAGAAAAATTAGGCGCCGTTAAAATCGCTGAATTAGAGGTAGCCTATTATGGTGAGCCCTTAAAATGGAATTTTGTTTATCAGATCGATAAAGATAAGTGGGAAAATAAACCATCTTAAAGCTTTAACCACTAATTTTTTACGGAAAGAGTCTGCCACGGAAACACTGAAACCACGGAAAAGGTATAAACATTCAATCGTCCTCGTTTGTCACAAAGTGATTCCTTTGGAATAAAGAGGATGACCAAGGGTTTGCATTGTAATGCAATAAGTAGCTAATTAATAGCAGGTTTTAACCACAGATTTTACAGATCAACACAGATACGATGTCCTCCTCATCTGTGTTCATCCACTTCATCTGTGGTAAAAAAGAAAAAACTGGTGGCAGCAAATCAGGAAAAAATTAATTCCGTGTAAACCCGTGCTTCCGTGGCAAATACTAATTTTAACTACAGATTTTTTCAGAAAAAGCCTGCCACGGAAACACTGAAACCACAGAAAAGGTATAAACCTCAACCCAACATCTGTGCTCATCCTCTCCATCTGTGGTGAAAAAAAGACAATCGCCTCAAAAAACACACAAGGCTAAAGAATAGATCTTAATTCCTTGTAAATCTGTGCTTCCGCGGCAAACACATTTATAATCCTGTGTGGTTCGTACCAAATGACAAGAGCATAACCGAATAAAATCGTGTTTATGCTTTAGTATTGTTATCTTTGTATAATTCTCCATTCCACTCACCTTTCAAAACAAAACAATTAAATAAAATATGGCTAAATCTCAGGCAACATACAGTAAAAAAGAGAACGAAAAAAAACGATTAAAAAAACAAAAAGACAAACAAGAGAAAAAAGAAGAGCGTCAGGCTAATGCAAAAAAAGGTTTAGCGCTTGAAGATATGATGGCTTATGTTGATGAAAACGGAAACATCTCTTCTACTCCACCAGATCCGAAGAAAAAGAAAGTAATTAATACAGAAGATATTCAGATCGGTATTTCAAGACAAGAGGACATCATCGATGAAAATCCTGTTAAAAAAGGAACAGTTACTTTCTTTAACGACAGTAAAGGTTACGGTTTTATTAAAAACACTGAAACACAAGACAGTATTTTTGTTCACGCAAACGGTTTAATCACCCAGATAAAAGAAGGTGATAAAGTTACGTTCGAAGTAGAAATGGGTCAAAAAGGACCAACTGCTGTTAAAGTATCAAAGGTTTAACAACCACAATTCAATTCTTTTTGCAATTTCTAATTGCAAAACATGATTAAAATTCTGCAGAGAACTCTGCTGCGCTAGGTTTTATAACCATTTATAATTCCGTCTATTTAAGCATAAAACCTTGCGCATAATTTTACTCTCTTTCTATTTATTTTAGAAAATCAGGTTTCAATGTGCATTGGCCAATCCGGTCCTGCCATCGCTATTTTCCTCATTTCGCTGCGCTTTCATTCCGGGCTTTCCGCTTTGTCGGGTTTAAGTGGCTGGAACAATAGCTTTTTTAATGGATGAAGTATCTGAATGAATATTTGTATGATAAGAAGAATAATATTTTTTCAGGTTAAAATTATTGCAGTCGCAATTGTTTATGCCTGATAGATTTTTTCAATAGTAGCATAATCCTTTGTTAATAAACCCGATAACAACGGCAGCCCCCGATTTTCTTCGGGGCTAAAGTGTATAGCGGGACAGCTTTTGCCCTGAAATACTGATGTTCATTTCCAAAAAGAAAAAAAAATAATAATCTCGGTGTGGAATTTGTGCATGGCTTACATCATTACAGTACACACAAAGAAAAATTGAATTATGAAAAAGTTAATAGCACTTGCACTGGTTGCATTTTTAGGATTATCATCAGCGATGGCTCAACAAGTAGATTTACGCAGAAAAATCAATGTTAGCGGAACAGCAGAAACAGAAGTAACACCAGATATTATTTATATCGGTATTTCGCTTAAAGAATATTTAAACGGAAAGAAAAAAGTAGACATTACAGAATTGGAAAAACAATTGTATGCGGCAGTACAAAAAGCGGGCATTGCAAAAGAAAATTTAACCATCAGCAATTTAAGCAGCTGGAACTATGCTACAGAAAAAAAGAAAAACCCTGATTTCTTAGCCAGCAAACAATACCGCTTAAAAGTTAGCGATCTAAACAAGTTTAATGCAATATTAGAGTCGATAGATGCTAAAGGAATTGCTAATACGAATATTGAAAGCTACGATTACTCTAAAATTGAAACCTTAAAAAAAGAGCTTAAAATTAAAGCTTTATTAGCAGCGAAAGACAAAGCGGCTTACATGGTTGAGGCCTTAGGCGATAAATTAGGTGGTGTAATTGAGATACAAGACGGTGGAGACAATGTAATACAACCCGTTTACAGAAATTATGCAATGAAAGCTGAAATGGCCGATGCCGCTGGCGCTCCTGAAATCGATTTCAAAAAAATTAAGCTAAATTTCACGGTAAACGCCATTTTCGAGATCAAATAACATTTTTAATAGTTAAATTAATGCTTTTTAAAACCTACCAGAACATTTTGGTAGGTTTTTTGTTACGTAGAGGTCGAACACTAAAAAATTAGATATTATGAAAAAATTCATCTACACGTTAGCCTTGGTTTTCTCTTTAGGCATTAGTTTTAATTCAGCTCAGGCTGCTGATAAACCTGCAAAAAACCCAACAGAATTAACTGCCGAACAAGCAGTGAAACTGGAAAGAATTAAAACCCGTGTTGAAGAGATCAGAGACATGGATAAATCGAACTTAACAAGAGCAGAACGTAAAGCTTTACGTAGCGAGTTAAGAGAATTAAAAGGCCAGGCCCGCGCAGTTTCTGGAGGTGTTTACCTTTCAGTTGGTGCAATCATTATCATCATTTTATTGTTGATCTTGATTTTATAATCAATACGCATTACATCTATCTATATAAAAAACAAAAAGCTTTGCATTACTGCAAAGCTTTTTTTATGCCCATCTTGCGAAGTTTACTCAGTCTTGCGCGAAAGGGAACTTCGCAAGTCTCCGCGCACGGCCTAAGCAAAACTAACGAAGTTCAATGCGCACAAGCCCATTGAAACTTCATTAGTTTCCCTGATTAATCAATAATATCAAAACCGGTATATTTCACTAAAGCTTCCGGAATTTTAATTCCGTCTTCGGTTTGGTAGTTTTCTAAAATAGAAGCTACAATACGCGGTAGTGCCAATGCGCTTCCGTTTAATGAGTGAGCCAGTTGTGCCTTACCTTCTTTTCCTTTAAAACGTAATTTTAAACGGTTACTCTGATAAGTTTCGAAATTTGATACAGAAGAAACTTCTAACCAACGCTCCTGGGCAGCACTCCAAACCTCCATATCGTATGTCATGGCAGAAGTAAAGCCCATATCGCCACCGCATAAACGCAACACACGGTAATGTAATCCCAACTCCTTTAATAAAGACTGAACATATTGGCTCATATCTTCTAAGGTTTCGTAAGATTTATCAGGATGTGTAATCTGGACCACTTCAACCTTATCAAACTGGTGTAAACGATTTAAACCACGTACATGTGCACCATATGAACCTGCTTCTCTACGGAAACATGGTGTATAAGCGGTATTTTTAATAGGAAGGTCTTCTTCCTTAACAATTACATCACGGTATAAATTGGTTACCGGAACTTCGGCTGTTGGAATTAAATATAAATCATCAACAGTTGAATGATACATCTGACCTTCTTTATCTGGCAACTGTCCGGTGCCAAAACCCGAAGCCGCATTAACCAAATGAGGTACCTGCATCTCTTTATAACCTGCTTCAGTAGCATGATCTAAAAAGAAATTAATCAAGGCACGCTGTAACTTTGCCCCTTTTCCTTTATAAACCGGAAAACCTGCACCAGTAATTTTCACACCCAACTCGAAATCGATAATATCATATTTCGCAGCCAATTCCCAGTGCGGCAAAGCCTTGTTTGGTAATTTAGCAGGCGCTCCATGTGTTAGAACAACCTCGTTTTCTTCTGCCGTAGATCCTTGTTTTACCAAATGGTATGGTAAATTTGGCAGCTGAACAATTAAATTATGCTGGGCAGCTTCCAGCTCATTTAATTTATCGCTCAGGTTTTTAATATTTTCTTTATGAGAAGCCGTTTGTGCTTTAATTGCCTCAGCCTCTTCTTTTTTACCAGTACGCATTAAATCGCCAATTTGTTTGGCAGCTGCATTCGCTTCAGCAGAAATATTATCCAGGGAAGTTTGTGTAGAACGGCGATCCTCATCAATTTTGATGATTTCATCTACCAGTTCCGGCTGTTTAAAATTGCGGATACTTAAACGTTCTAAAACTTTCTCTCTATTTTCGCGGATATAGTTAACTTGCAGCATTATTTAATTTTTTAAGCAAAGATAATAATTAAGTCGTCATTGCGAACGCTTGCGGCAATCTCCCAACAAAAAGATTGCTTCGTCGTTCCTTCTCGCAATGACGGACACAGAAAAATATGGATGGCAAACTATTTCTCGTACCAACGCCCATAGGCAATTTGGAGGATATGACCTTTAGGGCAATCCGTATATTAAAAGAATGCGATTTAATCCTCGCTGAAGATACCCGCACCAGTGCTCCAATGCTTAAACACTTCGGCATCGATAAAAGGGTTTTTTCTCACCACCAGCACAATGAACATAAAGCCACTTCAGAAATCATCAAGTTTCTAAATGAAGGGCAGAAAATTGCTTTAATATCTGATGCCGGAACACCTGCCATTTCCGATCCGGGTTTTTTCTTGGTACGCGAAGCGATTAAAAACGATATTGCAGTAGAATGTTTACCAGGCGCAACGGCTTTTGTGCCTGCTTTGGTTAACTCAGGCCTACCTGCAGATGCATTCTGTTTTGAAGGTTTTTTGCCAGTTAAAAAAGGCAGACAAACAAAGTTTAAAAAATTGGCCGAAGAAGACCGCACCATTATACTTTATGAAAGTCCACACCGTTTATTAAAAACTTTAGAGGAATTTGCACAGTATCTTGGAGCTGATAGACAGGCGTCGGTAAGTAGAGAGCTTACCAAGATGTTCGAAGAAACTGTTCGTGGAACTTTGGTGGAAATAAAATCACATTTTGAAAACAATACTTTAAAAGGAGAATTTGTAATTTGCATAGCGGGGAAACCCAATATTAAAAGCAAAAACAAATATGAAGCTGCTGAAGAGTAGCATCAAAAACGTAACCAACACAACAATTTAAAAATATTATGATTAGCATAGATAGATTTCTGAGTGACGAACAAGACCCAAAAGCGGTTGAAAAAGTTATTGGAAAATTAAACGACCTTTTAACAGCAGGCGAAGAACTTTTATATTTAGCTGTACAGAAAAAACCAGCGGTAAATTTGTTACCAGATAGCATCGCGATTTCGAATAAACGCATTTTTTATTGCGAGCCAGGTAATTTAGGCTTAACCATGAACTTTAAAGATATTTCGTGGAAAAGCATTAAAGAGGTTTCATTTAAAGAAGAATTTTTTGGTTCTAAATTTATCTGTGTACCACAACATGGCGAAAACATCGTAACCGAATTTATTCCGAAAGTACAGGCGCGTAAATTACATCAGGCTGCGAACCAGCAATTGGATGAGTACAAGGAAATGCTCCGTCAGCAAAAACTGGAAGAAAACCGTGCTACAGCGTCTCCCATTAATTTAAATGCGCAGCCCCTTGCCGAAATCCCTGCTTACGAACCAACTCCTGAGCCAGTGCAACCTGTTATTCAGATCGCTGAAGTTGTAGAAGAGCCAGAAGATGAAACCACATTAAAATTACGCAAGCTTAAAACTTTGTACGATAAACACCTGATTACTCAGGAAGAATACGAAGCTAAAAAAGCAAATATTTTAGATAGTTTGTAAGTAAACCCCTGTCATGCTGAGGCACGAAGCATCTTTAACACAACCGTACTGCACTTACGTTAACAAAAACAAGGTCAGTTTTCTGTCGCATAGAGATTCTTCCTGCGTCAGAATGACAAGTAATCTTATATGAAATCTAAACAAACTTACCTCCTCGCCCTCTTAAGTGCATTTTTGCTTTGGCTAGCCTGGCCACCAATGCCTTTTACCACACCTTTGTTGTTGATCGGTCTGGTGCCTTTATTCATTGCACTCAATTCTATTTCAGGCAATGCTAAAAAAAAGCAGGGAAAAAGAATCTTCTTGACTGCAGGCTTAACTTTTTTAGTTTGGAATACGGCATCAATTTATTGGGTGTACAATGCGATAAGTGCCTATAATGGTCCGGCAGTAGCCCTTCCCGTTTCTTTAATTCCTTATGGATTAGGTGCACTTTTAATGACTTTTGCTTTTTGGTTATACTATCGATTGGGCAAATACGTAAATAAAAAGACCGCGTACCTTGGGTTAATTGCCTTTTATATCGCATTAGAGTATTTGCAACAAACCTGGGATTTAGCTTTTCCTTGGATGACTTTAGGTAATGGTTTAGCAGGAATGCATCAGCTGGCACAATGGTACGATTATACCGGTATTTATGGAGGTTCATTGTGGATTTTAGTGAGCAATATCCTCGCTTTTGAAGCCTATAAGAAATTTAAATCGCAAACAGGTTATCTACGGTTTAGAACCGCAGGAATCTGGGCTTTGGTGGTAATTATTCCAATCGGCATTTCATTAACAAAATACTTTACCGCCGAACAAAAAGGTACACCTAGTAATGTAGTGGTGGTTCAACCGAATATCGATCCTTATCAAAAACTGGAGAATATTCCCCCAGCTGAACAGATTAAGATACTAACTCATTTATCTGATTCGATCGGACAAACCAACACTGAATATTTTATCTGGCCGGAAACCGCTATACCAAATTATGCAGATGAGGATAAGATCAGAAACAATCCTGACTTCATTAGTTTACAAAACTTCTTAAACAAATATAAAAACGGCACCCTGATTACAGGAATAGAAAGTGTTAAGTGGTACGAAGATAAAAGAACGGTATCAGCAAAGCTACATCAAAACGGAATGTATTTTGACAACTATAATTCTGCCATGCAAGTTGAAAACTCTGCTAATGTTCAGTTTTACCATAAATCTAAGTTGGTTCCTGGCGTAGAGAAAATGCCTTTCCCAAAAGTATTTTCTTTTTTAGATGGTGTTTTTGCGCAATTGGGTGGAACAGTTGGTGGTTGGGGTTGGCAGGAAAAGCCAAGTGTACTTTATGCACAAAGCGGCATTGGCGCTGCTCCAGTAGTTTGTTACGAAAGTTTATGGGGAGACTGGATCGGTGAGCAGGTTAAAGATGGTGCGCAATTTATTGCTATTATCACTAATGATGGCTGGTGGGGAAATACCTCTGGTAAAGACCAGCACATGATGTACGCTAAGCTCAGGGCAATTGAAACCCATCGTGATGTGGCCCGTTCTGCAAATACTGGAATCTCCTGTTTCATTAATCAGCGTGGCGACGTAACACAAAGCACCAAATGGTGGACAAGGACTGCAATAAAGGCCAACATTAACCTAAATGACGAGATTACTTTTTACGTAAAAAGTGGAGATATTATTGCAAAAATATTATGTGTTTTAGCGGTTATCTTAGCCTTGATTATTCCTTATAGAAAATGGGTAAAAAACTGAAAATACTCGTTTGCTTTCTGTTATTATTTGTTGAACTTAAAGTTAAAGCCCAAGTTTATTTAGATAGTTTGAATAAACAATCAAATGCGATGTTAGTCGCGTATAACAATAATGATTACCAAACGCTATTCAAATATACACATCCCAAAATTATTGGGCTTATGGGCGGGATTGACTCTGCAAAAACAGTGCTTAGAAAGGCGATGAATTTTGTTGCAGATAAAGGTGTATCTTATATCAAGATCAACACCGGAACCCCTCAACAAATAATCAGATCTGCACATATAGTTCAATGTATACTGCCGCAAATTTCTGAAGTGAAAATTAAGGATAAAAAAGCTAGGGCTATAAATTATCTCCTTTGCATATCTTATAACTCTGGTAAAAATTGGTATTTTATAAATGCCGACGAGGAAAAAGAAGCATACCTTAAAAAGCTAATACCAGAAATAAGTAAAGAATTAATAATTCCAGAAATGGAATTAACATACCATTAAATTTCTAATTATAAAAACATGCAACAGTTTAAAAACCTTAGGTGGTCTGTTTTATTATTACTGCTCACATTAAATTTCGGTTGCGATCAGATTTCTAAAAAAATTGTGCGTACAGAGATCAGCGATTACGAACACATCAGCATTATAAAAGACCGTTTTACCTTAACCAAAGTAGAAAATAGTGGTGCATTCTTAAGTCTTGGCGATAATATGCCCTATATTTTCAGACTCATTATTTTAACAGGCTTGCCATTACTATTTTTGGGTTATGGATTATATTTCCTCTTTGCCAAACGCAATTTACCAATGAGTATGCAAATTGCTTTGTGTTTTCTGATAGGCGGCGGAATTGGCAACTTATACGATCGGATTGTTCACGGATCAGTGACCGATTTTATGCATATGGACTTTTACCTCTTCCAAACAGGTGTTTTCAATTTTGCTGATATTTCGATCATGATTGGTGTAGGTATATTGCTTTTCCAGTCGATTAGAAGTAACAGACTAAAACAAGAGGTAGATTAGGTTAGCAAGCAAGATCCATGGCTAATTAAGAATACAAAATAAATACGCATAAAAATACAAATATGTATTTTTTGTATTATATTTATGTAATACTCAATTGCAGCATATTACGATCTAAACCAAAAACCTAAACTATGAAACACTTATTAACAAAAACTATGCTGATTGCATTGCTCTCAGTAATGGTAATCTCGTGCTCGAAAAAGAATGAGCTACCAGCAGATCAGGAAAAAGAAACCGTTCAAAATCAAAAAGTTCTTGCCTACATCAAAAATCTTGGATTTACAGATGCACAGATTGTAGAAAGCGGAGATAATTACGTTGTAGACGGCGATATCGTGTTTAGCAAAACCATGGAAGTTCCTGCCGATAATGGAAAACCGATAACAGAACAATATTATAATGGATATATTGTAACCAATAGCACTAATATACGCGTTAAAGTCGACCCTTCGATAAACGGCATGATCAGCGAAATCAATTCTGCAATTAACCAATGGAATACCGTACCAAACTCGAAAATCAAATTTGTAATTACTACAGGTACTATTTATGATATCCTAATTAAAGTAGATAATACCATTGGAAGTTCTACATGCGGACAGGCTTATTTATCAACCTCCAACGGTAAGGCTGGCAATACGGTTTGGATTAACCAGAACCTGATCCAAAACAATTCTTTTGCACAACGTACGAGAACCATAACACATGAATTTGGGCATACCATTTCATTTAAACACACTAACCAATCTACAACCATTAATGTACCTGGGGTTGGAGGAACCGATGCATTATCATTAATGAACGGCGGACAATGTGGAAGCGGCGCTACTGTTTTATCAGCAAAGGATAAACAGGCTACCGCAGTATTGTACCCTTTATAATTAAAAATCAGATAAATAACCTAAAAAGATCGTAATGCAATGGAAGCTGTTTCTCTGAAGCAGCTTCTTTTTTTGAAACAATATTTGAAAATGATTTGAATACAGGAATTTCTTAACAAAGAATTGCCACCTTTAAACAAACATATTTTTATCTTTAGGTGTTAAACAATCTAAAAATAAAATCCAATCATGAAAAGAAATGCAACAGCCGTATGGCAAGGCTCTATTAAAGAAGGTAATGGTAACATCACTACACAAAGTACCACTTTAAATAATACTCAATATTCTTTTAATTCCCGCTTTGCAGAAGGTGTTGGCACAAATCCAGAAGAATTAATTGCTGCTGCGCACGCAGGCTGTTTTACAATGAAATTATCAGCTAACCTAACTGAAGCCGGATTTACAGCAGATAAATTGGAAACCAAATGCGAAATTAACCTGGATCCATCAAAAGGCGAAATTGTAGAATCACACTTAACCCTAACCGCTTCTGTTCCTAATTTAACACAAGAAAAGTTTGATGAACTGGTAGCAGATGCGGAAAAAAACTGCCCAATATCTAAATTATTAAACACAACGATTACCGTTGATGCGACTTTAGCGTAAAATGTGATGGCGGACCGGTAATAGATCGTCATTTCGAGCGGAGTGCAACGTAGTCGAGAAATCTGTCTAGAGAGAGATCTCCATTCCACTGCGCTTCAGTCGAGATGACGACTCGTCTACAATTCACAGCTTAAACAATTAACCGTTTAACCAACAAGTAAACAGTTTTCAATTGGCAATTCACAATTGAACAATCAAAATAACTTTTAAACGTTTAAACCTTTCAACAGCCTAAGCCATATATTTCCCTACAATCGGCATTCTTCTGCCCATGCCAAATGCTTTTGGCGATACCCTTAAAATAGGTGGTGTTTGATAGCGTTTAAATTCTGCAATGTTTACCATTTTTAGAATCCGCAGCACCAATGCTTCATCAAATCCTTGAGCAATAATGGCTTTTGAGCCTTGTTTCTTTTCGATGTGCTGATATAATATTTTATCAAGTATTTCATATTCAGGCAAGGAATCAGAATCTTTTTGATCGGGCCTCAACTCTGCAGATGGTGGTTTAACAATGGTATTGACCGGAATAATTTCTCTTTCTTTGTTAATGTACCTTGCCAGCTCAAAAACCTGCATTTTATACACATCGCCTATTACCCCAATAGCGCCACACATATCTCCATATAAAGTGCCATAACCAACAGCACACTCGCTTTTGTTCGATGTATTCAATAAAATATAGCCAAACTTGTTACTCATGGCCATATTAATAATGCCACGGATGCGGGCCTGCACATTTTCTTCAGCAAGGTTAAAGGGCAAACCCTTAAAGGCTGGTGCTAGTATATGATCGAAAGCTTCTGCAACTTCTTTAATAGGCACAATTTCGTGCATACAACCAATATTGTTAACCAAATCTAAAGCATCTTGAACGGAATGATCGGAAGAGAATTTAGAAGGCATTAAAACGGCCATTACATTCTCAGGGCCTAACGCACGACAGGCCAAAGCGCAAACCACAGCGGAGTCGATCCCACCTGATAAGCCCAAAACGGCTTTACTGAAACCAGATTTACTGAAATAATCTTTTATACCTAAAATCAACGCGTCGTGAATCTGCTCAATATCGGTCAATCTTTCCGATTGGGGATATTTATTACGCACATTTTCAACCTCTTCCAGATCAAAAACCTGAAGGTCTTCTTCAAAATATTTCATCTCTGCTTTCATGGCTCCATCAGCATCAAAAACTAAAGAACCGCCATCAAAAATAATTTCTGTCTGTGCGCCAACCTGGTTTACATAAAATACAGGCAGGTTGTACTTTTTTGCATTATCGGCCAATACTTTAATGCGTTCATCATCATGGGTGTAAGAGAAAGGAGATGCAGCAATATTAATCATCACATCTGGTTGCTCCTTAATCAGCTCATCCATTGGATTAGAAACATATAGTGGATTATCGTTGATATTCCACAGATCTTCGCAAATGGTGAGGGCAATTTTTTTACCCTTAAAATCGATACAGTTAAATTGCGTGGCAGGTTCGAAATAACGGTATTCATCAAATACATCGTAAGTAGGTAAAAGTGCTTTTTTAACCACGGCTTTAACTTTCCCTTCTTCGATGAAATAGGCAGCATTAAACAGGTCTTTTCCCTGTAACACTTCGTTTTTAATAGGTAGGCCCACAATACAGGCGATATCTGTACAGTGTTTGGCTATCTCCTGAGCGGCAGTTTCGCACAATAAGATAAACTCATCAAACTCCAAAAAATCTCTTGGCGGATAGCCACAGATAGCAAGCTCGGCAAAAACAACCAGATCTGCGCCTTTATCTTTCGCCAATTGAATATTTTCGGTTATTTTTTTCGTGTTCGCCTTGAAGTTCCCGATATGGTAATTGAGTTGTGCTAGTGCTATTTTCATATTTAATGTATCAAGTAGTGAGTATCAAAACAAATATCCAGATTAAAAGAATACACCGAAATTAAGTGCCAAATAATGGTTTCTAACATCTCTGGCTTTATCTGTTACAATATTAGTGAAACCGTTATTAAAAGTTAAACCAGCTACGATACTGGTATTACCCGAAATATCAAATTCGCCGCCGCCACCGATGATTAATCCGGCACGGTAAAGTTTAATGTTATCGGATACATTTAAATTATCGCCAACAACCGTTCCGCCTGTTACAGCATCTTGCTTAGCACTGATGTTGATTGAATTAGACAATCCAAACTGACCATACCAGCGTTTTCCATCAGCCTTAACTGTTTTTAGTTTAATGGTTAAAGGCAAGTCTACATATTGTAGTTTGTATTTTAAATCGTAAGCTTTCGGTGCAGCGCTACTGCTCGCGCTATAGTAAGGCAGAACATTTGCCTCTGTACTTTTACCATTTATCGAAGTGATGGTTAGCGCAGTAGAAAAACTATAATTCGGGGCAAAATTAAAATCACCAATTAATCCATAAGAAAAGCCCAAAGCTATTCCGTCTGTTTTTCCTTGTTCAGGTTTAACCCAACCAAAAGTCGGCGTAGCGGTTAAACCTAACCTAAAACCGTAATTGGTTAAAGGAGAATTTTGCGCCCATGCGCCAATACTTAAAAGAGATAAAATTAAAACGGTCGATATTTTTTTCATGCTATAGGGTGTTTATATATATTTGTTGTACATGATGTATAACGTAAAACACTGGCAAATTTATCTAATTTTTCTTTTTGCCGTCACATTTATTTCCTGCAGGCAAAGCAACAGGCCCGATGTAAGCAATATACAGGTAAACATTAAAATCGAAAGATTTGATAACGAGCTATTTGCCGGAAAAAACAAAAATGTTATTGAGGTAGATAAACAGCTTAGTTCAAAATATGGTGTGTTTTATGACGATTTTATCCACCGGATTCTGGACAGTAAATACGCTAACACCGAATCGTTGGCCAATTTGTACCGCGACCAAGCTTATACCGATTTAAGCAAAGAAGTAGATAGTGTTTTTCCAAACTTAAAAGTGCAGGAAGAAGGATTAAGCGAGACTTTTAAATACATTAAATATTATTATCCGAACGCGAAGATTCCTAAATTTATTTCTTTTGCTTCCGGTTTTGCTTACCAAATGCCCGTAGGCGATAACTATCTGGGTATTGGTTTGGATATGTTTTTGGGAAAAGACAGCAAATTTTATAGGGCTATTGTTCAGAGTGTGCCCTTATACCTTTCGAGGAGGTTTGCACCTGAATATATTGTGCCGCGTGTAGCAGAAACCTACGCCCACGAAGAACTTTTTGCAGAGCCTGATGACAATAGAACCCTGTTGTCTAAAATGATCTTCCAGGGAAAGATTTTATACTTCTTAGATCAGGTTTTACCTGAAAGCTTAAGCGATTCTACCAAAATCGGATACACCCAACAACAGTTAGACTGGGCACAAAATTTTGAAGGCGATATTTGGGCATATTTTTTGGAGAACAATTACCTGTACGAAACCGACTATCAAAAAATCCAGGTGTTTTTATCTGAAGGACCTTTTACGCCAGGTTTAGGTGAAAATAGAGATTCGGCACCAAAATTGGGTGTATGGATGGGTTGGCAAATTGTAAGAAAATATATGAAAGAACACCCTGATGTTACTTTACAACAATTAATGGTAGATAACGATACACAGAAAATTTTAAATCAATCGAAGTACAAACCGAAACAACAGAGATAGTTATCAGTTTGCGGTTTTTAGTTATCAGTTTACAAGCCAGAACAATGCCACAATTAAGCAATAAAATCGATCAGTTGAACTTTAAAGTAATCATCTAAATTAACCCTATGAAAGTTGGCATTGTATTATCAGGCGGAGGCATTAGGGGAATAGCACATTTAGGCGTTTTAAAAGCCTTTAGCAATTTAGGCATTACCTTTAGTCACATTAGCGGAACAAGTGCAGGAGCAATAGCCGGGGCCTTTTTTGCCGCTGGCATAGATCCGGAGGAAGGTTTGAATATTTTCCTTAAAACGAAACTCTGGCGCTTCGTTCGTCCGGCGGTGGGTTCTCTGGGTTTAATCAACATCGAAAACACTTCTCTGATTTTAAAGGAATATTTTCCGGAAGATTCAATTGAAAAGCTAAAAATACCTTTAACCATTGCTGCCGTAAATTTTAGCGAAGGCCGATTGGTTTATTTTACAAAAGGACCGCTTATTAGGGCTATTCATGCCTCTAGCTGTATACCAGGCATTTTTAAACCCATTATGATTGATGGCCAGATGTATGTAGACGGCGGCATTTTAAATAATTTCCCGGTTGAACCTTTAATGGATGACTGCGATTTCATTATAGGTTCGTCTTGTAACCACCTTAAACCAGTTGATAAAATTACCGGGATTACCAATTTAATGGGGCGTGCCGGTATAATGTCTATTAACCACGACATGGAAAGGAAAGCAAAATTCTGTAACGTATTAATCGAACCAAAAGGTTTAGGGGCTATTAGTACATTCGATATGAAACGTGCAGAAGATATTTATTGGCTGGCACACGAAGAAGCCTTGATTACGATTAAAAATAGTCCAACCATTTCTGAATTAATTACAAAATAACAACTGGATTCACTTGCTTATTTCTTGCCGTACGTAATATTTAAACTACAATAAAATAGTTTATATTAAACAAATTAATGAGTGTAAAAAATACACATATGCAATAAAAATATTACAATTCTCTTGGCGTTGATATAATATTATTTTACTTTAGGATTATACTTTGCAAATGCAGAGAAAATTAAACCTAAATGTCTATCTATGTTTTTCAACCTGATTATTCTTTTTCAAAGAAGAATTCCTGTTTTTACGATCTTCTAACTTGATTTCCATTCAAATACAGATCATTAATTTTTACCTAAAAAAAACCTAAACATGAAATTCTTAAAATTAAATAAAACCCTATTAACTGCCCTGGCGCTAACCACAGTATTATTCGCATGTAAAAAAGAAAAACCTACAGAGACGGCAGATTTACAAAAACCTGAATTATCTGCTGTTAATCCCCTTGGCGACATCCAGATCTGTACAGAGAGATCATTGGATGGAACTACCCCGAGAGGCGCCGTTCTAAAGTCAACAAAATGGATTCCGGGAACTACGATTAAAGTAAGCTTAAACGGAAGCACAGCAGCCATCAGGGCTAAAGTAATCCAATATGCGAAAGCGTGGGAACAATATGCCAACATCAAATTCAACTTTGTAACAAACGACAATACAGCCAAAATCAGGGTAAGTTTTGTAAGCGGGGATGGATCTTGGTCGTACATTGGGAAATCAACGCCCAGCACCGGTGCAACTATGAACTATGGTTGGTTAACTGCAACTACAGCAGATTCTGAATATAGCCGCGTGGTAATCCATGAATTCGGCCATGCCTTAGGATTGATCCATGAGCACCAACATCCATTAGTGGCTATTCCATGGGATAAACCTGCTGTTTATGCCTATTATGCTGCTGCACCAAATTACTGGAGCCAGGCCGATGTAGACAATAACTTATTTGCAAAATACAGTACCACACAAACCAATTATAGCGCTTACGATAAATATTCGATCATGCACTATTCGGTTCCAAACGAATTAACCATCGGTGATTTCGAAGTGGGATGGAATACCGTATTATCACCTACTGATAAATCATTTATCGCTTCAGTATATCCATTTTAGAAAATAAATTATTACATATAGTGGTTTTAAGTAACCACTATGTGTATTTTGCTGTTATAAAATAAAAACAGATATGCTGATCGCTTTGCGGATTTCCTTTATCAAACCATTTTTAGCCTGCTTAACACTCTTTTTATTCTATCAAACTGCATCGGCACAAGATACCCCCCATAAATGGGAGGTAAAGCCTTATGCAGGCATTCAACAATCAAGATTTGATTGGTCTATTGCAGGTAATGCGGCCGGAACCAATCCGAATGTATTATCAGAACTCATCTGGAAAAATCTTAAAGGGCCTGGTTTTGGCTTAGACATTAAATACAATATTACCGAGCGGCTTAGTATTAAAGCCGCTAACCAATATAGCAGCATAACCAAGGGAGAGGCAGAAGATACCGATTATGCAGATGATAACCGGCAAAGTGCTTTTTATTTCGATCTGCTCAACGCAGATAAGGGTTATTTATACGATGCCGATTTACAGCTCAGTTACCAACTGTTCAAATTTGGCGATTTTAACATCAATCCAATTGTTGGACTTTCATATCATCAGCAAAAATTTCATTTGTTAGAAAGTGCAACTAATCCTGACAGTAAAGGCTTAAACTCTACGTATGTAGCAAGATATAAAGGATTCGATTTTGGAGCAGAACTTGTTCTTAAAATGCAGAAATTCAGTATAGGTGCCACAGTTTTAAGCGGTTTTTATATTTATTCGGCAAAAGCCAACTGGAATTTAATTCCTGATTTTGCAAAACCTGTAAGCTTTACACATAAGGCAAATTCCTTTTCATTAAGTGGCGATATCAATCTGGCTATACCATTAAACAAAAGTTTACGGTTAGAAGTTGACTATAAAATCAATAACATCAACACTTATTCTGGTGTAGATAAAGCTTATTTTAATAGTAGACCAACAGAGGAAACTCAATTTAATGGAGCAAGTTTCAGAAAAAATGCAGTATTGCTGGGCTTAAATTTTAGCTTTTAATTTTTTAAGGCCACCAAACGCTCGCCTTCCAGTACTGGAATTGTTTTGCAAATATTTAACTGCAAACAGAAAACAACATCTTCTTCTATATTCAACTGGGCCAAACGATGGCTATGTGATGATTTGTGAAGGTATTTCCTCAGATCTGCTTTAGCTAAGGCATACAAATCTTCTGCAGCCACGCTAGAATCATCAAAATGTTCGAAATTTTGACGGAGATTATTTACCACAGCACCCGCAAAAAGAGTATCCTCTAAATTGAACTGATCTTTCCAACCGGCGCAAAGCAAAAGTACACTCTTATCCTGGCTTTTCAAATAATCGCAAAGTGAATCTAAGTTCAGGAAAGACCCGATTACAACCTGATAAGCCCTTTTCTGAGCCAAATGCAAGGCCTTAGTTCCATTGGTAGTAGTTAAAACGACCGTTTTTCCGTTTACTTTTTCATGGGTATAAGAAAATGGCGAGTTGCCGAAATCATAGCCTGCTACTACCTCTCCATTTCGTTCTGCTGCCAATAAAAATCCGCTATCGCGATAGTTTAAACAATCTTTTACCTGAGCTACGGGAATAATCGCTTCAGCACCATTATCTATCCCGTAGGTAATAGATGATGTGGCTCTTAAAATATCGATAACCACCACAATGCTTTGTTCGATATCATATAAATCAATCAAGGCTGGTGTTAAACAAACTTCTATTTTTTTTGACATTTGACGAGATATGAGGTGTGAGATATGGGATATGAGATTTTAGCGGTCAAACCGTCTCAAATCTCATGTCTATTGTCTCAAATCTTATTTATAAAAAGGAAACTTAACCACTTTAGCTTTAATTGGCGTATTGCGGATTAAAATAAAAACTTCAGTTCCTTCTTTAGCGAAATCTTTTGCAATGTAGCCCATACCTATTGCTTTTTGCAAAGAAGGTGCCTGGGTACCAGAAGTCACTTTACCGATAATATTTCCTTCGGCATCAGCAATTTCATAATCATGGCGTGGAATACCACGATCGATCATTTCAAAACCAACCAATTTCTTTTGAATACCAGCTTCTTTTTGGGCCAATAATGCCTCTGAATTGGTAAAAGATTTGGAAAATTTAGTAATCCAACCTAAACCTGCTTCAATAGGCGAGGTAGTATCATCAATATCATTTCCATATAAACAGAAACCCATTTCCAAACGCAAAGTATCGCGGGCACCTAAGCCTATTGGCTGAATGTTGTATGGCGCACCTGCTTTAAAAATAGCATCCCAAATTTGATCGGCGTATTGGTTTTCGAAATAAATCTCGAAACCTCCAGCGCCGGTATAACCTGTTGCAGAAATAACTACATTATCAACACTAGCAAAGGTACCTTTAACGAAAGTGTAATACTCCATTGATGCCAAATCAACATCAGTTAATGTTTGTAAAGCATCTGCTGCTTTTGGTCCTTGAATGGCTAAAAGAGAGGTTTGATCAGAAATATTGTGCATTTCTACATCTTTCGAATTGAATTGCTGAATCCAGTTCCAATCTTTTTCGATGTTTGATGCGTTTACCACTAACATATAGGTTTTGTCATCTATTTTGTAAACCAAAAGATCATCAACAATACCGCCATCTTTATTCGGCAAACAAGAATACTGGACTTTTCCATCATATAATTTAGAAGCATCGTTACTGGTTACGCGTTGAATAAGATCTAATGCGTTTTCACCTTTCAGAATAAATTCGCCCATGTGGCTTACATCAAAAACACCAACGCCGTTACGAACAGTTGCATGTTCGGCATTAATACCTTCGTAAGTAACAGGCATATTGTAACCTGCAAATGGAACCATTTTAGCGCCTAAAGCGATGTGTTTTTCTGTTAATGCGGTGTTTTTCATCCGTAAATTTTATTTTTTATGATAATGAAGCCAGTATAGCTGATATTCTGTGAATGATGACGGCTTTATTCGCTATTCTTCTTGGGGTGCAAAAGTACTAAGAAAAAGATAAAATTTTGAGGTTAATTTTAAGGAGATTTTGGATGGTTTTTCTATTCGTCCGTCATGATAAACTTGTTTCAGCATTTATTAAAGAGATTTCCAGAGTTGACAACTTTTCTTTCTAAGTGCATAGAAAAGTTGTCAACTCTATACGGCTAGGCACTCACCAATTCTTCGTAAATCTTCAGCATTTTACTGGAGATTAAATGAACACCATGGTCGTTTTCTACTGTTTTACGGGCGTTCTCTCCTATTTCTACCCAACGTTTAGGGTTAATGATACATTGTAAAATCGACCGGTAAAATTCATCTGCAGAATCAGCAATTAAAATGTCATGGCCATGCCTGCAATTAATTCCCTCTGCGGCAGTAGTGGTAGCTATGATGCATTTTTTCATAGCCATACCTTCAATAATCTTTACCCGCATTCCGGTGCCAGAAATTAAAGGGACAATCATAATTGCCTTCGAATTCATAAATTCTACTGCATCAAAAACCTCACCTTCTACAATCAGATTTTCTGAATCGTATTCGAAGAAATGTTTCTGCATGTTTTTTCCTGCGATATAAAAACGAAGATCTTTATTTAGTTTTTCGATATCTGGCCAGATATCATCCAAAAACCATTCTAATCCTTCCTGATTTGGTCGCCAGTCCATGGCACCTAAATGAAACAGTGTAGGAAAACTGGTTTTGGTTTTATCTACTTTATATTTTTCTAAATCGATGGCAACGGGGAAAACCGACATCGGAATTTCGCAGCCGAACATTAATATACTTTGTCGATCGGGCTCCGAAATGGCAAAAATATGGTGGAAACGGTTAATCTGATCAGTTTCGTATGCTTTAAGCCGCTGGGCTAAAAAAGCTAAATATTTACGCCTAATAAGAAACTTTTCTGAATGAGAAAGACGTTCCCAAAGGGTAAATTCGATATTGTGTGCCCTATAAATAAGCTTAGCATTACTGTTTGCCTTAACCACATCCAGATAAGGAACAACAAAAAGCCCCTCAAATTGAATAATATCAAACACATTTTCCCGTAAAAGATTTTCTAACTGGCGGGCGGCATCTTCGCTGTAATAACGGGAAACATTATAAGATTCGTTAGTGAAAATATTAAAAAATGCCGACCATACATTTACATCTGTATCTAAATCGTAGGTATGATATTTAATCTGTTCAAAAATAGGATCGTAAATATCTTCGATATCGATTCTTCCTTTTGTTGGGTTGAGGCTAAACAAAGTAATATCTGCACCAAGTTGCAGCAAACCTTTTATGGTATTATAAACCACGATAGGATAACCACTATTTGGCGGAAAGGGAACCCGCTTAGTAATCAACAGAATTTTCACAATGTTGTGAAAATACGAAATTTTAGGCGTTTTTTGAAAACAGTTCTAACTGGGGATCGCTCACATTAAAAGTTTTGCGGTGAAAAGGCGATAACCCGATTTCAATTACAGCCTTGCGGTGTGCAATTGTTGGGTATCCCTTGTTCTGCTGCCAATTGTAATGCGGATAATTGGTATGCAGATTGGTCATAAATTCATCGCGGTGGGTTTTCGCCAATATAGAAGCGGCGGCGATATTTAGATATTTACCATCGCCCTTCACAATGCAACTGTGTGGAATTTGCGGATAGGTTTTGAAACGGTTGCCATCAATTACCAGGTATTTCGGTTGGGTATGTAATTTTTCAATCGCCCTGTGCATGGCCAAAAACGAAGCATTTAAAATATTGATCCTGTCTATCTCTTCATGATCACAAGAAGCTACGGCCCAAGCTAAAGCTTCCTGTTCTATTATAGGTCTCAGAGCGGCCCTTTGCTCATGCGATAACTGTTTAGAATCATTTAATCCTTCTAACACAAAACCTTTTGGCAATATTACCGCCGCGGCAAAAACAGGACCAGCGAGGCAACCTCTTCCAGCTTCATCACACCCAGCCTCTAATAATTCTTCCTGATAGCAGTTTAACAACATATTGCAAATTTAAAGAATAACGTCAGATTATTGAAAATTGGTTGATAAAGATGTAATTTAGTTTTAAACACCACAAGCGTCAAGCATGTTAAAAATCTTAAATACCTTTTGTTTCTTTTTAATTTGTAGTTCATTGTTTGCACAAAATAAAGAATTAGAAAATTTATCAATTGAAGAACAGGATTCATTAATGGAGAAGAACTCCCAATGTATGCATAGAGATAAATTTAGTGCTGAACAAAGGAAACTATTTTATCCTTTTAATCGAACAGAATTTATATCCATAATATCTTTTCAAGATACGATATCAGAATTTTCAAGTCATTTACCAGTGAAAAAAGGTATTTTGAATAGCGGGTTGGTTAAAGAAGAAATTAGACTTCCTAAAGCAGATATTGATAAACTGACAGATCTATTTTTTAATTATGGTTATATATCCAAAAAATATGGCGTAATTATAAATAGAATGGCTTGTTATGATCCACATAATGCTATATTATTCTTTAACAATGAAAGAAAAGTAATTGCTTATATAGAAATCTGTTTCGATTGCCTGGGCATGAAATTTAGCTCAAAAAAAATAAAAGTTGGAGAAAATTGCACTGAAAAATTTAGTATGCTCAAAAATTTCTTCATATCAAAAGGAATCAAATTTGTTTCAATAGATCATACAACTGAATTATGAGAGCTCACAACGAAACCTTAGCCCTTCGTGTCGCCGAACGGTTGATGCATATAGCCGATGTAGAAGAAAAACTGATGTTTAGTGGGCTTATTTTTATGGTGAATGGCAAAATGTGTATTGGTGTTTCTAAGAACAGCATGATGGTGAGGCTCGACCCTAATACTTTGGAAAATTTATCAGATAAAGATGGCTGGCAGCAGATGGTGATGGGCGGTAGGCCAATGAAGGGCTACGTTTCGGTATCAGAAGATGTTTTAGGCCGGAATGATGAGCTTGATTTCTGGGTTAATCTTGCGCTGGCCTTCAATCCTTTTGCGAAAGCATCTAAAAAGAAATAGTCAAATAACTAGCCATTATCTCACTAGCCTTTAAAAACTAGCAAGAGCCATATTTTTTGATTAATTTTGTAGTTCTAATCAAATTTTATGAAAAAAGGGGCTGCTATAGCGGTATTTCTGCTATCGATTTCATTTACTGTTCTGGCTCAAGTTAAAAGAACTGCAACATCAACAGAAACTAAAGAAACAAATTCACAACAATTAAGGGTTAAGGCGCCAGAAGGGCATTATTGTGATTACTGTAAACTAAATTATCCCGAATCACATTTCCCTTGCATTATGAAATCGATTAAAGGCAAACTGGACGTGACCACGGGAGAGGTAAGTTTTGTTGCCGGACAACCTATCGGTGGTATTGTGGTTAAAGGAGGTAAAAATCCGGGTGGCAATTCAATTAGCCTGCTAACTAACGAAAATGGCGAAATAGAATTTAACAATGCAAGTGCCGGAAACTATAAGTTTATCATTTCTGTGCCTTCAACCAACCCGAAATCACGTGTAGCGGGCTCACCTATCGGCGGTATAATAGTTAAAGGAGGTAAAAATCCTGGAGGCAATTTAATTACTTTAATTACTAACGAAAATGGCGAAATAGAACTCAACAACCTTCCTACAGGCACCTATAAATTTACAGCAATGGGCGCTTCATCAACAGAGAAAAGTAATCCGTTATACAAATCGAGTTATTCGGAAAAGGTAAATCCACTATATAAAAACTAAAATCGTTAAATTTACGCCACCGTCCATTTTTTGGCACTATTATGGAATCTTTCAAATCTGTGCATCTTTAAATTGTTACACATTTAAAACACACATTATGAAACGTTTAAATTTAATATTGAGCCTTGCCTTTCTTTTGATTGGGATTCAATTATTTGCCCAAACCAATAAGGAAACTACACTGAAAATTGTAGCAGATAAAAATTATACTTTTGTTGCCAATACCGCCCTGCCGATGTCGAATAATGATATTAACAGAGTATTAGCGATGATGCCAGGCAGTCAGGGTGGTGGCTCTATAAACCTGACGGGTTCGCAATACGATGTTAAGGTTACCAAAGATAGTATTGTTGCTTATTTACCTTATTACGGAAGATCTTTTTCTGCCCCTATGGACCCTACTCAGGGTGGCATTAAATTTACCTCTAAAGATTTTACCTATCTAGAATCGAAGAATAAAAAAGGATTATACACCATCCAGATTAATACAAAGGATGTAAAAAGAGAAAACTATCGGTTTACCATTAATATCTCAACCAATGGGTATGCATCTTTAACAGCGAGCAGTGTAAATAAACAACCTATCATTTTTAACGGTTATTTAGACGAACCGAAGAAACAGGATTAAGAGTAGAAAATCTGACTCGATAAATCGTCATTTCGAGCGGAGTGCAACGCAGTCGAGAAATCTATCCCATAGATCTCTCAGTTTTGCTGCGCTTCAGTCGAAATGACGATTACTCTTTCACAATCTGCTATAAGTACGATCCTTTCTATTTCTTAATCAGCTCAATCTGAAAAATATGTGGCCACTTTTTACCGGCTACAAAAAGTCTTTTTGTTGCTTTATCATAAGCAATGCCGTTTAACACGTTATTCGCTTTTGCATCTTCGGTTTTAAAGTAATCGGCAGGTAACAAGCCTGATAAATCGATCTTGCTTTCTACAGCACCAGTTTCTGGGTTAATAATCAGGATATCATTGGTGGTGTAAACATTTGCGTAAATTTTCTCATCAATAATTTCCAGTTCGTTTAAATTTTGAATTGGCCCTTTGTTATCAAAAACATCAATCGACCCAATTTTTTGATAAGTATCTTTATTTAAGAAAAAGATTGTGTTAGAACCATCGGTATTATATACTTTTTGCCCGTCAAAAGCCAGACCCCAGCCTTCTCTGCCTGTGGTGTACGAAAATTCAGATAGTTTTTTAAAGGTTGCTTTATCATATACAAAGCCAACTTTTTCGCGGTAAGTTAGCTGAATAATTTTGTTTCCGATTACGGTTATGCCTTCTCCAAAATATTGTTTATCCAGATCTGCTTTCTGGAGGATTTTCCCTGTAGAAGGATCTACTTTACGTAAACTCGAGTGACCATAGTCGCCAGCACTTTCGTAAAAAAAGCCATCATGGTATTCTAAACCTTCTACATAAGAAGAGGTATCGTGAGGTAAGGTTTTAATCACTCTATAGGTATATTCTGTTGGCGCCTGAGCTGCTAAAACATTAATGTTCGAGGTTAAATCTTCAGATTTTCCAGCACCAAATATTCTGGCTGTTACCAGATGGTTACCTAATTTCAAGCCTTCGGTTTTAAGTTTGATGGCCGAAGTATCGGCCTTTGAAACGACTCTAATGGTATCAATTAAGTAAACTACAGAATCTACTTTTTGCTCAGCACCGAATTGTACTTTAACATCAAACTCGTTTCCTGACGGCACATTAAGACCGGTCATCGGTGAAATAAAACTACGGTAGGTGGTAGAACTGTCTTTACACGAACTTACAAATGCAAGTGCAATTCCGATAAATATGAAACTTTTAATAGAGTTAATCTTCAGGCCAAAACGCATCTTCAATATGGTTTAAATTATAATTTTTATTTTTTGTAAATGTAATTGCAATAATATCAAAACGGATATCATTTTGATGGTTCATTAATTCAATATAGGCATTAGCAGCCAATTCCATCTGTATTTGCTTGGCTTTGTGTACAAATTCTTCCGGTTCGCCAAAAGCAACCGAACTCCGGGATTTAACTTCGACAAAAATCATGATCCCGTTTTTATAAACGATTAGATCCACCTCGGCTTTACCATGGGTCCAGTTTTCATCTAAAATCTCATAACCTTGGTCTTCCAGATATTGCCTTGCAATATTTTCGCCCGCTTTACCTAAATCGTTGTGAAGGGCCATAAGACATAATTATTGAATGAGTGAGTTGTTGAATGATTAAATGTTCATTTTCAAATGTATTATAATATGATAATATTGAATGTTTCGAATATATCTATCCTTCAATCATTTTCTCATTCAGTCATCCTTTCATTCAATCCTTATTTCACAATAACAGAACCCAGGAACTTAGAAATTTCTCGCTCAACCCCTTTAATTACCCCATAACGTTGCATTAAAATCATTTGGTTATCCTCATTCTTTTCCTCTTTAATTTCTTTCAACAGGTTCATCAATATTTTTTCGACTTTACGCTTTTTAAGGTGAAAAATGCCACCTAAAATAGTCGCTTTTAAATTCATCGTTTCATCTTTAACATAGATAAGATGTTTATTTAACCAGTTCTCGCTTAAAGCATATTCTGAGGTTGAAAGTGTAATGGCCAAATCGGCAATATCTCTATCCTCATGTTTAACAAAGTGGTTCGATGTGGGTAATCGGCCGTTGTCGATTTCAGATTTATAATAATCGATAATTCTTTTGCAAAGTGGATCATCAAATTCTACATCGCTCAGGTTCTGCATGATGAATGAGCCAATGTACATATCATCAATTTTATCCCAGTTTACAAATTCGTGCCCGAAAGCCAGTAATAAACGTACAATTTCCTTTTCCTGATGCTCATTTTCTTCTACAGGTGCTTCAGTACCCATTGGGCCTGCACTGTCATCCCATAAATCATCGGGGGGGCCAAGTGGCTCTGGTGCACCTGATGAATATGGTTTTGGACTTGATGACGGATTTGCCCGCTGGCTGTTATCAAAGTTTTTTTTAAGCTTTGCCGAACGCATTTTATTTAACTCACTCAGCAAGATATGCTCATCAATTTCGAGCAAACTACTACACTCCCTAATAAAAACGGAGGCCTTAATCGGGTCAGGGATTTTGGCAATACTTTCTACAATATCGCGGATAATGCCTGCTCTTTTAATCGGATCGTTGCCCGCATCTTTAAGCAATACATTCGCCTTATATAAAATAAAGTCTTTTCTATTCTGCTCGAGATAGGTTTTAAAAGCACCTGCCCCAACATGGTGCATATAAGAATCGGGATCGTGGCCATCTGGGAAGGAAACGATTTTCACATTCAGTCCTTCTTCCAAAATCATATCCAAACCACGGAGGGAGGCTTTAATACCTGCAGCATCGCCATCAAATAAAATGGTAATGTTCTGGGTAAAACGCCCGATCAGTTTAATCTGCTCTACGGTTAACGAAGTACCCGATGAGGCCACTACGTTTTCTATTCCGGCCTGATGTACCGAAAGCACATCGGCATAACCTTCGGCTAAGTAACAGTTATCTAAATCTCGGATGGCTTTTTTGGCATGGAATAAGCCATAAAGCACATTCGATTTGTGGTAAATTTCACTTTCTGGAGAGTTTACATACTTAGGAACATTTTTATCGGTTTTTAAAGTCCTACCTCCAAAACCGATGATCCGGCCTGTAAAGTTGTGGATCGGAAACATTACCCGCCCGCGAAAGCGATCGTAAACTTTGCCGTTATCGTTTTTGATCGATAATCCGGTGGCTTCTAAAAACTCTAATTTATGTCCAGCGTTGATTGCGCTTTGCGTCATCGCATCCCATACATCCGGAGAATAACCCACCTCAAATTTTTTAAGGATGTCTTCTCTAAAGCCACGTTCTTTAAAATAACTTAAGCCGATGCCCTTTCCTTCATCTGTTTCCCAAAGCTGTTTCACAAAAAATGCAGCAGCATACTGCGAAACTACATAAAGGCTTTCTTTGGCACTTTGTGCTTCGGCATCTTGAGGGCTCAGTTCGGCTTCCTCAACTTCTATATTGTATTTATTGGCTAAAAATTTAAGCGCTTCGGGATATGAATATTTTTCATGATCCATAATAAAGCGAACTGAATCCCCCCCTTTGCCACAACCAAAACATTTGTAAATGCCTTTAGTTACGGATACGTGAAAGGAAGGTGTTTTTTCGCCATGGAAAGGGCAATTACCAATTAAACTGGTTCCGCGTTTTTTTAAGTGCACAAAATCCCCAACTACCTCCTCAATACGGGCGGTATCCATTATCTTATCTATCGTTTCGCGGTTTATCATACTTATTATTGTCCGTCATTGCGAGGAGGCACGACGAAGCAATCTTTTTTGCCATTATACTTTTAATCAGTTGTCGCCTTGCAGGAAAGATTGCTTCACTCCATCGCACAATCCCCTTCTTCAGTTCGCAATGACGATATATTTTAATCTACAATGGTGTAACTGATATTTACCATTCTTTCACTATCTCCCATAAATCCTTCCATTCAGAATTCATGGATTCTATTAATTTTATCTTTTTTTTACGGCTCCCGCCCTTAATTCTCTTTTCTTCTCCAATTGCTTCCTCTATCGAATCATAAGAACAAAAATAAACAAGTTTGTCCATGTTATATTTAGCAGAAAAAGATTTCGGATATTCCTTGTCTTTATGTTCTTTTATCCTGGACATTAAATCTGAAGTAACTCCAACATATAACGTAGTATGAGTAAAGTTAGTAATAATGTAAACTGTCCCTCCTCTTTCCATTATTATTTTGATGTGTTAAACTGGAAAGATTGCTTCCACTCCAAAGCACATTCCCTTTCTTCAGTTCGCAATGACGAATATCTTTCTATTTTACCAAAGGCAATAACTGATCGGCAACCAGTTTATTACCTGTTTCGTTTAAGTGCACCCGATCAACGGTTAAAATGCCCTTTTCTTTATCCTCCGGATTATTTTTCGCCTCGTATTCGGCGAAAATTTTCCTCAAATCACATACTGGAAGATTATTTTTTGCAGCTAATGTCCTAATCCCTTCAGCATATTTATTCAAATCGGCATCTAGCTCATTCGTACCATCTTTTTTCTCGCCAACAACCGATGGGGTAACCAATACCACTTTGCTACCCACACCCTGAATCTTATTAATCAAGGCCTGATAAAACTTTAAATATTTATCATAATCGGTTCCCGTATGAGAAGATTGTTTATGCCAAACATCATTAATGCCGACATAAATCACCACTAAATCAGGTTTCTTGTTGAGCACATCATCTTCTAAACGCAGGTATAAATCGTAAACCTTGTTCCCGCCAATTCCGGCCCCAATTATATCATATTTAGTGGAATCGAGCGATTTTTTGATCAGGGTTACATATCCGTTTTTAGAAACACCCTGTTGGGTAATCGAGTCGCCAAAGAAGATAATCCGTTTTGGTTTAAATGTCATTGATGTTAATGCAATTAAGCAAAAGCTTAGTAAAATACTTGTTTTTAACAGTGTTTTCATTGTGTATAATTGGTTAGGTTATTTTTGATCGGTCTTTTTAAAATCCAGGTCCTGAAAATCGAAACTAAAATCGGTTAGCGGCGAAATCGCTTCTATTTTAAAACCATCGGCCAAAGCATTGTGATCTAAACTAAAATTAACAAAAGCATCGGCATCTAAACTTCTATCATACCATTTCACAATAAAAGTATTTCCTTTGTAATAAGTCATGTCGCCTTTCAATTTTGGAGCGTTTTTAGCCTGAAAATGCATCTTGCCGTTCACCTCACCAATGGTTACATCGCCGAACCAGGCATCATGGAAAGTGCCATAATAGTTTTTGGCATCTGGCTTTGTGGTCGACAGTTTTTGTTGAGCAGCAATATCGTTCCAAACTTTGCTTACCATTTCGCCAGCTTGTTTTTCGTTTCTGAGCCTGTTATCGTTATAAGTTTTAATCCGATCCTGTCCTTTAATACCAAGATAACCATCTTTAATCGAATTGGTGATCGAATTAAAAGCAGCACCAGATTGCTGATTGGTTAATACAATAATGCCCAATTTCATCTCTGGAATAATCGTTACCTGTGTTACAATCCCTGACAGACCGCCTGTGTGTGTTGCCTGAAAATTGCCATTTACATTGCTTAAAAACCAACCTAAGCCATAACTACTAAAAGCAGCTGGATTACCGCCTGCAATAATGGTCTGCGGCGTCCAAAGTTCTCTTGCTATAGCAGCGCTGAATAATTTCTTGTCAAGAGTTTCGCCATATTTACCGCCATTGATCATGGCCATTACCCATTTGCTCATATCGGTAACGTTCGAATAAATTCCACCGGCGGCATTTGCGATCTCTCCGAAGCTTAGTCCTACCGGAAGCAGTTTGCCTTCGTAGGGTGCATGGCCATCAATTACATTCGATTTATCTTTTAAGCGGTACCAGGAAGCTGCCGTTTTGGTCATGCCTAAAGGTTTAATGATCCTGCTTTCTATAAAATCTTCGTAAGTAATGCCTGAAACCCTTGCTACCACATCGCCAGCAACAATATACATCAGGTTATCGTAATCGTATTTGGTACGGAAAGAGGAAACCGGTTTCAAATAACGGAGGTTATGGATCAGTTGTTTTTTATCGACGGTTGAAGAATCTGGCCAGATCATTAAATCGCCCGCACCTAAACCCAAACCACTGCGGTGCGTGAGCAGATCGCGGATGGTAAATTCGCTGGTTACGTAGGCATCGTACATTTTAAACTCCGGAATTACATCGGTAACTTTTGTATCCCATGTAATTTTCTTTTCATCAACCAACATTCCTAATGCAGCAGCCGTGAAAGCTTTTGTATTTGATGCCACACCGAAAAGGGTATTTTCATCAACCTTTTTATGGGTTTTGATTGAACTTACACCATAACCTTTTAAATGGATTATTTTACCGTCTTTAATTACAGAAACTGCAATTCCGGGAACATTAAAGGTGGTGAGTGTTTTTTCTACAACACTATCGATCTGTTTTGAAGTGAGCACCTGTGCATGCACATGAAGACCTAAAAACAGTGATAATGCTAATGATATTTTAAATTTTAACGGCGAAAGGAATTGCATATTTATCGGTTTAAATAATCGTTTAAAGATAATAACCTGAGTTCGATTAATATTTATTCATAATGATTATTTTTTACTCCTTATCCCAAAGCGATCGTCATTCTGAATTTATTTTACAAGTAGAAAAGTGTTTTCAATTGTCTTTTAGCTACTACGTGGTCATGATCTTTCATAAAATAGACCCTGAAATAAATTCAGGGTGACGGCTCTCTAGATATTAAAGACATTATCAAACCCTTATTTCCCCTTTTCGAGTTTATAATCTTTGTGTACGATTAAAAAACTAGCCCGTTCTTCCTTTTTGAAAGGATAATCCCAGTTACCCTGGTAGGTAATTTTGGTTGGTAATTTGTCGTCTCCAAAATAGCCCATTTCTATATTCATCTGTACATCAAAATCGAACAGCATGTTGCTGTATTTCATATCAACATAACGCCCCAGAATATTGAAATTCCGCTTATCGAAAATAGTAACCAATTCCTTGATCATGATGCCATCTTTTGTCCAGCTGCTTAAATCGGGTTTAACTGAAACCTTAAAACGATAAACCGGAATAGAATCAAGATAGGTACCGCTGGTGAAACCATAATCGTAATACTGGCGCATATTGGCCGAAAATATTTCGGTTTTACTGCCAATAAAAGGAACTTTTATCGGACGGCCAGGATTAAAGATTAATGTTTTGAGCTTGTCTTTATAACTTTCATTTGTTCCGCCCTTTCCGTCAGGCTTGGGTGCATTGGGTACAAAATCGGTATTATAGGCATTCATAAAAATGTAATCGAACATCTCTACCGTATAAAGTTGGTATTTGCCATTTTTCTTATAAATTTTCCCCGTATCCTGTTTTACCAGATATTCCATTTTATAAGGACCGCTATTGTTATGTCTTATTTTGCGGTAAATTTTTCCATCAACCTTGTTCTTTTTATCGTAACTATAAATCCTGTTTTCAGCAATGAAAGTATAACGCTTCATATCCCTAAAAGATTGATAAAAGGAAGTATCATACATCACCTTTCTGATAAATGTCTCTACATTCAATTTTTCGGCCTTAATATTTACTGCAGAATCGAGCGTAATGGTTTTAATTGTATCAGGATTGAAACGGTTAATTTCCTGAGCAAAACCTGTATAAAAGAGTGATATTAATAATAAAAACAAAAATACTTTTTTCATGGAAGGTAGATGTAAAAGGTAACATGGATAATGTATCATGAAAGATGTAAAACGGGAGAAAGATTAGTTCCGTCCATCTTACACCCTCCACCTCATCATTAATTCCCTAATTGTTTTAAAGCAATATAGGCCATTAATCCTGTTGATATTTTCAAGGCATCTTCATCAATATCAAATCGCGGGGTATGTACTGAGTATTGCGTGTCTTTTGCAGCATTCCCAGTACCTAAACGATAAAAACAGGCATCTGTTACCTGTGAGTAGAAAGAAAAATCTTCAGCAGCCATCCAGATATCTAAATCAACCACATTGTCTTTACCCAAAAAATCTTCAGCAAAAGCCCTTGCATTTGCGGTTAATTTTTCTTCGTTAATTAAAAACGGATAACCTCTATGGATATCAAAATCACAGCTTCCCCCCATACTTTCGGCAATTCCTTCAGCCATTTTTTTCATGCGTTTATGTGCTTCATCTCTCCAGTTTTCATCTAAGGTTCTAAATGTCCCCTCGATTTTTACCTCATTTGGAATAATGTTAGTTGCGCCATTGGCATTTATCTTACCAAAAGATAAAACCGATGGTGTACGTGGATCGGCATTGCGACTAACAATCTGTTGCAAAGCAATAATGATATGCGATGCAATTAAAACCGGATCGATATTTTGATGAGGCTGTGCGCCATGACCACCTTTCCCAGTTACAGTAACATACAATTCATCGGTTGAGGCCATGTAAATACCTGAACGGAAGCCTACTTTACCAGCATCAATTAACGGCATTACATGCTGACCAACAATATAATCAGGTTTTGGATTCTCCAATACACCTTCTTTAATCATGATACTCGCTCCTCCTGGCAACAATTCCTCTGCGGGCTGGAAGATCAATTTGATGGTGCCACCGAATTCATCTTTCATTTGGTTTAGGATATGAGCTGTTCCTAAAAGTGACGAAGTGTGAACATCGTGTCCGCAGGCATGCATTACACCATGGTTTTTAGAACGGTAAGGTTTGTCGTTTGCTTCGTGAATAGGCAATGCATCCATATCGGCACGTAAAGCAATTACTTTATCAGATGGCTGGTTACCCTTAATTAGACCTACCACACCCGTATTGGCACAGTCGGTATATTCAATTCCCCATTTTTTTAATTTATCCTTGATGAACAATGAAGTTTCGAATTCTTTGAAGGATAATTCAGGATTGGCATGGATATGTTGACGATAGCCTACTACATCGTTAAAAATGTTCGCGGCTAGTTCTTGGATTTTATTTTTGATCATTACTTGTTGTGGTATCTAAACTTGGTGCATTAATTTTTTCCCTAAAAATAAACAGTGTCGGGAAGTTTGGTCTGAGTTCATTTATAAGGCGCTGCGCTTCCAAGCGGGTTCTAAAATCGCCAACCCGAACATAATAGTTAGGCTCTTTATAAACGAGGTAGGTATTATATTTAGGATAAAGCCCTTTAAACCTTGCCTGTTCGTTAAAAACCTCTCGGCGGTCTGACCCATAGAAAATCTGTACGCGGTAACCGTAAGCCGAAACAATGGGTTTGCCCGGTTTCACCTCTCCAGAAGTTTTATAAACCTCCAAACGTTTGGCAATTAAACTATCAATTAAGGGATCTTTTATAACCGTAACCTCTCCTTTTTGTGCGAAAGCAGTGGTAAAAAGAAACAAACAGCCTATAAAAGTTAATATTGTTTTCATGTGTAAAAAACCTTGGCATTTAGTGAGCAGATGAATAAAATATCATCTCATTTCTTCTTAACAACAAGAATGCCGAAATCGTTGCAAAAATCGGCATTCTTTATGGGTTAAGCAAATGAAGTGTTATCTTATCCCTTTGTAACACGTTTTGCCGAGATGAAATAGACATACGGTGTTTTATTATTCTCAATAATTTTAACAATTTCTAACCAATGTTTTATTATCACCTGGGTTTTATCCCAGTATCGGTATCCTTTTGGCAATTTTAGAAAAAAAGCACCAATATTATATTTGCTTAGTAATGCTGACTGCTGCTTAGTCGTGTAAATTCTTACATCTTGTGAGATAAAAACGCCAGATTTTCTCCCCCAATCTGGAATCCAATCTTCATCCTTTATTCCTTTATAAAATTCCTTTTCAATAGATGTTATTTCAATACTATTACCAAGAGGATATTGAAGCTTATCTAAACCCTCAGCAAAGTATTTTGAAAGATTTTCATCTACTAAAACTTTTATCATGCTGCCGTCTTAATACTAAATAGTTCGATTGCACTATGAACATCTATTTCCTTAAGATCATATAGTCTTGATAAGAATGTTATTGTTTCTCCTGCATTATAGAGTTCGTAAAGCGTTTGAGCTAAAACATTTGTTTCTTCGACAACAGGTTGGCCAAATTGATGGTGAGGATCTACTATAATGTGCTTTTCTTTTCCCAATGGATAAAACCTTTCAGCTATATCTGTAGTAGAAAATTCTATTTTCTTACAAAACTGTTCGATTATTTGCTTAAAAACAGCTTGTCTTGTATTATCTGCCTCAACAATAGTCCCATCATGCATCGTAAACAATATACTTTTTCCATCGGATAGTAATTTGGAAGAAGCAAAAGGATACGCTGTATTCAACTGTTCGGCCATATCCTGATGAGCTTTAAAGATCCTATTCGTGCTTATATTCAGCGCTCTAAGTTGATAAAAAACATAAAATTCAATTAAGGTATAGAAATTTGTAGCCTTATCACGCCCTTCACCCCAAGAATATTTATTACTATATTTCTTAGAAAATTTATTATCCCAGAATTCAGTCATCCATCGACGTACTTTTCCCACTGGTAGCTTTAGTATAAATGCTACTTCAGGAATAGTATAAATTCCTCCACCAAGTTGCTGATTTAGATTTTTTGATTCCATAACTTACAGACAACAAATATAATGCTAAAAATATTAGCCGTTATATTAATTTACCTTTTTATAAAGATAATTTTTTTTATTGTGACTAGTCCTAAAATAAGTTGACACTTATTTTAGGAAGGGACATTGAAATACAAAAGCCAGATTCCTATCGAAATCTGGCTTTAAGAATTATGACCATTAAGCGATTAATTATTTCGCTTTCTTAGCTTCGAGTGTAAATTCGTAAACTTTTGGATCGTATTTCATCATCGCTCCTGTAGCAGCATCAACAATAAACCCTGGAATAAACAAGAAATTCACCACAGATACCGCATTAAATGTAGATTGGGGCTGAAATGTTTTGGTTTCATAACCATCAAGTTTTAAACTGATGGTTTGTCCGGTGAATCCTTTTTTTAATGGTACAGCCATTGGTGTAACGCCTGTTTTGACTCCATCTACTTCGATAGTAGCGGCAGGTGGATTTGAATTGATTTGAACGGTTTGGGTGGTTCCCGTAAAAATAGTGGCGCAGCTCGATAGCAGCAATGTCGCTGAAACAGCGGCAATGTTAAAAACTTTTTTCATTTGTGTGTGTGTTGTGTGTGTTCTTACTCTTTTGGCTTTTCAGTTCCGCCCCGTTTTTTATGGTTTCCGGACTCCATTTTTAAGTTTATTGGTCATTAAGAAATTGCCTACCAATTTCAAATTGACCGTCACTAAATATAAGTGTTAATTTTAGAATTAAAAATTTAGTTATAAAAAAAGCCCCAACAAATGTTGGGGCTTGGTAAAGCATTATATATCTTGATTATAAATTAGCGCCGTGGCAATTTTTGAATTTTTTACCGCTACCGCATGGGCAAGGTTCGTTTCTGCCAACGGTTGCTTCTTTACGGATTGGTTGTTGTGGAACAGCCTCACGCGTATCGCCAAATTCAATACCTGGTTCTTCTCTGCCAAATTCTTGTTTAGTAGTTTGCAACTTCGGTTGTTTTACCGGGGCTGGTGCTTCTCTAACCTGATCTGGTTCTTGCTGAACCGGGATACCACCTTTATATAAGAAACTTACTACTTCTTTATTTACCGCATTAAGCATGTTTTTAAATAGGTTGAAAGCTTCCATTTTATAAATTACCAATGGATCTTTTTGTTCGTAAACTGCGTTTTGTACAGATTGTTTTAAATCATCCATTTCGCGTAAATGCTCTTTCCAGCTATCATCGATCAAGGCAAGGACAATAGTTTTTTCGAATGAACGAACCACTTCTTTTCCCTTGTTGTCGATTGCTTTCTTCAAATCAACCGCCACCTGAATACCACGGATCCCATCAGTAAACGGAACCACAATCTGTTCGATGTGCTCGCCACGTTCCTGATAAACCTGGGTTAAAACTGGTAATGATTGTTGAATAATGGCTTCAGATTTACGTGCGTAAAATGCTTCAGCTTCGTCGAATAACCTTTCAGTTAACTGAGGGATGTTGGTTGAAGTAAATTCTTTTTCGGTAATGGCCGTATCTAAAGAGAAATTTTTGATTACTTCAAGTTTAAAACCATCGTAATTTCCTTCTTGTTTATATTCGCTTACGATATCTTCAGCAACATCGAAAACCATATTATTCATATCTACATCTAAACGCTCGCCAAATAAAGCATTTTTACGTTTAGCGTAAATTACGGTACGTTGCGAGTTCATCACATCATCGTACTCCAATAAACGTTTACGGATACCAAAGTTATTTTCTTCTACTTTTTTCTGTGCACGTTCGATAGATTTGGTAATCATAGAGTGTTGGATCACTTCACCATCTTCGATACCCATACGTACCATGATACCAGAAATACGCTCTGAACCAAATAAACGCATCAAGTTATCTTCCAATGAAACGAAGAACTGAGATGAACCCGGATCGCCCTGACGACCTGCACGGCCACGTAACTGTCTATCTACACGACGAGATTCATGGCGTTCGGTACCTACAATGGCTAAACCGCCAGCTTCTTTAACACCTGCACCCAATTTAATATCGGTACCACGACCAGCCATGTTGGTTGCAATAGTTACGGTTCCGGCCTGACCAGCTTCGGCAACAATATCGGCCTCTTTCTGGTGCATTTTCGCATTTAATACATTGTGTTTAATTCCACGAAGCTTAAGCATACGGCTTAACAACTCTGAAATTTCTACCGATGTTGTACCCACCAATACCGGGCGACCGGCTTTTGGCTCTAGTTGCCCAGTTTCAGGGTTAACCGCAGGGATTAATGCGCCTTTAGCATCAAGCTTAGGCACAGCCCTACCTGTTGGGTCGTATTTGACTACCGGTTTGCCATCTTTTTGTTTTATGTTACCTTCTTTATCCGTTTCATATTCTGTTTCATAATGAGAATACGGAAAAACAAGAAACTGAATTTCTGAAGCAACAGCATTATATTTTTCACGAACGGTACGGTAAACGTAATCCTGCTCATCTTTTCTGGAAATATTTCTGTTGGTTGGAATTTCTACTACATCTAATTTATAGATCGACCAAAACTCGCCAGCTTCCGTTGTTGCAGTACCCGTCATACCACAAAGTTTGTGGTACATACGGAAATAATTTTGTAAGGTTACGGTTGCATACGTTTGGGTAGCATCCTCAACTTTTACATTCTCTTTAGCCTCAATTGCCTGGTGTAAACCATCAGAGTAACGACGGCCATCCATAATACGACCTGTTTGCTCATCAACAATTTTAATCTTTCCTTCATCGATGATGTATTCTACATCAATTTCGAATAGAGTATAAGCTTTTAACAATTGGTTAACCGAGTGGATGCGTTCTGCTTTAACAGAATAATCGCGCATTAGGGCATCTTTTTGAACTACTTTTTCTTCTAAAGGCAGATCAGATTTCTCTAAATCTGCTACTGCGGTACCTACATCAGGCAATACAAAGAAATTCGGATCTTCACCTGATTGGGTAATCAGTTCGATACCTTTTTCCGTTAATTCAACCTGGTTATTTTTCTCATCTATATAGAAATACAATTCAGAATCTACTTTAGGCATATTCTTAGATTGGTCTGCCATATAGTGGTTTTCGGTTTTTAACAACAAACCACGAACACCGCTTTCGCTTAAAAACTTAATTAAAGCTTTGTTTTTTGGCAAACCACGGTATGCACGCAATAAGGCTAAACCACCTTCACCTTCTTCAGTTCCGCTGTTGCCTGCGTTGATTAATTTCTTCGCTTCGTTTAATGCCTGGGTTACATAAGCTTTTTGTGCATTAACCAAACGTTCGATACGTGGTTTTAATTCATAAAACTCATGCTCATCGCCACGTGGAATCGGACCAGAGATAATCAAAGGGGTACGGGCATCATCAATCAAAACTGAATCGACCTCATCCACCATTGCAAAATGCTGCTTGCGCTGCACCAATTGATCAGGTGTCTGCGACATATTGTCACGCAGGTAATCGAAACCGAACTCGTTATTGGTTCCGTAGGTAATATCTGCGGCATAAGCTTTTCTTCTTTCCTCAGAGTTTGGCTCATGTTTATCAATACAATCTACACTTAAACCATGGAATTCGAATAATGGACCATTCCACTCACTATCACGACGGGCTAAGTAATCATTCACAGTAACAATGTGAACACCTTGTCCGGCCAATGCATTTAAATAAGCTGGTAATGTACTTACCAGGGTTTTACCCTCACCGGTAGCCATCTCGGCAATTTTACCGCTGTGCAATACGATACCACCAATTAACTGTACATCGTAATGTACCATGTTCCAAACTACCTCGGTTCCTGCAGCATCCCACCTATTCGCCCATTGTGCTTTATCGCCAACAATTTTAACATTGTTTTTTCTTGCAGCATAATCTCTATCGAACTGTGTTGCGGTAACCTCTAAATAATCGTTTTCGCTTAAACGACGAGAAGTTTCTTTAATCACAGCAAAAGCTTCCGGTAGGATTTCCAAAAGTACTTTCTCCAATTCTGTATCGCGCTCTTTACCTAAGGCATCAACCTGATCATAAATCGCTGTTTTTTGGTGAAGATCTAAATCTTCGCTCTCTGCATCAGCTTTTAGTGCTGAAATTTTCTCATCAATTTCGGTTAAAAAGGCCGAAATCTTTTCTTTAAATTCTATGGTTTTACCACGTAACTCATCGTTGCTAAGCGCAGACAGTTTACTGTAGTGTTCGTTAATTTTAACAACCAATGGCTGAATAGCCTTTATATCTCTTTCTGATTTACTTCCGAAAACCTTCGCTAAAAATCCTAACATTATAATATTTTAAATCGTATTTTATTATTAAAAAATGGTGTGTCACAACAACCAAGCCATTGTCTTTCTTAAGTCAGTTTGGCAGTTGTTGGTATGAATGAGGCTAAAAACCTCTCAAAAAATCTTGTAGAAAAGAAAACTAGGGACTGTTGTTCTTCGGTTTTTTTCTGATTGTTAAATCGGCAATTACCTGATTTACGCTCACATATTTTGCAACTTTTAACGGGGTTTGGGTCCCAATTAAAGCCAGCTTGGTATATGATAACAAGTATGGATTACGGTCCTCATTAAGTTGAACCGACTCTTTACCCGTTGAATTAACACTGATATTATGTTCATTACAATATTCGTTTAATATCCTTAGCCCTTCAACGCGTTCGGCTTTTGCCAAATGTGTTAAGCTAAAAAATACAAGCGATATGGTAACCAGGTGTTTCATTAATAGCGGCAAAGCTAGTTTTAATCTTTTATAAAAAGAAATTACATCATCGCAAAAAGCGTTCCTCAATTTCTTAACCTTATTTCGCGTTTGTTTTTTAACAAGATTCGAACATAGATTAAATTGAATATAAAAGCATAGCATAATTGTTATATTGTTTTATTTTCATAAAGACGTTAGGATTTCTTAGCGTCTTTTTTAATTTTATGCCATGTCGAGGAAAGTAATTACGCTATGTTATCGAAAAATAATTGATGCAACCAATACCAGCGCTTGGGACAAGTTTGTACATGAAGATAGTTTTACCGAGTTTAAAATGCAGGCCCAATATTATAATCAGGAAGAGCGGTTTACTACTTTTGCCGAAATGGTACTGAATGTTCCAGAGGCAGAGAAGTTACATTTTTTGATAAGTGCAGCTATTACTGGTTATTTGCGCCAGTTAAATGGAATTATCCCTGATGTACTGGATAATTTAGGCAGGCGTTTCCTGACTTTTGAAAACTTTAAATTCGAATTGATCAATTCGGACATTAACAACCTTGAAAAGCACAAAGTAGCCATCAATTTTTTCTCAAAACCGCTGGTTTGGCACGATACAATAGATAATTTGCTTTTGGTATCGCCATTTAAAGAAAGTAATGAAGATGAAGTTTTCACTAATCTTTTTCAGATCCAGCCTTTTGTAAGTATTCACGCCTTAAAAAATGTTTGATTAACGATGGAACGCACGCCTGGAAAAATATTTTTAGCCGATGAGCGGGGGTTAACAGAAACTTCGGCACTAAGAAGATACAGCACCTTTAATTTCGAGAAATATTACAATGAATACAGAGCACCTTTTGGTAACTTATTTTTATGCAACGATGAATCGATAGTTGGCGGAAAGGTTACGTTTTTTCTATGCAAGGAAGATTCACTCCAGGTATTTATGCCCATTACTGGTGGAATTGATATTGTTGCCAACGGAAAAGAATTTGCTTTAGAAACAGGGCAAGTACAGGTGTTGAATACGGGTAAGGGTGAAGTTTTAGAAATCAGCAATCCCTATCAAAACGATGTGATTAATTATATACAATTTGGGATTAAAACCGATATGTTTTTAATGCGGGCAAGTGAAATGCTTTTCGGTTTCGATTTTGAGAAAAACCAGAACCAGCTGCTCGAAATTATTTCCAGTCCCAAATTACCTTTTAAGCTAAGTGCAGGTATTTTTGCTGATCGCGAAGAAGCAGTTTATAAAATGCAAAGTCCAAGCCATCAGTTCTATGCTTTTATTATTGATGGGGCTTTCGAAATTGAAGGCCGCTTGATGCATGCAAGAGATGGTTTAGCCCTCTGGGATATTGGACAAATAAAGCTGGAAGCATTGAGTAATAATGCAATTGCAGTGGTTTTGGAGTTTGGATTTTAGTTTTTTTGTCATTCTGAATATAGTGAAGAATCTTTAATTTACTAATAGATTCTGAAACAAGTTCAGAATGACGGATAGAATGAAAAGATTTCTTCGTTTAAAATACATCTTCTCTGTGGAGTCAGATGTTACCATCTGACTTATTACCTATCTAAAAAGATTTGGTTCAGTGTAAGATGGGAACATCTTACACCACAAACAAAAGCCTACTATTTAAAAACTACTTCTGTAGCACCATAACCAAACTTTTCTTTTCTGGCATCCATGTATGTTTTTACATACGGGTTTTTACTGATTAGTTTATGGATTTTATCCCTCAAAGTACCATTTCCTGAACCGTGGATAAAAACGATTTTATCGAAATGATGCACAACCGCAGCATCCATCGCTGTTTGAAAATGATTGATCTGGATCTGCAACATTTCATCCGCTTCTAAAAAATGATGATCATCTCTCAGCTTTTCGATATGCAGATCGATTTCTTTTTGAGGGGCTGCTACCGTTTTTTTTTCTTCAGTTGATTTGAAAAAACTTTCCTTTAATTTCTGTGGATCAATGCTTACCGGAACAAGATTATCCAAGCGGATTAGCCAGCCCTTATTTCTCAATTGAGGCAATTCCTTTTGTTCGGTGCTAAAATCTTTTGCCCTAAACTTCTTACGGATTATCAAAGGATCGATAGGTTTCACATCAGCTTTGCTAAATACCAAAACCTGAAAGTTAAATTCTGGCCAAAGATCAAGATCAGCCAATGAAGCAGAATAAACTAAAGCAGAGCCGTAAGATTCGATTATTCCATGAAAAGCACCTGCATATTTCTCTTTACGCTCAGTGGTTAAGCTTACCAGTAAAATATTTGGAGAATGGTTTTGCAGGTGAAAATGTACCACATTACCGGCCTTATCATCGGTTGCAACAGCTATATAAATACCGTTTTCGATTTTGTTAATGCTGGGGATATTTACCTGGATAGGTTTGGGAGTATCTAACGCTTCGGCTACCACACCATGACCATGTACAGAAGTTAAATTACTCACCGCAACAGGTATCTCGAAACCATCTTCATCGGTAACACCCAAAGTTTGGCTATCGATAATTTTAGTTACATAACCTTCACGTTTTTCATCAACAAAACGCACAAAATCTCCCAGTTTAAATTTCATAGCCCCTAAATCCCCTAAAGGGGAATCTCCATATTATTTAGTAATAGTTATTAGTTTATCCAAATTTCACCTTGCCGTTCAGCTCCCCCTTCAGGGGCTGGGGGTTAATGGCGAGTATCGTTTCCGTGGTAAATGCTCAGGTAACTTTCATATCTCGAAACGGCAATTTCGCCCTCGTTTACCGCGGCTAAAACAGCACAGCCGGGCTCGTTAATGTGCCTGCAGTTGTTAAAACGGCAATTGTGCGAGGTTTTAAAGATTTCTCTGAAAAAATGACCTAATTCTTCTTTTTCGATGTCGATAACGCCCAATTCTCTAATTCCGGGAGAATCGACAATGAAACCGCCCTGTGGCAGTTCGAACATTTCGGCAAAAGTAGTGGTATGCTGTCCTTTGTCGCTCCAGTCCGAAACTTCCCCTGTTCTTAAATCACGATCGGGCAATAATGCATTAATCAAACTCGATTTCCCCACACCGGAGTGACCAGATATCAGTGTAATTTTATCGGTAATCAATTCCTGAATAACCGGAATATTAATGCCTTTTAAAGCCGAAACTTCGTAACAGGCATAACCAATATTCTCGTATATATCTTTAAACTCCTGAAGAATTTCTAAACCTTCTTTACTAAACAGATCGAGTTTATTAAACACCAAAACCGCAGGTACATCGTAGGCCTCGGCGGTAACCAGGAAACGATCAATAAAACCTAGGGATGTACGGGGCGAAGCTAACGTAACCACCAGCATGGCCATATCCAAATTTGCAGCCAATATCTGCGCCTGCTTACTCAGGTTGATCGATTTGCGGATAATGTAGTTTTTACGCGGTAGCATTTCGTGTATCAAACCCTGGTTGCTATCCCGTTCCAGATCAAATTTCACCCTGTCTCCAACCGCAATCGGGTTGGTGGTTTTAAGTCCTTTAATTCTGAATTTCCCTACAATCCGGCAATCATAGCGTTCGCCATTATCGGCCAAAACACTATACCAGCTCCCTGTAGATTTAATAACTAATCCCTGCATATTTGCGGTAAAGGTATGAATATGATTTCATTGGTAGAAGCGGCTGGCCAGGATAAAAGTTGGTATATTAATGATGAAGAATAAAAAGGAATACAGACATTTCGGCAATATATTTTGTTATCCATTAAATATCTTACATAAATCCAACGCTTTAAAAGGCAAAAAACCTAAATTTGCGACAACAAAAATCAAAAATATAATGAGTTTCAGAATAGAACACGATACCATGGGCGAGGTGCAGGTACCAGCCGACAAATACTGGGGTGCACAAACCGAACGCTCACGCAATAACTTCAAAATCGGACCAGAAGGTTCGATGCCAAAAGAAATTATCCACGCTTTTGGATACCTGAAAAAAGCAGCTGCGCTTGCCAATACCGAACTAGGTGTATTATCAGCAGAAAAAGCCGATTTAATTGCCAAAGCTTGTGATGAAATTATTGCCGGACAGTTAGATGATCAATTTCCTTTGGTAATCTGGCAAACCGGTTCGGGTACACAAAGCAACATGAATGGTAACGAAGTGATTGCAAACCGTGCTCATGTAATTAATGGCGGTTCATTAGCTGACGATAAAAAAGTACTTCACCCTAACGATGATGTAAATAAATCACAGTCATCAAACGATACTTACCCAACTGCAATGCACATTGCAGCCTATAAACTTACGGTAGAAAATACCATTCCAGGTTTAGAGAAACTAAGAAATACCTTAGCTAAAAAAGTAGAGGAATTCAGTACAATTGTTAAAACCGGGCGCACCCACTTTATGGATGCTACGCCACTTACCTTAGGACAGGAATTTTCGGGTTATGTACAACAGATCGATAACAGCATCAGGGCCATTAAAAATGCTTTGGTTATGGTTGCCGAGCTGGCTTTAGGTGGTACCGCCGTTGGTACAGGCTTAAATACACCGCAAGGATATGATGTTTTAGTGGCCAAAAAAATTGCTGATTTAACAGGTTTACCATTTGTTACAGCTCCAAATAAATTTGAAGCTTTAGCAGCGCATGATGCAATGGTAGAGCTTTCTGGTGCTTTAAAACGTACTGCGGTTGCTTTAATGAAAGTAGCAAACGATGTAAGAATGTTAAGTTCCGGCCCACGTTGTGGTATTGGCGAAATTGTAATTCCTGATAACGAACCGGGATCTTCAATTATGCCAGGTAAAGTTAACCCTACGCAACCAGAAGCTTTAACTATGGTTTGTGCACAGGTAATCGGTAACGATGTTGCCGTTTCGGTGGGTGGGATGAGCGGCCATTTCGAGCTTAATGTGTTTAAACCGCTTATTGCGGCTAACGTATTACAGTCGGCCCGCTTAATTGGAGATGCCTGCGTTTCTTTCACCGATAAATGTGCCGAAGGAATTACCGCTAACTTGCCGGAAATTGAGAAACATTTACAAAATTCTTTGATGTTGGTTACGGCTTTAAACCCGCATGTGGGTTACGAAAACGCAGCTAAAATTGCGAAGAAAGCACATAAAGAAAATAAAACTTTAAAAGCTGCTGCTGTAGAGTTAGGCTTGTTAACCAACGAACAGTTTGATGAATGGGTTCGCCCGGAAGACATGGTTGGCAGTTTGAAATAAGTTCGAAAGATCGTCATTCCCAATTCAATTGGGAATCTTAAAGCGTATTGCATTAAGATTCCCGCCTGCGCGGGAATGACGTTACTTTTAAAAATTATAGGTCTAAAATCAACACGGTTTTTAAATTACAGAAAATGAATTCAATACTTCATACACTGATCAACCTGCTATCAATCATTTCACCGGTTATCATATTTGGAACCTGCTGCTATTTTTTAGCAAAAAAACCTGCTGTTGAGGCTATTTTAATGACCATTGGTTCAGGAATCGGTTTACTTGCAACCTTGTTTTATAGTATACTAGTGCCCTTTTTAGTAAATGACCGTCATTTAGCATACACTGAAATTTCGCAATATTACACTGTAATAGGCATCATTAGCTTTATAGCCAGTTTATGTTTCGCAGCGGGCTTTTTAATCCTGATTATCAATACCATTAAAAAGAATACTGTAACACACGATCAGTTTCCTAAAAGCATCGATTAATAATAATGAACAAGCTGCACCCGGGTTTAAAGATTTTCTACATCATCCTTTTTACATTATCTATCTTACATGTAGCTTGTAGTCCGCGGCCTAATATACAGGGCAAAGGTGAAGATTTTATGCAAGGTGTTTGGAATGAAGATTCCGTCGCTTTTAGCAATAAACTGAGCAACTACACACAACACCATTTCAAATTTTCCTGTGATTCTGTTTATATTGATATGGTTACCCACAGCAAAGTAAATTTTTATGAAGATTCTTGCTACAACAATGGCATTTGGAAAGAGTATGCCAAAGGTGTTTACGTAGTTAAGGGCGATACCCTATTTGTTGGCGCCACCTTTACTCACGCTAACTATAAACAAAAAATATCGGGATGTTATCGCATTGGCCGATACGACAAAAACTTTCTGATCAAAAAGAAATCTGCAGATACGTTATTGTTAGAAAGTTTAAGCGACCAACGCGAAATCAAATTAATCCTCAAAGAAAAAATCACCTGCATACAAAAAGAATTATAAAATGATTTTAACATCAATTAAAAAGAAATTAACCATAGCGTTAGTTTTTGGTTTTTTAGCCTATCTACCAATTCAGGCAAATGCCTGGGGAACTATTGGTCACCGGGTAGTTGGCGAAATTGCCAATAGTTACTTAAAAACTAAAACTCGCAAGGCTGTTCAGGCCATTTTAGGTTACGAAACTTTGGCCATGAGTGCCAACTGGGGCGATTTTATTAAATCAGACTCTGCCTACAATTACATGTATAACTGGCATTTTGTTAATCTTCCTGCGGGGCTGAATAAAGATGGCGTTTACAACTTTTTAGAAACTGAAAAATCGCCGAACCTTTATAATAAAATACCTGATTTAATTGCTGTATTAAAGAAAACAAGCAGCACTGCAGCTGAAAAGAAACTGGCTTTACGCATGTTGGTGCACTTGGCAGGCGATTTATGTCAGCCTATGCATGTTGCCCGTAAAGACGATTTGGGTGGTAACCGCATTTCGGTGTTATGGTTCAATGAAAAATCGAACATTCACAGGGTTTGGGATGAACAGCTTATCGAATATCAGCAGTTGAGCTATACAGAATATGCGAAAGCAATCAATCATCCTTCAGCAATTCAGCTGTATAACTGGCAAAACACAGGCCTTAAAGATTGCATTTACGAATCGTACGGCATTTGCAATAAAATTTACGAAAACACCAAGCCAGATGCTAAATTAAGCTATCGCTATAATTTTGACTGGGTTGATACCCTTAACGAACAGTTATTAAAAGGCGGTGTGCGTTTAGCTAAAATATTAAACGATATCTACGGATAAAAAAAATGAATAAGGCTTGTTATAAATATAGATTGTCATCCCGAGCCTGTCGAATGACTATTGTTTACTTTAAAGCACAGTAATATTGAAAATTTTAATGGTCTGCCTTGGCAACATCTGCCGTTCACCGCTGGCCGAAGGCATTATGCGCCACCTGGCAGATAAACAGCATTTAAACTGGGGAATTGCTTCGGCAGGAACAGGCAATTGGCATATTGGCAAAGCCCCAGATCACAGGAGTATTTCAGCAGCGAAATCGCTAGGTTACGATATCAGTAAACAGCGGGCACAACAATTTAACCACTCCATGTTTGCTAAATACGATCTGATTTTGGTTATGGACCGGAATAATTTAGCTGACGTTAAAAGCCTTGCTAAAAGCGAGGAAGAGCGAAAAAAAGTTAGACTTTTTCTTGATAACGACGAAGTTACAGACCCATATTGGGATAATGCCCTGTTTAACCCTGTTTGCAGGCAGGTTGAAGAAAGATGTATAGAAATTATCAAACAACTTTCTTAAATTTAAAGCTCAATATCCATCACTAACCAAGTCAGCAAAATGAAAAAGTACCTGTACCTATGTTTATTAATCGTATCCGTTTTTTTATTCCAAAGCTATACAACCGCTAAGAAATCGGCAAAAGTTTTAGTTTTTTCCAAAACCAAAGGCTTTAGGCACAACTCTATTGAAACCGGAAAAGAAATTATCCAAAAATTAGGTGCCGAGCATCACTTTGATGTAGATACCACGGAAAATGCCGATCTGTTTACAGAAGATAACCTTAAAAAATATGCCGCTGTTATTTTTCTAAATACAACAGGCGATGTTTTAGACAATAAACAACAGGTAGCCTTCGAAAGATATATCCAGGCAGGTGGAGGTTATGTGGGCATCCATGCCGCAACCGATACTGAATACGATTGGCCTTGGTACGGCAAATTGGCCGGCGCTTATTTCATCAGTCACCCAGCCGTACAGGAAGCTAAATTTATCATTAAAGACAAAAAACATCCTTCAACCAAATTCTTTACCGATTCAGTTTGGATGAGAAAAGATGAGCTATATAACTTTAAGGATATCAATCCAGATATTAAAGTGCTGATTACCTTAGATGAGAAATCGTATACCGGCGGTAAAAACGGCAATTTCCACCCTTTTAGCTGGTACCACAATTTTGATGGCGGAAGGGCTTTCTATACCTGTATGGGCCATACTAAAGAAGGCTGGACAGAAGATAAATTCCAGAACCATTTATGGGGAGGCATTGAATATGCCATAGGTGGACAAAAGAAACTAGACTACAGTAAGGCTCATTCAAAATTTTAAATCATAAACTGAGCTTGTAGATTCGTCAGCAAGCTCAGTTGTTATCTTGTAAAGATCTAACCATTGATATTAATAAATTATTGATTTTCTCATATCGACTGCTTCTTTATCCTATTAGTGTTAACCAAATAAATATAATTCAGCATACAGAAAGAAGCCACGGCCCCGAAAGTATGCCATAAAAAGTGTGTGCCTATTGTAAACACATCCCATTTATCGGCAATACGGAAAGTTAACGCGAATATGAAAGCAATTAGGGCAAAGCCAACCCATTTACCGTTTTTCCACTCTGTTTTAATCAGGTACCCAAATACCGGAAATAAAACCAGTGCGGCCATAAAAGCATAATTGATATTGATGAAAATCTGGAAATCGCCATTGCTAAAGAGCCGTCGCACGTAAAACTGAAAGAAAGCATAAACAGCTACAATTAAAACGGCAAAATACCACTTGGTTAGTTTGGAAAGAAAGTAAACCCCGGCTGAAAGGCATAAGAGCATAATCGGCATCCAGTCCATCATAATAAAAATCGGCCAACGCCTCAATCCATGATAAGTGGTACCTCCAATTCCGCCTATATAAAGTAAAACTAAAGCAACGGTTAGAAAGCTATGCTGTTTGAAATTTCCCCAAATTTTTATTGTCCAATACACCGCGATAGCTAAAAAAAAGCAACTTGTTATGGTGTTAAATGGCTCAGGAAAAAGCTGATTAAGATTCGTTTCGGTATATACTGTACCTCCATCGGGAGGATTCTGGATAAAAGCGCTCATAATTAATTAACGTAAACTAAAATTAAATGTTTGGTGAATCCATGTAACGATGAAGATGTAAAAATAATTTCGTGTTTACATTTTCAAGAGGTTAAATATTGATTAACTCTTTTTCCTTCAGCTGGTATTTTTTTGTACTTTAGTTAGATCTAAGCTATAATAATGATGAAGCCCATATTAATTCTTTTTCTATTCTTAACAACAGCAATTTATGCCCAAACACCGCCTAAACCTTACGGTGCGCTACCATCAAAAAGGCAACTGGCGTGGCATGATATTGAAGTTTACGGCCTGATCCATTTTACGCCAACTACATTCGAAAACAAAGAATGGGGCTTTGGCGACGCCGACCCAAAAACATTTAACCCAACAGATTTCAATGCCGATCAAATTATTAAAGCAGCTAAGGCTGGTGGATTAAAAGGCATTATCTTGGTTGCAAAACATCACGATGGTTTCGCCCTATGGCCAACCAAAACTACTGATTACAATATCAGCAAAAGCCCGTTTAGAGCAGGAAAGGGAAATTTGGTTAAAGAGGTGGAGCAGGCTGTACGTAAAAACGGCTTAAAGTTTGGGGTATATTGCTCGCCATGGGACAGGAACAATGCGCTTTATGGTACCGATAAATATTTGGCCATTTATCAGGCCCAGTTAAAAGAACTTTACAGCAATTTTGGCGAACTTTTTATGAGCTGGCACGATGGTGCAAACGGTGGTGATGGCTATTATGGTGGTGCAAAAGAAAAACGCTCGATAGATAACACCACCTATTACGATTGGAAAAATACCTGGGCCATTACCCGTAAAATGCAGCCAATGGCCAATATTTTTAGCGATATAGGTCTGGATATCCGATGGGTGGGCAATGAAGATGGTCACGCCGCGCCAACCTCTTGGGCTACTTTTACACCGATGGCACCTGATGGAAAAAATGAAGCCGTTCCCGGTCAGGCAAATTATCCGCAAAGCCCTGAAGGAATACGAAACGGTAAATTCTGGATGCCAGCAGAATGTGATGTTCCTTTAAGAAAGGGATGGTTTTACCATGCCAATGAAAAACCTAAAACCCCAGAAACATTGTTCGATCTATATTTAAAAAGTGTTGGCCGTGGCGCAGGTTTAGATCTGGGTTTAGCACCCGATACCCGTGGGCAACTTCACAAGGATGATGTTGCTGCACTGAAAACTTTTGGAGACATGGTTAAACATACTTTCGAGAATAACCTGGCCAAAAATGCCCAAATTAAAGCGAGCAACAGTAGAGGCAAAAAGTATGCTGTTACATCCCTGCTTGATGGTAAAAGGGAAAGTTACTGGGCCACGGAGGATGATATTCATCAGGCAAGTTTAGAAGTAGATTTAAAAACAACTAAAACATTTGATATCATTAGCCTGCAAGAGTATATTCCTTTGGGTCAGCGAATAGAAGCTTACAATATAGAGGTATTTGAAAAAAATGCCTGGAAAAAAGTTTATGATGGTACCAGCATTGGCGCGAAACGTTTGATTAACTTGGAGAGTCCTGTTACAACTGATAAAGTAAAAATCAACATTACCAAATCGCCCGTTTGTATTACTTTAAGTGAAATTGGGCTATACAAAAAAGCAGTTTAAACTTAATCAGGTTTGTAAAGAATTTCGAAAACTTGGGCCAATGCATTAGAAGTCTGTTTGCTGTAACGATAAGCGCTATCAGCCTTAATATCTCTGTACATCAGCATTACGGCACGATGGGAAGCTTTACTCAGTTTTATTTTTTCCTCTCGTTCTTTAGCATCTTCAGACTTTAAATTTAAGGCCTGCATTTGTTTAATTACAACAAGATTCCTTTCCATCGGTATAATGCCATCCTGCTTTATAGAGGTAAGCTTAACATCCTTTGGTAAGGAAATCTTTAAATTCATAATGCTGTTAAGCGCGCCCATATTACGGTTAAAAGTATCCCTTAATTTGCGATACTCTTCAGTTCCGTACTTTGGACTAAAGTGAAGAACCCCGCTAAAAAACATCAGAAATAAAAGTACCGAAACTGCATATCTTGCCCAGCTTTTGATTTCGACAGTTTTATCCCATTTATAGTTAAGCAAATAGGTAAAAATAAAGCCAGATACAAAGCCACCAATGTGCGCTGCATTATCTACTCTTTTGCCAAATGCACCGTTTATGAGCACCAATAATGATACAATTAGTGTACTTGCCAATAAGGCCTTGGTTGCCTTGGGCTCAAAAGATTTAGTAATTAATAAAGCAATAAAAGCGCCATACAAGCCCATAATTGCTCCTGAAGCACCCATCATCACCCCTTCCTGATGAAAAATCAAACTCACCAAGCCGCCACAAATGCCGCTCACCAAATAAATAAAGAGGTATTTTTTCCAGCCCAGTTTATTTTCGATCATTAAACCCAGATAAATCAGGGCATACATATTAAAAAACAAATGCGATTTAGATCCGTGAATAAACTGATAGGTAATTAAACGCCAGTATTCGCCGCCCAGTACAAGATTACGCTGATTAACCCCAAAATTTAATGAAATCCTTCTTATTTCCTCAATATAATCATCATAAGAAGCACTTCCGGTTTTTAATGATAGATTGATCATTAACACAACCGAAAAAAGGAAAATTGCTACATAATAAAAAACATTAATCAGGACAACGGTCGGCGTTGCGGTATAACCTTTTTGGGGGAAGAACAGGAACAGTAAATTTTTGATCTTATTTTTTGTTGCCAAAGGGGCTTTTTCAAAATAATGATCATCCTGCATTGCTATAAGCTGGTGGAATTTATACAAATTTTCTTCCCAAACATCTTTCAGATGAAACTCTACATATTCAAATTCATGAAAAATTTTTCGAGATTTAAGTCGTTCTTGCCATAATCGTTAAAAAACATCTGGATCCCTACACACTCACTCTTTACCACTGCAAAATTTCCATGGATACGGATAGATATTTCTTCACTATATGACTGGAAAGATATTGGTGTATAAGCAATTAACCCACTTTCGGATACATGACTAAGGCTCCAGCCGAGATTTTCGATGGCCTGCTTAGCAACAATTAAATATTTATCTGCCGGAAAATCGGCCAAAGGAATATATTTTTCAATTTTAGGCGAGTAACCCCAACTGATTGACATAGCGCGTTATAGTTTTTTCGCTACTAAGATAATATAAGGTGATAGATTTTTGCTTTCGAATGGGACAATCTTTGTAAATACTTTTCCGGTTAGCCAAACTACTTTCTTAAATAGGCGAACGCCCGCCGATTTCTGGCTTTCATTTTCTAGCCATACGCTAAAACGACCAAAATAACCCGATTTTACTTCTTTAAGTCCGGCCTGCTCGCAGATTGACTTTAACAGTTCGGGATTCATGCTATCGATATTGTGCTTATCGTAATTTTCTCTATCGAAATTCTTTTGAAACCAGCCATTAACCGCCTTAAAATTTGGTAGTGTGATAAATAAAGTACCGCCCGGTTTCACAAAAGCGATATGGCGGTTAATAATATCAGCGGTATCGTTAAAATGCTCAATTAAACCGCAGCTTAGCACAAGATCGTACTGCTTTTCGGCAGTATAATTAAAAAGATCAGTCTCAATGATATGGATATCTTTTTCGGTTAATCCGTTCTTTTCTAAAAGCTCATTTACAACCGGTGGATGAACAAAATAATCAAGAAGGGTGACATCAAGTTGAAAATATTTTTTCAGGAATACGGCATAATACCCCGGAAAACCGCCCAATTCGATGGCCGTTTTAACGTTATCTTTCTGAATAACATCAGCCAGTTGCTGATGAAATAAATAATTTGAAGGTAACTGAACCGCTAGCCCTTTTTTACTTTCCCAATAATTTACCCAAAAAGCCCTGTCGGTTAATAAATTTGCCATGTTTTAAATAATTCCAACCCCAAAGAAACGGAAAAATTTGGTTAATTATTAAAGTCGTTAACTGTTTAAACTGTGAAATTGGTCAAAAGCATAAGTTATTAAAAATGTTACCCTGAAATTTTATCGTCATTTCGACCGCAGTGGAGAAATCTTTAAACTTGCGAAAAAGATTTCTCCATTTCGTTGCACTTCAGTCGAAATGACGATTCTATCCGTTCAATTAACCGATTCAAACTTTAACCAATTAACCTTACTTCAAATCTTTCAAAATCTCAGCCACTGCTTTTTCAAGTTGAGGATCTTTATCTGCCAGGCGGTCTTCGAAAGTATTTTTCACAAAAATATCTGGCTTAACGCCTTCCTTCTCTATGTTTTGGCCATCCATGGTATAACAGCCCCACGATGGTAAACGGTAAGAAGAACCATCAACCAAACCTTTGGCAGAAGTAAAAATAATCCAACGGTAGGTTTCTGTACCGATAATCTTACCCAATTTTAATTGTTTAAACCCTGCAGCCGTCATTTCAGCATCACTTAAAGATTGTTCGTTAATTAGCAACACGATTGGCTTCGCTGCCGGGCCAAAATTACTTTGTGGCGCCATTTTACCGCCGCGGTATTTCCATTGTAAATAAGGGCGCTGGGAAAGGAATTTTAGCACGTCATCATGTACGTTGCCTCCGGTATTATAGCGCAGATCGAGGATAATGGCGTCCTTATTTTCTTCTTGTGCAACCATATCCAATAAGAAAGTTTCCAATTCGCCACCACCCATGTTTTTCATGTAAGAATAAGCAATCCTTTTGTTGCTCCATTTATCAACATTTTTATGGTTTTGAGCGATCCACTCATCGTAAAGATTTCCGCGCAAAGTACCCGAGCTTTCTGGATGTATATTTACAAAAACATCTTTTCCGTTACGCTTAAAGGTCAACGTGATTTCTCTATCCAATGATGGTTTACTAAAATAATAATCGCGGTCTATTTTTTCATCTACCTTAACGCCGTTTACTTCTGTAAGAATATCTCCTGCCAGAATATTGGTTCCGGTGCGGGCAGCATTACTTTTAGCTGCAATACGTTCAACTTTTAAAGGATTTTCATTATCGAAGATAATTCCCGTTTCATTGGTGATGTAAGTGAGATTTTTACGTTCCTCTGCCCCTGCGCTGTTAAAGCCCATGTGCGAAGAATTCAGTTCGCCCAACATGTCGTTCAATAAAATCCTCAGGTCACTACGGTTGTTCACATAGGGCAGATAAGCTGCGTAACGCGTCCTCATCTTATCCCAGTCTACGCCATGGAATTTTTCGTCATAAAAATTCTCATCTAAACCTACCCAAGTTTCGTAAAACATCTGATTAAACTCGGCATTCAGGTTTCTGGTAAATTTATAACCGTGGTCTACGCGGTCAAGCTTGTTCCCTTCCAAGGTATATTTATTAACTGCACCTCTTGATAAAACGAAAAATTTATCACCTGATGAAATAATAGAATAGTCGCCTCCATCGGCAACTTTTTCTGTTTTATTAGCCTCGAACGGCTCAATGGTAGTGCGGTAAAGACCTGGCGCGCCTCCCTCATGGTTAGACGAGTAAAACACATAGGTTTTATCGCCTTTGGCAAAAGCATCCGTTCCAAATTGGCCACCAAATGCAGGACCAACAAGCTCTATGCGATCTAAAATATCCTGCGTATTAATGGTAATTACATTTGCTGGTTTTGTCGTAGGTTTTGCCTCAGCCTTCTTTTTAGCTGTATCTGCTTTTGCTTTTTTATCATTTTTATGATCAGTTATTGCAGGCTTAACTTCAGTTGGTGCAGGTTTGGTTTCTTTAAACAGGTCATCAAACTTATCAGAACGGTAAGGTTCATCATAATTATTCAATGCCATACGGTAAATGTGTGCATTCTGCATTCCCGTTGGGTAAGAAGGCTTGGTACGAGCACTGGTAAAAAAAATGTATTTCCCATCGGGCGACCACGCAGGTCCTGTTTCGGTAACACCTGTATTGGTTAAATTGATGGTTTTATTACCCTTGATGTGATGCACCATAATATCCTGCTCGAAATTCCGGTACACCGTAAAAAGCACATATTCATCATTTGGCGAAAAGCTTGGCGCTGCACTTTGTAGGGCCCAAAACTCATCGGTCACCAACGTTTTGGCATCAAAAGTTTTAAGATCCATCATTTTGAGTTCGTTTCTACCGCTCAGATACACCGCCATGGTTTTGGTTTTGTTCAAGGTAATATCACGTACATTTGCTTTATCCTTCGTAAGCTGTTTTACCGATCCTTTTCCATCACCGGTAATGGCAAACCAGTTCTGATAGCCGTTTGCCGTTTGGCTGAACAAAATCGTTTTGTTATCGGCCAGCCATTTGCACTCTAAAGCACGCTCACCACTGTTGGTAATCTTACGGATAAATTTTCCATCTGCATCGCTTACAAATACTTCACCGCGAGAAATAAAAGCCATCTTTTTGCCATCGGTAGAAACATCGAAGGCTGAGATATTTCCACGCACATCGTACTCTTGCTCTTTACTCAACACCTGGTTACGTGAAGTACTGATATTGATTTTCTCTGTTTTTTTAGAAGCTACATCGTAAGTGTATAACTGGTAATCTTTCTCAAACACAACTGTAGTTCCATTGGCCGAAACAAAGGGACGTTTAATGGAAGTATCAAAATTGGTCAAACTTGTTTTCTTGCCACCAATAAATGTGTACAGATTATATTCCTCATTGCCTTCATCTGATACAAAAAACACATTTCCTTTCTGATCAATACTGGTCCAGAAATCTTTCCCGATATAATCGGTATAACGCTTATAGCTTTTCGATTTTGGGTTATATGATTGGATATCAGGATTGTAGGCTCCTTTGTAATGTTTCCGGTTTGCAAACCGGTAACTCTCCCAGGTATCGTTAAAAAACAGTTCACCACTTGGCGATTCGGCAATGTGATGCGTGGTATTGAAGTAATTATCGAATAAACGGACAGCCGTGCCACCGTTTACACTTACTTTATAGCTTGAAAAAGAATTATAGCGACCAGATGTGAAATAAATTGTTTTCGAATCCCAGCTCCAATTGTCTACTTCATCGGCAGCATCGTTAAAAGTTAATTGTTTAATATCACCACCTGTTAAAGGCATAACATACACGTCGTAATTACCAAACTGGTTTGATGAAAAAGCCATCCACTTCCCATCAGGAGATATTTTCGGATTAATTTCTTCGCCCTGCATGGCTGTAACCCTCGAAGCCACACCTCCTTTTACGGGTACTTTCCAAATATCACCATCATAGCTGAATACTATTGTTTGTGCATCGGGCGTTAAAGCAGGGTATGCAGCAAAGTAGGTTTGGCCTTGAGCAAATGAATGGATAGACAACAAAAATGCTAGTGTCGCTAGCGATTTTAACAGGGATTTGATCATAATTTATTTTGTTTGGCTTTGATGCATGAACCCGGCTTGTTTAAAATAATCATTAAATTCAGACATGATTATTTTAAACATCAAAGGCTCCATCCTACAATTAAAAAGCAATAAAAATATTAGGATGAAAATACACAACAGATTTTATATTCGTAAACAATAAAATGTATTTTTGATTGATTTGAAAGTAGTACACCTAAATACTTATGATGGAAATGGCGGAGCAGGACGTGCCTGTTTGCGTTTAAGTGATGCCTTAAATGCGAGTGGAATCGATTCAAAAGTATTGGTTTACTATAAATTTGGTCAAAATCCGAAGATAGATACCTTTAGTAAGTCGCCCTTTCAAAAAGCCAAAGCCATTTACAATATCCTATCTGAAAGATATTTTGCCAAATGGTTGAGTAAATCGGTAAAAACTCCTTTCAGTTTGCAATGGTTCGGCCGTTCGGTGATTAATCACCCAGATGTTAAAAATGCCGATATCATCCATTTACATTGGATAAACCACGGTTTTTTAAATCCTAAATTTTTAGCCCAGCTTGATGAGTTGGAAAAACCGATTGTATGGACTTTTCATGACAGCAACGCTTTTACAGGTGGATGCCATGTGCGTTACGGATGCGAAAATTTTCACCAGCAGTGCGGTAATTGCCCCATTTTAAAAATCAGCGGCAAAAATGATATTTCGCATAAAACCTGGGTGCGTAAGCAAAAAGCTTATACAGAATTGAATTTCCACATTGTGGCGCCTAGCAAATGGATGGCTGCATCGATAAAGTTCAGCAGTTTATTAGGCACAAGGAAAGCTACAGTTATCCCGAATACGATTGAAACAAAAATTTTTAAACCTTATGTTAAATCGGAAGCGAAAAAAATCTTAAAGATCAATCCTGATAAGTTTGTACTGATGAGCGGATTTATGCCCTCAAAAAACGACAAACATAAAGGAACCCCCTATTTAATCGAAGCATTAGAAATTTTATCGCGTAGGCCTGGAATACAAAAAGAAAACATTGAATTGGTTATTTTTGGAAATAAGGAAAATGCCGAAATGCCCGAATTTCCTTTCAAAACCACTTTTTTAGGCACAATTAATAAAGATGATCATTTGGCAAAATGTTATTCTGCTGCTGATGCCTTTATTACGCCATCATTGGAAGATAACCTCCCCAATACCGTGATGGAAAGTTTGTCGTGCGCTACACCCGTTGTTGCTTTTACCACAGGTGGCATACCTGATATGGTGAAACACATGCAGAATGGCTATCTCGCAGAGTATCAAAATGCGGAAGATTTAGCAAACGGCATTGAGTGGCTGTACCACCGTCCAAATAAAGAAGAAATCCAAAAAGCAGCAAGATTGAGTATTTTAACAGATTTCTCGGAAGAAGTAATCGCTGCCGAGCATATCCATCTTTACGAAACACTGATTGATTTACAACCGAAATAAAATCTGAACAAAAAAGAGTGTTACTGTAATTAGCAGACCCATAACGATACGCCAGCAGCAGGTTGATTTACAACACATTATGCTTCCCCTAATAGTATTGGATTAATTAAAAATTTTTGGCAGATAGATTTTCAATTCGGGTAGAAAAATTCAAGCAATCTTTATTAAATTTACTCCAATCCAAAAAAGCAATCCCTTGCCAAAGCTAACTGTCATCACCATTGTATACAATAACGTTCGCGATATCGAACGTACCATTCAATCTATCCTTAAACAGACCTATAAAAAAATTGAATATATTGTGATAGACGGCGCATCTACCGATGGTACTTTGCAGGTTGTTGAGCGTTACAAAGATCAGATTTCGAAAATTGTATCAGAACCAGACAAAGGCATTTATGATGCCATGAACAAAGGTTTAGCATTAGCAACAGGCGATTATGTTTTGTTTATGAACTCGGGTGATGAGATTTATGATGAACAAACAGTAGAAGATGTTTTTGCCTCTGCCCCCGGTGCCGATATTTATTACGGGGAAACAGAAATGTACAATGATAACTGGGAAAATTTAGGCCGCAGAAGGCACGAAGCACCCGAAGAATTTGATTGGACCAGCTTTAAATACGGCATGAACATTAGCCATCAGGCCATTTACATTCGCCGCAGCATTATTACACCGTACGATTTAACTTATAAGTATAGCTCAGATATTGATTGGATTATCAAAGCAGCTAAAAAAGCATCTAATATTGTGAACGTTCACCGCTATGTAGCCAAATATCTGGTTGGTGGCATGAGCAAGAAAAAACACCGCGAGAGCTTAAAAGAGCGGTTTAAAATCTTTACTAAATATTATGGTTTAGTACCGAATATCTTTAATCATATTATTATTGCATGTAATTTAGCCTTGTATTTTGTTAAGCACCGTAGAACGAACGATTAGTATTCTTATCGGACGTCATTCGAACTCGTTTCAGAATCTATCTAACTAGACAGTATTATTACCTGAAGATGCTGAAATAAATTCAGCATGACGATCGAGTTAATTAATATCGCAATCTCAAATTTCTAAAAACAATAATTTTCCTGAACTGTCTTTAATATATTACCTATTAAAAAATTAAAGATTATGGGACAATTAAGTAACCGCACTATTGCTGTACTTACAGAAAGCGGATTTGAAGAAGTAGAATTAACCGAACCAGTTAAAAGGTTAAAAGAAGAGGGCGCAACCGTTCACATTATCTCCTCAAAAAGTGGAAAAATAAAAGCCTGGGACCATGATCATTGGTCGATAGAAGTTGATGTAGACAAAACCATTTCGGAAGCAAATGCCGAAGATTATAACGGTTTGTTGCTACCGGGCGGTGTTATCAATCCTGATCAGCTTCGTGTTAACGAAGATGCGATAGCCTTTGTAAAATCTTTCTTTGCCGATGGGAAACCAGTTGCAGCAATCTGTCATGGGCCTCAAACCCTAATTAATGCAGATGTGGTTCAAGGCAGAAAAATGACCTCAGTAAAAAACATTTCACAGGATTTAATCAATGCAGGCGCACTTTGGTCAGATGAGGAAGTGGTTGTAGACCAGGGTTTGGTTACGAGCCGTACACCAGAAGATTTACCTGCTTTTAACGATAAAATTGTAGAAGAATTTGCCGAAGGTGTTCACGAAGGGCAGCACGCCTAAAAACTTTGGACGCTCTTTCTAGATTCACTCAAAAACGGTTGGCAAATTTGTCAGCCGTTTTTATTTTTGTCTTTTTTTGTGCCGTCAGATGTTACCATCTGACGGAGCGTTATTCGCAGTAAAATAGAATTACCCATCTGAGCCCTTTTCCATGTTGGATGGTAATATCCAACACCAAAAAATTTATAACTTAACCTGTCTGATGATATTTTTGATATTCAGTTCGATAATATCAGTCATGGTTTTACAGCGCAAATAATTTACATCCTTAAAATACTCACTCATACTCTGTTTTAGCAACGCGATATTTTCCGGTGTGGTGAGTTCTTCTTTGTTCGAAACGTCGCGGAGATCGGTTAACCGGTGGCGTTCGCTTCTTACACGGTGTACAATAGACGATCGCTCTTCTTGTTGGTACTGCAATACGGTTTTCTCCGTCAGCTGCTCCATACTCATTTTCACATAAGGCAAGTTCTCTTTAAAAAACTGGGGCAGATAAACCTTTAAATTCCCTTCGTAAAACTGTTGATCAAAATCTATTGCACGGATACGAAACTGGATATCATCAAAATCGGGTGTAATCTGTACTACAAAATTATAGGCCCGCATATCGCCCAAAAGCATAATCAAACAACGTTCGTTAAACTTTACAAATTCTTTTGCTATCCTGGTGGGATTAAACTCGGGTGTATATAATTGTCCTTTTGTAAAAACATCACCCGGAATCCCTGCAATATGCTCTTCTACCAAAGTATCGCCATCAACAAGATAATTTACCTGATTGGGCGAAAGGATTTCTTCCATTTCCAAGCCATAAATCCGCGAAGCATCGGCTTTTTTAATATAGAAATAATCGTAAACATCATTTAAACGGTTTACAATGCGGATACGGAAGGGATGGGTATTTCCGAAGGTGCAATATTCAATTTTATCGATGTACTTGTGTTCAACGATTCGCAAATTACCTGATGCTTTTAAGTTCGCATAAATTTCCTTTAAACCATCATGCAAAGTTTCAATTAAATCCTGTGCATAAATCGGTCCTTCCCAGAGCGAGTCTTTACCAAACTTATCCATTAAAGGAAAAGCTTCGTTAAACTGCATTAAATCGTTATAACCGATGGGCAATTTCGCTTCGCGTTGGTAAGTACGTAAATATTTCTGCAAAGCAGGCGTTACCGGAAAAATCGGCTTCTTTTTCGAAATTCTTACATCGTTATTTTCCATGTAGAGGCAATGTACTATTTTATGGAAATATGTATAAATTTTTTACCACAAAGTTCACGAAGAAATATCCAGAGGAAACAGAGGATAGTTTAAACGTGAAATAATATATTCGTCACGGAAGTACGGAATACATGGAATATTATCTACCCCTGAGTCTGTAGCGAACAAAATAGTCGGCTTAACTCGTCTCTCTCTCTGTGAAAACTCGGTGTTCTCAGTGGTTATTAATTTTTCGGATAACTGAATGGCAATCCACTCAGATACCTGCTGATTTTCCGATAGGGATAATTCCCTGCGCCGTGATCGGCAAACTGTACAATAATGGTGTTTGTTTTCGGATCAACGTACAGCCTTTGGCCGAGCATGCCTTCAGCAGCATAATCGCCATTATCACCTTCTTGTGGAATCCACCAAAGATAGTGATGGGCTGATTTTTGCCAGCCTTTTGCAGATGCAGGTTTTTCGGCACCTATATCTATCGATTGATTTACCCAGCTTTCCGGAACGATCTGTTTCCCGTTATATTTGCCTTTATTTAAATATAATCGACCAATTTTGGCGAAATCGATAGCTGTAACCTGAAAGCGACTTGCAGTGTTTGTTAAACCATTAACCTGATCTAATCCCCAGGTGGCGTTATATTGCGTACCGATCTGCTTCCACACATTCGCTTCAAAATATTGGGCTACCGATTTTCCAGTTGCCTTTTGCAAAACCCAGCCCAACACAATCGGATCAATGCTTTTGTACTTCCAAACCGTGCCGGGTTTATTCACCAGTTTAACTTTCATCAAATGGGCTTTCATATCATCGGTATAATAATACTTGGCTTCATCAGAAAAAAATGCCTTAACAATTCCCCCTAGTGCATCCTGAAACTCCAGGCCCGATTTCATATCTAAAAGATTTTTTAATGTAATCTCTTCAAAAGCAGGATTTGATTTTAACTCGGGAATATACTCGGTTACTTTCTCGTTTAAACTTTTAATACTATGATCATTTAATGCTTGCCCGATCATAATAGAAATCATGCTTTTGGCACCAGAAAATATGGTGGTTAAGGTACTATCACAATAGCCCTTATCATATTTTTCGTATAAAATACTGTCATTCCTTATCACGATAAAAACATTGATCTGCCCATTTTTTAAATACTCTTTCAAGGGAATAGATTTATTGTTTCCATCCAGGACATGAACGGTATCTAAATCGTTGTGTTGCCTGGCCGATCTGATAAAATGAAAGGCAGAATCACTTTTATGTGAAATTTCCTGCGGGAAAATTTTATATGTTTCAGCACCAGGCGTTCTATATTTTAATACATTTAACAGATAAGGCTTCCAGAGAAACAGTGCGAACAGCGATAAAAAAAATGCATAGATCAGGAACAGTAATATTTTTTTGAAAGTTTTCATGGCAGGCGTTATACCAGCAAATATAAAATATTTAGGAAATTATGCCTGCTTTAGCAATTCATTTGTGGTAAAAAGAAGTTGATGTTTAGGTTTATATTTCCACCTTTTATGGCTCCACAACCAATACTCGGGCTTAGCCTGGATAATTTCTTCCAAAAAACGGGTGTGCATTTCAGTAATTTCGAACTCAGCGGTCCCGGCTGGATTTAAACAAAGAGGTACACAGTCTACCATGTAAAAACCACGTTTAAGCACATTGACTTTGAAATAAAAGATAGGTTGGTTGGTACGTTTTGCAATTTTTTCAATCCCTAACTGAACAGAGCTGGCTTGATGCATAAAACTTGTCCAATAATGTGATTCATCTTTCGCAGGTGCCTGGTCATTCCCAAAACTAAATATGCTCGGCTTACCCTTACTTGCCTGCAAAGCCCGCATGGTTTGCCGCATGGCAATTAATTTATTGCCGAATTTGCTTCGTACTTTTTTAAACCAAGTATCGAATACTGGATTGGTTAAGGGTTTGTAAATTGGATAATGGTCTGCAGAAAAGTTAAGCCCTATACCCAAAGTTCCCCACTCCCAGTTACCATAGTGTGCTGCACAGATCAACACACTTTCTCCCCGATCTAAATATTCCTGAACCTGCGCTTTGTTTTTAAAGATGAAACGCCTTTCGATTTCTTTTTTTGAGATACTGCTCATTTTAATAATCTCGAAGACCAGTGATGCAAGGTATCGGTAAAAGCGCTTTTCGATAACCAAAATCTCTTCTAATGTTTTATCAGGAAGCGCATTTAATAAATTTTCCCGAACAACTTTACGTCGGTAGCCGAAAATAGAATATAGTAGTAAATAAGTTCCATCAGCCAAAATGTATAAAACAGATAATGGAAGCAGAGATAATACGCCTAAAAAAAATATTCCCAAATGGGAAATCCCCTTTTTAATCATACCAAAAGTTTTAAAGTGCTAATTTAAAAAGCACCTTAAAAAATTATGCCACGAAAATGTTAGATTCCATATTTAGACAAATGGATTAGCCTAAACCATGGCGTCCATTATATTTTGATCTTTTTTGGTGATTTCTGAAATCTTTTGCTCAGGCTTATATTTCCATCTGCGGTGGCTCCATAACCAATAAGCTGGTGCTTCTTTGATCATATCCTCCAAAAAGTGCGTATGCATTTCGGTGATTTCGAACTCAGCAGTTTCTGCCGGATTTAAACAGATCGGTACACAATCCACTTCGTAATAGCCTCTTTTTAAATAATTAATTTTCAGATAAAAAACCGGGCGGTTAGTTTTTCTGGCGATTTTTTCCACCCCTAGCTGTATGGAAGATTCCTGATTTAAAAAGGTAGTCCAGTAATTCGATTCATCTTTTGAAGGTGCCTGATCGCTTCCAAAAGTAAACATTGTCGGTTCATTTTTACTCGATTGAATAGCCCTTAAAGTTTGACGCATAGACACCATATGGTTGCCAAATTTGCTTCTCATGGTCAAAAACCAATTATCAAAAGCTTCACTGCTCAACGGTTTATAAATTGGGTAATGTTTGCCAGAAAAGTTTAAACCAATTGCCATGCACACCCATTCATAATTGCCATAATGTGATGAACAGAAAAGCACACTTTCGTTATTGTTAAGATAGGCTTCTACCAGATCGGTATTTTTAAATTTTACCCTTTTATTTAATTCCTTTTCAGAAATGCTTTTCATTTTAATCACTTCGATAAAAAGTGAGGCGAAAAATTTATAAAAACGTTTTTCTATGGCATTGATTTCAGCAGTATTTTTCTCGGGGAATGCATTAACCAGATTTTCTTTAACCACTTTCCGGCGGTAACCAAAAACATAAAATATTAACACATAAAAAGCATCCGCCAATCTGTATAAAATAAATAGCGGTAACAGCGAGAGCATATTTAATAAAAATATACCCATTTTGGATAACCCTTTATTAATCATGATTTGGGATGATTAGTTTGCTTGCAAAAACACAAAATTAAGGCTGAGTGCAAAATTAATTGCCATGCAATTGTTAGTTTTTTATTCCCAAAGGTTTTATGAAAAAATGCTGACAAAAAACCGCGTGTCTGATTAACAATTTAACTGACCAGCAACCACTTAGATGGAGTTGTCTCCACTTGCCATTAAAATCGGAACTCTGGTGAGTTAGACGAATTACTAACCCAGCTGATAAGCACAGTCCCAACGCCCCTAAACCTTATTGCAGCGGTATCCCCCGATTTAAGCACTATTTTTTATTTTTTTTATGGTGTGCTTGCTTGTTTCACAGGTTTCATCGGGGATTTAGCGAAAAGAAGGACTGACAATAAAAAATGCACTAAAACTGCTTTCCTTATTATTTTTATCACTGCTTAAGAAGCTAACTCTTAGAGTTGACAACTTCCTGGTCCATTCATTATTAAAGTTGTCAACTCAATAAACTATTTAAACGCAAAAAAGCCCCAATTTACATCGGGGCTTTGGTAATCTATTTTTTTAAGTCCCCTTTAGGGGATTTAGGGGTTTAAGCGAATTGCTTTCCTTTAACTTTACGTTCTTGTTCTGTTAAGAAGATTTTACGTAAACGCATGCTTTGCGGTGTAACCTCGATGTACTCATCAGCCTGGATATATTCCATAGCTTCTTCTAAAGAGAATTTAATTGCCGGTGCAATACGGGTATTATCATCAGTACCAGAAGCACGCATGTTGGTTAATGCTTTACCTTTTACCACATTTACTACTAAATCGTTATCACGGATGTGCTCACCCATAATCTGACCTTCGTAAACATCAGTTCCCGGATCGATGAAGAAACGACCTCTATCTTGTAACTTATCGATTGAATAAGCAGTAGTTTGTCCTTTTTCCATTGAAACCAATACACCGTTTAAACGACCAGGAATTGTACCTTTCCAAGGCTCGTAAGCTTTAAAACGGTGAGCCATAATCGCCTCTCCTGCTGTAGCAGTTAAAACGTTGTTACGTAAACCAATGATACCACGTGCCGGGATTTCGAATTCTAAGTGTTGTAAATCGCCTTTTGGCTCCATAATTAATAACTCGCCTTTACGTTGAGTTACCAATTCGATTACTTTACCAGAAACTTCTCCTGGAACATCAACGATTAAGGTTTCAATCGGCTCATGTTTTTTACCATCAATTTCTTTAACGATAACCTGTGGCTGACCTACCTGAATCTCATAACCTTCGCGACGCATCGTTTCGATTAATACAGATAAATGGAGAATACCACGACCATAAACCAACCAAGCATCAGGAGAAGCTGTTTCAACAACTTTTAAAGCTAAGTTTTTCTCAGTTTCTTTGATTAAACGTTCTTTAATACGCTGAGAAGTCACTAATTTACCTTCTTTACCAAAAAATGGAGAGTTGTTAATGGTAAACAACATGTTCATTGTTGGCTCATCAATGCTGATAACCGGTAATTGTTCTGGTGCTTCAAAATCAGCGATTGTATCACCAATATCAAAACCATCAATACCTACAACTGCACAAATATCACCTGAACTTACTTCTGTAGTACGGATTTTACCTAAACCTTCGAAAGTATAAAGTTCTTTTACTCTTGATTTTACGATTTTACCATCGCGTTTGATTAAAGTAACCGGTTGGTTTTCTTTAATTGTACCACGGTGTACACGACCAATTGCGATACGACCAACGAAAGATGAATAATCTAACGAAGTGATCTGCATCTGTAAAGTACCCTCGTTAATTGGTGCAGGTGGAATGTTTGCCACAACTGCATCTAACAAAGCGAAAATATCGGTAGTTGGTACTTTCCAATCTGTACTCATCCATCCTTGTTTAGATGAACCGTAAATTACTGGGAAATCCAACTGATCTTCAGTTGCTTCAAGGTTAAAGAACAATTCGAAAATCTGCTCATAAACCTCTTCCGGGCGACAGTTTTCTTTATCCACTTTGTTTACAACCACAATCGGTTTTAAACCAAGGGCTAAAGCTTTTTGCGTTACGAAACGCGTTTGAGGCATTGCACCTTCAAAAGCATCGCAAAGTAAAAGTACACCATCTGCCATTTTCAGAACACGCTCTACCTCACCGCCGAAATCCGCGTGACCAGGAGTGTCAATAATGTTAATTTTTACGTCTTTGTATTGAACCGATACGTTTTTAGATACAATCGTGATACCACGCTCGCGCTCTAAATCGTTGTTATCCAATATCAAATCTCCTGTTTGTTCGTTGTCACGAAAAATAGAACAAGAATGTAAAATCTTATCAACCAAAGTAGTTTTGCCGTGGTCAACGTGTGCTATAATAGCTATATTTCTAATCTTTTGCATAAAATGCGCCTCAAATTTGGCGCAAAGATAGTGTTTTGAAATGGATTTTCTACTATATCTCTCACTATTTAATATGATGATAATGTTGTAATTATCTCATTTTAAACAGAACAGCAAGTACCATATTTTTCACCTTTATTACCTTCCGTTGCATGGTTAGAAAATCCTGAACAAGTTTAAAACTAAATTTAGTTTTCGATTCAGTTATAGTACATGACGAACAGATTTAAACCAGATCCTCTTGTTAAAAGCATAATTTTTATATTAGCAGCAAGGAAATGAATATCATTACTTTTACCTGCCTATAAAAATTAACAGATGAAAATTGAATCACATACCATAAACAATACCAATATTGCCGAAGTTCTTTCCGAAGAAATAATTATTAATAACGCAGAAGACGGACTAGACTTATTGGGAAACTTATACTACCAGGGTTTTGATAAAATTATTATATACGAACAGAACATTACACCTGCTTTCTTCGAACTGAAAAACGGAATAGCAGGAGAAATCCTCCAAAAGTTTTCAAATTACCGGGTAAGCCTGGCCATTATTGGCGATTTTAGCCCATATCAAAGTAAAAGCACCAAAGATTTTATTTATGAAAGCAATAAAGGCAAACACATCAACTTTTTAGGTTCAGCAGCTGAAGCCCTAACAAAACTAGCAGAATAAAATTTATATGCTTAACCAATCCTCATAAGAAATCACACCCAGTTCTGGCTTAGCCTCTCCTTCCAAAATGGCAATAAACTCCAGTGCATGCCCGTCAGGATCATTAAAGTAAATTGCCAAAGCGGGCATCCAGGCAAAAACCATTGGTTTGTGATTTCCATTGTTTAGAAAATTATAGGGCTTTAGGTTTTTAGATTCGAGAAAGTTAACCGATTTATTCAGTACATCTTCAACATCGCAACGAAAGGCAAAATGTCTGATATCAATTTCATTTTTTGGCTTCTCCCAGATGCCGAGCATGGCTTCCTGGGGTTTTCCGATCCAGAAAAAGGCAATTTTGCGTTCTTCTTCGTAGTGGCACTGTGTTAAACCCAAAGTATTGCTGTAAAAATTGATAGATCTTGCTAGATCTTCAACATAAATATGTGTTTCAAACAGTCCTTTTATCATATTGTGAAGTTAGAGATAAGTTATAGCCACAAAAAATCATGTTTTTCGATACCGCCATCAATAAAATCGATATCTGGAGCCTAATGGGTTACCAAAAACTCAAATGCTGTATTAAGAATAAATAACCCCATCGAAATGAACAAAAGGTTTTTAAAATATGCAGGCAGGTGTAGCATTGCTTTTATCGCATTGATTGGGCTTTATTTTCTAATCGCCTTTTGTTGCTCACGCATTACCGTAAACGCCAATCCTTCAAACGCTAAAGAAATTGCCATCTACATCATGACGAACGGCGTACACACCGATATCATCGTTCCGGCTGTTAGTACAGAAATGAACTGGACAAAAGAAATCAGTTACCAAAATACGCTTGAAGCCGATAGCACTTATCAATTCCTGGCTATAGGCTGGGGCGATAAAAAATTCTACCTCGAAACGCCAGAATTTTCTGACCTTAAACTAAGTAACGGCTTACGGGCAATCTCTGGACTGAGTACATCTGCTATGCACACCACCTATTACAAAAACATACGGGAAGATGCCAACTGTAGGAAAATTATCATCAGCAAAGCGCAATATCGACAACTGATCGATTATATTTTAAATAGTTTCAAAAAAGACGAAACGGGACATTTGATCAAGGTTGAATCGAACATCCATTATGATATTGGTGATGCCTTTTACGAAGCAAAGGGAAGTTACAGCATTTTTAAAACCTGCAATACCTGGGCAAATGCAGCATTAAAAGCTTGCGAACAAAAAAGCTGTTTGTGGACCATTTTCGATACCGGTATTTTTTTAAAATACCAGTGATAAAATACCGTGAAATAACTATACAGGTATTTTACACCTTTAAGCAATTCTGCGTACAAATTTACCCGCCGCATTAATCAGACAGCACAAAGCGTTAATTTTATTCCTAAACGAAGTATTAACCTTAACGCTATGCTGTTCAACTCTTTTAGCTTTGCTGCTTTTCTGCCCATAGTTTTTATCCTGTATTGGATTCTGGGAAAAGAGCGTTTAAGATCTCAAAATATATTATTGCTGGGTGCCAGCTATTTCTTTTATGCCTGTTGGGATTGGCGGTTTATGTTCTTACTCATTTTTTCCACATTATTGGATTATTTCACTGGGTTAAAAATGATGGAAAGCAAAAACAACAGGACTAAAAAATTTTTGTTATGGCTGAGTATTTCCATTAACCTAGGTTTTTTAGGCATATTTAAATACTATAATTTCTTTGCCGATTCTTTCGCTGATGCCATCGCAAATTTTGGCCTTCAGGTAAACCCATGGACATTAAAAGTCATTTTACCCGTTGGCATATCATTTTACACTTTTCACGGCCTGTCGTACGTAATCGATATTTATAAGAACCGTATACCGGCAGAAAAGAACTTTATCGATTATTCATTATTTGTGAGTTTTTTCCCGCTACTGGTTGCCGGGCCGATAGAACGGGCAACGCACCTGCTTCCTCAGATCAAAAAAGAAAGATCTTTTGATTACAGCAGGGCGATTGATGGCTTACGGCAGATTTTATGGGGCTTATTTAAAAAAATCGTCATTGCCGATCAATGTGCCAATTATGCGAATATGATTTTTAATCATTCTGGTGAATACTCGGGAAGTACTTTATTGCTCGGCGCCATCCTTTTTGCCTTTCAGATTTATTGCGATTTCTCTGGCTATTCTGATATCGCTTTAGGTACAGCACGTTTATTTGGGATAGAGTTGTTAAGAAACTTTGCCTACCCCTATTTCTCCAGGGATATTGCCGAATTTTGGCGCAGGTGGCATATCTCGCTCTCCACCTGGTTCAGAGATTATTTGTATATCCCTTTAGGCGGAAGCAAAGGTGGAACCTGGGCAAAAGTAAGGAACACATTTATCATTTTTCTGGTGAGCGGTTTTTGGCATGGGGCCAACTGGACGTTCATCATCTGGGGTTTATTAAATGCGCTGTACATCATGCCCTCCATTGTTTTCAATACCAACCGTTCGAATTTAGATACAGTTGCGCAAGGAAGAACTTTTCCAAGCCTAAAAGAATTCGCCGCGATTATATTAACCTTTGGTTTAACCGTTTTCGCCTGGATATTCTTTAGGGCAAATTCTGTTCAGCATGCTTTTAATATGATATCTACCATTGGTTCCGAATCATTTTTCAGTGTTCCTCAAATAGTGCCGGTTAAACTATTTCTATTACTCGCCTTGTTTATTTTAATCGAATGGAATGGCAGGATGGAGCAATATGCCATTGCCAAATTTGCCTTATCGTGGCCAAAACCAGTAAGATGGGGTATTTATTACGGTCTTGTTCTGGTGATATTCTTTTTTGCAGGGGCGGAACAGCAATTCATTTACTTTCAATTTTAACTATGAAAAAATTCACTAAATACATCGCCGTTTTTATATTGCCAATTATGCTTTTGGCTGTTCTTTTTGAAGTTCTGATCAGAAGGATCCCAAACGATTATGGGTATAAAAAAAGCTATCTCGATCATCACGCTAAAGAAGTAAACATTTTATTTCTGGGCAGCTCACATGTATATTATGGTATTAACCCAAAGTATATTAAATCGAGTTTTAATGCGAGTTACATTTCACAATCTTTCGACTATGATCTGGAGATTTTAAAAAAATATAGTAACCAATGGACCCATTTAAAATATATCGTTATTCCTGTTGATTACTTTTCGTTTTATGGCCGCCTTGAGAACAGCCCTGAAGCATGGCGGGCAAAAAATTACCGCATTTATTACGATATCAATACCGATCATAAAATATTTAACAATACTGAAATGTTAAGCAACAAACTCGATATTAATTTGAGTCGATTATACAATCACTACCTAAAGGGCGAAAATGACATTAGTTGCAGTAACCTGGGCTGGGGATCGAGCTACAAGGCAATTAACCACAAGGATTTAGTGAAAAGTGGTGCAACTGCCGCTGCACGGCATACTGCGAAAGATAATCTGCAATATCCAACTAATGTGCATTTATTGGATGAAATTATCGCCTTTGCAGAGCACAAAAATATTAAGGTGGTATTGTTTACCAGTCCGGCCTATAGATCTTATGTATCGCATTTAAGCAAAAAACAGTTGAATACTACCCTTTCTACCATCAAAAAATTGAATACCTCACATACTACAATCAAGTATTTCAATCTTTTACAGGATAGCTCATTCCATGCGCAGGATTTTTACGATGCCGACCACCTTAACGAAATTGGCGCAAAGAAATTAAGCTTAAAAATGAATGTGCTTTTGGCTAAGATATAAGCTATTAAACCTCAAATGCCCAATCTAAAAAGGCAGGCATTACACTTTCCCAGGTTGGAACATCGTGTTTGCCACCAACTTTTTCGTAATAAAAAACATTTTCAGGCCGTTTATAACCTTTATTCAGGAGTATTTTAACAACATCAATCGTATCATCTATAGAATCGATGATCATATTTTTATTCCGATCAGCCTGCTCATCTTCTGTTCCGGTCATTAACCAGAATTTCATATCCGGCTTGGCAGAGGTATTTTTTAGCTTTGCATGCATAATTCGATCTGCATCAGTATATCCTTCGCTCAGGTCTTTTTTTCTCCACCAAAATGCTCCAGAAAAAACACCGATGGCATCAAAAGCAGCAGGATTATTCCAGGCAATATCAAAAGCAGACAAACCGCCCAAAGAAAACCCTGCAAAACCTACTTTACCAGTTATTGGCATTGCAATTTTCTTTTTAACAAAAGGCAAAAGCTCTTTGATCACAAAATCGGTGTATAAATCGGCTTTCGCTCCACGCCCTTTAAAATCGGGCACACCTGCTACACCATATTCCATTAACCGGTCTTCTGATGCTTTAATGGCCACAACAATTAACCTGTGGTTTCTTTTACCATGATGGGCTTCTTCCAAAATCCGGCTAAAATTCATTTTGGCCACATCCTGTCCATCATTTAATAAAAGAAGCTCTATTTTTTCATTCCCTAAAATACCTTGAGGTGTATAAATATCTATCTCTACCTCATGCTTTAAATAAGCTGAGGGTATTTTAAAGTTGCTGGTATTAACTTTTACCGATAAAATTGTGGTGTACATCATAATCAAAATCCCCTATCACATGGCTATCGCCTCAGAATTAGGGTGCAAAGGTACAAATCTCCGTAAACTATTAATTATCATGGGTTAATTTTTACAATACGTCTTTAATTTGCTTCATTTTACTGCCTAAACAATTCTTTTTGTAGATTTTAATTTATACCTTAAATCATTCAATTTTTATTATGGTTAAAGAAGAACATAAGAAATGGTACAGCCCGAATTTAAGTGGCGAAATCGACATGCTCATCTTTGGTCACGGTGGTATCCCTATCCTACTGTTCCCGACAAGCATGGGCCGATATTTTGAAACCAAGGATTTCAAACTGATAGATTCTGTTGAAGGATTTATCAACGAGGGAAAAATTAAGATCTATTGTCCCGATGGCGTCGACAAATTAAGCTGGTACAACAAAAGTATTCATCCTGCCGACAGGGTTAAAAACCACATCTGGTACGACAAGTATTTATTGGAAGAGGTAGCCCCTCTGGCAAGGCACGAAACCGGGCACAGCAAAATTATTACCGCCGGCTGTAGTTTCGGAGGCTATCATGCTGCTAATTTTGCTTTCAGGCATCCCTGGTTGGTTAGCCATATGTTTAGTATGAGCGGGGCTTTCGATATTTCTGGCCAGTTGGATGGTTTTTATAATGATGATGTTTATTTTAACAATCCGGTTGATTATCTGCTGAATAATAGTAACCCCGAACTGCATTATATGAAAATTGTTTTGGGTACAACAGACCGCGATATGTGCAGGCCTGACAATGAGCGTTTATCTGATATTTTAAACAAAAAGGGCATCGACCACTGGCTTGATATCAGGCAGAATGCGGATCACGATTGGCCTATCTGGAGAGAAATGTTTCCTGATTATATTGCACAGCTTTAGTTTAGTCCAAAGTCGGCAGTCTTAAGTCCCGAGTCGATTTAGGATATAATTATCAAACAATTAACCGATTAACCAGTTAAACATTTAAACTAAAATTTACCAATGAAGAAAATAGGGATTTTATTTGGACAGGAACGCTCTTTTCCTGAAGCCGTAATCGAAAGAATTAATCAAAAAGCAGAAAAAGGCATTACCGCCGAAGCTGTTAAAATCGACAAAATATTTCAGAATGCACCATTAGGTTATTCGGTAATCATCGACCGTATTTCGCAAGATGTACCATTCTACCGCGCATCACTAAAAAATGCCGCTATTACCGGAACTGCCGTAATTAATAACCCATTTTGGTGGAGTGCCGACGAGAAATTTTTCAATAATGCGCTGGCCGAACAGATTGGCGTACCCGTACCCAAAACGGCCTTAATCCCATCACGGGAGCACCCTACGGGAACCACCGGAGAATCTTTCTCTAATTTAACCATGCCTTTAGATTGGGATGCCATTTTTGAATACACTGGTTTTCCGGCCTATATGAAACCTTATGATGGTGGTGGCTGGAGAGATGTTTATAAATTACATGATAAAGAAGACTTTTTTGATAAACACAGCGGCACACAACAACTGGTGATGCTTTTGCAGGAAGAAATCATCTTTGAAGAATATTTCAGGTGTTATTGCATTGGCGGTAAATATGTTCGTATTATGCAGTACGAGCCACGGAATCCGCATCACTTGCGTTATGCCACTGAAGGCAAAGCGCCAGATGCTAAACTGCTTAAAACTGTAGAAGAGTACACCCTAAAACTATGCAGGTATTTAGGATACGATTTCAATACGGTAGAATTCGCGGTGCGTGATGGAGTGCCTATTGCGATTGATTTCTGCAACCCTGCCCCTGATGCTGATATTAAAAGCGTTGGTCAGGAAAATTTTGACTGGGTAGTAGAAACTACGGCAAATTATGCCATTGAAAGGGCAAAGGCGCAAAAAGACGGGCAAGACAATTTAACCTGGGGCGAATACATTAAATCGTCGGTTGGTGGTAAACCGCTAATAACTAAGGCTGCACCAAAAGTGGCTAAAACAGCCGCACCAAAGAAAGCTAGCGCTACAGAAAAAGCTAAAGCTGCAACAACAGAAAAAACACCTGCAAAACCTAAAAAAGCTGCAGAAAAAAAATAATTGGGATTTAATTTTTAATCAATACAAGGATGAACGAGTTTACGCTGGGCATAGAAGAAGAATACATGGTAATTGATCCCGTTACCAGAGAGCTTACTTCTCACGACCAAAAAATTGTGGAAGCCGCACAAAAAATCCACAAAGACCAGGTTAAGGCAGAAATGCACCAGGCCGTGGTAGAAGTTGGAACGGGCATTTGTAAAACGACCACAGAAGCACGTAAAGAAATTTCCCAACTGCGTTATACCGTTTCACAACTCGCCGGGGAGCAAGGCTTAAGGATTGGAGCTGCTGGTACCCACCCCTTTTCGCATTGGGAAAAACAGTTAATTACAGAACATCCCCGCTATAATGAAATTGTGAACGAACTACAGGAAGCTGCACGTTCTAACCTCATTTTTGGCCTGCACGTACACGTAGGTTTCCAATCGCGTGAGCTGGCCATTCATATTGCCAACCAGGTGAGGTATTTTCTGCCCCATGTTTTTGCCTTATCTACCAATTCTCCATTCTGGGAATCGCGGAATACCGGTTACAAATCTTTCCGTACAAAAATTTTCGACAAATTTCCACGCACAGGCATTCCCGATATTTTTAATAGCATCGAGGATTACGATAATTATGTAAAACTGCTCATCAAAACCAATTGCATGGATAATGCGAAGAAAATTTGGTGGGATATCCGTGTGCATCCGTTTTTCGACACCGTTGAGTTCCGCATTTGCGATTGCCCGATGCTGATTGATGAAACGATGGCTTTTACCGCATTATTTCAGGCTTTGTGCGCCAAGCTGTACAAACTGCGTTTGCAGAACATGGAGTTTATCAGCTATTCGAGAGCACTAATTAACGAAAATAAATGGCGTGCTGCCCGTTATGGAATTGATGGAAATTTAATCGATTTCGGGAAAGAAATGGAAGTAAACTGCCGCAACCTTATTTTAGAATTATTGGATTTTGTAGACGATGTGGTGGATGATTTAGGCTGCCGTGACGACATTAATTATGTGCATAAAATATTGGAGCACGGTACAGGCGCAGACCGGCAGTTGGCAGTTTACCAACAAACTGGTAACTTTGAGGCGGTGGTAGATTACATTACTACTCAAACACTTATAGGCGCAAAGTAATTTTATAATGGATAAAAGTAGCTTAAAGGTGGCCGTTATTGACATGAATAACGGTGCACCTAATCAGGGTATGCGGGGAATTCAGGAAATTTTATCCCGTTTTAAAAACGATAACAATATCGATTTAACCTTTGATATATTTGATTTAAGGCAAAAAGGAGAAATACCAGGCATCGGTTATGATGCTTATATTTCTAGTGGTGGCCCAGGGAGCCCGATTGAAAGTAAGGGCGAACAATGGGAAAATGATTTCTTTAATCTCTTAGATCAGATAGAAGCTTTTAACCATAAAAACGACGAACGAAAAAAGTATGCTTTTTTAATCTGCCATTCTTTCCAATTGGCTTGTAGAAAATATGAATTGGGCAACGTAACTGAAAGACGGTCGAATGCTTTTGGCATTTTCCCGATTACCTTGACTGAAGATGGAGAAAAAGATGAAATTTTTAATGGTATTACCAACCCTTTCTTTTCGGTCGACAGCAGAGATTGGCAAGTGATCGAGCCAGATTTTGCTTCTTTCGAGAAAAAAGGCGCAAAATTATTGGCCATCGAAAAAGAACGTAAACATGTCGATTTAGAACGCTGTATGATGTCGATCCGCTTTTCCGATGAAATCATTGGTACACAATTCCATCCAGAAGCTGATCCGGTAGGCATGAAAATGTACTTACTTCAGGAAGAAAAGAAAAAAGCAATTGTTGATATGCACGGGGAACAAAAATACCTGGATATGTTAAATAGTTTAGACGATCCGGCAAGGATTGTGCTCACGCAAAGTGTTATTTTACCTAATTTCTTACAAAAAGCAATTGGGGATTTGCAGGAAGTATAAAAATAAGAGGTCATTATTACGTTAAATCGTCATTTCGACCGTAGTGGAGAAATCTTTCATAAAACAAGTCAGAGATTTCTCCATTCCGCGATGCTTTAGTCGAAATGACGCTTTCTCTTTAGCAATGACGAAAAATATATAAACTTATGATACCTGCTCAACGCCAAAAATACAACCAGCAATTTACAGAAGAGAAATACAAAACCTTCATCGCTAAACTGCAAAATGGCTATCCCGAAATTCCTTTCAGGGTCGCAGAAACGCCGGTATTTATTCCGAAAGCATTGAAAGAAAAATTGATTGTGGCAGGAGAAGAAATTATAAACCTGATTAAGCAACCCAATTTTAAAACGCTTACTCAAAAGGCAATCCCCTTAAACTGGAATGTGCCTAATGAAAATGAACAGCCCCACTTTTTAACCTTCGATTATGGTATTTGTAAAAATCAAGCCGGAGAACTTACACCCATGCTAATCGAAATGCAGGGATTTCCTTCCTTGTATGGCTTTCAGCATCATTTGGCAAAAACGTTTCAGGCTGGTTTTGAGATCGACAGTTCTGTGAATCATTTCTTAAACGGCTTTAACGAAGAAGCGTACATCAAGCTGCTTAAAGAAGTCATTATTGGCTCCCACCAGCCAGAAGAAGTAGCACTGATGGATGTAGATGCACCTAACCAAAAAACGGCCATTGATTTTTTTGTGACCCAAAAAATGCTGGGTATTAAAATTTTGGCCCTGGAAGACATCAAAAAAGTAGGTAAACAACTCTTTTACGAAGAAGATGGCAAAAAGATCCAGTTGAAAAGAATTTATAACCGCCTGATATTTGATGAAGTAGCGAACAATACGGAGATTTTTAAAAACAGTTTCGATCCGCGTGAAGAACTGGATGTGGAGTGGGTAACGCACCCTAACTGGTTTTACCGCATCAGTAAATACACCATGCCTTTCTTAAAAAGCGAATTTGTGCCCGAAACACGTTTCTTGAACGAGGTAAAGGTTATTCCAAAAGATTTAGAAAACTATGTACTTAAACCATTATTCTCTTTCGCTGGTATGGGCGTAATTATAGATGTAAGCGAAACGGACGTCACCAATATAAAAGATCCCGAAAACTGGATTTTACAAAGAAAAGTAAATTACGAACCAGCTGTACAGGCACCTGATGGTGGCGTAAAGGCTGAAATCAGGATGATGTATTTATGGCCTGATGGCGGTGAGCCTCAGCTTTGCATTAATCTGGCCAGGTTAAGTAAAGGAAAAATGATTGGCGTACGCTACAACGCCGATTTCGATTGGGTTGGTGGTACTATAGGTTTTATGGAGGAATAACTTTTTTAACCGCAAAGCTCACGAAGACAAGACGCAGAGAACACAAAATAAGTATCCTTGTCAGTCTGAGCGAAGTCGAAGACTAACCACCGGGATCACGAAGAAAAAGGCACAGAGGTACACAGAGAAATAATTTTTCCGTGTTCTCAGTGCTTCCGTGGCAAAAAATGTATTAAATGTCCTCGGTGTAAAACGCTGTTCTCTCTGTGGTAAAACCGTACTTCAATAATTTACATTTAACTGAACACCTTCCCCTTAAAACCCTTTATATTTGCATTATGGATGTTCAAACGATTTTAGTCTTTTTACTTTTTGCGGTAGCATTGGTATATGTTGGCCGTTTGGTTTTTAAATCTTTACAGGTAAAAAAAGATGGATGTGGTGGTAATTGTAAATGTGGTGTAGATTTTTCCGATATTAAGCCCGTAAAAAAATAACATTCCGCCTTTATGATTCATCAGTTCCAGAAATACTTACAGGAAAAAATAGAAATAACTGATGAACAGTTCGAAAGCATATCATCTGTTTTAAAGGTTAAAAAATTCGAGAAAAACGAAATAGTTCAATATACAGGGGATAATTTTAAACACGGGTATTTTGTAGGCAAAGGTTTATTACGCGCGTACTCAATTGATGCGAAAGGCAAAGAACACATCCTTCAGTTCGCCCCCGAAAACTGGCTGGTTTCTGATCGCAATAATATGAATAATGAGCCGTCAATATTTTTTATCGATGCCATCGAAGCAACCGAAGCCGTATTAATGCCCAACAATTTCATGGAAGAAGCCGCCAGGCAAGTACCATGTTTGCAACCCATGCAAATTAAACTGCTCAACAATTCGATCCGCTTTATGCAGAAAAGGATCAATATGTTATTAAGTGCAACTGCTGAAGAAAGATACCTCGATTTTATAAAACTCTATCCTAACCTTACCCTCCGCGTACCACAATGGATGATTGCCTCTTATCTGGGCATTACTCCTGAATCGTTAAGTCGTGTGAGAAAAGAACTGGCCAATAAACATTTCAGGCCATAGACTGAATAGTGAGTGAGTGAATTTTGAATGAGTGAAGGGCTTATTCAAATCTGACATTAAAACTTTACAACATTCAATCATTCTTTCATTCAATCAATCTATCCTTCTCTCATTCAATTAATTCCCTTTCTTACCATACATCAATCTGTAGTAAAAACCTGCGCTGTACTTTTGTGTTGTAAATATTAAACATCTCAAAAAACAAAAGATATGGCAACTACAAAATGGACATTAGATCCAACCCACAGCGAATTACAATTTAAAGTAAAACACTTAATGATTACTACTGTAACTGGTAGTTTAAAATCTTTCTCAGCAGAATTATCATCTGAAGGTGATCAATTTGAAAATGCAGAAATTTCTTTCAAAGGTGATATCGGTTCAATCGATACCGGAAATACAGATCGCGACAATCACTTAAAGAGCGGAGATTTCTTCGATGCTGAAAAATTTGCACACATCGAATTTAAATCTAATTCAGTAGAAAAAGACGGCAGCGATTATACTGTTAAAGGTGACTTAACCATTAAAGGTGAAACCAAACCGGTTAAATTAACTGCAGAATTTGGTGGCATTGCTACCGATCCATGGGGAAATACCAAAGCAGGATTTACTTTAAGTGGAAAAATTAACCGCTCAGAATTCGGTTTAACCTGGAACGCAGCATTAGAAACCGGTGGCGTAATGGTAAGTGAAGAAGTTCGCATTTTAGGCGAATTACAGTTTGTGAAACAAGCATAGTGCGTAGAGCTAAGCGTATGGCGGCACTATGCGCTTAGCCCCATGCCTTATCTAACTATAAAAGGTAATGGAAACAAAACAAATAGAAAAAGTACTAAAAGCGCCAGCACCACATATGGTTGGCGATGGCTTTAGGGTACACAATTTTTTCCCAAGTGGATATAAAATCAACATGAGTCCGTTTTTCTTAATGGATTATGGCTCAAAAATCGAATTTTCTGCCAGGAAAGAACCCAGGGGAGTTGGCGTACATCCACATCGGGGCTTCGAAACGGTAACTATTGCCTATCATGGTGCGGTTGCCCATCACGATAGCTCTGGAAACAGCGGTGTGATTTACCCCGGCGATGTACAATGGATGACTGCTGCAAGTGGTATACTACATAAAGAATATCACGAAGCGAACTACAGCTTAGCTGGTGGTCCTTTTCAAATGGTTCAGCTTTGGATTAACCTACCTGCTAAAGATAAAATGGGTAAACCAAGATATCAGGCAGTTAAGCAGGCTGATATGGCTCATTTTGATCTTCCCGAAAATGGAGGAAAAATCGAGATCATTGCTGGTAACTATCGGGATATAAAAGGCAACGCAAATACCTTTACCCCCATAGAACTCTATAATGCCAGACTAAATAAAGGTGGTGGAGCTACTTTTAACTTTCCTGAGCATTTTAACACCGGATTTATGGTGATTGAAGGTTCAATCAAAATTAATGGGTCCGAAACCGCATCCGTAGATGATTTTATCCACTTCAAAAACAAAGGTGAAGAGATTAAGATCGAAGCGCTAGAAAATAGCGTGGTTTTGATTTTAAGTGGAGAACCTATAGATGAGCCAATTGTTCAGTACGGCCCGTTTTTAATGAATACTGAAGCCGAAATCCATCAGGCAATTGAAGATTACAACCAAGGTAGGTTCGGTTATTTAGAGGAGTAAAGAAGTTTAAATAAATTATATTTTTGAGCCGGCATTTTTTATAAAATTTGTCGGCTTTTTTTGTACCCGCATATACAGGGCAACCCAGCCGAAAACATCCTCTTGCTAGATAAACAAAACTAAAAGATCCTGAAACAAGTTCAGGAGGACGAAGCGCATATCTTAATTTACGCAAGAAAACCTTTAACTACCTTAACTTCTTAATGATGAAAAGATCCGGGAACACCACTTATGCATCGATGAACAGTAAGTAAATCAGCATCTTAAAACAGGAATATCGATCAATCAGCTCAACCACTCTCCCATTAATCATTCATCCAATCTTCATATTCGTTAGTGACATTTGATTAATAAATCAGAACAGAAAAATGTCCGGAAAACAAATATTTCAAACTGAGACCAAAAGACGCTGGCATACATTTACATGGGTAAGCCGTACGTTTTTTTTAGTCTTCATTATCGCAATCATCTGTGTAGTGTACACATTGTCTTCAGTACAGGCACCTAATTTGCCTTTTATCAACACAAATACACCGTTAACACAAAAACAATTAGAGAAGTTAAAAAAATCGCAGCAGTATAAGGATTTCACCATCGAAAAATCTAAACTGCAAAAGATCAAAAAAGATCGCGAATACCGCATTTTAAGCCATCGTGGTAACAGCAAGCGCATCAACATGGCCTTTTATGTAAGCTGGGCAGCAAGTAAAGAATCATCAATATCAGATTTAAAGCGCAACATTAGCCATTTGGATATGGTGGCTACAGAATCGTTCTTTTTAAATGGCGATTCTATTGTAAATAAAGTAGATACTGCGGCATTAAAAGTAATACATGCTGGCAAAAAATCGGCTATTGCGGTGGTTTCAAATTACAATAAAGATCATTGGGATGGCGCAGCAGTAAGAAGATTATTAAACGATCAATCTGCCCAGCAAAAATTGATCTATGATCTTATAGCGATTACCAAAAAATACGGTTATAGTGGAATTAATATAGATTTCGAAGAGCTCAACCTCCAAAATAGCGATAGTTTTAACGCTTTTATGAAAAATCTATACACTCAGTTTCACGCAGAAAAACTGATTGTTTCTCAGGATATTTCACCCGAAAATGACGATTATAAGCCAGAAATCCTTCAAAAGTATAATGACTACCTTGTATTAATGGCGTATGATCAGCATACCGAACAAAGTAACGCAGGCGATATTTCCCATCAGGAATGGGTAGAAGAAAAGCTTGATGATATTTGCAGTAAGGTTGATGCCAGCAAAGTAATCCTTGCCTTAGCTTGCTACGGTTACGACTGGCCAAAAAATAGCATTGGGCAACCGGTTACTTACGAACAGGCGATGACAATGGCGGTTAATTATAAAAGCAAAATAAACTACAATCCTGCTTCAGCCAATTTAAACTACACTTACAACGATGGCAGTGGAATTAAACATGAAGTTTATTTTACTGATGCGGCAACCTATTTTAATTTAATCCGCAAGGCTGATGATTGGGATATTGCCGGCGTAGCCTTATGGCGTTTAGGTTCGGAAGACAAACGTTTATGGTCGTTTATTTCTAATGACCTTAGTTTGGATACGCTAAAGAAAAAACCTTTCGATTTACGCAAAATTGCGTCATTAAATATGGGTGGAATCTCATATTTGGGCGATGGTGAAATTCTGGACCTGATTTCTACCCCTACACCCGGTAGTGTTAAGTTCACTTTAAACAAAGATAACTTTTCCATTGCCGATCAAAAATACATCAGACTTCCAGAGCAATATGTAATTAAAAGGTTTGGAGAGGCCGATAAGAAAATCGCCTTAACCTTTGATGACGGGCCAGACCCGGTTTATACACCGCAGGTGTTAAATATTTTGAAACGGGAAAAAGTACCAGGCTGTTTCTTTGTGGTTGGCATTATGGCTGAACAGAACATGGAATTGTTAAGACAGGAATATAATGATGGTTATGAAATTGGAAACCATACTTTCTTCCATCCTGATATGTCGGCCATTGGGCCACGACGGGTAAAATTCGAACTAAATGCCACCCGTAGGTTAATTGAAGCGGTTACCGGTCACAGCACAATCCTGTTCCGTGCACCATTTAATGCAGATGCCGAACCCCAAAATATTTCAGAAATTCTGCCTGTTGCACAGAGCCGTAAAGAAAATTACATCAATATCGGGGAATATATAGATCCTGAAGATTGGCAGCCAGGCAAAACTGCAGATCAGATTTTTAACGAAGTAGTGAAACAGCAAGACAACGGTAATATCCTTTTATTACATGATGCTGGTGGAAACCGTGAAGCTACCGTTGCCGCTTTACCAAGGATTATAAAATTCTTCAAAGCCAAAGGGTATACCTTTACTACGGTCGGCGATTTAATGGGCAAAAAAAGATCAGAACTAATGCCTGCGGTCAAATCTATGGCAAATAGTGGTTTTTCTGGTTCCGGTGATTACTTTTTCATCAATTTCTTTTACTATGGAAACATGATTTTAAACACCGTATTCTCTGTAGCGATTGTACTTGCTATCTTAAGAACCATATTTATTGCCTATTTGGCCATCAGACAGCGAAAAAGAGCGAAACAGAATGTCAGCAAATTGATAGTAGATCCTTCAGAAAAAGTGAGTATTATCATTCCGGCTTACAATGAAGAAATTACTGCTGTACAAACCATTAATAGTCTTTTAAAAACCACCTATCCCGATTTTGAACTGATTTTTGTTGATGATGGTTCAAAAGATAAAACCTTCGAAATCATTAACGAACACTTTGGCAACCACCCTCAAGTAAAAGTTTTCCGTAAAGCAAATGGAGGCAAAGCATCTGCACTAAATTATGGCATATCAAAAGCAACTTCAGAATTTGTGGTCTGTATAGATGCCGATACACAGCTAAAAGATGACGCTGTTACTCAACTGATGCGCTATTTTTATAGTGACCAAATTGCGGCAGTAGCTGGTACTGTGAAAGTTGGGAATGCCAACAATATCATTACCAAATGGCAGTCTATTGAATATATCACTGCACAGAATATGGATAGGCGTGCTTTCGACTTATTAAATACAATTACTGTTGTGCCCGGAGCAATAGGTGCTTTCAGAAAAAATGTAATTTTAGAAATCGGCGGGTTTACCATTGATACACTTGCAGAAGACTGCGATTTAACTATGCGGATTTTGAAAGCAGGGTACCGCATAAAAAATTGTGATACTGCAATTGCTTATACCGAAGCGCCAGAAACAGTGAATATGTTGCTTAAACAACGTTTCCGCTGGAGTTTTGGGGTAATGCAAAGTTTCTGGAAAAACAGAAAAACACTGCTAAACAAGAAATACGGCTACTTTGGAATGGTAGGAATGCCGAATATCTTGATCTATCAGATCATTTTGCCGCTATTTTCTCCACTTGCCGATCTTTTTATGTTCATCTCGTTAATTAGCGGTCTATTTTCATTAAGTGCCATAAATAATTTGACCCTGACCGGATTTTCCGGAATTTTAAGCTTGCATAACGGTTTTGGTCAGGTACTTTTCTATTATATTATCTTTATTGTTGTAGATATGATTTTTGCTGCTATCGCCTTCCGCATGGAAAAAGAAAAATACACCAAATTACTTTACATATTCCCACAGCGGTTTTTCTGGCGACAATTAATGTATATTGTACTATTCCGTTCGTTCAGAAAAGCCATAAAAGGTGAACTGGAAACCTGGGGAACGTTAAAGCGGACAGGAAACGTTAAAGAGCAGTTGGCGTAATTCTTCTCATCAAGATATCGTCATTGCTAGAAGGTTTTTTCAGCCGACGAAGCAATCTTTATTGCAAAATCACACTAGCATAAAAGATTGCTTTGTCGTTCCTCCTCGCAATGACGACCCTTATATTGGAATCTGTCAATGGTGGCTTGTCGAAGGGCTGGCTAAAATGCAATGTAAAGCATTCCGAAAAGCTCAATGTGACAGCTCCGAATCAAAATTTAATATTATTAAACGTAAACAATTCATAACAAGCTATTTAAAAAAACATTATTATTGTTTATGGAAAACGCTAACCAAACTCCATTTTCCTTTAAACAGGTTTTATTGATTGCACTTATTGCCGGAACATTAGATGGATTGGCTGCAGTTATATTTTTAGGAAAGATGAATTTTATGGGGGTATTTCAATATATCGCCAGTGCCATTATGGGACCAGAAGCTTTCGCAGGAGGTATTAAAACAGCTTTTATAGGACTAGCATTTCACTACCTTATTGCTTTTTGCTTCACCCTGATTTTTACTATTGCATCAATAAAAACACCTGTTTTACGAAAGAATATCATCCTTTCAGGAATACTATATGGCATTATCGTTTGGATGATCATGACCCTCCTGATTGTTCCATTAACCAAAATACCTGCAGCACCGTTTCATTACGAACGGGCGATTTTAAATGTGGTAATTCTGATTTTTTGCATAGGCTTACCGATTTCTTACTTAACCGCCCGAAAATTCTAGTAGGATTAAGGTTTTTCTATCAGGCAAACGGCATAAGAAACAACACCTTCTTCCCTGCCAATGAATCCCATTTGCTCATTGGTAGTGGCTTTTATCGAAATATCCTCAGTAGAAATTCCAATGGCTTCAGCAATATTTTGCTGCATAGCAGGAATATGAGGGTTAATTTTTGGTGCTTCCAAACAAAGCATCGCATCAATATTGCCAATTTGCCATCCTTTTTCGACCAGCAATTTAACCGTCTCCTTCAATAAAACGAGGCTACTGATGCCTTTCCACCTATCATCTGTATTCTTGAAATGGAAACCAATATCGCGAAGGTTGGCTGCCCCTAAAAGCGCATCGCAGATGGCGTGAAGCAAAACATCGGCATCCGAATGCCCAAAAGCACCTTTATGATGATCTAATGTAACTCCACCAACAACAAAAGGATGCTGATCTTTTAACTGATGTACATCGAATCCGAAACCTACTCTAATTTTCATGGGTATTTAGGTTAATTGTTTAAACAGGTTAATCGGTTAATTTTAAACTGATAGCTTAAAATTACTTTTTAACAATCTTTTTGTCTCCAAAGTTAAACAATAGACCAAAACGTAAGGTATTTGCAAGTGGACTTGTTTGTGCATTTGCAATTAAATAAGAAAAATCTATATTAAAAACGTTGTATTTTAATCCAAGGCCCAAGGTAAAGTAACGGCTATCACCTTTCATTGGGCTTTGGTAGTTGTAACCTGCTCTTACTGCAAACTGTTGGTTATACCAATATTCTAAGCCTGTTGAAATTCCAACCTCCTTTAATTCTTCACTAAAACCACCTGGGGCATCACTAAACGAACCAAAAATTCCGGCAGGTACTGAACGGTTAGGGTTTTTTCCGCTCACAATGTTATTGTTCGAATCGTATATCGGCTGCGTTGGCACCAGCAACTTATTAAAATCAAGGGCAAAAGTTAAGGTGCTGAAATCGTCTACAGTGATTGTAGACGCGCCTCCTATTTTAAAATTGGTAGGTAAAAAGAAATTTTCTCCACCGTCAGAATAGCTCATTTTTGTTCCAATGTTCGAAATATTAGCGCCTGCAGAGAGAACAGTCTGCCTGCCAAACATTGTAGTTGTTGTTTTGTATAGGCCCGACACATCTACAGCTACTGCATTTCCGCTACGAACCTGCCCTGATGATGAAAATTGACCTGAGGCTAAATTTGAATAAATATACCTTAATGACGTTCCCAATGAAAATTCTTCACCAAAATTACGGGCAAAAGAAACATCAAAAGCCAATTCATTCGGATTGGAAATTCCCAGGTCTTGTTGGTTGATGTCGGTAAGCTGAATAGAGCCTAAAGAAAAATACCTTAATGAGGCACCAATGGTATTACGATCATCCAATTTATAAAAGCCACTTAAATAAGCAAGATTAATATCAGGTACTAAACTTTTTAACCATGGGCTATAAGAAACAGAAAATCCGTAAGGTTTATCTAAAAATGCAAGTTTAGAAGCATTAATACTGGCTGAATTTACATCACCAGGAACGGCAACGCCAGCATCCCCCATTGCACCGGCACGGGCATCGGGCGTAATGAGCAGAAATGGAACTGCTGTTACAATATTGTTTGCCTCGCTACCATTTGTTTGTGTATTGCCTATGGTTACCTGAGCATTTGTTTTACCAAACACCAAGGCCATTGAGAGTGCAGAAAAAGCAAGTTTACTGATGTACTTGAAATTCATCCTTTAAAGGTACGTAATTTTAGATCTTGGTATTTAGTAATAACTGGAGAATATATCAGTAACGTAAAACCAAAATTTATATTTCACCAAATTACGAATTCTATGATTATTTACTAATTAAACCTACGATTTTTACATACAGGTGTGACTGTAAAAAACCTAAACACATAACTAATAACCATTTAGCATCATAATTGAGCTGTTTTCTTTTTTCTATAAAAAAATTATTAGTTCGATTTGTCAACTTAATAATCTTTAAATCAAATATGGTTAATTTATTGCAATCTCTATAAACCATAATAATACTCTTTTTATATATGCGTGTTTAAGTAGTCGCTAAAAACATAAAAAATTAATATGGAGATGACCTTAGCCGTAGTAAAAGTGATTCCTCCTATTGGGTAAATGGTTTTCTAACAGCACTTCTCGATCACCTATCTTTCTTTTTATCATGCTTATTTATAATTATTTAACCTAAATTTAACTGAAAAAGTAGGTAGACACAATACGCTTTAAAATAATACGTTATCACTCAAAAATATAATCGATATTTTATTATCACATTATTTATATATTCATTTAAAATTGTTTAATTTTATCGGTTGAATCCCTATAGGGACGATTTTCCCAACGAACTATATGAAAAAACTGTTACTATATTCTTTTACTTGTTTGTCATTAGCTGCCCTACTTACGAGCTGTAGCTCAAAAGGAGGGAACAGTTCTAGCAAAACGGGTATTCCTTATGCCGATAGGAAAAGCAAAAACAACCAATCTGGTGCTTTTGCTGTAGCTACTCAATACAAGAGAGCTCCAGGGCCTGGCTTAATTCCAATTGAAGGTGGAGTTTTAGTTGTTGGTGGTAGTGCCATCGAAGTACCGGGTGTTGAACCAAGTATCTACAACTATAAAAGACAGGTTACAGTTCCGTCATTTTATATGGATGAAACTGAAGTATCTAATACCGATTGGTTAGAATACTTACACTGGATCAGATATAACTTTCCTGAAGACCGTGAATATTATTACAATGAACTTCCCGACACTTTGGTTTGGCGTCAGGCATTATCATATAACGAACCTTATGTAGACAATTATTTAAGGCATCCGGCTTATCGTGATTACCCTGTAGTAGGCGTTTCATGGGAGCAAGCTTCCCGCTATTGCGAATGGAGAACATCCAGGGCAAACGAATTCATTTTACGTGAAAAAGGAATCTTAACTGATTATAAAACGCTCGCTGGGAACGGAAAGGGAAACACGGCTACTACGGCAGCAGCAGCACCGAAACCAGATAAACCTTATAATACAGATGCTTATTTAAACAACCAATACAATGACATAGGTAAAAATGCACCTATTGATTACAATACCAAATCTGGTGCAGCTACATCAACTGCTGGGGGAACAGCAGCCGCAACTACCGGAGGCAAAAACAATCAGCCTAGAAGAACTGCTACATTAGAAGATGGTGTAATTATGCAACCTTATCGTTTACCAACAGAAGCTGAATGGGAATATGCTGCTTTAGGTTTAATTGGCAATACGGAATACGAGAACATCAATCAGAATAAAATCTATCCTTGGAATGGTTTAGGTGTTAGTTCAGCCAAAAAGAAAACCAGAGGTATGATTCAGGCCAACTTTAAAAGAGCACCTGGCGATTATATGGGTGTTGGTGGTTCATTAAATGATAAAGGAGATTTAACTGTTCCGGTTATTCAATATACACCGAACGACTTCGGCTTATATAATATGGCAGGAAACGTTAATGAGTGGGTTAATGATGTATACAGAACGGCTACATTTAGTGACGCAGATGCATTTAACCCTTATCGTGGTAATTATTTCACCAATAAAAAACTAGAGGATTCGCAAAGCGGAAAAATTGCATTAGATAAATATGGTAATCCGATTAAGGAAAATGCTTACGCTGGAAGAAAACAAACCTGGGCAGAAAAACAGGCACAGGCGAAACGTTCTGATTCGATTTCAAAATCGACTGATCCACAATCTCCAGTAGCATCAACCAGTTATCAGGCCGATCAAAGAGGTTATCGTGATAGACAAAACACTTTATTAAATGAAGAAGGTGTAACGCTTGTAAACGATAAATCCAGAGTTTATAAAGGTGGTTCCTGGAATGATATGGCTTACTGGTTAAACCCGGCAACACGCCGTTTTATGCAACAAGATGAATCATCAGCAGAAGTTGGCTTCCGTTGTGCCATGACTATGCTAGGCGCTCCAGAAATTAGTACTGCAGGTAAAAGAAGTTTTAAAAACCCTCCTCAAAAACCTTATAGGGTAAGTAGAGGTAAATAAAAAAGAAAAGTCCCGACATTAAATCGGGACTTTTTTATGCTTTAAATTTTGTAGTCCATTTCGAATAATTTAAATGAAACTCGTCATCTCGACTGTAACGCAGTGGAACGGAGAGATCTATCTAGACAGATTTCTCGACTTCGTTTCACTCCGCTCGAAATGACGTACCTCGAGGCAAAAATTACTTAAACTGAATCAAGATCTGGTTCTTCTCTACCTTATCGCCCTGCTTAATCAAAACTTTCTTTATCACACCATCGGTTGATGATTTCAAAATGTTTTCCATTTTCATCGCTTCCAGCACCAATAGGTTATCCCCTTTCTTTACCTCAGTGTTCTCTTCAACCAAAACCTTTAGTACCAAACCAGGCATCGGTGCTTTAATTTCTGAAACTTTGTTAGCGGTTAAACTATCCAGCCCCAGCTGTTTTAACAAAACATCAAACTGATCTTCGATGCTAATCTGATAAATATTACCGTTAACCTTTATTTTACAGGTTTTATCTGCTTTGTTCAGCTCAACCAGCTCTGTATTAAACGATTTATTCTGGTATAAAACATGCGTATTATTATTCCCAATGGAACTCAGATCGAACTGGATAGGTTCTCCGTTTACCAAAAAAGACGAATCCTTATTTTCAACCTCGAATAAAAACTGATCGTTTACTTTTACTTTATACATTTGGTTATTGGGTTAAAGCATACTGAACCAAATTCGCACCCATTTTAAGCGCCTTAGTCCTCGTTTCTTGTGTATCTTCAGGATAGGTACCGAAATCCTCCCAACCATTCCCTAAATCGCACTCAAAGGTGTAATAGCACACGACTCTACCTTTATAAATCAATGCAAATCCCTGAGGTCTTTTATTATCATGCTCGTGGATTTTTGGCAAACCTCCCGGGAACTTAAATTTCTGGTTATATAATGCGTGATTGGCAGGCAATTCGACAAAACTCAATTCCGGGAATACCTTTTTCATCTGCGGGCGGATAAATTTATCCAATCCATAATTATCATCTATATGAAGAAAACCACCGCCTGTAAGGTACTGCCTTAAGTTTTTAATTTCCTGATCATTAAAAACTACGTTTCCGTGGCCAGTCATGTAAACAAATGGATAATTGAATATTTCTTTCGAGCCTACTTCTACAATACTTTCTTCAGCATAAAAATTAGTCTTCAAATTGGCATTGCAGTAGGCAATTAAATTGGGTAAGGCCGTCCTATCTGCATACCAGTCGCCACCACCGTTATACTTTAATTTGGCCATGCGGTAGGTTGGTGGAATAAAAGCAAAAAACATTGAGCTAAAAGCTAAAAGACTAAAGCTGAAAGACCAAAGCTGAAACCTGGAAAACTGAAAACTGAAAACTGAAAACTTCAAATTGATTATCGGTTAAGGTAATTGATTTCAAAACAAACAGATAATGCGGCCGTTTCTGTGCGCAATCTGTTATCACCTAAAGTTAATGCTTTAAAGCCTTTGTTCAAAGCTAAATTAACTTCATCAGGTGTGAAATCTCCTTCAGGACCAATAAGAATTAAATATTTTTGATGTGGAGTTACTAGTTTGGATATATATTGTTTCTCCCCGTTATCGATACAATGTGCGATTAATTTATCACCATCAAATGGTTCTTTTAAAAAAGTATCAAAAGAAATGGCATCATTTAATTTTGGATGATAGGCTTTTATCGATTGCTTAACAGCAGAAGTAATCACTTTGTTGAGGCGGTCTTCTTTAACTACCCTGCGCTCCGATCGATCTGTAATTATTGGAGTAATTTCATCAATACCCAGCTCTGTAGCTTTTTCTAAAAACCATTCGATGCGGTCGATATTTTTAGTCGGCGCAACAGCAATATGCAGGTAATGATTTCTTTTATGAAACTCCGTTTCTACATTTAAAATGGATAAGGAGACTTTTTTCGGATTATCAGAAGTGATTTCAGCAGTGTAAAAGCCACCTTTCCCATCAACCAGGTTAACGATCGAGCCTATGGTAAGGCGAAGCACCCTAACGCAATGTTTGCTCTCTTCTTCGTTAAGCGTATAAGTATTTTGGGTGATGTCTGGTGTATAAAAAATATGCATTGTTGAAATTAATGATTATCAACCATATCTGCTTTATTGATCACCAATTCTAACTTGATTGTTTCGATATTCTGCTCTGTTTTTTTAAGGATGGTAAACAGATATCCATATGATTCGTTGCTTTCGCCTACCTCAGGGATACGTTCAAAAACATGAGAAACCAAACCACCTATGGTATCGAAATCTTCATCCTCCGGTAAATCGTGAGGTAAATGTTCATTTACATCATATACAGTAGCGAATGCATTTACGATAAACTCATTGTCAGACACTTTTTCTACCAGTGGTTTTTCTTCATCGTATTCATCCTGGATTTCTCCAACAAGCTCTTCAACAATATCTTCTAAGGTAACCATGCCCGCTGTACCTCCAAATTCATCTAATACAATAGCAATCTGTATGCGGTTACTTTGCAGCTCACTCATCAGATCGTTAATTTTCTTGGTTTCTGTGACGAAGTATGGTTTTCTGATGATATCGTTTAATGTCCAGTGCTGATTACCCGCTGCTACCAATGGTAAAATATCTTTTGCATGGATAATCCCTACAATTTTATCCATAATCTCATCGTAAACGGGTAAACGTGAATACCCCTCCTTAATAATCGTATCAATCACTTCTTCTTTTGGAGAAGTTAATTCAATACCCGAAATCTTGGTGCGGGGCACCATGATATTTTTCACCACTCGCTCATTAAAATCGAATACGTTTTTAATCAGCTCATGTTCGTTATTATCCAATGCGCCGCTTTCTTTACCCTGGTCTAATAAATACTGAAGTTCTTCGGTACTATGAAGCGATTCATGTCCACTTGAAGTGTCGATCCCGAATGGTTTAAGGATAATCGCAGCAAGACTGTTTAATGTCCAGATGAATGGTCTAAATACCACATAAAATATCTGTAATGGTACAGAAACAAATAAAGTTGTTGCTACAGGTCGCTGGATAGCAAAAGATTTTGGTGCTAATTCACCAAATACAATGTGCATAATCGTGATCAACGAGAAGGCAACAATTGTAGATGCAGTATGGATGGAAGCATCGCTCAATCCCCACTCCAAACTATCGAAAAGGTTTTTGAAAATGGTATGCATAACGCCTTCACCTACCCAACCTAAGCCAAGTGATGCAAGCGTTATACCTAGCTGTGTGGCGGCTAAATATCCATCAAGATTATGAATAATCCCTTTGGCCATTTTGCCAACACGGCTGCCTGTTTTTGCTTTAATTTCAATCTGTGATGCCCGGACCTTTACAATTGCAAACTCTGCTGCAACAAAAAATCCGTTAAGTAACACCAAAAATAATGCAAAGAATAATCGCCAGCCTACAGAAGTGGTATCGGGTTCTTGTAAAGCAACCAAAACTACGTTTGTGGGCAGGATTGCACTTAGCTCAAAATTTAAAAACAAACATACCGTGGGTAAATCCATTAAGCCAATTCTCTAAATGTTGTGTTATAAAGTTCTATGCTTTCTTTAATTACTTTATGCGCATAACGAACACCAAGTAAATGTTCGATAGTTACATTTTTATCTTCTAATGCTTTATAATCCTGAAAGAAACGAACAATCTCTTTCATTTGGTGTGGAGGTAATTCATCTAAATCGTTGATGTAGTTTACCGACATATCATGAGCAGCAACCGCGATAATTTTATCATCTTGCTCTCCGTTATCAACCATGTGCATTACACCTACAACCTTCGCTTCGATCAATGTCATTGGATAAACATCTACCGAGCAAAGCACCAGAATATCTAATGGATCTTTATCATCGCAATAAGTTTGCGGAATAAAGCCATAATTTGCCGGGTACATTACTGATGAAAAAAGTACCCTATCTAACTTAATCAGACCTGATTCTTTATCTATTTCGTATTTTGCTTTTGATCCTTTTGGAATTTCAATAATTGCGTTTACAATTTCTGGAACATTGTGCCCAGGAGATACGCTATGCCATGCGTGATGATCGTCTTTTGCCATTTTTAATTTAAATCTGTTTTATCCTCTTCAGGACCACTCACTACTTTACTTTTTACAAAGGTAATTAATAATGGTATAGTTGTAATAAGGATAAAGCCAATAATAATATATAATAAATAATCGTTAATTTCTTTTTCAAACCTTCTGCCCAAAAAATAACCGAGCAAAGTTAAGGAGCAGATCCAAAGTACGCCACCAACAACATTGTATAACGCAAACTTTTTAAACTCTAATTTTACAACTCCTGCAAAAATCGGTGCAAAAGTTCTAACAATTGGCACAAACCTGCCCATTATTAATGCAAAGGCCCCTTGTTTGTGATAATAATCCTCTGCGGCTTTTAAATATCTCTTCTTAAAAAAGAAACTGTCTTTTCTGGTATACAATACGGGGCCAGTTTTACGCCCGAACCAATAGCCGGTAAAATTTCCAGAAATGGCTGCGAAACACAAGCCCGCCAAGAGCACCGCAATGTTCACATCAAGCTTGCCTGTTGCCACAAACATTCCCGCTAAAAACAATAAATAATCACCGGGAAGAAAAAAACCAAAAAACAGGCCTGTTTCTGCATAGATAACGAATACGACTAGATAGAAACCACCCTCCCTCAATAATTTCTCGGGATCAAGTAGCTGATGCAGGTTATTCCAAAAATCGTGCATATTCAATTATTCGTAAAACTACAAATAATTATTAAACAACAGCATACCTATATCAGGTTTAAAATAATTGCAGGATAAATACCCAACACTAATGTAATTGCTACAGAAACTAACAACACAACTTTGTATTGTACAGGGGCTGAAAGCTCTGTTTCTGTACCGTCTTTAAACCACATGGCTACAATTACCCTAAAATAATAATAGAAGCCAACCAGCGCATTTAAAATCGCAAATGCAACAAGTAAGGTTTTATATTCGGTCATTACATTCAGGAACATTAAATATTTTCCGATAAAACCAGCTGTCAGCGGAATACCGGCTAACGAAAGCATAGCTACTGTTAAACATAATGCTATTAGTGGATTACGTTTAGCTAAACCATTGAAACTTTCGAAGCTATCACTACCCGTTTTTTGTTTTACCAATATTAATACCGCAAAAGCGATAATTGAAGCGAAAGTATAAGCCGCTGCATAAACCAATACGTTATTTTCAGAGTTTTTGGTTAACACAATAAGCGAAAACAACAGGTAACCTGCGTGCGAAATACTCGAATATGCCAACATGCGTTTGAAGTTCTTTTGGAACAGCGCAGTTACGTTTCCGATAAATAAGGTTAAACAAACAATTACCATAAGTGGTGCAACCCAAAAATCATGAAGTGGAGCAAGTGCACCAGCAAATAATCTTAAAAAAGCAGCAAAGCCTGCAGTTTTAACTACAGTACTCATGAAAGTGGTAATTAAAGAAGGGGCGCCTTCGTATACATCCGGGGTCCAGAAGTGGAAAGGAGCAGCACCAACCTTAAAACTTAAACCAATCATCATCAGGATAACACCCGGATAGAATATTGGAGAAATTGCCTGACTATTTACCAGATAAGCTTGTATTTTATCTAAATCGAATGAGCCTGTAGCGCCATAAATTAAGGTGATCCCAAATAACAGGAAGCCTGTTGAAAAAGCACCCATTAGGAAATATTTTAAAGAGGCTTCATTAGAGGCAAAATCCTTTTTACGGATACCAGCCAAAATGTATAAACTCACCGACATGATTTCTAAGCCTACAAACAACATGGCCATATTTTTATACGATACCATCATGATCATTCCCGCAAGTGCGAAAAGAATCAAGGTATAATATTCGGCTATGTTATCGCTTTTAGCATGGAAATAGTTCTGTGTTAATAAAAAGATTAAAAGTGTGCCAATAATACAGATCCCCGAAAATGCCAGAGCGAAGTTATCGGTCTGCATCATTCCGAAATGAACAGCATTGCCATTCCATGCACAAAAAGTAAATCCCAGTGCAGTAAGTAAGCCAACAACGGTAAGTGGTAGTAATGCTTTATTTGCCTTAAACAAACCTGCATAAAGCACTATAAAAGCTGTTATACTAATGGTTATAATAATATTCATTGCTTAATTTACTGTGTTTAATTTTTGATTTACCTGTTCTAATAAATGTTGTACAGATGCCTCTGTTAAGTGCAAAATTGGCTTCGGATAAACACCCAAAACAATAATTAATGCACATATAGTATAAAGAACAAATTTTTCGGCCCCTTTAATATCGGTAAAAGTGATGGTTAAGCTGTTGGTTTCGCCCAACATTACATTTTGGTACATGCGTAACATGTAAACCGCACCAAAGATAATGGTTAATCCTGCAATAGCTGCAGCCCAAATGCCGTAGTTGTAAACGCCCATTAGCAATAAAAACTCACCAATAAATCCGTTTGTTCCCGGCAAAGCTACCGTGCCTAAAACAATGATCAGAAAAGTAAGCGCCAACCGTGGTGCTACTTTCGCAATCCCACCCAACTCTTCAATTTTATTGGTTTTAACACGGGAAAAGATAATATCTAAAACAAAGAATAGCCCCACTACATTAATTCCATGACTCAACATCTGTACCATTGCACCTTGCATACCTTGCTGGTTAAAAGCGAAGATACCTGCTGATATTAATCCAACGTGAGCAATAGATGAATAAGCTACCAAACGTTTAGCATCCTTCTGTGTAAAAGCAATCAGTGAAGCGTAAACAATACCAATGATTGATAAAATAATAGCCACCTGGCCCCAATCGTGAACGCCTGCCGGAACAATTGGCAATAACCATCTAATTACACCATAAATACCCATTTTTAACATGATACCCGACAACAACATTGTTCCTTGTGTAGGTGCTGCGGTATAAGTATCAGGCTGCCAGGTGTGGAAAGGAAAAATTGGCATCTTAATAGCAAAAGCGATAAAGAAAGCCCAGAAAATCCATCCCTGTTGTGCACTATCTAAGTTTAAAGCGTAGAAAGCTTGAATATCAAAATTGTGTGCTGGGTTTTGAAGGTATAGGTAAATAATACCCATCAACATAAATAACGAACCTGCAATGGTATACACGAAAAATTTCATGTTGATACGGATGCGGTCTTTTCCTCCCCAGATGGCGCAAATAAAGTAGATTGGAATTAGTGCTGCTTCCCATCCGATATAGAACAAGAACGCATCTAATGCAGTAAATACCAGCAATAAGCCACATTGCATAAACAAAATCAACGCATAAAACGCAGCTGGATTTTCATACTGGTGGTTGTAGCTCGATAAAATAATGATCGGCACCAATAAATTGGTTAGCAATACCACTAGCATGCTAATGCCATCAATACCTGCGTGGAAATTAATGCCCAAATCTGCAATCCATGGCAAATTAACCTCAAACTGGGTACTTGCGTTTGGAATGAAATTACCGGCGATAACCAAAGTCAAAACCAAAGAAACAACCGAAAATACGGTCGAAACTATTTTAGCCGACTTACCAGCAAATGCAGTAATAATTGCACCTACAAGCGGAAGAAATATAAGTAGTAAAAGTTGTTCCATTATTTAATTTTGAACCCTTTTTATATGTAATAAAATGTATATGCAAGTAATGCGATGATACCAAATACCATCATAAATATATAGAAACCTACGTTTCCACTTTGTAACAGACGAATACCTTTACTGGCTTCGTTTGTGCTCCATCCCAGTCCGTTCACAATTCCATCGATAAATTTGTTATCGATAATCCTATAAAAGAATTTCGAAAGTGCATCTAATGGTTTAGTGATCAGGAAATCATAAATCTCATCGAGGTAGAATTTATTGTAGGACAATTTAGCTAAAGCAGAACGCGGTGCTTCATCAGCAACAGGAACGCGTGCCCCCTTTACATATCTGGTGTAAGCATATAATAAAGCTATTACAGCTGCTGCTACCGAAACACCCATTAGCGAAAATTCAGTTGAGTGGCTTAATTCCAACTCATGCTGTGCAACTCCTGCTCCCGATAACCAATGCGCCAACCATTCGTTTCCACCAAAAACATGAGGAAGATTAATTACTCCACCAATTGCTGCAAGAACAGCTAAAATGATTAAAGGCAAGGTCATTGCAGTTGGCGATTCGTGCACATGGCTTTCTTCGTGATGTGTTCCACGGTATTTGCCAGAGAAAGTCAAGAACATCATTCTGAACATGTAAAATGCAGTTAAGAATGCGGTTAAAACCCCAATTCCCCAAAGTATCGGACTAGCCTGGAAAGCATGTGCTAAAATTTCATCCTTTGAGAAGAAACCAGAGAACGGTGGTAAACCTGCAATGGCAATGGTACCGATCAGCATAGTTAAGAAAGTAACAGGAAGTTTCTTTCTCAATCCGCCCATATGGCGCATATCTTGTTCATGGTGCATGGCATGGATAACCGAACCTGCGCCCAGGAATAATAGTGCTTTAAAGAATGCGTGGGTTAATACGTGGAAAAACGAACCCGTATAAGCGCCAACACCTAGGCCTAAAAACATATATCCCAATTGCGATACGGTTGAATAAGCCAACACTTTTTTAATATCAGTCTGTGTTAAAGCAATAATTGCTGCAACTAAAGCTGTAGCCGCTCCAACAATGGCAATGATGTGCTGTGTAAGCGGGGCAAGATCGAACAATACGCTAGAACGTGCAATCATATAAATACCAGCTGTAACCATGGTTGCTGCGTGGATCAAAGCCGAAACTGGCGTTGGTCCGGCCATTGCATCTGGTAACCATGTAAACAAAGGCAATTGAGCCGATTTACCACATGCACCAATAAACAACAAGATGGTAATTAAAACCAGCGTATCATTACCGGGCAACATGTTAGCCGCCTGAGGGAAAACTTTAGCAAATTCTACACTACCAAAAGTGGTGAAGATTAAAAATACGCCTAACAAAAAGCCTAAATCGCCGATGCGGTTCATTACGAAAGCTTTTTTAGCTGCTGAAGCATAAGCACTGTTCGTATACCAGAAACCGATTAACAGGTAAGAGCATAAACCTACGCCTTCCCAACCGATAAACATAACGATGTAATTTGATCCCAATACCAATAAAAGCATGAAGAATACAAACAGGTTTAAATAAGAGAAAAACTTACCGAAACCTGCATCATCGTGCATATAGCTGGTGGAATATAAATGGATCAGGAAACCAATTCCGGTGATGATCAAAAGCATGATCGAGCTTAGAGGATCAACCAGGAAAGATAATGGAATGTGTAATGCACCCGCGCTGATCCAATCGAATAAAAATACTTCGTGAGATTTTTGTGTGTCGCCTTGTAAACTAAAGAAAATAACTACGCTGATGATAAAGGAGGCTAAGATTACCCCACTTCCGATGATACCAACAAGTCCTTTAGATAAAGAGTTTCTGCCTAGCCCATTAATTAAAAACCCTAAAAAAGGAAGTAACGGAACCAACCAAATCAATTGTTCTATTGTCATTCTTATTATATATTTACCACTTAAGGCGATTTAAAACATTAATATCTACTGATTTCGTATTTCTATAAACCATTACGATAATTGCCAGGCCTACTGCAACCTCTGCAGCTGCCAAAGCCATAATGAAGAATACGAAAACCTGCCCTGATGGGTCATTGTTATGAACCGAGAATGCTGTTAAAAGTAAATTAACCGCATTTAGCATCAGCTCAACCGACATAAAAATTACAATGGCATTTCTGCGGGTAAGTACACCTATAACGCCGATAGAAAAAATAATGGCACTTAAATAAATGTAGTGGTTTAGCGGAACGCCTGCTGCTTGTGTGAATAAATTTTCCATTATGCTTCTACCTCATCTCTTTTAGATAATAAAACAGCTCCAACCATTGCTGCCAATAGTAACAGAGATGACAATTCGAATGGCAATAAGAATGGCCCAAAAAGCTCCTTACCTAGATTTTCTACCAATCCTAATCCAGGATTTTTCAAAATCAATGGACTGGTAATACTTGCTGATTTTAAAGAACCGATTAAGGTTACAACCAAACAACCGCCAGCAATTACACCTACGATTTTGATCAGCGGCGATTTACTCGGTTCAGTTTCTTTGTTCAGGTTAAGTAGCATCAGTACAAAAAGGAACAATACCATTATGGCCCCCATGTAAACGATAAAGTTTACCACCGCTAAAAACTGTGCGTTTAATAGCACATAGTGTACAGTGAAGGTAAAAAAGGTAAGTATTAAGTATAATACACTGTGGATCGGATTTTTTGCAAAAATCACCATCAGCGAAAAGATGATACTTAATGTGGCTACGAAATAGAATACTTGTGTACTCATTAATTAATTGTTTATTTATGTTCCATGGTTTGTGTCTCCACAAACCATTAATTATCTTTCGTTTCGTGAAGACACGAACCGAGGCTTAAGATTATTTACCATGGTTCGTGTCTTCACGAACCATCATTTTATTTTTTCATTTCCAATGGAGCTTCTACCAACTTATCTTTTCCGTAAATGAAATCCTTACGTAAATAATCAGCAGGTACAATCGGTCCATCTAAGTAAATTGCCTCTTTTGGACAAGCCTCTTCGCATAATCCACAGAAAATGCAACGCAACATATTGATTTCGTAAGTTGCTGCATATTTTTCTTCGCGGTATAAATCTTTCTCCTCAGGTTTGCGTTCAGCTGCAATCATGGTAATGGCTTCAGCCGGACAAGATAAAGCACATAAACCACACGCAGTACAACGTTCTTTACCATTCTCATCACGTTTTAGCGAGTGCATCCCTCTAAAGTTGGTAGAGAATTCGCGTTCTACTTCAGGATATCTTATAGTAGCCTCTTTTTTAAATAAGTGACTGATGGTAATGCCCATACCTTTAGCTATTGCCGGCAAGTACATCCGTTCCATAAAGCTCAATGGCTTTTGTTCCAGTACTTTTTTCTTATTACTTAATGATTCCATAATTAAAACTTCTCAATAATCGCAATCACAACCCCTGTTATTATAATATTGGCAATAGCCAAAGGTATTAAACCTTTCCAACCTAAATTCATCAATTGATCGTAGCGGAAACGAGGGATTGTCCAACGTACCCACATGAAGAAAAAGATGAAAACACATATTTTAGCAAAGAAAACTGCCGTACCAAAAAGTGGTGCCCAGGTTGGACCTAGCCACACCGCCATCGAATCCATGCCTGGGTAATTGTAACCGCCCCAATATAAAGCTGCCATCACTGCCGATGATACAAACATGTTGATATACTCCGCAAATAGGTAAAAACCTAATTTCATTGAAGAATATTCAGTATGGTAACCACCTATTAATTCCGTTTCACATTCAGGTAAATCGAATGGTGCACGGTTGGTTTCTGCAAATGAACAAACCATAAAGATTAGAAACCCAAGCGGCTGATATAAAACATTCCATCTCCAGCCATGTTGCTGATCAACGATTTCCTTTAAGCTTAAGGTATTGGTCATTAAAAGCAAAGCGATGATCGATAATCCCATTGCAATTTCATAACTGATGTTTTGCGAAGCTGCGCGGATAGCACTTAACAAAGAATATTTGTTGTTTGAGGCCCATCCACCAATCATTACACCATAAACACCTAAAGAAACGACTCCGAAAATGTATAAAACACCAACATTGATATCTGAAACCTGCAAAGGAATAGTTTTGCCTGCAATTAAAACAGGGCTACCCCATGGAATAACCGCAGTACCAATACAGGCACAAAGTAAAGCCAAACCCGGGCCAGCGATAAATAAAAACCGGTTTGATGATGTAGGAATAATTTCCTCCTTCATAAACATTTTAACACCATCAGCCAAAGGCTGCAAAATACCAAAGGGGCCGGCTCTATCCGGACCTAAACGATCTTGTAAGTATGCGGCAACCTTACGTTCTGCATAAGTAGAATACATGGCAATAACTAAACTGATGCCGAAAATTACAGCTACCAGGATAAATTTTTCTATAACAAAAGCGCTATCCATTAGTATTTAACTGTTTTATGTAATTCAATTTCATTTGCTGCTTGTAATGCCTCATTTGGCTGAATAACATGCAAAGGTTTTAATGTTTCGTAGTGGTTAGATGCAATTACCGAAGTATCATCAATGTGCGTTGGATGTTCAATTACCCAATCAGCAGTTGCTTTTTTATCGAAGCGGCAAGTATTGCAAATAAATTCTTCTACTTCTCCAAACTGGTCTTTACGTGCCGTAACACGTAAAACATCTGCTCCTTTATACCAAAGTGTTACCTTACCGTTGCATTTTTCGTGATCGCAATCGCGGTGTGCATCAACTGGTTTGGTAAACCAAACACGGTTTTTAAAACGGAAAGTTTTATCGGTTAAAGCACCTACTGGGCAAACATCGATTACGTTTCCTGAGAAATCATTATCAACAGCCTGGGTGATGTAAGTAGAAATTTCGGAGTGGTCGCCACGGTTTAAGATACCATGAACACGTTTGTTTGTAATCTGATCGGCCGTGAAAACACAACGGTAGCACAAAATACAACGATTCATGTGCAACTGGATCTTATCCCCTATATCGATACGCTCAAAAGTACGACGCTCAAATTCATAACGTGTTTTTTGCAAACCATGCTCGTAGCCCAAATTCTGCAAATCGCATTCTCCTGCCTGATCGCAAACAGGGCAATCTAGGGGGTGATTAATCAATAAGATCTCTACAACACCTGCACGTGCTTCCAAAACTTCTGGTGAAGTAATGTTAAGCACTTCCATCCCATCCATAACAGTTGTGCGGCAAGAAGCCACCAACTTAGGCATTGGGCGAGGATCTTTCTCCGAACCTTTAGTCACTTTTACAATACAGGTACGGCATTTACCGCCACTGCCTTGTAATTTAGAATAATAGCACATTGCTGGCGGAACAATATCCCCTCCGATCTGCCTTGCAGCATTCAGAATGGTTGTTCCGTTATCAACCTCTACTGTTATCCCATCTATCGTAACCTTAACTTTTTCACTCATGGTTAATGATATTCTTTTATTTTTTATACTTCTACCGTCATTACGAAGGACGAAGCAATCTTTTTTACAATTTATTATTTCTCTTTCGAGATTTTATAACCAATTTCTTTCCTTGGCTTTTCTTTCTGTTCCAGTAGTTCATCAAAATATCTGAAGATCACTTCAATATTTTTATCCTGATTATCTACTTTCTTTTTAATTTTTTCTACTTCTAGTCTTATTTCTGTATTGCTTAAAACCATCGTTCTAAGCTGTACAAACACATCAATAATTTTAATACTTACTTCTACCGCCTGTTTGCTTTTTAAAACGTTTGATAGTTGTAAAATACCGTGTTCGCTAAATGCAAACGGAAGATACTTTGAGTATTTTCCTCGTTCTAAGGTCACAAATTGTGACCTTAGAACTTCATTTTCTTCTTTCGTCAGTTCGAACATAAAGTGTTCTGGAAAACGCTCTATATTTCTTCTAACCTGTTGTTTCAACTTCTTAGTCTCAACGCCAAAGAGCTCTGCCAAATCAGAATCCAACATCACCTTCACTCCTCTAAAAAGATATATTTTATTAACTATTACTTCGTTGGGGATGATTGCGGGTGATATTTCTTCTTTCATTTACATATTCATTGAGTTAAGTTATTTTTATAAGGTCGCAAATTGCGACCTTAAGATTCTATTTCTCTTCCGTTACCGGAGCTTTTTCAATCGGGGTTGCATAATTTGCGATACCGTAATTTTGGCTCTGGCTTTTAACCGGTTCTTTAATGTGCCATTCAAATTCATCTCTGAAGTGACGAATTGCACTGGCTACTGGCCAAGCTGCTGCATCACCTAGCGGACAAATTGTATTTCCTTCAATTTTACGTTGAATATCCCACAATAAATCAACATCTTCCATTTTACCTTGGCCGTGTTCGATTTTGTGCAACACTTTTTCCATCCATCCAGTACCCTCACGGCAAGGTGAACATTGTCCACAGCTTTCATGATGATAAAAACGGGCAAAATTCCAGGTATTTCTAACGATACACTGATCTTCATCAAAAGCGATAAAACCACCTGAACCCATCATGGTTCCGGTAGCAAATCCACCTTCTGATAACGATTCGTAACTCATTAAACGAGGTTCGCCGTTAGCGTATTTCAAGGTTAAATTAGCAGGTAAAATAGGCACAGATGATCCACCTGCAACCGTTGCCTTTAAACGTTTACCATTGGCAATACCACCACAATACTCGTCTGAATAAATAAATTCTTCTACCGGTAAACCCAATTCGATTTCGTAAACGCCTGGTTTTACTAGATTACCTGATGCGGATATTAATTTTGTACCTGTACTTCTACCGATGCCAATTTTTGCATATTCATCGCCACCATCGTTAATAATCGGCACCACTGCAGCAATCGATTCAACGTTGTTCACCACTGTAGGGCAACCATACAAACCCGCAATTGCCGGAAATGGTGGTTTAATCCGTGGATTACCTCTTTTGCCTTCTAACGATTCTAACAAGGCAGTTTCTTCACCGCAGATGTAAGCGCCGCCACCCGGCTGAACATATAATTCTAAATCGTAACCTGTTCCTAAAATGTTTTTACCCAACCATCCGGCTGCTTTAGCTTCAGCAATTGCTTTTTCTAAAATGCGGATCTGAGGCATCATCTCACCACGAACATAGATGTAAGAAACCTTCGCACCTAATGCGAAACTCGATACGATCATTCCCTCAATTAATGCATGGGGAATATAAGTCATCAAATAACGGTCTTTAAAAGTCCCTGGCTCTGATTCATCAGCATTACACACCAAATAACGTGCAACACCTTCTGGTTTAGCCAAAAAGCTCCATTTCATCCCGGTTGGGAAACCCGCACCACCGCGACCACGTAAGCCCGATTTCTTAACTTCTTCAACAATCTCTTCGGGTGTTAAAGTTTTAAGGGCTTTTTCCACAGCACGGTACCCGCCTTTTTGGCGATAGACTTCAAGTGTATTGATGCCCGGTACGTTTATATGCTCAAGTAACAGTTTTCGAGACATTTTAATTAGTCTAGCGTCTGTAGTCTGTAGTCCATGGTCATGAGTCAAAACGACTCTAGACTTAAGACTTTCGACTTAGGACTTATTTTTCAAATCTTCAATCAATTTATCTACACTTGCTTCGGTAAGGTTTTCGTAGAAAGTATATTCCGGGCTAATCTGTAACACCGGACCAAAACCACAGGCCGCTAAACATTCAACCCCTCTAAAGCTGAATAAACCATCGGCAGTAACTTCACCTTCTTTAACACCTAACTTGTTTTCCAAGTGGCTTAGTATTTTTTCGGCACCCACCAAACAACAAGGCCCGGTACGGCAAACCTCCAAAGCATACTTGCCTTGTGGCTTTAAAAAGTACATGGTATAAAATGTTGCCACTTCATACACTTCAATGGGCTGAATATTTAAATATTCGGCAACCTTATCCATCGCTGGTGTACTTACCCAAAGGTATTCGGCCTGTACCAAGTGCAAAAGTGGTAGCAAAGCTGATTTGCTCTTATCTGCCGGATAACGGCTCTTTACCTCATCAAATTTGGCCAGCAATTCTGATGAAAACACTACAGGTGTTTGTTCTTCTACTTTAAGCATCTAATTCTCCTGCAATAATATTCATACTACTCATGTTGATGATGGCATCAGACAATAACATGCCCTCGCTCATTGGTGCAAACATCTGGTAGTTTACAAAACTTGGTCTGCGGAAGTGTAAACGGTATGGTGTACGGCCTCCATCGTTAATCAGATAGAATCCTAATTCACCATTTCCGCCTTCTACAGCGTGATAAACTTCTGCTTTTGGCGCATCAATTTCACCCATCACAATTTTGAAGTGATAGATCAATGCTTCCATATTGTTGTAAACTTCTTGTTTTGGAGGAAGATAAAATTCAGGCACATCGGCATGAAAAATACCTTTTGGCTCTGTTTTTAACTTCACAAGTGCTTGTTCGATAATGCGGACACTTTGCCACATCTCTTCATTACGTACTAAATATCTGTCGTAAATATCGCCACTTGTACCTACCGGAACTTCAAAATCGAAATCCTGATATGAAGAATATGGATCGCTTACACGAACATCGTAATCTACACCGGTAGCACGCAAAAGCGGCCCAGTCCAGCTGTATTCTAAAGCAGTTTCTTTGGTTACTTCTGCAACACCAGCCGTTCTATCAATAAAAATACGATTACGTGTTAGCAGATTTTCGAACTCTTTTAACGCTTTAGGGAATTCTTTTAAAAACTTATCGATTTTAGCAAAGGCGATATCATTGAAATCTCTTTCAAACCCACCAATACGGCCAATATTTGTGGTTAAACGTGCCCCACAAACCTCTTCGAAGATTTCGTAAATATGCTCACGGAACTGAAAAAGGTATAAGAAAGTAGTTGTTGCCCCGGTATCCTGACCAATAATCGTATTACAGATAATGTGATCGGCAATACGCGAAAGCTCCATAACGATCACCCGAAGGTAATCTACACGTTTCGGCATCTGAATATTTAACAACTTCTCAACCGTCATGTGCCAGCCCATATTGTTAATAGGCGACGAGCAATAGTTTAAACGGTCGGTAAGTGGTGTAATTTGATAAAATGGGCGATGTTCCGCAATCTTTTCGAAAGCACGGTGGATATACCCAATGGTAGAAACGCCGCTTACAATACGTTCGCCATCTAATTGCAAAACGTTTTGAAAAACGCCGTGTGTTGCAGGGTGTGTTGGACCTAAGTTTAAGGTTACCAGCTCACTTTGCGGGTCGTTATCTGTAAATACCGGATGGTTATGATTCATAATTTACCTTCCAAAAAATTCGTCTTTTTTATCTACTCTGTTTGGATCTTCCAATGGATATTGTTTCAACATCGGGTGAACACCTAAGTCGTCCATATTTAAAATACGGCGTAGATCTGGGTGACCTTCAAATTTAACCCCGAACAGATCATAAGTTTCGCGTTCCATCCAGTTGGCACCTTTCCAAACAGTTGTTGCTGTAGGGATAGTTGGATTTTGTTCTGAAATGAAAACCTTAATCCTGATCCTAACTTTCTCTACCATGTTGTGCAAATGGTAAACCACTGCAATACCATGATCTTTACCCGGATAGTGAACTGCAGTAATATCAGTAAGGAAATTGAATTTTAATTCTTCTTTAAGATGCGAAAGCACATTGATGATCACATCTTTATAAGTTACAAAGGTTAGTAAACCATAAGGCTCAGAAACGGCAGTAACTTTTTCGCCAAACTTTTCAGTCAGCTTAACGTGGATATCGTTATTTAGTGTCGTTTCTTCCATTATTTAATGCCGTATTGACCTAAAAGTTCTTTGTAATAATCAGAATTCCTTCTTCTGCCTGATTCGCTTTTCACTAAATCCTGAATACGTTGAAAACCATCTAAAATGGCTTCAGGTCTTGGCGGACAACCCGGAACGTAAACATCCACCGGAATAACCTCATCAATACCTTGCAATACGGAATAAGTATCGAAAATTCCACCACTACTTGCGCAGGCACCAACAGCCATTACCCAACGTGGCTCTGCCATTTGGATATAAACCTGTTTTAATACCGGGGCCATCTTTTTAGCGATAGTTCCCATAACCATTAAAACATCAGCCTGGCGGGGAGAAAAACTTAAGCGTTCGGCACCGAAACGACCTAAATCGTAATGTGAGCCCATGGTTGCCATAAACTCGATTCCACAACAAGAAGTGGCGAAAGGTAAAGGCCATAATGAATTTGAGCGGGCCAAACCTATCACTTTATCAAGAGATGTGGCAAAAAAGCCAGATCCTTCTATTCCTGGAGGCGCATCAACTATATTAATTTCACTCATGTTTATAAACAAAAAATGCTCATCCCTTTGCAGAATGAGCAACAAATTTACAATATTTTAAAGGCAAACAAACTAGCTTTACTCGATTTAGAACCTTTCTAAATAACCAAAACAGCTATAAGTTAGTGTAAGTGATACACATTCGGTTTGCAGTTGGCAATTTTCAGTTTAAAGTTTTTAAACTGATAACCATTATCTACCAATTGTGAACTGGGAACTGCCAACTGACTAGTTCCAGTCTAAGACTTTTTTCTTGATTACGTAGATAAAGCCCAACAATAATGTACCCATGAAAATGAACATTTCGATCATTCCATCCATCCGTAATGTACGGAAATTAACCGCCCAGGGATACATAAAGATAACCTCTACATCGAACAGTACAAATAAGATGGCTACTACGAAATATTTAATGGAGAAAGGCTGGCGTGCATTACCTACTGATTTGATACCGGCTTCAAAAGTTTCCAACTTATCGCTTGTTTTACGTTTTGGACCTAAAAAGTGGGTAGCAACCAATGTGGTTACCACAAAACCTAAAGCAACAATTACTTGAAATATAATCGGTAAAAAATCTATAGAGGAACTTTGCGCTTGCATAATTTTTATTTTGTGATGCAAAAGTAAAAGAAAAAGGCAGAGTAACCAAACTCTGCCTTTTCTAAATTATTTAACTTTTTAATTATTTGCCTTTAGCTTTTGGTTTTGCAGCAGGTGCAGGTGATTGCAACTCTTTTAATCTAGCCGCAGCATAAGTGTCTGCAGGATCTAATGCTAAACTTTTAGTGAAAGCATCAATAGCCTTAGCTTTATCTTTATCTGAATACCAGGCTCCAATATTATTATAAGATTCTGATAAGTTAGTCTTATTTGCAGCTACTTCTTCAGGTTTTACTAGGCTAACATATTTTTCAAAGTAAGGTATTCCAGTTCCTTTTGGATTAGCTTTGTCATCTACCAAATTTGCAATTCTTCCTCTTACAAAATAACCAAGTGCAAATTCTGGTGAAACTTTATTCAAGTGACTTAAAGCAGAATCAGCTTCAACTAAAGCAGTTGTATTAAATGGCTTTTTCTCTTTTTGAGCCATATATGCTTCATAGAATCTGGTTTGACCCAGGTAATAGTAATTTGTTAATGAACCTTTTCCGTTTGGATTGTACTTAATAGCCATTTGAAAAAGTTCAGCAGATTTACCATACTTCTTAGCTTTCATCAAAGACAAACCAGCTTCAGCCAAGGCATCTGCATTTGTTGAATCAATTTTTGCAGCCTCAATAATATTCATTACTGCTAAACTATCTTGTCCGGCTTGCAATTGAGATTTACCTAAATATAGATAATCATTACCCAAAATCTTAGATTTATCCTTTTCCTTAGCAAAGAATTCTGTCATGTAAGTTAGGGCTTGAGGATAATTTTTATTCTCATAAGCAGCCCAACCTTTTAATCTTGAAACAACAATTCCTTTAGGATCATTTGCAGGAACCTGCAATGCAGTAGCTACTTGCTCTAAGGTTTTGAAATCTTTTGCATAAAATAAGAATTGAGCATAACGCAATTGAGATTCTAAAGATTTGTCAGTTAAATCCATGTATTTTTTATAATTCTCAATCGCTTTTGCTGCTTTTTCTTTATCTGTACCAAAGCTACTCCACTGTAAATATAACTCACCTAACTCGCGGTAAGCAGGGCCATAGTTTGCATCAGCAGCAATTACATCTTGCAACTCTTTTTCACCTTCAGGAAAAGCCCTAGATTCTTTGTACATTTTACCAATCTGTGTTTTAGCTCTTCTGTTGTTTGGATCAACATCACCAACACGCATATAAGGGCCTAATGCCTCTGAATTTTTTTTCTGTAACGCATAGGCATCACCTTGTGCCAAGAAAACTTCTGCATCCTTATCTTTAGAATCTAATTCATCAGCTTTGGTAATATTAGCCAAAGCGTTAGTAAAATCAGGTTTAGATACATCATCACTAGGTTTATCCTGAGCTAAATAAGCTTTACCGATGTACAAATAAGTTTTGTAATCTTTTGGTGCCAAAGCTACAGCCTTGTCGAAGTTAGTTTTAGCAGAAGTTGGGTTATTAGATAACATATCTGCTTCACCTAAACCAATTAAGTTTAAGTTGTTTTTTGGATCAGCGGTAATACCTTTGGTAAATACGGCTCTGGCAGAGTCGATATAACCGGTTTTTAAGTAAACCAAACCAAGATTGTAATAGTTATTACCATCTGATGCTTTTGAGCTCACCAATGACTTAAGCATTGATGATGCTTTCTGATACTGCTCCGCGTCGATGGCTTTTTTCGCGTCATTTAAATCTTGAGCAAAAACTGCAGAACCCATCAACACCAAACCTACATTTAAGGTTATTGCTTTCTTTAAAATTTTCATCGGATATTCTGTTTTTTTATTTAATAAAAATGAAGTGTCTCTTTAGATTTACTTCGTGGTTCAATTTATAATTTTTAATTTAATTTCCTTTTGTCAGGTTAATTTGTCTTGGCATTAACTTATGCGGGCCAAGTCCAGATTTAAGTACAATCAATTGTCCCCTCTGACTTCTTAACCATGTTGCAAATCCTGTGCCTAAACCATCTCTTCCCTCGCAATCTATAATATTTATATTTCTTAAGAAAGGATAAACACCGTTAATTAAGTTATCTTGAGTTGGTTTGTAGAACTGATCGTCTCCTACCTTGCCTTTTACATTCTTTACGCCCAGCACTTTTATCTGAGAAAGGTATTCGCTCATCTCTGTATCCTTGTCAGTGATCCAATTCACGCCCAAAATACCAATAAAATCTTTATCTTCTGCAATAAGTTTAATTACTTCTTTGCTAGAATTTTTAGAGTAAACACCTGTAGCTGGAAATTGGCTGATATGGGCCAACTCTTTAAAATATTGAAAGGTACTTGAATAAGCGTTATCAAAGACCAATTTTTTATCTGATTTCTTCCCCTGTAATATATCAATCACCTCTTTAACGTTAATTGTGCTATCGATATTGCCCTGATTGGTAATTAAAGCAATACCATCAATAGCAAAACGCGAAGAGTTGATTTTAATATTACGCTGGTTATAATATTTTTCTTCTGCTTTGGTTAATAACCTTGGCAAAACAATTACCCTTACACTATCATTAAGAAAGGCAGGCAATAATTTTTCTTCAGGTTTTACCGTTGTCTGAAATTTTGCATCCGGATAATCCAGACTAAAAATATCGATCTGATCCTGAACAATCGGCCCAACACTTTCATCAACCAATATTTTCAAGGTACCGCTTGTTCTGGTTTCTTTAACTGCATTGGCTTTATTCTTACGTTTGCAGGATACAAGTAAAGCTAATACACAAAATATTAAAAGGAAATTTTTCATTGAAATGATTAATCGCGCCTCCCAAGGCTTAAAAGTCTTACGAATGCATAAATAATTAAAAAGATACCGATTGCGATGCGGCCCCATTGCGGAATGGTGCTTAAGCGCAGAGCAATTGGTTCATAAAATATAAATGCAAAGCCCAATACCACATAAAAAACAAACATGACAAGGCCTAAAATGAGCAAAAACCGCTGTTTAGGCGATTTTTGCTTAAAAATATCAAAATTTAACATCTACTATTAGTTCAATGTAAAGTTAACGTTGATGTTGTATTTTACCCTTACCGGCTTACCATTTTGGATACCTGGGTTCCAACGTGGACTAGCTTTCAATACACGGATGGCTTCTTCATCAGTTCCGCTACCCAAACCACGGGTAACTGTGATATCAGTTAATTTACCATCTTTTTCAACAACGAAAGATAAAAACACTTTACCTTGAACGTTGTTTTCTTGTGCCATTGGCGGGTACTTAATTGCTTTACTTAAGTATCCATAAAACTTAGAGATACCTCCTGGGAATTCTGGTTGTTTCTCGATACTAACAAAGTCGTAAACTTTATTATCATCAACCGCAACAGCAGCTTCTCTTTTTGGTCCTTCCCCCACTGGTTCAGCGATAACAATATCAGCTGTTGGATCACCTTTGATATCTCTCTGACCTGGATCAGCTTCCTTCAATTTTTCAACCGTAGGTGGTTCATCACGAACCTCAATATCTGGTTTTACAATTGGAGGTGGCATTTTCACCTGGTCAACCTTTGGTGGGGGTGGCTCTACCGGCGGTGGTGGCGGTGTTTTAGGATCTACCGGTGGTGGTGGCGCTAAAATTACTTCTTGTGCTTTTAATTGTTCATCTTCATGATCCATTGAGCCCTTAATCAGGCTATAGATTTTAGGAGAGAAAAATAACACAATAAATATAATAGAGCCGATAATTAATGCTTTAGAGGTGTTGGCACCATTGCTTTTACGCAATTGATACGCACCGTAGGTTTTGTTTTTATCTGCAAAAACCACTTCAAGCCATTCTTTTCTGAATATATCTAACTTCGACATAACTATTGGTTTTACTGATTATAAAATTCCTTTTTCTTTCATGAACTGCTTCTCATTGTCAAGGATGTTATCATCGTCGATCTGACGAACCTTAACTTTAAGAATTTCCAACTCATCCATTATATCTACAAAGTTTTGGAATGTAGAACCTGATGTTGGTTTTACCAGTACAACAAAGTCTCCAGCAACGCCTGAGGCATCAGCTGCTTTTCTATTTTTAACAATAGCATCTTCGATTTGTGAACCAGATTCTATAGTTGGTGCGCTTTCACCAGCTACACCCATGTACCATGCTACTTTATTGCTTTTACCCAACAAAATAGTCATTGTTTTACTCGCTTTCAGCTCCAATCTGTTCTCAGGTAACTTTTCGTTTTTATCTGGCTTTGCAATATCCATCGCTTGAGGCGTTGAGATTACTGTTGTTAAGATAAAGAATGTTACCAAAAGAAACATTAGATCCACCATCGGAGTCATATCAACCCTTGGGGTGGCTTTCTTCCCGCCTGTGTTTAATTCTGCCATTTCTTATTTCTTTTTAGCTTCAGAGTTGGTAACCAATAAAAACTTGTTTACACTTTGTTTCTGAAGTACATCAATAATCTTTTTAACTACCGGATATTCTTCTTTTGCATCACCTTTAATACTGATACGCATATCCTGATTATTAAGCTCCTTAGTTGCTCTACGGGCATTTAACACCCAATCATTTAACTGATTGTCAGTCGAATCTGAAGGTATGCCAGGTTGTACCCCTGGTTTCATACGGTCAGCCCCATTCAAGGCAATAAGAGATTTTAAACTCTGGATCGGAACACCGAAACTTCCTATCGACGAAAAGCGTTGTATTTCTACTGGAGTGAACGATATTTTGTACTGTTCGCCCATTAGCTCTAATGTTTTCGCTCTTACTTTGACCCCTGCTACTTCGAAGAAAACTTTACCCTGCCCAATGGTTAATATCGCATTGTTTTCTACTGGTACCTTAAACTCATATGTAGATGAAGGTGTAGAAACGGCTAGTGGTTCTGGTTGCCTCGCTGTAGCAGTTAAGATGAAGAAAGTAAGTAACAATGAAGCCACATCACACATGGCGGTCATATCTGTTACTGTACTTGTTCTTTTAACTTTAATTCTAGGCATAATATTTTTTACTAGTTTTAATAATGATGATCTTTTTTCCGGTTTTCCATAAAGCCGGTAAAAATTTTTTCAAAATTCTTATTTATGCGAACTAGCGTATGTTTGAACGATGCTGAAACCAGCCTCATCGATAGCGTAAGTTAACTTGTCGATTTTAGAAGTTAATACGTTATACATGATAATTGCCACAGTAGAAACCAAGATACCTGTTGCAGTGTTGATCAATGCCTCAGAGATACCTACCGCTAATGCTGACTGATCTGGTGCTCCAGAGTTTGCTAAACCGGCGAATGCACGGATCATACCTGTTACTGTACCCAATAAACCTACTAATGTACCAATTGATACCAAAGTTGCAATTACCGTTAAGTTTTGCTCTAACATTGGCATTTCTAAAGCTGTAGCTTCTTCAACCTCTTTTTGGATTGCAACGATTGATTGCTCAACATCCATATTAGTATCTGCTTCAACTTCACTGTATTTTTTCAAGCCAGATTTAATTACGTTAGCAACTGAACCTTCTTGTTTATCACACTCAGCTTTTGCTGCTTCGATGTTACCTGCGCTTAATAAACCTTGTACTTTGCGAATGAAAGTGTCTAAGCTAGATTTTCCACTTGCTTTACCAATAACGATGAAACGTTCGATAGAGAATACAATTACTACTAATAGTAATCCAACTAAGATCGCTACGATAGGACCTCCTTTGTAAGCTGTTCCAAGATAGTTACCAGGTAATGGTAATTTTTCTCTGTCACCATCGATAAAGTTACTTCCTTCTCCGAATACGAATCTCCAAACACAGAATCCAATGATAATACAAATTGGAATAACGAATGTTGCAAATACATTTGAAGCACTAGAAGAGCTCTCTTTTTTAACAGTTGTTGGTTTTGGTGCGTTTGCCATTTTTTTTGAAATTTTAGTTTTAGTTCTTGTTTTTAATTTTTAGCTGTTTTTTTCTTTTGTACTACACTCAACGTTTCATATCCGAAATTGTTGCGAAAAACAAATTTATAAATTGATTTTAAATTACAAATTAATAAATCAATAAGCAATTAAATCGTTACTTAGAATTTAGTTTCGGTAAATCACCAAGGGTGTATAACAAAAAAATTGCCCCAGCCGAGGCAATTCTTTCACAATAAAAACTAAAAAAAAATCGAATTGCAAATTTTTCGCTCAAAAAATGCATTTTAAAGTGCATTTAACATAATTTTAACGCTTCGTGTCTGCTTTTTGGTACTTTTGTCAGTTCGAACTCCTTGAAATTCTCTGTAAAGGCATCCGACAGTTCGTAGGCTTTCAAAAAGTATTCTTCCTGACTGCTCCATGTTTTAGAGGGGTCTAAAATTTCGTCCGGTACCCCAGGACAATTTAATGGCATCATCAATTTAAATACATGATGTTGCTTATATTTATTATGATCCAAGTCTCCATTTAACGCTGCCGTAATCATCGCTCTGGTATAACTTAATTTCATCCTTTTACCTACGCCGTAAGCTCCACCGCTCCAACCCGTATTTACTAACCATACGTTTACCTGGTGTTTTTCCATCTTCTCGCCCAATAGTGCGGCATATCTAGAGGGGTGCAATGGCAAGAAGGCTTTACCAAAGCAAGCCGAAAACGTTAACTGAGGTTCTGTTACCCCTGTTTCTGTTCCTGCAACCTTGGCTGTATATCCGCTCATAAAGTGGAACATGGCTTGTTCTACATTCAATTTTGAAATTGGAGGCAATACGCCAAACGCATCTGCAGTTAAGAAAAAGATATTTTTCGGAACAGCCGCTATTGATGGTAAAATCGCATTGTCAATATAATCTATAGGATAAGCCACGCGGGTATTCTCCGTTTTACTGATATTACTATAATCAACTTCCTTCGTGCCTGGAAAAAAATTAATATTCTCCAGCAACGAGCCGAATTTGATCGCCTTAAAGATCTGAGGCTCTTTCTCTTCGGTTAAGTCTACGCATTTTGCATAGCAACCGCCTTCGAAATTAAATACAGAATCTTTACCCCAGCCATGTTCATCATCACCGATCAATCCTCTTTCGGGATCGGCAGACAAGGTGGTTTTTCCCGTTCCCGACAAGCCGAAGAATATAGCGGTATCGCCATTTTTACCCACATTGGCCGAACAGTGCATGGATAGCGTATTCTTATATACTGGCAGGATAAAGTTTAAAACAGAAAAAATTCCTTTTTTAATTTCGCCGGTATAACCAGTTCCCCCGATCAAAATCATTTTCCTGGTAAAATTGATGATGGAGAAGTTTTCCTGTCTGGTGCCATCAATAGCCGGATCGGCCAAGAAACCTGGCGCAGCAATGATGGTCCACTCTGGTGTGGCCCCCAAACGATCTTCTTCAGGGCGGATAAACAAATGATGAGCAAAAAGATTCTGATAAGCAGTTTCTGTAATTACCCGAATGGATATATCGTAATCCGGATTGGCACAGGCTGAAGAATCCCGCACATAGATTTTCTTATCTTCAAGGTAATTTGTTAGCTTATAAAACAGCTGATCGAATTTCTCCGGAGAAATTTTAATGTTTACATCGCCCCACCAAACCTGATCTTCGGTTACTTCGTCGCATACAATAAAACGGTCTTTAGGAGAACGTCCGGTAAACTTTCCTGTATCAACCGCCAGTGCTCCTGAAGCAGCCAGCGTACCTTCTTTATTTAATAAGGCATCATCAATTAATTCCGTTGGAGATAATTGGTACTTTACAGCAATGTTTCCACCTAGATTTAAATAGCTTAAATCTGGCGTTTGCAGTTTCTTTTTGCTCATAACAATAAGTTAGTTAGTACAGCAAAGGTAAATACTTATCACCGACAAAAACTAGTTTTGGAGCGTAATTTTTTACATATTGTAGCAAATACACTATTATGTAAACATTTTATTTACAGATATTTACACTCATTTTTACAAGGTAAAAAAAATTAAAAAATTACACTAAGTAAAATCTGTTAAATGGTTTTAGCTGGTTTAAACTTTAATAGGTAAGGCTTTGAAATCAATGACGGTTTGCCAAATGATTAGATATTGACCACACGCCAGGGCGCCCCTCTCTCTGTCATTAAGTTAAGCCATTCGGCACGAACAAAAATAAATAAACCACAGATGAGGAAGGATGCACACAGATATGAAATCTGTGTTTATCTGTGCTCATCTGTGGTTAAAAACGGCGCCCCTCTAGTGGAGGGGAATTAGACGCTTGAAAGGTAACCCACTTAAATAGTACCACAACCCGAATTTAACTAAACCTGATAAAAGCGGCAGCTCCCGATTTCACTAACAACAAAACAGCACCACCATCGGGACTATAGCGGTTAGCAGGACTGCCGTAACCGAAGAATTACGACAGTATCTTTTCTGATATTTAAAACCACTTACAAACCACTGCACTCTGCGGGCAGCCCTCAAAGGGGAATGATTCGGTTTCGGGTTCAGAAAATGCGGCTATTTCATCTACTTAAACGTTTTAATAGAAATTTCGAAATAAAAATCACAAAACATTTGCATTTTAAAAAAATAATCTCCTACTTTACGGCGTACAAAGTACACAAAGACAATATGAATTTTAACACTTCGATTATTACAACGATTATTATTACCACCGGTATAAACCAGCGGGGCTAATTTGTTGTAAATTGAAAAAACATAAAACACAGAAAGCGTCCCGATGAAAGTCGGGACGCTTTTTTTTTAAACCCATGCTGAATGAAACCTGTACGAGCAACCATGAATTATCCGCACAGCATCAAACAGTTAAAACCAATATAGACTAATGAAAGTACTTAAATTCGGCGGCACATCCGTAGGTTCGGCCGAGAACATTAAAACCCTCTTACGCCTGGTTGGCGAAGAAAAACAGAAGAACAGCCCGGTAGTTGTATTATCGGCAATGAGTGGTGTAACCAATTTGCTTACCGATATGGCCGAAATGGCCGAGCGTGGAGAAGATTACGATGCTCATTTAAAAGAAATCGAAGCTAAACACTTTGCTGTAATCCGCTCGCTTTTACCTGCGGCTGCACAAAACCCTGTGTTTACACGTTTAAAGATCTTTTTTAACGAACTGGAAGATCTGTTACAGGCTGTGGCCAATCTGCGCGAACTGAGCTTGCAGACCAAAGATCAGATTTTAAGTTACGGAGAACGCTGTTCTACCTTTATGATCAGCCATATTGCTTCTCAAAATTTCGGCGATGCGCTTTATGTTAACGGTTCTGATCTGATTAAAACAGACAGCAACTTCGGTCAGGCGAAAGTAGATACCGAATTGACAGAAATGCTGATCAACAATTTTTACCAGGAAAATAAAGACAAAGTACTTTTTGTTACTGGTTTTATAGCGAGCAATGCAGCAGGCAGGGTAACAACTTTAGGCCGTGGCGGCTCTGATTATACCGCAGCGGTATGGGGTGCAGCTTTAAATGCCGAAGAAATAGAGATCTGGACGGATGTAAACGGCATGATGACGGCCGATCCGCGCATTGTGAAAAAGGCTTTCTCGTTACCGGAATTAAGCTATACCGAAGCCATGGAACTGAGCTATTTTGGAGCGAAAGTGATCTATCCGCCAACAATGATTCCTGCTTTTATGAAAAAAATCCCGATTGTGATTAAAAACACATTCGAACCTGATTTCGCAGGAACTTATATCAAAAGTGATGTTAAAACATCAAGTTTACCCATAAAAGGAATTTCCTCTATCGATCATATCAGCATTATTAACCTAACGGGTAGTGGTATGGTTGGTAAGGCAGGTTTTAGCGGAAGATTATTCTCACTACTTTCGCGCGAACAGATCAATGTAGTATTGATTACTCAATCTTCATCAGAACACAGCATTACTTTCGCTGTTAAACCAACAGATGCTTCGCAGGCGATTTCTTTAATCAAAAAAGAGTTTGAACTGGAATTAGACGCTAAAAAACTAGAACTGCCAGAAGTTGAAAATAACCTTTCAGTTTTGGCCATTGTTGGCGAAAACATGAAACGTACACCAGGTATGAGCGGACGTTTGTTCAGCGCTTTAGGCCGCAACGGTATCAATGTAAGGGCTATTGCTCAGGGATCTTCAGAATATAACATTTCGGTAATCATCAGCAAAGACGATTTATCGAAAGCGGTTAATGCGGTGCACGATGCTTTCTTTACTGATCTGAAAAGAACCTTAAACGTTTTCTGCCTGGGCACAGGAAACATTGGCAAAACCTTATTTACCCAACTGAAGGAACAGATGCCTTTCTTAGCGGCCAATAACGACCTACAAGTTAAGATAACGGGCATCAGCAATACACGGAAAATGATTTTCAGCGCTGATGGCCTTTCGTTAGAAAATTGGGAAGCAGAATTGAATACAAACGGTGAGCAGGCAGATTTAGCGGGTTTTGTTGCCAAAATGAAAGCCCTAAATTTACCAAACTGTGTTTTTGTAGATAACACCGCTGCAGAATCGCCAATAGAATTTTATCAGGGTATATTCGAAAGCAGCATTTCGGTAGTAACCTGCAATAAAAAAGGAAACTCGGCAGATTACGCCCAATATAAATCATTTAAAGATACTGCCCGTAAATTTGGTGTGGATTTTTATTACGAAACCAATGTAGGTGCAGGCCTGCCAATTATCCGTACGCTGCGCGAGCTGATGATGAGCGGTGATAAGGTAGCGCGGATTGAAGCGATTTTATCAGGTACCATTTCTTACATCTTCAATAATTTTAAAGGTAATGCCGGTTTTTATGAAACAGTAAAAGAAGCGCAGGAACTCGGTTATACCGAACCAGATCCCCGCGACGACTTAAATGGGAAAGATTTTATGCGTAAAATGCTGATTCTCGCCCGTGATGCTGGTTATCCGCTAGAAGCCAGTGACGTAAAAATCGACAACATTTTGCCGGAAGCCTGCTTAAATGCTACATCGGTTGAAGATTTCTATTCTGAATTACAGGCTAATGCGGCTTACTTCGAAAATTTAAAGAATACCGCAGCAAACGATGGAAAAGTTTTGCGTTACATCGGTAAACTTGAAAATGGAAGTGTAGAAATCAGTCTGCAAATGGTTGATGACAGTCATCCTTTTTATATGCTATCGGGAAGTGATAATATTATCTCTTTTACAACCGATCGTTACAAAACCCGCCCGTTGGTGGTAAAAGGCCCTGGTGCAGGTGCAGAAGTTACCGCTGCCGGAGTTTTTGCGGATATCATTAACGTAGGTACTTTAAATAAGTAGCGAGATGAATTCGGTTTTAGACAAAAAGAACGAGATTCTTCACCTGGTTAATCAGGCGATGATCGATTTCGAAAATATTTCGGATGAGGCCTGGAATGATAAACCACAGCCTTTAAAATGGTCTAAAAAAGAACTGTTGGGTCATTTGGTAGATAGTGCAGTTAACAACATCCGTCGTTTGGTTGTTGGACAATACGAACAAGGGGTTAAAATTATTTATCATCAGGATGAATGGGTAAACAACCAAAACTACCAGGAGGCAGCTATTGCGGAAGTTATAATGCTCTGGAAGTTATTAAACCATCAGATTAGCCGGGTAATTGAAAATATTCCAGAGAAAAAGCTTCAAAACACCTGCGACACAGGAAAAGGGAAAATAGAAATGCACACCCTTTCTTTTTTTATCGATGATTACTTAGTGCATTTGAAATATCATTTAAACCAAATAACGCTTAACAAATAGCTAAGCCAATTAATAATGAAAAATAGTATAAAAGTTTTCGCTCCGGCAACCGTTGCAAACGTAGTTTGTGGTTTCGATGTACTGGGTTTCGCTGTAAACGAACCTGGCGATGAAGTTGAAATGCGATTTACCGATACACCTGGTGTGGTGATCAAAAGAATTACTGGCGATGATGGCCGTTTGCCTTTAGATGCAGCGAAAAATACCGTAAGCGCCAGTGTTCAACATTATTTAAAGCATATAAACCGTTTGGATGTTGGTGTAGAAATTGAACTGCACAAGAAAATGCCTATTGGCAGCGGATTGGGCTCAAGCTCGGCCAGTACAGTAGCTGGTTTGTTTGCCATTAACAAATTAATGGGTGATTTATTAAGCACCAAAGAGTTGGTTCCCTTTGCCATGAAAGGCGAGGAACTTGCCTGTGGCTATGGCCATGCCGATAACGTTGCCCCTGCATTGTTGGGTGGTTTTGTACTGGTGAGAAGTTACGAACCGCTTGATGTAATTTCTTTACCTACGCCTGCAGGCATGTATGCGGCAATTGTTTATCCAGAGGTAGATGTACCGACCAAAGATGCACGCCAAATGATCCGCAGTAAAGTAGCATTAAAAGATGCGGTTACCCAGTGGGGAAATGTTGCAGGTTTAGTGAGTGGATTGTTCATGAATGATTTTGATTTAATTGGAAGGAGCATGAAAGACGTTCTGGTAGAACCAACACGTTCGATCTTGATACCAGGTTTTGAAGAAATGAGAAAACTGGCGATGGAAAATGGGGCAATCGGTTTCGGAATTTCAGGTTCAGGCCCTTCTGTTTTCGCATTAACTCAAGATGAAGAAACAGCCAGAAAAATAACAAAATCGCAACAGCAACATTTACATAAAATAAATATTAACAGCAAGGCTTTTGTATCTCCGGTTAATGCGGAAGGACCAAGAGTGATGTAAATAAGGCCTGAAGTAGAAGGCTTAAGGCGTAGGGTTGTAACTGCGCCATAACCCTAAACCTTACACACTAAACCCTAAACCTTAAAATGAAACTATACTCCACCAACAATAAAGATTTACGTGTTTCTTTCAAAGAAGCCGTTTTTAACAGCATGCCCCAGGATAAAGGCTTATATATGCCTGTAGAAATTCCACAGCTTGATCCCGAATTCATCCAGAATATTGAGCAGTACACTTTACCAGAAATAGCTTATAAAGTAGCTTCGGCTTTATTAAAAGATGAGATTCCGGCCAAGGATTTAAAGGCTTTAATTGATGATGCTATTAATTTTGAAGCTCCAGCCGTTAAACTTGATGACAAAACCTTTGTGCTCGAATTGTTCCACGGTCCATCTTTGGCTTTTAAAGATTTCGGCGCCCGTTTTATGAGCCGTGTGATGGCTTATTTCTTAAAAGACGGCGAACAACTCCTGGATGTTCTTGTCGCTACCTCTGGCGATACAGGTGGCGCAGTGGCTTTGGGTTTCTTGGGTGTGCCGAATACGAGGGTAACTATTCTTTACCCGGAGGGAAAAGTGAGCCCGATACAGGAACTGCAGTTAACCACCAATGGCGAAAATATCAGAGCCGTTGAAGTTAAAGGTACTTTCGATGACTGCCAGGCTTTAGTGAAACAGGCTTTTGCAGATGATGAGTTGAATGCTAAATTCAGATTAACTTCTGCCAATTCGATCAATATTTCTCGATTAATTCCGCAAACGTTTTATTATTTCAATACTTATGCCCAACTAAAAAAGCAAGGCTTTAAAGACGTGGTGTTTTCAGTACCAAGTGGAAACTTCGGAAATATTGGCGCAGGTTTACTGGCCTATAAATTAGGATTACCTGTTAAACAGTTTATCGCTGCTACCAATGTTAACGATACCGTTCCACGCTTTTTAGAGAGTGGCGTATATGAAACGAAACCATCAACACAAACCTACTCGAACGCGATGGATGTAGGAGCACCAAGCAATTGGGTACGCATTATGGATCTGTTTAGTCAGGATGTAGAAGCCATCAAAAAAGTGGTTACTTCTTATCGTTTTACTGATGATGAAACACTGGAAGGGATCAAAGAAATTGATAGCAAGTTAAATTATGTGGCTTGTCCGCATACTGCGATTGCCTATTTAGCAATTGAAAAATACAGGAATGAAAATCCTAGGGACGAAAGTGCCGCAGTTTTCTTATCTACAGCACATGCCTGTAAATTTCCTGATATTTTCCCTGCAGATATTGCGACTAAAATCGAGATCCCTGAACAGGTAAAAGCTTTAGAAAGTAAACCAAAACATGCTGATCAGTTAGGTGTGGATTTTGAAGAATTTAAAAGTTACTTGCTTAAAGGGTAATAAGTAACTTTCGAAAGTTCGTCATTCCCAACCCAATAGCGATCGGATTGATTGGGAATCCTAATGCAAGTAACGGGCATTAAGATTCCCGCCTGCGCGGGAATGACGTATTTATAAAACAATATCCCTATTTCATACTTCTCTGTGCATTCCCTTTTAAGCACTTCGAACAGTAAATCCCGGACCAACTTGAAAAGACAGAGAATAAAAAAATCCCGACTTTCATCGGGATTCATTTTTACTTAGTGTTTTGCGACTTTAGTGTTTTCAGCTCGCGTTGCAGGGCTTCAATCTGTTGCTGTTGCTCCTTTATACTGGCAACCAAAAGCGGGACTAAACTCTCGTAATCTACCTTGGTAATAGTAGCATTTCTAAATGCGTTTTTACCTGATGCATAACTTTTTGCCTGTACAGAAACAATTTCAGGAACAGCTGTTTTAGCTTCAGTACCTACAAAACCATATTGCGGTTTGGCGGATAGCTTTAGTTTTTCTGCCCAGGTTTTATCGTAATTAAAACTTACCGGTTGTAGCTTAGTTACCTGAATAAGGGCATTTTCTACCGGCTTAACATTATTTTGCACAACTTCTTGTGCACTGATTTTTAAAGAAGCAGCGATTAATAACACTGCAAATGAAATTGCTCGTTTCATATATATTATTTGTAATTTTTAAAATAGACAATTGGTTCCGTTTTTGCGAAACGGAGTTTAAAAAGATATGCTTATACGGAAGGTGGCGGTGTTAAAACCTCTGGGAAGTAAGCCAGTTGGAAAGAATGATCAGGAATGAGCACCTTTTTTGAAGTTTGAAGAGGAAAATATAAAGCTCCATGAAACACGATTTGCTGCACCGCATATTCGGTTTCTACTTTCTTTTCTTCCTTCTCTGTCGCGTCATCATTTGTAGATAAAACTTCAATGTTATTGCCAGAATAGCTTAAATACGAAACCGCATGACTTACTTTTAAGAAAAAAACTATCGCAATGCAGGCAATAAGTACATATTTAAGACCATCTAATTTCATCGGTACAAAGATAAAATGCTACAACATTAAAACAATAATTTAAGGTTAAAGTTCTGTAAGAATTGCGAGCATAGCTGCCCTAGCCAGCTCAACATCAGCGGCTGAGGTCCGCCAGTTTACAAAAGCAGCACGAATCCCCTTCTTCCCATTGTAAAATGTAGGGGTCATAAATACTTTTCCGCTTGCATTTAATTTGTTCAAGAATATTGAAACTAAACTTTCATCTGTTAACGAAAAACAAACGGTATTTAAACGTACTGGTGCCAAGAGTTCAAAATTTGGATTTTCATCAATAAAATCTGCAAACTGTAAAGCCACTTCAACATTACTTTCTACAATTTCCTGGTAACCCTGTTTTCCGTAGCTTGTTAAAGTAAACCAAGCAGGTAAGGCCTTTAATCGGCGGGAATTTTCTGGCAGAAAATTTAAATAGCTGAAATTTTCCATCGGATTACCCAAATATGCTGCGTTTGAATTTTGAAAAGTTTCTACCTGTAGCAACTGGTGTTTTTCTTTCACAAAAAACACGGCATTTTCATAAGGTACATTTAGCCATTTGTGGCAATCCACCGTAATGCTATCTGCATTTCCCCAGCCCTTAACCATGTGATTATATTTGGGAGAACAAGCGGCAAAACCACCAAAAGCTGCATCGATATGCCACCAGAAATTATATTTTTCTTTTAAGGTATTAATGGCTTCAAAATCATCAAAATCAACTGTATTTACTGTTCCGGCGCTGGAAATCAGAATGAAAGGTTCGCCATTTAAGGCTTGTATTTTTAGTTCAAGGTCGGCAATATCCAATGCTTCGCGATTACCCTGCATTACGTTTACCTGAATAAAATTGCCGCTTCCCAAGCCCAACATTGATAAGGATTTTATGGCTGAAGAGTGCGGTGTAGCCGATAGCACTTTTACCGTACCTGATATGCCTTCTCTGGCAAAATCTTTCCCAAATTGTCTACCAATCCATTGCCTGGCAACAGCTAGACAAGTAAAATTAGATAAGGTTGCTCCGGTTACAAAACCACCGAAAAAATCTTTGGGCAGGTTAAACAATGAAAGTAATAACTGGATGGTTTCGAGTTCGATGATGGCTGAAACGTCGCCGTTACCTTTTGCACTTTGCGTGTTTTGATCGTAGATAGTCGACAGCCAATCGCCAGCAATGGCGGCAGGTGTAGTACCACCGGTTACAAAACCCCAATATCTTGGACCAGACGAGGCCACCATAATGGGTTCGAAACGCTGGTTAAATTGTTTTAAGGCTTCAACAGTACCAAACCCCTGCTCACTTAAATCTCGGATAATCTCTACTTCAGCGGAACTTGCCGTAGGCCGTTCATGAATTTGGTTTAAATAATCTATTCCCTGTTGTTTAACTTCCGTTAGTATGGCATCAAGGTTTTGTTGGTCGATATTTAGATTATTCATGATGGTAATTTTAAGTAATAAAGAAACTACGTCATTGCTAGGAACGAAACAATCTTAAAGCGCCAGGTTAATTAGCGATCGTTGTAGGATTATTCATTTTGCAGTTGTTTTTAAAGGCATTCATGAGCTCACTTCGTTCGGTTATCTTCGTGCCTCGTAATGATGATGATTTTTGACTAAAATATAGCTTTTGCAATCTTTTTGGTCTGCTCTGGGCGGCCCATGGTGTAAAAGTGTAACACCGGGGCACCAAAATCAATCAGTTCTTTACATTGTTTAATCATGGCTTCGGTGCCAATTTCTTTTGCCTCGTTGTTATTTTTAGCGTGCGATAGCGCGTCCGTTAATTCATCAGGTAAATCGATGTGAAAAATCTTAGGCAGTACATTTAACTGCGATAAGGTACTTATAGGCTTCAAACCTGGTATAATTGGAATATTAATATCGTTTTCCCTGCATTTCTTTACAAAGTCGAAATACTTCTGGTTATCGAAAAACATCTGCGTAACAATAAACTCCGCTCCAGCTTCAACCTTCTTTTTCAGGTATTTGAAATCGGTACTCATGTTAGGCGCTTCGAAATGTTTTTCAGGATAACCAGCCACACCGATACAGAAATCACTTTTAAAGGTTTCTACATCTTCATGCAAAAATTTACCTTCATTATGGTTCTTGATGTGCTCGATCAAATCTGTAGCATAACAGTGTCCGCCAGGGGTTGGCACGAAATTCCCATCTGCCTTACGGGCATCGCCACGCAAAGCCAAAACATTATCAATACCCAAAAACTGTAAATCGATCAACGCATTTTCGGTTTCTTCTTTGGTAAATCCACCGCAAATGAGATGCGGAACGGCATCAACCTTATATTTATGGATAATGGCTGCACAAATGGCAATGGTGCCCGGACGCTTACGATAAGATACCTTTTGTAGCAAACCATTGGCTTGTTCTTTATAAATGTAATCCTCGCGGAGCGAAGTTACATCAATAAAAGGAGGATTAAACTCTAATAGCGGCTCTATCGCATCATAGATCCATTGTATACTTTGCCCTTTAATAGGCGGCAATAATTCAAAAGAGAACAAGGTTTTACCCTTTGCGTTTTTTATATGGTCTGTAATCTTCATAACCTATTTTTGGGTGTCATGCTGAGTGCTAACGAAGCATCTCTAACATTGTAGCAGTTCTTATTTCTGATGACTGCAAACATCAAAATTATATGTTCTTCGTTTTGAGATCCTTCGCTTCACTCAGGATGACAAATCGACAATATTAATAAGCTAAATTTGGACTCAACCACCGCTCCACTTCTTCAATTGGCATATTCTTTCTGATGGCATAATCTTCAATCTGATCTTTGGTAATTTTTCCCAATCCAAAATACCTCGAATCGGGGTGCGCGAAATAAAATCCACTTACCGCTGCTGTTGGATACATGGCATAACTTTCGGTTAAGTGTAACCCTATTTTATTCTCCGCATCAAGCAATTGGAATAAAGTTCCTTTTTCGGTGTGTTCCGGACAAGCAGGATAACCAGGTGCGGGACGGATACCTGCGTATTCTTCCTTAATCAATTCCTGATTGCTCAGATTTTCATCCTGAGCATAACCCCAATATTCTTTACGTACACGTTCATGCAGGCGCTCTGCGAAAGCTTCAGCCAAACGATCGGCCAATGCTTTAGCCATGATACTATTGTAATCATCGTAATTGGACTCGAACTCATTTACCAATTCATCAATCCCAATACCTGCAGTTACGGCAAAACCACCAAAATAATCCTGAATGCCACTTTCTTTCGGTGCAATGAAATCAGATAAAGCATAATAAGGCTGCCCATCTACTTTTTCGGCCTGCTGGCGGAGGGTGTGGATAGTTACCAGTTTGGAGTTCTCAGTTTTCAGTTCGGAGTCATTTGACAACTGATCACTGGCAACTGTCAACTGAATATCGTCTCCTACAGCATTTGCTGGCCAGAAACCGATTACAGCTCTTGCTGTTAACAGTTTTTCGTCGAGGATGCGTTTTAATAAAGTCTGTGCATCATCAAAAAGTTTTTTCGCTTCGTCGCCTACATTTTTATCATCGAAAATTTTAGGATAACTGCCACGAAGTTCCCAGGTATGAAAAAACGGCGTCCAATCGATATAGGGTACCAATTCTTCTAAGGGATAATTATCGAAAACCCTTGTGCCTGTAAATTCTGGAACGGGTAGGTTGGGCTGAAAATCAATCTTAAATTTATTTGCACGTGCCTCTTCTAAGGTTTTAAAACGTTTATCCGATCGCTTATTTAAATGTGCTTCGCGTGCTTTGTCATATTCTGCCCTGATACCTGCCACATAATCATCTTTTGTTTCAGGGTTCATCAAGGTGCTACAAACGGTAACACTTCTGGAAGCATCCAATACGTGGATAGCGGGTCCTGAATAATTTGGCGCTACTTTTACAGCAGCATGGATTCTTGAAGTAGTTGCCCCACCTATAATTAAGGGAATGGTAAAACCTTCACGTTCCATTTCTTTGGCAAAGTGAACCATTTCATCAAGTGACGGTGTAATCAATCCACTTAAACCAATAATATCGGCTTTTATTTCTTTGGCTTTTTTGATGATTTCCTGTGCAGGAACCATCACGCCCATATCTACAATTTCGAAGTTATTACAAGCCAATACTACACCCACAATATTCTTTCCAATATCGTGCACATCGCCTTTTACGGTGGCCATTAAAACTCTTCCTGCAGATGAACTTTGATCCTGATCGGGATTATCCAGCTTTTCCTGTTCGATAAATGGCAATAAATAGGCTACAGCTTTTTTCATTACCCTTGCCGATTTTACCACTTGGGGCAAGAACATTTTTCCGGCACCGAATAAATCACCCACAATGTTCATCCCGTCCATCAATGGTCCTTCGATTACCTGAATCGGGCGTGCATATTTTTGTCTGGCTTCTTCCACATCATCATCCAGGTATTCTACAATTCCCTTTACTAAAGAATGAGATAACCGCTCTTCAACAGAACCTTTTCTCCACTCTTCATCTTTAACCACCTCTTTACCTTTCGATTTAACGGTATCCGCATATTCTACCAAACGCTCTGTAGCATCGTCTCTTCGGTTTAAGAGTACATCCTCTACCCTTTCTAACAATTCGGGTGGAATTTCCTGGTAAACCTCTAACATCCCTGCGTTTACAATTCCCATATCTAAACCAGCCTGAATGGCGTGATAAAGGAATGCGGAGTGCATTGCTTCGCGAACGGTATTATTCCCCCTGAAAGAGAAAGAAATATTAGAAACCCCTCCGCTCACTTTAGCATGAGGTAGGTTTTCTTTGATCCAACGGGTAGCGTTTATAAAATCAACAGCATAATTGTTATGTTCTTCTAATCCGGTTGCAACGGTTAAAATGTTCGGATCGAAAATAATATCCTCTGGCGGGAAACCAATTTCGTGCACCAGAATATCATAACTTCTTTTACAGATTTCTTTCCTGCGCTCGTAATTATCGGCCTGTCCCTGCTCATCAAAAGCCATTACTACTACCGCAGCACCGTATTGCATAATTTTGCGTGCACTTTCGCGGAATTTCTCCTCCCCTTCTTTTAGTGAAATAGAGTTTACAATTCCTTTTCCCTGCAAACATTTTAAGCCATTTTCGATAACCGACCATTTGGATGAATCGACCATGATTGGCAATTTGGCAATATCAGGTTCAGAGGCAATGAGATTTAAAAATTTGGTCATTGCTGCTTCCGAATCCAACATTCCCTCATCCATGTTCACATCAATTATCTGCGCACCGCCTTCAACCTGTTGCAGGGCAACGGCCAGTGCAGCTTCGTAATCGCCACCCAAAATCAGTTTAGAGAATTTGGGAGATCCGGTAATATTTGTTCTTTCACCGATATTTACAAAAATACTTTCTGGGGTGATGGTTACAGGCTCCAACCCGCTTAAACGCATATAAGGTTCGATTACAGGGATTTTGCGCGGCTCGGCTTTTCGCGCATTTTTGGCAATACAGCCAATATGCTCTGGTGTGGTACCACAACAGCCACCCACAATATTCACAAAACCAGATGCAATAAAGTCATCAACCAAATGTGCTGTTTCGTGTGGTTGCTCATCGTAAGCCCCAAACTCGTTTGGCAAACCTGCATTTGGATAGGCCGAAACATAACAGCCAGCTTTTGCAGCAAGCTCCTCAATATGCGGACGCATTTCTTTAGCACCCAAAGCACAGTTAAAACCGATACTTAACGGTTTTGCATGCATTACAGAGTTTAAGAAAGCTTCGGCAGTCTGGCCTGAAAGTGTTCTTCCGGAGGCATCGGTAATGGTACCAGAAATCATGATCTCCAGTTTACGGCCAATTACCTCTTCATATTTTTTAATGGCTACAATAGCCACTTTAGCATTTAAAGTATCGAAAATGGTTTCGATTAATAATACATCAGAACCACCATCTACCAAACCACGCACCTGTTCATAATAAGCTGCTTCAAGCTCATCAAAATAGACTGCCCTAAAACCAGGATCGTTTACATTCGGCGACATGGAAAGGGTACGGTTGGTTGGGCCAATAGCACCGGCCACAAAACATTTACGGTCTGGATTTGCAGCCATGAACTCATTTACGGCTTCCTTTGCCACCCGCGCACCTTCAAAACTCATTTCGTAAGAAAGGTCTTCCATCTGGTAATCGGCCATGGAAATGCGCTGTGTACTGAATGTATTGGTTTCGATAATATCGGCACCAGCGGCCAGGTACTCCAGGTGAATGGTTTTAATAATATCCGGACGTGTGATGTTGAGCAAATCATTATTGCCTTTTACATCACAGGGATGGTTTTTAAATCGCTCCCCTCTAAAATCTTCTTCGGTTAAGGTATATCGTTGAATCATGGTACCCATTGCACCATCAATCACCAAAATACGTTTTTCTAATTCTTCTCTTATGCTCATTCTTGTTGTAAGATTTGAGATATGAGATACGAGATGTCAGATGTCAGATACGAGATATGAGATATGAGACTTCAGATATATGAAATTGGGTAGACGCTATGTCTCAAATCTCAAATCTACGGTCTCAAATCTATGGTCTCAGATCTATAGTCTCAAATCTATAATCTCAAGTCTCTAAAAGGCTTATTTAAAAAGTTGGTACGTGAATCGTAATCCTAAACTTATCTGTTTCTGCTATTTGCAGAATAGAATTTAGCACCTTGTATGGTTACAGGTTGCTAAGACTTCGTTGGGTCTAATCCCTCCGTCTTTCTTAATAAGCATACAAAAATGCAACAAAGCAACATCAATTCCAAAATTTATCGCTTTGCTACCAAATAAAATTACAAAGGCCATGCAATTCTGCACGGCCTTAAGAATATTGTTCTGTTAATGACTATTTTCTGCTTCCGAAAATACGAAGTAAGAAAAGAAAGATATTTAAGAAATCTAAGTATAGGGACAATGCAGCTACAATAGCCATTTTTTTAGATTCAATCTGAAGAACCTGCTCGCCGCTTGCTTCGATCCCTTCGCCAATTCTTTTGATTTTTTGCACATCATAAGCCGTTAATGCCGTAAATATTGCAATACCAATGAATGCCATAAACAAACTGAACTGCTCGCTTTGAACAAACATATTTATTACACTGGCAATCACTAAACCAATTACTCCAACCATTAAAATCGGCCCAAATTTACTTAGATCAATATTAGTTGTATAGCCCATAAATGCCATAATTCCGAATATTCCGGCAGCTCCAGCAAAACAGCTCACTACTGAACCTGAAGTATAAGTTAACAAGATAAAACTTAAACTAACTCCAGTTAATACTGAATAAAGTACAAAAACGCCAATTAACGCTGGTAATGATAATCTACTTAAACCAAATCCCATTAATAAAACCAGGCCGAGCGGTGCAAACATTGCTACATAACCAAAAATTGACATGCTCACTTTACCAGTTGTTGGATTAATATTTAAAAGGTATTGCATTAACTGCTCATTGGTACCAAACAAATAGGCGGCTACTGTTGACAAACTCAATGCCACGAACATCCATAAGAAAACGTTTGCAAAGAATTTTTTAGAAACAGATTTTTCCTGTACAAAAACACTGTTGTCCTGATATTGATAATTTTGTTGTTCCATTTTAAATTTTGTGTATTTAACTATATAAAAATAAATATTTAGTTTAATCTTTTTGTCAGCAATTCTTCAACTTTTTTAAAGAATTGTAGCGGTTTTAATGTGCGCCATGGCAGATTATCAAATGCACCACCAAAGTTAATGTAATAATCGATGTTATTATCGCGAAACTCGGTGATTACGTGTTCCTGAAAATTCACCCCAACAATCCAGCCATCTTCTACTTCCTGAAACCACTCTTCGTAATAACTGTCATCAGAGGCATGAAAATTAAGTATATTTTCACCGATCAGGATAAATTTATTAATGCCTTCATCCATCATCATCTCTAAAATATCGCGTTTCAGCAGCATAATGTCGTTGTTAATGGCATCGTTCCACTCGCCTATAAATTCTATAACGGCATAACTGCGATCATAATCGGCGTATAACACCTTCATGTACAAGGTATTCGAACCAAACTCGTCCCATTGCGGGTGCAGTAAAAAATTATAAATCTGCTTATCGAAGTAAAGTTCTGAATATTCGGTATTGTAAAACGGCGAACGCTCATCTTCTGCCGAAATATAATCATCTCTCCACTGGTAATAAGGCTCAATTTCGTGCATACTTCTTTCTAATTATTGAAGGATTGAATTTTGAATGAGTGACTAGATAAGTGATTGAGTTTTGAAAGAGTGAATGTTAAGATCGTTTCTACATTATATCATCCTATCCTTCAATCATTCTTTCATTCCATCATTCACTAATTCTTTCATTCAATCCTTCTCTCATTTCTTAGTGTCCTGCTTCAACTGCTTTACGTACACTTCCATAACGGGTTAACAACTCAGCTGCTTCATCGTAACCTATATTTAGCTCATCGGCAACCATTTGTGTTCCGCGGTCTACCAGTTTATGATTGGTTAACTGCATATCGACCATTTTATTGCCAACTACACGCCCCAACTGAACCATAACGGTAGTGCTTAACATATTTAACACCATTTTTTGCGCCGTACCAGATTTCATGCGGGTAGAGCCCGTTACAAACTCAGGGCCAACCACCACTTCAACCGGAAAATCCGATTCTGCAGCAATAGGTCCACCTGTATTACAAACGATGCAACCTGTTAAAATACCATGCTTACGTGCCGTGTTTAATCCGCCGATTACATAAGGCGTAGTACCTGACGCTGCCAGGCCAACCAAACAATCTTTCTCGTTAATTTCAAATTCCTGAAGATCTTTCCAGGCTTGTTCGGCATCATCTTCAGCAAATTCTACCGCTCTTCTAATCGCCGTATCTCCACCTGCAATAATTCCAACAACCCAATCAAAAGGAACACCGTATGTAGGTGGGCATTCTGATGCGTCTACTACACCTAAACGGCCACTTGTACCTGCACCGATATAAAAAAGACGACCACCTTTTTTCATTCGCTCGGCCACTGCCGATGTTAATTTTTCGATCTGAGGCAAAGATTTTTCAACTGCAAATGCTACAGTTTTATCTTCGTTATTAATGCCCTGCAAAACTTCTAACACCGACATCTGATCGATGTGGTTATAGTTAGATTCTTGCTCGGTAACTCTATTCATAAATTTAATTTTGATAAAATTCGGTAAATTCTTTCTAAAAACTACCCTAAAAACCCAAAAATATCTGTCATAAATTTCAACCTATCGTTCCATCGGGTTGATTAATGTTAAATATTATAAACAAAAGACATGAAAATGCAGTTAAAAAATATATCAACTCGCTAATTTTCATAAATTTGCAATAACGCTAATGAAAAAAAACACCCGACATAACATACTGATCGCTGCAAGCTATTCTGTAATTTTAATAGTGGGTATGTTTTTGGGCATAAAATTTATTAAAGATCAAGGCTTTGGCGTTAAAAAGAGCCCTCAACTCGCCAGCAACAGCGATGAGAAATTAAATGAGATCTTACACATCATCAACGGTAATTATGTTGATGACATCAATACCGATTCGCTTCAAAACTTACCTATAGATAGCGTTTTACACCAACTCGATCCACATAGTGTTTACCTGCCGCCAACCGATGCGCAGGATATGACCGATAACCTGGAAGGGAACTTTGAGGGTGTGGGCATAGAATATTATATGCTCAACGACACCATGATGGTTACCGGTGTGGTTAAAGATGGTCCTGCTTACCAGGCTGGGATAAAACTGGGCGATAAAATTCTGAGTATCGATACAGCAGTTGTAAGTGGGAGAAATTTACCAAAAGACCAACTTACCGGCCGTTTTAAAGGCAGATCAGGAACAGGTGTGAGCGTAGTGCTTTTACACCCAGGGGCTCCTCAAAGTAACCGAATTATGGTTACACGAGGCAAAGTAAACATCAGTAGTATTGATGCTGCTTATATGATCAATAACGAAACAGGTTATGTACGGATCAGTAAGTTTGGCGCCAATACCGATAACGATTTCTCTGTTGCAGCCAATAACCTGAAAGCAAGAGGCATGAAAAAACTGATTCTCGACTTGCGCGATAATGGGGGCGGCTATTTTACCGCAGCTACAGGTTTGGCCGATCAGTTTTTAGCCGAGAACAAACTTATTGTATATACACAGGGTAAACATGAGCCACGTACCGATTATTTTTCTACGGGTACTGGTGCTTTTCAAAATGGCAAACTGGCTGTCCTGATCAATGAAAATACCGCTTCGGCCAGCGAAATTGTAGCTGGAGCCATCCAGGATCTGGGGCGCGGAATTATTGTGGGCCGCCGTTCTTTTGGCAAAGGCCTGGTACAAGAGCAATTTGCTTTTGGCGACGGCTCTGCATTGAACTTAACCATCGCTAGATATTACACACCATCTGGTCGCAGTATTCAAAAATCGTATAAAAAAGGTTACGACGCCTACAAGCATGAATTAGACGAACGCATGACGGACGGTGAGCTTACCGGAGACCGAACCTCTTTTCAGGATTCTATTGAGAAAACAGAGGGCGTAACCGTTCAGCCCGCCAGAAAGATCAAACCTCTTGGTGGTATTCAGCCTGATGTATTTGTAAAATTAGACACCAGTGGCTACAATAAGTTTTACAGCAATTTAGTGAGCAAAAAAGTGCTTTCTGATTATGTATTTAATGTACTTACCAATAAGTATAGCGCAAGTTTTGTAGAGCAGAATATCAATATCTTTACTATAAACGACAACGACTTTAAAGACTTTATAGGATATCTTCAACGTAAAAATGTAGCCATAGATCGTTTTCAATTGTATAATTCGAAAAATGTGATCCTGAATGATTTAAAAGCCTTGCTTTGCCGTTATTATCTGGGCGATGTAGGCTATTACAAGGCTGCAAACCAAAGCGACAACGCCGTAAGACAAGCGCTACTTAACCTCCAATAGCCATATTTTATATTTCATGGCGGATCAATTCAGAGGTCGAAAAGAATTTTAATTTCGCAAATAAAACATAAATCAGAATTATATTCTTAATTAAAAACAAATAATAATACTATATTTTGTTTTATTACTTTTGCCAGCAAATCATATTTTTATGGAAGCGAGCAAATTAAAGGAAAAGGATCAACAGGTATTAAATGATCTGTTAATGCATGTTAAGAAACAGACCGATTTATTTTTAGGCTATCCCGTTTCAAAGGACTTCGATTATCAGGCACTTTCAGATTTTTTAAAATATCCGATGAACAACCTGGGTGATCCTTTTGTTACTTCAACCTATGCAGTAGGCTCACGTGAACTCGAAAAAGAAGTAGTCCAGTTTTTTGCCGAGCTTTTCCGTGCACCTGCAGATAACTGGTGGGGTTATGTAACCAATGGTGGCTCTGAAGGAAATCTTTATGGCTTGTACCTTGCCCGCGAATTACACCCAAAAGGAATGGTTTATTACTCTGAAGCTACACATTATAGTGTGCAAAAGAACCTGCATTTACTCAACATGTCAAATATCGTTATCCGTACCCAGGAAAATGGAGAAATTGATTACGAAGACCTTGAACACACCATTAGGATGAACCGTCACATGCCTGTTATCATTATGGCCAATATTGGCACCACCATGACCGAAGCACGTGATGATGTGGCCAAAATTAAAAGCATCTTAAAAAAACTGGCTATCCAACATTATTATATCCATGCGGATGCTGCACTTTCTGGCACCTATAGTGCGTTGATTGAACCCAGACCAGCATTCGATTTTGAAGATGGTGCAGACAGCATCGCCATTAGCGGTCATAAGTTTTTTGGCTCGCCGATGCCTTGCGGTGTAGTAGTTGCAAAAAAATCGAACCGCGATCGGATTGCCCGTTCGGTGGCCTACATCGGAAGTATTGATACCACCATTACCGGATCTAGAAATGGCCATAGTCCCTTATTTCTATGGCACACCATTAAACGTTTGGGTATAACAGGTTTAAAAAGCAGGGCCATGCACAGTTTAGCGACTGCAGCTTATACCGAACAGAAGCTTAAAGCGCTGGGTATTGCTGCATGGCGAAACACGAATGCCATAACCGTAAACTTCCCTACCCCATCTGCAACAATCTGTAAAAAATGGCAGTTGGCAGCTGAACAGGGGAATTCGCATATCATCTGCATGCCCAACGTAACGCAAGCGCATATCGATCTGCTGATTACCGACCTAAAAGCAGAAATTGTGTTGCAGGATTAACGCGATACAAACATTTTAATGCCCCCGATGTTTAATAACGACGCTAAACTAGTATTACACATTTAAACACAACTAGTGATAAGTAATTGTACTATGGCTATCAATTTCCCGCTGATCACAGATTAACGCAGCGTAAAATTCCAAATCAGCGCTTTTCTGCGAAATTTACGGGGAAATTATGTGTACCTTTTAACATAATACTGTATGAAAATAATAATTGTAGGCGCGACAGGCACATTGGGCAAAAAAGTAGCTGAAGCTTTTGCGCAAAAACATGAGATCATCCGTGTAGGAAATACCAAAGGTGATGTTCAGGTAGATATTACCAATGAAGCATCGATTAAAGCCATGTTTGAGCAGATTGGTGCTTTCGATGCCCTGATCAGTACCAGCGGAAAAGGTCCTTTTGCACCTATAAACCAGATGACGGGTGAGGTATTTAAGAGCGGTTTGTTGGATAAACTATTGGGCCAGGTTAATCTGGTGCTTATCGGTCAGCATTACATTAATAAAGGTGGCTCATTTACGCTAACCTCGGGCATATTGGCTGATCATCCGGTTGCAGCAGGTGCCGCACTAAGCGCAGTAAACGGAGGATTAAACTCTTTTGTTCTCGCTGCTGCTCCAGAACTCGAAAATGGGATTCGTATAAACGCTGTCAGCCCCAACGTTGTCGAAGATTCGCCTGCTTATTTCGATTCTTTTCCTGGCGAAATTCCGGTTAGTATGGAGAAAGTAGTTAAAGCTTACGAGAAAAGTGTACTGGGCATTGTAACCGGGCAGGTAATAAAGGTTTATTAATTACGCTAGACATTTTTTAACAAAAGCTTGTTCTAAAATTTTGGTTATTCAAAACCCAAAGCTTTATATTAGTCTCTGTAACAAATTCAAGCATGTTAGAAACAGAACGCCTCATTTTAAGACCATTAACACACGATCAACTTTTAAAATACATTAAAGATGATCATTCACTTGAAGAAGAATTTGGCCTTTTGCCAACCAAAAAAAACATTTCTCCTTCGCTTCACGAGGCTTTGGAAGAAGCAATTTTACCTAACGTTTTCGATAAGGATAAAGATTACCTGTACCATACCTTATGGACAATCATATCTAAACCCGATCATAGAATGATAGGCGATATCTGTTTTGTTGGTGAGCCTGATCCAAATGGCGAAATTGAAATTGGTTATGGTACTTACGAAGAATTTAGAGGTAAGGGTTTTATGACGGAAGCCGTAGGCCGATTGATAGAATGGGCTAAAGAGCAGCCAAAAGTGAAATCTGTTTTTGCTGCTACCACAAAAGACAATGTGGCCTCATATTCCATTTTAGAAAAAAACAACTTTATCCATATTGGAGAAGTTGATGACATGTTAAGCTGGAAAATTGAATTGAAGTAAGTTTTACCAACACGAATTATAAATATGTCTGAATAGAATCTATGTAGTTACCGTCATCCTGACCTGTAGCGAAGCGGAAAGCTACGAAGTAAATTTATTTCAGGATCTATCCAACAAGGTTATTTTTTTACATGAAAGATGCTGACCACGAAGTAGCTATTAGGCCTTTAAAATCATAAATACTACTAATAAAACAAGTTCAGCATGACGACCGTTTTATAATTTACAGCGCAATCTCAAACAAACTTAAACTGATGCCTTCATAGTGTTTCGGCAGTCCATCAGTTTTTTCCATGCTTACTACCCCAACATAATCAAAGCCACATCCTGTATAATATTCGAGTAGTTTTTCATTATCTGCCCAGGTGTCCATTCTAATAAATTTAATGTTATTCTTTGCAGCGTAATCTTTAGCCCATTTGATAATTTCCTTCACAAAAGAATAACCCCTAAATTCGGGATGAGTTACAATCCTGTGGATATAAATCGCATCATGATCCCGTTCTCTCCAAATTAGCTGATCGTTAAACGTAACCGCAAATACACAGGCTACCACGCCATCTACAAGAATTTTATATTGGCTGTTTTCATCAATTTCGGTCTGCACCATTTCTCTGCTAAAGCCTTGCCAATGTTTATTAAATACTTTTTTTTGGTGGGCAATAGCCATATCATAAAACTCGAAAATGACATCGATGTCGGCTGCCAGGCTATTTTGTACTTTTAATTGCATGAAGCAAAGGTAAGGGTATTTTTTTATCACAGATAAGGAGGATGAGCACAGATTTAGGAAAATAGACCACCTATTGTAATCTCGACGAACAAAAAAGTATCTGCCGTCATTCTGAACGCAGTGAAGAATCCCGAACCTATGAAACACTGCCTTCCAACGTTAGTAAATTCATTAGAGTATACTGTAAACACAATACAGATTCTTCACTGCGTTCAGAATGACATGAATAGCAAAAACAAAACAGGGCTGCTTTCGCTATGAATGCAGCCCTGTTTTTTAATTATATTGGTAGGTATCCCGACCCTACGCCTTCCACCTTTAAACCTTCAACCTCAAACCTATTTCTGTCTGAAATAAATCTGGATCGGTGCACCAGAAAAGTCGAAGTTTTCTCTCAATTTATTCTCGATGAAACGTTTATACGGATCTTTAATGTACTGTGGCAAGTTGCAGAAAAAGGCAAACATTGGCGAAGTAGCATTAATTTGCGTGATGTATTTAATTTTAATGTGTTTTCCTTTTAATGCCGGTGGTGGGAATTTCTCGATCAGTGGCAACATCACATCATTCAATTTAGATGTAGGGATTTTCTTACTACGGTTTTTGTAAACTTCCAAAGCCGCTTCAATTGCTTTAAAAATACGTTGCTTGTTTAATACGGATGTGAAAATGATCGGCACATCGGTAAACGGACGGATACGTTCATGAATCTGCTCTTCGAAAGCTTTCATCGTTTGCGTATTTTTTTCGATCAAATCCCATTTGTTAACCAAAATTACGATACCTTTTTTGTTCTTCTCGGCCAGGTGGAAGATATTGATATCCTGACTTTCGATTCCTTCTACTGCATCGATCATTAATACCACAACATCAGCTTCTTCTAAAGCTTTAATGGTACGCATTACCGAATAGAACTCTAAGTTTTCTTTAACTTTTGTTTTTTTACGTAATCCGGCAGTATCGATCAGCATAAACTCATGACCGAACTGGTTATAATGAATTTTGATCGAATCGCGGGTTGTACCTGCATTTGCAGTAACAATATTACGTTCTTTGCCAATTAATGCATTAACCAGAGAAGATTTACCTACATTCGGACGACCAGCAATGGTAATCTTAGGCAATTGATTTTCTTCTTCCGGAATATCTTCGAAATTTTTAACAATCTCATCCAATAACTCTCCTGTTCCAGAACCCGTCATTGATGATAATGCATATACTTCGCCTAATCCGAAACCATAAAAAGTATGGATTTCGTTGTACAAAGCAGTATTGTCTACTTTATTTGCACAAACATAAACGGGTTTATTGCTTCTGCGCAGTACCTGGGCAATATCATCATCTAAATCGGTGATGCCTGTAGTTACATCCACCATAAAGATTAGCACACTGGCTTCTTCGATGGCGATCATTACCTGCTCGCGGATGGCGGCTTCATAAACATCTTCTGAGTTGGCTACATAACCACCAGTATCGATTACTGTAAATTGTCTGTCTGTCCATTCACCCACTCCATAGTGCCTATCGCGGGTTACACCGCTTATATCATCTACAATCGCCTTACGGCTTTCTGTTAATCTATTAAAAAGGGTGCTCTTGCCTACGTTTGGCCTGCCTACGATGGCTATAATATTACTCATGGTGTTCTTTTGATAGTTAATGGCTTATAGTTAATGGTCGTGGTGTTTAGGCAAGCTGCTCAAACTATTTGGCTATCAGCCATTGACTATCAACTACTAACCGATTTATTTCGGGCTGCAAAGGTAAGGTTAATTTTCGTAACCTCCATTAATATTAATTTTTATACTTTTCTAAAAGTCCTTTTATTACCTCTTCTGTTAATTGATTTCCTTGCAACAAGGGAAAGCCCTCCCACCTCACAATTCCTTTCGGATCGATAAGAATAGCATGTGGAATACCTTTAACCAGAAGAGAGTCTTTTACCGTTCCCTTAGTATCTATGGCTTCAAAATAGTTGATTTTAGGATTATTAAAAGCTTCTACTTTTTCAGCTGCTTCATCAGAAACACCAATAATTACAATTTTATCGGCATATTTCTTCTGAATATCGTTTAATGTAGGGATATATGCCCTGCATGGTCCGCACCAGGTTGCCCAAAAATCGATCAGTACAAACTTCCCTTTGGTATCGGGCTGTTTTGAAATCCATTTTTCAACAACCAGGTCTGGCGCTTTTTCGTTCAGGATAGATTTTGCCCACAATTTTTTACCATTGTTTGATTCCTGGGCAAAAACTGCTGTACCGACCAGCAGTAAGAGAAACGTTAAATTTTTCTTCATATCCTAAAAATCGAAATTAATTATCGTAACCGAAGCTTTTTAAGTAATTCTTTTTACTTCTCCAGTCGGGAATTACCTTCACAAACATCTCCAGGAAAATCTTGTTGTCTAAAAATTTCTCAATCTCTAAACGTGCTTCGGTACCTACCTTCTTCAACATGCTTCCACCTGTACCGATTAAAATGTTTTTTTGCGAATCGCGTTCGACCACAATTTCTGCAGTAATCCTGATCAATGCACCTTTACCGTTTTTCATTTCCTCTTCTTTAAAACTCTTCACAATTACCTCGGTACTGTAAGGAATTTCTTTCTGATAATTAAGGAAGATTTTTTCGCGGATAATCTCCGAAACAAAGAAACGTTCTGAGCGATCGGTCAAATCTTCTTTGTCGTAATATGGCGGATGTTCTGGCAACATTTCGAGCACGCGGTCCAATAATCCGTCGACATTGTGTTTATGCAAAGCCGAAATTGCATAAATAGCAACCGGATTTAGCTTCTCCTGCCAGTAGGCAATCTTCTCATCAACCTGTTCTTGTAATGCTTTATCGATTTTATTGATGAGGACAATTGTAGGGATATTACGGTTCAGAATTTTCTCCAGAACGTCTTCCTCATCATGCTCTTCGTTGATGTCGGTTACGAATAAAAGTACGTCGGCATCGGTCAAAGATCCGTTAACAAAGCTCATCATACTCTCTTGTAAACTGTATTTTGGCTTAATTATACCCGGAGTATCAGAGAAAACGATCTGATATTCTTCTTCATTTACGATCCCTAAAATGCGGTGTCTTGTGGTTTGTGCCTTAGGAGTTATAATGCTAAGTCGCTCGCCTACAAGCACATTCATGAGGGTAGATTTACCTACATTTGGTTTACCTATTATACTAACAAAACCTGCTTTATGCGCCATTAAAATATTTTTTAAAAAAAATTTGCAGCACAAAGAAACGAATTATATCTTTGCATTCCAATTCGGAAACAGAGTTAAGGATTTAATTCAAAGAAAAAACGAGTTGTATAGAGTGCGGGGTGGAGCAGTTGGTAGCTCGTCGGGCTCATAACCCGAAGGTCGCACGTTCGAGTCGTGTCCCCGCTACCAATTCAGTTGGTAGTTCACAATTGGCAGTTTTAATTGCAAATTGTAAACTGGAGAGTAAAAACTGAAAAATGGCCCGTTCGTCTAGGGGTGAGGACGCCAGATTTTCATTCTGGAAACAGGGGTTCGATTCCCCTACGGGCTACGAAACCGCTACAAAAGCTGAGCGGTTTTTTTTATCAGTTTCAACACTGCAAAATTGAAGGTTGGTATTTCCCTTAAAAATACATAAGAGTGCGGGGTGGAGCAGTTGGTAGCTCGTCGGGCTCATAACCCGAAGGTCGCACGTTCGAGTCGTGTCCCCGCTACCAATTCAGTTGGTAGTTCACAATTGGTAGTTTTAATTGCAAATTGTAAACTGGAGAGTAAAAACTGAAAAATGGCCCGTTCGTCTAGGGGTGAGGACGCCAGATTTTCATTCTGGAAACAGGGGTTCGATTCCCCTACGGGCTACGAAAAAGCATCAATCTGATAAAGGTTGATGCTTTTTTTATATATCCAATATGCAAGCTTATGCCTATAATTGCATATTGAACGCTATTCGAGCACAATCAGGGCAATTCCTTTTCTTTCAATTTGTTTTAAGCGATGCAGATACTTAATTCCCCTCAACAACTGCCTATCTACAGTATAGAACCTGATGAGGTAGCAGGAAATAAAAACTTTAGGGTTTACAATTTTGAAGGTACTTTGCCAAACCAGTCGGAGTTACTTATCCCCCATCGAAAAGATCATTTTCTCGTTGTTTTGATCAGACATGCAGATAGTCGACAGTGGATCGATATGACGCCTTATATCCTTAAAGATAACACCATTTACTTTTCTGGCCCAAGCAACATCATTGTAAAAGAAGGTTTTAAGCAGTTATGGAGCACCGGCATTGCTTTTACAAAAGAGTTTCTATCCCTTCAGGAAAATGCTTCATTAAGTAAACTACCCATTATCGAAAACCTGCACAATGGACATGAATTAGCCTTAACCCAGGCTGATCTTAACTTTGTTGAGGACATCCTTGCCAAAATCAATGTCGAATATCAAAAGCCCGGCGAGTGGCAACAGCGTATGCTTACCGCCTACCTTACCGTGCTGCTTACCTATTTAAGTCGGCTGTATACCGAGCAGTTTAGAGGAGCTGATCATTCCGCAGATAAACTTCTACTGAAAAGTTTTCAGGCAAAAATAAATGAGTGTTATCGAGAGTTGCGCGAAGTAGGCGATTATGCTTCGATATTGAATATTTCTGCCGGACATTTAAGCGAGGTGGTGAAAATACAAAGTGGCAAACCTGCCATTAAACATATACACGAACGATTGGTATTGGAGGCACAGCGGTTGTTGTTTCATACTCAAAATCCTTTAAAAGAAATTGCCTTTGATTTGGGTTTCTCGGATACTTCCTATTTTAACCGCTTTTTTAAACGCGAAACGGGTATAACTCCTGCCGACTACCGGATCAGCATCCGCGAAATGTACCATTAATACCGTTGGATGTGTTCTGCCCAGGCTAACCAATACGTCTACATTTGTACCATAAACATGGTAAATTATGAAAACAGCACTGATTACAGGAGCAAATAAAAGCATAGGCTTTGAAACAGCAAGACAATTATTACAACAAGGGTATTATGTATATGTAGGCTCCCGAGATATTAAAAAAGGCGAAGAGGCCGTAAGCCAGTTAAAATTAGAAGGGTTAAATAACGTAGCGCCTATAGAAATTGACGTGGATAACATCGAATCGATACAAGCTGCCGGAACATTACTCAGTAAGAAAATTAATGTGCTCGATGTATTGATCAATAATGCAGGTATTAGTGGTGCTATGCACACGGCTTTGGAAACAGATATTAATGTATTCAGGCAGGTATTTGAAACCAACTTTTTTGGTGTAATCACAGTCACACAAACCTTTATAGATTTGTTAAAGCAGTCGCCAGCACCAAGAATCGTGAACGTTACGTCAGGTTTAGGTTCACTTACGTTACACAATGATCCGAACTGGAAATACTATGGCGTAAAGCCGGCCGGTTACGTTTCTTCGAAGGCAGCACTTAATGCATATACCATTCTATTGGCTAATAACCTATTGAATACGCCTTTTAAGGTAAATGCGGTTGATCCAGGCTATACTGCTACAGATTTTAATCACCATTCTGGCCCGGGAACAGTACCAGATGCAGCAGCAAGAGTGGTAAAGGCAGCGACATTATCACCAGATGGGCCAACAGGACAATTTTTTAGTGATGACAATGCACCTGATACAGGAATAAGTCCATGGTAAGCGAGAATTAACTATCGAGATGTGACTGAGTTTCTTTCGTATCGCTTTATATCACTTTAAAAGCCCTGCTTTATTAAACAGGGCTTTTAAGTTGTTCTTATTTCATAGCCAGTTGCTGATCATCTGCTTCGGCCATTTCTTTATAAAAAGCCTTAAACTGGTCGATCTTATCTAAAGGAACATAATCTTTCTTTAATGCAAAACTCCGCTTTAAAACGAGTTTATTTCCTTGTTGTACGCTTTCCAGTTTGAAATCGACAAAATCATTGCTCAGTTGAACAGCTTTAAAAGGCTGAACCATGGCTTTTCCGGTTGGAAGTTCTAATGATAATTCCTGATTAGACTCGTCAACCCCAAATAACTGGGTAAGATCGATACCAAATTTCCGAGGTGAAATCACCTGCAAAGCTGTTGCGTACGATTTGTTTGACCATGGAATAGAGAATATCGACATGCCTGCTACACTTTTGCTTACATTCAGCAATTTATAGGAACAAGCTGTCCCCACAGTATCTGAAGTTGATTTTGCGGTATTGAGGTTAGAAAAACTAAGACTATAAATTTCGTTTTCGGGATATACACCTGTCAGATCTTCCTTCATTTTCTTGATCTGATCTGCACTGCTCAAATCGTTAAAAACACTTCTGATGTAGCTAGACATTGATCCCGTATTCCAATTGGTTTCCTTAACCGTCATATCGGCATTTTCAAGCTTAACTTCGGTTTTGTAGGCCATCATGTTCCTTCCTCTTATTCCAGGATTAAACTTGTTCAGCGCTGTACTCGTTTTACTAATTTCGAGAATATTGGATCCCAGGAAAGTATTACTGAAAGTATTAAAGGGCAACGTGCCGGATGTAAGCTCTACCCAGTAATCTTTCCCTCCTATTGTTGATTTGGCAATGCAGTGATTAAATTCAATACTGGGTAACAATAACGTATGTTGGCCGCGATCCCGGGTATTTGCCAAAGCCAGCGTTGCTGTAATTCCGGCTTCTTTACACATGCTCACAAAAAGCGTAGATACATCTTTACAATCGCCAATTCTTGTATTAATAACTGTTGATGGATTTTGAGGAATAATACCACTTTGCCTAAACGACACGGAGCTGTAGGCGATGTTGGTAATGATGTAATTATAAATCATTTTGATTTTAGTTAAATCATCTAAATTGCTTTTACCTGCAAACAAATCGTTTACTACTGTTTTTATTTCATAACTGCTCCGCGCTTTAGCCGATGCAATATTGTCGTACCAATCTGCAATAAATTTCCAGTCGGGAATAGATGATAAATATAGCATATTGGTTACATCATCCATTGGGGGCATTTTATCCTCATATCTTAAAGCTTCTTGTTTATTCTTCTCCCATACATACAAATCGAATTCATCTTTTGCCGTTTTAACAGGAGCAATGTCCTGCTGTGAGAAAACATATTTGAAAGCTTTATCACGGTGGATTAACAATGAATATTTAATATTAAGGTTATCCAAACCATCGCTAAAATAGAAAGCGTCCCAGAAGTGGGTAGACATTGCCCCAACATGGAAATTCTCGATTTTATAACGGATATTAATCACATCGCCAATTTCGAGGTTGGTAAATACCAACTCATTATTATTGGTTTCGGCAGGAACTTTTGTTCCATTGGCCTTTATTACCTCGGCTATTTCGACAGCATAATTCTGGTCGTTATTATAAGGAATAGCATATTCTTTAAAGCTTTCAAGCCCTTTTTGGGTTAGTATTTTTGCAGTAAAAAAGTGCTTCTCTTCTGATCCACCGTTTTCATAAACAACTTTCTGCACTTCATTATTCAAAACCACAACCTGCCCATCGGGATATTCTGTTTTAGATGGCGCCTTGCCAACCATCACTTTAACATCGGGTTTGTCGAAGTAATCAAATACAGCTTTTTTGTCCTGAAGTGTTCTTAACAACTGGATAACAGTGTAATTATTCGGATCGATCTGTAAACTCTTTTCGTATGCCTTAATACTTTTCTCTTTCTGTTTATTTGCATTATACAGCGTACCTAACTGAGAATAAACAAATGCGTTGTTAGGATCGATTTCGAGTACTTTTAAATATAATTTTTCTGCCTCATCGTATTGTTGCAACTTATAGTAAATACCTGCAAGGTCTGTGTATATGGAAAATCCGATCGGATCGTTCTGCAATTCCTTTTTGTAAATATCTATACCTGCATCGGTTTCTCCTTTGTCCAAATGTAGTTTTGCTACATATTTAGCAGCCTTATAATCATTATTCTCGTTAATATATTTTTGCAAAATATCAATCGCCTTAGGGTTCTTTCTAATCTGCACTTCAATAAGGTATTTTAAATTGACAATGTCTGCTGAATTTAAATATTGTGGATAAATTTTCTCAACCAGGTCTATAATTTCTGGTTGTTTTTTCTCCTGGCCGAGTATGTTCAGTTTTTTTATCAACACCGTTTCATTCTCGCCATAAATTTTTTCCAGTTTAGCAAGAACTTCTTTTGCCCGCACGTAATCATTCTGTTGAAAATGCTCCGTATATACAAGCTCCAGGGCTAGCGAACACTCCGGGTCGTGTGTTTTAATTTCTTCTCTGAGGGTTTCAATTCCAGTTCTATTATCGGCTTTAACAAACAGTTCTATCATCATCAGGTTGAGATAGGTACTTTCAGGAAAACGTTTTTTAAGTTTCTCCAGGATCAACCTTGCATCGAACACATTTCCTAAACGCAAATAAAGCTTAGCCATCATTAACTGATTTAAATAGCTCTGCGGTTTTGCTTTAAGGGCATCTTCGAAATATTTAAATCCAACTGGTTTTAGCTGAGCTGGAACAGGATTTGTTTCTTTTGAATACACCTGTGGTGTACTGGTAGTAGAAAGGTTATTTAATGGTGCTCCGTTGGCATCAGTTAACCGCAGCATAAAATTCGATCTGCCCGCATAGCTCTCGCCTATCTGCACCAAAACGCGGTTGTAGCCCTGATTTAACTTAACCGGTACAATGTATGCGTCAAGATCGTTGTTTCTTTCTTCTGATTCGCTGATTAAAAGCTGATCATTTACCCAAACCTTTACCGAGCCGGATACGCCGATTCTTAATTGCCCTGTTGTACTTGCAGGCGCATTAACAAATGTTTGGGCAAACTGTAATGCATTTTCATAAGTGTTATAATACGTAAAATCGAACCATTTATCATGCCGTACATAAGGTACCGTTCTCCAGCTAAATTTTCTGTTCTTTTTACCCGTAAAAACATAATTAAGTTCAGGATGGGCTAAAATATCATCGTACTGTTTATCGAAACCACTGGTCGAAATGTTTTCATACTCGCCTGTGATTAACCAATTTTCGATTTCGCCAATCTTATTAAAATACTGATCAGCTTCGGCATATTGTTTTTTCTCTTCGAAATGCGAACCTAACGATGCGTAGGCCAATGCATTAATGGTGCCGTCTACATCTTTTCTTGTTGCCAGTTTTTTATAAAACTCCAACTGGTCGGTCGTTTTTATCTTCGAAGCGTTATTGGGCAAATCGCTCCATAGCGCAACAAGATATGGTTGTGGGTTTTTAGCCGTATTGGATAATTTATTTAAGTAATTAAAACCTTCTTTAGCCGTCCGGTCCATTTCAGTCATCATAGATAACGCAACATTTGCTTCGTCTGAAAATGTAGGTTTAAGTGCTGCCTTGGTAAAAAAATCGCGTGCCGCTGTCCGGTTGTTCTTAAAAAAATATTCCCAGCCTGGGTTCAAATTTGTTTGTGCCTGAATAGACGAAGAAACAAGAATTGAGAGAATTAATAGTTTAAATTTCATTTTGTAATTATAGAAAAAAAACAAATCTGAATCAAAGCAATCTAGATTAAAAAATAAGCAGGAAAAACCTCACCCATTTACTGCATTTAATGTGCAGGTAATATTTTTTAACTTATATGATCAGACTAAAAAATAGAATTAAACTGCGATAGAAAAATGAAGAACAGATCGATGCAGATTAAGGGAACTTTTAAAGCAAATATTCAATTGCTTTGGGATATTTGGACCAAACCTGAGCACCTAAAAAACTGGTGGGGACCAAAAGGCTTTAGTGCCACCATCCATAAAATGGATTTACAAGCAGGCGGCGAATGGAAGCTCACCTTACATGGACCTGATGGTAAAGACTATGCCAACCGCAGCATTTTTAAAGAGATTATTCCACTTGAAAAAATTGTATTCGAACACTTCAACCCACATTTTTTCACTACAGTTCTTTTTGAGACCCAGAATGAAGAAACCCAGATAAACTGGACGATGTTATTCGACACTCCTGAGATGCGCGAAACGATGTTTGTGAGCATACGAGAAATCGTCATTGCTGGAAGGCATTTTTTGCCCACGAAGCAATTTTAGATTATCGCTACTAGCGTTCGCTTTAAGGTTGCTTCGTGCCTCGCAATGACGACTTCTCCTTTCCTGGTGTCTGATGGCAACATCTGACACCACGACCACAGCAACCGAAATAACAAGAAATAATTTTAATCCAACCTGATCATTGCACCGGTTTTTACCGATTCATCGCAGGCAAAAGCAATTCTTAAGCTGTTTACAGCATCATCAGTAGCGTCAGTTAAATCTATATCTTCGCTAATTGCTTTTAAGAAATACCGTTGCTCGCGGTTGCACAGTTCCTGATGATCGGGCTCATCGGTAAGGTCTAACCATTCATCGGCTTTGCTGAATTCATCATTGGCATCTAAATCGGCATGATGTATTTTAATCGATTCGGTTTTGGTATGCGCATCAATGTTATCAGAGTTTCCGGCAGCACCTGCTTTTTTAGCCGTGATAGATACTGATCCTTTTGGTCCAAAAACATCTTTAATAAAAAAAGCATTATCGCTCACCATCGGGCCCCAGCCAGCTTCATACCAACCAATAGAACCATCTTCGAAACGGATCTGCAGCTGCCCGTAATTGTAATTCCACTCCGGGATATCGTCAGTAAGCCTGGCACCAATGGCACTCACCTGTACAGGCTTCGATCGGGTCATTTGGCACATAATATCGATATAATGCACAGCACAATCGACAATGGGGCTTAAACTTTTCATCAGGTTACGGTGCACCGTCCATTTAGGACCATGGCTCTGTTGGTTCAGGTTCATGCGCATCACCAAAGGTTTTCCCATTTCCTGAGCCAGCGATGTAAATTTCTCCCAGGAGGGGTGATAGCGGAGAATATAACCCACCAATAACTTTTTATTCGCTTTTTTAGCAGCTTCTGCCACCTTCATAGCGCCTTCTACGCTATCGGCCAATGGTTTTTCGATAAACACATGGCAACCATTTTCGAAAGATTTTATGGCATAAGCTTCGTGTGTATCGGGATAAGTAGAAATGCAAACGGCATCTGGTTTGGTTATTTCGAGTGCCTCGTAAAAATCAGTATACAAATCATATTGTCCGTCTAATTTTTCGTTAAGTTTTTCTTTGCTTTTACCGGTAGAAACTAATCCGCATATTTCAAACCCTGGCAAGGTGTGATAAGCTGTGGCATGGGAAGCGCCCATATTGCCACAGCCTACTACTAATACCTTTAAATTCTTGTTTTCTGTCGACATACTAAATCTTAAACGCCCAACGTCCAGCCTTTACGGTATTCGCGTTTCACAAATTGGTTTACTTCGTCAAAATTCGTCACCTTCATATTTATTTTATCCCAAAGCATTTTGATATCTCTACCCGGATAACTGATTTTACCTGCTGCGTCCCTGCGCTGCACATCTGTCCCCCTAATGGCCAGATTGGCAATCAATAAAGTTTCGGTAAGGGGTCCGGCAATTTCAAAGGGCGAACTCAGTTCCATTTTTCCATAACCGGCAATCGCGGCTTCAGCAAATTGAGTATAATGACCTTCTTCCTGATTAACGATACGCGGGATAGTAACTTTCGTTCTATCTGATTCGTTGCGCGAGAGTGGCAATAATTTTGGATTTTTGCCATAGGTTTCGCAGATCATTTTACCTTTTGTGCCGATAAAAAGCACACCATTATCGCCGAAACTTTCATTTGGTCCTAATTCTTCCGGACGTTCTGGCTTAATGCCTCCATCCATCCAATGCACCTGAACCTCGCGTTTGGTTTTTGGCGTTTTGGCAAAAGTTAAAATGACGTGGCTTGATGGCGGGCAGCTTTCTGGCAAGTAAGCACGTTTAAATTCATCAACATATACACTGCCTACGCTGCATTCTACGCTGATTGGAGTATCCAGGCCTAACACCCTAACAGGAGGCTCTACCAAGTGGCAGCCCATATCGCCAATGGCTCCGGTGCCGTAATCCCACCATCCCCTCCAGTTAAAGGGAACCAGTTTATTTACATATTCTTTATATGGAGCACTGCCTAACCACAAATCCCAATCGAGTTCTTTCGGTATTTCGGCTTTTCCGCTTGGCCACGAAATTCCCTGTGGCCATACTGGTCTATTAGTCCAACAGTAAACCGTATGAACTTTACCTATCCTGCCTGCATCGTACCATTCCTGAAGTTTTCTTACGCCATCGCCCGAAGCCCCCTGATTACCCATTTGCGTAACCACTTTATAGCGGTTTGCAGCTTCGGTTAACATCCTGGCTTCATAAATATCATGCGTTAAAGGTTTTTGCACATACACGTGTTTACCTAACTGCATGGCTGCCATGGCAATTTGCGCATGGGTATGATCGGGTGTAGATACCGTTACGGCATCAATGTTTTTATCTTCTTTATCCAATAACTCACGGTAGTCTTTGTAATATTTTGCCTTTGGGAAGTTTTTTAAAGAATTTGCAGCTCTTTTATCGTCTACATCGCATAAAAAAGCAACATCTGTTTTTCCTCCCCTAACAATACTGGCAATATCGCCTTCTCCTTTTCCACCTACACCTATTCCGGCCAATTGCAAACGATCGCTTGGCGCCAGAAAACCTGGCCCACCCAACACATGGCGGGGTACAATCATAAATCCAGCGGCAGCAAGCGCTGTTGTTTTAATAAAGTTTCTTCTCGAATTTTCAGTTTTCGAATTTGCCTTATCTTCTATCATCATTTAACCTGTTATAATGCTAAATTAACTTATTTCTTTTTACCTGTAATTTTTGTACCAGTTTCTTTTTGAGCTGGCGCTTTCTTGCTCAGATCTTTAATCCTGATGTTGCGGAACTGAACAGGAGAGCCATGACCTAAGAAGCCGATATGTCCACTTTCACGTAATAAACCCGGGTGTTCTTTATGGTCTGGTGTGCCGTTTTTCTTAAATGGTTCGATATCGCCATCTAAAATTACGGTACCGTTTAAAATTACTTTGATCTTCGATCCTTTGGCAATCACTTCTTCATAGTTCCACTCTCCCGTAGGTTTTAAAAACCCTCTTTTGGCAGCGATAGTGCCATAAACCGAACCATGATACTGGTACGCTTTCAGGTCTTTATAAATCGGTGCATCGTTATCCAGGATCTGCAGTTCCATACCGGCGTAAGCAGCATCACCTTCTAAAGGAGCTCTGATTCCTAAACCGTTGTTTGCACCTGGAGTGAGCTGAAATTCGAAACGGTAAACAAAATCACTGAATTCTTCTTTGGTGAATAAATTACCGCCTGATCCTTTACCTGGTTTTGGCCGGATAGCGATGTTTCCATCTTCGATAACGTAATCAGTAGTATTACCGGTCCAGCTGTGCATATTGGTTCCATCGAACAATACTTTATAACCTTCTTTTTTCTCTTGTGCACTCAGCTCAAAAGGTTTTGGGCGGGGAATTTCTTTGATGTAGATATCGCGGTAAGCTACCGGCGACCCATGCGCCTGCAGTTCGATCTGCTCTTCTGCAAAGATCGGCAAACTTCTGTCCCAATAGTTCTCCAAAATCACATTATCGGTCACCAATTGTCCGTTCAGATAAACGGTAACACGGTCGCCCTTCATTAAGATTCTGAATGTATTCCATTCATCTAACTTGTTATCGGCTACTTTAAGCGGTTTACTTTCGTTCGTTTGATTGTTGTACAAACCACCAGAACCAACCTGGGCACCAACTTTTGTACGGGCAAGATCCCAGATCTGTACCTGTGGCGTACCGCGCAGGTAAATACCCGCATCACCTTCTCCTTTTTTATCGTCGATGATTTTCCAGTCTACCAACATTTCAAAATCGCCATATTTTTTAACCGTAGCAAGGTTATTGCCATGACTCTGAAACTGTAGTTCACCGTTGATTACTTTCCAGCTTTCCTTTGCTTCGGCATCAGCTTTTATTTGCGCTTCAGCTAAGGTTTTTTCATCCATTTTCGATCTTTTGATCGGATCGGCCACCAGCCCTTTCCAGCCAGATAAATCTTTGCCGTTAAAAACCTGAACAAAGCCTTCGCCAACTTTCATTTCAGAAATATACTTACGCATGCCTTCTTTCTGATAACCTGCATCGCCTCCGGTAATTACGGCAATGGTTTTATTTAGCAAGCCCTTTACAATGTCGCCATTGTAAGTTCCGGCCATGGTAATATTCATCACTGCGTTTGCCGCAGCCTGTTGTAAAGTAGCATTATCCAAATATTGACCTGCAAATACAATCGCATTAAAACATTTGGCCTGTTCGGTATCTTTAAGAATCTGCTGTTGTTGTGCTGGTGTTTTAGCCACTGCCATCGCGTTGCGCAATAGTAGTAAACGTTGCTCAGCCGGATACTTTGTATTTCTTACTAAAGTTAAGTAACCCACAATCGCCTGGTTCAAAAAATCTGGATTGGTGGTGGTACGCGCAATGCTGATCAATGCATCTGTTGAGCCTGCATCCGACCATGAAGAAAGTGCTTCAATTGCAGCTTTTTTGGTGGCGTCATCGCCTGTGGCATACGCTTCTGAAACCGATTTTAACGATTGCTCACCACCTAAACTGCCCAACACCTTATAAAACAACAATTTCTTATCAGCAGGTGTATTGCTCATTTGCTGAAGAATGGCATTGGCTTGTGCCGCTTTATCTGTTGATCCTTTTACCGAAGCAATAATGGCATCTTGTACAGCAGTAAGTTCGCCGGCATCGGTGGTTTTATTTAAAAGATCAAATAATTGTGCTTTATTTTCAGCTACTGCTACATTTTGCAATGAAAGGTATGCTGCTTTTCTTACTTCAGGTTTTTTACTGTTTAATGCGGTATAAATAACTTCCGTTTGGCTGGTTGCTGCACGGGCAGCTAAAATATTAATCAAGGCAACCTGTACTTCTGGTTTAGCTTTCGGAAGATAAGCGCCAACTTTAGTGGCTACACTTTCGCCTTTTATTCTTAAAATACCATTAGAAATGCCCGCAATATCTGCTGTATCTCCTTTGCTCATTAACTTCAACAGATCGTCTATAACCTCTTCCTGTCCAAGTTTTACGGCGGTATTTATTGCAGCCAGTTTTACCTGCTCATCGTCGCTTTTAATTAGTTTGAGTACGGCTGGCAATGCAGATTTTGCTTTGCTATTGCCCAGCATATCTAAAATAGAAACCTGAGTTGGGGCATCAACCTTTTTTAACTGGCTTACCCAGGCTGCACTATTGGTATCATTTACGCCATCGGCAGCTAATTTAACCGCAGCCGCACGAAATTCGAACTGTTTATCTGCCATGGCAGCTAACAAGGCCTGTTGGTCAGTCTGTGTTGCCGAAAGTAATTTTAAGGCCGCAGTACGCTCGTTTACCTGATCATCAGCCATTGCTTTTTCTAATATTGTTTTGGCTATCGTTTCTACTCCGGTTTTATCTGTTACTACGTTTTTCTGTGCGTATACCAATAAAGCCGCAACCGCATTGGTTTGGTCGTATTTATAACCTGCCTGTTCAGCAGCTTTTACCAAAATTTCTTTAGCAGATGCATCGCCAATATTTGCCAGGGCATACAAACTTACCTTGATTAATGTTTTATCTGTTCCGGTAGCCAATGGTGCAATAGCTGTTGCTGCTGCTTTATCATTGGTATGCCCTAATGCTTCTACAATGGCAATTTTTGCTTTACCGTTTGCTTTACTCAAGCCGTTAACCAATGCATTTGTAGCAGAGGTACTCCCAATTTTCGCCAGTGCTCTCGATGCTTCATCAGCCAATTGTTCGTCAGTAAGGTAATCTGTTAAACAGGCTACCGCAGCATCATTTCCTACTAAATCGAACTGACTGATGATAAATGCCTTATTCTGTTTATCGGTTAGTTTAGCCAATGCTTTACAATAAGCATTGATGGCCATGCTCCTTAAATTCTGTTGACCGGTTTTGGTCGCATAAGCAGTAAAACCACCTACTGCATACTCAATAAGGGCGTTGTTTCCTTTTTCAGAAGCTGTTAAACCACTAATTAAGGCTACGTAACCCTCTTCACCTAAATCGGCCACTTCTTTCATATTGCGTTCTAGCTGGGCAGCATTTCTAGCGGGTAGCTGTGCCAATAAATCGGCAATACGTGTGGTTGTAGTTCTCTCGTCTTTTTTATCTTGAGCCAGGGCCCTCACCGTAAATAATGCATTTGTAAGCATTAAAATGGTTAACAGCACCAATAATATTTTTTTGTTCATGATGGTTTGCATTTTGAGATGTTTTAAATAGAAAATGGTGCACGCATTACGGGATTAATCAATCTGTTAGCAGCCTCATCATCTACGAATTCTTGCTTAACCGGGTCGAATTTTAACGATCTTCCCAATCTTAAGGCAGCCAAACCAATATTTACAATGTTGCATGAACGGTGTCCGTTCGCTTCATTTAAAGCGAATTTTTTCCTCGTCCTTACCGATTCCGAAAATTCTACAATTTCAGGATCAGGATCAGGGAATTGTGCCAGTTTACGTTCCAGATCAGGAATATCTGATTTAAAACCCGGATACAATTTACCTTTTGGCCCTTCTATATAAGGTACATTGGTATCTTTACCTTCACCGTCTAAAATAATCTGGCAGCCATCGGCATAAGTATAGGTAATCCTGCGCCAAATGCCTACTGCATCGGTATGTTGTTGTGGCGCATCAACCTCTACAGAAATTGGGTTGGTATCATCCTTACCTAAAAAGTATTGAATCGGGTCGATATAATGTTGTCCCATATCACTTAATCCGCCACCATCATAATCCCAATAACCTCTAAAAGTTTGGTGAACGCGGTGCGCATTGTAAGGTTTGTATGGTGCAGGGCCTAACCATGCATTATAATCTAATTCTGGCGGTACGGGCTGAGGTTCTAAATGATCTTTGCCCACCCAGTAAAATTTCCAGTCGTAGCCGGTATGTTTACTTACGGTTACTTTTAATGGCCAGCCTAACAGACCACTATCTACCAATTTTTTGATTGGCTTTACAGTAGTACCCATTCCGTAAAAAGTATCTTTAAACCTAAACCAGGTATTTAACCTAAACATTCTACCATGCTGTTTTACCGCTTCTACCACCCTTTTGCCTTCGCCTATGGTATGTGTCATTGGTTTTTCACACCAAATATCTTTACCTGCATTGGCCGCATCTACAGCCATTATACCATGCCAGTGTGGCGGGGTTGCAATGTGTACAATATCTACCTCAGGTAATTGTATCAGTTCTCTATAATCACTAAATGTTTTTACACCTTTATCTAACATTGATGCTGCTTGTTTAAGGTGGTTCTGATCAACATCACATATGGCTACGACCTGGGTACCTTCGTAACCAAAATGGCCTCTACCCATTCCTCCAACACCGATTACGGCTTTGGTTAATTTATCGCTTGGCGCAAGATATCCTTGTCCGCCCAACACATACCTTGGGACAATAGTAAATGCTGCCAGGCCAATTGCAGATTTTTTGATAAAATCGCGTCTGGTGTTTTGTTCATTTTGTGGTTCTTCTTTAGTTTTCATTTGTTTCCTGGTGTTGTAAAAAACTTATATGATAGTTTGGTTCCGAAAGCATTAGAATGCTGGAGCATAGGATTTATCGATCTGGTTAGATTAAAATTATAAGGTTAATGTTAATAAGAAATTATTATAAAGACAAAACATCGTTGATTTCTTTACGTATTAAAAAAACTTTAATAAATTTTTAATAGAAGTTATTTATATTTATCGAAATAGTGCAATTAACAACATGAATCTTAATCTATTAAATAACCTAACATCAAACACCAACGATAAGCAGTCGGTCCAAAAACACAAGCTCATAAAACACCTTTTTAATTTAGGAGCATCTTCAGTTTCTACTTTATGCGAAATTATGGAAATGAGTACGCCGAGTATTCTGAAGCTTTTGCTTGGCCTGATTGATGAAGGCTGGGTAGAAAAGAAAGGGTATGGTTTATCCATTGGCGGGCGAAAACCCGACCTTTATCGTTTAAAGGATAAAAAGATTCTGGTTCTCTGTATAGACATTGAGTTATTTCATACCCGAATAGCCATTATTGACAACAATTATAATTTTGTGCTGGATGTTAAAACCATTTCGGTGCCTATTTCAAAAAGCAGGACTGATTTTTTCAATATTTTACATACACACCTTCAGGATATCTTAAAATCGGCGGGCATTCAAAACAAGCAGTTTATTGGCTGTAGTGTTGGTATGCCTGGCTTAATTGATGCTGAAAAGGGAGAAAATTACAGTTATTTCTTAAGTGATGATGAAAATATCCCTTTAACAGCCGCATTTGAAAAAATGCTAAATATACCTGTAGTGATCCAAAACGATGTGAATGGCTCATCAATGGCAGAATTTACCCACGGAACAGCTAAGGGCAAAAAGAATGTACTCGTATTGTTAATGGATTGGGGTGTGGGTTTAGGCATTATAATGGACGGAAAATTGAGGCAAGGCAACTGCGGTTTCTCAGGCGAACTGGGCCATATGCCTTTTGTGGAGAATGGCGCACTCTGTTACTGCGGAAAACACGGCTGCCTCGAAACCGTTGCATCTGGAAACGCGCTGTCAGAAATGGCAAAAGAAGGTATTTTATTGGGCAAAAACTCCATGCTTACCAACCTCTCTAATGAAGAACTGGAAAGAATTGAACCTGCACTGATTATTAAGGCAGCAAATAAAGGTGATCAATACGCCATTCAGCTGCTCTCTAATGTCGGCACTCATATGGGCAAAGGAATAGCTGTTCTTATTCAGTTGTTCAATCCCGAACTGATTATTTTAAGCGGCAAAATTGCTGGGGCCAAGCAATATATCACATTACCCATGCAACAGGCAATAAACACTTATTGCATGACCCAAATTAGAGAAAAAACAACGATAGTTTCTTCCGATTTGGGGGAAAACTCCAGGTTACTGGGATATGCCGCAACAGGCATCGATCAATTTCTGGGCGCCTATATCAAAAAGGTAAAAAAGCTTAAAAAGTAATATTCCAAATGGCGCAAACCACCCTAAATTTGTCTGTTATCGGCACCTTATTTTCCAATAGCTTATTTAGATTTGTATAGCAAAATTAAAACCCAAGACCGATGGAAACATATAAAAAAGCAGGCTACGAAAAGGTAAATAGCATTAACATGTATTATGAAATTTACGGGGAGGGAGAAATTCCGTTGGTTTTGATACATGGTGGCGGTTCTACCATTCAATCTTCATTCGGCAGACTTATTCCTTTTTTGGCCAAATCTGGTCAGGTGATCGCTGTTGAACTTCAGGCACACGGGCGTACCAGCGACCGTGACCAGGCAGAATCTTTTGAGCAGGATGCAAAAGATGTAACCACTTTATTAAATCAGCTAAAAATAACAAAAGCCAATTTTCTAGGCTTCAGCAACGGCGGAACAACAACCTTGCATATCGCAGCACACCATCCCGCTATGGTAAACAAAATCATCGTCATTTCGGCCAATTATCAACGCGAAGGTTTAATTGATGGCTTTTACAATGGTTTTGGCGATGCAACCATCGAGCATATGCCAGAGCCGCTGAAAACAGCTTTTTTAGCAGTAAACCCAGATCAAAACGCACTGCAAACAATGTTCGAAAAAGACAAACAGCGCATGCTGGATTTTACCGACCTGAACGACGATGATTTGAGGGGAATTACTTCCAATGCGCTTTTAATGGTGGCAGATAAAGATGTGATCAAGCCAGAACATGTGGTTAAAATGTCGAGATTGATTGCAAATTCGCAATTGGTTATTTTACCTGGTGTGCATGGCGCTATGATCGGCGAAAACCTTAATCCGGATATAGGCGACAAAACAATTGAGATTACCGCACATCTGGTGGAAACTTTTTTAAGCCAATAAGTAATTAAGCTACTTGTGAATATGAAATTTAGTCCTAGTTTTGTAAAAATCATAAGTAATGAAAAAATCGACGCTCCTCAACTGCGTGGTAATGTTTTTTTTAACATTAACCATTGCTTCTTGTAAACCAGGTATTGAAGAAGGTATACCAGAACCCTGCAACTATAAACTAGATATTGCCTACAAATGGTACAATACTTATACAACTATAGATACTTATAGTGATGAAGCAAGGACCAAAAAGCTGAATTCAAAAATTATTTCTCCTGTTGGATTTTTAAAAGTAGATCCAAAGGGCACTTACGAAATAGTAAGCAATGACGTGGCGCAGATTGGAAGCTGGAAAATTGATGAGAAAACCTGTCAGTTAGTTTTGAGCGATAAGGCAGTAACTTCAATTGCCATTCAATATGATATTTTAAGTCTCTCAAGCAGCACCTTAATTGTAAAAAGGATCGTTGGAACAACGGTTTATACTGAGCACTACAAAACTGCCGACTGCCCGTCTATTACCCAGCTCGCTAAACAATGGGATAATACCAAGATTTTTTACTTCGATTATTTCGCTAATACAAATCAAATCGTTAACCCTTACGTAGTTTATCCAGTGGGTTATTTTAAGCTAAATACCGATCTAACTTATAATGTAGTTAGTGATGGTGTACCATTAAACGGTAGCTGGAAATTGGGCCAGCCGTATTGCATGATCGATTTAGATGCAACAAAATATAATGCCCGCTCCTTTGAAGTAGTGAAGTTAACTACTGATTCTTTAGTGATCTGGAGAAAAGATGCCACTGCAGGTAAAGCATTTTTACAATACTATCTTAAACATTAAGATTCCGAATCAAAAAAAGATCAAGCTGATTAGGTTGGTCTTTTTTTGATCTAAATTTATTTCTGCCTTCTTAGTCATTTAATATCTTTGCGAGATGGAACACGTATTGGATAATCCAATTTATTATGCCTTAACATCCGGACATAGCCATATTTCAAAAGGCCTTAATGAGGTAAAATATTATATCGAAGATATCACCGCATTTGCTGGCTTAAAAGATAATTCACAGGAAAATCTTAACACACTTTATCAGATCAGTCCTGCAGAAAGCCTTTTCGTATTTTTCTCAAAAACACCAGTCGAAATACCCAAGAAATGGAAATTGTTAACGCACATCAACATGTTTCAATTTATTTTCCGCGGCAAGGAAATGCCAACAGCAGATGCAACCGGAATAACAGATCTTGATTTGGAACATGTTACAGAAATGATCGACTTGGTAGAACTGACCAAACCAGGACCATTTCTGGCCAAAACCATTAACCTTAGTAATTACACAGGCATATTTGTTGATGGGAAATTGGCAGCTATGGCCGGACACCGGTTCTACCCCAGCCCCTATCGTGAAGTAAGTGCAGTTTGCACCCATCCCGATCATTTAGGCAAAGGTTATGCTTTTAAGGTTTTACAAGAACAGATTAAAAGAATATTGCTCCGTTCGGAAATACCGTTTTTACATGTTAGAAATGATAATGAAGGCGCCATTAAACTTTATCATAAATTGGGTTTCGAGATCAGGACAGAAATGATTGCCTACGTCATTAAAAAAGAGGCTTAGACCAAGAAGAGAATGTTTCTAAATAGAAAACCGTTCAGAAATTACCATTTCAATGCTTTAGTTTTGCACTAAACAAACACATACATGTCTAAAACAAAACTTACCATTAACAATAACGGCTCTGTTAAAATTGAGGGCGATTTCGAAATTGTAGATAGAAACGGAAACACTTATGGCTTACAGGGCAGAGAAGTACTTTCGATCTGCCGTTGTGGTTTATCAAAAAACAAACCTTTTTGCGATGGTGCACATAACGGCCATTTTGAGCATGAGGCAATAGCCTTTGATCTTCCTCCAAAAAAGGTTTAATAATGATTTTTTTCTAAAAAGCCCTGCTAAATGCGGGGCTTTTACATTTTGAGAGCAGCGTAACTAAACACCTACCCTTGATGGCGCCATGCCATAAGCTTTTTTAAAAGCGAACGAGAAATGCGACAGATCTTTAAAACCAACTTCGAGGTACACATCTGATGATTTCCAGCCTTTTTCGGTTAGGAGATAATAGGCATCATTCAAGCGCTTTTTCTGCAGCCAGCGGTTGGGTGAAAGATTAAAAATCTTTTCAAAATCTCTTTTAAATGTGGCCAAACTCCTGCCCGTTAAATAAGCAAATCGGTTAATATCTACATTGAACTTATAATTCGCGTTCATGTAGGCTTCCAGATCAATTTTTCCAGGTTCCGAAAAATCGAAAAGCACATCTTTTAATATTGGGTTGGTCTGCAATAAAACCATTACCGCTTCTTTAACTTTTAAATCGATCAAAGCCTGATTAAACTCGTTATTTCCGTCTAAATATGGCCATATCGATTCGATATAATTCTTCAAAAGGCCATTGGCTTCTAACGCCAGACCTTTAATATCGTGATTCGGCTTTTGCATGTGCAGGTCATATTCATTGCTGATGCTATGCAGAATATCCTGATCGATGTTAATGCTAATGGATTTAAACTCCCCGCCAGCTGGTGGGTATTTGGTATATCGGGCCAATTGATTCCGCCTGAAAAAACGGAAATCGCCATCAGAAAAAACAAATTTTTCTCCACCGATAAAAATTTCAGACGTTCCGGCAATAACCAGCCCTACAGAATGGTTAGGAATAAACTGTTCGCCCTCGCTGCTTTTCTGGGCATAGCAGGAATACAGAATTTTAGGGCGTTTCTCTTGATTTGACATCTTAATCAAATTTATAGATTTATAGTGAGACATCGTCATCCCCGTGCAGACGGGGATCTTAATGCAAATAAGCCTTGGTAATGGCATTAAGATTCCCAATCAAGTTGGGAATGACGTACCGCCAAATATGGATGGATCTTTAATAAATTTCTCGACTGCGCTGCACTCCGCTAGAAATGACGATGCAACTAATTATTTCTTTGTAAAAGATTTACCCAGATCAGTGTTCAAAAAATTCTCAGCCTCATCATGATCTGTTGATAAACTTACATCCATCCATTTCTCCATTTCGGCAGTTCTGGCAGCATCAGCGTGTTTAAGCATTCCAATGGCTTCACTTCCAAATACCAGGTGTACCGGTGGTTCAGGGTTTTCTACCAGTGCCAACATGGCTTTCGCTGCTTTTTGCGGATCGCCCATCGGTATAAAATTACCGCTTTGGAAAAAATCTGAGCGTTTTTCTACGGTAGATTCATACCCTTCAACACGAGGTGCGTATGACATTGAAGCACCAGCCCAATCGGTACGGAAACCGCCAGGTTCTACACAAGTTACATAAATCCCCAAATCCAATACCTCTTTTGCCAGGGCTTCACTAAAGCCGCTCAACCCAAACTTTGCAGCCTGGTAAATGCTTATCCCAGCATTACCTACTCTCCCGCCTATCGAGCTGATTTGAAGAATTCTGCCCGAACGTTGCTTGCGCATAAATGGCAATACAGCTCTTGTGATTTCGATCGGTGCATACAAATTCGTTTCCAACTGACTGCGCACCTGTTCTTCAGTAAAGGCTTCTGCTGCACCAACAATACCAAAACCGGCATTGTTAACCAAAACATCTATTTTACCAAAATGGGCTACAGCCGATTCTACTGCCAAATACACCTGATCGTAATCGGTAACATCTAAAGTGATCGGAAAAATCTGATCAGGGTATTTTTCTACAAGATCTTTTAAAGCTGCTGTATTTCTTGCTGTTGCCGCAACTAAATCGCCTTTTGCCAGTACTTGTGCTGTTAGATCACGTCCCAATCCGCGGGAGCTACCTGTTATAAACCAAACTTTTTTCATTTTCTATTTTTTTATGAATCAAAGGTAGTGTGAATGACAAGCGGAAGCTTTGCTTAGTGGCTCAATTTACTTTGTTTAAAAGCTCAACTTACTTTATGAGAACTTTTAACCACAATCTGCTGTTAACTAATAATTAAATACATGCGTTATGGCGAAAGAAAAGAAAAAAGCGAAAAAGAAGAAAGACAAAAAGAAAGGCAAGAAAAAAAATAAGTTGGGTGTTAAAAACTCCCTTGTTAATAACATCAATGCCCGAAAGAAAAAAGGGAAATCACGATCGAAAAAGAAATCAAAAATCAGTAAAAAGGCTTATAAAAAAATGCAGAAAGGGTGGAAAAAATAAAGATTCCACCTATGTTTTAACATTTTATCTTAAAGCTTAAAACCCATTCAATAATATTAAGTTCACTTACTTTTTGGCAAAACATAATTTTCTTTAGCCCATGCCTGCCATTTGGCATTTAGTTCTTTTACCTGATCAGGATGTTGAGCCGCAACATCGTTCAATTCGGTCTGATCATTTTTGATGTTATAGAGATGCCAGGTAGAATCGCTGGAAAGGTTAACCATTTTCCAGTCGCCAGAGCGTACAAAACTGGCATTAAAATGTTCGTTAAACAGGATCTCGTGTCCTTTTGATAGCTTTCCTTTTAAAGCAGGCACCAAACTCACGCCTTGCATTGGCTTAATGGTATTGCCCTTGTAGCTGCTGGGATACTTTGCGTTGGCAAGTTCTACAAAAGTGCTCATAAAATCCATTACATGTCCTGTTTGATTGCTATAACTGCCTTTTTTGACAGCAATGCCTTTTGGCCAGAAAGCGATCATTGGCGTATGCACACCACCTTCGTAAGATTGTGCTTTTGCCAGTTGATAGGGTGTATTGGCTACATTTGCCCAGATTGGCCCGATTGAGGTATAACTGGTTTGAGGCCCCGGCATTACTTTTTTATAAATGGGATAGGCAATCTTTTCGCCAGTTCTTGTTTCACTTGGACGGTCGAAACCTGGCCCATAGCGCATCGCATCTTCAGGACTTGCACCATTATCGCTCAAAAACACAATCAATGTATTATCCAATTGATTGGTTTCTTTTAGGGCTTTAATAATCCGCCCAATGCCTTGATCCATCCGATCAATCATTGCTGCGTGTACAGCCATCGCCATTTCATCAAATGCTTTTGTAGAATTATCATCCCATTTCATGGTCGATTTGCGTGGAGATAAAGGAGCCGTTTTAGGATCGATCAATCCCATCGCTACCATTCGCTTATACCTCGCCTCACGAATAGCATCCCAGCCAACTTTGTAGGTATCTTTATATTTAGCGATATCTTCTGGCTTTGCCTGCAATGGCCAATGCGGCGCATTTTCAGCTACATAGAGAAAAAATGGCTTATCACCTTTGCTAAATTCGCGGATGTAAGTAGCGGCTGTATCATTAATGGCATCCGTATGGTAATAATCTTTGGGCACGTTTTTAATTGGCGTTGTGCCACTTACCAGGCTAAAAGGATCAAAAAAATCCACCACGCCCCAAAGCGTCCCGAAAAACTTCTCAAAGCCTCTGCTGGTTGGATATTGATCGATGGGAGAAAATAAAGGAAAGGACGTTTTATGGTTTAGCCAATCCAGCTGTGCTTGTGGTGTAGGTTGTTCTATGGTATTCGCAACATGCCATTTACCAGACATTGCCGTCCTGTATCCAGCGCCTTTTAAAACCTCTGCCAGTGTAACTGTATTTTTGCTAATGGCACCACGATATCCTTCTAATCCACGATCGGTAGTCATTTCGCCAATGCCAGCGTTATGGTTGTAAAGCCCGGTTAACAAGGCTGCACGTGTTGGACAGCAACGAGAAGTATTATAAAAATTTTTGAAGCGAACACCCTGGCTAGCCAGATAATCAATATTTGGTGTTTTAATTTCTCCGCCATAACAACCGATATCAGAAAAACCCAGATCATCGGCAAGGATAACAATGATATTGGGTCTTTTATCAGCAACTTTCTTTGGTTTAGGCTTATCAATAAAAGCAGAAAAAATAGCTACCACAAAGATTAAAAACAGGCCAGAATATTTGGTAAATGTGCGCATATTACCTAAATTAAAATAAAAAGCTAAAAGATCCGACTTCATCAATTAATTTGTTGCAAACACAGCTAAATCGTTTTATATGCACCTAAAAATCTCACCGGCTCAGCTAAACAGATGCTACCTTCGCCTTGTGATAGGTAAAATACGATAGCAATAACACGATTAAAAATACAACCGGCCCGACACGGTTATTGATGGGATCGCCCGAAGCGGTATGCGCTATAAATGCTGAAACAAATGTAAATGCGAAACCTGCGTATGCCCATTCTTTCCATTGCCCTTTTATGGGTAACAATAATAAAACAGCACCTAAAATTTTCGCAACCGCTAATTCTACCCTAAAATAATCAGGAAAGCCTAAATGATGAAAAGCCTGCTTAATGGTTTCATTAGTCAGGTAAGAATAGGCCGAGAAAGTCATCATTAACGAAACTAAAGCTGTAGATATCCAGTAAATAATTTTGATTGTTTTTGTTTTCATATTATTTTTTTAATGCAAACTTATGTAGTTTTACTATCTAAATGATACTAGTATCCCAAAGGATAGTACTATCCTTTACGAAAGCTTATACCTTTGTATTATGGGACCAAGAAAAGAACACCGTAATCTAGAAACCTGTACAGCAAGTTTAAATGCGGTAAAAGATGCGCTCTATGTGTTAAATGGTAAGTGGAAACTTCCCCTGATTATTTCTCTGCAAGAAGGACCACTGCGTTTTAATGAGATCCAAAAATCACTTGGAGAAATTACGCCCAAAATACTATCGAAAGAACTTAAAGATTTAGAATTAAATGAATTTGTGATCCGGAAAGTATTTTCTACCACTCCGGTTACCGTAACTTACGAGCTTACCCCTTATAGTGAATCACTTGAAAGAGTAATTGATGAGCTTAGGGATTGGGGATTAAAACATCGCGAACGGTTGGTTAAAAACAGAAGAAGCGAATTGGTTAAAGCAGAAATGGCGACCTCACTTTAGGCCGCCAAATTTATTTTTATATACTATTCATTTTACCAAAAAAAGCAAAAAACTGATAATGATAAAATTCGGCTATCTTTGTACAAAATAAAATCGATGGCGGTATTACATAAAAAAGAAGAAAAAATTCAGGCAGTGCTGGGTAGGTTGCCTAAAAAATATACAGACGAACAATTTGTAGAGATGTTTATCAGACTTTACTCTAAAGATTGGGGCAAAATAAAATCAGCTTATATTAAACAATCTCAGGATAAAGAACCTGGAACCATCATCAATATGCCGAAACCAGAGGTATATTTACGACAGATCCTGGCAAACTATCTCCAACAAGATCATGCTCCGAAAGCAGTAGAGGTTAAAGAAGAACCGGTTGTTGAAGCACCAGCTACCGAAGCTAAAAAAGCGAAAGCTCCAGCCAAGAAGAAAGAAGCTGTAGCTGAAGAAGTGCCTGCCGAGGTTAAAAAAGCAAAAGCACCTGCTAAAAAGAAAGCAGAAGCAATTGAAGAACCGACTGTAGAAGTTAAAAAATCTAAGGCGCCTGCAAAGAAAAAAGCAGAAGCAACCGAAGAGGCTCCAGTAGCTGAAAAGAAAGTAAAAGCAGCAGCAAAAAAGCCGACAGCAAAAAAATAAAAAAATATTTTACATCAAATATAATAAATCACCTTTTTGGTTGTTTATATATATGAGAGCGTTAATTTAGATGACGGGGATAGGTCGGTATGATTTATCCCCGTTCTTTTTTGGCTGTTTTTTGCCCCTTGCATATATCTTTTTGCATATATCTTTGTCATTCTGAGCAAAGCGAAGAATCTTTAGAATTAGCCTTCCTCACCAGATCGTCTTTGCGAAACCGATTTTTTACTGAACGAAGCAATCTTAATGCGCGCTGCTAGCGTTGGTTGTAAGATTGCTTCGTTCCTCGCAATGACGACCTTTCTATTGGAATTTTAGATAAGATAGTGCACAAAACTTTTCAGCGCGCACCATACTTTATTTTTACCCATCATTAAGTTTTACATCCAATTGTAAACTTTGATCTTTTAATTGGCATATCGAGAAAAGTCGATATACATTTGCGCCATGGATCAAGTAGAAATATTCAAAGCCCTTTCAAACAAAACACGTTTACAGATTTTAGGCTGGTTAAAAGCGCCTGAGCTACATTTTCCGGAGCAGCCCAATGCCGATTTTGAAAACGTAGGTGTTTGTGTTGGGCAGATTCAACTTAAAAGTGGTTTATCACAAAGTACAATTTCCGAATACCTGTCTATTTTACAGCGTGCCGATTTAATCAGTTCAACGCGCTTGGGCCAATGGACTTATTACAAACGCAATAAAGAAGGCTTAGAAAAATTAAGCGAAATCATCAATACCGAATTATAATTTAGAAATATATGAACACAGATAGTTTATTCAGGCCTTTTAGCCTTAAAACATTAAATATCAAAAACAGAATAGTAATGGCCCCAATGACGAGGTCATTTTCCCCAAGTGGCGTGCCAACAGCCGATGTGGCTAGCTATTATGCAAAAAGAGCTGCTGGTGAAGTGGGTTTAATTTTATCAGAAGGAACCGTAATTAACCGTCCTTCTTCTTCTGCAGATCCTAACATTCCACATTTTTACGGTACTGAAGCTTTAGCAGGCTGGGAAAACGTAATTAAAAGTGTACACCAGGCTGGTGGTAAAATGGGACCACAGATCTGGCACCAGGGCATTATGGATAACCATGCATCAGGCTGGTTACCAAGCACACCTTTCGAAGGTCCATCAAGCCTAAACAAGCCAGGTTTCGAAAACGGCGTACCGATGACTGATGCAGCCATTGCAGATACCATTGCGGCTTTTGGCCAGGCGGCGGCAGATGCCAAAGCCCTGGGTTTTGATACTGTTGAAATACATGGCGCACACCAATACCTGATCGATCAGTTTTTTTGGGAGGGCACAAACAACCGTACCGATATTTATGGCGGCAAAACCTTAGCCGAACGTACCCGTTTTGGTGTTGAAGTAATTAAAGAAGTACGTAAAAGGGTTGGAGAAGATTTTGCGCTAATTATCCGCTTATCACAATTTAAACCTGCTGCCTACGATTTTAAACTGGCTAAAAACGAACAGGAAATGGAACAGTGGTTAACACCATTGGCCGAAGCCGGAATTGATATTTTCCATTGTTCGCAACGCCGGTTCTGGGAGCCTGAATTTGAAGGTTCTGACTTAAATTTTGCAGGTTGGGCTAAAAAAGTAACCGGAAAAGCTACAATCTCAGTGGGCTCAGTTGGTTTGGATGGCGATTTCTTTGGTGCTTTCGCAGGCCAGAGTTCACAGCCTAGCTCATTAGATGAACTGGTGCGCAGAATGGACCGCGGCGATTTCGATTTAGTAGCCGTTGGCCGTCCGCTTTTAGCAGACCCGAACTGGGTAGAGAAAATTAAAAACAACCTTACCGAAGAATTGAAAGGTTTTAGCAAAGAAGCTTTAATGGAATTGGTATAAAACCATATTTTTTCTTTTTAAGTTTAGAAAGGCATCTCGAAAGGGATGCTTTTTTAATAAGGATGCATCGTCATCCCGATCCGATGGCGAATCGGTTGAAACGCAGTGAAATGGAGAGATCTACTTGCACCGTCAGCTGTTAACATAATGAGTTTAGAAATAATTTTTCTGCCACGGAAGCACAGAGGGCACGGAAATTTTCTTGATAATTTGAAAAGCAGTACCCGTATTACTTCGGTTGCTCCAGCCCCGCCCTTTGCTTAATCCGACTGGAAAAGCCGGGATAACGCTGTCGGTCGGGTTTATTTTACTTCTGACAGTAGCAATGCCCTAGCCACCTAAACCCGATCAAAGCGAGATGCCGATTTCCTTCAAAATTGGCAGAAGCGGGAGCGGGACTACCACAACCCAAAAGCTTCTGCAACTGCTTTCCAAAAAACCAAAACACGGCCCTTTCTTGATAATGAGGTTTCGTCATCTCGACTTCGCTGCGCTTCAGTCTAGAGATCCATTGAGACAGATTTCTCGACTTCGTTGCACTTCGCTCGAAATGACGTGAAGAATAGAATTTCAATCTAAATTCCACCCTTTTTCCTTAAATTCACCTCATTAAAAATTTAATCAGATCATGTCGAACATTAAACTCATTATCGAAGAAAGGCCAGCAAATATTGGAAATTTTATGGTTGGCAGACTCCTGCCTTTCAGAGAGAAACGTATGGTTGGGCCTTTTTCTTTTATCGACCATATGGGCCCAGCTGCAATGAGCGATCACGAAAATCTCGATGTTCCACCTCATCCCCATATCGGTTTATCTACTTTAACTTTTTTATTTGAAGGTGAAATTACACATAAAGACAGTTTAGGTTCAAATATTGTAATTAAACCCGGACAGGTAAACTGGATGACTTCGGGCAGCGGCATTGTACATTCGGAAAGAACCCCCGAATATCTTCGCCATACCGATAAAATGCTCCATGGCTTGCAAATCTGGGTAGCTTTACCTAAAGATTTGGAACAAATGGACCCTGAGTTCTGTCATGTAGAGGGGGCAGACATTCCAAGCTGGACAGAAGATGATGTAAGTTTTAAGTTAATCGCAGGAGAAGCTTTTGGCTATAAATCTCCGGTTCCAGTGTATAGCCCATTATATTTTCTAGAATTGAAAAGTACCAAGCAGCAAAAGCTAAATATTGGCGATTACCTGTTTGGCGAAAGTGCACTTTACATTCTAGAGGGTGCAATTGAAAGTGAAGGGAATATTTTTGAGCCACGTTTAATTTTAATTGCCAACGACGCCAAACTGTGCGAATTTACCATGCACGAAAACACCACGGTTTATATTTTCGGAGGCGAACCCTTTCCAGAAGAGCGTTTCATTTACTGGAACTTTGTTGCATCTGACAAAGAACTGATTGAAAAAGCCAAAACTAAATGGCTGGAACAAAGCTTTAAACCCGTTCCCGGAGAAACAGGTTTTGTGCCTTTGCCAGATCAAAATCCAAAGATCAAGAAATAAACCCTAATGGAAATACAACAGATTAACAACGAAAAGAAAGGGCAGTTCGAAGCCTTAGAAAACGGCTTACAAGCAGGCGTTATGGCATATGTTTGGGCTGGCCCAGGAAAATTCATTATTGACCATACCGAAGTAAATCAGGATTTTGCGGGCAAAGGTGTAGGGAAAAAGTTAGTGCTGGCTGCTGTAAATTATGCCAGAGAAAACAAGATGAAAATTCTCCCGCTTTGTCCATTTGCAAAAAGTGTTTTTGATAAAACGCCAGAAATTCAAGACGTATTATTTTAATATTTGGTTAAAACACGATTAATTCTTCCTGCCAAATAAATTCATATTTAACGAAACAGCCACACCTGTTGATGATAATTTAGAATTTCCGTAACCAATATTGGTTAATGGGATTTTCATAAAAGGTTTAGCACTAATGCTTAAATTATTATTTATTTTGTGTTGAAACTCAATACCAACATTGGCTATACCTAAATAATGCTGATTCTGGTTTCTGACTTCGTAGCTTTGAGGGCCTTGATAATCTCCATTATAAGAATAGCTGTATTTCTCTTTCAACATTAAATAACTAGATAAACCTGTACTCACTGAAATCGAATTTCTACGACCATCAAAAACCTTATAGTTCACATTAATTGGAATATCAATTACATCGCAATTGGCGTGAATATTTGCTGGACTTGCCTTAAAAACATAATTGCTGTTAGGGTTGTATTGGCTAAAATCTGAGTCGTAAATTTTCTTAGCATAGGCTGCCCCGGTAGTAACACTTAATTTCTTTGTTAAGAAAAGCGTAGCTTCTACCCCAAAACTGCCACTTAAACTACTTTGTCCCGATTTTTGCACACTGGTTAAATCGGGTGCAGCCAGAATGCTCAACACAAATCGTGGTTTTCTCTTAAAAATTGGGTCTTTAATTCTTGGCATTTTGCCTCGAATAGGCTCAGTTACAAGATTTTGTTTTTCAAATTCTACAAGTTTGGTTTCAGTATTAATTTCTGGATTATAAATCACATCCGCTAAAAGGTTATTATTACTACTATTACCTGTCTCAATAACTTTTGGGAAAATATCGTGGACAAATCCCGTCTTGGTTAATTTTTGATCTTTGCTATTTCCCTCTCCTTTATTATTATCTGTCAATAAACTTTCTCCCCTATCCTTGGTTGACGAATCATTGTTGGTTGGCTTTTCGATTAAACCGCCTTCATTATTTAAAGGTTTGTTATTCTCATTTTTGTGCGGTGTTTTCACCAGTGAATTGTTTTTTGACTGGTCACTATTCGGTTTAACCAATAAAAATACAACTAATAACATTGCGGCTACTGCAGCTGCCGCAGTGAGCCAAATAATAGGTACAACCCTCCTCTTAGGTGTTGGATGCAATCTCTCCTCCAGATTATCCCAATCTAAATCATTAAAAGGAAGATCAGGATTTTCCAATCCATCCTTAAATAATTTATCTATATCTTTTCCCGCTCTCATTGCATGTTTGTATTTAACCTCACCTGTAAAAGGTTTCTGTCTACCTCCGAACTCCTTACCTGGTAAGTTTTCGCATCTGTAGCTTTTAGCATTTCCTGTAATTTCTGTCGTGCCTTAAACAGGTTCGACTTTGATGTTCCTATCGATATTCCCAGCATTTCAGCAATTTCCTCATGGCTATAGCCATCTATAGCGAAAAGGTTAAAAACCGTTCGATAAGCCGGACTTAGGTTTTGAACCAATGCTAACAAATCATGATAGGCCAATTTATCGTACACAGAGTTTGTGTGTGCAATATTTTCGTGATCCTGAATATCTACATGATCGGCAAACTTTAAATTGGCACGATAATAATCAATGGCAGTATTGGTTATTATCCGACCGAGCCAAGGCAAAAAGGCCTTCGAAGTTTCATATTTGGTTATATTTTTAAAGGCCTTAAAAAAGCCATCGTTCAGTATCCCTGCAGCATCCAGCCGATCGTTTGCATAACGCAAACAAATTCCCATAGCAAAGCTATAGAAATGTTTGTATAGTGCCTTTTGACTATCCCTTTCATTTCTAACGCATCCTTGAATATACTTTTGTATAATATCTTCACTATCGCGGCTAGCGGTCACAGGTTCTCCTTTCAAAATAGATTACGGTAAGAAATTACAAAAGGTTGCCTCAAAAAAGTATTTTCTTTAAAATAATTATAATTCGTTTGGTTATGCTAAAATTCTGTTTTCAACAAGCAACCATTTACTACCTGACGGCGTAATAGCAGCATATTAATGATTAAAGTTAAAACTAAAAACAAAAATCTTATGCTAATCTACTTAAAAAGAAATCTATTGGCTGCATTGTGCATAGCCATGGTGTTTAGTGCCTGCAAAAAAAATAATTCAGACGAACCTACAACACCACCCAATAACAATAAGGGAATTCAATTGGCAACTGATGCCAAATTCGGATCGGTGCTAACTGATAAAGATGGTAAAACCTTATACTTTTTTGCATCTGATGCTGCAGGCGTACCAACCTGTACCGGTGGTTGCGAAACCGCATGGCCACTTTATTACTCAGCCGATGCCAGCACCGATTTAAACCTGAACAAAGCAGAAGTTGGAGAGGTTACCCGTGCCGATGGCCGTAAACAAAGCACTTACCGTGGTTATCCACTTTATTACTTCGCTAGCGACGTTGCAAAAGGAGATGTTAAGGGCGATGGTGTTGGTGGAATATGGTTTGTGGCTAAACCTGATTATTCGTTAATGTTGGCCAATGCACAATTGTTCGGGAACAACACCAATTATACCAGTACTTATGCTGTAGGCAATGGCAACACCATTTACCTAACCGATAGCAAAGGCCGTACCTTGTACGCTTTTGCACCAGACAAAAATGGTGTAAATACATATACCAAGAGTGCTACACAAGAAGGTATTTGGCCGGTGTATGAATCTGAAGTGCTTAATGTGCCCTCGGCTGTTGCAAAAGCCGATGTTGGCGTAATTACTGTGGCTACAATTGGCAAAAAACAGTTAACTTATAAAGGATGGCCATTATACTACTGGGTATCAGATCTAAAAAGAAGCGATAACAATGGCATAGTAATTGGAAAAGGGCCAGGTTTAACTTGGCCGGTATTACAGCTAAATGCTACAGTTGCCCCAGCGCAATAAAAATATTTGAGTTAGGCGGGTAGAATGGTCGGCTGGTGTTTTCACAGCCGGCCTTTTTTATACTTCTAATAAGGCTTGTTTAATTTTTTCGGCAGCCTCAGCCAACTCCTCGCTGGTTGGCTTTAATTTTTCTTTACTAAAGTTCATGTCGCTTACATTATTCATTGGTATTAAATGAATATGAGCATGCGGAACTTCCAATCCAATAACCGAAACACCTACTTTTTTGCAAGGGAAAGCTATTTTTACACCTTTAGCTACAATTTTAGCGAACATCCAAAGGCCAACATACAGATCTTCTTCCATATCGAAGATATAATCGGTTTCAATTTTCGGAATAACCAAAACATGCCCCGCCGTTAAAGGCTGAACATCTAAAAACGCTAAATATTCTACGGTTTCAGCAACAACATGTGCACTGATTTCGCCTGCAACAATTTTTGAAAAAACAGTCATTAAGGTGTAGGGTTAAAGGTGTAGGGTGTAAGGACTGGGCGGTTAGGGTTAAGCGTTTGGCGAAAGGCGTATTAACCGCTTACCACCAAACGCTATCCGCTTATCTCGATATTTCTAAAACTTCGAACTGCATTTTACCTGCCGGCACTTCGATTTCGGCGAACTCGCCTACCGATTTACCTAACAAACCTTGTGCAATTGGCGATTTAACAGAAATTTTTCCTGTTTTTAAATCTGCTTCTGTTTCAGCTACCAACTGATAAGTCATGGTAGCACCGTTTTTAACATTTTTTATTTTAACAATCGATAAAGCAAGTACTTTCGATAAATCCAATTTAGACTCATCAATTAAACGTGCGTTTGCCAACGTATTCTTTAATTTTGAAATTTTTGCTTCATGCAGACCCTGCGCTTCTTTAGCAGCATCGTACTCTGCATTCTCCGATAAATCACCTTTATCCCTTGCTTCTGCAATTGCTTTAGATATTAGCTGACGACCGGTGGTTGTTAAATAATGAACTTCCTCTTTTAATTTATCTAACCCCTCTTGGGTGTAGTATGTTACCTCTGTCATTGCTCTATTAATTTTATTCAAACGCTATAAAAAACAAACAAGACTATATAGTTGGTTTGCTACATAGTCTTGCTTCAATTATAACGAAGATAAAATGTGGAAATTACAAAAGCAAATAAAAAATTAACAAGCGATCAATATTTTAACCTTTTATGACGCTCAAGGTTAATTTCAGGCATTAATTAGGCCTTAAAATAAAGATTAACACATTCGTTCCTTATAATAATTATATGCAAGAATCACCCCAATGGTAACATTCATTTATACACTTATCCAAAATTCAATCATAAGTTATATTTTTAGCTAAAATTATTCGTAAAAATGAAAAAGTTATTATCTATTGCCCTACTCATTTGTTTGGGTGGTTATACTGTTTCTGCCCAGGAACTTTATATGCCTAGAAATATAAAAGCAGCATATGCAAAGGGCACCCGTGCTATGAACGGAAAACCTGGCCCTAACTATTGGCAAAACCATGGTAAATACAACATGGATATTAAGGTAGATGCCAAAACCAAAGTAGTGAGCGGCAAAGAAGAAATTTTGTACAGCAACAACAGCACCGATACTTTAAAAACTTTGGCCATTCGCTTTGTAAACAACCTGCACAAACCAACCTCACCGAGAGGTGGTGCCGTGAGCGAAGATTTTTTGAGCACAGGCTTAAACATCATCTCCTTTTCTGTTGATGGTGAAACTTATAAAGTCGACAGTAAAGACTGGGGAACAGTTGGCAATGTAAAGCTGAACAAGCCATTGCTACCAAAATCGAAAATTGCGGTTAAAATAGAGTGGGATTACCCCCTATCCAAAGAAAGTGGTCGAGAGGGGCAGATTGATCCAAACTCATTTTTTGTGGCTTATAGTTATCCGCGTATCTCCGTGTATGATGATTATAACGGCTGGGACCGCATTCCACACACCGATAGAGCCGAGTTTTACAACGACTTTAATGATTACGAATTCGCAATCAGAGCGCCCAAAAACTATGTGGTTTATGCAACAGGCGATTTCCTGAATCCAGATGAAGTGTTACAACCAGAAATTTCTGCACGTTTAAAAAAATCATACAACGGTGATGAGGTAATCCACATTGCTACCGAACAGGAAATGAAAGATGGCAAAGTAACCTTACAAAAAGACTGGAACACCTGGAAATTTGCAGTAAAGCACATTACCGATGTTACTTTTGCTTTGAGCAACCATTATGTTTGGGATGGCGCCAGTGTGATTGTAGATAAAAAGACCAACCGCCGTGCAAGTGCCCAGGCTGCCTACAATCCAACTACCGGAACAGATTTTATCAACTCGGTTAAATACAACCTTAATGCTTTAAATTGGTTCTCTAACAATTGGCCGGGCATCCCCTATCCCTATGCTAAAACAATTGCTTTTCAAGGCTTTGCCGACATGGAATATCCGATGATGGTTAACGATTCTCAATTTGGCGATCCTGTTTTTGCACAATTGGTTCAAGACCATGAAGTAGCACATACCTACTTCCCCTTTTACATGGGCATTAACGAAACCCGTTATGCCTATATGGACGAGGGCTGGGCGACAACATTCGAATATTTAATCGGTATTGCAGAACACGGCAAAGAGGCTGCTGATAAGTTTTACAAAAACTTTAGGGTAAATAAATATATTAATGATAAATCGACAGAAGAAGATCAACCGGTAATTTCCATGTCCGATCAGGTTTCGGGTTCGGGTTATGGGAATAACTCCTATGGAAAGGCTTCATTATCTTACCTGGCCTTAAAAGATATGCTGGGTGATGAGCTATTTAAAAAAGCATTGCATACCTATATGAGCAACTGGAATGGCAAACATCCTATTCCATGGGATTATTTTAACTCCATGAATGCCGGATCTGGACAAAATTTAAACTGGTTTTTCCAGAATTGGTTTTTCACCAACAACTATCTTGATCTAGCCATAACCAAAGTAACACCTGCAAAAGGGAAATCGACCGTAACCATTAAAAATATTGGTGGCTTTGTTATTCCTTTTGATGTAGTGGTTACTTATACCAATGGAAAAACTGAAACGATTCATAAAACGCCGGCGATTTGGAAAGCAAACCAGAAAGCGGTGAATGTAACAGTGAATACAGCTAAAAAAATAAAGTCAATTGCTTTAGATAATGGCATTTATGTAGATGCTACGCCAAAAGATAATGTTTGGGAAAACAAATAACTCAGTTCTCAGTTGGCAGTTAACAGTTTGTAGTTAACTGCCAATTGAAAATTGCAAACTGAAAGCTGTTAACCGTTTTCTGCTTTACAAGTAGGTTCGTGTTTAACCGGAAAATTTAATGAATTGGCAATAAAACACATCTTATTTGCCTCGTGATGTAGCAAAGCTGCAAGTTCGTGATGTGCCTTATCGGCTATTAAAACCTGTGGATGAAGGGTAACCTCTTTAAAACGTCCACTTCCATCAGCCGATTCTTCCATTGTACCTACTGCCTCATCTTTATAATCGATTACCACGATCTCGTTTTTAGAGCATAAGTGTAAATACCAGAGCATATGACAGCTGGATATTGAGGCCAATAACAGATCTTCAGGGTTATATTTAGATTTATCACCTAAAAAAGCAGAATCAGACGATCCTGAAATATCGGCTTTACCTTTTACTGAAATTACATAATCGCGATCGTACGAACGGTAATCCATTGTACCCGAGCCTTTATTGCCCGTCCAAGTAACTGTAGTTGAATATAAATGATCTTTCGGCATGATAAAATTGGTTAGATTGTATAGCCAATTTAAGAAAATAAAATTGAGTTTATCTATTTTTTAGACCTATATGATTTCCTGCGAAAATCTGCTAGGCCGGATAGCAGGATGCAGATAGTGTGGTGCAGAGACAGGCATCCGTAGATTGATTACTTTGAAACTATGAAGGGAGACGCTGGGTCGTCATCCGATAGCTATCGGATCCCGCGAAGGTGGAAACCTTAAGCCATGAGCGGCTAATATATTCGTGCTTTTTGTATTTTGCCTTCCCTCATCATTTTCCATACCCCAATACCGACACAGCTGTGGTCCAAAATAACCCCAGGCTATGTTTTGCTTCACCTTTTATTTAGCTATTGTTAACCCGCCAACCTAAAGCGATGCAAATCTTTGACATCGCTGATCTTCAACGTGACTCTATCTCAACCAAAGCAGGTGCGAAGCAGTAGGCAAATAGGTATACAGCAGGGTGCAGGCAAGCCTGGCCGGAAGGTGGCCTAAACGTGGGGTAAATGTGGCGTAAAGGTGGGGTTTCGGGTTTTTAATCAGATCGATTAAATTGAATAATCATTCTTTTGTTTAACCAAATATACTAAAATTATGGCGCTCCGGAACGGAATAATCAAAATTAACGGGCAACTGGGCGATCTTGTTTTTTACAAATCAAGAAGTAACTACAAGGCAATGCTCAGTGTCATTAAGTTAAAGCAGAATGTGTCAGTTTGAACCTGTCAAAGACCTTTAATTTTTGAAAATAAAAAAAATGCCCGCAACATGCTCTGGATGGCAATGCTATTTTTGTTTTCCTCTTAAATGGCAGAAACAGTAGTTTATTTTAGGGTTTGAAGGTCACAACCGCTCTGTATGAACCTGATCCGATAGCTATCGGATGTAATGATTTCAGACATTAAGTCTGGGAGTAATGGAAAGCAGGACAGAACCTCGAATACTGACAGTGCTCCTGCTTTCCAAATTAAACTAAGTTTGGATTATGATTCACTAAAAATTAAGATCCCTTAACTTCTCAGCCAAAACCTCCGAAATTTTACGGTAAGAATCGAATGTCCAACCACCAACATGTGGCGTTAAAATTACCTTTTCGTTATTTTTAAGTTCATCGTACCAAATCTGTTCGCCCAGTGCAGGAAATTTTTCTGTTTGCAGCACATCCAGCCCGGCACCTAAAATCTTTCCGCTTTTAATTGCGTTCAACACTGCTGGCGTATTTACAATTTCGCCCCTCGCGGTATTGATAAAGAAAATTGGCTTTTTAAAATGATAAAGATACTCGTCGTCAATCATTTGCCTGGTTTCGGTTGTTAAGGGAATATGCAAGCTCAGTACATCACTGTGTTTCACAATTTCTTCCATGCTTACCTCGCGGGCAAAAGCATCAGAAAAGCCAGTTTTATACTTATCATAGGCCATTACATCTACCTCGAAACCCGCCAGTTTCTTCGCAAAACTTTGCCCCATAAAACCATAACCAATAATCCCTACCTTTTTGCCTTTCAATTCGTAACCACGGTTACCTTCCCTATCCCATACTCCGTTTCTAATCTCAATATCGGCCCTGCGGAAGTTGTTCATCAACGATAAAAGCAGACCCGTAGCATGTTCGCCAACGGCATCACAATTACCTTCGGGCGCATTAATTAGCTCGATATTTCTTTCGAAAGCGATTTTATCATCAATATTATCTAAGCCCGCACCCGCTCTTGCCACAAACTTTAAGTTTGGAGCGGCAGCAAAAATTTCGGTGTCTATCCTAAATTTCGTTCTTACCGCAATACCTGTATAATCTTTTATTTTATCTAATGTTTGTTGGCGGGTAATCTGTGGTTCATCATCAACCTGGTAGCCCATAGCAATGGCCTGCTCTTTAAATGCAGGGTGCAAATCATCAACAATTAGTATCCTCTTCATCATACACAAAAGTAACATTTTGCAGATTGTTCAGTTGCAATATTCTTTATTGTTTTAGCCAGACTGAAAACTGCCAATTGATAACAGCCAACCGGAGATTGACCCACAAAAATATTACTATAAAATGGCTGTAATAAAATAGTTACGGCTCCTTAATTAAACTTAGTTGCCGTTACTTTGTCTCCCTTTACAAAACACACGAAATTTTATTTTTAATGAGACTTTTACAATTGAGAACAATACAGATTACCCTTTTACTTTTAAGCTTATCTTTTAGTCTTTTCGCGCAAACAGGTGGAAAAGCAAAAATTACCGGAGTACTTAAAGATGCAAAAACACAAGAAACCATTCCATTTGCAACCGCTGTTTTAATTGATAAAGCAACAAGCAAAAATGCAAAAATTGCCCAAACAGATGTAAATGGTGCATTTGTGATGGCAGATATTCCAACCGGAACTTTCACCTTTAAAATAAGCTTTGTGGGCTACCAAACCATGGTTAGAGATAACGTGGTAATTACTGCTGCTACGGGTACATTAAATTTTGGCGAGATTAAAATGAATCCTTCAAAAGGCAATATGCTGAGCGAAATTACTGTAACAGGCCAAAAACAAGGCATGCAAATGGGGATCGACAAAAAGATTTTCGCTGTAGATCAGAGCGTAATCAGCGAAGGTGGCTCAGCAGGCGATTTATTGCAGAATGTTCCTTCTGTCTCTACCGATATGGATGGCAATGTGAGTTTACGCGGTTCTACCGGAGTTAAAGTGCTAATTGATGGAAAACCATCTTTAATTGCTGGCGGTAATGTAGCACAAATCCTTCAATCAATCCCAGCCAGTTCTATCGAAAGCGTTGAGGTAATTACTAACCCATCGGCTAAATATGATGCAGAAGGTCAATCAGGGATCATCAACATCGTATTAAAGAAAAATACGAAACTTGGCTTTAACGGCTCAGTTGCATTAACTGCAGGTAACCGCGATAACTATAATGCCAACACTAATTTAAGTTTTCAGAACAGTAAGGTCAATATTTATGGAAACTATGGCTATCGTTACGGCAATCGTGTTGGAGGTGGCTTTCAGGATATTACCTACAAATCAGATTCATTGAGAACAAGATTTGCCAGTCAAAATACAGCCTCCAGATCATTGGATAAAGGACATAATGCCAAAGCGGGTATTGATTATTATGTAGCTCCTAAAAGTGTAATCAGCTTATCAGGAGGTTTTAACTCAAGAGATAATGAACGTAACGAGCAGCTCGACATCAGACAATTAGATAAAAACCATTCGCCAGTTCTACTAAGCAACAGAACGAATAGCACCGACGGTTTTGGAACAAGTTATGATGCAAATTTAGATTATGTACAAAAGTTTAAGAAACCGAAGGAAGAACTAACCTTTAATTTTGGTTATTCTTACGGCACGAATAATAGCGATCAGTATTATAGCACAAATACCACTAACCGCAATGGTGTACCCATTGATGAAACCTTAAGTTTGCAGCGCGTTTTTAATACGGGCAATAACACCAATTACAATATCCAGACTGATTATGCATTACCTGTAGGTAAAGCTGGTAAAATTGAAGTTGGATACCGCAGCCAGATCCGCTTAGGGGAAAATGATCAATATGCAGATTCGATCCCTACAAATACGAATATTTATGTCAGTAATAATAAATTAATTAACGGTTTCGACAGTAAGGATCAGGTGCACGCACTTTATTTCAATTATCAGAACCAGATTAAAGATTTTGGTTACCAAATTGGATTAAGAGGAGAAGATGCACGTTTAGATACACATTTAGAAGGTTACACGGGCAATGTATTAACCACGGCCGAAGGAAATATCCACTACAAAAGGATATATCCAAGTGTTTTCTTAACGCAAAAATTAAAAGGCGATAATCAACTTCAATTGAGCTATACTCGCCGCGTAAACCGCCCTCGCCCTTGGGATACCAATCCGTTTTTGGATGTTTCGGATCCTTTAAACTATAGAGGTGGTAACCCGAATTTATTGCCAGAGGATGTACACTCTTTCGAATTGGGTTATAGCAAATACTGGAAAAAAGTAACTTTAACTTCAAGCTTGTATTTCCGCCAAACCAATGATGTAATTCAACGGGTAAGAAGTACCCCTGTTAACGGAATTATTACTTCAACCCCTCAAAATTTAACGAATCAAATCAATAGTGGTTTAGAATTAATTGGCCGTTTTGATCTGATTAAGGCTTTAAATTTTACCACTAACGTAAACTTATACCAGGCTAAGTTTGCCGGTGATGCACGATTTGACATTCCATCAAGCAGTGGCTTTAGCTGGAACGCCAACATTACCGGAAATTTAACAGTAGTTAAAAATTTATCGTTACAGGTGCGTGGTGATTATAGGGCGCCAGAAGTGATGGCACAGGGAAAACGTAATGCGATGTATGGGGTTGACGGTGGAGCCAAATACGATTTCCCTAACAAAAAAGCATCTTTAAGTTTCAATGTTAGAGATGTATTTAACACCAGAAGATGGAGCATGACCACTGAAGATAGAGCCACAATTGTTGATTTTGAACGCCAGTTTCAGGGAACAATGGGAAATTTAACCTTCTCTTACCGCTTTGGGAAAACTACATTTACCGGTACGAATAAAAAGAAGAAAGAAGAGCAGGACAACCGCCCTGATGAAGGATCATTCTAATTTTAACCAAGGGTGCTTAGAAAAATCTAAGCACTTTTTTTTGCACTAAATTTCTTCAATACAATTTCTTCCTTATAAAACTATAACAAGTTGTTATCTTGCAGCATGGAAGAGATCAACCCTTGGAAAACACTAGAGAGCGAGGTAAAGTACGATAACAACTGGATCCGCTTAACCGAACATCAGGTAATTAACCCCTCTGGCGGAAAAGGAATTTATGGTACCGTTCACTTCAAAAACCTGGCGATCGGAATCCTCCCGTTAGATGAAAATTACAATACCTGGCTGGTTGGTCAATATCGGTACGCCCTTAATGCTTACAGCTGGGAAATTCCCGAAGGTGGTGGTCCATTTCACGAAGCATCGCTAGAAAGCGCCAGAAGGGAATTATTGGAAGAAACGGGAATGAGCGCCAGAAGATGGAAAGAGATCCAAAGAATGCATTTGTCTAACTCGGTGAGCGATGAACTGAGCATAATCTATGTGGCCACTGGTTTAATTCAGGGTATCGCGATGCCAGAAGAAACAGAACAACTCGTGGTAAAAAAATTGCCCTTTGATGAAGCCTATCAAATGGTTTTGAATGGAGAGATTACCGACTCGATAAGCGTTGCCGCAATTTTAAAAGCAAAGCTGATGATAATGAATGGCGAATTGTAGCTCGGAAAACCACCAAATGTTCCTAACGGAACATAAAAATATTGCATATTTTTTTCTACCCGGCATATGTCCCGATGGGACATTAGGGGCAATCTGGTAAATTATAAGATTTTTTTAAAAAAAATGGGCACACATTTATTTACCCTAAGGAACAACTCATGGTTAAAAAATTGCCATTTGACGAGGCTTATCAAATAGTTTTGAATGGAGAGATTACCGACTGGATAAGCTTTGCCTCAATCTTAAAAGCCAAGCTGATGATAATGAATGGCGAATTGTAGCTCGGACAACCACCAAATGTTCCTAACGGAACATAAAAAATATTGCATATTTTTTTCTACCTGGCATATGTCCCGATGGGACATTAGGGGCAATCTGGTGAATTATAAGATTTTTTTTAAAAAAAATGGGCACACCTTTATTTACCCTAAGGAACAACTCATGGTAAAAAAATTGCCATTTGATGATGCTTATCAAATAGTTTGAATGGAGAGATTACCGACTGGATAAGCTTTGCCTCAATCTTAAAAGCCAAGCTGATGATAATGAATGGCGAATTGTAGCTCGGACAACCACCAAATGTTCCTAACGGAACATAAAAATATTGCATATTTTTTTCTACCCGGCATATGTCCCGATGGGACGTTAGGGGCAATCTAATGAATTATAAGATTTTTTTAAAAAAAATGGGCACACCTTTATTTACCCTAAGGAACAACTCATGGTAAAAAAATTGCCATTTGATGAGGCTTATCAAATAGTTTGAATGGAGAGATTACCGACTGGATAAGCTTTGCCGCAATCTTAAAAGCCAAGCTGATGATAATGAATGGCGAATTGTAGCTCGGACAACCACCAAATGTTCCTAACGGAACATAAAAATATTGCATATTTTTTTCTACCCGCCATATGTCCCGATGGGACGTTAGGGGCAATCTGATGAATTATAAGATTTTTTAAAAAAAATGGGCACACCTTTATTTACTCCAAGCGCTTATTATTTTGTTACTAAATCTATAAGCTGTTCCGTAGGAACAAATCCTAGGTAGATAATACAAATTGCAATTTTCGTTCCGTAGGAACGTTTCGTGACCAATAAAAGATGCTACATCTTTTATAATTCAAAAAATTATACCTAATTTAAGATTGCAAAACAATGCATCGACCCTTATTAATAAGATATTTGTTTTAAATTGCTAATGCAACCCCTAAATATTAAATCATCCTAAAAATTATTAATGTCCAGTATGGGCATTTCCTCGGTAGAAATTGTACACAGCAATTTTCGTTCCGTAGGAACGTTTGATTATGATTTAAATTTAAAATACCATGCCGAATACCTATACCCAATTGCATATTCAATTTGTTTTTGCCGTTAAATTTCGCGCCTCATTAATTCATAAAGATTGGAAAGAAAGGCTTTTGAAATATATCACAGGGATATTTCAGGCAAATAACCATAAAATGATCCAGATCAATTGTATGCCAGATCATATTCACATCTTTATCGGTATGCGGCCCCACCAATCCATTTCCAGCCTGATCCAGAATGTAAAAACAGAAAGTTCAAAATGGATTAATGATCAGAGATTTTGTAAAGTTAAATTTGCCTGGCAAGAAGGTTATGGTGCATTCTCTTATTCAAAAAGCCATGTTCAACATGTTATTCAATACATCCAAAACCAGGAGCAGCACCATAAAAAGGAAAACTTTTTTACAGGAGTACACCAGTTTCTTAAAAACGTTTGAGATTGGATACGAAGAAAAATACATCTTCAAAGAACCAGAATAATTTATTATTATCTTTGCCACCTATTAAATCAACCAGATGAGCAAGCTTTTCGGATATATTTTAAGCCCTATTTTTTATATTTTCTTTGGATTAACACTTTGTATCTTCCATCCTATACAATGGATTTGTTATAAGCTTTTTGGCTATAAAGCGCATAAATTTTCGGTAGATATCCTTAACTTTTTCCTAACCTACTGCCAGATCTTTCTATTCAATTCAATCAGCTTTAAGAATGAATACGATTTACCAACAGATAGACCAATTATTTTTGCCGCAAATCACCAGAGCATGTACGATATCCCTTCGTTAATTTGGTTCTTAAGGAAACACAGTGCAAAATTTATCTCTAAAATTGAGCTTACCAAAGGTATTCCATCCATATCTATTAACCTGCGTTTAGGCGGCGGGGCAAATATTAACCGAAAAGATAACAAACAGGCGATTTCCGAAATCATCAAGCTTGGCCGTAGAATGAAAGAAAACAACTGGAGCACTGTTATTTTCCCAGAGGGGACCCGAGCGAAAGATGGTCAGCTGAAAACATTCCAATTTGGAGGTATTGCCACCATATTAAAAGTAGTACCCAATGCTTTGGTAGTGCCCGTGGCAATAGAAAACTCGTGGAAAATTGTTCGCTTTGGCATGTTTCCATTAACCACGGGCAATGCGCTAAAATGGACAGTTTTAAAACCGATAGAACCGGGCGTAAAAACGCCAAATGATATTACATTGGAAGTAGAAAACGAAATCAGGAAAGTTTTAGGTCAACCAATGGCGCAGGTTGCCACTTTATAATTTTCATTAATCTCTTTAAAGATCCTTCGACTCCGTTCAGGACGACAATCGCGGCAGGATCATTCCGTGGTTTCTGTGCTTCCGTGGCATTAAAGGTTAATTATTTGAACTGGTTAAGCGCCTAACGCCAACCGCACTAAATATTCTTATTTCCGATTACCCTGAAAAATTCATCGCGGTAAGTATCGCCAACAGGGATAATCTTCTGATTGATGGTAATGCGGCTACGCTCGATACTTTCAATTTTATCAACAGCCACAATATAAGATTTGTGTACCCTGATAAACTGACCTTGAGGTAAAGCTTCCTCCATCTTCTTCATACTCTGTAGCGTAATTACACGCTCATCTTTCGTAAATATCGAGATATAGTCTTTCAAACCTTCGATAAATAAAATATTGTGCAGATAGATTTTTTGAATCTTATGCTCTGTTTTAACGAAAATATAATCCTGAACAGGATTTGCTGAACCAGAAAACGGTGCAGGTGTAACGATGGGCTGTGCTACACTCGCAGGAGCTTCAATTGGTTTGACCTGATTGTGTACTTTTTCTACTGCTTTGTAAAAACGGTCGAATGCAATTGGCTTTAAGAGGTAATCCGAAACATTTAGGTCGTAACTTTCTAAAGCGTACTGTGGGTAAGCGGTAGTTAATATATAGTGGCATTTATTGCCGGCAATTTTTAAAAACTGGATTCCGGTCAGTTCAGGCATTTGAATATCTAAAAACACAAGATCAATCCCTCCGCCCTGAACAATCTGCAAGGCTTCAATAGGGTTTTCACACCTTTTAACCATGGTTAAGAAAGGTACTTTCGAAATATAATCCTGTAAAATATCAAGCGCTAAAGGCTCATCATCAACAACAATACAGTTTAAGTTCATTTTAGGTTATTATTTTAATTAATGATTTTATCCGGGTTATGGTTAGTTATCGGATTATATATCAATCATCAGTTCGCAGGTATAATGGGTAGCCGAATTTACAACATTTAATTTATATCTATCAGGATAAACCAATTGTAACCGTCGTTCTACATTAGTTAAACCAACCCCTCCCTGCGCATCTTTATTCTGTTGGTTCTTTTTATTTACTACACTAAAATGCAAAATCTTTTGGTTGGCAATGATATTAATTTTTACCGGTTCGGCCGGATCGGTTACTACACCATGTTTAAATGCATTTTCTACAAATGAAATCAACATTAAAGGAACGATTTTTTGATTGTCGATTTCACCATTTAAGGTAAGCTCTATATAGGCGCCATCCTTAAACCTTATTTTTTGCAATTCGATATAACTGGTTAAATAGTCTACTTCTTTGCTTAGCGCTACTGTTGGTGTATTGCTCTCATAAATCATGTAACGCATAATCTCTGAAAGCTTCATAATGGCATCGGCTGTTTTATCTGATTTCTGATAGGCCAGTGAATAGATATTGTTTAGCGAATTAAAAAGGAAATGTGGGTTTAACTGCGATTTTAAAAACTGGAGCTCCATTTCGCGGCGTTCACTTTCTAAATTCCGCTGAATCCTTTCGCTTCCGAACCAATCGGTGGTGAATTTGATAATGCAGCTGCTGATCATGAAAAAACCGCCAATAAAAGCTCTACCTGCAAAATATTCATTCACATTATATTCTGCTTTCCCCCCTTTTACCATCATCATATCTGCAGGATTTAACACCGCAATAATTGTCTTAATTAAGGCAGCAACTGCAATCATCAGAAAAAAAGCGAGAACATAAAGCCAATACTTTTTTCTTCTCTTAATAAGTTCAGGGATTAAAAAAATATAGTTTATGTAGAAAAGGGAAACATTCAGGATTCCAAATAGCCCAAATGAAATTAATTCTCGTTTTAATGTTATTTGCGAATCAGCTGTTATTACAATAACAACAGCAGCTACCAATATTATTGCCCAGAAAATGCTGTGCAATATTAAAGCTCCCTTACTTTCTTTCATTTACAAGTTGTTTAACAATAAAAAGCAGTTAACCAGCATATTTTAGTACTGCTTCTTTCATGCATCCAAAATAAATAAAGTTTTATCGATTTACTTACACAATCTACCAACGGGCATTTTTTTTCTACCAACGGCCCAATAGGCAAATTTTATCGACAAACGCCAAAAATGTCTGTTGATCTAGAATCTTGAACACTTGGTATAATAGATTTTAGCAGGTTGTTTTTCTTGAGTTTCTTTGAATCATCAAAACGAAAACAAAATGAAAACATCATCAGCAATCAACTTAAAAAATCAAACAGTAGTTACTGATGGTATTTTCGCAACCGCTCAAATAAAACTATCAATCATGAAAAAGTTAGCAAACACATCGCCATTTTTACTTTTATTATTACCAGTATTTATGATGATTATTTTAACACTTACGGTTAGCACCAGTCAGAATGATGCAGAAATAGTTGTAAAACCTACAAAAACATCTGGTTCTGTTGTGAAACAAGTAACTGCTATTTTCAAATAGAAACAATGGGTAATTACGCTATCGAAACTGTAGGTTTAAACTTTAACTTCGGCAACCAGGTTATTGTAAAAGATCTTTCCTTACAAGTACCAAAAGGCAGCATTTATGGTTTCTTAGGCCCAAATGGGGCTGGAAAAACAACCACCATAAAAATCTTGCTTAACCTGCTCAAATCCCCTTCTGATCAGGTTTTTATATTTGGCAAAGAAATAAACAGTAATCGCATTGCTACCCTTAAGCGCATAGGTGCCCTGGTAGAACAGCCAGCCATTTATGGCCATTTAACAGGAAAAGAAAACCTCGTTAACCGCTGCATTTTACTGGGCATAAAAAAATCAAAAGCTGATGAAATGCTCTCGCTGGTAGGTTTGACAGAAGCAGCAAATAAAAAAGCCAATAAATATTCATTAGGCATGAAACAACGGCTGGGCATTGCGCAGGCACTAATTTCAGATCCTGAATTACTCCTGCTGGATGAGCCTACAAATGGTTTAGATCCAAATGGCATCATTGAGGTAAGGAACCTTATGATCGATTTAGCCACAAAACACCAAAAAACAATATTGGTTTCAAGCCACTTATTGGCAGAAATAGAAAGAACAGCAACCCATGTTGGCATTATAAACAAAGGTCAATTATTATTTCAGGGCACCATTAACGAACTTCATTTACTGAGCAAACCTATGCTCGAAATCGAAGTAGACAATATCGAAAACGCAAGTTCGCTTTTAACCAAATCGGGTTATGAAATTATGGCAAAAACCGATAGGATAATTACTATACCCTTTACTTCCTCACAAAAAAGTGGAGAACTAAATACATTACTTATCCAAAATGGTTTCACGGTGAGCAGTCTTTATCAGCAACGAAAAGACCTCGAAAATTTATTCCTTGATATTACCAAAACAAACTAACATGCACGCTCTTTATATTTCTTTAGTATCAGAATTTTACAAATCCAGAAAAACCTTAGCTTTCTGGGCAGCTATATTATTACCAATTATTATTTGCGGGTTAATCAGCTTTGGTTTTTATTCCGACGCTGAGAAAATCATTGCCAGGCATTATCCTCCAATGGTATTATGGGCACATTACAGTGGTGCAGCGCTCGGTGTAATGGGATTTTTGATAATGCCCTTCTATGTTATATTCATGGCCTTTTCAGTCAATAATATCGAACATAAAAACGATACATGGAAAATGTTATTTGCTCAACCCTTAAATAAATTTTCGATTTATGCGGCAAAATACCTATATGCTGTGTTGTTAATATTTATCTGCTTATTCTTATTTGCTACACTTACCTACGCCTTTGGCCACTTATTACAGGTATTGGTGCCTAAGCTTAATTTTAATCAATACAACCCGCTAAATATCCTGGTTAACTCTTACGCCAAATTATTCTTATCCTCTTTAGGCATTTTATCGCTACAGTTTATATTAAGCTTGCTATGGGCCGATTTTCTTAAGCCAATGGGCATTGGTTTTGTTGGCACCATTATGGGCATCATTACCGCAAATGTAGGTTGGAAATATGCATACCTGATCCCTTATTCATTACCTGCTTTGTCTTTAAAAATGACCAGGGTAAAAAAAGAAGGCAATCCGCTTGATTTCCCGGTTTTTACGCAGGAAATATGGACCAGTTTGATTTATACTTTGGTTCTTTTCATTATTGGCTATTTTATTGTAACTAAAAAGAGCATAAAATAGTTTCAATCTGTAAATTTAGGTTTTAGGGCTGTGATCATGTAAAAATCTCATTGGAAAATAATTTGAAGTGGTTTAAAGTGTATTTTAGACTAAAATCAACCACCAAATTATTCATAAAATGATCAAAAAATTTACAATCATAGCATTGGCCTTTGGCCTGTGCTTTTCAGCTTTTGCACAAGACACCCCTGATGCAGCTGTAGTACAAAAAATAAGAAAGGAAGGCCTGGAAAATTCGAAAGCAATGGATATTGCTTTTAATTTAACTGATGTAAGCGGTCCCCGTTTATCAAACTCTCCGGGATTAAAAAAGGCACAAGATTGGGCTGTAAAGCAACTAACCGATTGGGGATTAAAAAATGTACACCTTGAAGCCTGGGGAACTTTCGGTAAAGGCTGGCAGATAGACAAATACTATGCCGCCACCACACTTCCTTATTACCATGCCATTATTGCCTCTCCTAAAGCATGGACACCTGGAACAAATGGCCCGATCAAATCGGAGGTCATTTTAATCAAGGTCGATAGCGTTACCGATTTAGCGAAATACAAAGGCAAATTGGCCGGAAAAATCGTTATGATGGATCAGGGTGCCCCATTAACAAGTGGCATTAAGCCCGATTTTTTGCGCTATGCCGATACTACCCTGGCACAGATGGCCGCAGCAAAACCACAGGCTGCAGGCCAAAGGCAGCGTCCAACCAGTGGACCAATGGCCGATAGAATGGCGCAGATGATGAAAATGCGTGAAATCCGTGCGGCAATGAGTGCCATGCTGGTAGAAGAAAAAGTAGGTTTAATTTTAACTTATGCCCGTGGCGGACAGGGGACGTTTTTTACCAGTAACGGTGCTTCTTATGCTTTGGATGCAAAACCGGTATCGCCAGAACTTGAAGTTGCCGCAGAAGATTTCTTGCATATATTGCGTCTTTTACGAGCTGGCAAGCCTGTAGAAGTTGAAGCTGATATCAAAACCTCATTTTACGACCAAGATCCTCAAGGATATAACGTAATTGCCGAAATACCTGGAACCGATAAAAAACTAAAAGATGAAGTGGTAATGATTGGCGGGCACTTCGATTCGTGGCATGCGGCAACGGGCGCTACAGATAATGCAGCAGGTTCTACCGTAATGATGGAAGCCATGCGTATTTTAAAAGCGATAGATTTTAAACCAAAGCGCACTGTCCGTATTGCACTTTGGAGCTCAGAAGAGCAAGGTTTATTTGGATCAAGAGGTTATGTGGCAAAACATTTTGGTGATCCGAAAACTATGGTATTAATGCCAGATCAGAAAAAAATATCAGCTTATTACAACCTTGACAATGGAACGGGGAAAATCCGCGGCGTTTATTTACAGGGCAATGCAGCGGCTGGTCTGATTTTTCAAAGTTGGTTAACACCTTTTAACGATCTTGGCGCTACCACCGTCACCATTAATAACACAGGTGGCACCGATCATCAGGCCTTTGATGCCGTAGGCATCCCAGGTTTCCAGTTCATTCAGGATCCTGCCGATTACAATACCCGTACCCACCATAGCAATATGGATACTTATGATAGGCTTGTTGAGGATGATTTAAAACAGGCAGCAACCATTATTGCTTCTTTTGTTTACAATACTTCGCAGCGCGAGGCACAGATTCCAAGAAAAGAGCTACCTGCTCCACAACCCGCAAGACCTTAAACCCTTACATTGTATAAACAAAAGCCTGCTGATTTGACTTTAGTATCAAATAGCAGGCTTTGCTGTTTAGAATGAGAGGTTATGCGTATCTTAACCCTTATAAGGATAATATTCTTTCTTTAAAGGCCCAAACAATTAATTGATAAGAATTTTTAAGATCAAGCTTTCTTACCATATTTCTTCGATGCGTATTAACGGTATGCTCGCTGATAAAAAGCATTTCGCCAATTTCTTTACTGTTGTAACCCATCGATAACAGGTGTACAATTTCAACTTCCCTTTCACTGATCGAACTGTGATTTTCCCGTAGCAGGATATTGTTTATCATTTTTGAAAGAATTAAATGGTTAATGTTTCTATAATCAAGCTTTATAAAAAAAATAGACTTATTTTAAAATAAGTTCAAAATATTTGTTTTAATAGGGCCCACCGCATTCATCGTTTACAATCGCAAATTATTCAGCTGTTATTGTATACCAAAAGTAGTGGTACGCCGCAATTCGCCGTTAGCGCAAAACGCCCTAAATGAAAGGGTATTTTTACGGTATTTTTATTGCAAATACCTCTTGCCGATACCCTTATTATTATCGATTTTTAGAGAAAATCAAACAAATAAATTTATGAGTCAAAAATTAAATTCGGAACCAATCGATAAGAAGGTTGCGCAGGCCATGGTTGATGCCTATGCTGTAGAAGCAAGAAAATTCCCACAGTCCTTCACCAAAGCCGTATGGTTTCCGGCAGAGCAGATACTGGAAATTGCAAAATTAATGAGCGAAGGAAAATATGATGGGTTAAGGCTCTATTTTGCACAATATACCGATGTTTTACCTGAAGGGGTAAAAAAAGGATCTGTAGGTAAAAATACTTTATTATTGGTACCTACTACTGCATGCGAAAGCAATGATGAAGAACATGAGGACGATCTTGACGACATAGGAAACAGAGGTCAGAGCTGTCCGGAATATTGTGAAGGCACACAATTATAAAGAATGAGGTATTTAACTCCGATATTTATAGCAGAAGTTATCTGTTTTATAGCTGCTATTGCAATCATATGGAAAGATAAACATGCTTTTGGGAAAGTAATTACGTGTTATTTAGGCATTGCATTAGTTACTGAGGAAGCCGCTGCCTATCTTGCTATGAGAGGTATACATAATTTATGGCTATTTAATATTTATATTGCTTTTGAAATCAGTGCAATATTATATGGCCTGTACTACTGCATAAAAAAATATACCAAACCTAAATCTATATTTATTATAGGTTTAGGCATTATAGCCCTAACCTATATTTTCTTTTTAACCACCAAACCTTTTACCGATTTAAATACGATTACCATTAGCGTGATGTCTGTCATTTTCACGTTTTATTGCCTCTATTATTATTATTTGCTATTGAAAGATGAAAACTTTATCGAAATTAAAACTCATCCTGAATTTTGGTGGGTAACAGGCGTTTTGTTTTATTACTTTGGAAGTACCACGGCGAATATTTTTGATGGGTTATTTACGGTTAAATTTATGGGCTTTGCTTTAAAATTCCTTATTTATATCCTGTTAAACCTTATATTATATAGCTTTTGGTTATATTCCTTTATATGCAGAATGAAACAACAAAAATTGCAATCTTAGTTGCCATTGCAACTTTAGTATTTCTTCTTATGCCTGTGTTTTTGATTTTATATATCAGATCTTATACCAGGCATAAAAAGAACCATTTTCTGGAAAAGCAGAATATGCAGCAAAAATTTGACTCCGAAATGCTTCAAACCCGGGTTGAAGTTCAGGATCAAACGATGCAAAGTATAGCCACAGAATTACATGATAATGTTGGCCAACTGCTCAGTCTTACTACACTCACCTTAAACTCTGTAAATTTAAACGATGGAGAAAAGGCCAGGAAGAAAATCGACAATTCGTTAGCCCTTGTTAACAAATCAATTAAAGAATTAAGGGAGTTGGCAAAACTATTACATGGCGAGCAACTGGTAGAAAATGGCATTGGCCACGCAATTGATCAGGAAATTAACTGGTTGAATAAAGCTGGTTCTTATGAACTAAAGATCCACAACCAATTAATCGATCTGCAAATTACATCGCCGAACAAAGATTTAATCATTCTTCGTTTATTGCAGGAAATCATCAATAACATCATAAAGCATGCCCAGGCAACCTATATTCAGATCGATTCGTACCTGGCAGACCATACTTTACATTTAAGGGTTGCGGAAAACGGGGTTGGTTTTAACCCTGAAGAAATTAAATCAAAAAAATCGGGAATGGGACTAAATTCTATTTATAAAAGAATTGAGATGATCAATGGAAAATTAATATTAAATTCGACGCCAGGTGAAGGCACTTCCATTTCAATAGAAGTTCCCTACCCTTAATTGTATGCAAGACCAAAGTATCTCTATCGCTATTGTTGATGATCACACGCTTTTCCGTTCCGGATTGGCCAGCCTATTGGAAGAATTTGACGAGATAAATGTCACGTTTGAGGCTGTAAACGGATTAGATCTCCAGTCTAAAATAAACAACCATAAACACGTTCAACTGGTATTAATGGACATTAATATGCCGGTAATGGACGGCTTTGCAGCAACCAAATGGGTTAAAACCAATCATCCGAATGTACATGTGCTTGCATTAAGTATGCTTGAAGATGAAAAAGCGATTATCGGGATGCTTAAAGCAGGTGCCGGAGGATATATGCTTAAAGAATCAACCCCATCAGATCTGCTGACTGCAATTAAAGTAATAGTAGACAAGGGTTTCTATGTAAACGAACTGGTATCTGGCAGACTTTTGGTAGCATTGAAAGACAGCGATCAAAAACCAGTATTCTCTGCAAGAGAACTTACATTTTTACAATATTGCAGTACCGAACTTACTTATAAGGAAATTGCAGACCTCATGAACGTTAGTCCACGTACAGTAGATAACTACCGAGAATCTCTTTTTGCGAAGCTGAATATTAAATCGCGAACCGGGTTAGTGGTATATGGTATCAAAAATAACCTGATTACAATATAGCCTCCATCTTATCAGCCCTTCACAAAATGCTCATTTACAACAAAATAAACACTTAAATCTATTTACATTTCTTAAAGTAAGATCTTAAAAGAGAGCAAAAACGCATTTTCATTTATTTTTCTAATTATTTATTAAATAAAATTAGGATAACTAATTAATTAGTTTTAACTTTAGTTAAGGCAAAGTAATTTGCTATCATCCTTATTATTATTAACTATTATGGAAATTAAAGATTTAACCAAAGCCGAAGAACAGATTATGCAGGTTTTATGGCAATTGGAAAAAGCATTCGTCAAAGAAGTTATTGATGAACTCCCCCTCCCTAAACCTGCTTACAATACCGTATCAACCATTATTAGAATTTTAGAAACCAAAGGTTTTATTGGTCACGAAGCTTTCGGTAAGGCCCACCAATATCATCCTTTAATCAGTAGAGAAGAATATAAACGCCACGCAACAGAAAAGTTGCTGGGCAATTACTTCGAAAATTCGGTAGAGAGTATGTTCTCTTTCTTCGTTAAAGAAGAAAAGCTGGATTTAAGTGATGTTGATGAAATTTTAAAAATGATTAATAAAATTAAACATAAGCCAAAATGAGTTTTGCCCACTACCTATTACAGGTGAACTTATACTTAATTGTTTTTTTCGGTTTTTACAAATTACTGTTAGATAAGGAGACCTATTTCACTTTAAACCGCATTTATTTAGTAGCTGCGGGCGTTTTGTCGTTATCTATACCATTTATCCGTTTAGAATGGCTAACGGAGCAAAGAGCGGCACAACAGGTTTATACTTCAGTTAATTGGGAAGCCGTATTAGCACAAGCAACGATTGTAACGGAGCGCAATACCGGTTTTAACTGGGGGAACGCATTCGTTTACATCTATTGCGCAGGTATTTTGTTCTTCTTAGGTAGATTGGTATTTAACCTGTTAGCGGTTAAAAAACTCATCTCAATAAGCAAAGCAGGCTCGGCTTTCTCTTTTTTTGGCAAAAAAGTAATTGATCGGGAATTACCACAAATGGACGTGATTGATATTCATGAAGAAGCACATATCAAACAATGGCATACAGTAGATATTTTATTTTTCGAAATTATAGGGATTATTACCTGGTTAAACCCTGTGATTTATCTTTATAAAAAAGCAATTAAAAATATCCACGAGTTTTTGGCTGATGAACTTGCTGCCGAATTTCAAGGCGATAAAGCGGAATATGCCATGTTATTGCTAAGTAAGTCGTTCGGCATTTCGCCAAATGCCCTAACAAATGGCTTTTTAGAAAAATCATTGATCAAAAAAAGAATTTTCATGCTTCATAAAGAGCGGTCTAAAAAGATCGCTATTATGAAGTATGGAATTTTTATCCCCTTATTTGCCATTCTAATTGTGTTTTCGTCGGCTACTGTACGCAAAAATGAGAAGTTGTTATCCATTACCGATCAAATCCCTTTAGAGAAACCGATTGAGATTGTTGAAAACATGGTTACAACACCCGAGAAGATAATTCCAGCACCGAAAATTTCAGTTGATGGCAAAACAGATGCAAACTGGAAAGGATTTTATCAGTTTTTATTAAGGAATATTAAATATCCAGGCGCAGCCAGCAGCGATGAGGTACAAGGTAATGCCCAGATAAAATTTAATCTAAAAGGCGGCAGGGTTACCAATGTTACTTCGAATGTAGAACTGGGAGCAGGCTGCGACGAAGAAGTGATGAAAGCAATTTTATCTTATAAAGGATTTAAAACTGTAGCAGATGGCAAATATGCTTTAACGGTAAGTTTTAAAATTCCAGAATCTTCAGAAGAGTTTAAGAATACATTATTGCCGAAATCGGATGGATATGTAAATCTGAACAAGATTAACATCATATCTTATCTTCCCAAAACCGCTGAAACAGAAACCGGTGCTGTTAAATCTGAAAATACCGATAAAGTGTATGATTTCATTTCAATTGAGAAACAACCAGAATTTCCGGGCGGTATAGCCAAGTTTTATAAATACCTGGGTGGCAGCATTAAGTACCCAAAAATGGCACAAGAGAATAATGTGCAGGGTAAAGTCTTCCTCAGTTTTGTTGTTGAAAAAGATGGCTCATTATCAGATGTTCAAATCACACGGGGTTTAGGAAGTGGTACCGATGAAGAAGCGATGAGGGTTATAAAAGAATCGCCAAAATGGAACCCAGGCATCCAGAATGGCTTAGCTGTGAGGGTAAAATATAATATCAACGTTAATTTCACACTCAATGACCCAACAAAAGAAAATAAAACAAGCAGTATACCAACAAACCGGATCACCTTTAAAGATGGCATAAATCAAGAAGCATTGATCATTTTAGATGGTGTGAGGTTGCCAAACAATAACCAATTGGGCACTATAAATCCAAATAACATAGAATCGATTTCTGTTTTAAAAGATCAGGCAGCTGTTAGTCTTTACGGGCCAAGAGCCAAAGCTGGTGTAATTCTAATTACAAGTAAAGGATCCAAAACCAATGCTTTCAGACCATTGGATGCAAAGGAACTTACTATAGACAAAACTTCTAATTTTTTTGAACTTAAAAGAAAATTCTAACCAACATGAAAAATATAATCGCCTTTGCCATAATGATGAGTTTTAGTTTAGTTGGTTTTGCTCAAAAGCCAGATAGCACAAAAACAACCAAAATTACGCTTAGAGGAGCGCCTGCTTTTGGCACTGAACCCTTAATTGTAATAGATGGTAATAAACAGTATATAAGAGGCACATCATCACTTAGTGATGTTGATCCCGATAACATAGAAACTGTAAGTATTTTAAAAGATAGTTTAGCAAGGGCTAAGTATGGACCTGACGGTTTTGCAGGGGTAATAGAAGTTAAAACCAAAAATGGTTCTTTAAGCAGTTCGAAATTTAAAACCGCTCCAATAAAAATTGGCGATACCAAGTTAAAAGGGAAAGTATCAGGATTTAGTATTCGGCCAAATGTACCTAAGCCTAATACGTCCATAACCTTGAGAAATCTATTGAATAGAGATTTTGACCCGAAGGCAGAACCACTTTATATCATTGATGGAAAAGAAGTTTCAGAGATAAAAAGTTTGGATCAGGAATCTATTGCATCAATAGAAGTGCTTAAAGACTCATCTGCAGGAGCCTTACATGGTGATAAGGGCAAAAATGGAGTTGTGATTATTACCACTAAAAAATCAAAAGCAACTCCAAAGAAAAACTAAATAATCAACATTTTAATAAAAAAACAATGAGAAAGCTAATCCTTTTAGCCCTAATGGGCATCGCTATGTGCTTAAATCAAGCAAAAGCACAAGACAATCCAAACAAAGTTTATGATTTTACCTCCCTAGAAAAGGCACCAGATTTTCCTGGAGGAATTAAGAAATTTTATGAATTCTTAGGTCGTGAGATTAAGTACCCTGAAGTAGCCAGGAAAAACAGCACACAGGGAAAAGTATTTGCTTCTTTTGTAGTAGAGAAAAATGGGACGCTAACAGATATTGAGATTACCAGAAGCCTGACAAAAGAAACGGATGACGAAGCCTTAAGAGTATTGAACAAATCGCCAAGATGGAATCCTGGAATATTAAATGGAAAACCTGTTCGCGTGAAATACAACATCAATGTTAACTTCAGTATGAATTAAATCTGAAATTGGCTATTGGCTTAAACACACAAAACCCCAGCAAAATTGCCGGGGTTTTATGTTTTCTCTCCTGTCTCGGAAGACTAAATTTAGAAAAATTTTAATGTATATGCAAATATTACAGAATTAAATTTCTAAATACGTAAAATTTTAATATGCAAACATAAGATTATTACAACTTTCGCAAACTTTTATTTCGAGCCTACTTTGTTGTGCAAGGTTTCGGTTTTAAATTATAAAGTTTCATATGTTTTCACAACAGCAGGTAAATGTTAAATGTGTATCTGTTTTAGTCGTTAGCTTGCTAACAAATCATTAAAATTAATTCATTATTTATTCTTAGCCTATTAACCGGTAATAGACTAATAATGTGCCTTGTGCTGATATTTTATCTAGCTGAAGATCAGTTTGTAGTTCCCTTTAAAACTAAAAAAGCCTCCACGTTGTGGAGGCTCAAGAACCCAGCGGCTAAGCTGGATGCACAGTATATTTTTAAACGGTTTCTTCTGAAATAAATTTTGCAGATGCAAAATCACGGTTCATACGAGCGATATTTTCCAGAGAGATTCCTTTAGGGCATTCGGCTTCGCAAGCACCAGTATTGGTACAGTTACCAAAGCCCTCAGCATCCATTTGCGCAACCATGCTCTGTACCCTGCGGTAACGCTCTGGCTGACCTTGTGGTAACAATGCCAACTGAGAGATTTTAGCTGATACGAATAACATTGCTGAAGCATTTTTACAGGTTGCCACACAAGCACCGCAACCAATACAAGCTGCAGCTTCGAAAGCAGCATCTGCCTGCATTTTAGGAATTGGCAGGTTGTTCGCATCCTGTGCATTACCTGTGTTTACCGAAATAAAGCCACCGGCAGCAATAACTCTATCGAATGCAGAACGATCTACAGTTAAATCTTTTACCACTGGAAAAGCAGCTGCTCTCCAAGGCTCAACAACGATGGTATCACCATCTTTGAAAGAACGCATGTGCAACTGGCAGGTAGTAACCAAGTCTTTTGGTCCGTGCGGACGGCCATTGATAAACATCGAGCACATTCCGCAAATCCCCTCACGGCAATCGTGATCGAATACCACTGGCTCTTCACCCTTATTAATTAATTGTTCGTTTAATACATCGAACATCTCTAAGAAAGACATATCCGGTGAAATATCGGCCAATTTATAATCTACCAAAGCACCTTTGGCATTGTTATTTTTTTGACGCCAAACTTTTAGCGTTAAGTTCATATTTCCTGTACTCATTGTATCTCAGATTTGAGATTTGAGACATTAGATATGAGAACCAAGATTTTCATCTCATTTCTCACATCTCACATCTCTTATCTATTTATAACTTCTTTGTGCTACTTTAATATTTTCAAACTTCAGCTCTTCTTTATGAAGTTCGAAGTTTACACCTTCTTTAAATTCCCAAGCGGCTACGTAAGCATAATTCTCATCATCACGTAGTGCTTCACCTTCTTCTGTCTGATACTCTTCACGGAAGTGACCGCCACAACTTTCGTTACGGTTTAACGCATCAATACACATCAACTCGCCCAGTTCGATAAAATCGGCAACACGGCCGGCTTTTTCCAATTCGGTGTTTAACTCATCAGCTGTTCCAGGCACACGAACATCACTCCAGAATTCAGCACGTAAAGCTCTGATTTCCTGAATTGCCTCATTTAAACCTTTTTCATTACGGGCCATACCACATTTCTCCCACATAATGTGACCTAAACGTTTGTGGAAATGATCTACCGACTTAGTTCCTTTAATATTGATCAGTGTATTTAAAATACCAACTGCTCTTTCTTCAGCCTCTACAAAAGCAGGGTGATCAGTAGGAATTGCTTTTACCGAAATCTCTTTTGATAAATAAGCACCAATAGTGTAAGGAAGAACGAAATAACCATCAGCTAAACCCTGCATCAAAGCAGATGCACCTAAACGATTGGCACCATGATCTGAGAAGTTAGCTTCGCCGGTACAGTATAAACCAGGTACCGATGTCATTAAGTTATAATCAACCCATAAACCACCCATAGTATAGTGAACCGCAGGATAGATACGCATTGGCGTTTCGTAAGGATTTTCACCGGTAATCTGCGCGTACATATCGAACAGGTTACCATATTTTTCCTTAATTACCGCAGTACCTAAGCGCATACAGGTTTCTTTATCAGGATTGTGGTTACCTGCTTTAGCAGCTTCGATTTTTCCGTAACGCTCTGTATTGGCCTTAAAATCTAAATATACTGCCAGTTTAGAAGCACCTACTCCATAACCTGCATCGCAACGCTCTTTCGCAGCACGGGAGGCCACATCACGGGGAACCAAGTTACCGAAAGCAGGGTAACGGCGCTCTAAATAATAGTCTCTTTCATCTTCAGGAATTTCTGAAGCTTTACGGTTATCATCTTTCTTTTTAGGAACCCAGATACGGCCATCGTTACGCAACGACTCAGACATTAGGGTTAATTTAGATTGGTGATCGCCAGAAACCGGGATACAGGTTGGGTGGATCTGCGTATAACATGGGTTTGCAAAATAAGCACCTTGTTTGTGCGCTTTCCAGGCAGCAGTAACATTACTTCCCATCGCGTTGGTAGAAAGATAGAATACGTTACCGTAACCACCTGTTCCCAATACCACCGCATGACCGAAATGACGCTCGATTTCTCCTGTAATTAAGTTACGTGCAATAATGCCACGTGCTTTGCCATCGATTTTAACAACCTCAAGCATTTCGTGGCGGGTATACATTTCTACTTTACCCATACCAATCTGGCGTTCTAAAGCAGAGTATGCTCCTAATAATAACTGTTGACCAGTTTGACCAGCTGCGTAAAAAGTACGTTGTACCTGTGTACCACCGAATGAGCGGTTATCTAACAAACCACCGTACTCACGTGCCAAAGGCACTCCCTGAGCCACACATTGATCTATAATGTTGGCACTTACTTCGGCCAAACGATGCACATTGGCTTCGCGGGCACGATAATCGCCACCTTTAATCGTATCGTAAAAAAGGCGATAAACGCTATCACCATCATTCTGATAGTTTTTTGCTGCATTGATACCACCCTGAGCAGCGATTGAGTGTGCTCTACGTGGTGAATCCTGGAAGCAGAAACATTTTACTTTGTAACCCATCTCGGCCAAAGTAGCCGCTGCCGAAGCACCCGCTAAACCCGAACCTACTATGATTACTTCAATAGTTCTTTTGTTCGATGGGTTTACCAAAGGCACAGAAGACTTATATTTTGTCCATTTGCTGGTTAATTCGCCTTCTGGAATATTTGAATTAATATCTGACATATCTTTTGTGCTAAAAATTATTGAATAAGACCAAAATAAACTGCAATCGGCATGGCTGCGAAAAGGATCGAAATAATAACCGAATACCAAACGCCAGTTCCTTTAATTATACCGTTATATTTTGAGTGGTTCCATCCTAATGTTTGGAATGCAGAAGCAAAACCATGCAATAAGTGGTAGCATAAAGAAAACATAGCAAGAATATATACGACAACCCTTACCGGATCCTGAAATTTCTCTTTCATTACCGCATAAAGATCTTCATGTCCGTTGGCATCAACAGTTGGGATTCCTGTAAAACGGGAAACTATCCAAAAATCTTTCAGGTGAACTACCAGGAAGATCAGCAAAAGCGTACCCAGCAAGCCCATAGAACGGCTGTACCATTTACTGTTTGCCTTACCATCGTTTACGGCGTATTTAACCGGGCGTGCTTTTTGATTTTCCAACGTTAAACGTAACGCCTGAAAAATGTGCGCAAGCAAACCAATAAACAACACAATCTCGCCAGCCCGGATAATCCAGTTAGTGGCCATAAAATGTGCGCCTACGTTAAATGTTAAACCACCGTCGTTAATAAAAATTAAAGCATTAATACCGCAGTGTACAATTAAAAAAAGTATCAGGAAAAAACCTGTAATACCCATGATGAATTTCTTCCCTATTGAAGAAGAAAATGCATTTCCGAAACCACTCATTTGATTAGGATTTATATCTAAATTTCTTGCAAAAGTATCTAATTATGAGTTTAATTTATAAACGAATATGACAAAACAACGATAAAACATTTATTTAGAAACATTCTAAAGCATATTCGGAAATAATTGAAAGATTATTGGATTATTTGTAGTTTCATAAGTTTTTTTACCATTAAGAAATGAAGATCATTAAGGCCTAAGAATCTTATCTATCGGGCAGGATTTTAAAGTATTCATTAACCATAGGAACAATACTTTTGGTAATGTTGTCCGTAAAAAAATTGATCAACAATCCTTGAGGAGCACTTAGAAGTTTCATATAGGTCAGTAATTGTGCCTGATGAACGGGCAAGATATTGGAGATTGCTTTTATCTCAACAACAACACAATCATTAACAAATAGATCGGTGCGTAAATCTAAATCTATTGGCAAATCATCATATACAACCGATAATGTTAACTGTTGCGAAATAGCGTAACCATTTTTCTCCAACTCATATTTTAAGCAGCGCTCGTATATATGCTCTAATAGGCCTGGGCCAAGTGCATTATGAACTTTTATTGCAAAACCTGTGATCTCGTAAGATAATTGCGTAACTTCTTTTTTAGTCATCTCCTAAGTAATTAAAATGAAACACGTAGTCCACATTGCTTTTTAAGCATGCAGAATTAGGGGATGATTAAAATAAGTTGATTATTAAGAACTTACTCTACAACTAAAATAAGATTTTTCTTCTTAACTACCTTAATTTCTTAATGGTAAAATGTTATTAATAACGAAATTTTAAATTTCCTCAACAACAACTAAGTTTTTCGTTATATTGCTCTATCAAATTATTAACATGAAAAAACAGCTCTATTTACTTATTTTGTTAGCCGGCCTCTTCTCTGCCTGCGATCCAGCTCCTGCTACCTTTAATCTAGAAACCAAAAACTTTGGGCCAAATGCCGTAATTACCATTCAAAGCGCTGAAAAGGGCGAAACACTAAAAGTTGAAAACATTACCAATAGCAACCAGACTTTTAAAATCAATATCCCAATAAAAGGCTATGCCACTTTAAGAACCGAGGATGGCAGTCGCACCGGAGAATATTACTTCTATCTTGATAAAGGCAGCTTCAAAGGCGTTCTTGATGGAAAAAACATCAATTCATATCCCTTAAAACACGTTCCAACTGAAGAGGGTGAACAATTTATAAATTATTATAAGTTAAAAGACGGTATGAGTAAAAACCTACTCGACAGTTTGGACATTGCCGAACAGGCATTCGACCAAGCTACAAGAGCCAATGTTTTGGAACGGGCCAAAGATGCCGACCGCTGGAGAGAGAAAAAAATCTTGCTCCAATTAGATATCATAAAGGCCTTTGCCAAAAAGCATCCCAGTTCTGCGCACAGCCTCTTTTTATTGGAACAACTGGGCAGGGCAGATTCGGAGCCCAAAAATTATTTATCAATTTTTAACAGTTTAGATAAAGAAATTCAGGAAAGCAAGAAGGGCAAAAGCCTTCTTGCTGAAATTACACAGGCTAACCAGATGATGGCGGGAAGTAAAATGCCTAATATTGAGGGAGAAAATCCAGACGGAAAAAAGTTCGACCTAGGTATACTTAAAAAGGTAAATTTGATTATATGCTGGACTTCTTATAGTGGAAAAAGCAGAAAAAACAACCAGGTATTGGTTAAACTCTACGAAAAATATAAAAATAAAGATGTAGAATTTATCGGGGTATCGTTCGATAAGAAAAGAGACTGGTGGATAAATGTGATCAAGGACGACCACCTTACCTGGCCACAATATTCAGATCTTCAGGGAGCGAAATCGCCAAATGCAAAAAACCTGAGCAATTATAATGTTACCTACTTCTTTTTAGTAGCTAAAAACGGTACTGTATTAACCAACAATGATCTTTCTTTAGATTTTATTGATAGTGAAATCAGCAAAAATTTGGCAGGCAGATAAAAGGCGAGAATCGACAATCCAAAAGTTGATTCCACAAAAAAAGTCCCGATTTGCACCGGGACTTTTTACGATTTATGTGTTCGAGTTTTCTTAAGCTACTTTAACATTTACCGCGTTTAGGCCTTTTCTACCTTCTTCTACATCGTAGTTTACGGTATCATTCTCGCGAATGTTATCGATTAAGCCTGAAGCATGAACAAAAATTTCGGCATCGCCATTAGATGGAGTGATAAATCCGAAACCTTTAGTTTCATTAAAAAATTTTACTGTTCCTTGTTGCATTATATTGTATTTTAATTTGTTTCAAAGATAGAGTTAAATCCCTATAAATCAATTTTTTATTTTTTATTATACAAATAAATGCTAAATATATTGATAATTTGCCCTTTAAGCCCCATTTAGCAGCCTGATTTAATCCATTATTACTTGATGTATCACCCGGTTTTTATCAATAAAGCACATTCAAAATAAGCCTTTGCCTCCTTTTTTCTATCTAAAAAAGCAAATACCAGCTTAACATATAAATTACTGTCGTAATCGATATAGGTTATTTGGCAAGAAATCAGGCTGAATTAACTATAAACCAGGTTTTCGCGCTGCTCATAATTTACCATTAAATTTTCGGTAATTTTCACTACTAATGTTTCGTGTTCTTTACCATTATAACTTAAGATTAACAGATCACCAATGATTTCGTGTAAAATTAATTTCGGGCTGGTATAGGTGATCGATACCACATGCGCTGCTTTATTTAACAAATCTGAAGTGTAAATATGTAATTCGGCCCAATCGAAAAGGACCGGGTGACCTTCTAAATCGTTTAAAACAGGTATTTTATGTTCCAAGGCAGCAATGCTGTTCATTACGGAGTACTGAAGTTTTTGATGTAATGCATTTGCCTTTTCGCTGGTTTGTTGCATCTGAGCAAAAGTATGCAGCTGCTGATCAAAGCTGTATATTTTTGACCTTTTTTGAAACTCTTTGTAAGTATCGTGAAATATCCGCCTTTCAAATTCCGTTCTGCACATGAAATTGAAATATTGTTTTACACTGAGGTTAATGCTAGCTAAAGCCATAATATTCGGTTTTTGTTGCTGATTCAAATATGGAACAATAAAAAAAATTAATTTATAGCGTGTCGGTAAACGCTGATTATCAATCGGTAAATAGCGAAACTAAATCTTGATTATGAAAAACGGATGAATATTGTTTTGCGTACGAAGATTTGGCTAAATGGCCCTTTATTTAAGATATTTTAACATTTCGAGATATCTAGAATCAGTCGCCCCATTTCATTTTTTTAAAACAGTTTAATTTCCAACAGGTTATTAATATACAAAATAGGTATAACCAAAACTTTTACGATATGGAAACGAGAAACAACCATGGTTTAATCCAGGCTTTACTAGATTGCGCTAGCTTGCGAGCATTGTGCATCGTCATGCTTAAAAGAAGAAGACATCAACATGATGATTGACTGCATTAAACTAGATCGGGACTGCGCAGATATCTGTACCCAGGCAGCCAGGTTATTGCAAAGAGATTCAATTATCGGGCATCAATATTTATTGCTCTGTGAAGAAATATGCAGACTTTGTGCAGCCGAATGTAGCAAACACGATCATGAACATTGCAGACAATGTGCTGTTGCCTGCGAGGAATGTGCAGATGCCTGCCATGCCAATCACGAACCAATCCATCAGGATTAAAAAAAAAGCGTCCCGATTTAAATCGGGACGCTTTTAAAACTATTTTTTATCAGATCAATTACTGCGCTGGGAAGCTATAGTTATAAGAACCTTGCTCGCCAACACCAGAAATACTCACCATGTTGTTTCTCCCTAATGGCAATGCTTTTTGAACATCGGCAACAGAATTTACAGGTTGTCCGTTCACTTTAGTAATGATTAAACCTTTTTCAACTCCAATATTATCAAAGGCTTTTCCTGTAGTTACAGAGGTTACTACAACACCACTATTAATGCCATATTTCGTTTTCTGAGCTTGAGTAGCAGGAGCAAAAGTTGCACCTAATTTCGAAACCTCAGCACCTTTGCTTGTTGCATTTTTGGCTGTAAGACCTACGCTAGCTTCTCCTTTTAAAGTTACGGTGTAATCTTTAAGTGCACCATCCCTCAACACGGTTAACTTAACCTTATCGCCTGGATTTAAACGACCAACTCTTTCCTGAAGATCAGGAGAATCATTGATCACTACGCCATCAACTTTTTTGATGACATCACCTGATTTAATGCCCGCAGCAGCAGCACCGCCACCAGGAACTACATCATTCACATATAAACCGCTTATTTCGTTGGTTTTAATGCCTTCAGGTTTATCTTCTCCGCTTAACGGTACAAAGTTAACGCCAATATAACCACGTTTAACCGAACCATATTTCATAAAATCATCTACAATTTTACGGGCAAGATTAACTGGAATTGCAAATCCGTAACCTTGATTGTATCCGCTTTGCGATGCGATTGCTGAGTTGATACCTACCAATTCGCCATTTGCGTTTACAAGGGCACCACCACTATTACCTGGGTTAATGGCAGCATCAGTCTGAATAAATGATTCGATACTGGTATTTGCCGGGCGATCTGGTCTTTTACCGGTACGTTGGTATTCGCGATATTCCTCTTCAGTAATTTCGTTGCCTTGTTGCTCGCGACCAATAATACCAATACTGCGGTTTTTTGCACTCACAATACCAGCTGTTACCGTAGTATTTAAATCTAACGGGAAACCAACGGCTAAAACCCATTCTCCAACCTGCACATTATCTGAATTACCCATTTTTACAACAGGTAAACCCGTTGCATTTACTTTAATTAAAGCCAAATCGGTATTCGGATCGCGGCCAATTACTTTTGCCTCAACTTTACGTCTGTCTGTTAAAACCACCTCAACCTTCTCTGCATTTTCTACCACGTGGTTATTGGTTACGATATAACCATCCTGACTGATAATTACACCAGAACCCGATGCCGCTCTGGGCTGACGTTGCATCTGACGGCCACCGCCACCGAAGAAATCTTCCATCATATCAAATGGAGAAGAACTTCTGCCACCACCGCTTTGTGCCGCATATGTAGTTTTAATGTGAACTACACCAGGTGCAACAGCTGCTGCCGCCTGCGTAAAATCTGCTGTTCCCGCTGACGATACTTTAAGCGGATTGTTTGCGAAGTACAAATTCTGTTTTTCAGTAATGGTACTGCCCGTTTGGTTACGCTCAAATAGTTTGTAACCCCCAATTGCTGCTGCCCCACCTATAAAAGCAGCCAACACGGTAATTCCTAATATTTTTTTCATGTGTTTGTATATTGTTTTTTAATGGTCATGAAGCTATTAAAAGCTTAGTATTTCTTTAAAAACCGCTAGCTTTTAATGGTTTCATGTGTTTGTATATTGTTTTTTAATGGTCATGAAGCTATTAAAAGCTTAGTATTTCTTAAAAACCGCTAGCTTTTAATGGTTTCATGTGTTTGTATTTATATATTATTTAAAGCCATGATTTATTATAAGCTGATTTGCTAGCTAATTGTTTGGTTAGCTTATAATATTCATTTGTTAAATGTTATTACTTGCAAGAGCACTTTAACTTTGATTTAAGCAGAATGCTCAGGCAGTTTTTATCTGCTCAAATTTCTTTTGTAAGTTTACTCAAATTTAATACCATATAAACGATATTTGTACCCTCAAAGCACTTACTTTTGTGTTAAAAAATGTTAAATCAAAAAACACAAACGGCTAATTACCTTTTGCAACTCAAATATTGCATTAAAATATGAAGCTTTCATGAAAATTAATTTCTTTAAATACCAGGGCGCAGGCAACGATTTTATTTTAATAGACCACACCATGAGTCCGTTAAAAAATATTGATAATCAATTAGTTGAACAATTATGCCATAGAAGATTTGGCATTGGTGCCGATGGATTAATGTTTATTACCAAACATGAGAATTATGATTTTGAGATGCATTATTTTAATGCTGACGGTAAGCTGGGCAGCATGTGCGGAAATGGTGGCAGATGTATTGTTGCCTTTGCCAAACAACTCGGAATCATCGAGCGCGAAACAAACTTTTTGGCAGTAGATGGCCCACATTATGCCAGAATTTCAGAAAATGGCGAATGGGTAGATTTGCAAATGATTGATGTAGATACCATTACCAAAGATGGTGAGGCTTATGTGTTGAACACCGGCTCGCCGCATTATGTTGCATTACAAAGTGATTTAAAAGACTTTGATGTTTTTACTGAAGGGAAAAATATTCGCTACAATGGAACTTATGCAGAAAAGGGTATAAACGTAAACTTTGTAGAAGATAAAGGCGATCATTTATTTGTGCGTACCTACGAGCGCGGTGTTGAAGATGAAACTTATGCCTGCGGTACTGGGGTAACAGCCGTAGCCATGGCGATGGCGAAACACAAAGACCAAACCGGTCATATTAAAACCGCCATTAAAGTTTTGGGTGGTGATATTAAAATAGAATTCGATTACGATGGTAAGGAATTTACCAATGTATTTTTATGTGGCCCGGCCAAACTGGTTTTTGAGGGAGAAGTAGAGTAGATTTTAAATTTTCGTTTTTAGTGATCCGAATAGCTTATCTTTTAGTTTTAGTAGCGTGCTGTATTTCATGCAAACAAAAAAAACAGGCAAAGCATTTTGAGATCAAAGTAGCAAATAGCCCATCAAACGCAAGGATAGATTCTACGAATAAAAAACAAGATTCTCTTTTTCACAATGCTTTAGATCATGTATTTACACTGATCAAAGCCAATTCTAATAATACCTTTGATAAAAGCTTTTCTACGGCACAAGATAATCACCAAGACCATAACCTTAAAGTAGAGGTTAAGTTAGGATACTTATTTTCACAGCGCTATAAGAATTTGCTAATCATAGGTGCATCAAATCTTGAAACAAGGATATACATTTATAATAGCGATGGTACAGGTTTTAATCAATTAATAACCAAAAAGTATTCAAATTATTCTTTCCCCATATTTTCAATTAAGGATATAAATGCTGATGGATTAAAAGATTTTCTAGTCAACTGGTACCCAGCATCTGGTTGTTGCAGAAGAAATATTTATGACTTGTATCTCTCTAAAACAGATAAAACTTTCGGCAAAGAAATAACACTTGTTAACCCTACTTTCTATTCAAAGGAAAGAGTAATCAGAGGTGTTACCTATAATCATCCCGGACTGGCTTCCTTGTATAAATTTAAGTGGAACAAGCTAAATCTGGACACTGTGGAATACATTTACCCCAACTTAAAAGATACGCTTCAGCTTTCATATATTAAGTCAAGCCATAAGAGGTATTCTTCATCAAAAAGCAGGAAATTAGTGCAACTAAAGTCTTTACCAAAAGAATACCGTACAGTTTTAGAAATCGATTATTTTAAATCATATGATCTAAAGGATATTAAAGCAATTTCAAAAAACTATAATAATTAAGCCATTACTTTAGATAAGACGAGCAATATCAAGGGCGCTTGGCTGTACTAAATCGATCAAAATTTTTCATATTTAATGTAATAAAAATCGTATATTTCCTTTGGATTTAACAGCTTTTAACATCTGTCGCAAGATATTTACACACTGTTTTTTATGCCAACAATTACGACAACACAATCTTTAACAGTACTTTAAAGGAAATCCGACATGTTTTCAATCAAAAAATAAATCAATCGATTGATTAAATGACAGAATTCGGACAGATTTATTTTTTTTTAGGCTCTATTTTTGGGCATTTATTGGCGAAAATCGAAGTCCTGTATTTTTTGACAACGCCCTTAATTCCGGAAATTTAAATTTAAACACACAGAAATACCCATGAGAAAAGTAACAACTCTCTTTTTTAGCGTGAGCATTGGTATGCTTCTAGCGTCCTGCGGAAATAACGATGCAGCTAAAAAAGCTGCCGCTGCAGCAGCAGCTGGTCCACAAGCTTACCCTGTTTTTACAGTAACCACACAAAATACAACATTAGATTCTGATTACCCAGCAACAATTGAAGGTATTCAAAATATCGATATCCGTCCGAAAGTTGATGGTTTTATCGAAAAAATATTGGTTGATGAAGGTGCTGTAGTTAAGAAAGGTCAATTGCTTTTCACCATTAATGCACCACAGTACGAGCAACAGGTTAGAACAGCAAGAGCAGCAATTAGCAGCGCCGAAGCTGATGTAAATGCTGCGCAGCTAACGGTAAACAAAACAAAACCCCTGGTAGAAAAAGATATCATTAGTAAATACGATCTTGATGCAGCGCAGCTAACGCTTCAAAGCAGAAAAGCTGCATTGGCACAAGCGAAAGCAGAATTGGCTAATGCACAGGTTAATTTAGGCTATACTTCGATTACCAGCCCTGTTGACGGTGTAGTTGGCAGTATTCCTTTCAGAAATGGAAGTTTAGTGAGCAGCAGCAGCACGCAGCCGTTAACTACTGTTTCTAATACTTCGAAGGTTTACGCCTATTTCTCATTAAACGAGAAACAGCTTTTAGATTTTTCAAGCACCTATAAAGGCAACACACTTGCACAGCAAATGAAAAACATTCCTCCAGTGAGTTTAGTTCTTGCAGATGGAACGATTTATGCGCAGAATGGCAAAATTGAATCCATCAATGGCCAGATTAACACCAGCACTGGTTCGGCAAGTTTAAGGGCAACCTTCCCTAATCCGGTTTTCTTATTAAAAAATGGTGCAAGTGCATCGGTTAGAATTCCTCAGCATGTTGAAAATGCAATTTTAGTTCCTCAAAAATCAACTATCGATTTACAGGGCAAGAAATTCGTCTACATTTTAGGCGATTCGGCTAAGGTGATCAATACCCAAATCGAAGTAATGGAATTAGCCAAAGATAATTTCTACGTGGTTACCAAAGGACTTAAAGCCGGCGATAAAGTTATTTTAGAAGGCTTTCAATCATTAAAAGACGGGACTAAAATTAAACCCGAGGTAAAAAACACCGATTCAGTTTATGCTGAAATAAAAAAATAACAATATAGTCAGTGCAATCACACTATAGCAGTGTAATCCATATTAATTATGTTTAAGAAATTTATAGACAGGCCCGTTTTATCAACAGTTATATCCATTATAATTGTAATATTAGGTGTATTAGGCCTCGTAACTTTACCCATCTCGCAATACCCCGAAATTGCGCCGCCAACCGTTCAGGTGTCGGCCTCGTACCAGGGCGCAAATGCCGATGTGGTAATGAGTAGTGTTGTTGTTCCGCTGGAAGAGCAGATAAATGGTGTAGAAGACATGACTTACATGACTTCTAGTGCCAGTAACGATGGTACCGCAACCATTACCGTTAACTTTAAATTGGGTACAAATGCCGATTTAGCAGCAGTTAACGTGCAAAACCGCGTAGCCAGAGCAACCAGTTTATTACCTGCAGAGGTAACCAGATCGGGTGTAATTACGGCAAAAAGACAGGCGAGTAACTTACTTATTTTTGCCATCTACAGTGATGATCCATCATACGATCAGAAGTTTTTACAGAATTATGCCAACATTAACATCATCCCCGAAATTAAAAGGATTAGCGGTGTGGGTGATGCAAGTGCATTCGGTACTTTAGATTACACCATGCGGATCTGGCTTAAGCCGGAAGTAATGGCTGTTTATGGTCTGGTACCGAATGATGTAAGTGTAGCCTTGGCAGAGCAAAACATAGAAGCTGCACCAGGTCAGTTTGGTGAGCAGGGAAATCAGGCTTTTCAATACACGTTAAAATATAGTGGTCGATTAAAAACAGAAACTGAATTTAGCAACATCATTATCAAGGCGGATGCAAACGGACAGATTCTTCGCCTAAAAGATGTGGCCAGGATAGAACTTGGTGCACAAAGTTATGCCAGTTATGTAAAGTTTAACGGCAAACCTGCTTTAGGTATTGCCATTAGCCAAACGGCGGGCTCGAATGCGAAAGAAGTAATCGAAAACTCGATCAAAACTTTAGATAAAGCTGCAACTTCTTTCCCTAAAGGTGTTCATTACGAAACGGTGGTTAACGTAAATAACTTCCTGGATGCCTCAATCGAAAAGGTAATCCACACCTTGATTGAAGCATTTATTTTGGTGTTCTTAGTGGTATTTATTTTCCTACAGGATTTCCGTTCAACCTTAATACCAGCAATTAGTGTTCCGGTGGCTATTATCGGTACCTTCTTCTTCCTGAGTTTATTCGGTTTTACCATTAACCTGTTAACCTTATTTGCATTGGTACTGGCCATCGGTATTGTGGTAGATGATGCCATTGTGGTGGTTGAGGCCGTGCATGCCAAGCTTGATGCCGGTTACAAAGACCCGAAAAAGGCAACAAAAGATGCCATGGATGACATTAGTGGTGCGATTATTTCGATTACACTCGTAATGGCAGCGGTATTTATCCCGGTAAGTTTTATCCAGGGTTCATCGGGTGTATTTTATAAACAATTCGGTTTAACATTGGCTATCGCGATTATTTTATCAGCGATTAACGCCCTAACATTAAGTCCGGCGCTGTGTGCGATGTTCTTAAAACCACATGCAGAAGATCACGAAAAAAGTAAAAATTTCTTGCAGCGTTTTTATACCGCTTTCAATACTTCATTTGATGCCGTAACGCAAAAATATAAACGCTCTGTTGGCTTCCTGGGCAAAAAAAGGTGGCTTGCAGGTTTAGGAATTGCTGTTTTCGCAGTGGTGTTAGTGTGGATTATGAATACTACGCCTAAAGGTTTCGTACCAAACGAAGATTTAGGAACCGTGTTCTCTGATATTTCATTGCCACCTTCTACTTCACAGGAAGAAACCGATAAGATAATTGTACAAATCAACGATATTGTAAGTAAGGTGCCAGAGGTAGAGGCTACATTTAGGGTTGTTGGCCGAAGTCTGATCAGCGGCTCGGGTAGCTCTTATGGTATGGTTATCGCAAGGCTTAAACCATGGGATAAACGTAAGCGTGATGTTAAAGCCATTATTGGTGAATTATTTGCAAAAGCAGCCAGCATTAAGGGTGCGAAGGTAATTTTCTTTGCTCCGCCAACCATTCAGGGTTTTGGTACCGGTGGTGGTTTCGAGTTCCAGTTACAGGATAAAACCGGTGGCGACATCAAAAAATTCAACGAAGTGGGTAATGCATTTTTAGCCGCATTAAGTAAACGCCCTGAAATTCAATATGCATCAACCTCGTTCAACCCGAATTTCCCACAATATCAGATCGATGTAAATGTGGCAAAAGTGAAACAAGCTGGCTTAACGGTTAGTGATGTGTTGGGTGTTTTGCAAGGTTATTATGGTGGTGTTTATGCCTCAAACTTTAATAAATTTGGTAAACAGTACAGGGTAATGTACCAGGCAGATGCCAAGTACCGTGCTAATCAACAAAGTTTAACCAGCATTTATGTGCGTAATTCGAGCGGTACAATGGCCCCTATTTCTGAGTTTATCACATTAGAAAAAGTTTACGGCCCACAGGCTATTTCACGTTTCAACTTGTATACCTCAATTGCAGTTACAGGTAACCCAAATGCAGGGTTTAGTTCTGGTGATGCCATTAAGGCCATTCAGGAAGAAGCCGCAATTCACCTTCCAGCAGGTTATGGATATGAGTTCTCTGGTTTATCGCGTGAAGAAGTGAGCAGTGGCAGTCAGACCATTTTTATCTTTCTGCTTTGCGTAATCTTTGTGTACTTCCTGCTTTCGGCACAGTACGAAAGTTATATCTTACCATTGGCAGTATTGTTTTCATTACCAATTGGTTTAGCCGGGGTATTCATCTTCGATAAAATATTTGGTGTAGATAATAACATTTATACACAGATTACCCTCATCATGCTTGTAGGACTACTTGCAAAGAATGCCATTTTAATTGTAGAGTATGCGGTAGACAGGCGGCGAAAGGGAATGAGTATTATTAACTCGGCTATTGATGGTGCAACTGCCCGTTTACGCCCAATCTTGATGACCTCTTTTGCTTTTATTCTAGGCTTATTACCTTTAATGTTATCATCAGGTGTTGGTGCAGCAGGTAATACTTCAATTGGTACCGGAGCTGTAGGCGGTATGTTAATCGGTACTATATTCGGTGTGTTTGTAATTCCAGCCTTGTTCATTGTTTTCCAAACCTTACAGGAAAAAATAAGTAACAATTCTCCTTTTGAGGAAGGCATTGATCGCGAACAGACAGAAGAAGAGTACGAGCTAGCGGTTAACCGTCCACATTAATTTTAAAACCATGAAATTTAGATATAAGCATTCCATTTTTATCGGTGTAGCCATCCTCAGTCTAAGCGCCTGCGTAACTAAAAAATACGAGCGCCCACAACTTAAGAGCGAAGGTTTATACCGTGATAACAATAACACAGATACAACAACCATTGCCGATTTGCAATGGAAAACGTTGTTTTCAGACACTACTTTACAGTCGCTGATCCAACAGGGGATAAATGAAAATTTAGACTTGAAACAAGCGATTGAACGCATTAAAATTGCAGAAGCCACTTTAATTCAAAGCCGTGGGGCATTATTGCCAAGCTTACAGGCCGATGTAAGCGTAGCGGATAATAAACAATCGCAGGCCTCCTTAAACTTTCCTCCCGGGATTAACATTAATTTAGAAACCCAAACCTATAAAGCACAATTGAGTACCAGTTGGGAAGCTGACATTTGGGGAAAATTAAGCAGCGCAAAGCGTGGTGCTTACGCTACTTTATTACAAAGTGATGCAGCAAAACGCGCTGTTCAAACGCAGTTAATTGCCACAATTGCCAACAATTATTATACTTTATTGGCACTTGACAAACAATTGGCCATTACCGAGCAGACTATTAAGGTTAGAACACAGGATGTTGAAACCATGAAAGCCTTAAAACAAGGTGCTGTAGTTAATGGTGCGGCTGTTGTACAGAGTGAAGCCAATTTATACGCGGCTCAGGTAACCTTGCCGGATTTAAAAAGAAGCATTAAAGAGGCCGAAAATGCTTTAAGTGTTTTGGTTGCTAAGGCGCCAAATGCAATTAACCGTACCACCTTGGATCAGCAGACACCGTATGCTAATCTACAAACCGGCGTTTCTGCACAATTGTTAAAAAACCGCCCGGATGTGATTGCGGCCGAATTTGGTTTCAGATCGGCTTTCGAAAACACAAACGTAGCAAAAGCTTATTTTTATCCAGCTTTAACCATTACCGCAACAGGTGGCTTATCAAGCTTACAATTACAGGATTTCTTCAGCAAATCTATCTTCTATAATTTGGTGGGTGGTTTAACGCAGCCAATTTTTGCTAAAGGCGCAAACAAAGCACGTTTAAAAACAGCTGAGGCTAATCAACAGATTGCTTTTTACAACTTTCAACAAACACTGTTAACCGGTGGGCAGGAAGTATCGAATGCTTTGTATGCCTATCAAACAGCTTCAGAAAAAGAAGAAACAAGGGCAAAACAAATTGCCTCGTTAACCAAAGCAGTAGATTTTACCAAAGAATTGTTACGTTACAGTTCGGCAACAAACTATACTGACGTTTTAACTTCAGAACAAAGTTTGTTAGCAGCCCAATTAAGTGGCATTAATGATCGATTACAAAAACTACAATCGGTTGTAAACCTTTACCGTGCATTAGGCGGTGGCTGGAAATAAAAAATATTAACAAAGTTTTTAAGGCATTCTGATTTTCAGGATGCCTTTTTTGGTTTAGGCCAGTCTAGTAATAGCATTACAATTTGATCAATCGCGATAATAAAAACGAGCGTATGCTTAGTGAAGCGCTCAATTATTTTCAGAAAAATAATGTACGTTTGTTTCACTAAAACGCTAGCCACTAAATAGTTTATTTGTATTTTGGCTGCACCAAACAATTTTATGCGCTTCTCAAAACTGCTAGCCCTATTTGTCGGCTTATTTTTCTGCAATAATATATATGCTCAAACTTATGTAGTAACCAGTAATGCCGATAGTGGCCCTGGAACATTAAGAGAGGGATTAACACAAGCCGCTATAGCCAATAGGATAACTACTTTTACCATTAACTTCAATTTGCCAGGAACGCCTAGCGACAATGCCAACCGTACCATTAGGTTACGTTCGGCATTACCTGTGGTTTCTTCAAATGTAGTAATTGATGGCACTTCGCAGGCTTCGTGGCCAGCACTTGGTGTTTCGGGCGCCAAAGTAATTTTAGAGCCTGAGTATCCAAACACTACGTTTTCGGGTTTGGTTATCGGCCAGTCATCAAGCACGCAGATCCAAACTACTGGCGTTGAGGTTTATGGTTTATACATCCGTAATTTTGCTGCGATCAACAATTTACAAAATGTAAATATGGCTCAAGGCTCGGGAATTGTGATCGATTATCGTGCAAATAATATTACCATCGGTGCTCCAAATAAAGGAAATGTTATTGGAGGCAACATTAACGGTATTATTGTACAGAACAGCTATTATTTTACCACCATCACCGCCACTAAAATTAAGATCCAATCGAACTTAATCGGAGTGATATATGATGGAATAACCCCAAACACCAATGTTTTTGGTATTTCGGCCAATTTATACGATAGCGCACTGGATGTGGGTGGTGATAATGCTGGTGAAGGAAACGTAATTGCCGCAAACCGGATTAATGTAGATATCACCCGGTCATCGTACTCCACCAATGCAAGGTTTGATGTCAACGTGATCAATAATAAAATCGGGGTCGATTATACCGGCAAAAAAGACTTTCATGAATTACCGATATTTCTTTCTTCTTCAGCTTTAGAAATTGCAGGTTTAAAGGTTAATGCGGTAAATACGTCGCTTTATGTCCGCAATAATATTATCGGCGGAAACAGAACTACAGGGGTTTCGATCACCAATTCAGATTTTATTTTAACGGGTAATGCCATTGGTACCGATGCTGCCGGAGCAGTAGTGATGAGTAACGGAATTGGCGTAAAAATAGAGTTGGGTGCAGGAGGAACCATCGGCGGCGCAACACCTGCCGAAGCAAACTTAATTGCCAACAACAATTTCGGTGTCGAAACGGTATCTTCAAAACCTATAAAAATCACCAGGAACAGTTTCTTTTGCAACAAGACATTTGGCATCGGAAAAACGCTATCTATCCTTCAACCCTACATTCAGGTGCTGAAAAAAAGAAATGATTATGTTTCGGGCAGGGCTACACCCAATTCAGAAGTAGAACTATTTTATACTATAAATTGCCAAGGTATCTGCGAGGGTAAAACCTATATCGCAACTGTACAGGCTGGTAGTGATGGCAGGTGGGAATACAATGGCAATTTAACCGGAATGGTCACCGCAACTGCCAGTTTATTAAATGCCACCACCTCCCCTTTCTCTACTGCTGAACTATTACCAAACGAAGCTATAGTAGAACCTGTAACCTGTAATGCCAATGGATCAATCACCATCTCAGAGCCCCGCGAAGGCTTTACTTTTAGTTGGGTAAAAATAGAAACTGACGGTAGCCGCGTACCTAAAGGAAATACACAGAGCATCTCCAATTTAGATGTAGGCACTTATGAAGTGACCGTTGATGATGGCTGTAAAGCATTTCCATCGGTGTTTATCATCAAAGATCAAAAGTTAACCAAACCTACTATCCAACCCGTTTCTCCCATCTGCGGACAAACTACTTTTACATTTACCGCTGAGGTTTTAAGAGGGAAAGGGGTATTAAAATACGAGTGGATAAACACTGCAACGAATGCCGTTGTAAGCAGAACAAACCCGGCAAATTTACCTGAAGGTACTTACTTCGTAAAAGTATCGGATGAGGCAAGCTGTGCATTAGATTCTGATCCGATTACGGTTAAAAGAAAAGCTCAACCCAAAATAAGTGGTCCAACATCGAACAATCCTGCAGCTTGTGGAAAAGAAAATGGGAGTCTAAAAGGCTTTACAATTACCGATGCTACAGGAACATTAAGCTATAAATGGTTCAAATATGATGTAGATGGAAAACTTGGAACAGATGTTATTTCCGATCAGCTCGAATTAGTAAATGTTGGAGGAGGCAGGTATAGTCTTTCGGTATATGATGAAGGGCCATGCTCACCAGCTCCGTCACAATCTTTTTTTATTAATACCTACAATGATGTTGCTATTAGTGGTGGCTCAGTTACCCCGGCCAGGTGTGGAATTCCCAATGGTGTCATCGACAACGTTTCAATTACTAATGCCGATACCTACGAATGGTTGGATCCAACTATGCAACGCATTATCAAAGGATCATACTCACCAGGCATGTCAATAAAGATTAAAGACCTTGCACCTGGCACTTATACCCTAAGAGCCAGTAACTCCTTGTATAGCTGCACATTGGACAAGCCTTTTAGAGTAGATGCACTACAGCCAACGATTTATACATTTACACCATCGGTAAATAATACCACATGCGGATTAATTAACGGAAGCATTAGCTTAAACTTCAATTCTACTCTTCCAACATCGTTCAAATGGGTGGATGAATCCGGAACAACAATTACTGGCGGTACCAAAACTGGCAGTGCAATTGAGCTTAAAAATCTGCCAGGTGGTAATTACAGAATGTTCGCTTATGATGTTAACAATTGTGAAACCATACTAGGCCCCTACCCAATTAATGTCACGCCTCTGTTAACTATTGTGCCTAAAACCGGAACAACAGTTAAAGATGGTTGTTCCTTAAAAAGAGGTTCTGTTACAGGAGTGCAGGTAATTGGAGGTGTGCCTGGTTACGATTTTAAATGGATAAATGAAGCTGGCGAAGCCGTTCAATATACTCAAGATCTAATTAATGTTGGCGCAGGCACCTATCGCTTAGAGGTAAAAGACAAAACATCTTGTGGTTATGCCATCAGCGAAGCTTATACCGTAGTAGACGAACCTTTTAAAATCATAGCGCCCATCATCAACGATCTACGCGTTTGTTATGTATCAGATATTGTTTTGCCTGTAATTGCCCCTGAAGAAGGCACCTACCAGCTCTTTGAAAAAATTGATGATACGAAGCCATTTTTAGAAAACACCAACGGAATATTCAAATTTAGGGTAGCCAAAACGGCCGATTATTTTGTGAGGAGAAAACTGGGTTCTTGTACAAGCGAGTTTACCAAGGTACATGTAGAAGTAACACATGATAACCTGGAGGTTACCAACACCATGACCCCAAATGGAGATGGCATGAACGACGTTTGGCAAGTGAGGGGTTTACCAGATTTTAAGGGCACCAACATTAAAATCTACACCCGAGGCGGTCAGTTGGTTTACGAATCGATCGGCAATTATACCAAACCATTTGATGGCCATTTTAGGGATAAAGAATTACCAGCAGGGGTTTATTATTATGTGATCGATTTGCGGGCTGAATGTAAACCACTAGGTGGCAGTATAACACTTTTACGTTAAAACTGCCGACTTGGACAAAGCACCTGATAGCGGTTATTCAATAAAATACCCAGTACAATTTCATGGGTACCATTATTTACCGAACGTAATCCTGAAGTATTTACATCATAAGAATAGCTCAGGTTTACCAGCGATGCAATATTAAATCCTGCCAGAAGCGAAAAAGAATCGTTGTTTCTGAAACTGGTTCCAACCCAAAATTTATCCTTATAGGCAAATTTCAAATTGGCATCGAAAGTAGCCGGAGCGTTGGCCCAGTATGAAATCAAACCAGAGGGGATCATTGCAATATCCTCATCGATAAATATTTTATAACCTGCCGTTCCGTAAAAAGTAGCCGCTTGGTATGGACTGGTTTTAACTTGATTATTTACAATACTGCTTTTATTTCCAACCAGCTGTTTTGCTGAAACACCAGCAAAAAATCGTGGACTATACAACCAAATACCTGCGCCAATATCGGGTCTAATTTTGTTGTTATAATCGGCAGAGAATAAAGGGTCGCCCGATTCATCGGCTATAATTCCGCGCACATCAACACTGATTGATTTAAATCCGCCTGATAAACCCACTGATAAATTTACTTCATTTGTAATACCCAAATGATATGCATAGGTTAAATTTACATTAGTCTGCCGAACCAAACCCGCTTTATCCGTCATGGCCACCAGGCCAATTCCGTGGTGAGGCTCTGCCGCGGTGTAGCTGTTTACAAAACTTCTGCTCATTGGATTGTCTCCATTCCCGGCAAATGAATTTACATTGCTCCGAACAAAATCTTCGCCAATAGCAGTGCTTAAAGAGAGGTATTGTGTGCTTGGCGCACCTTCTAAACCGCTCCATTGTTTGCGTAAACCTATTTTTAAATCTGTATAATTATCTATTCCCGATAATGCGGGGTTCAACAGGATATTGTTAAAAATATATTGGGTACTCCGGGGAATTTCTTGCGCATAGCTACAAAAGAATAAGCAGGCAAACAGAGAGAGCGCGTAAAAAAATTTCATTTAAACCTTAGTAGTGATGCGTTAATTGATTGATAATAAAAAGCCTATCAATACAAGGGCTAAGATAATAAGTTGTAGCCAATTATAAAGTATTTAATATTTATCTGCCTCTAACTTCAAAATAGGCTCCCAATCCAATGGTAACAATTGGCAGCCCTTTCAAATTCCGATAAAAAACTGATAATTTTATCTCAAAAACAGCTACTTCTTTTTGATGTAACCTCAAAATATTGTAAGTTTAAAGTTTTTTAAGCGCTTAGCTTAGAAAAAATTTTTATCTCCATCAATGTTACGTGTCGATAGTTCTAAAACCTGTAAAGTGGTGTACTCTTTGTGCAAACATGAGTACTTGGGCTATTTAATTGAACCTCACGTTGTTCAACTCAATCCACAAGGAGATTTTTCTTTTACTTATCAACGGATTTTTACGCATACCGCCGAAGAATTTAGTGCCTGTTTAAGTGATATTGATTATAAACTGATCAAAATTTTAGATGACATTGAGCAAGACTCGCTGATTAAAAAATATTATAAAAAGTTGATCAGGCCGACCGAGTTTTTCACTAAAATTTTCGACAATAAATTTTATGAAAATGTCCGCCCTAAAATCGAAAAGAAACTTGCCGAAGCTTTAGAGCTTTTAAAGGTTAAAAACGAGCTTTATGTAATGGACAAAGATGGCTGGCCGGTAGAACGCAAAATCGAACTGGCTGATGAGCCTGCATCTATCCTTTTCCATTTCCGAAGGAACGAAACCGAAACACGCTATTTTCCGACCATCAAATATCAGAATCTGCGTATCGAATTTATGTTTAAAGAAGCGCAGATCATCAGCAATAAACCTGCATGGCTATTGCTGAATGATGTATTGTACTTTTTTGATCAGGATATTGAAGGAAAAAAACTGCAACCCTTTTTAAATAAACGCTTTATTGCCATACCCAAAACAACCGAAGCCACTTATTTTGAAAAGTTTGTAGCCCCTTTAATAGAAAAGCACCATGTGTATGCCGAAGGTTTCGAAATCAGAACCGAACAATTTGAGGCAACACCGGTAATTAAAGTTTTATATGTTGATGGTGGTCTTTCTCAAATTCAGTTATATTTTAAATATGGCGAATATACTTTCCCCGTAGAAAATGCACACAAAGTAACTGTACGTTTAGAAAAAACCGCCGATAACTATATTTTCCACCGCATTAAACGTTCGGCAGAATGGGAAAAAAAGCAGTTTAATTTGCTGTTATCGTTAGGACTAAAAAAAACAAGTTCTTTATTCAGCAACCTGGAAGTAGCTTCTGCCGAAGAAAATCCAAGTTACGGGGCTATAAATTGGGTAAACGAGCATATCGAAATCTTACAGGCATCAGGTTTTGAAATTGAACAGGCTACAGGACAGAAAAAATTTGTTTTCGGTGCCAGCAAAATAGATCTTGAAGTTAAAGAAGGAAACGATTGGTTCGATATCCATGCTGTAGTGTGGTTCGGAAAATACCAGATTCCTTTTCTTTCACTAAAGCAACATATTCTACACAAAAAGCGTGAGTTTTTATTGCCCGATGGTGAAGTGGCCATTATCCCTGATAAATGGTTTACGCAATACGGTAGTTTGTTCAGTTTGGCTGAGGCCGGAAAAACGCTAAAATTAAAGAAACACCATATTGGCCTCATTAATGATCTGGCTGAAGATAGCCTGGCTAACGTTACGCTTGAACGCAAGTTACAACGATTATCAGACTTTGAGGATATTGCCGACACGCAAATGCCTGTTCATTTTAAAGGCAGTTTACGCGATTACCAGAAAGCTGGTTATAACTGGTTCAGCTTTTTACGCGAATACAATTTCGGTGGGTGTTTGGCTGATGATATGGGTTTGGGTAAAACTATCCAAACATTAGCCATGCTCCAAAAGGTGAAGGAAGACGACCAATTGCTTGAAACGCAAACGACTTCGCTCATTATCATGCCTACCTCTTTAATTTACAACTGGTTAACAGAAGCTAAAAAGTTTACGCCAAAGCTTAAAATACTGGCACATACAGGTACCAACCGAAATAAAGATGTTGCCAATTTTGCCAATTACGATATTATCATTACCACTTACGGTGTAACCAGAGTAGATGTAGATGAATTGAAAAACTTTTATTTCAACTACATTATTCTCGATGAAAGTCAGAACATTAAAAACCCGGCATCGAAATCGTTCAAAGCCGTTAGAAGCTTAAAATCGAAACATAAACTGATTTTGAGTGGTACGCCTGTAGAAAACTCAGTAAGCGATTTATGGTCGCAGTTGACCTTTTTAAACCCTGGTTTATTGGGTACACAGGCATTCTTCTACGAAGAATATGTGCAAGCGATAGAAAAGAAAAAGGACGAAGAAAAAGCGCGCAAACTGCAATCGATTATCAAGCCTTTTGTGCTCCGTAGAACGAAAGAGCAAGTAGCAGCAGAATTACCACCTAAAACGGAACAGGTAATTTATTGCGATATGAGCGAAGATCAGGCCGCATATTACGAAAAAACAAAATCTGCCTATCGTAACGATTTATTGCAGAGCATGGACGATGGAACTTTCGCGCAGAAACAGGTACAGCTTTTGCAAGGGTTAACTGCCTTGCGTCAGTTAGCCAACCACCCTGTAATGATTGATGGCACCTATGTTTCAGATTCTGGAAAGTTCGAAAACGTGATCCACACCTTGGATAATGTGCTTAAAGGCGGACATAAGGTTTTGGTTTTTTCTCAGTTTGTAAAACATCTTGATATCTTCAAAAAACATTTTGAAGCCGAGCATATTCCATTTGCTTATTTGGATGGTGCAACCCGTAACCGTGGCGAAATTGTTTCCGAATTTCAGCAGAATACTGAACTGAAAGTCTTCTTAATCTCTATAAAAGCAGGTGGTGTAGGTTTAAACCTAACCCAGGCGGATTATGTTTTTATCCTCGATCCATGGTGGAACCCGGCAGTAGAACAACAAGCTATCGACAGAACGCACCGTATCGGTCAGGATAAAAAGGTTTTCATTTACAAATTCATTGCAAAAGACACCGTTGAAGAGAAAATATTGGCTTTGCAGAACCGTAAAAAATCGCTTGCAAACTCTTTAATTACAACGGAAGAAAGTTTCTTTAAATCGCTGAGCAAAGAAGATATACGCGATATATTGAATTAATTGCCGAAATCTGCCACGGAGACACAGAAATCACGGAATATCTTATCCGGTTTTCACTCTGAGCGGAATCGAAGAATTTGTTCGAATAATTTCAATCACAAGCAGATTATTATACTTATTTCTTTGCCATGGAGGCACAAAATTGCAAAGTATGCTTTGCAGCGCCCCATTATTTTACTATTTTAGTAAATACATCCCAAGTTAATAAGTTAAACCTTTATTTAAATCCCTTGGTATGGAAATCCGTCAATCGAACTTCCCATTAAAAAACGAAACAGACCTGATTATTAGTTCTGCTATTGAGATTCATAGTTTTTTAGGCTGTGGTTTTTTAGAAATTGTTTATAAAGATGCACTTTGTGTAGAACTAAAAAACAGGGATTATTTTTACGAAAGAGAAAAGTTATACCAAGTTTATTATAAAGGTATTCCCCTACCCCATAGCTTTTATGCTGACTTTATCATATTCGATGCGGTAATATTAGAAATTAAATCAAAAAGTGCTATTGCAAGCGCCGATATAGCGCAAACACTAAACTACTTAAGATGTTCAGGTTGCAAAGTTGGGCTTATTTTAAATTTCGGTAAACCAACTCTCGAAATCAGGCGTGTTGTTTTATAATCCTGATTATTAGTATTTCTTCCGTGCTAATCAGCGTTTCCGTGGCAACATTACACAATTAAATTTCTTTTCAAAACTCATTCCCTCTTAACTTGTTATACAGTAGAACATAAATTTAACCATCATGACAAATCAAGATTTTAATACCGCTGTAAACAATGTTAAGGAAGCCTGGAAGTACCCAGAATTGTTCGAAAACGTTTCAAAATCTGAACGTTGGTTATCTGGCGCTGCAGGAGCATATTTACTTTTTAAAGGCATCACCAGTATTTTTTCGCATCCTGTAATTGGCCTCACTGGTGCAGCAATTGGTGCAGGATTATTGTACCGCGGCATTACAGGTTATTGCCCAATGCGCGATTTGGCCGAACAGCGTAAAGAAGATATTGCCCCTGACGAAGTAATTATAAGTGAAACCTATGTTGTTGACGATTTGGGGTAAAATTTTAAATACGAAATTTCCATTTCTTAATAAACTGGTTAACTTTAAAAAGTTAAACCACAATTATGAACAAGTACACACTATTATTTATTCCTGTTTTTTTCGCAGGGCAAGCTATGGCACAAGATAAAAAACCAGATCCTGCCAAAGACCCAAAAACAACCGAGGTTTGGGAACCCGTTCCTAAAATTGTTACACCCGGTAAATTGCCTCAGGATGCACCATCTGATGCGACCATTCTTTTCAACGGCAGAAATTTAGATGCATGGCATTCTGTTAAAGATCCATCTAAACCAGCTGCCTGGACAGTCGACGATGGTTTTTTCACGGTAAAAAAAGGCACTGGAAATATCGAAACCAATAAAAAGTTTACTGATTACCAATTGCACATGGAATGGAAAATTCCTGAAAACATAACTGGCGAAGGTCAGGCACGTGGAAATAGCGGGGTGTTTTTAGCATCAACAGGTGGTGGTGATGACGGTTACGAAATCCAGATTATGGATGCTTATAACAACAAAACCTATGTTAACGGACAAACGGGCAGTGTTTACAAACAAGCTATTCCATTGGCAAATGCGAACAAGAAACCAGGCGAATGGCAATATTATGATATCATTTGGAATGCACCACGTTTTAATGAAGATGGAACAGTACAAAAACCAGCAAGTGTTACCGTATTTTTAAATGGGGTACTTTTGCAAAACGGATTTGTATTAAAAGGGGAAACCAGGTATATCGGTGCACCAGAATACAAAAAACATGGTCCAGCTTCGATCAAATTACAAGATCACGGTGATCCAAGTCCTGCAATCAGTTACAGGAACATCTGGGTTAGAGAATTATAATTTCAACGGAACAAAATAAGGAATCTGTAAGCCAAATTTCATAAACGATCGTCATCCTGAATTTATTTCAGGATCTTTCTGTAAATAGTATCATCCTCGTTTTGTAACGAGGACGATTGCAAATTATAATTTCAACAAAACAATAAGAAACCTGCAGGCCAAAAGTTTGCGGGTTTTGTTTTATAAGATAATTTCATTGATAATTGTATCAGATTAACAGCGGTCATTTTTTATGAACAAAGGCAGATTAGAAGCATTTAGTGATGGGGTAATTGCAATTATCATTACCATTATGGTTTTAGAAATTAAAGTTCCGGAGCATGGCGAAACTCTAGCTAGCTTGAAACCGCTTATTCCAAAATTCATCAGTTATGTTTTAAGTTTTATCTACGTAGGCATTTACTGGAACAATCACCACCATTTATTACATGCTGTTAAAAAAGTAAACGGATCAATGCTTTGGGCAAATCTTAATTTTTTATTCTGGCTCTCGTTATTCCCGGTAGCAGCCGGATGGATGGGTGAACATCATTTTGCCTTATGGCCAGTTGTGGTCTACGGTGCTGTGCTTCTGCTTGCCGCCGTTTCTTACACCCTATTGGTGATCGTAATCAAAAGAACAGAAGGCCAGCACTCACTTGTGGTACATGCTATTGGGAATGATGCAAAAGGTAAATTCTCATTACTTTTTTATATCGGAGGTGTTGCACTAAGTTTTATAAACCCATGGATTGGCGTTGCACTTTATTTCATTGTAGCCTGCATCTGGTTTATTCCGGATAAACGCATAGAAAATGCAATGCGCGAGCAGGGTTTAATTGATAACGAACACGAGCATTAAGGAGCCTGAAGCAGTTCCATATACAATTCCCGATCGATCATTTCAGCACCTAAACTCATTAAATGGTCGTTCGGCAACTGACAGTCAATTAAATCGATATTCATTTTACTTAAAAAAATCAATGCTGCTTTTGAGGCATTACTTACATGGCTAAACATGCTTTCTCCACAAAAAATACGGTTTACTTTTAAACCATATAAGCCACCCACCAGCTGATCAGCCAACCAAACCTCTAAACTGTGCGCATAGCCCTGCTGATGAAGGTTGATGTAAGCATCTTGCATTTCGTTGGTAATCCAGGTACCATCCTGCCCTTTCCTTTCGGTAGTTGCGCAATTGCGGATCACTTCGGCAAAAGCCTGGTTAAAAGTAATCTTGAAAACTTCCTGATTTAAAATTTTTTGCATGCTTTTACTGATCCTAATTTTATCGGGATAAATCACACAGCGTTTGTGTGGCGAATACCAGAGGATTGGTTCACCTTCACTAAACCATGGAAATATACCATTCGAATAGGCGATTAACAACCGCTCTGTACTTAAGTCACCACCAATGGCCAATAAACCATCTTCTTCTGCCAAGGCTGGATCTGGAAAGCCTGGATTGTCATCTAGTAGCTGAAAAAACATAGGCAAAAATAAGAAAGAAAACAAAGATTAAACCCTGGCGTTTTAAATAAGTCATACTGTAAAACAGTCCATTATGAGCGCAAAAGATAATTTCTTAAAAGTAAAACATCTTTACAACCGGGCAGGCTTCGGGGTTTCTTATACCGACTTACAAAAATTAAGCAAAAAAAACCTCGATAAAGTGGTGGACAACTTGCTTAAAGATTCTCAAAAAGACGATCCAATCAATTTAGTAAACGACTTTGAATCGAAACGACAGCTTTTGGTACAGGCAGGTTTATATGCTAAAAAAGATCTGAATGATGATGAGAAAAAAATGCGCCAGCAGATTATACGAGAGCAAAACGAAGTGAGCCGCGATCTGAATATTGCCTTCATTACCAAAATGATCAATACCGACGCCCCATTGAGGGAAAAGATGACGCTTTTTTGGCATGGCCATTTTGCCTGCCGCAGCAACAACCCATTTTTTGCACAACAATTAAATAACATTCAAAGAAAAAATGCCCTGGGCAGCTTTAAAACCTTATTGGTTGAAGTTTCCAAATCGCCTGCAATGCTGCAATATCTGAATAACCAGCAGAACAGAAAAGGTAAACCAAATGAGAACTTCGCCCGCGAACTCATGGAACTTTTTACCCTGGGAAGAGGAAATTATACCGAGCAGGACATTAAAGAATCTGCCCGCTCATTTACCGGCTGGATGTACGACAAAGATGGCTCGTTCATTTTCAGACAAAACCTGCACGATCCCGGAACAAAAACCTTTTTTGGTAAAATCGGGAATTTTGAAGGTGAAAACATCATCGATATTATTCTGGAAAAACCAGAAACTTCACAGTTTATCGCCAGGAAAGTATATAAATTCTTCGTAAACGATAACCCGAACGAGGCTCATATTAAAGAACTTGCCACACATTTTTACAACTCAAAATACGACATTGCCTCGATGATGAAAAAAATGTTTACATCAGATTGGTTTTATAGTCCGGAGAATGTAGGCACAAAAATTAAATCACCCGCTGAATTTTTGGTAGGCTTAAGTCGCGAGTTTTATGTTACCTATAACAAACCACAGGTTTTAATTCAGCTACAAAGCAGTTTAGGGCAATATTTATTTAACCCGCCTAATGTTGCAGGTTGGCCTGGTGGACAAAGCTGGATTGATAGTTCATCGTTAATGTTAAGGATGCGCATTCCTTCACTTGTTTTAAATGACGGGGAAATTGATTTCAGTGGCAAAGCCGATCCTGAAGATGAAGCCGTAATTGCGTTAAGCAGAACAGCTACCACCAATGCAAATACCAACATGAAACCAAAATCGTACGTAAACGCAAATGCAGACTGGCCTAAATTTTTAAATACTTTACCAAAAGGATTAACGCCATTGGAACTTACCGAGTTTTTATTGCAACCGAAATTAAATGCTAAAATAACAACAATGGTAAGCGATAATAAAGGATTGCGAAGTACTGCAGTCGAAATTACCAGTATGCCCGAGTATCAGTTGTGTTAATAGTCGATAGTTGATGGTCCAATAGCCGATTAGCTGAGCACCCAAACCAATGAACTATTGACGAATGAACAAGTGAACCAAAATATTAACAAGATGAACAGAAGAAATTTTTTAAGAAATACAGGATTTGTTGCAGCAGGTTCACTATTTGTTCCGGCTTTTATGAAACCGCTTGAGGCCATGGCCCTTGATGAGCTGAGCTTATACAAAAACCTGGTTGTGGTACAGCTTTCTGGTGGAAACGACGGTTTAAATACGGTTATTCCCTTTGGAAACGACATTTATTACCAAAAAAGAAAAAGTATTGCCATTAAACCTGAAGAGGTAATTAAATTGAACGACATGCAAGGGTTAAACCCGAACATGGCGGCCTTGCAAGAAATTTATGACCAAGGCTGGATGACCATCATCAACGATGTTGGCTACCCTAACCCAGACCGCTCACATTTCCGTTCGATGGATATCTGGCAAACGGGTAGCGATAGCAATCAATTCTTATCAACCGGATGGATTGGCCGTTATTTAGATAGCAATTGCCAAACCTGCAAATTCCCATATACTGCAATAGAAGTAGACGATTCGCTTTCTCTGGCCATGAAAGGGCAAACCAAAAAAGGAATTGCATTAAAAGATCCTGCAGCTTTGTTCCGTAATACGAACGATCCATTTTTTAAGGCCATGTTGCAGAATGATAAAGAACATTTAGACGAAGATAATTTAGGTTATTTGTATAAAACGATGATCGAAACTTCATCATCTGCCAGTTATATCCAGAATACCTCCAAAATTTATCAGTCGAAATCTACTTACCCAACCTCGGGTTTTGCAAACCAATTGAAAACGGTTTCTAAATTTATTTCTTCGGGATTAAAAACAAGGGTTTATTATGTATCGTTAAGTGGTTTTGATACCCACGTAAATCAAATTGGTCAACAGGGCAACCTGCTTAAACAGTACAGCGAAGGTATGGCGGCTTTTTTGAAAGATCTAAAATCGAACAATAAACTGGAGGATACCCTGGTGATTACCTTCTCTGAATTTGGCCGCAGGGTAGAACAAAACGCCAGTAACGGCACCGACCACGGAACAGCAAATAATATGTTTGTTTTTGGTGGGAAATTGAAGAAACAAGGTATTTTTAATGCTGCACCTAATTTAAGTGATCTTGATACCGGTGATTTAAAATATCAACTGGATTTTAGACAGGTTTATGGTACCATTTTAGATAAATGGCTGGATGTAAATAATGCTGATATCCTCAACAAAAAATTTAATACGTTGGATTTTATATAGATATTACAAAGAAGTCAAGTTTTATAACCAACCTGTTAGGAAACTTGACCTCTTTATTATTTACTTCCTTTTTAACACATATACAGGCCGGTTTGATGATTGATCTATCTGCTCTGTGTAAACACTAAACAGCTCGTAACCGTAGGCTTTCATTTTGTTCAAGGCATCAATTGCAGAATTAAATTCGATTTTTTTATCATTATCATCTCTGATGTACAGTTCGCTATAATCGCCTACCTTTTGGCCATGCTCCAGCGCAATCCATTGTTTATCTGCTAAAAAACTTTTTACTGCACGGATCTGGATATAATCCACATGGATATCGGTCAATTTCACCCCATTTACATTTTGGGCTTTGGCACGCGACAGCCCAAAGCAAGCGACGAATGTCGCTGCAAGAATTAATTTTTTCATGTTGTGTTTCTTTTGTGTGTGATTCTAAATTACGAAGAATATAAACACAATGCATTAGCGAACTGTAACAAAATACCCAATATTAAATCTTAAACTAAAAAACATAATGAACTTTTTAGGCAATATTATCTGGATTATTTTTGGCGGTATCTTTATTTTCTTCGAATATATTATTGGAGGCCTTATCCTTTGTCTAACCATTGTGGGGATTCCTTTTGGTATCCAATGTTTTAAATTCGCCATTGTAGGTCTCGCTCCTTTTGGCGTTAAAATAACCGATACCTCATCAAATACAGGTTGCCTTTCTACCATCATGAACCTGATCTGGATTTTATGTGGTGGTTTCTGGATTGCGCTAACCCATTTGTTTTTCGGCATCCTGCTTTGCATTACCATCGTGGGTATACCATTTGGACGCCAGCATTTTAAGTTGATGAATTTAGCTTTTACACCGTTCGGAAAGTCGATTTCTTGATTTGGGGTAATTCTTCTATTTCGTCATAGCGAGGCACTGCCTGCCCCGATTTTTCGGGGAAGCAATCTTACAACAACCGCTATTAAGATTGCTTTTTTTGAAAAGCAGGGTCCTGTGTTTATCGGACCCGAAAGCCCTGCCATCCGCTTTACCTCTCTACGTTCGGTGCCCGCTTCTGTCAGGTTTATTGAACTGTGGCCAGTTTCCACCAGCAAAAAACTTTGTTCTTAGCCCCGATTGAATGGATGCCCACGATACTTCATCGGGGCAGGAAGGAAAGCGGGATTGTCGAAACCGATGAGCACAACAATTGCGCTCCAAAAACTATTGGATCAATCCTATTGATTTAGAATGTTCAATCGCTTCCTCGCTATTATTAAATAAAAATGCACTAACCCCTTTTTCCTCAACTTTGTTAAGCAATTGTCTTGTTTCTACTTCTTTCTCTGGACGAATATTACGGATGTATACCGCTTCGATATTTTTTGGATACTTTTCCACTATTGTAGAATAAATTTTTGGGTCCTGTTGCGAGTTATCACCAAAAAACACAAACTTCTGATTGGGGAAAGCATCCAAAATTCGCATAACCCTCAATAATTTACCTTCATGGCCTGTTTTACCCGTTCTGACTAAATCTTTCCACCGTTTTAATGTATTTAAAAGAAAAGCACCGTCAGGCAACTTATTAAACCTAAAAGTCTCGACCAAATAATCGTAAAGGTTCCACTCGCTGCTGCTTACATAAAAAAAAGGATTGGGCTGATTTTCTTCAGTGTGCGACAAGGCCAATTGCTGATAATGACTGGCCGCATTAGGAAAGGTTTTACGCGTATGCGGATTCTTGATAAACAATTCTCTCAACCGTCGCCCAATAGTTGCCGAATGAGAAATCATCACAGTATCATCCACATCCGAAATAAAGGCATATTGTGTAATGTGCGGTACGTATACCTTCCCTTCACCCGCACTTAAAACTTTTCCGTTTTTATCAACAGCTTCTACTTTAACAAAGTGCCAGCCTGCAGGCACCTCATATTCAGCTTTCCATTCGAACTTAAAAAAGCCATCACCTTCGGTTTTATTGTAAATCGTTTGATCAAAAAATTGCAAACGCACCTCAACAAAAGCATAAGGTTTTAAGATGAAGAGCTTTAAAAGATGTGCAATATTAACAAACAAATTATTGCTGTAAACCTGCTGTGTTTTTGCTTTCCGCTTAAAAACATGACCATAAACAACCAAATTGTGCGCGTGGCCATAGCCATGATATACTTTAACACTAGCAGATTTATTCATCTGTATTAAAACAGAGTTTATTAAAAGTTGTTTGTGATGTAAACCATAAGGTAACACATGAAATTATTATTCATCATCAATCCAGGCTCTGGCAGTCACGACATTAACCTAAAGGAAGTAATTTCTACCCATTTTGATGCAAAAAAAACAGAGATCGATCTTTTCGAATTACCGAAAGACTGCTCTTTAGAGAAGATAAAAGAAAGGATAAAAGCTGCGAAGGCAGATCGTGTGGTGGCCGTTGGTGGCGATGGCACCTTAAAACTGGTTGCCGAATGTCTGTTGCATACTGAAACGCCGATTGGCATAATCCCTGCCGGTTCTGCAAATGGGATGGCGAAAGAATTAGGTATCCCGACTGATATTGAACTGGCTTTAGCTATTTTGGATGAAGGTAAGCTCCAGAAGATCCATGTAGTTAAACTTAATAATGAAATCTGCATCCATTTATCCGATCTGGGCTTTAATGCCTACCTGGTAAAGAAATTTGATACCTTGCCCCAGCGGGGGATGTGGGGTTATGCAAAGGCTACCTGGCATGCCTTATGGAACCACAGCAGAATGGACGTGCAATTGAACCTAAGAGGTGAAACAATCACTTCTAAAGCGGCAATGGTGGCTATTGCAAACGCAACCATGTACGGTTCTGGATTAAAAATAAACCCAGATGGAAAATTAGACGACGATCTGTTCGAAGTGGTTTTAGTAAAAGATTACTCTTATCTCGAGATCTTAAAAATATGGGTCACCAAATTACCTTTCAACCCAAAAAAAATAGAAGTATTTCAAACCGCTGAGGTTAAGATTTCTTCGAAACATAAGGCACACTTCCAGGTTGATGGAGAATACATTGGCAGGGTGAATACCGTTGAAGCAAAAATTCTGCCTGCTGCTATAACGGTGGTTTTACCTAGTGTATCAGAAGGATGATCGGTGAATTTTAATGGTAAAATATAACCTGAAGAATTCGGCAATAAAACAGATGCGGAATAAAATATCAAACCACCGTTCGCCGAGGTTTAACGCTTCTGGTAAATAAGTAATAAAGCCGATAGAAAATATCCATACCACCAAACGGAATGGAAACTGAATATAATAGGTAATAAAGCCGAATTTCTTAAATAAGATTAAACCCGCTGCCGATACAAAAAGCGACACAAATAAGGGCAACAATAAAACAACCTTGGCCTGCGAAAGGATTTGATCCGGGATTTCGTTCAGGTGAGTTAAAATCTGCCAAAACTGTTTAGCCAATAATGCAATGCTGATGATATCCAATAAGGCAAAAAATCTAGTGGTGTTCTTCATTTACTTACAATACTTTGCTAAATAATCATCAGCCATTTTACTCCCCATATATTTAACAAATAAAAAATCCTCACAGGCACCTTGTTTATCGCCCTGTTTTATTTTTTTTAGGGCCATTTTTATCCGGTCGTCCAAATATTCATCATCAATGCCCAACTGGTTTTTAATGCCAATAATCTGAACCTCCTGTCCGGGTTTTGCCTGGTCGATGTTTTTATAGAAATTAATTACAGAGTTGGTTAAACCTTCTTCTGCCAGATAAGTACGGATTGCTTCCTGAATGGCCTCATTTGATTTCCCTTCACAATTATAACCCGAAAGCTTAAAATTAACCGGAGCTACAATCGAAACCGTGGTATCGTATCCTACCGGAACCTGCCATTTACCACTACTTAAACGCACCAAACGCAGGGCTTCTTCATCCAGATCGGATAATATTCCTTTACTCACTTTAGAAAAATAAACCTTCCCTTGTGCATCAAGCTTAAAGCTCACATTTACCGTTCCTTGGATACAATTATCTTTAGAGAACTGCGGATAAATGGTATTTTCTCTCAGGAAGTTTACAAAGCCACTTTTACCCGATTTAAACTGAACCTGGGCCATGGCCAGTGAACAGCAGAAAAGTAAAGAAAGGGTGAGCAGGTTTTTCATTATACTAATTTACGGTTTATTCGGGTTTAACCGAAGAGAACGCGAAGTTTTTCGCAGAGAACAGAGGAGTTGTTTTGCCACGGAAGCACAGAAACATGGAAAAATTACGGCTAAACTTTGCGTCCTTTGCGCATTCCTTATTTTCTTTGCGGTTGAAAGAACGTGGCCTTCAAAATCAAATTCGGGTCGGGGCAGTTTGCCAGGTATTTTTCTCGTTCACTAAACCTACAAACCCCAGGGTAATCGCCTTTTAAGCCTTCCATATTTTCAATCAACTGGAAATGAAGATGTGGTGGCCAGTAACCGTTTTCTTCTTTTGGGCCTAATTCTGCGATTTTCGCGCCTGCAGGAATAAATTCACCTTCCTTGAGGCCATTTAACGACGCGAGACTTAAATGCCCGTATAAGGCATTAAATTTAAAACCATCGATTTTGTAAGCTAAGATGATTGTTGCACCATAATCGCCAAAGTTGCTGTTATTGGCAAAACTTTGCACAGTGGCATCATAAAAATTATAAATCGGCGTTCCAGCTGGCCCCCAGATATCAACACCTAAATGTAACCTGCGAGCTTCTTCACCAGCATCAAAATGAATACTTCGCGAATATATGCTGCGATGTTCGCCATAGCCACCAATTCCATAACGGGCATTATTATCAATTAATTTTCCATTTACCCAGGCAGAAAACAAATCGGTATTATCCAGAATCTCATCCGTTAACTCAGTATTTGCTGCAGTAAAATCTAAAGATAAAAGCTGATCCCGTTCTATATCAAAATCAACCACCTTATGGATCAATGACGCATTCGCTTGAATAATCTGCTCAAAAGTTTGCATTTATAATCTACTTAAAAATATAAACGAAGTTATAAATATAGTGAGATAAGGCCCCTCCGATTACGAACACGTGCCAAAGTTCGTGACTGTGCATCCACCTGAAGAGCTGTTTATCCTTTGCGTAATAATAAGTTCCGGCAATGTAAAAAACACCACCGAACAATAACCAGACAATAGCGCCCATAGGTAACGTACCTAGCATTTTCTGTAGCAAAGGCACAATCAAACAGCCCATTAAAATATAGATAGACAATGAGATAGCCGTGCTTTTTAATCGGTTAAAGATTTTAAGCAGGCAACCTATAATAGCGATAACCCATACGATGGCGAACAAACTCCAACGTAACCAGTCATCAAAAACCAGCAAAGCAGTTGGTGTGTAAGAACCTGCTATCATCAGGTAAATGCAACAATGATCGAATTTTTGCCAAAAACGTACACCATAATCGGTAGCCGGATAACCATGATACATGGCACTTACGCCAAAAAGGATAAAAGTGCCAATGCCATAAATCCAGGCAGCAATATATTCAATCGGTGTATTGCATTTCTGGAGCAATAAATAACCAGCCGGAACTGCAATTAATGCCGGTATAAAATGAGTGAAGAAATTAACGGGTTCCCTTAGCTTCCTCACAAAGATTATTCGCTGTCTTCGTCCTTCTGTCTGGGTTCTTTTGCAATCTTATCAAAAAGATGATCCATGCGTTCTACATACTCGTTCGTATCATCTACAAAGAAAGTAAGCTCTGGCACTACCCTAACCTGATGGCGGATTCTGCTTCCCAGTTTATACCTGATTTCGCCCGAATGTGCGTTAACTGTATTGATAGAAAGCGTGGTGTTATTGGTATTAAAAAAGCTCAGGTAAACTTTGGCCACTGCCAAATCTGGCGAAACCCGAACACGGGTAATGGTTACCAATGTATTAGGCAAAAATGCAGCACCTTCACGCTGAAAAACCTGTGCTAACTCCTCCTGTAATACTCCTGCAAATTTCTGCTGACGTTTACTTTCCATAATGTTATAATTATCAATTACCAATAATCAATTATCAGACCATGCAGGGCCTAAAATTAAATTGATAAGGTTTTAAAATCATCAATCCAATAGTCAATTATCAGACCATAACTAATCTGCTAATATTAAATGAGAAAGACAATAAAATTTAAAAACGAATTATTAAACTGCTAGCCAGTTGCTAGCCTTTAGTTTTTTTGTAAAAATACTTATATTTAATTAATGAACAACGGAACAAATTTTAATCTTGAAGAAAGAACTTTTCTATTTGCTCAATCTGTTAGGTCATATTGTAAAAAGGTTACCCATAGCATTATCAATATTCAAGATATTAAGCAGGTTGTTCGATCTTCTGGCTCCGTTTCTGCAAATTATATCGAAGCCAATGAATCGTTAAGCAAAGCTGATTTTATTTATCGGATAAAAGTCTGCCGAAAAGAAGCTAAAGAAACTAAACTTTGGCTTAATCTGATCGACATTGATGATAAAAAAGAACTGGAACCAACAAAGATAATTCTCGTAAGCGAAGCCAATCAACTCATGTTAATCTTTAATGCAATAATTAAAAAATCTCAATAGCCAGAAACCAATGGCCAAATCACAATAACCAATTTCGACTACCAAATTTACAATCGAAAAAGACAATTTTGGTTATTTATATATCGATTTTTCTAAGCTCATCGCTACGGTTTGATTATTGAAAATTGGTGATTGATTATTAATCTACCAGATTTTTTCCCTAACGATTAATACAAGAGGTTACTATCATACGGGTATCTTGCTACGTGCGCAGCTTTAACCTTATCGTACAATAATGTTTTAAACTCTTCTAAGTTTTCTTTTTCTGTAGCCGATATAAACAATACAGGTACTTTATCGTGGCTCATCCAGCTTTTCTTAAAATCCTCTAAAGTCAGCTTACCATCGTCTTCTTCATCGTTAAGCTCTGGCGAAACATAGGCATCAATCTTATTAAAAACTAAAATCATGTCTTTATCAATCGCACCAATATCTTTCAACGTTTCGTTAACCGTATTAATCTGATCTTCGAAGTTAGGATGCGAAACATCAACCACGTGGATCAACAGATCAGCTTCACGCACTTCATCCAAGGTAGATTTAAAACATTCTACCAAATGGTGAGGCAGCTTGCGGATAAATCCAACGGTATCAGAAAGTAAAAAAGGTAAATTCTCGATCACAACCTTACGTACAGTTGTATCTAAAGTTGCAAACAGTTTATTTTCTGCAAATACTTCCGATTTCGACAGCATATTCATGATGGTCGATTTACCAACATTGGTATAGCCTACCAAAGCTACCCGAATTAACTGACCGCGGTTTTTACGCTGCGTTTCGTTTTGCCGATCTATATTTCTTAAACGCTCTTTTAACAAAGAGATTTTATTTAAAATAATACGTCTATCACTCTCAATCTGCGTTTCACCCGGACCGCGCATTCCGATACCACCTTTCTGGCGCTCTAAGTGGGTCCACATACCGGTTAGGCGTGGCAAAACATATTGTAATTGTGCCAGTTCTACCTGCGTTTTTGCCTGTGCAGTTTGGGCCCTGTTGGCAAAAATATCCAGAATCAGATTGCTTCGATCTAAAACTTTAACTCCAAGTTCACGATCGATGTTACGCAGTTGCGACGGCGATAATTCATCGTCGAAAACCACCACATCAATTTCTTCTGATTTTACATAAGCTTTTATCTCTTCCAGTTTTCCCGTACCCACAAATGTAGCACGCTCTGGTTTAAGCATCTTCTGTGTAAAAACCTTTTCTACCTTTCCTCCAGCCGTATCGACCAAAAAAGCCAGCTCATCTAAATATTCTTTTGTTTGGGCTTCTTTTTCGCCAGGTGTAACCACTCCGACTAAAATTGCCCGTTCCTGCACTACGGCAGTATCATATGTCTTTTGTTTTCCCATGTAATTGAGGCAAATATACGAAATTTGCGAACGTGTAAATCTTTTTAAGTCGCAAAGACTTCCGAAGTTTGCCTGCGCTTTGGCCTTTGAAACTTCGGAAGTCTGTTGATTATATCTGCCCTACAAATTCTTTTATTGCAACGCCTGGATTATCGGTTTTCATAAAATTCTCGCCAATTAAAAACCCGTTAAAGCCTGCGGTTTTTAATTCCCTGATCGTTTGCGGATTACTGATCGCACTTTCCGAAATCTTTAAAAATTCGTTCGGGATTTTGTTTACCAGATCGAACGAAGTCTGGATATCTACCGTAAAATTGCCCAGGTTTCTGTTGTTTACACCAATAGCATCCAGATTCGGGCAGATGCTCCGTTCCAACTCTTCCAGGTTGTGCACTTCTAACAGCACATTTAAACCTAAATTTTTCGCAAACTTCCCGAAATCGTTAATCTGTTGAGGGGTTAATATTGAGGCAATCAACAGAATAATATCAGCACCCCAGGCTTTTGCTTCGAGGATCTGATACTCATCGATCATAAAATCCTTTCTTAAGATCGGAATATTGTTTGCCGCCCGTGCTGCCAGAATATCGTCGGTTTTACCGCCAAAGAAATCAACATCCGTTAATACCGAAAGTGCTGATGCGCCTGCAGCATTATAAGCCTGCGTTACCTCTGCAGCATCGGCGATGCCATTAATTAACCCTTTTGATGGCGAACGGCGCTTAAACTCGGCAATAATGCCGGTACGGTCTTCGGCCAATAGAAATTCCTTAAAAGAATAAGGCGTTCTATTAAAATGCACCGAATTTTCTAAATCCTGTACTGAAACCAAAGCTTTGGCAGCCGCAACTTCTTCTTTTTTACGTAATACGATTTTATCTAATATAGACCCCCCACCCCCTAAAGGGGGCTTTTCAGCGCTATCGTTCATGGTAATTTTATAATTAAGTTTAATCTTATAGTTATTTTAATGAGTTTTAAATGCCCTTTGGCTTTTGCTATCTCCAACTAGCCTTTAATTCCCCCTTCAGGGGCTAGATGGCCGACGTTAACCAGTTTTCCATCATCTGTTTACCATACTCTGTTAACACACTTTCCGGGTGAAACTGTACGCCACGAACATTTAAAGTCTCATGTCTTAACGCCATGATCTCATTCTTATGATCTCTTGCTGTAATTTTTAAACACGAGGGGAAGTTCTCTTTACTCACTACCCAGCTGTGGTAACGGCCAACATTTATGGTTTGCGGGCATTCCCAGAACAAAGGCTCATCACCATCTACAACAGTTACCGGTGTAGCAATTCCATGCATTGGTCTGCCCAGGTTTAATAAAGTGCCGCCAAAAACTTCGGCTATGGCTTGCTGACCTAAACATACGCCAAAGATACTCTTCGTTGGCGCATAAGTTTTAATTACATCCAACAACAAGCCTGCCTCTTCCGGAATGCCCGGCCCAGGTGAAAGTAATATTTTATCGTACTTATCTACATCAGCCAGATCGAATTTATCATTTCTCCAAACTTCTGCTTCATAACCAACTTCGTTAATTAAATGCACAAGATTGTAGGTAAAACTATCATAGTTATCAATTACTAAGACGGTTTTTTTATCTATATTTTCCATTTTATTTCCTGTTAACGGATTTTACTCCAAGCTAAAAACTCTTCACTTCCAACTATATTCCCTCTGCCATTTGCACCGCTTTACGCAAAGCTGCAATTTTATTGTTCACCTCCTGCATTTCAGTTTCAGGGACAGAATCGGCCACAATACCCGCACCTGCACGGTAATGCAGTTCGTTATTCTTGCTCATAAACGTCCTGATCATGATGGCATGGTTAAAATCTTCATTGAAGCCCATAAAACCAATAGCACCGGCATAAAAATTCCTGCCCAGCTTTTCATTTTCGTCAATTAACTGCATGGCTTTATATTTTGGTGCACCACTTAAGGTACCTGCCGGGTAGGTATCGGCAACGACTTTAAAAGCACTTACGTTTTCCTGCAAATGACCGCTCACTTTACTTACAAGATGGATCAGGTGCGAATAGTATTGTACCTCTTTAAAAGATTTTACCTCCACGCGGTTACAGTGCCTGCTTAAATCGTTTCTGGCCAAATCAACCAGCATTACATGTTCTGCACTTTCTTTCGGGTCTTGTTCTAATTTACGGGCCTGTTCAGCATCTTCGATGTCGTTTCCGCTGCGTTTAAAAGTTCCTGCGATTGGAAAAATATTGGCCGAATTGTTTTTGATGGTAATCTGGGCCTCTGGCGAAGAACCGAACAATTTAAAATTCCCGTAATCAAAATAAAACAGGTAAGGTGATGGGTTTATCGAACGCAGGCAACGGTACACATTAAATTCATCACCAGAAAATGCTTGCTTAAATGCTCTTGAAGGCACAATCTGAAAAACATCGCCGCGGTAAATATGCTTTTGTAGTTTCTCTACCAGATCCATAAAGCCCTGATCGGTTAGGTTCGAACTTTCCTCACCACGAAGTTGAAACTTATATTCAGGGTAATTTTTATTCTGGATCAGGTACTCCATTTTTTCAAGCCCACCCTCTTCTTCTCCTTCGAAAGTATTTTTGAAAAGGGTAATTTCATTTTTAAAGTGATCGATGGCGATGATATAACGGTACAGGTGATACTGCATTTCCGGAATTTCTTCACCCTCTGGTGTTTCGGAGCTAAACTTTATATCTTCAAAATGTTGTACTGCATTCCAGGTAAAATAGCCAAACAGACCGCTCGAAATAAATTTGATTTCGGGTAATTCCGTTTCTCTGAATTTATCTTTAAAATCGGTAATTTCTTCGATCAGGTTTTTACTTTCGGTAATCTCTACAGCGCCATCAGGGAAATAAGTCTCCAATCGCGATCCTTTTAAAATAATTCCCGCTACCGGATCAGCACAAACAAAACTCATCGAGTTTTCTCTGCTGTGGTAATCAGAACTTTCTAACAAGATACTGTTAGGATACACATCACGTAAGCGTAAATAAATGCTCACTGGTGTTGTGGTATCGGCAAGCATTTTTTTGTAAGTGGTATTAATTTTATACATGATAAGGGTAAATGGTATAAGCTATAGGGCTTAAGGTTTGCATTTCGTATTTTTTAACAATAAAAAGCCCGGCGTGTGGTTCTACGCCGGGCTTTAATGGTTCTTTAATAAGGTTTAGGTTGATAAACTATATTTTGTTCATACGCAGCCAGCGCAATTCGTTCGAATTACTTTGCCAAAGCCATGTATGTATATTGTTGATCATGAGCAACAAAAATATAAAGAATTTCCAAAAATGGAAATAATTATGAAAATAAATTTAGTCCGAAGTCAGTAGTCGGGAGTCCGAAGTTGAATATAGCACAAGATTAATCTTGATTACCTACGCTTTTCGCCATGCGCCTAGCCCCCTGCTTTTTATAATTACTATGAAACCCCAAAAAACGATCTACCTGGAACTGCTTTTACCATAAGCAGAATGGCAACAATAATCAGGATCAATGCCAATCCAAAGAAAACGGCAATAGTACGGTGTTTTGCTACAGCTTCTGTTACCTTTTTAGATTTGGCGTTACCTACCGTAATCAAAATGATTGCGATAATCATCATAGCGGTATGTTCAGCCTTAAAGTACCGGCCAATAGCATCGCTCATTGGTAATTTGGTTAAGGGACTCAAAAAATACAATACCAGGCCGATCAACAATTGAATGTGTGCACTGATCAATGTAAATACATTCAGCTTGCGGTTACCTTCGGTGTAAGTTTTATTACCAAACCAGCCCGCCAAAGCATTGATTACAGCAATAACCAATAGAATTAATACGATGTAGCGCCATCCGGAGTGCGCAGATTTTAAGATGTTGTACATTTTTATCAAATATGTTTAGTCAAAAATAGACATTAATTGTAAAAAATAGGATATTCAACAGATTGAACGCTTATTTATATTAGTTTTAAACAAATTAAACACTAAACTTATTATGAAGAAAATTTTACTCGCCATTGGGCTGGTATTTTCTACTACATTTCTGTTTGCACAGCAAACCTCCTTTCCTGTTAACGGTTCTTTCGACACCAGACCTGGAATGTTTGCCTTTACCAATGCAACAATAGTAGTTAATGCCAACCAAACCCTAACAAATGCCACACTTTTAATTAAAGGACAAACCATACAGGGTGTTGGTGCTGGTTTAGCAGTACCTAAAGGCTATGTGATAATCGACCTTAAAGGAAAATTTGTTTACCCTTCCCTAATTGATGCCTTTACCAGTTATGGCCTTAGCGAAGCACCTGCACAACAGCGTGGTTTCGGCGGTCAGCGCCAGTCTATTTTCGTATCTACCAAAAAAGGTGCTTATGGCTGGAACGAATCAATCAGACCAGAAACTTATGTAAAAAGCATTTTTTCTACCGACAGCAAAAAAGCAGATGAATTACGTAAGGTGGGCTTTGGTAGTGTAAATGTAATTAACCGCGATGGTATTGCCCGTGGCGTTTCTGCTGCTGTAACGTTAAACGAGGGCGCCGATAACAGCGTATTTTTAAAAGATCAAACCGCAGCAAACTATTCGTTTAACAAGGGAACATCATCAAACGATTACCCGACTTCGTTAATGGGTTCGATTGCTTTATTGCGCCAAACCTATTATGACGCACAATGGTATGGCAAACAAAAAGATGAGTTTAACATTTCTTTGGATGAATTTGGCAAGCAACAGACCATGCCACAGATTTTTGAAGTTGATGGATGGCAGAACATTCTGCGTGCTGATAAAATCGGAAAAGAATTTGGCAAGAAATACATCATTAAATCTACAGGTGACGAATACCAACGCATAAACGAGGTTAAAGCTACCGGAGCCAGTTTAATTATTCCAATAACTTTCCCTAAAGCTTATGATGTTGAGGATCCAGCTGAAGCCAGAAACGTCACTTTATCACAAATGAAAGGCTGGGAACTGGCACCAACCAATCCGGCCAGCTTGGAAAAAGCAGGAATTAAATTTGCACTTACCGCTTTCGGATTAGAAAATAGTCGCGATTTTTGGGCAAATATCCGTACGGCTATAGAAAATGGCTTAACTGAAAAACAGGCGCTACAATCGGTTACCGAAATCCCTGCTTCACTTTTGGGCATCAGCGATAAAGTTGGTTCCCTGGAAAAAGGAAAAGTAGCCAACTTTTTAATCTCATCCGATAACCTGTTCAAAAACGGAAACATTATTTTCGAAAATTGGGTACAGGGCAAACGCTTCATTGTTAACAAAATGGATGTGAGCGATGTACGTGGCACTTATAATTTAAATGTTGACGGTATTGGTGCTTTAACCCTAAAAATTACCGGAACAGGTGGCGGATCGACAGCTGCAATTGAAAGAACCGGTGTAGATAGTGTAAAAACCACAGCAACCTTTACCAGAAATGGCGATTGGATAAGCATCAATTTCAATTTAAAGAAAAACCCTAAGGGTGATGTCCGTTTAAGCGGTTACATTACTTCGGCAAATCCGGTTACCATCAAAGGCGAATCGGCTCTGGCTGATGGTACTACGGGAAAGTTTACAGCAACTTATAAAGAAGCTGCAAAAGAAACACCTAAAAAAGAAGAGCCAAAAAGCACTTCGGCCATGGGGCCGGTAATTTACCCTTTCTCTGCTTTCGGAAGCACTGAACTGCCTAAACAAGAAACGGTTTTAATTAAAAACGGAACCGTTTGGACGAATGAAAAAGACGGAATCCTCCAAAATGCCGACGTACTTTTAGAAAATGGAAAAATTAAAGCGGTTGGCAAAAACCTTTCAGCAAGCGGCGCAAAAGTGATCGATGCTACCGGTAAACACGTAACCGCTGGTATTATTGATGAGCACTCGCACATTGCAGGTGCAGGCGGCATTAACGAAGGTGCACAATCGGTTTCTGCTGAAGTACGTGTTGCCGACATCCTTAATTCAGAAGATGTAAACATTTACCGCCAGCTGGCCGGTGGTGTAACCACTTCACAAATCCTGCATGGGTCTGCCAATCCGATCGGTGGTCAATCGCAATTGATCAAATTACGCTGGGGCAAATCGCCAGAGGAACTGAAATTTGCAGGTGCTGATGGCTTCATTAAATTTGCTTTGGGCGAAAACGTGAAACAAAGTAATTTCGGCACAGGTGCCCGTTTCCCGGTTACACGTATGGGTGTTGAGCAAACTTTTGTGGATGAATTTACCCGTGCAAAAGAATATGAAAAAGCGCTATCAGTAAAAGGTAACAGCGTACGCAAAGATCTAGAATTAGATGCTATTGTTGAGATTTTGAACAACAAACGTTTCATTACCTGCCACTCTTATGTGCAGAGCGAGATCAATATGTTAATTCATGTGGCTGATAGCTTAGGATTCAAGATTAATACCTTTACGCACATTTTAGAAGGTTATAAAGTGGCCGATAAAATGAAAGCGCACGGCATTGCAGGTTCTACCTTCTCCGATTGGTGGGCTTATAAAAACGAAGTGGCAGAAGCCATCCCTTACAATGGCAAGATTATGCACAACGTTGGTGTAACTACGGCTTTCAACTCTGATGATGCCGAAATGGCCCGCCACTTAAACCAGGAAGCAGGTAAATCGGTATTATACGGTAATGTTCCTGAAGAAGATGCGTTTAAGTTTGTAACCTTAAACCCGGCAAAGATGCTGCATATCGACGATAAAGTGGGCAGTTTAAAAGCAGGTAAAGATGCCGATGTGGTGATCTGGACCGCCAATCCGCTTTCTATCTATGCCAGGGCAGAAAAAACTTTTGTAGATGGTATTGCTTATTGGGACATTGAGAAAGATGCTCAGATAATCAAAACCCAGCAAACAGAAAAAGCACGCCTGATCCAGAAGATGTTAGAGAGTAAAAGCAAAGGTAGCCGTACACAACGCCCATTAGGCGATGCACCACGCCTGTACAATTGCGAAACTTTAGAAAACTATTCAGCAGAATTAACCGAGAAAGAACATGCACACTAACATGAAAACATATTTATTCAGTCTGGCTTTTTCGGTAACAAGCCTGATGTGTTTTGCGCAGGCAAACATCTCGCCAGCTAAAAAACAAAGCAAAACCATTGCCATTACAGGTGCAACCATACATGTTGGCAATGGAACAATAATCGAAAACGGAACCATCCTTTTTGGCAACGGAAAAATTATCTCGGTTACCGCTAACGGGCAGGTACCACAGGATGATGTAATGCGCATTGTGGCTACAGGTAAACATATTTACCCTGGCTTTATTGCTGCAACCACAAACCTGGGTTTAACAGAAATTGAAGCCGTAAAAGCAACATTGGATTTTCAGGAGATCGGGGATTTTAATTCACACATCCGTTCTATAGTGGCTTACAACACCGACTCGAAAGTTCCGGCCACCTTGCGCAGCAATGGTGTGTTAATGGCACAACCAACTCCACAAGGCGGCACGGTTTCGGGCAGTTCATCAGTTGTGCAGCTCGATGCCTGGAACTGGGAAGATGCAGCCCTTAAAACAGACGATGCCATGCACATGACCTGGCCCGTTACACCACGCTTCAGAGGCGGTTTTGGTGGTTTCGGCAGACCGCAACAATCGCCAGAAAGTTTAGCCGAAAGAACACAAGCGGCCATTGCGCAGTTAACTTCTTTCTTTGCCGAGGCAAAAGCTTATGCTGAAATGGGCAAACCAGAAGTAATTAATACCCGTTTCGAAGCGATGAAGAAAGTATTCGCTGGCAACGAAAAATTATTTATCGCAGCCGAAAGTCAAAAGGATATTGTTGCAGCTGTTAATTTCGCCAAAAAATTCGGAATTACACCAGTAATCACAGGGGCAGATGAAGCTTACCTGATCATCGATTTCTTAAAAGACAACAACATTACCCTAGTGGTGAAACAGCCTCATGCTTTACCAAACAACAATGACGACGATGTAAATATGCCTTACAAAAATGCTGCAATATTGGCTAATGCAGGCTTAAATGTGGTATTGAGTATTGACGGCTACTGGCAACAGCGCAACCTGCCTTTTATGGCCGGCACAGTTACCGCCTGGGGTTTAGATAAAGAAAAAGCATTATCAACCATTACCTTAAACGCTGCAAAAGCGATGGGCGTTGATAAAACAACGGGCAGTATTGAAACAGGTAAAGATGCTACTTTCTTTATTTCTGCTGGTGATGCTTTAGATATGCGCACCAACAAAGTGGAGCAGGCGTTTATTCAGGGCAGGGATATTAATCTTGATAATTTGCACAAACAATTGGATAAAAAGTTTAGTGATAAATATATCACTGAGAAGAAATAAGTTAACACCAGTTTAACACAAACGGCCGATATTGATTTATCGGCCGTTTTTTATTTTAACATCAGGATTAAAAACTATCAAGGACTAAACTTATTATTAATATTAAATCAGAATTGAGTTAACAGCACATTAACATCTTTGTCATCATAAAAAATCAGAACTATTCATGATGAAACCTGCCTGGCAAAAACAACCTGCTCTGGCAAGCTTCATCACCGCTAAAAAACAAATGATGATGAAAAATTTACTTATTGCAGTGTTGCTGCTGTTTTGTATTGCCCCAAACCGGGTACTTGCACAAACAACCCAGGCATCAATTTCAGGTGTAATTACCGATCAACAAAAAAAACCTATTCCTGGAGTTTCAGTGCAGATCAGAAACAATTCTACTGGTTTTACCACGAAAACATCAACCAATGCACAGGGCGAGTACACTTTTAAAGAGCTTCCATTGGGTGGTCCTTATTCGGTCAAAGCTCTTTATGTAGGCTTCGGCGAGCAGACCAGAAATGGTTATATGTTAAACCTTGGCGATGTAGTTAGGGTTAACGTTGCCATGCAGGAAGCTTCGCAGGATTTAGACGCAGTACAGGTTGTGGCTTCGGGTTTGAGGAACAAAGTTCAAAACTTTGGCGCTTCTACAGAAATTTCGGCTAAAACAATGAACCAACTACCTGTAAACGGGCGTAATTTTTCTAACTTAATGGATTTATCTCCTTTAAGCCGTGGTGGAAATATTTCGGGACAGTTAGGTTCTTCTACAAATTATACCATTGATGGAATGAATGCTAAAAACCCAACATCAGCTGGTAGTACTACGAGTCGTAGTGGTGCGCCATATTCAATTTCCATTGAGGCTGTTCGCGAGTTTAAGGTAGTAACCAATCAATACGATGTCACTTTAGGCAGAGCCGGAGGCGGTACAGTAACTGCAGTAACAAAGTCAGGTACAAACACAGTAAGTGGAAGCGCCTTTGGTTATGGCCGCGCAGATTGGTTAGCCAGTCGTTACGATATTAGAGGTGTAAAGCGTGACAATGATTTCTCTACTTATCAATATGGTTTTACTTTAGGTGGCCCGATTATTAAGGATAAATTACATTATTTCGTTGGTTTAGATCATCAGAAAGATGCCCGCCCGTTAATTATTGCCGATGTTAATGGCCCCGCTGATGAAGCGCGTTTCAGAATTACTAATAACACTTTAGCACAATTTTTGGATGTTGCCCGCACTAAATATGGCGTAGCAAATACACCTCAGTATGGGTCTTTCGACAAAAAGCGTGGTTCGGATGCTGCATTTGCCCGCTTAGATTGGCAAATTAATGATAGAAATTTATTAACCATTCGTGATAATTATACAAACGATAGAAATCCGTTAGGTTTAGCAGATAACACTGCGATAAATTTCTACGAAAGTTACGGTAACGATAAAAATGTTGACAATAATTTATTGGCTACTTTACGTTCAACCATAAGCAGCAAAATCACTAACGAATTAAAAATACAACATTTATATACTTTCCAGGCAAGTACGCAGAATGACGAACTAACAGGTGCCATTCCAAGAGCAATTGTAGGAAATATAAAATCTGACCTTGCTGATGGTACCAAGGGAATTTCTACTGCGATACAAATTGGTGGCCACCGTTTCGGACAAGAAGGTTTTACCAATAATGTTTTTCAATTGGTAGATAATTTTTATTACAATACTGATAAAGTTAAATACACATTTGGTGTTGATGTGATGTATACTAATGCAAAATCTCTTTATGGTAGTGAAGTGAATGGCCGTTTCGAGTACTCAACTTCTCAGATTCAAGACCCGGCTTTTCCAAATGACCCTACAAAAAAGATCGAAGTTCCAGCAATCACAAACTTTAATAACCTTGCTCCAAACAGATTTTATCGTGAAGTACCTTTGGTTGCAGACCCAACTGTTAAAGCAGGCATTTGGAACGCAGCTATTTACGGCCAAATGCAGACTAAATTAGCAAAAGGTTTAGATTTTATAGGTGGTTTACGTATTGATTACAGCACTTATCCAAAATCGCCACTTAATCAGCAATTATTTGATGCTATTGGTGTGAGAACAGACCATGAGTTAAAACAATTTTTAGTTCAGCCAAGAATTCAATTTAACTGGGATATTAATGAAAACCGAACAGACTTTGTTCGTTTCGGAGCAGGTATTTTCGGCTCGGACGTTAACAACTATGTAACCATTAATAACTTAACCTTCGATGGTAAACATTTAGCAACAGTTGATGTTTTTGGCGCAGATGTACCAACACCAAACTTTATAGGTTATAGAAATGGTACTGTTGCTACACCTTCATTAAGTACTTTACAGGTACCAACGATTAATACTTATGCAGAAGATGCAAAAATCCCAGTGGTTTATAAAGCCAACTTATCATACAGTAAATTAATTACCGATAAAATTAAGGTTGGGATTACGGGTTATGCAACACTAGGACGTAACAACTACATGTATGTTGACAGAAATATGGCGGCAAATCCATTCTTTACCCTATCTAATGAAGGTAACCGTGGTGTATTTGTACCAACTTCGAGCATCACAGCAAGTAATGGTGTTGCCGATTGGAAAGGTGGTCGTTTAACTAATCAGTTTGGCCGTGTGTTAGAATTAAATAGTAAAGGTAAGGTAAATCAATTCGCTGTAGTTTTAGATGCGACCTGGAATTATTTTAAAGATGGAGAAATCTCTGCAAGTTATACTTATAACGACGCAAAGGATAATACATCATATAATGGCAACGTGGCAAACTCTGCTACTTTATCTCTACCTGTTAAAGATGATCCAAGAGATTTGAGCAAAATGTCTTATTCAGATAATCAATTTCGTAATAAGGTTGTTATTTATGGAACGTCGCCAAGTTTTTATGGCTTTAGATTAGGCGTTCGTTACTCTGGTATTGGTGGCACACGATATAGCTTATTGGCTGGTGGAAATATTAATGGAGATTTTGTGGCTACAAATGATTTAGCCTTTGTATTCGATAGAAACAATCAAAATATTCCTGCAAATATTCGAACAGGCTTACAAACATTATTAGATAATCCAGATGCAAGCCAAAGTTTAAAAGATTATATTAATAAATATTCTGGTCAGATAGCAGAGCGAAATGGCGGCGTGAATGACTTTTTTGGTATTGTTGATTTAAAATTAAGCTATCAACTACAATTAAATAAGAAGCATAGTATTGAATTCTCTGGAGATGTGTTTAATTTTGCAAATCTACTTAACAAAAAATGGGGTGTAAATGAAACTTTGGGCAACCAGGCTTTATATGCTGTTAGCGCATTCGATGCTACAAACAAAGCTTATACTTACCGTGTAAATAACACCGGCATTGTTACGCCATCAGGTAACCCTTGGCAGATACAAATTGGCTTACGTTACGGATTTTAACAACCGTTTAGCTAAGTTTCTTAGCTTAAAGTCATAAAAAAGGGGAATGGATTTTTATCCGTTCCCTTTTTTTATGTTTGCATTAACAAACAGCAAAACTTAATGGGATTATTACTTAACTACCTGAAAAACCACAAGTGGATTGTGGCCTTAGCGTTATTGCTAGCAGGCATAAATATTGGTTTTTCACTTTTAGATCCATATATCACTGGGCGTATTTTAGATCGCTTTATCAATAAAAAAGATTCATTAACCTATAACCAATACCTTTGGGGCTCTCTTGGTTTAATTGGACTGGCTATTGGTGCAGCTATGGTTTCGCGTATCGCTAAAAACTTTCAGGATTATTTCACCAGTGTAATTGTTCAAAAAGTTGGCGCAAAAATGTATGCCGATGGTTTACAACATTCTCTAAAACTGCCTTATCAGGTTTTCGAAGATCAACGTAGCGGAGAAACATTGGGTATTTTACAAAAAGTACGTTTGGATTCGGAGAAGTTTATCACCGCCTTTATCAGTATCCTTTTTGTAAGTTTAATCGGAATGATTTTCGTTATCGTGTATTCGGTTTCGGTAAGCTACAAAGTTACCCTGGTTTATTTTTCGGCTATTCCGATCATCAGTTTCGTAAGCTGGTTTTTAAGTCGCAAAATTAAAACCATCCAACGCTCTATCGTTGGCGAAACCACAGCTTTGGCAGGTTCTACTACCGAATCGCTAAGAAACATCGAACTGGTTAAGAGTTTAGGTTTGGCCGATCAGGAAATAGACCGGTTGAATAAAACCACATACAAAATTTTGGGCTTAGAACTTAAAAAAGTGAAATATGTACGCAGTATGAGCTTTGTTCAGGGCACTACCGTTAACCTGGTACGCAGTACAATGGTACTGGTTTTACTGCTCCTTATTTTCGACAATACAATTTCTGCCGGACAGTATTTCTCATTCCTTTTTTACTCGTTCTTCCTTTTCGGACCGCTACAAGAGCTGGGCAATGTGATTTTAACCTGGCGTGAGGCAGAAGTTTCGTTAGGTAACTTTAAAAAGATTTTAAGCACACCGATTGATAAAAAACCTGAGAATCCAACTTCTATAGCAAAAATCAAGGATTTAACCTTTAACAATGTGGGTTTCAAACACCTAACAGCCAATAGAAATGCTTTAGATAATATCTCGTTTAAAACCCATCACGGGCAAACCATTGCATTTGTTGGCCCATCGGGTTCTGGGAAAAGCACACTGGTAAAACTATTGGTGGGTTTATATCCGGCAAAAGATGGTGAGATTTTATACAATGGTATTCCGAGTAACGATATCGATCTTGATGCCTTACGCGAGAAAATCGGTTTCGTAACGCAAGACACGCAATTGTTCTCGGGTACAATAAGAGAAAACCTTTTGTTTGTTAACCCGAATGCTACGGATGAAGAATGTTATAAAGTTTTAAACCAGGCTGCCTGTCAAACTTTGCTGGCCCGTGCCGATAAAGGTTTAGATTCGTTAATTGGCGAGGGTGGTGTTAAAGTCTCGGGAGGAGAAAAACAACGGTTATCTATTGCAAGAGCACTGCTCCGTCAGCCAGATATTTTGGTTTTTGATGAGGCCACTTCTTCGCTGGATTCGATTACAGAAGAAGAGATTACCAAAACAATCCGTTCGGTTTCGAATTTAACTGATCACATTACCATTTTGATTGCGCACCGTTTATCAACGATAAAACATGCTGATAAAATTTATGTTTTAGAGAAAGGTCATATTATTGAGCAGGGAAGACATGAAGAACTAATTGCACAAAATGGTTTATATCAAGCCATGTGGCGCCAACAAATTGGCGAAAGAGTTGTTGAAGCTTAAGGAACAATATTTTTAATTATGTTACTGGCACAAGTAGAAAGCAATCAGATCGCAATTATCATTATTATAGCAGCCATATTATGGCTGGCATTAATATTAGCGGCATTGTATCATATATCGAGAAACAACAACATCGGTTTCTCGGTAAAGGTACTTTGGTTTATCATTATCCTGCTTGCCCCCTTTTTAGGTTCCATTATTTATCTAATCTGGGGTAAGAATAAGAAATTTTAATGTTTCGTAGCCATTGGCTCATTAACTAATTCATGCAATATAGTGCAGCCATGGTTCGTGTCCTCACGAACCATTTTTTATTCAAAAGCAAATACTGCTAGTAGAATAAGTCTATTTTTTGGAAAGCAATTTCAGTTTTCTTCGGTTTGGTTCCGTCCCGCTGTTCCTCCTGCCGATAGCTATTGATAAAAAATAACAAATGCCCTCTATCGGCATCCGTGCCATCGGGTTTAGATGGTTAGGGCAAACGTATAAACTGACATTTTTCAACTGCTATGGGTTTTGCATGAGGGATAGCAGTGGAAATCCTTTTTTGATTTTTCTTCAAAAAAGATTGTAACGGATGAGCCCGACCCTTTCCCGATTCATCGGGATTAGGGGCATGCCCAAATTATTTGCAATAAAGTATTTTCCTTATTGCCATGGTTCGTGTCTCCACTAACCGTTTTTTGTGTTCACCACCAAGACGCAAAGGCACAATAAATAGTTAATTTATCATTGAATTCAAGAGTTGTCAACTTTCCAGCAAACTGGCTATTAAAGTTGTCAACTTTTTTAGTAACTAAGCAACCTTGCTGGTTTGTTCATTAATATCCTGCAAACTCAACTTGGTTAAAGATTTCGTTTTTAACCATGTAATGCCAGCAATTGCCAATGTCATCGTTCCACCAAAAACTACCGATGGGATAGTACGCATTAACTTTGCGGTAAGGCCCGATTCGAAAGCTCCGATTTCGTTTGACGACCCAATAAACATGCTGTTTACTGCCGATACACGTCCGCGCATTTCGTCGGGTGTTAACAATTGCATTATGGTTGATCTGATGATTACACTTACACTATCAAAAGAGCCTTCTAAAAAGAGAAAGAAGAGCGTTAAGTAGAAATTTTTAGATAAACTCCAGCAGATGATGCTTAAGCCAAAACCGGTTACGGCGATCAATAAATTCCGCCATGGTTTGTTCATCGGCGAAAAACGCGTCATAGCAAGCATGGTAAAAACAGATCCTGCAGAAACAGCGGCCCGCATAAAGCCTAAACCCTCGGGTCCAACTTTTAATATATCATTTGCAAATACGGGCAATATGGCTACCGCGCCACCAAAAAAAACCGAAAACAGATCCAAACTCATTGCCCAAACCATCATTTTGGTTTTAAACACAAAATTTATTCCTTTAAGCAAACTCTCTTTAATATTTTCTTTGGGCACAAACTGCGGAGGATGTACTTTCAAAAAGAAAATACAGATAAGGGCTATAAATACAAAAGAAATAATTACGATATAAGTTATGGTAATACCAAAGAAACCATAAGTTATTCCTCCAATTGCCGGCCCTAAAATAGAAGCCATCTGCCAGCTCGAACTGCTCCAGGTACTTGCATTTGGATAAAGGTTTTTTGGTAAAATCTGAGCCATTAAAGAGAATGTAGCCGGACCGAAAAAACCTCTTGATATCCCCATCCCAAATACGAGTACATACATAATTAAGGCAATTAGATTAACCTTAAAATTAAACAGGGTAAAAATAATATCGAACTGCCCAAGGTTAAACTGCGGTAATGTTACCAGCAGCATAATGAGGGCACAAAGAAATACGCCTCCAAATACTTTGAGCAATAAACCCCTCTTTTCGCTCTTATCTGCAACATAACCACCGTATAATGCAATCCCTATTGCAGGAACAGCCTCACACAGGCCTACAAACCCTAAGGCCAATGGATCTTTTGTTACATGATAAATATAAATTCCAAGCACTACTGCCTGCATTTGATAGGCAAATGTGAAGAAAAAACGCATGCCTAAATAAGAGCGAAACTCCCTAAAGCGCAATGCTGCGTAAGGATCTGGTTTTGTAATAACCGAATTGACGTCTGAATCTGCCACAGAAAAAAAATTATATGCAAAACTAAGCTTTGAAAATTAAATAGAGGAATGGACAAAGGCTTAAGGTTATTTCTTTTTCTATTTAAAAGTAAAAATATCCGATCGGCCAGCTCAGATATTAGTGCATAAAAAACCCGATGAATAATATTATCCATCGGGTATCTAGATTGGTTAGCTTAGTAACCAGGGTTTTGATCAAGCATGTTGTTTTTATTTACTTCATCGCGGCTAAATGGCCTGAAATAAAGTTTATTGTCCCAACTTCTGTTTTCTTGCGAATTTTCCTCTACCGGACTATAGGTATAATCGTAAATGGTATTATCGTAATGATAAGGAGCAGACATCGTTTTACCTGGTTTAAATTTACCGGTAACCTTAATATAAGTGGTTTTTCTTCCCAATGTTTCACTTGCGATTAACCACCTGCGGGTATCATGATAACGTTGTTCTTCGTAAGCCATTTCTATGCGGCGCTCATGGCGGTACACTTCTCTAAGGCCGTCCTGGTCTGTTGCCGTTACAGCAGGCATACCTGCCCTGAAACGGATTTTATTTAACCACTCTGTCGCTTTACTTAATTCACCAAGTTCAATACTGGCCTCAATGAAATTAAACACTGCTTCGGTATACCTGAAGAATGGCCACGGTACATTCTGCGACATTGAGGCATCTACAATACTTGGGTCCGGATCGATGAATTTATGGTAGTAATAGCCTGTCCAGCTACCGTTCCAGTTTTCGATAGAACTCGCTCTGGTATCCAAACCTTTGAAATCGAACTTATTGCTTTTATCATCCAATAAATCATATACTCCAGTTTGGATTTGACTGGCTGGGTCAACGTTACCTGAAGCTTTATCGCGGGGTTTCCAACCAGCACCATCATATAAAATAGTGGCGTAAAAGCGTGGATCACGATTTTGATAAGGCGCAGCTTTTTGTGTCGGGTTTGTCCAACTAAATTTAGAACCATCTTTCATCTCATAATCATCAACCAATAAGCCTATCGGCGTATTACCCGCCCAGTTATGGTAACCGTTAGGGCCATTCTGCTGCGCATGTTTAATATTATTCTGAACTATGAAATAACGTGCAAAAATTAATTCTGAAGCTGCTGCGGCATCTATGTTAGGTGCTTTACTGCCACCACCCATCGCTATACTTTTATAATTTCTGCTTCCGTCAGTTGCCGATACCGGCCCAGATAAATCCAGCATATAGCCTCTTGTGGCATCCATTACTGCCTTTGCAGCCGTTTGAGCCAATTTATAACGACCGACACGATCTTCACTTGCATAACTTAAAAAGTCTAATGTTTGAGCAGGAATGATAGTGTTCTTTTCGGCGAATTTTGCGATGAGTTTTGTCCTGATATGCAAATCGCTTGCAGCATAAATCAATACCCGTGATTTAAGTGCCAAAGCAGCGGTAGCGGTGGTACGCCCCTTTTCCATTGTTTTACCAGTTAACAGTTTATTCGCCTCATCGCAATCTTTTATAATGAAGTTTACACATTCTTCATAAGTATTACGCTTTACACTATAATTATCGTTGAGTACGTAAGTTTTTGTGATAATAGGCACTCCTCCATAAAAGCGTAATAACTGCTGATAAAAATAAGCACGTAAAAAATATGCCTCACCCAACAGCTGATCTTTTAACGTTTGGCTGGTTAATGCATTATCTCCACCAGTAATTTTCTCGATGGTAATGTTGCAGGCCCGGATGCGGTTATACATTTGTTTATAAGCCCAGGTATCATTCACCCAGCCCAATGTAGATGGGTTGATGGTGGCACTATTAACCAGATCGATACCACGGGTAGGGTGCGTAAACAAAGCTTCGTCAGAAACTGATGCTAACATCTCTTCTGAAAAGCCGCCATTACCCAATCCATTATAGATATCGTTCACAAATGCCTGCGCAGTTGCAGGATCTTTCCATACCGATTCCGCAGGCACCTGGCCAGGTGATTCTACGTCCAAAAAATCCTTTTTACACGCAAATGCAAAAAAGGTAATAAGAACCAATAGATATAAATTTCTATTTTGAATTATTGTTTTCATATTCTTCTTTGTAATTGATAAACAGCTATACATTGTTAAAAAGTGGCTTTAATACCCATATTAATTACCCTGGCTTGTGGATAGTATTGTCCACTTGTATTGGTAGATTCAGGGTCCCATATCTTGATTTTATCAAGCGTAGCCAGATTGAGTCCATTCGTATACACCCTTACACTATTTAACCCAACTTTTTCAACCCACGTAGTTGGCAATGTATAACCTAGCTCTACATTCTTAAGTCTGATGTAATTATTACTCCTTAACCAATAGGTATTGTTTAACGCATTATTGCTATCGGTATAATAGGTAGCACCCCTGTTTGATAAGCGCGGGTTTACCGAACTTGGATTATCGATACTCCAGCGGTTCAGGTACGACCACTCCAGAAAGTTACCAATATCTCCCGATTCTGTTAAACCGACAATCTGCATTCCACCGGTTGCCCCTTGAATAAGCACCGATAAATCAAATCCTTTGTACTGAACATTAAAATTTACACCGCCGGTAAAAGTTGGTGTACCGTTTTTATCCAGCCGAATTTTATCGTCTGCATTAATTTTACCATCGCCGTTAATGTCTTTAAATTTCATGTCTCCAGGGCGAAGATTACCTGTTAACGCACTATAATTTAGTTTGTTTGCACTAATCTCTGCTTGATCTTTAAAAACACCATCATAATCGTATACCAACCATGAATTAGTTACCCTGCCAGTAGAACGCTGCCATTCTGGAGCACCAGGGGTTTCATCCCAGAATATGATTTTGTTTTTAGCATAACCACCATTTACACTCACTCCAAAGTTTAAATCACCAACCTGGTCATTATAACTTAATTTAAATTCGAAACCTTTGTTGTTTACCTTTCCTAGATTTACAGGTGGTAAACGATCGGTAATGCCCGAGCTTTCAGGCACTGAGCTACCTCTGCTAATTAGAATATTTGTACGCTTATTATAGAAGTAATCGAACTCTAACGACAATTTATTATTTAAAAAGGATGCGTCTAAACCAATATTGGCATTATTTGCTACTTCCCATCCAAAATCAAAATTGGGCACCTTACCTTCAGTTAAGGTTTTGGTTACCAAATCATTAAAGGTATAAGTACCAAAATTCATTAAACTGAGGTATTGATATTCCTGCAAAGCATCGCCAAAATAGGCTTCAGCTCCCATTTGCCCCCATGAGGCCCTCAGCTTCAAATTATTGACGAATTTAACATTGTCTTTGAAAAACGGCTCTTCAGATAAGCGCCAACCTACTGATACCCCTGGGAAGAAACCGAAACGCCTATCTTTTGGAAAGATATAAGATCCATCTACCCGCCACAAAAATTCGGCAAGGTATTTTTCTTTATAATTATAGCCCACCCGGCCAAAATAGCTTAACCGTGCTCTTTTAAATAAATTGTTCGGATCACCAGGATTATTGCCTAATGATTGCTCCCTTTCATCACCAGCAAGTAACTCTTGAACAGATGATGATATAAAGTATCTTCTAAATGCAGTAAAACCATCATTGTTAACTGTTTCGCGTGTTACACCAGCCATTAAACCAATAGTGTGATCACTAATCTTTTTATCATAGTTAACCATTCCGGTTAAGTTTATGGCCAATTGTCCGCCTGCGGTTTCCCTAAGCCTTGGATCGGTATATTGAGAGCGTACCGTACCTGCAAGCACCGGCGTTACACCATCGGCTGCAAACGTCTTCTTGTCCCAATCGTAAAGTGTCCAGGGCAATTGCCAGTTTTTTTGCCTGCCAGAATATTTGTCTATTGCAGCTGTACCGGTTACCTTTAATCCATCAACTCCAGGAATTTTAATCTCTACTTTACCTGTAGTTTGAAAGTAATCTCTAACATCTTTATTAGTTCCCGTTAAATCTGTAGTAGAAACTACTGGATTATAGCCATATTCAATATCCCTACCAGGCAATCCATTAGGCCATATGGCTATTTCATTTGGCCTTCCCCGCATTAAGAATCTAAAGATATCACCTGCCGAAACCGTTGGGAAATTACGATCTTCTTCTCTCGCACTTACCCCCAGTGTCGTAGTAATATACTTACTTAATTTTGCTTCCAGGTTAAAACGCATATCATACTGCTGATAACCTGTGGCAGAATTTTTATAATAGCCATCCTGATTTAGATAGCCTAGTGAAAGCAAATATTTAACATTTTCACTCCCTCCATTAATCTGAACATTGTGTCTTTGCTGAGGAGACCAATTTTGGAAAGTAGTTTTAAACCAATCAGTATTGGGATACCTTAAAGGATCTGAGCCATCTCCGAATTTCCGGATTTCATCTGGTTTGTAAGCAGCATTAATCGTTTTACCGCCAGTAGATAAATAAGTACCTGTTGTTTTGAAACTATTCCACGCTGCCGACCATTCATTCGGATTAAGATCAGAGCCGAAAATATTCAGTTCATTTAAAATCTCAGCATATTGAGTAGAATTGGCCATTTTAGGTATACGTGTAGGCTGTTGTAGGCCATAACTAAAATCGTAAGAAAATTGTGGTTTCCCCGATTTCCCTAATTTAGTAGTGATGAGGATTACTCCATTTGCAGCCTGCGAGCCATAAATAGCTGCAGATGCATCCTTTAGCACCGATACACTTTCTATATCGTTCGGATTTAACCTTTCGATCCCACCTGCCCGGTTAGGTATTCCATCGATTACAATTAAGGCATTATTATTACCAAGCGAATTTATACCGCGAATCCGGATCGTTGAGCCATCGTATCCCGGCTCCCCGCTTCCTTGCAGTGCTGTAACGCCAGGCAAACGACCAGCCAATGAATTGGTTAAGTTCACCGAAGATGATTTGGCTAGTTCTGTACCTTTAACCGATGCTACAGCACCAGATACAACTGCCTTTTTTTGGGTTCCATACCCCACTACTACTACTTCTGATAAATTTTGATTATTTTCTAATAAACGGACATTTATATTGCTTTGGTTTTTTACCTGAATCTCTTGATCTACATAACCTACGTAGGTAAATACTAAAGTAGCATCTTCGGGTACTTTTATGCTAAACTTTCCGGAAGCATCTGTTACCGTAGTTGCAGCACCTCCTTTTAATTTAACACTTACTCCAGGAATCGGTCCTTTAGCATCGGTAACCTGTCCCTTCACAATAATATCCTCAAGCGGAGGTCTGTAAAAATCAAAGGGTTCTTTTTCATGCAATGATGCTTTGGCAGACATGCTGGTAAACGGGGAAAAAACGAGACAACCACCGCAAACAAGAAACATGCTACTTCTGGCAAAAGTCTTCCATAGATTTTTTTTCATAGTTTTCAATTTATTTTGGTTAGATAATAATTGTATTATAATTTAATACTCATAAGTAATATAGAACTGTCATTACACAAATCAATTAAATATGACTTATCGACATAATTGCTTACACCACTTAACATCAAAAAAATTAAGGCTCCCTTCTAATTACGCCAATAAATCATTGTTAACCATATTAAATCGACTTTAATTAGTTCAAAATTCATTTTTGGGATTAAAAATTACAAGGTACGATGTACCTAATTTTGGACTTGCCGACGCTACAGTTCACACTTGGTTACACGCAAGATAGGAATATTAGGAGGTAAAAAAAAGGGGGTAAAATAATATTTATAAGGGGCTGAATAGTAAAAAAATAATTTCAAACTACACAAAGTAGCACTAATAATACAGCACTAAATATTATTGCAAAATAGGAAGAGAAGAAAATTCTTAATAATTAGAAGCATTCAATCTCAATGCAAGATTAGCTTATCTTGTCGAAAGAAATACCTCTTTCTAATTTTTGCAAATAGGCTTTTAAGATTGCATTTTCTGGCTTTGCCAGCTGCGGATCGTCTTCAAAAAGTGCGATTACGGTGTTACGTGCTTCCGACAAAATAATCTGGTCTTTGGCCAGGTCGGCAAGCTTCAGATCTAAAACGCCGCTTTGCTGAGTCCCTGTAATATCGCCAGGGCCACGTAACTGTAAATCTATTTCTGATATTTCGAAGCCGTTGTTGGTTCTTACCATTGTTTCCAAACGAATCTTACCTTCTTTACTCAGTTTATTTCCACTCATTAATATACAGAAAGACTGTTCTGCACCGCGGCCTACCCTACCACGTAACTGGTGGAGTTGTGAAAGCCCAAACCGTTCGGCATTTTCAATTACCATTACCGAAGCGTTAGGCACGTTTACGCCCACCTCTATTACGGTAGTGGCTACCATAATCTGGCTTTTACCATCAATAAACTGCTGCATTTCGAACTGTTTATCGGCATTGGGCATTTGCCCGTGCACAATACTCATTTGATAATCTGGCCTTGGAAACTGATAGCTCAACTGCTCAATTCCAGCTTCGAGGTGCAAAAGATCTAATTTTTCACTTTCCTTAATTAGAGGATAAACAATATAAACCTGCCTGCCTTTAGCAATTTCCTGCTTCATAAAACCGAACATCCTGAGGCGTTGGCCCTCAAAAAGATGTTTGGTTTCTATCGGCTTTCTGCCCGCAGGTAATTCGTCAATAACCGAAACATCAAGATCGCCGTATAAGGTCATGGCCAAAGTACGTGGAATTGGCGTAGCGGTCATCACGAGGATATGTGGGGGAATGATATTTTTCCGCCAAAGCTTAGCGCGTTGCTCTACACCAAAACGATGCTGTTCATCAATCACAACCAGACCCAAATTCTTGAATTGAACCTTATCTTCTATCAGGGCATGTGTTCCGATCAGAATATCGATTTCTCCATTCTCCAATTGCTCATGCAAAACAGTACGCTCCTTCTTTTTGGTATTTCCTGTAAGGATAGCAACACGCACGAGGTCGTTGGTTACAAGTTCTGTAATAGAGGCATAGTGCTGGCGGGCCAAAATTTCCGTTGGAGCCATCATACAAGCCTGGTAGCCGTTATCATTTGCCAACAGCATACTCATCAGTGCAACCGCAGTTTTGCCGCTTCCTACATCGCCCTGAACAAGCCGGTTCATTTGCACACCACGTTGTGTATCTATCCTAATTTCTTTAACCACACGCTTTTGTGCATTAGTTAATTCGAAAGGCAAAAACTCATTATAAAAGCGGTTCACTTTTTCACCAACCTTTTCAAAAGTTACACCTTTAAATTTTAACTGGCGCAAATGTTTATTGTGCAAAAGCTGTAATTGGATGAAGAATAACTCTTCAAATTTAAGGCGTCTTTCTGCTGCACTTAAATCTTTTTGATTTTTAGGAAAATGAATATTCAGCAAGGCCAATCTTTTATCTGGTAGCTGATACTTATCAATAATGTATTGCGGCAAATTTTCGGGAACCTGGGGAATAATCTGATCCAACAGGCCAGCGATTAAACGTTGTAAGCCTTTTGAATCGAGATTAAACTTTTTAAGCTTCTCTGTTGAGTTATAAACTGGCTGTAAGGTTAAATTCCCTCGCCCCGTCTGTTTACGCTGGTAAAGTTCCATTTCTGGATGTGAGATACTGAATGTACCGTTAAAGATGGTTGGTTTCCCAAAGGCCACGTAAGCAGTACCAACTGTGATATTATCATCAACCCATTTTAAACTCTGGAACCAGACCAATTCCATGATTCCGGTTTCATCTTTAAAAACAGCAACAATACGTTTTGCCCTTTTATCGCCAATTACTTTTTTGCTGATCACACGCCCAATAATCTGGATATATTGCGAATCAGGATTAATCTGGTTAATCTTGAAATATTTTGTACGGTCGATATACCTGAAGGGATAGTGCGCGAGCATGTCCTGATAAGTGAACAGCCCGAGATCCTTTTTCAAAACATCGGCACGGCTTGGCCCAACGCCTTTTAAAAACTCAACAGGTGTATCTAATACCGAATTAAACAAAATATTTTACTGTTTCTTGTAAACAACACTCTTTAGCAACTGCGCATTAAAAATAACGATCGATAGCAGCAAAAGCAAATTGGCAAAAAATTGATGCAGATCTATTTTCTCTTTAAAGTAGAAAAATGCAACGGTAAATGCAACTATGGGGTTGAGATAGATCAAAATACCCAGGGCCGACGAAGGCATGCCCAACAGTGCATACGAATTTAAAAAGAGTGGAACAATGGTAAATACAATGGCAATCAACAATATATGCAGCCAAAAGAAGGTTTCGGTAGGAAAAGGTGCAGCATTAACAAAATAAAATGGCAGCATCATTAATCCTGATAAAATTAACTGAACACCCAAAAAATTAAACTTATCTACATCTTTAATTACTTTTAGCACAACAACATATAAGGCATAAAAAGACGCGATGATAATGGCCCACATTACTTCGTGTAAAGAGCCTGTTGCCAATAGGATAATGCTTATAAATGCAATGATCAGGGCAATAATTTTAGCCTTCGTTAACTGTTCCTTTAAAATGATAAATCCACAGAGTGCGGTTAACAGTGGGCATACCATATAGGCAAAGGCGGCTGATCTTAAACTTACGCTATTTACGGCATAAATATAGGTGAACCAGTTTCCCGTGATCAGAAATGACGATACTACGGTAAGCAGCAATAATCTGGTTTTCTTATGGGCGCTTAATGATTTTAGGAAATTCAAATCATTTTTTAATGCTTCCTTTCTGAATAAAAAAATGGTTGCCCAAACTACGATGATGGAAATAAATATCCTGTAGTATAAAATTTCGTGTGGTGGAAAACCTTTTATGTTACGCAAAGGTATAGACATTGTTCCCCAGATAATGTAAGGAACAATGCCCGCTATAAAATATTTGCTTTTACTATCTGCCAAAATTAGCCTACAATGGCAATTACAGAAATTTCTACATTAACATTTTTAGGCAATACCGAAACCTGAACCGTTTCACGCGCAGGAAAATCAGCAGTAAAATACTGCCCATAAACTTCGTTTACCTGAGCAAAGGTACCCATATCGCTTAAGAAGATGGTAGACTTTACCACGTTATCGAAAGTTAAACCTGCTTCAAGCAAAACTGCTTTAAGGTTACGCATTACCTGGTGCGTCTCTTCTTCAATATTACCAATATTTAATTCTCCATTTTCGGGGTTAATGGCCACTTGGCCTGATACGAATAAAAAATTTCCGGCTTGTACAGCTTGGCTATATGGTCCAATTGGAGCTGGAGCATTGGTTGTTTTGATAATTTGTTTCATACAATTTAGGGTTATTTAGCAAGCCATTGGATTAGCTTGTAGATGATACCTGCAAGAAAAATTAAGATGGCCAATGCATTTATAAAATGCATAATTTTCAGATTGATATTATTTGGCCTGTTCGGATCCTTTTTTCTAAAGAAGTACATAACGCAAACTTAGCTAAAAAGCTCAACACAGAAAATTAAAAGGCACAAAAAAAGTCCTGACTTTCATCAGGACTTTTTTAAATCTTATATTGAAATACTAGTTTCTAGCAGTTTCAACACGACGGTTTTGGATACGACCTTCTTCAGTATCGTTAGAAGCAATTGGGTTAGCTTCGCCATTACCTTTAGTAGCAACTTGACTAGCGTTAACGCCAGAGTTTACTAAGTAAGTTTTAACAGAGTTAGCTCTGTCTTTAGATAATTTCAAGTTATATGCAGCAGTACCTTCGCTTGAAGCGTAACCGTTTACAGTTACTTTACCACCGTTTTCACGTAACACTGAAGATAATTTATCTAAAGTAGGGTAAGACTCAGTTTTTAAAACTGAAGAGTTGAAATCGAAACCGATTTTTTCGAAACCAGTTACATTGCTAGTAGCAGTAGAATCAACTGTTGGTTTTGGAAGAGGACAACCTGAACCATCAACAGCAGTACCAGCAGGAGTTCCTGGGCATTTATCGAATTGATCAGCAACACCGTCACCGTCAGTATCTTTTTTCAAATCTTCAACAGATTTTTCAACAGCAGAAACACGGTTTTTCAATGCTTCAACTTCTTGACGTAAAGTTGGATCTTTTAACTCATCGTACATAGTAGCTAATGGGTTAGTCCACTCTAAACTTGGTTTAGCAGAAGAACCTAAAGAGAATTCTAAACCAGCATAACCGTAAGAGAATTTATCTTTAGTTTGACCTTTTGCATAAACTCCATCTAAGTTATCAGCATCAACAAAGTTCATTGTGTAACCTAAGTTAAAGTTAACACGCTCAGAAACTTTGAATTTAACACCAGCACCAACTGGAATGTAGAAACCTTTTACGTAATCTTTAGCATCATGTTTGTCATCAGCAGGACCAGTAGCTTTACCTTTCCAGTCGATTTGTGAACCATTAGCTAAAGTAATTTTTGGAGCATAAGCCATGTAACCAGCACCAGCAGTTAAAAAGAAACCTACTGAGTTCTCACGACGTAAGAAATCGATAGAACCTACGTTTACAACACCACGTAAATCTACAGCATATTGTAATTCAGTTTCGAAGTCTTTTACAGCTGGGTTAGAAATACCTTCGTTAGTACCTGAAAGTTTACCACGAGTTCCGTTTAATTCTAAACCGAATGAGTGACCTAATTGTTTACGGATGTTTAAACCGTAACCTAAGTTAGCATCCCATTTGTTGAAGTCATTTGAACCACCGATAGCAACAACTGGCATTAAAACACCACCATGTACACCGATAGACCAAGTTCTGTACTGTCCTCTACCACCAAATACCTTGGTAGCAGAAGTTGTTGCAGGTGCATCTTGAGCGACAGCAAGAGAAGCAACTCCTGTTAATGCCACTAAAGAAAGTGCAACACTTTTCTTTAAAGTAGAATAATTCATAATCTTTTTCTTTTTTAAGGGTTAAACAATTTAATTGATTAATTTTTTAGTAATGCCAAAATTAAACAAAATTTTAAATTTTCAAACTTTTATACAAACTCCGTTCCAAACTTCACAGTAATTAATCATTTTATTACATTTGGCCATTGCCCATATAAAAATACCATTTTCATGAAATATCCTACTATTGATCAGTCATTATTTATTTTAAACAGAAGAAACTTCTCTAATTACTTGAAAAACAACTCATTAGCTATATTCAACTCAAGTGATGAATTTCCTAGAAGTGGTGATCAGAACTTCATTTTTAAGCAAAACCCTGATTTATTTTATTTATCTGGAATTGATCAAGAACAAACAATATTGCTATTATATCCTGATTGTCCTAATCCTTTGTACAGAGAAGTCCTGTTTTTAAGACAGACTAACGATTACATTAAAGTTTGGGAAGGATACAAATACACTAAAGAGCAGGCTAAAGCTGCATCGGGTATTCAAGCGGTATATTGGTTAGAAGATTTCGATAATATATTGCATAGCATTGTAAACTATGCTGATCATATTTATTTAAATACAAATGAAAATGATAGGTATGCCCATGAAGTTCCTTATCGTGATATCCGTTTCATTGAGAAAATGCGGACGAAATATCCATTGCATCATTATGAACGTTCGGCACCAATTATGCGAAATTTACGTGCCATTAAATCAGATATTGAAGTTGAACTAACTAAAAAGGCTTCAGCAATAACACGCGATGCCTTTATCAGGGTATTAAAATTTACCAAGCCCGGTGTTAAAGAATATGAAATTGAAGCAGAGATTATCCACGAATTTATCCGACAAGGCGGAACAGGCCATGCCTACACCCCTATTATTGCTTCCGGTCACAACGCCAATATCCTTCATTACAACGATAATAATCAAGAATGTAAAGATGGCGACGTAATACTTTTCGATTTTGGCGCCGAATATGCCAATTACAATGCAGATATGAGTCGCTCCATTCCTGTTAACGGTCGGTTCACCCAAAGACAAAAACAGGTATACAATGCAGTACTGCACGTAATGAAAGAGTCGATTAAATTAATTGGCGAAGGAACAATATGGAACACCTACCATGAACAAGTTGGCGAAATTATGACTGAGCAGCTGATTAATCTTGGACTTATTTCTACAACAGATGTGAAGAACCAAACGGCAGCGTGGCCGGCTTATAAAAAATACTTTATGCATGGCAACTCGCACCATTTAGGAATTGATGTACACGACTTTGCCGGAAGATACACACCATTTGCAGCGGGCAATTTTTTAACTGTTGAACCAGGAATATATATTCCGGAAGAAGGCCTGGGTATCCGCTTGGAAAATAATATTCTTATCACCGCAAGCGGAAATGTAGATTTAATGGCCGATATCCCATTAGAAGCTGAGGAAATTGAGGAGATTATGAATAGTTAGTCAGTTTACAATCTCCAGTTTGCAGTGCTCAGTTAGCAATTTCAAAAAACTAAATGGTTAACCATTACTGATAAATTCATCAGCAAAACGATAAATATTAAAATCATCTTGCTTTAAGGCTGCCTGAACTTTTTCTAGCAGCCTTTTTTTATCAACAATCTTCATTTTTTCATGTTGAATGAGTCTCCAGGCTTTCTCTGCAAACAGAAAAGCCCTTCGGTTATGATCAGCAGTAAGTGGCTTGATTATCCAAGCACATAATTCATCGATACCTGCATTTTTATCGGCCACTGTTTTTAATATTGGAATTGTCTTGGTGCCCTGATGAACAATTTTCTTTAAATTATTGGCAAAAACATCCGCACCTTCTCTATCCGCCTTGTTTATCACAAAGCAATCGGCAATCTCCATCAAACCAGATTTGATATGCTGCACCTCATCACCCGATTCGGGAACCAGCACCACGATGGTTTTATCTGCTAATCCGGCAATTTCTACTTCCGATTGCCCAACACCAACAGTTTCTACAATAATCAGATCAAAATTGGCTGATTTTAAAACATCGACCATTTCGATGGTTTTCGCCGAAATACCACCCAGGGCGCCCCGTGTAGCTAACGAACGGATAAAAACATTTGGATTGTTAAACTGGCCAGCCATACGGATACGATCACCCAGCAAAGAGCCAAAATTAAATGGAGAGGTAGGATCTATTGCCAATATTGCGATGCGCATTCCTTTCGTAGCAAAATGACCAGTTATTGCATTTACCAGGGTACTTTTACCGGCACCTGGAGGTCCGGTAATACCTAAAACCGGCACATTAACCCGACTATCTAAATCTCTTAAAATCGAACTGGCAGGTGTAATGTTGTTTTCGACAAGGGTTAACGTCCTTGCCAAAACCCTGTAATTCCCGGCTTTTACTTCGCTTAAAATGGATAGATGCGTATTCATCAATAAAACTATCTTTGTACAAATAAACAAAAATTATCAGCTACAAAGCATCCCCATAATGAAAGTTACCGGTTTTACCTTTTTAAGAAATGCAATTGTAAACGATTATCCAGCAAAAGAAGCCATACTTTCAGTCTTACCTTTATGTGATGATTTTGTAGTTGCACTGGGTAACTCGTCTGACGAGACTTCTGAAATGGTTAAAAGCATCGATCCTAAAATCAGGACCATCGATACCGTTTGGGATGACAGTATAAGGGAAGGCGGTCGTGTTTTTGCTGATGAAACCAATAAGGCCTTAGCAGAAATAAACGAAGATACCGACTGGATGATCTACATTCAAGGTGATGAAGCCATACATGAAGATTATCTCCCCCTGATCAAAAAAGAAATGGAGCTAGAGCTGAACAACAGCAATGTAGAAGCCTTACTTTTAAAATACAAACATTTTTATGCTTCTTATGACTATCTGGCTGAATCCAGACGCTGGTATAGAAGAGAGGTTCGGATTATAAAAAATTTAACTGGGGTAAGATCTTACCGCGACGCGCAAGGCTTCAGAATTAACGACAGAAAACTTAAAGTTAAGTTAATTGATGCTTACATTTATCATTATGGCTGGGTTAAACCACCAAAAGGATTACAAGGTAAAGTGCGGAACTTTAATCAGTTTTATCAAACAGAAGAATGGATTGAAGAGAATTATCCCGTGCAGGAAACTTATGATATGCACAATGCCGATCGTTTAATTCATTTTAAAGGTAGCCATCCAAAAGTAATGCAAGAAAGAATTGCTGCCGCAAACTGGAAATTTGAAAAAGATTTGACCAAGGAAACTCCAAAAATGAATTTCCGCAGGAGGGTTTTGCAAAAAATTGAAGATTTAACAGGAATGCGTTTGTTCGAATACCGGAATTATAAAATTGTAAAGTAGTCTACAATTTAAATCTGTCTATATTTGCATAATTTTTTTTCTTCTAAATACACTATTTAATTAATGGAAAAGCCTAAGGTCTTAGTAACTTTTGATTCGATGAAAGATGCCAATTGTGGCTATTTTTCGTTTGGAAAAGGATTAGGCGACGCATTAATCCAGGAAAACAAAGGAAAATTTGAATTAAAATTTTATCTTTTCAAACAGACAAAATATCTTTTTAACGGCTTGGTTGATATCATTTATCTTTCGAGATTAGATCGGTTATTTTTTAAGAAAAAAAATGATTTCGAAGTTGTTCATCTCTCTGATCAGACCTGCAGATTACGACCTAGCAAAGTAAACGCAAAAAAAATAATGACCATTCATGATATGAATAAGGTTCATTTAAAGTTTAGTAAGCCACACAGAATCCAGGTATATTTAAAAAAACTAGGTAAGCTAATATCACAGTGTGATAAAATTGTATGCATATCGCAGTTTGTTGCAAATGATGTGAAACACTATTTTCCTGAATCAGCAAATAAAATCAGTGTAATTTATAACGGGGCCGATAAATTAGTTTCAGATGAAAATCATCAGCCAGCTTTTAAACCAAGAAAGAAATTTCTATTTACCATTGGTTTGCTTTCGGTACAAAAAGGTTTTCACTTATTACCTGCATTATTAAAAGATAACGATTTTGAACTGGTAATTTCTGGAAGGGAAACACCTCATAAACAGCGAATTTTAGCGGAAGCAGAAAAATATAATTGTCTGAATAGGGTACACATTACAGGGCCAATTAGTGATGAAGATAAAGCCTGGTACTACAAAAATTGCGATGCTTTTTTATTCCCTTCTGTTGCTGAAGGTTTTGGTCTTCCTGTAATAGAAGCCATGCACTTTGGAAAACCTGTTTTCCTCTCTAAATTCACCTCACTCCCAGAGGTTGGCGGCAACGTGGCTTATTACTTTGATAATTTTGAACCTGAACACATGCAGGAAGTATTTAAAAAAGGAATGAATGATTTCGCCCAAAATAATCGCGCTAAAGAAGCAATTGCACAAGCAGAAAAATTTTCGTGGGAAATTGCGGCCAACCAGTATCTGAATTTATATCAGGAATGTTTGGAAAACAACAAAAGTAAGTTTTAATAACAGTTCCTAATCCTGTATTCAATGATAAGAATCAAATATTAGTGCCCAACTGTTAACGCAATACATCCCCGTAAACTGCATCTCAATCCATTCTAAAACCCACGAATTGTAATTTTAATTACGTTGGGTTTCACGATCTTATTCATATGTATGAAAAACCGTACATTTGCTCGGATTTTATTATATTTTTTTCCCGACCAGGTACTTCCTGGGTTTTGTTACATATACAATACTCAATGAAAACATATTTTCGTTTATTATCATTTGCCAAACCCATCGAAAAGTTTGCCATACCTTATATTATTGCAACATTATTCGCCATAGTTTTTAATACTTTTCTATTCACATTACTAGGCCCACTGATGCAGGCTTTGTTTCTTGGCAAAGCGGTTACGAACATTAAACCGGATAAAGTTACAGGCTCATTAAATTTTCTTGGCAGGTTTAATGATTACATGGATGCCATAATTGCACACGATAAAATACATGCGTTGCAAATTATCTGCGTTGTTATTATTGCAACGGTATTCTTATCTAATTTATTCCGTTATTTTTCTCAGCGTTTTATGGAAGATCTGCGCGTGCATACTTTATTAAACTTAAGAAAAACAGTTTTTAATAACGTAATGAATTTACACGTGGGCTACTTTAATAATGAGCGCAAAGGCGATATCATTTCAAAGGTAGCATCTGACGTGCAGGTGGTTCAGTTTACCGTAACCAATACCCTACAAGTGGTTTTTAAGGAACCGTTACAGCTTATGTTCTTCGTAGGGGTTTTAATCTCCATCTCATTAAAATTAACGTTGTTTTCATTGCTGGTTATCCCAATATCTGGTTTTATTATCAGCAAAATAGTAAAAAGATTAAAACAGCAGGCAACACAATCGCATGAATCTTTTGCAAAAATGATCGGATTTTTAGATGAATCGCTCAGTGGAATAAAGATTATCAAAGCCTTTAATTCTACAGAAAGAATGAAGCAAAAGTTCGATGACGAAAACAAGTTTTATTCGTTTTTGAACAGAAAGATGGCAAGAAGGCAGCAGCTTGCTTCCCCAGTTTCGCAAACACTCGGGGTTTTGGTTGTCGTATTTATCTTATTATATGGTGGCACCTTGATTTTAAGCGGAAAGGGAGATCTTGAAGCGGCAGATTTTGTGGTTTACCTGGCAACATTCTCTCAGGTAATGCAACCTATTAAAGCTTTAACCGATTCGTTTAGCGGAATACATTCTGGAATTTCTGCCGGAGAACGTGTTTTAGATTTAATAGACACAAAGCCATCGCTCGTTAATCAACCCGATGCCAAAGTGTTGGATGGCTTTAACAATGTCATCAGTCTTCAGGATGTATCATTCAACTATGGGGATAAACAAATTCTAAAATCCATCTCTTTTGATATTGAGAAAGGAAAAACACTAGCCTTGGTTGGTCCATCAGGAGGCGGAAAAAGCACATTGATGGATTTATTTCCCCGTTTTCATGATCCGAAATCAGGGGTGATTAAAATTGATGGCCACGATTATAGGGAGCTTACTGTTGAAAGCATCAGGGCGCAAATGGGAACTGTTAATCAAGAGTCTTTTCTATTTAACGATACCATTTTTAATAACATCGCGTTTGCCAAACCAGATGCCACAATGGAAGAAGTTGTTACCGCAGCGAAAATTGCAAATGCGCACGATTTTATCGAAAATACTGAAAATGGTTATCAATCTTTTGTTGGCGATAGAGGAAATAAACTCTCAGGCGGCCAGAAACAACGGGTTTGTATTGCCAGAGCGGTTTTAGCCAATCCTCCAATTATGCTTTTAGACGAAGCTACTTCAGCCTTAGATACAGAATCTGAAAAATTAGTTCAGGATGCCTTAAATAACCTGATGAAAAACCGCACCTCAATTGTAATTGCTCACCGTTTAAGTACAATACAACACGCGGATAAAATCGTAGTGATTGATAAAGGTAGTGTTGTAGAAACCGGAAGCCATAGCGAATTAATGACTAAAAATGGCTTGTACAAGCGTTTAATTGATATGCAGGCCTTTAACGACTAAATATTTTAGATGAGTAGAGTACTATTTTTTATGCCTGATAACCCGCTTAAAAAAAACGCGGGCAACAGAACCAGGGCTTTAAGCATGTTAAGCTATTTTAAATCAAGGAATTTTGAAATTGATTTTGTAAGCGAATATTTCACCGGAAAATGGAACGAAACAGATATTAAAGCATTTGAACAAGCAGGCTTAGCCAGTAATACTTATGTAATTAAAAAAAAACCATCTAAAAAGAACATTCTCTATTATCTGCTTTTTTATAAACTGCCAAATTTTTTCTATCAGAATAAGGCTTGGTTCTTTCCGCTTCAATTCCCTGAATTGGTGACCTTAAGGTTTAAAAGGGCTTTCAAAAAAATTCTAAAAAAGAACAATTACGATTACATCTTTATTAATTATGCCAGTTGGGCTACATTGGTAGAAGATAATCACCTAACAAAAAAATCGATAAAAGTAATTGATACACACGATTTTATAACCGCTCAACTTCAAAAAAAAGTTAATATTGGCCAGGCTTTTAAAGAAGAGATCAGGAGAATTTCTTTATTTGATATTGCTTTAGCCATTTCTGTCGAAGAACAGTATATCTTTAGTCAATTCTGTAAAAACAAGGTAGTGTTAGCGCCAATGATGCTTGATAAACCACAAAACATTCATAATATTAATGAAAAGTCGTTTGATCTGATATATGTAGCTAGCGATAATGTACATAATCAAAAAGCCGCCAACTGGTTTTTTAAGGATGTGTACCCATTATTACCAACCAATGTACAGATATGCGTCATTGGACAGATAAACGAGCATCTTTCAATAAAGGCGCCGAATGTTGTTTCCGTAAATTTTGCCGAAGATTTATCAATCTATTACCAAAATGCTAAAGTAGCGCTATGCCCTATGCTTACTGGCACCGGAACCAAGATAAAAGTAGTAGAAGCGCTATCTTATGGTTTACCGATCGTCTGTAATACCCGTGGGATCGATGGACTGATCAACAAGACAGACAATGGTTGTTTGGTTAGTGATGATCCTGTTGAATTCGGAAATAACATCATGAAACTATTAACAGACGAATCGGAATATAAAAAACAGGCAGAAAATGCCTTTGCTGCTTTTAGCATTAATTATGAAAAAGAACGTTGTTACAAAAATCTTGATACTGTTTTTGAAATAGTTTAATCACTCAAAATAAATTGAGCGCATTTAATAACTTTTTTGTTGCAAGGAAGTGTAATGGAAAGGCAGTTTTTTCAAGATAATTTAATAGAGATATGAATTAAAGAATCGATTTGTGAATAAACTAAAATAGACCTAAATAGCGTGTATTAGCCAAAATTATTTTAATAAATGAAGTCATTAATAGTGGATAAAAGTACATTTTTTCAAAATTTTTATTATGGGTAAAAAATTATCAATTATAACTATCAATTACAACAATAAGGCGGGGTTACAAAAAACAATTCAAAGCGTGGTAAGCCAAACCTGGCAAGATTTTGAGTTTATCGTTATTGATGGGAATAGTTTGGATGGAAGTAAAGATGTCCTTAATACATATTCTTCATTTTTTAGCTATTATGTATCTGAACCTGATAGTGGCATATATAACGCAATGAATAAGGGCATTAAGATTTCAACAGGTGATTATCTAATGTTTTTAAATAGTGGGGATTCTTTAATTGATAATACCATTTTAGAGAAACTGAATGCTGAATTAAATGGTCAATACGATATTTACTATGGAGATATCCTACACATTGATGGAATAAAACAAGAGATTCGCACTTTTCCTAAAAAGTTAAATTTTGCTTTTTTTTATGAACAAAATATCTCTCATCAAGCAAGTTTTATTAAGGCGAAGCTGTTTAAGGATATTTTTTTATATGATGAAAATCTCAAAATTGTAGCTGATTGGGAATTTTTCACTTATGCAATTTGTAAACGCGAGGCTTCATACAAACACTTAGATTGTGTAATTGTAACTTATGATGGAACTGGAATATCCGCAAATTCAAAGAATCATCCAGAAATCGATAAAGAAAGAGATGCTTCTTTGAACAGATATTTCCCTGAATTTGTTAAGGACTATGAATATTGGAAAGAGATAAAGTTTAAAAAGGCAGAACAATTTATGCATATAAAAAAGCATCCAATAGCCTATAAAATTTTAAAAGGCTTTATGAATATTATACTTTTATTTTTGCCAAAATTTAATAGAAATTAAAATGGATAGTTCTTGCGTAATTGTAATACCAGTTTACAAGTCCGAGCTTTCATTTTATGAAAAGATAGCTTTGACCCAATGTGGAAAGTTATTGTCTGATTTTGATATTGTAATACTCAAACCAGATGATTTAGATATATCGAATATGCAGATAGGATTCTCTTATAGTGAGGTGTCTTTCCCAAGTTTTTATTTTAAGAGCGTATTTAGTTACAACGATTTAATGCTTTCGGAACTCTTTTATGAGAAATTCTTGAATTATAGCTATCTACTCATCTATCAATTGGATGCTTTCGTATTTAAAAATGAATTAAAATATTGGTGCAGCTTAGGTTATGATTATATAGGTGCCCCATGGTTGAGAGAAAAAGAATTCCCAACTTTATTTAAAAAGACTAAAGAGAAACTTAGATCCTACCTGCACAGAAGATATAATTTACTTGATAAACAAGGTCGGCCTGATATTGCGCGACAATTATACAATCATGTCGGCAATGGAGGCTTTTCATTGAGAAAAGTTAAATCTTTTTATAATATCTGTATTCAAGAAAAAGAACTCGTAGAAAATTACGTTGGCCGGAACAGCAGCGATTATCATGAAGACATGTTTTGGACCATAGAAGTGAATCGAAAGAAGAAGAGAATAAAAATCCCTACTTATAAAGAGGCATTAAACTTTTCCATTGAAACAGCTCCACAAAGGGCAATGACGTTAATTAAAGGAAACATACCTTTTGGTTGCCATGCATGGGATAAAAACCTTGAATTCTGGAAGGATAAAATTGAGGCTTTTGATTACAAGCTATAATTTATCAATCTATCGTTTTACCCAAATATATAATTTTAAATAAATAATAAATGTGCTTTAAATATAGTTTATTACTCATTTTTATTTGTTTTTTGTAATTGCTTAGAAAAGCAAAAATATACTGACTGGTAAACCCTAGTTGAACCATTTTAAACAAAATCCTCAACAAAGCCCTTTTTTCCATCTTTGCTATAAGCTTATTTGAAATTGGTTCTATTGTTTTGGGTAACTCAGCTTGCCATTTTTCATGAAGTTTCAGCGTATCGGAAAACCATTCTTTGTTATAACCTCCTTCCGAAAAATGCTCTAATAGAATATCAAAAGTTACAGCAACATCAAAATATTGGCCTACGGTTAGGCTAAAATCTAAATCATAGCAGTGAAAACCTTTAAATAAATCTTCATCAAAACGGCAATTTGATAATACCGCTCTAGTTGTGCAAAGCCAGACACCATCTAAAACGACAACCTTTTCTAACATTTTACCTCTTGGGTTATGATAAGCATGCATTGCCTCTCTCCCACTATGCTTAAAATGCTGTTCGTAGTTATAAAAATTAGTGTCAACTTCATAAACAGGCGTTCCCCAGCCAGATGGTGCTTGTGTCTTAAATGAGCTACCAGCTATACCTAAAAGTCCAAGGGATTTATTTCGAGCAAAATTGTTAATAACTGTAGTACCCCAATTTGGAGTTTTAATTATGATATCTTCATGCATAAAGCATAAAATATCGAAAGTTGCGCTCTTCGCCCCCTCATTGTATATTTCACAGATTCCTTTTTCTCCCTTACCATTATCAAATGCAATTATTTCATATGGCACCCCGATTGAAGCAGCAACATTTTTACGGATATTTTCTAGGTTGTGTTTATCGACTGAGGATATTATTATTGAAATCATAGCTTTTTAGCAAATGTCAAAGATATTAAAATTATGCATAAGTGCCATTTTCGATGCCGTTTGACCTTAATTCGAAGCGCTCACAAGGGAAATCGCTTTTAAAATTCATGACTATCCATAATTGGTTTATCGCCACGAATGCACGAATAGTAAAAGTTTATTTGCAATAAAAACATAGCTATTCGTGCATTAGTAGCATTTATTTTGGGTATTTTAAATAGAGGTGCCAAATAGTAGGCAGGCATTAGATTATGAATGATTTTCACCCTGTGTGGTTTCACAAACAGTTTGGCAGGTTGGTTGCTATATATAGCATCTCCTCAAGTTTTAGCGACAGACTCTTTGGTATTGCAAAACTGAATACGAAGTTGTAATTTTTTAAAGGCGATTTCCTTGAAGCTCATACCTAATATTAAACTTTTACGGTATAATTGACTATTTTTGAGAAAAAGTTTTGAATTGATACAGATCAAACCTAACGCCCATATATACATTTTTTGCCCATCGAATTATGCTACCGGAGGGCCTGAAGCACTACACCAGCTTGGTAAAAGATTGATAGAATTAGGTCATCAAGTGTACATGTATTATTTTTATCACCAAGGTGAACATCCAGTGCATGAATCATATATTAAGTACAATGTTCCATTTGTAGATAAAATCGATAATCATAGAAACAATTTCCTTATTCTACCTGAAACTTTCTTAGATCCTGTCTTCGAAGAAAAATTTTCTTCTACCAAAAAAATAGTTTGGTGGCTTAGCGTTACAAATTATCAAATTGTATTAGATAGCGCTAAGAACGCAGTAAAGCACAAAAATTTTTATTCGCTCAAGTCATTTTTATTTCCTAAAAAGTATAAGCCACTTGCAACAATTAAAGCACTCAAGCGGAAAGGTGTTTTAAGTTTGGCACATTCCTATTTTTCATTAGATTTCTTAGAAAAAAACAAGATGGAAATCATTGGAAAAATCTCTGATTACATGAGTGAATCCTTCTATAATAAGATAGCCAGTCATGTTAAAAAAGAAGATTTTGTACTATACAATCCGAAAAAGAATGGCGAATATTTAGAACATGTGAAAGCGCTCTGCCCCGACTTATCGTGGAAAGCACTGATTAATATGTCGCCCGATGAAGTAGCACATTGGATGAACAAGAGTAAACTTTATGTAGATTTTGGCTATCACCCAGGCCAGGAACGTATGCCCCGTGAGGCAATTTTAATGTCATGTTGTGTGATTACCGGAAGCCAGGGCTCTGCCGCATATCAAGAGGATGTGCCTTTACCGGAAGGTTTTAAATTTAATGAGGCTGTTGATAGTCCGGAAGCAGTTGCCAACCAAATTATGTTAACTTTAAATAAATTTGAAGATAAAATTCAATTATTTAGCGATTACAAACAGAAAATCTTGTCTGAAAAAGAAAACTTCGATCAAGCCGTTAACCATGTCTTTAATAAAAATTAAATTTGAGTACCTCTAATATAAATTCCTCTAAAATAAATTACGACTTCATTGACTCGTTGCGCTTCATATCTATGTTTGGAATTGTGATGGAACACAGTTCCTTCTTTTTTGGTGCTAAATTTAATACGCTAAACGAAAAAATAGTTCAGATTTTTAGCTTACAGGTTTTTAAGTTTGGGACTATAATTTTTTTCTTGCTGGCGGGTTTTTTAATCGGCGACAAATTTACGAAATATAGCACGAAAGAATATCTTCAAAGAAGAATAAAAAACACGCTGAAACCCTGGCTTTTTTGGGTAATAATCCTGTTAATTACTAACTATTTGGATATTATTGTAAAAAATCTCAAATATGGAGATAATCCATTCCTTACCATAAGTATTCCGAATGTACTATTAAGCATCGAAAATATTGTTTTTAATACAAGTTTTTGGTTTATACCCAACTTCCTTATATGTATAGCTATACTGCTCCTTTTCAGGAAATATTTATATTCTATAAAACTTGGTGCTGCACTTTTATTATTGTCACTTTTTTATTCTGTTAACCTTTATATTGATGTTATTCCTACTTCGCATACTACGGCCTTGTTTGGATTTATATTTTATTTATGGTTAGGTGTACAGATCAATAAATACTATGATCAGTTTAAATTTATTGCAGGCAAAACCTCAATGTCTTTAATTTTTATATTATTAATTATCTCCTTTTCACTGGCAAGTTTAGAGAGCTATTACCTCCTTAAGCTGTTACCTGCAGATCCTTTTAATACTTTAAGGATAACTAATATAATTTACTCGTTACTGAGCTTTGTTTTTTTATATAAGCTTGGCGCTAAAATCCAGATCAAACGATTTAACCCTAGTATACTTACCTTTGGGATATATCTGGTACATCAAATTTTAATATTTAGATTAATGCCTTTAATTTTCAGGCCACTCCATATCAATTTTGAAAATAGATCTGCTTATTATTTTCTGGCGATACAATTATTAACATTTGCGGTAGTGTATACAGGATCAATTTTAATAGTTTACCTGATTAATAAAAGCAAGAGGGCAAGATGGATAGTGGGAAGATAAAAGAGTTCTGAATAAATGTTGACACAGCCTCCTTTTCATTTTCATTTGTACAGGAGCATTTCAAATATTCGATTCGCAGGGGCCCAATTTTACTTTAATACAGCTTCTTTTATTCTGCTTCATCAAGCTATCTCAATCTGAGTAGCAACTTAAAATCATCTGATATTTTTAAGATCAAAATATTTTCGCATAAAAAAAGTGGCCTTTTGGGCCACTCTAATTTTTATAACTTACTGTAGAATTACAGTTTTCTAGCTACTTCTACTTGTTCGTAAGCTTCTACGATATCGCCAACTTCGATGTTATTAAAGTTCTGAATGTTTAAACCACACTCGTAACCTTTATTCACTTCTTTCACATCATCTTTAAAGCGTTTTAACGATGCCAGTTCACCTGTGTATACTACAACACCATCTCTAACGATACGGATCTTGCTGTTACGGGTAATTTTACCATCCAATACCATACAACCTGCAATGGTACCCACTTTAGTAATTTTGAAAGTCTCACGAATCTCAACGTTAGCCACAATTTTCTCTTCAAATTCTGGATCTAACATACCTTCCATCGCTGATTTAATCTCGTTGATTGCATCGTAGATGATAGAATATAAACGGATATCGATCTGCTCAGCTTCTGCAAGTTTACGTGCACCTGTTGATGGACGAACCTGGAAACCAATAATGATCGCATCAGAAGCCGAAGCTAACAATACATCAGATTCTGAAATCTGACCAACACCTTTACTGATGATATTGATCTGAATTTGCTCAGTCGATAATTTCAACAATGAATCGGCTAATGCCTCGATTGAACCATCCACATCACCCTTAACAATGATGTTAAGCTCTTTAAAGTTACCGATAGCCAAACGACGACCAATCTCATCCAATGTAATGTGTTTCTGCGTACGTAATCCCTGCTCGCGTTGTAACTGCATACGTTTGTTTGCAATATCACGTGCCTCGGTTTCACTTTCTAAAGCATTAAATCTATCACCTGCTGTAGGTGCACCTTGCATACCCAAAACCTGTACCGGTTGTGATGGGCCTGCTGATTCTACCTTAGCACCACGCTCGTTGGTTAATGCTTTTACACGTCCACTATAACTACCCGCTAAGATTGGATCTCCCACTCTTAACGTACCGGCCTGAACCAATACCGTAGTTACAATACCACGTCCTTTATCTAATGCCGACTCGATTACAGTACCTGTAGCTCTCTTATTCGGATTTGCTTTCAGTTCTAATAATTCGGCTTCTAATAATACTTTATCTAAAAGTAAATCAACATTTAAACCGCTTTTGCTTGAGATCTCCTGCGACTGATATTTACCACCCCAATCTTCAACCAAGATATTCATTACTGATAATTGCTCGCGCACTTTATCTGCATTTGCACCTGGTTTATCTACTTTAGTGAAAGCAAATACCAATGGTACGCCTGCTGCCTGTGCGTGGTTAATTGCCTCTTTAGTTTGAGGCATCACCGCATCATCAGCTGCGATAACAATAATGGCAATATCGGCAGCCTTAGCACCACGTGCACGCATCGCTGTAAAAGCTTCGTGACCTGGAGTATCTAAGAAGGTTACTTTTTTACCGGTTGGTGTGGTTACCATGTAAGCACCAATGTGCTGGGTAATACCACCTGCCTCACCAGCTACCACGTTTGCTTTACGGATATAATCCAGCAACGAGGTTTTACCGTGATCGACGTGACCCATAATCGTAACAACCGGAGCTCTTTCGATTAAATCTGCCTCGTTATCTTCTTCCTCAATTACATTTTCTTCATCTTCATCTGGTTTAACGAATTGAATTTCGTAACCAAACTCGTCAGCAACGATGGTTAAGGTTTCAGCATCTAAACGTTGGTTAATTGAAACGAACATACCTAGGCTCATACAAGTACCAATAATTTTGGTAACCGGTACATCCATCATGCTTGCTAACTCATTCGCCGTAACAAATTCAGTTACTTTTAATATTTTCGATTGCGATTCAAGCTCATTTGCAGCCTCTTCTGCATTCGACGCTACATCATCACGTTTCTGACGACGTAATTTAGCACGTTGTGCAAACTTACCTGATTTACCAGCACCACTTAAACGGGCAAGTGTTGCTTTGATCTGATCTTGAATTTCTTTCTCAGTAGGTTCTTCTTTAGGTCCGCTTGGTGTAGCATTTCTATTTTGGAAACCTGGTCTGTTATTGTTGTTATTTCTATTTCCCTGGTATGGAGTTCCGCCTTGTCCTGCTGGCCTGTTACCTTGGTATGGAGTTCCACCGCCTGGTCTATTACCCTGATAAGGTGTACGAGGTTGCCCTGGTGTACCACTTTGACCTTGGCCCTGACCTGCAGGATTATTTTGTCCTTGCTGGCCTTGACCACCGTGTTGACCTGGTTGACCCGGTGCTCCTGGAGTTTTTTTGCGTTTACGCTTACGTTTAGCAGCTTCGCTATCGCTAGATGATGCTACCGGACCGTTTCTTCTATCCGGAGTTGTTGGTAAAACAATTTTACCAATAATATTCGGACCGGTTAATTTAACGGTACGTGCTTTAATAACCTCAGGCTCGTTGCTTACCGGTTTTGCTTCAGCTGGCTTTTCTTCCACTTTAGGTTGTTCAACTGGTTTTACAGGCTCCGGTGCTTTAACCACTGGCGGTTCTACAGCTGGTGCTGGTGCAACAGGTGTTTCTTCCTTTTTAACCTCAACCGGTTTTTCTTCCACTTTAGGTTGTTCAACTGGTTTTACAGGCTCGGGCGCTTTAACCACCGGCTGTTCTACAACAGGTGCCGGTGCAGCAGGTGTTTCTTCTTTCTTAGCCGGGCGTGTTTTCGAGTTAAGATCGTTTAAATCGATCTTGCCTACAATTTTAACCCCTGGCAATCCAGTTTCTTCAACCTTATCTTCTGCCTTAGTTTCTTTTACCGGCTCTACTGCTGCCGCAGGGGCTGGTGTTGGCGCTGGCGTTTCTACCTTAGGGGTTTCTACAACCTTTGGTTTCTCTACCGGAGGCGTAAATGATTGAGCATTTTTAATTAAAATCTCTTCATTTTTCTCAAAATCGGTATTCTTCTTCGGCGCTTCTACTGGCTTTTCAGTCTCAGGCTCGTCACGACGTATTTTACCAATCACTATTTGTTTGGCTTCTTCTCTTACGATCTTATCTCCCTGATACTCTTTCAATAAGGCATTATACATGTCTCCCGTAAGTTTAAACATAGGGCTCTTCTCGGCAGAGAATCCCTTTTTGTTTAAAAACTCAACGGCCGTACCCATGCCTATATTAAGTTCTTTAATAGCTTTAATTAAAATGATTGGTTTGTCGTCTGACATTTAGCTCCTGTTATTGTTTTTTATTTAATACAAAAGTAGTGTTTATTTGGCAATTACACCACTTATTCAAATTCTGACTTCAAAATTTGAACCACTTCTTTAATGGTTTCCTCTTCAAGGTCGGTACGTTTTACCAAATCTTCTACTGTAAGTGCTAGTACACTCTTAGCAGTATCGCAACCGATAGCCTTTAATTCATCAATGATCCAGCTATCAATCTCATCTGAGAATTCTTCTAAATCAACATCCTCGTCGTTTTCTTCTCCAGCTTCGCGATACACATCAATTTCGTAGCCAGTTAATTTACCAGCCAGTTTAATATTGTGTCCGCCACGTCCAATTGCTAATGAAACCTGATCTGGTTTTAAGTAAACCGATGCATGTTTGGTTTCATCATCCAATTTAATAGAAGTGATTTTTGCCGGGCTTAAAGCACGGGTAATGTATAATGAAATATTATTAGTGAAATTAATCACATCAATGTTTTCGTTTTTCAATTCGCGAACGATACCGTGGATACGTGATCCTTTCATACCTACACACGCTCCAACAGGATCGATACGGTCATCATACGATTCGACAGCAACTTTAGCGCGCTCTCCTGGTTCGCGAACAATTTTCTTAACGGTAATTAAACCGTCGAAAATTTCGGGAACCTCCTGTTCGAACAGGCGTTGCAAAAATTCTGGTGCGGTTCTCGAAATGATAATTTTTGGATTGGCATTGATCATTTCTACTTTAGAGATTACTGCTCTTACAGAATCGCCTTTTTTGAAATAATCTGCTGGAATCTGCTCTGTTTTAGGCATTAAAAGTTCGTTACCTTCATCATCTAAAACCAAAGTTTCTTTCTTCCAAACCTGGTAAACTTCACCTGTTACGATTTCGCCTACTCTGTCTTTATATTTTTTGAAGATTTCGTCTTTCTCTAATTCCAATACTTTGGAAACCAAAGTTTGACGGGCAGCTAAAATTGCTCTACGGCCGAAGCTTTCTAAAGTAATCTGTTCGATATAATCATCGCCAACTTCTAAAGTACTGTCTAATTTAGAAACCTCAGCAAGCTCAATCTCCAAATCATCATCCTCAGAAAATCCATCCTCCATTACTTTTCTCGTTCTCCAGATTTCCAAATCACCGTTATCCGGATTCACGATAACATCACAGTTTTCGTCTGTTCCGTATTTTTTACGCAACATGCTACGAAAAACTTCTTCCAGCACACTGATCACCGTTGGGCGATCTATATTTTTGAAATCTTTAAACTCTTGAAAAGAGTCGATCAAATTAATTGTTGTAGTACTCATTTTTACTTAAATGAAATTAACACACTTGTTTCTAATATATCATTAAACGGAACAGCTGTTTGAATTGCTACCGCCTTTTTCCCTTTTTCTTTAACCGATTCTTCAATCAGCAGATTATTTTCTGTAACCGCCAGCAGTTTCCCTTCTTTTTTTAATCCTTCTTTCAGCTTAATGCTTACTGTACGGCCAATATTTTTATTGTATTGACGGATTAATTTTAAAGGCTCACCAACACCTGGCGAAGAAACTTCTAAATTATAAGCCTGTTCTATTGCGTTTTCTTCTTCAAGATGAAAACCAACATGCCTGCTTATGGCCACACAATCCTGTATGCTAATACCTTCGTCGCCATCAACATGGATAATTAATTTATTGTTTGGCAACATTTTCACCTCAACCAGAAACAGCTCTGGCCGATCTGCTATTTTTTCCTCAACGAGGGCTGCAACTCTCTTTTCTACCTGCATATTTTAACCTGATTTCATAGAAAAAGGGGACACTGTCCCCTTCTCTTTTCTTCGATTACGATGCAAATGTAGTAATTTTTTAGAAAAAATCAAACACTTGCGCTAATTATTATGCTGATTATTACCGTTTAAGTGTTTGTCGCTGTGCTTTTAAATTCTGCTTACCATTACCCTTAATCAGATCCCCCACGGTTGCAAATTTTATTCCTACGTAACTCTCAACCAGATACTCTTTACCCTTAAGAAATGGCTGATCGGGATTAAATATGAGTGAATCGCCAAGTATCTTAACCTTGCCGGACACTTCCAGCTCATCTTGAATACTGTCCAGATCACCTGGTTTTATTAAAACAGACACCAAATTAATTGTATCTGCATTAGCCTGATAGGCATTTTTAACCTGTAAGAGACTCGCCTCATCAATATTTTTAATTATTATTGATGAACTATCCCCAGAAAACTTAATTATTGGCCTGTTGTTTGTATTCGAACATGACAATGCGAGTAGGATAATAGCAATTACGGCCTGGTATTTAAAAAAGCATTTAAACATTTACAAAAATAAACAATTATGAGATTTATTATCGAAATCCTTTTGATGGGATTAGCCTTTTTTATCGGCGCAAGAATAGTACCTGGCGTACATGTTGATGGTTATGCAACATCCATTATTGCGGCAGTACTGGTTGCACTTGCAAATTCAACCATCGGGTTCATTTTAAGATTATTAACATTCCCTGTTAATTTTTTAACGCTCGGCCTGGTATCATTTATCATTACCGTTTTAATGATTTTATTGGTTGATAACATGATGACCTCTTTTAATACTTCAGGTTTTATCGCTGCTGCATTCCTTGCTATAGTTGTAGCCTTAATTAAAGCAGTGTTTAGCGCTGTAGTTGGCGAAAAAGAATAGTTCAGTTTTCAGTTGGCGGTTTTCAATTCGAACTGCCAACTGAAAATTTATAACTGGAAACTACCTGATCACTTCCCTCGATATCACCATTTTCTGAATCTCAGATGTACCTTCGTAAATCTGAGTAATTTTAGCATCGCGCATTAACCGTTCTACGTGGTATTCTTTTACGAAACCATAACCGCCGTGCACTTGTACAGCTTCGATGGTTACATCCATCGCCACTTTTGAAGCAAAAAGCTTGGCCATAGAACCGGCCTGTGTGTAAGGTAAACCCTGATCCTTTAACCAGGCGGCTTTATAAACCAATAACCTGGCGGCTTCGATCTGTGTAGCCATATCGGCCAGCTTAAAAGCAATGGCCTGATGCTCAGAAATTGGTTTGCCAAATGACTTACGCTCTTTAGCATACTGCGTAGCCAACTCGAAAGCACCCTGTGCAATACCTAAGGCCTGGGCCGCAATACCGATCCTCCCGCCTTCTAAAGTTTTCATGGCAAATTTAAAACCGAAGCCATCTTCACCAATTCTATTTTCTTTAGGCACCTTAACATCGTTAAACATTAAAGAATGTGTATCAGAGCCGCGGATGCCGAGTTTATTTTCTTTTGGTCCAACGGTAAAACCTTCCATCCCTTTCTCTACAATAAAAGCATTGATACCTTTATGCCTTAACTCTGGGTGGGTTTGTGCAATAACCAGATAGGTTGATGCAGTACCACCATTGGTGATCCAGTTTTTGGTGCCGTTCAGCAGATAATAATCGCCTTTATCTTCAGCGGTTGTACGTTGCGAGGTAGCATCAGATCCGGCTTCGGGTTCTGATAAACAAAAGGCGCCTATTTTTTCTCCAGCTGCAAGTGGCTTTAAATATTTTTCTTTTTGGGCTTCATTGCCATAGGCCTCTAATCCATAACAAACCAATGAGTTGTTTACCGAAACAACAACAGATGCAGAGGCATCTATTTTAGAAAGCTCTTCCATTACCAAAACGTAAGAAATGGCATCGAGTCCGCTTCCATTATATTTTTCGCTCACCATCATCCCCAGGAAACCAAGTTCTCCAAGTTTTTTTACCTGCTCGGCCGGGAATTTCTGATGTTCGTCTCGTTCGATTACACCTGGCTTTAATTCTTGCTGCGCGAAATCGCGGGCAGCCTGCCGGATCATTAATTGCTCTTCACTTAATTCAAAATGCATAACATTTATGTATAAAAGGTTAGTAAATCAAATGTAGCATTTCTGATCGAAATTACTATGGCTGCATAGTAATTTATTTTATCTCATGTCACTTTTCTGGTTTATTTAACTATCCTAAAAAATATTATCAAATTTAAATGAAAGTATTAGCTAGAACAGGCTTGTGTTAACGTAAGATTATTATTTTTGTTAAATGAACTTAGGGCAGCAAATATTATTTTTCTTTAGTGCCCTGGGCGCATTTAATGGCTTTATCATTAGTGCGTATTTGTTATTCTTCAAAAAACCAAAATCCACATCTTCTTTTTTTCTTGGGCTTTTGCTTGTTTCTCTTTGTTTAAAGATCAGCAAATCGCTTCTTTTTTATTTTTATCCGGCCTTACCTGGCATTTATATTCAAATTGGCATTTTAGGAAGTTCATTGGTTGGTCCATCTCTTTTTTATTTTATTAAATCGGCTCTGGGGCAAGATTCAAAGCATAAAACTACACGAAAGGGAACATATCTCTTTTGGGTTTTTGCAATTGTAATTGCCAGTATCATTTCGCCGTATGACAGTAAGCCTGATGTATGGGAAAATTATATCGGAAGAATAATTTCAATACAATTTACCGTTTATATTATATTATCTGTCTGGTTACTCCGAGCTGTTTTTACCAAAATTTTCAGCAAAGGAGGTAAGATTTCTACAACAGAGACGCTATTGCTATCTATATTAATTGGAAATATAATAGTTCCGATGGCATTTAAGTTACCAATCTTCTCATTTTTTAATGGCCCTTGCATTAGTGGAGCTTTGTTTTTCTCAGCCGTTCTTTACTTAAACACTTTCTTGTTTATTAGCAGAAGAAAAAACAGCAGTCTTTTTTCGGCCAGCCATGATTTGGTCCGTTATGCCAACAAGAAGATAACCGAAGAACATGCAGTGACACTAACGGATAGACTGCAGAAGATTATTTTGGAAGAGGAACTGTATAAGAACTCTGATCTTAAATTAAATGATTTAGCCAAAAAAATTAATATTTCGGGTCACCAGCTTTCGCAATTGCTTAACGACAATTTAGGCAAGAGCTTTGCCGCTTACATCAATGAATTCAGAATAAACGAAGCCTGCGAACTGATTGTTAACGACAGAGGCATTAAGCTCGAAGCCATTGGATATGAGGTAGGTTTTAACTCCAAATCTACTTTTTACACCGCTTTTAAAAAGCACAAACAAACAACCCCTATGCATTATAAGGAACAGCTATTAGTTGTTTCATCAAACTAAATTTGGTCTTGTTTTATAATTCCGAACGCCTAAATCTGAGATTCAAAACCCCTTATCTATCCTTCTCTTCTAGTTTTGGAGCATTCCGCAAAATCCAAATACACGAAGATGAAACCGACATTGTTATTCTGCCTATTCTTACTTATACCTTTATTTCTAAATGCACAAACGATTAAAGGGAAACTGATTGATCGCAGAACCAAACAAGCTATACCTTTAGCCAATTTGACTTTGGCTGATAAAGACCATCCATCAGTGATCAAAAATACCAATAGCGATACCACCGGTTTCTTCGAATTTAGAGACCTGCCAAACGGAAAATACATTTTATCGGTTACTTTGGTCGGTTACCAAAAAACACAAAAAGAGTTATTGATAGATGAGAACAGCCTGAAAACAATTGATGTGGGCTACATTTTAATGGAGGAAGACGCTAACCTACTCCAAGAAGTAACCATAACAGGCGGAGTACCAAGTTTTGGCACACAAAACGGTCAGATTAAAATCGGGATTGCCAACAATGTGTTTTTCAGGTCCGCATCTAATTTATTAGATGTGTTTAAGAAACTACCTGGCTTGCAGGTTAACGAGGATGGAACAATTTTAATGGCAAGCAGGTCAATTCCAACCTTATTTGTTGACGGCAGGCCGGTAAACATGAACAATGATGAAATCATTTCCTACCTCAGGAGCTTGTCGCCAGATATGGTCGAATCGATTGAAATGATTAACCAACCTTCATCAAAATATGATGGAGAATATCAGGGGATTATCGACGTAAAACTGAAGCGAAATCAGTCTTTAGGTTTAAGAGGCACCTATAATGCTCGGTTTCAGCGTAACAATTACAGTTTATTGGATAATAATCTATCGCTGGTGCTTAAAACAAACCGGTTTGTTTACGACTTAAGGTTGGGCAATACCAGCGGGAACACTTTTTATAAGTATGATTCCTTGCAGTATTTAGCCAATGCAAATGCCATGACTACCGATACCAGAACTGTTACCTCCAATCAAAACTTTAATGTGCAGGCAAAAGTAACTTATGAGGTAAAAAACGGGCAAAACTTAGAGGCTTTTGTACGTACTTACCAGATGTATAGAGATGCGGTGTCTGGCAATCAGTTGCTTACCCAAACCGCTAATTTAGATCAGACCATTGCGTTTGTTAAAAGCGATAATTCCGCCTTACCCAAACAATACAATTATTCTGGTGGTCTAAATTATGATGCTCAATTTAAGAATAGCGAACTTCATGTAATTACCTCTTTGGCTCAAATTGACAATCAACAAACCGAAGATATCCAGAACCGTAATGCACTTAACGATCAGTTGTTAAATTACTGGAAAACAGACTCTAGAAATAGTATAATGATTCGTGCGGCACAAACTGACTACAGTCAAAAAATAGGTAAAGGAAAACTAGAATTCGGCGGGAAATTTGCATATACAACCACGCGGAACGACCTCCGCTATGATACATTAGCCAATGATGTTTTTAACTTAGATCCTAACCGGAGTAACCAATTTTTCTACCAGGAGTATATTGGTGCAGGATACCTTTCTTATATTGGTCAATGGAGTGAGTTTAATTACAATTTAAGTTTAAGAGCAGAGCATACGCACACCACAGCCAATTCGATTACCACTGGCAGTATTACAGAAAAAAAGTATATAAAATGGCTCCCAAGTTTGAACATTACTTATGCCATTAACGAAAGCGAACAGCTCAGCTTCAGTTACACCAGACGATTAACAAGGCCAACCTTTGCCATGCTAAACCCTTTTCGTTTTTATTACAGTCCAAGGCATTATTGGATAGGCAATCCTTATCTACAACCCTCTACCACTAGTCTTTTCGCTCTGTCTTATAGTAGAAAAAGCCTTAATATTTCGTTAAATGCGGGAAAGGAAACAGATCCAATGGGGCGTTATCCTGAATATAATCCAGTAACCAATGAACTGATTTTTCTGGGTAGAAACCTACCTTACCGAAAATTTGTAAATCTACAGATAAGCGCCCCCATAACAATAAACAAATGGTGGCGGATGAACAACAACATCACCTTCTATTACAACAAGGAGCTAACACCTTACTTTGGGAATACCTACGAAATACCCATATATAATTATACGGTTAATGGAAGTCAGGTTTTTACCTTAAAAAACTGGATACTGGATGTAAGTTATACCTATGAATCGAAAAGTGGCAATGGACTTTATATTATGGCTCCTGTTTACGGAATTGATTTTGGCGTGCAAAAAGCCTGGTTAAAAAACAGGTTCGATACTAAACTTACGCTTTATGATGCATTCGACAACATTAAAAGAAGGCTTATTTTCAGGGAGAAAAGTATTATCAACAACGATTTCTCCCACTATTTTGCTTCGCAAAGATTGGTTTTTAGTTTAACCTTTAATTTCGGAAGCTCGACTTACAAAGCCAGAGAAAACAAAAAAAGCGATGAGGAGAACAGAGCCAATTAAAAGTAATTAATTCCCCTTTTGTTTCTTAAATAAAATCAGCATGAGGCTCAAACAGCCCAATATCAATATGAGCAAAACCTGCGAAGAATGAATGATTGTTGAGTAAGCCAAACCATCTTTAAAAGATATGCCATACAGTACCAAAGACTGCGCAACCATCCAGTGAAAAACACCGATACCGCCCTGAACGGGGGCTGCCATAGCAAACCCAGAAAATACAATTGCGGTAAATGCAGCATTAAAATGTAATCCCGAAGTGGCTTGAATGGAAGAAAAAGCGAAATACATAGAAAGTGAGTAGAAAAGCCATATTCCTATAGTATAGGTTAAGAACAAGCCTTTTTCTTTTAACTTGCTATACGAGCCAAATCCCTGGCGCAGGCTTACAAAAATGCGCAAGAATTTTTTACTGAATTTTTGACGGAGAAAATATATCGCAACAGCAATGAGCAGCAAAATAATGATACCCAAACCAACCAACCACAAATAGTTAATCGTACTTAATTTTTTAACAAGATTGAGATATATAGTTTGATAAAGAAAATCGGCTACAATATCATATTGAAAAACCAGCATTGCCAAACTGGTGAGAAAAAGCATCAGCACATCAAATAGCCGTTCGGTAATTACGGTACCTATAGAAGCAAACATGGGCACCTTTTCGGCTTTGTGGATAACCGAACAACGGCCAATCTCTCCGAAGCGTGGCAAAGCAAGGTTAGCCAGATAGCCGATCATTACGGCATGATAAGCATTCCAGAAACTCACCTTGTAATGAATAGATTTGTACAGCATTTGCCAGCGCAAAGCACGTAACACATGGGCAATCCATACGGCAAATGCAGAAGTAATTACCCAAAAGTAGTTGGCGGTTTTAATTTCCTGCCAGATCTTTCCTAAATCCTGACCTCTAAAAGCTAAATATAAAACCCCTATCCCGATTAAAAACAGGATGATATATTTTAGCGCTGTTTTGAGGTCGAATATCACAAGGTTATTTTAGCAAGTGGTTGTTATCATCAGGAAAAACCAATATTGGATTGTATTTTTTGGCTTCATCTATTGGTAATGAGCCGTAAGACATAATGATGAGAATGTCGCCAAGCTGAGCCAAACGGGCTGTTGCGCCATTTAAACAGATGGTTCCGGTACCACGTTCGCCTTTAATCACATAAGTTTCGAAACGTGCACCATTATTATTATTTACAATCTGCACCTTTTCATTAGCGATAATGTTAGCTGCATCCATCAAATCTTCATCTATCGTAATACTGCCTACATAGTTCAATTCGGCTTGTGTTACCTTAACACGGTGTATTTTCGATTTTAATATTGTGATAACCATTCGGCAAAGTTAGTAATCAGTTTGGAGTTTTCAGTCATCAGTTTGGAGTTTCGCAAAGTAGCAGAATGTTAAATGTGAATAGTTAATGGTTCATAGTTGATAGCTTAGGGGGCCTGACTATTAACCAAAAGACGATGAACCATTAACCGACTACATCATCCATCACTTAATAATCATATTATCGATCAGTCTGGTCGACCCTACTTTTGCGGCAACCAGTGCAATCAGGTTATTTTCATACTTTGCTTTTGCTGGTTCTAATGTATCGCCATTGGCAATGGTAAAATAATCGAGTTCAACACCATCAATATTATGGTAAAATGCTTTGGCCTTATCTTCTAATTCTGACAGCGAATATTCATTAAAATGATCGATAACGAATTGTAGCGATTTACTCAGCACGAGCGAATGTTTGCGATCATTGTCCGATAAATGGATATTCCGGCTGCTCATGGCTAAACCATCATCTTCGCGGATAATCGGGCAGGTAATAATGGTGATGGGCAGCTTAAAATAAGCCAGCATATTCTTGATCATTAATACCTGTTGAAAATCTTTTTGTCCGAACATGGCTACATCTGGCTCAACGGCATCAAACAATTTTTTTACAATTTGCGTTACACCTTGATAGTGGCCCTTTCTAAATTCGCCTTCCAACAGAAATTCGGCATTCCCCAAATCAATGTGCCAAGCCTCGTCGGCCCCTGCAGGATACATTTCATCTACATTAGGCATAAATACACCATTACAACCTGCATCGGCCAACATGGCTAAATCGTGTTCGATTGGACGCGGGTATTTCTCTAAATCTTTAGGATCTGTAAACTGCGTTGGATTTACAAATATGCTACAGATAATGATATCGGCATTTTGTTGGGCCAGTTTTATCAACGATATATGGCCATTGTGCAGGGCACCCATGGTAGGCACAAGTGCTATTTTTTTACCTGATGCTTTTAAGGGTTTTAAAAAAGCCTTAAGCGCTGCTTTGGTTTTAAATATTTCCAATTTGGACAAACTAAATTAAAGCCGTAAAGGTGTAAATTAATCTAAACGAAACCAAACAAATGCTTGCTATATTGATAAATAGTATTATTATGCTTACCTTTGCAGCTCATTATCTTTTATTTAACTTAATATTTTCTTAGAATATGGAGATGGCAAAAACGAAGCTGCTGATTGTTACACACGAGATGTCGCCTTTCCTCGAGCTTACTAAAATTTCTGAAATCACGCGCCAATTACCACAAGCAATGCAAGAAAAAGGATTCGAAATCCGCATCTTAATGCCTAAATTTGGTAACATCAACGAAAGAAGAAATCGTTTACACGAAGTAATCCGCTTATCAGGAATGAACATCATTATCGATGACAACGATAATCCCTTAATCATTAAAGTAGCCTCCATCCCAGCTGCACGCATGCAGGTTTATTTCTTAGACAATGAAGAATATTTCCAACGCAAACAAGTATTTAGAGATGCAAGCGGGAAATTCTTCGACGACAATGATGAACGCACAATTTTCTTTTGCAAAGGCGCATTGGAAACCGTTAAAAAACTAGGTTGGGCACCAGATATCGTTCACTGTCATGGCTGGATGAGTGCATTAGTTCCTGCCTATATCAAAACAACTTATAAAAATGATCCTACTTTTAAAAATTCTAAAGTAGTATACTCTGTTTATGAGGATGGCTTTACAGAGAAATTAAATGCTAATTTTTCTAAGAAAGCAGTGATGGCAAATATGACTGAGGATGACACTAAAGCATTCTTACCATCTGATTGCGACAGCATGCACATTGGTGCGATAACACACGCTGACGCAGTAGTTTTAGCAGATGAAAACCTGAATAAAGATGTGTTAAAATTTGTTAAAGATTCCAATAAGCCAACATTAGCTTTTAACTTAACCGAGAATTTCGAAAACTTCTATACTTTTTATGAAGAAATTTCGAATGACGAACTGGTTTCACTTGCTTAATTAAGGTATTATTATTTTAAATATGAAATTTACAAAACAAGACTTATTAACCCTGTTGATAGGTCTTTTTCTTTTTGCATCGTGCAAAAACCCTGATGGTGTTGGTTTAGATGTAGATCCGAACGCTGCAATCACCGGAACGCTGGTGGTATCGCCGGTTAAGTCTCAACTTGTACAAGAAGACGCTGCCAACACCGCCGGATTAAACCGTTATCCATTGGGATACATGGTAGACCCTACCTTTGGAAAAACGGAGGCCGCCCTTGCAATGACTGTTTACCCAATTGTTAATACCGATTTTGGTACTGCTCCAGTATTAGACTCTGCTGTTTTGGTATTAAAATTAGATGAGTCCAGCACGGTGACCAAATTTTATGGAGATACCATCAATTCTAAATACAGTATTGATGTTTATCAATTGGCCAACAAAGTTACGACATACAAAAGTTCTGATATACAGGCAATTAACAACACACTTTTAGGCAACTTTACAGGTAAACTTGCACCAAATACGAAAAGAAAGATATTTGATATTGTTCCGGGCAAAGCTGATACTTTAAAAACCGTACCTGCACAGATCAGAATTCCTCTAAACAAGGCATTTATACAAAACGCCATATTAAACCTGGGTACTGCAGGAACAGCAACAGAGGCTAAGTTTATAGAATCCTTTAAAGGTTTGTATGCACAGATCAATAAAACATCTTCTACAGGTGTTGGAGGGATTGCATTCTTTAATTTTTCGGGAACTGATTCTTACCTGCAGCTGGTTTGGAAAAAAACGAACTCATCAAGCGGTGTAGATACTACCAGTGTAAATTTCCCTATTGGCAAAATGGTTACAAATGCCGCACAAACTGCAAATGTAATTTCTGGTGTAACAGCTAATATTAAACATGATTACACAGGTACGCCAGTGCAAACTCAAATAGATGTTCCAGTTCTACCAGACACCACCCAAAGTTATAACGTAACTTATTTACAGGGTTTGGCGGGTGTAAAAACAAAGCTAACTTTCCCCAGATTGAAAAGTTTTACCAGCACATACGGGAAAGCAATTATCAATAAGGCAGAGCTAGTTGTAGAGATTGGTGAGAATGCGCCAGCATACCCTTTTAATGCCGCTCAACGACTTTCTTTATATCGTTGGGATATTGCACAACAACCAGCCGATATACCTGATTATACAACCTTTTCAAGCAGTGCTTCTGGCGGTGCAGCACTTTTTGGCGGTTATTTCGATTCGTTAAAGAAACGCTACATCTTTATCATAACCAGTTACGTTCAGAGCTTGATTGATAAAAACATCGAAGATGAGGGTACATTCCTAGCCCCTACCTCTTATACCGAATTCCAGAGGACATCTACTGCTACATCTGCAGAAAGATCAATTATAGGTGCAACCAGCTCAACTGCAAATAAGATAAAGCTAAATATTTATTATACTAAAATTAATTAACGGTTTTAATGTAATCACAAAAACTCCTGCTGGCAAAACTGGCAGGAGTTTTTTTGTATTATTATTTTAAGGTTCCGAAATAAAAGCGCATAAAAAAAGCCACCTCTCATCAGGCAGCTTTTTTATGCATTTTAACCCTTAATTAAAACGGAAGATCTCCATTTTCATCTGATGGGCCAATTGTAAATTCATCTTCAATTTTAGTTTCAGAACTTTGATGCGTTGGTGTAGTTGGACTTTGCTCGAAATCACTTTTTCTGCCTAACATGGTAAAATTTTCGGCCACAATTTCTGTTACATATTTTTTAACCTTTTCTTTATCTTCAAAGGATCTTGTTCTTAATTTGCCCTCTATGTAAACCAGTTTACCTTTCTGAAGGTATTTGGAAGCAACCTCTGCTAAGCCACGCCATAACACAATATTGTGCCATTCCGTTTGTTCTACTCTTTTACCGTCTTTGTTGTATGTTTCCGAGGTAGCTAATGGAAAACTGGCTACTGTTACGCCACCGTCTAAATGTCGCACTTCAGGGTCTTTGCCTAAATGGCCTACTAAAATAACTTTGTTAATCCCAGACATAAATATTTTTGGTTAGTTGTTTCGTTTTCTAAGTGTGCGCCGAATAAGATGGTTAGTTACTCCATTTTGTTCTTATAAAAATACTCCAGAACAAAATCATGGATTACTTTTGGCTGCGGTAACTCATCTAATTTACTTAAAGAAACCCAATTAAGTTCCTTTTGTTTATTAAAGTTAAATATATAATTTTTTAATGCAAAAAATTGTACATGGATTATTTGGTGCGTTAATATGTGCTTTTTGGCGCTTATATATGTAAAATCTGCCTTATTTCCGAATACAGATTTTACCTGATCGATGAATAATGGATCGCTCCACACGCATTCTTCTGTGGTTTCCATACTAGGAAAATCATATAAATGTTGCCATATATCCCCCGCTTGCCTTTCCCTGACCAGTACTTTTTCATCTTCAAAACAAACAAAATAATTAATATACCGGTGTTTTTGTTCTGCTTTTCTAATTTTAACCGGCAGCGCATTTACCTGTCCATGGTTAAAGGCATAACAGCTCTGATTAAGCGGGCAAATGCTGCAATTGGGCGATTTTGGCTTGCACTGCATAGCCCCAAACTCCATAATAGCCTGGTTATATAGCGCAGGGTCTTCCTTATAAAGCAAATCATTTGCTAACGCATAAAACTCTTTTTTGCCAGCCGGGCTATTTATCGGCGTAGCTAAACCGTAGAATCTGGAGAGTACACGAAATACATTTCCATCTACTACAGCCCGTGCTTCTCCAGATGAAAATGAGGAAATGGCAGCAGCTGTATATTCACCAATCCCTTTTAATTTTATGAGTTCATCATGCAGGTTTGGGAAGATTCCATGATAATCTTTCACCACAATTTGAGCGGTTGCATGCATATTTCTGCCCCTCGAGTAATAACCCAGTCCTTGCCAAAGCTTCAAAACTTTGGTTTCGGTAGCACTTGCAAAATCGGCAACTGTAGGAAAATTCTCTAAAAACCTATTAAAGTACGGAAGTCCTTGTTCCACTCGTGTTTGTTGTAATATAACCTCTGATAACCAGATGGTATAGGCATCATTGGTATGCCTCCAGGGCAGATCTCTCTTGTTTATCAGGTACCAATTGATGAGTTCATTTTGAAATATCATTACTGCAAATTACGGTCTATTTATCCGATTAAAAAAAAACTTGCAATTGCCTGATAAGTATGGTGATAAAAAAATCATCTTTTATTTCCCTATCTCATTAAAAAGCAATACTTTTGCAACCCCAAAACAGTAGTAATATTAAAACATAATATATAATAAATAATAAAATATGACTAAGGCAGATATTATTTCAGAAATATCAACAAAAACCGGAATTGAGAAGGTTGATGTACAGGAAACAGTTGAGGCATTTTTCAAGGTTATCAAAACCAGCATGATTGGCGGTGAAAATGTATACGTTAGAGGCTTCGGAAGCTTTGTTGTTAAAAAGAGAGCGCAAAAAACTGCGAGAAATATCTCAAAAAACACTGCAATAATTATCCCAGAACACTTCGTTCCTAGCTTTAAACCGGCAAAAGTATTTGTTGATAAAGTGAAAAGCAATTCAAAAAAAATTAACGTAGAAGCCTAAGTCTTATATATGAATAGCAACATCAGATCAAAACAAACCATAGTTATTGGAGCGATTGCATTGCTTGTTGCATTCTTATTTACAAGAGACATTAAGGGTTTGGTTAAACCAACGGAAGAAAATGGAAAAATGCCTTCAAGTGGCCCAATGGCCGGAGCAGCTTCTCCATCAACTACATCGGTACTAAACCTCGAAACTTCGTCTACTGCTGCAAAGAATGTAATCAACAAGAATTTGGCTACAGACATTACAGCTTTAGAAAACAGCTACAAAGGCGCAAATGGCGCAGAGAAGATTGAACTTGCTAAACAACTGGCTCAGAAATGGGACGATGTTGAGCAAATTACGCCATCTGCACTGTATTTAGAAGTTGTAGCCGAAGGCGAACCATCATCAAAATCGTGGTTAGCTGCCGGTAATCAATTTATAAAAGCTTTTGAAAGCACCCAAGATAGCATAGCGCAACCTGCTTTATTGCAGAAAGCCAATGTATCTTACAAAAACGCATTAGAGAAAGACTCTACAAATATTGAAGCTAAAACAGGCTTAGGTGTAACGATAGTAAACGGCTTAGGCGCACCAATGCAAGGTATTGCAATGTTGTTAGAAGTTGTTGCTAAAGAACCCAAAAATGTAAAGGCTAATATGAATTTAGGATTGTTCTCCATAAAATCAGGTCAGTTTGATAAAGCAATTCCTCGTTTTAACACCGTAATTGCCACTGCTCCAACCCCTGAAGCCTATTTTTATTTAGGAACAGCTTTAGAAAATTTAGGCAGAAATAAAGAAGCAGTAAATGCTTACCTATCAAGCAAAAAATTAGCGGCTAACCCAACCTTATCTTCATTCATTGATAAGAAGGTGGCTGAACTAAAGAATAAAAATTAATTAACAGATTAATAAAAACATTTAAAACTTAAAACTATGCCAAGCGGTAAAAAAAGAAAGAGACATAAAATGGCTACCCACAAACGTAAAAAACGTTTAAGAAAAAACAGACATAAGAAAAAATAGTTTCTTATTTGATAAAGCCAGTTAAACCTCATAGTAAACACTATGAGGTTTAAACAATTTATATGATTTTTTTATTGTATATCTTTTTGGCTACATCATTGTTTTTATTTACTATCCATTTGTTAATAGGCGAAAGCCTTAAATCTGTAGCTGTTGGTAAAAGAATTAATTATCAATTCGACTCCTGCCGGAGTTACCATAGCGTTGATTGAAGACAAACAACTTGTTGAGCTTCACAAAGAACAAATCAATATTAACTACGCTGTAGGCGATATTTATTTAGGCCGCATTAAAAAAATTATGCCTGGTCTGAATGCCGCTTTCGTGGATGTTGGTTATGAAAAAGATGCTTTTTTGCATTACTTTGATCTAGGCCCTCAGGTGCAATCTTTAATTAAGCTAACGAAGATCAAGCGTAATGGCTCGGTTACAGGCACATTATTAGATAATTTAAAGCTAGAAGCCGATATTAACAAGGCTGGCAAAATTTCTGATGTGCTCAGTAAAAACATGCTCCTACCTGTACAAATTGCCAAAGAGCCAATTTCTACAAAGGGACCGCGTTTAAGTTCCGACATTTCGATTGCCGGCAGGTATGTGGTACTGGTGCCATTCTCCAATACCATATCTGTATCAAAAAAAATTAAAAGTAATACCGAACGTAATCGTTTAAAAAAGATTATTGAAAGTATTAAACCTCAAAATTTTGGGGTCATTATCAGAACCGTTTCTGAAGGCAGAGGAGTTGCCGAAATGCAAAAAGATCTTTTAGATTTAATTGCTAAGTGGGAAAACTTCATTAAAAAAATGCCATCTACCGAACCTTCAAAAAGAGTTTGGGGAGAAATGGACAGATCATCAACGTTAATCCGTGATATTCTGAACCCTGATTTTACAAACGTTTACGTGAGTACGCCTGAGCTGTACGATGATATCCGTTCTTATGTTCACGACATCTCTCCCGAAATGGAAAAGATCGTTAAACTATACAAACAGAAAGAACCTATCTTCGATCATTTTGGTGTAGAAAAGCAGATTAAAAACGCTTTCGGAAAAACAGTAAACTTACCAGGTGGTGCTTACCTTGTTGTAGAGCACACTGAAGCACTCCACGTGATAGATGTGAACAGTGGAAACCGTACTGCCAGTAAAGAAAATCAAGAAGAGAATGCTTTACAGGTAAACAAAGAGGCGGCCAAAGAAATTGCCCGTCAATTGCGCTTGCGAGATATGGGCGGTATTGTGGTAATCGATTTTATCGATATGCACAAACCAACAAACCGTAAAATGCTATTCGATTATTTGCGTGAGCTGATGTTATTGGATAGAGCCAAACATACTATTTTGCCTCCGAGCAAATTTGGTTTGGTACAGATTACCAGACAACGTGTTCGTCCGGAAATGAATATTGTTACGGTAGAAAAATGTCCGGCCTGCGATGGGACTGGAGAAATTAAAGCGAGTATCGTTTTAATGGATGATATTGAGAACAACCTTAATTATATTTTAAGAGAGCAGAATGAAAAGGGCGTAACACTTTGCGTACACCCATACATAGAAGCTTATATTACAAAAGGCATTTTCAACCTTCAACGCCGCTGGTTTTTTAAATACGGCCAATGGATTAAAGTTAAGGCACAATCATCGTATCACTTAACCGAGTTTCACTTCATCTCCGCAAAAGATGAAGAGATTAAATTATAACTCAAAACACCATTTAACAGAAAGCCCGGATTTTTAAATCTGGGCTTTTTTATTGCGATCAAAACCTCACAGGTTTCAAAAACCTGTGAGGTTTATCAACGAGAAAGGTTAAATTCGTAATCTAAAATTTTAATCAATTGGCAAAATCAAAAAGTGCATTTTTCTGTCAGAGCTGTGGCTACGAATCGGCAAAATGGTTGGGTAAATGTCCATCATGTAACCAATGGAACACATTTGTGGAAGAAATTGTAGAAAAAAGCTCCGCTTCTGTTCCAACCTGGAAAAGTGATAATACAAGTCGAAAATTAAGCAAACCAAGCAAGGTTGATGAAATACAATCATCAACAGAACGTAGAATATTAACTGGCGATAAAGAATTAGACCGCGTTTTGGGTGGTGGATTAGTAGAAGGATCGCTAGTGCTCATTGGCGGTGAACCAGGTATCGGGAAATCGACCTTGATGTTGCAACTGGCTTTAAATTTAAAGGGCAAAAAACTACTCTATATCTCCGGTGAAGAAAGCGAACAGCAAATTAAAATGCGGGCAGAAAGGATTCAGGAAAGCCCCTCATCCAACTGTTACATTTTAACAGAAACTTCTACACAGAATATATTTAAACAGATCGAAATTCTTGAACCTGAAATTTTAGTTGTAGATTCTATTCAGACTTTGCACTCCGCTCATATCGATTCAACACCGGGCAGTGTATCGCAGGTAAGGGAATGTACTGCCGAACTATTACGTTTTGCAAAAGAAACCGGCGTACCTGTTTTCCTTATCGGCCATATCACCAAAGATGGCGCCATTGCAGGGCCCAAAATACTCGAGCACATGGTTGATACGGTTTTGCAGTTCGAAGGCGACAGGCACCACGTTTATCGCATCTTAAGATCCATCAAAAACCGATTTGGTGCAGCAGCAGAACTCGGAATCTACGAAATGCAAGGCAGCGGCTTAAGAGAAGTTTCCAATCCATCAGAAATCTTACTCTCACAACGTGATGAAGAGCTGAGCGGAATCGCCATAGCCGCAACCTTAGAAGGCGCCAGGCCAATGTTGATTGAAACACAGGCCTTAGTGAGTTCGGCAGCATATGGAACGCCTCAACGCTCAGCAACGGGCTTCGATACCAAAAGGATGAATATGCTCTTAGCCGTTTTAGAAAAGCGTTGCGGCTTTAGGTTAAGTACACAGGATGTTTTCTTAAATATTGCCGGTGGAATTAGAGTCGAAGACCCTGCAATTGACCTGGCTGTATTAATTGCCATTATATCATCACATCAGGATATTGCTGTTTCTTCAAAAAATTGTTTCGCAGCAGAAGTAGGCCTATCAGGAGAAATTAGGGCGGTAAACAGAATCGAACAACGTATTGCTGAAGCAGATAAATTGGGTTTCGAAACAATTTACATCTCTAAATACAACTTGAAAGGAATTGCTACAGACAAATACAACCTTGAAATTAAAGCAGTAAGTAAAATAGAAGAAGTGTTCAGTCTTGTTTTTGGATAAATAAAGATGGGGAAACAGCTCAACAAATTTCCACAGAAAGAAGATAATATTCTACATTCCTACAACGCCATTGAATAATAATAATTCGGTAAAAAAACAACAACTAACTGAATACAAAGACATTAACCACAACCAAAACTAAAATTGAACTTTTGGATTCTGGTTTGCCTATAACAATTAAATGTACATCATAAAATGTGATTTGCAATTATAGGGATGATTTTCCCCGTTAATGGATGTTAACGGGGATTTTTTTGTTTTCATTATTTAGAAAAATTTTAAATAACTTTGATTAGATCATTAACCGGATAATTATAAAATCATGAAAAAAATCATTCTAAGCTTGGGCTTTTGCCTATCTGCGGCATTTTCATTTGCTCAAAGCGCATATACTGGTCAAAAATTTGGAGAAGAAGTTAAACCAGGCGATGTAAAACCAGCTGCAAAGATGGAAGCTGCCATGGGGGATAAAAAAATTACCGATATGAAAATCGAAGGCAAGGTGGTAGATGTGTGTAAGAAAAAGGGCTGCTGGATGACTTTAGAGATGCCTAATGGCGATCCAATGCGGGTAACTTTTAAAGATTATGCATTCTTTATGCCGATGGACATTGTGGGCAAAAAAGTAGTTTTGGATGGATTAGCAAAGAAACAAACCATCTCGGTAGAAACTTTACGCCACTATGCAGAAGATGCTAAAAAATCTCCTGAAGAAGTAGCCAAAATTACCGATCCTAAAAAAGAATTGGCTTTCGAAGCTAAAGGCGTAGTGATTTTGGATAAATAAAAGAAAGTCCGGGGTCCGAAGACCGAAGTTAGCGACTGCGTTACACTCCGCTCGAAATGAAGATATTATAAATAAAGAAACCCCGATGCATATGCTGTATCGGGGTTTATATTTTATGAACGGTGATCTTAGATTACCCAGTTCCAACCAAATTCGTCAGGTGCTAAACCATAACGGATATCGTTTAATTTTTTAGCAATGCCATTAGAAATATGTCTTGTAGATGGGTCGGTCAATTTATAGATCTGACCATTAAAGCCCATTTCGCCTACATGCGTTACTGTAGCTGCAGTTCCTGCGGCAAAAGCCTCAGTTAAGCTACCATTTTCAATTCCTTCGATCACTTCTTTAACAGAAACCCTACGTTCTTCAACTTCTACTCCGGCATCTTTAGCCAGTTTAATAATAGTATCACGCGTTACACCATCCAAAACCGTACTACGTACTGACGGTGTAACCAATTTGCCATTAATTACGAAAAGTAAGTTGGCCGTTCCAGCTTCTTCAATAAACTCATGCGTTACCGAATCTGTCCAGATCAATTGATCGTAACCTTCTTTTTTTGCTTGCTCGAAAGGATATAATGAACGTGCGTAATTTCCAGCAGTTTTGGCAAAGCCTACACCACCTTCGTCTGCACGAGTAAATTCAGTTTCGATTTTAACCTTTAATGCACTGCTGTAATATGGGCCAGTTGGGGTGGTTAATAAAGCAAATTTATAGGTATCAGACGCCTTAACCCCCAAATAAGGATCCATTGCAAACATTACCGGGCGGATGTATAAAGCATAATCTTCTTGATTAGGCACCCACTTCTCATCAACATTGATTAATGCGGCCAAACCCTGCATAAAAATTTCTTCAGGAATGCCCGGCATCGACATTCTGGCGGCTGATTTGTTAAAACGTTCGAAGTTTTTATCAGCACGGAAAACACTAATTTTACCATCTGGCTGGCGGTAAGCCTTTAATCCTTCGAAAATCGCCTGTCCGTAATGAAGTGCAGAAATTGCCGGGCTCATCGGAATTGGGCCATAAGGAAGAATCTGTAAATTTTTCCATTCGCCATCTTCGTAGTCGGCAGTAAACATGTGATCGGTAAAAACCTTACCGAACGGTAATTGCGAAAAATCAGTAACAGCCAAACGTGTTTGCACTGCTTTGGTGATTTTTATATCTAATGTCTCGGTCATTGTATTTGAATTTTGAATGGGTGAATGATCGAATGATTGAGTGTTTTATCCGCTCATTCTTTAATTCAATAATTCACTCCTTCTGTCATTAATTATTTCGCGCAAATTAAGAAAAAAGAGGCTTTTTTAATAGCTTTTTGCAATATTAATCTTTGTTTTTGAGTGTTTTAAGTACACTAAGCACCCAGCCTTTACCCCATTCTTCCATTTGCTCGCCCGTCCATAAGAACGGATAAAAGATTCTCTTCTGAAAACGCGGAGGCAGATACTTTTGCCAGTTGGTTCCACCTGTTGCTGCAATATCAACCGGATCTTTCTCCAAATAACGTACGGCCGATTTGTAGTGCGATAAAGGCCATTCTACATTTACATACAAATCTAACTTACGCAACTCCTCTGCAAGGGCAGAAACATCGGCTCCATTCGCTTGCAATTGATGGTATAAAGCAGAAAAATTAGTTAAAGTACGATCTTTAGCCAGTTGTAGAAACTGAGCAGCATACTTTTTAATAAATTGCTTTAAGGTTAAAGTTTGCTTACCTGAAGAGAGTTCGGTTGCACCGAATTTCCAGTAAATATTTTCGAATTGTTCTTCTATAGTTGCAGTACTTAATTCTTCGCGTTTGCTTTTATCTACCAACTGGATAAAATCTGTAGCACAGATCTCGATCATCCGGTACTGGCCAGATTGGAATCCACTGGCAGGTAATAACGACATGCGGAATTTCAGGAACTGCTCTTTCTCCATCCCATCAACCATCACCTCGAAAGAAGTGGTTAAGGCATTAAAATAAGCATTGATCCGTTTTACGCGTGCAGTAAAAAATTCGGCGGTTAAATTTTCATGTTCAGCAATCTGCCTGCATTCGTGTAGTGCAAGCTTAAAATAAAGTTCTGTGATTTGATGGTACATGATGAAAATCTCTTCATCTGGAATTGGTGTTTTAGGATTCTGTAAGCTCAGTAAAGTATCCAAATGAATGTAGTCCCAATAGGTTAAGAAATCGGCATATAAAAGCCCATCGAGGTACGATGCCATATCTTGCCCCATTGCCGTATACTTTTCCTGCAGTTGATGTAGTTTGTCTTTTATTTCGGGTGTGAAATCCATGGTTTAAAGTTAGCTGCACAAAGGTGATAAAGATTTTGCAACAAATAACTAAATTTTATACATTTGGAACAATGGCGATGGAGTACCGCCAAAACCGCCCAAACAGGCTGATGACTCCTACGATTTTTATTTAAAATTGAATTCAAATGCCTGTTAAAAAACTAACAGAAGGATTTCTTCTGTCTATTAAACATTTCATTAAACTCGACTTCGGATTACTCTTAATTAGCACATTAAAGTGGCTATTGATTTCTGCAATATTGGGTGGGATTATAGGCTCTGCCTCTGCCCTGTTTTTAGAAACTTTAAACTGGGCAACCAATTACCGTGAACAACACCTCTGGATTATCGCCTTTTTACCAATCGCAGGTATACTCATTGGCCTGGCTTATCATTATTGGGGTGCAGCCGTTGTAAAGGGCAACAACCTCTTGATTGAAGAATTACAATCGCCCAAAAATGTGATTCCGCTGATCATGGCACCACTCATTTTTGCAGGCACAATTATTACCCATTTATTTGGCGGATCAGCTGGAAGAGAGGGTACAGCTGTGCAAATTGGAGGAGCCTTTGCCGATCAGTTTACGAAACTGTTTAAACTTAAAGCCAGAGATCGAAAAGTGATCCTCATCTGCGGGATCAGTGCTGGCTTTGCCTCTGTTTTCGGAACACCTTTAGCTGGTGCTGTATTCGGATTGGAAGTTTTCGTTATTGGAAGTTTAACCTACAGTTCAATTCTTCCTTCATTTATTACTGCAATTATTGCCGATTATGCCTGCAAAAGCTGGGGTGTTGGGCACACCCATTATTCCATTTCTCTGGTGCCGGAAATGAATTCGATCAATTTACTGTTATCCTTAGGTGCTGGAATATTATTTGGACTGGTGGCGAGATCTTTTTCGGCCTTAAACCATGGCTTATCAAGTCTTTTCAGTAAAATTAAATACCCACCATTAAGGCCATTTATTGGTGGACTAATTTTAATTGGCATTATTTACCTGATCGGAAATACACGCTATATCGGCTTGGGTATTCCGGTTATTTCAGAATCCTTTGTTCAACAAGAAGCGTATTATACATTTGCGATCAAATTATTTTTAACAGCTTTTACCTTGAGTGCAGGGTTTAAGGGCGGCGAAGTTACTCCACTTTTCTTTATTGGGGCCACACTGGGTAGTTTTTTGAGTTTCTTTATGCCCTTACCTGTTGGACTGTTGGCAGGAATGGGCTTTGTAGCCGTTTTTGCAGGGGCAGCGAATACCCCTTTGGCTTGTATTTTTATGGGTATAGAGTTATTTGGCACCTCATCTGGAATTTATATCGCCTTAGCCTGCGTTACAGCTTACTTATTTTCAGGCCACACAGGAATTTATCGGTCGCAAACAATAGGTGCACCTAAGCATTTGTTGCTGAAGAGGCATCAGTTTTTGAGGTAGCGAAGCGCGTGGGGTGCTAGGCGTATAGAGAAAAGCGTTATTGTCATTCTGAACGCAGTGAAGAATCTATCACCACCAAAGCACTAAAAAGGCAGTACTTTATGAGGGCAAGCATAAGAAAGCACATAGATTCTTCGTTGCACTCAGAATGACAGCATGAAAGTTAATACAGCACCCTAAATTTTATCGTTTGCTCGATCTTTTTAAGTGATTTGAACAATTGTTTATCGTACTGCGCATTGATGTCGGTAATGGCATAGCCAATTTCAGGATTGGTCATTAAAAACTGGCTCACAATATTGATGTCGTGCTTGGCAAAAACAGTATTGATTTTCGCCATAATACCCGGGACGTTTTTGTGAATGTGAATTAAACGGTGCGATTTCTCAATTTTCGGCAATTGTAAGTTAGGAAAATTGCTGCTCAGATAAGTTGCTCCGGTATTCATAAAATCGGCAACCCGTTTCGGGATAAAATCTATATTACGTGGATTATTTTTAGGGTCATCGAAAACAACAATACCTTGTTTAGTACATAAATCGAGGTCTATTTTATTTTTCGCATTTCCCAAATATCCGATGGTTTTAAGCTTAGCGGCATTTTTTAACTGTTCTTTGTCTATTTTCTCGCCATCGGCTAGCAAGATAATTCCCACGTCTTTTACATATTTCTCTTCGAAAGAAGTTTTATGGCGAATAGATAAACCGTCATTTTTAAGAATGGATATGGTTAAAGGGTCAACATCGCCAATTACCAAACAAAGAATTCTGTTTTTTGGATAAGAAATTGCACGCGGCAGATCGTTTACATACAAAAACTCATCGAAGCTTGGTGTTACATGGTCTGCTTTAGAAACAATACTTTCGCGGGCTATATTCTCTGTAAATGCAAAAAACTTATTGATGATACCGCTTTCGCGCAGCTGGAAATCAGAATATCCATCACCAATACCGAATAATTCGCCTTCGAGCTTTAAATGCTGAAGTAATTTTACTTTGCCACCTTCTTCACTTAATGGATTGGCATGATCGTAATCTATAATTTTACCATCGCCAGTGGTTACAAAGGTATTGGCATAAATATTTTCCTTTTTAATGTGGTATTGGCTCACTACAGGCGTAATAAATTCCTTAAACCCGCCAGAAACAATCAGCACTTCATCGGCATGTTTTTTAAAAAACTCGGCATTACGCGAAAAAGAGGTAGATACTTTCTTTTTCAAATGTTTGATGAGTTGTTTTAAATGATCTTCGTTAGCTTCAAGAAGCTTAACACGTTGGGCTAAACTTTCGGAGAAGGAAAGTTTTCCTTCCATGGCAAAATTGGTATAATCTTCAATTTTTTGGAAAATCGCTTCTTTATCAGGGTGGTTCTTTAGCGAAATTCGGGCAAGTTCATCAAGTGCTTCTACCTGCGTAAAGGTACTATCAAAATCGATGATGTAATAGGCTTTCTGTTTGGGCATTATCTTAAATGTTGGGTAATTTCTTTTATGCTTTCGGCAACTGGTTTAAAGGTAATACCTGTTTCCGTTTTTATTTTATTGTTATTGTAATAACTTAAGGTTAAACTGCTCTTTGCAGCATCTTTAGTGATGGAAGGCTGTTTACCAGTGAATATGGATGCAAATTTTAGGGCCCTCCAGGCTATTCCGAGCATCCATGATTTTGCCTCTCTTTTTGGTGCTTTAACGCCAAAACCCTGTGCAATTTCGCTGAACAGATCTTTATAATGATAATCATTGGCAGAAATGATATACCGTTCTCCCGAAACTTCCGCCTCCATTAACAAGATCATCACTTTGGCCACATCTTCAACATCTACAAAACCAGAAGCCCCATCGGTATAAAATGGAAAACCACCTTTTACAAGTTTAAAAATTGCCCCACTCCCCTCAAAGCCCGCGTTTTTACCGATAATTACCGATGGGTTGACAATAATAGCGTCTAATCCTTCGGTAATACCCCGCCAAACTTCCATCTCACCCTCGTATTTCGATAAACCATAGGCGTGTGCTCTGGCATCATATTCCCAAAAGTCTTTTTCAGTAATTTTATTGCCCTTTTTAGCATTTCCTAACGCAGCAACTGAGCTTACGTGCAATAAACGGCAATTGTTTTCGGCACAAAGATTTACAATGTTCGAGGTTCCTTCTATGTTTACATGAAAAAGCTGCTTTTTATCTTTTGGATTGAAGGATACAAAAGCTGCGCAATGGTAAACTTTGGTAATCCCGATAAAGGCATCTTCCAGTACAGAAGGCTCGTTTATATCAGCCTCAAACCATTCGATGAGTGGGATATTTTGAATTAGCAAAGGGATTTTAGATTTCTCCCGCCTCAAGGCCCGAACAGCTAAACCGCTATCGGTTAACTGCTTAATTAATTCAGATCCTAAAAATCCAGTTCCTCCGGTTACCAGTATCATTTTATTTTTTTCGAGCTATATGTGGAAATACGCATTCAAAAATAGATATTTGAGCCGAGAGTTTTAAATATATGTCATTAACGGATTTCTTTTCCCCTATAAACCCTGATAGTTTTACACCCAAACAAGGATTTTTTACAAGCCAGCTGGGGTTAAAAGCGCAGATTTACACCGAATCGTTCCCCGATTTTGAGGAGCATACCTACGATCTGGCAATTTTTGGGGTGCTTGATGGAAGAGGCGCCGTTAATAATGAAGGTTCTGCCCTGGCACCCGATTATTTTAGAGAGAAGTTTTATAAACTCAACGAAGGTGCTTTTAATAGCAGAATTGTCGATTTAGGCAATATTAAACACGGTGCAACCATTGCCGATACCTACATTGCCATCAAGATGGTGGTTTCGGAACTGATTAAAAAAGACATTATTCCGATCATTATTGGCGGTGGACAAGACTTAACCTATGGCCAATACCTGGGTTATGAAGATTTAGAGCAAAAAGTAGATCTGGTGGTTATTGATAACCAATTTGACATTGGCGATGACGACAATGAGGGAATTGCTACCCGATCTGACTGTTACCTGAACAAAATTTTCCTGCACCAGCCCAATTACCTTTTCAATTTTAGCAATGTGGGTTATCAAACTTATTTTGTAAACCAAGAAAGTTTGAGCGTAATGGATAAATTATATTTTGATGTACACCGTTTGGGGGAATTTGCTCAGGATATTACCTTAACCGAGCCCATTATCCGTAATGCAAACATGATTAGCTTTGACATGGGCGCTATCCGTTCTGCAGATGCAGCAGCAAATGCGAATACCACGCCAAATGGTTTTGATGGCGAAGAGGCCTGTCGTATTGCCCGTTATGCCGGCATGAATGATAAGTTGACCTCAATTGGTTTTTACGAGTTTAATCCGGCCTATGATAATAACGGACAAACTGCCTTCTTACTTGCTCAAATGGTATGGTATTTTGTGGATGGATTTTATGCCCGCAAAAAGGATTTTCCGCTTACACCGAAATCGCAGTTTATGATCTATAGAACCAGTTTAAAAGACGGTTCGGGAGAAATGATGTTTGTGAAAAGCAAAAAGTCAGACCGCTGGTGGATGCAGGTCCCTTACCCTTCAGGGCAATCTAAAAACGAACGCTACCATCTTGTGCCTTGCAGATATGATGATTACCAGACTGCTGTTAATGGCGAAATGCCCGATTTATGGTGGAGAACCTACCAAAAATTAAACTAAACTTATGTGATTTCAAAGTAGGATTAGAAAAACCCTGTTATGATAGAGAATGCTATTGAGCGTTAAATAATTAAACGAATAAGTCTATCATAATTTTACACAGCTATTTACGTTTTAGCGGTACAGATTTCTATCTTTGGACAAGATTAAACTAACCTCATGAAACATCATGATTTTCAAAATCAAAGTAAAATCAACAAATCATGATAACCTCATCACCAATAAAAAAAATATACAGATGAAAAAAATATTATTATCTGCAATGGCACTACTGCCTCTTGCAGCATTGGCACAGAAGCCATTTACAGTAAGTGGCGACATAAAAGGATTGAAAACCGGAGATAAGGTTTATCTGATCTATCAGGGTGATGGCAAAAATATCACCGATTCTACAACTGTAACAAATGGCAATTTTGCATTTAAAGGAACATTGCTGAGCCCTGTACAGGGAAGTCTTTTCTTAAACAAAAACCCTTACGTAAACCGTCCGGCGCAGGGTGAGAAATTAGATGCTTTATCGCTATATATAGAGTCAGGAAATATAAAGCTGGCCGCAGCAGATTCTTTAAAGAAAGCAACAATCACTGGTTCACCAGTTAATGACGATGCAAAGAAATTAAAAGCATTAACTAAACCTGTAGCAGATAAACTTGATGCAATTAATGCAGAATATGCAGCCTATACACCCGAGCAAAAACAAGATAAAGCTGTTATGGGCGCTTTAGGTGCCCGCTATGAAAAAGAAGCTGCTGGAATGGCTCCATTATTATTACAGTATGCCAACGGCAATCCAAAATCTTTTATCAGCTTAAGCGCAATTAGCCAATTGGCAGCAGATCCTGATCAGGCAACAGCAGCAGAAAAAGCTTTTGTTGGATTATCGCCAGAACTGAAGGCAACTACGACAGGTAAAAAAATTGCTCAAATATTCGATGCTGGAAGAAAAACCGCTGTAGGTGCCATGGCTATGGACTTTACGCAAGTTGATACTGCTGGCAAACCTGTTAAATTATCCGATTTTAAAGGTAAATATGTACTGGTAGATTTTTGGGCATCTTGGTGTGGACCATGCCGTCAGGAAAATCCAAATGTGGTAGTGGCTTACAACAAATTTAAAGATAAAGGCTTTACTGTTTTGGGTGTTTCTTTAGATGGAGGAAATACCAGAACTACCAAAGCAGCGTGGCAGAAAGCCATTGAGGCTGATAAGTTAACCTGGACACATGTATCTGATTTAAAAGGCTGGAGCAATGAAGTGGCTCAAATGTATGGCATTCAATCAATCCCAGCTAATTTCTTGATTGATCCAACAGGTAAAATTATTGCAAAAGGATTAAGAGAACAAGCTTTACAAGATAAACTTCAAGAATTGCTGGGAAGCAAATCGAAATAAAAAGCATTCAAAACAAATAAAGCCTCAATTTTGATTGGGGCTTTATTTGTTTGTACGAAAACGTATTATGCAGATTTTAAGAAATCAAATACGTTAATGAAATAATTTTCAAGTCCTTCGTAAGGATCTTCTCCTGGAATCCATGATGCAAATTTCCAGTATTCCCAATCTGCATTTTCGATTATGGGCGGGATTAGAAGAAAATATTGCTCTTCTCCTAAGCCGGCAACAATAATGCTTCTGGCCAGTTTAATGGCTACTTCTAGCAACTCATCATTTTCTGTCCAGATCTCAATCAACTGCGGATCCACATCCTTTAGAAATGCGATATCGCTTGCTTTTGAAAACGATGGATCAACGTGTTCATTTGGCGTAGTAAATCCATTGGTAATCAACAGAAATTCTTTATAATCCGTTGGAAGCGTTACGCCCAATCTTACTTCAGCTTCTTGTATTTCGGCTAAGGTGGCAGGTTGATTGCCTAGCCATTTTGTTTCGATCTGTTCGGCTGTAAAACTAAACTCTCCTTGTTTAATTGCGATTTCGGAAATCTTTTTGAGTATTTTTTTCAACTTATATTTTTTTAAATTAAGTCAAAACCGATATCTTCTCTGAAATATTTGCCATCGAAATAAATTCTGCCAGCATCAGCGGTTGCTGATTGTAAGGCAGTAAACAAATCTTTTTGCAAACTGGTAATTGCAATTACCCTTCCTCCATTTGTTTTTACCACATCATTTTCTAACAATGTTCCGGCATGGAACGCATTAGAGTGGCGTAGGTTTTCAATTCCGGTAATGGCTTTACCTTTTAGGTAATCGCCTGGGTAACCACCTGCCACAATCATTACAGTAGCAGCTGTTTGCTCGGAAATAACCAAACTCACCTGGTTTAATTGTTTGTTGGCAGTAGCTAAAAACAACTCTACCAAGTCGTTTTCAACTCTAGGGATCACACTCTCTGTTTCAGGATCGCCCATACGTGCATTGTATTCGATTACAAATGGCTCTTCTCCTACTTTTATCAGTCCGAAGAAGATGAAACCTGTATAATCAATATTATCTTTCTTTAAACCCTCAACTGTTGGCTTAATAATCCGCTCTTCTACTTTAGCCAAAAATTCTGGTGTGGCAAAAGGAACCGGTGAAACTGAACCCATACCACCAGTATTTAAACCGGTATCGCCCTGGCCAATCCGTTTATAATCTTTAGCTGAAGGCAGTGTGATATAATTTTCGCCATCGGTTAAAATAAATACCGAAAGTTCTATCCCGCTTAAAAATTCTTCAATTACCACTGTTGCCCCAGCTGCACCAAATTTACCGCCAAGCATCAGTTTTAATTCTTCCTGAGCCTCGATGGTTTCGGTACAGATTAACACACCTTTACCTGCTGCCAAACCATCGGCCTTTAAAACAACCGGTAAAGCATGGTTTTGCAAATAAGCCAAGCCATCTTCTAAAGTTTCGGGTGTGAAAGATTTTGAAGCCGCAGTTGGAATACCATGGCGCTCCATAAACTGTTTAGAAAAATCTTTACTCCCTTCTAGAATCGCTCCTTCTTTTTTAGGTCCGATAACTGGAATGTGGGCAATAGCTTTATCAGCAAGGAAAAAATCGTGAATACCATTTACTAAAGGTTCTTCCGGACCTACAACAACGAGTTCGATGTTTTCGGTAAGCACTACTTTTTTAATGGCGTCAAAATCGTTTACATTGATGTTGATGTTTGTACCATAAGCTCCTGTACCACCGTTACCTGGAGCAATAATTAGTTTATTGCAGTGCGAAGACTGGCTCATTTTCCAAGCGAATGTGCTTTCTCTGCCGCCTGACCCTAAAAGTAAGATATTCATATCGGCAAAGATAATATTTTACCATCAAGTAGCCCAGTATGAAGTGGTAAGACTTTACGATAAAGTACTTTTGAACTAAACTACTCAGTATTTAAAAAAAATAAAGAGGAATACGGAGCTAAAATATGCCCAAAGAATAGAAAACATGGCATGGACGGTGGTTTCGAATAGCTTACCTTTCCACAAATCCCTGGAGTAAACAAAAAACTGAATAAAGAATCTGGTAGTCCAAAATAAGCCCAAACCGAGCGATATCTTTCTTCCAAGATCCGTCTGTATTAATTCGTTTGATGAGGTTAAACAGAGTAAGCCCATTAGAAATACGGTAAGCGCAACAAAAAAGGTATGCACCAGCATCATTTGTCTGTTTATTAAACTCAGCAATTTAAGTTCACTTTCCCAATTAAAGTATCTCGGAAAAATAATGTGAACAAGTGCCAATGCAACCAGAAGAGCACCAATTATTAATATGTGTATTTGCATTTAAATCAAGGGCAACAGTTAAAAACAGACATAAATGGCGTGAATTTCGTTTCAGACAAAGAAGAAAAACCTGCTGTTTTAAATGCTTTTCGCCAAACTCTCCCTGAGAAAAAATGTGTAAAACCAATAGAAAAAGCTATAAAATTGGGCAAATCCCGTAAATGTTCTACCATAATTACCTTACCTGTTGGTTTACACAACCGATAACATTCCTTTAAAAAAACAATTCTCTCTTGCTGTGATCTTATTTCGTGGGCAGCTGACAACAGGAATATAATATCAACAGATTTATCGTCCAAAGGAATAAAATCTGCGGATATCTGTGCTGTACCAGAAAACATTAAACTTACTTTCCTTGCCCTGATTATTGCCTGCTCAGTATGTTTTTCAGGATTGTAAAAATCGAAAACCTTTAAAGTTGCTTGTGGAAAATGACTTTCAAGAATGAAGCTTGTTTCATCAAAACCGGCATTAATATTTAGGATTAAATCTGGATTTGAATTTGAAATACCAGTTTTTTTTAACCAATCGAAATGATAATAGCCAGAAAAGTCGTAAACATATGCAGATACGATTAAGGGCATTAAAAGACCATATAGAAAAGCTAAAATAATTATCCAAAACAGGACACCAGGCCATTGCAATACTATTTGGCTAACTATCACTAACAATAAAGCAATGAGACCAAATATGTAAAAATGCCTGTTAAAACTTAAAATGTTCAATACGCCCTGAAATTTTCTTCTTTTTACTTCCATTTTTCAATTTTTCCTCTTTTCCAATAATAAGGGATGTTTTGAATGTCAAAGGCATTTGCTAAAATCGGTCCATTTAGATTCAATGAATTTAAAAACCCGAAGTTATAACTGGCGATTTTTATGGGAGCTGGTTCCCAGTTTTGCCTAACCCCTTCAATAATCAAAACTTCTCTGTTTTTTTTGTTGTAAGTAAATGTAAAGGGCAAAGGTCCTGCAAATCTTCTGGCTTCCTTCCAATCGGCAAATGGCGAATCTTCGGGCAAGGCAACGTCATGATCTGTTTTATCGATTACGATTTTAAAATTAGAATTGGTTGAAGTAATTTCTTTAGTATTTTCTCTGTCAATTAGCGATATATCTGTTGTGGTATAATTGTAATGAGTAAAAATATTGCCCATAAATTCCATTTTCTTTTTATTCGTTTCTGATTTTAAAATATACAAGCCGCGAAGATTTTTTCCGGCTTTGTTTGTATAACGCACAAATACGCGATAACCAATAAGAAAAAAATCGTTACCCATAAATTCAGGAAAGCCTTTTGGTCGCAAATTTTTCGTCTGAACCATAGCGATAGCAATGAAAGCCCATTTATCTTCAAAGGTATCCAGTGTTAAACATTCCGGAATAAGGTGTTCTAATTCTGCTTTTGGAACAGCAAACGTTAATACTAGAGCGTTTTCAAAAAATGCATCGACTGCGAATGGGTGGTTTTTCAGAAATGAGAACATAATGCCTGTTGCGTTATTTTTTGCTAAAATAAAACCCATTGATAAACACAACCAGAATAAATATAAATGCAAAGAGCGAATTAAATTTGCCCCAAAGCAACAGATCTGGTGCAAGTATAAATTCGATGGTGTTCATCGTCGCGACTATTACAATCTGAACAATAGCATTTAGTTTGGTTTTGAAACTGCTCAAAATCCAGATTGCCATTAAAATTTCTGATATGCCGATAAGAACTGTAAAGCTATGGCTATAGGCCGGCAATAGAATTCTGGCAACGATCTGCTCATGGCGAGGCACAAGACCTAACACTTTGCAAAACAATCCGTTTGCAAGCCAAACCAATGCAATAAACCAGGTAAGTATTCTTTGTGGTAATAATTGATTACTGCGATTGATCACATTTATCATTCTGCTTTACTTGGCGCTTCTTGTCATTTGTTCGAGCATATCCCACATTTCGTTCGGGATTGCTTCCAAACCATTCATCTGGCCTGCTCCCTGTAACCATTCGCCACCATCAATGGTAATTACTTCGCCATTAATGTATCCAGAGAAATCGCTCACCAGAAATGCAGCTAAATTGGCGAGTTCCTGATGATCTCCAACTCTTTTCAAAGGTACACGGTTTTTGAAATCGAATTTTTTGGCTAAATCACCAGGTAATAAACGCTCCCATGCGCCTTTAGTTGGGAATGGACCAGGTGCAATTGCATTGGTGCGAATACCATATTTACCCCACTCTACGGCCAAAGATCTTGTTAGTGCTAAAACGCCACCTTTTGCACAAGCCGAAGGCACAACATAGGCCGAGCCTGTAAAAGCATAAGTGGTAATTATATTTAAAACTGTTGCCGCTTGTTTTTCCTTAATCCAGTGTTTACCAAAGGTAAGTGTACAGTTAACCGTTCCTTTTAAAACGATATCGATAATGGATGAAAATGCATTGGCTGATAACCGTTCGGTTGGAGAGATGAAATTACCCGCAGCATTATTCAATAGTACATCAACAGAACCAAATCTTTCTAAAGTTTTGGCCAATACATTTTCTACCTGTGCTACTTCTCTAACATCACAGGCAACTGCCAATACTTTGCCGCCTGTTTTTTCTTCCATTTCATCGGCAGTTTTTTGTAGTACATCCTGTTTTCTGCTTGTGATTACGAGGTTGGCTCCCAATTTCAAGAAATATACGCCCATTGCTTTCCCTAAACCCGTTCCTCCACCTGTAATTACAATGGTTTTTCCTTTTAAAGCGTCTTCTCTGAGCATTGGTGCATTATAACTGAACATAATATATTGGTTAACTGGTTAATTGTTGAGCTTTGTTAAAGCTAAATTGCTGGGAATGGTTAATTGTTTTAAACTGGTTAACCGTGCTGTAGTAATGCTCAGTTGTTTAAACCGAGTAATCTACTCCAAACGCACAGCTCCGAACTCCAAACTTATTTCCGCTGCAGGTTAGCTAAAATTGTTTTTAAAATATGGCGTGTTGCCGGCGACCACCACTGTGCTAACATTTTTTCTAAAGTAGCAGATTGATCTGCGGTTACTGCAGCAATTAATTCCTCACGGATATTTAATTTGCTTTGCGACCAGGTATTACTTTCGAGCTCCATGTATTTCTTAATCTTACGCTCTGCAGCCGTTAACAAACTTTCATTTTTCACAAGTTCGTCAACCAAACCGACTTTTAAAGCTTCTTCGGGACTGTAAAGTTTACCCGAAAGTAAACTGCGACTGGCTTCAGCCTTACCTAACCAAAACGCATACAATTGAAAAATACTATTTGGCACAATAATACCTACCGGCACCTCATTTAGTCCAATAATGTATTGTCCTTCTGCCATTACGCGATAATCGCATGCCAATGCCATTACGCATCCACCGGCCGGGCTATGCCCACTAATTGCGGCTACCATCGGTTTTTTAAATGAAACCATATTGGCGGTGAAACCTAAAAACAACTGCCAGAAAGATTTAGCTTCTTCTTCGTTGTAGTTATAAAGTTCTACTAAATCCAATCCGGCAGAAAAGAAAGGTGCTGTACCGGTTAAAATTACACCGCCAATATTATCATCGCCGGTAATATTTCTAAGCATATCGTCAAGCTCGGTAATCAATTCACGGTTTAAGGCATTCGATTTACCTCTATCTAACGTAATAGTTGCCAGGCGATCTTTAACACTTACTTTTATTGTATTCATATTCTAAATAGTATCAAGATTTGAAATCTAGTATCATGATAAATATACCGCAACATAAACTATGCATGCATACTAATTCAAATTTATCTATTTTTCTCTATTTAACATCATAAGTGTAAACTTTTCTTGCCAAATGCCCGATAGCGTCTATTCCTTCTATTACTACACGGTAGGTTCCAGGCTCATCTGCATTATAAAATTCGAATTGTGCTTTTCCATCTTTATCTGTAACAACCTGTGGATTCCAATAAATAGTTGTTCTTAAATCGGCCCTGCTACTTGAACTTGCCGCATCATATTTCGGCGAATAAAACTCTCTTGAAATCGTAAATCCTTTTGGATTAAAGGTTACAATTCCAGGTGCATAACGAGCGGTACTTCTTCCCCCGTCACCACGTTTAGTAGTGATAATAATTACACCTCCTCCTCCCCGCGAACCATAGATTGCTGTATTTCCTATACTTTTTAAAAGCTCGATAGATTCTACATCGCTAGGAACAACATTATCCAGAAAATCAGCTTCCATCTGCATACCATCAACAATAATCTGTATAGGCGTTTCCTGACTACGCATAAGGTAAGGTATATTGCCCCTAAATATTACTCCTGGTAACCGCCCTTGCAAACATTGTGAAAGGGTAACACAGGTAGATAGCTGATCAGCTGTCATTACGAAATCGGCTCTTCCTGCACCATTTAGGTTGGATGAGTTTTTCGCTGGGTTTTTCTTTTCGGTAATGGTTACTTCTTCGAGTTTAATGGTCCGCTCCAGCAAGCCTAAACGGGTCATCTCATTAAAATAGTTATCGCTTTCTTTAATATACTTCATCAAAGTATTATTCACATTGATATCTACATCGGCTCCATTTTTATTCCTGGTTACAATCTGCCCGGGAACGATATCAAGATTAATATCTACAAACTTCCTTTCTGTTTTAGTTCTTGCCTGAACAACAAATTTTGTACTATCGCCAAAACTTAAATTATCGAAAACAAATTTTCCTTCGGCATTGGTTACCGTATCCAAAATGTACACCGTTCCTTTTGTAGCCATTAGCATTACCTTACCACCAGGCACAGGTTTATTGCCCTTCATTACCGTTCCGCTAATGGTAATAGACTGCTCGGGTTTATAGGTTATATTCGGACCAACACTATTGATAATGTTTTTCCAAAGAAATCTTCTCCAGCCTTGGGTAAGCATTAAGTTATCGAGTTCCTTTTGTGTTTGAAGATCATCTTTTAAAAAATAGTGATTGGGCTTTTCTACGTATCCGGTTAAATCGGAGGTAAGCAACAACGAAGTGAGAATATTCGACTCATTATTTTCATCAGGTGTTACTTTTGATGCATTGGTTACAGCAACCGAAAAACTACCTAAAATGGGTTTATTAACATTAGTCGCATCGAAAGTAAAGGCTGCTTTTCCTCTTTTTGAACTAGAAACGCCTGATGTGTTAATCGATACGTCTATTAATTCGGCCTTGTTATTAATAAAAACCAACCGCTCTGCCAAAGGTTGATTAGTACTTGAAAATAAAGTAAACTGCACAATACCAGTTGGCAGGTTCTTTTTTGGAATATTGGCCACTAGTACCTGTTTATCCATTTTAGCTTTCGAGCCATAATATACATTGCCACCATGCTGCGCCACAACTTTTAGTTCATCGCCATTCACAAGATCGGCACTGGCCATAATTTTAATCACCACTTTACCTGTATCTAAAGCATTTACAGAAAGTGCATAAGCACTTTTAACGGCCACAGGTAATTTCAACGTTTTTTCTGATCCATCCTTAAATCTAACTTTTGCCGAATATGACTTACCGGCCTGATTGTTAAACACAAAGTTACCCATGCCTAAATAATTGGTGGCAAAACTGGTTACTTCATTTCCACCTTCATCTACAATACTTCCTTCTACATCTTCGCCGCGGCCATCGGCATTAACAGCCTTAATGGCAATCTTTTGCGGCAATTCTTCAACAAGCGTCCCCCCTTCTGGCATAAACTGTACATCAACATTGTTAGAAGTGGAAGTTATGGGGATAGATTTGATTACTTTTTGTTTATTATCCAGCGCGATGGTCGCAATAATTTTCCCCGATTTATTCTGGAAAGATTGATTGTTTGTGAAGCTAATTACCGCATCACCTGTTAAACTTGTTTTAACTTTACCCTTTGTAACGGTACGATAATCTAACTGGACCTCATAACTCACTTCATTTTCACTGTAAGCCACGCCATTTTTATCTTCGAAATGAACAGTTGCCGTTACTTTATCTGCATTGTTCTCTTTGGTAAAACTGTAAGAAGTTTTTGTAAAAACTTTGTTAGCCCAGCTATTTCCGATCTTAATTGTCTTATCGTAAAAAAATTCGGTGCCAAAATTCCGCATGTAATTGGTATAGGCCCTAATTCTATAATTGCCCTCACCAAGTGAATCTGTTAACTTAAAATCGCCCCAGGTAATACCTCCCATAATAGGTAACTTAACCAGTTTTTTTAGCGAATCTTTTTCATTTATCAGCTCCACATACAGGATCTTACTAATGCCCGAAGGGGCCGAAGTTTTGGTATTTACAACATAAGCTTTGAACCAAATATCATCGCCAATGGCATAGTAAGGTTTATCTAGGTGAAGGTGAACTTTTTCTTGTGGGTATTTACTGGTGTAATCTTCGAGTTTTTGCAAGAGCTGACTAAATGGATCATCATCCATTTTAAATGCGGCTAAAACAATAAGTAGAGATAGAAAACTGATTGCGAGAGTAATTTTGAGTTTCATGTGGTTGGGTAACAAATAAATATGTGTCAAGGTACAAAACCTAAGGCATATTTTTATGAAGATACCATGAAATTTAGTTTCAATCTAAATTTTTAGTTCACAGTTAAAAAAACACATTAATTTATCAATATGGATTTGAAAAATGAAGGGTTCAGTGTGCTTGACCTTATCCGCCCGTTGTTCATAAAACCCAACAGCAACCATAGCACAAAGCTTTCATTTCCAAAAGAAAAATATTCTTTTAGGCTATTGATTTGGAAATGAGAGATTCTGATCACCTGGCCTCACCAGCCCCGCTTTTGTTTCTGCCGATGAAAAATCGGCATTCACGACAATCGGGTTTGGGAACAATGTTTGGACCACGGAGAACAGACTGCCAATCATAAACCCGACAGTAGCGGCGGCTCCCGATTCCTTCTATCGGGACCATAGCGAATGGCGGGGCTAAAGCAGCCATAGCACACTCCCTTTCATTTCCAAAAAAAGAAAAAGATACCAGTTTTCAATTGGCTGTCGGCAGTTAAGCAATCTCTAAAACTTATTCTTCCACATCATACTTTCTACCGGTCTGGTGGTTTTGTTGTTGTACTTGGCATTACCTTTTGAATTGTACATCGTTTCGATCTTACCTTCAACAACAAAATAAATCAATTGGCCAATAGGCATTCCGGCATAAATTTTTACAGGTTGTGCTACTGATATTTCTAATGTCCAGGTATTACAAAAACCAACATCGCCTTTACCTGCTGTTGCATGGATATCGATACCTAAGCGGCCGGTACTGCTTTTACCTTCTAAGAAAGGCACATGTCCGTGTGTTTCGGTATATTCTAAAGTAACACCAAGATATAGTGTACCTGGATGAAGGACATAACCATCTTTAGGGATTTCAAAATGTTCAATTTCATTGTGCGCTTTCGCATCAAGCACACGGCTTTTATAAGTAGCCAGGTATTTCCCTAAGTGCACATCATAAGAGTTGGTTCCTAAACATTCGCGTTTAAAAGGCTCAATGATGATTGTTCCCTTCTCAATTTCTTCTAATATCCTGCTATCAGATAATATCATTTTTATACGTATTTTTGGCCTAAATTATCATTTATTTAAGATAATTTTGCATGTAATCTCCAATTTAATCAATGCCAATAATTTACAATAAAAATATTGATCAGCATTCTGTTTTAGCAATTTGGAAAATTGAAGAAACGGAGGAAGAATTGTTGGCCGGACTGCAGCTTAAGCAGCATGAACATGACATTATTTCTTCATTAAACAGCGGCAAGCGGTTACTGCACTGGTTAAGCACAAGATTACTATTGAGAACAATGCTTAATACAACCGAGTATATTGACTGTCAGTTTGATGAACATGGCAAGCCCTATCTGGTTAACTTCGACTATCATATTTCGTTAAGCCACTCTTATGATTATGCTGCCGTAATGATTAGCAAAGATCATGCGGTAGGTGTCGATATCGAACTGATTAAGCACAAGATAAAAAGCATTAAACACAAGTTTTTAAGCGATGTAGAACTTGCCCAGAAACAGATTGGTGATAATACCGATGGCTTATATGTTGCGTGGTGCGCTAAAGAAGCTATTTATAAGTGGCATGGCAAAAAGGGTTTAGAATTTAAACAGCATATCCATATTAAACCTTTTAAGTTAAAAAACGAAGGCTCGCTAAATGCATTGGTAGAACTGCCAACAGGTACGCGAGAGCTGACCGTTAATTACTTTAAAACCAAAGACAGTTACATGTTAGGCTATGTAGCCAGCAATTCTTAAAATAAATGGAGATGAACGAGACAGTGGAAAAAGCAATTGCAACAGATTTAAAGCCAACTATTTTTACAGACTGGGGCTTAACAGACTATCAGCAAGCCTGGGATAAACAGGAAGATCTGCTAAATAAAACGGTGGCCATTAAAACAGAAAACCGTGTAAACAGCACCAATAAGCCTACCCCAAACCATCTTGTATTTTGCGAGCACCCACATGTTTACACCCTAGGTAAAAGCGGGCATCCCGAAAATTTATTGTTGGATGAGCAGGGATTAAAGGATAAACAGGCAACCTACTATAAAATAAACCGGGGCGGCGATATTACTTATCATGGTCCGGGGCAGCTAGTGGGCTATCCTATTCTTGATCTTGATAATTTCTTTACCGACATCCATTTATATCTGCGAACGCTGGAAGAAGCCGTTATCCTTACCTTAAAAGATTATGGGATAGAAGCTGGCCGTTATCCTGGTTTTACAGGGGTGTGGTTAGATGCCGATAATGAAAAGGCCCGTAAAATATGCGCCATGGGGGTTCGTTGCAGCCGTTGGGTTACCATGCATGGTTTTGCCTTTAATGTAAATGTAGATTTAGATTACTTTAAAAATATTGTGCCATGCGGTATTGATGATAAAGCCGTAACTTCTTTAGCAAAAGAGCTGGGCTATCATCTCGATATGGAAGAGGTAAAAGGAAAATTAAAGAATCATATTGCCGAGCTCTTTAAGATGCAGCTGATTTAGTTAGTTGAATAAAACTAAACCAAATGCTAATTCGTAGATTAAACTATGAAGATTTTATTAAGCGCCATTTTATTTTCTTTCTTAACTTCGGGCTGCACAAAACAACAGCCTATGCCTATTGAACCAGTGATCGATCGAACAACAGCTTCACCAAATGGAGAAGGTAATTTTACATATCTGGCACTTGGCGATTCTTATACGATTGGCGAATCTGTTAAACGGGCAGAGTCTTTTCCTTACCAGCTTCAAAGTTTATTAAAAGCTCAAGGCAGCAGTGTAGCAAATCCAAAAATTATTGCGGTTACCGGTTGGACTACCGATGAAGTCCAGGCGGGTATAAAAAAGGAGAATTTAACAGGAACATATAGTTTTGTTACACTCTTAATTGGTGTAAACAATCAATATCGGGGTTATCCGATAAATACTTACAAAAAGGAATTCACAGAATTGTTACAAACGGCAATCGCTTTTGCCGGAGGCAACAAGAATAAAGTTTTTGTAGTTTCTATTCCAGATTGGGGCGCTACGCCCTTTGGCAAAAACTCGGGGCGAAACCCACAAACGATTGCGAATGAAATCGACAGCTTTAACGCTGCAAACCAAGAAATCACGCTTTCAGTTGGCGTAAACTATACCAACATTACCCCCGCATCTCGAAATGCTGCAACAGATTTATCGTTAGTGGCGAGCGATGGATTGCACCCAAGTGCTAAAATGTATACCGAATGGGCAACCGCTTTATTACCAAAAGTGGCCAATGTATTGAAATAATTAACTATTTGTTTATGCTGTTTTTAAATTAAAAAATATATTTTAGTTCAACTATTTAAATTAATCACCTTTAAAAACAGTAAATTATGAATGAGTATGAATCAAGCGGAATAGCCGCAGGTATTGGTCTGGTAGGCGGAATTATTTACCTGGCGGTAATTGTCCTGATGATTGTGGGCATGTGGAAAACTTTCGAAAAAGCCGGCAAACCAGGCTGGGCTGCAATTATTCCCATTTACAATTTAATTATTTTACTTGAAATCATTGGCAAACCAATGATCTGGATTTTATGGATGCTTATCCCCTGCGTAAACATTGTATTCGGAATCTGGGCAACAAATCTACTGAGCAAGAGCTTCGGCAAATCAGAAGGTTTTACTGTTGGCTTAGTTATTTTTCCTTACATTTTTTGGCCAATTTTAGGTTTTAGCGATGCTAAATATTTAGGCCCATCAGCAGCAGAAGCACAAAATGGTGGTTTTGGTAATAACCCATTCAACAATCCAAATAATCCATTTAACAAACCATTCGGCAATCAAGACACTCCAAACGATACCCCTCCACCGGTAGTTTAATTCAAGGATGTTTATCATATTTATATTTTGCAGCTTAATCAACTTTGTTGATTGGCTGCAAAATCATTTAATTACCTGCCCGTTTAAAGCACTAACCGGAATCGATTGTCCGGGTTGTGGTTTTCAAAGATCTTTTATCGCCCTTGTTCAAGGCGATTTATCAAAAAGCTGGTCGCTTTATCCACCCACTATCCCCTTGTTGTTTTTATTTATCTCAGCTGGCTTATTATATAAATTCCAGATTAAACAACGTTCCTTTATTTTTAGCGTGTTGGTTATCGTAATCGGTAATTTTGTAATGATCAGCTATGTACACAAAATGTTTTTTAGCTAAACACTCATATTAGCGGTAAGGTGATTATAATCTTTTAACACTGCCTCTAAAAACTGTAACTCATTCATTCCACTCGGAATGGTTACAAAAATGTGTTCTTTGGTTTTAGCTGCCATGGCATAAATCAGATCGGCATTCCCAGTTTGGTAGTAACCGGTTAATACTTCATGAATAAGTTCTATGTCTCTATCGTTTAAATGCAAAACCTCCTTAAACTGCGGTTCATATTCTTCAGGTAAATTAAAACTAAATGCCACGTTAGAAAATTCGGTTCTTGGTTTAGTTTTAATCAGCGTTGTTTTAGCAAGTATATCGCCCAATCGTTGATGATTTTTAGTAACCGCTACCGAAACCAGTGCCACAACTCCCCAGCCAAATGGGAATCCGAAATCAATCATCCGAAATAACCACCTAAAAATATACTGCCCTATGGTTGGCTGTGTACCATCAATGCTAATTACTTTAATCTTTAATACCTTCTTTCCTAAAGTCTGGCCATCCATAGTGATTTCGCAAACCAGGTCGTAGAAAGCAAAAATTGCCAGAAAAATAAAGAAAACAACTATTGCAGCACTTCCCGACATCGCCATTTGTGCAGCACCCATTACCACTAGCGTAATTATAGCGAGAATTAGAAATCCAGCCAGATCAATACACCTTGCAGCTATACGCTCGCCAAGGCCAGCAATTTCGTAATCGATATCAATATTTTGAGCAGTGCTAATTCTGATGCTATCCATATTCAAACATAATTTTTTTTAAAGGTAATAGCTATATGTCAATCAGTAATTTTTTTTAAACTAAAGTTTTCTTTTATTTTCATATTTAGATTGTTCAGCTATGTATATTTGTTCAAACTGGTTAAATGATTTGAAAATAATGTTGGTTTCATTTCCATAAAAAATTAGCTATTTTAACCCGAGATTTGGTAAAGCCTTTAAATGAGAGAAGCATTATTTGTTAAACAGAATTCGAAGAAGTGGCAACATTATGATTCCATGCAACAGGCAAATCCTGATGAAGTGGCCAATCAGTTTATCGAAATCACTAACGATTTGGCTTACTCAAAAACGTTTTATCCAAATTCGAAAACAACAGCTTACCTCAATGGCTTAGCCTCTAAATTACATCAATCCGTTTACAAAAACAAAAAGGAAAAATCGAACCGCTTTGTTCATTTCTGGAAAACCGAACTCCCCTTAATATTTCGACAACACAGAAAACAGATATTTTATGCATTGGCATTTTTCTTGGTTTCTTGTGCCATTGGTGCTTTATCGGCAAAATATGATGATACTTTTGTGCGATTGATTATGGGCGATGGTTATGTAAACATGACAAACGAAAACATTGCCAAAGGTGATCCGTTTGGTGTTTACAAACAGAGTAATGAGTTTATGATGTTTATGCAGATTGGGACTAATAATATTTATGTTGCCCTATATACCTTTGTTTTGGGCATTATATTTTCATTTGGCTCTATTGTTTCGCTATTTAGAAATGGAGTGATGCTCGGCTCATTTCAATATTTCTTTTTTAGTAAGGGCCTGGGCTTTCAATCGGTTCTGGTGATCTGGATTCACGGTACATTAGAAATATCGGCAATTGTTTTGGCAGGCGCGGCCGGTTTAATTTTGGGCAACAGTCTTTTATTCCCCAAAACCTATACCCGTATGGCTTCAGTTTTAAAAGGGGCCAAAGATGGATTAAAAATTGTAATTGGCCTGATACCAATTTTTATAGTTGCGGCTTTTTTTGAAAGTTTTGTTACACGACATACTGAAATGCCTGTGTGGTTAAGTATGTTTATTTTATTATCTTCTGCAGCTTTCATTATTTGGTACGTATTTATATACCCCATAAAAATATACAATAAACAAGCAACACTAAATTAACATGCTAGGGAAAATTGAATTTAAGAAAAGAAGAGATTTCGGGCAGGTGATTAATGACACCTTTACCTTCATGCGTCAAAATTTTAAGCCCCTCATTAAAATATATTTTACATTTTGTGGCCTATTTGTACTGGCCAGTATGTTAACCATGTTATTGCAACAATACAAAATGGTTAACATCATCAATACCATCGGTAATGGAGAAAACACCAAAGGCTTAGGTTTTTCAGCTTTATATGGATTAGAATATTTCTTATCTATTTTATTCTCTTTAGCAACATATGCCAGTATGAGTGTCGCCATACTTTCTTATATCGCCATATACGTGCAGAAAGGGAACCAAACACCAACCACCGATGAGGTATGGGGATACTTTAAATATTATTTTTTCAGGATTTTTGGCAGTTCCCTTTTATTAATGTTGATGCTCGGTGTAGCCATGTTATTCTGTGGGGTGCCTTTCTTCTGGCTACTTCCTTATGCGGCCATGACGCTTCCGATAATGGTGATCGAAAATGGTTCTTTAGGCTACTCCTTTAGCCGAAGCTTCAAAATTATAAAAGATAATTTCTGGATTACTTTTGGTACGCTGATCGTGGTATGGATTATTGTTTATGCCTGTATGAGCATGATCATTTTACCTACAAGTTTATTTAATATGATTGGTATGTTTACACATAAAACGCCACACATGTCTTTAACACTTACCATGATTACAACAGTTTTACAGTCATTATGCCAGGTATTTACCATCATCCCAATCATTACCATTTCATTGGCCTATTTCAGTTTGGTTGAACAAAAAGAAAGCACTGGCTTAATGGAGCGGATTTCTAATTTTGGCAATACCGAAAAACCGATTGATACCAGACCTGAAGAATATTAAAATGCAGCGTGCTCTATTCCGATATCTTCTTGTTTCGCTTTTGTTTTTTATCCCGGTAATCAGCAAAGCACAGCTGGCTAAACCTAAGCCTGTAACCGCTATAATTAAAACAGATAGCAGTAAGGTTGTGGCCTCAAAATTTGATAAAGAGGCCATAAACAATTATAAAGAACAAAAAGAGTTTCAATACGACGAAATAGGTCAGCAACAATTATCATTATGGGACAAATTTTGGTTATGGTTTTGGGATATAATCGGCGAACTGTTTCAGGGAGCAGCATCAAACATTTTTTCTAGGTATATTTTTATCGGACTTGGTGTTGCGCTGATCATATTTATCGTGGTTAAAGTTATTGGTGCAGAAAAAATCTTCGCTAAAAAATCGAAAGAAACAATCCTTCCATACGATGTAATTACCGAAAACATTCATGAGATAGATTATGAAAAGGAATTACAACGATTAGTTGCCGAAAGAAAATTCCGTTTGGCAGTTAGGCTTTTGTACTTGAGGGCGCTAAAAAAATTGAGCGATGCCGAAATTATTCAATGGCAGCCCGATAAAACCAATTATAATTATTTAATGGAAATTAGTAAGCCAGAGCTGAAAAACGATTTTAGCCAGCTTACCCTACAGTTCGATTATATTTGGTATGGCGATTTCCCTATCGATGAAGTGAAATTCGACCCTATTAAGCAATCATTTAACCAGTTTAACAACCAGATTAAATGAAAGGCTACAAATTATATCTGATTATCGGTTCCATTCTAATTTTGGGTTATTTAATTGCGCAGTATAATAAGCCTACACCAACAAACTGGGCGCCAACATATGCTACTAAAGATAAAATCCCTTACGGAACATATATTTTATACAATAGAATTAAAGATATTTTACCTTCGGCAAGTATTCAACAGTCGAAAACTGCTGTTTACACTACGCTAAAATCTAAAAAATTCAATAAAACCGCTTACATAATCGTTGCGCAAAAGACAGACATTAGCAAAACGGATCTTGAACAGCTGATAAAATACATGCAAGCAGGTAATGATGTATTTATAGCCACTTATGATTTAGGAAAAATAAGGAAGGAACTTAAGGTGCAAACTTCTACCGCAATGTCTCCCGAAGGAAGTACCTTAAATTTCACCAATCCAGAGCTAAAAACTGATGCAAACTATGGTTTTGAAAGAGGAATCGGCAGCCAGTATTTTAGTAAGGTAGACAGCAGCAAAACAACAATACTTGGCGTAAATGGGAAAGGCCAGCCTAATTTTATCCGTTATGCTTACGGAAAAGGCAATCTCTACCTCATCGCAGAACCTGGTTTTTACACCAATTTTAACCTGCTGGATAAATATGGCGCAGAATATGCCGCTAAAACCTTGAGTTATTTACATAGAAATAAGCAGCTCATTTTCGACGAATATTTTTCTGCGCAAAAGAACACTGCTACCGATATGCTCAGGGTGTTCTTTAAACATCCTGAACTGGAGTTTGCATACTATCTGGCCATTTTTAGTCTGATAATTTTTGTCTTGTACGACATTAAGCGCAGGCAAAGAATTATCCCGATCGCAGATCCGCTTACTAACTCTTCACTGGCCTTCGTTAATGTGGTGGGCAGTGTTTATTACCACGAGCGGAACAACCTCGATATAGCCTTAAAAAAGATCAATTACTTTATGGAGTACTTAAGAACCAGGTATTACCTAAAGACCAACGATATCGACAGCAAATTTGCTCAGGTGCTAATAGAAAAAACAGGCATTAACGAAGCGCTGGCCAAAACCCTGACTAAACATTTTATTCAAACGCCAACGATGGGCGATTTAAGCGATACCCAATTGATTAATTTAAACGAAAGCATAGAACAGTTTTATAAAAATACGCAAAGCAATGGAACAAGAACAGTTTAACCCGCGCACCGATTTAAGCGCCTTAAATGAAGCTGTAAATCAAATCAGAAATGTACTTGGAGATATCATTATCGGCCAAAAACAGGTTATTGATTTCTTAATTGTTGGTTTGCTTGCCGATGGGCACATCTTAATTGAAGGAGTACCCGGTGTAGCCAAAACGCTAAGCGCTAAATTGCTGGCAAAATCTATTGATGCACAATTTTCAAGGGTTCAGTTTACGCCCGATTTAATGCCATCTGATGTTTTAGGAACTCCGATTTTTAATACAAAAACAGGAGATTTCGAATTCAGAAAAGGTCCTATTTTTGGCAATATTATTCTGGTTGATGAAATTAACCGTGCACCGGCAAAAACCCAATCGGCCTTGTTCGAGGTGATGGAAGAGCGCCAGGTAACTATAGATGGCCATACCTATATCATGGACGACCCTTTTATGGTATTGGCCACGCAGAACCCGATTGAGCAGGAAGGAACATATCGCCTACCTGAAGCACAATTGGATCGGTTTTTATTCAAAATAGAGGTTAAATACCCTTCGTTAGCGGAAGAAACTGCGATTTTAATGGCTCAGCACACTTTAGTTAATAAAACATTATTAAACGATGTAAAACCAGTATTGTCTGTTAAAGAGATACAAGAGGCTAGAGCAATCATCCGCAATTTGTTTGTAGAGCCAAAATTATTGGAGTTTATCGCCAAAATTGTAAACGAAACCCGCAACAATTCATCACTTTATCTGGGCGCTTCGCCAAGGGCATCTTTAGCAATTGTACACAGTGCAAAAGCTTTCGCTGCCATTCAAAACCGCGATTTTGTTACACCTGAAGATATCATTGCCGTTGCAGGCCCTGTATTAGCGCACAGGATATTGTTATCACCTGAAAAAGAAATGGAAGGATTAACCACAAGCGATATTGTTAATCAGATTATTAAAAAAATTGAAGTACCTAGGTAAGTCCGAAGTCTTGAGTCAGGAGTCCGAAGTCGGATTTTGTTGCAACAATTAACCAACTTTACAATTAACCCTATAGTGAAAAAATTCTTTCAGCAATATTATAACAATCTATTCCTAAGCGATCGCTTATTTGCAGCTTTAGGCCTCTGCATTGTGCTTTTTTTGTTGAAGTTCTTTTTTGCCTGGCTGGGCGATATCCCTGAAATTGCTACTGGCGCCGTATTTGTTTTATTTTTTATCGATATTTTTATTCTATACCGAAATACCCAAGGGATTGATGCCAAAAGAATTACCGCTAAACGTTTGAGTAATGGCGATGAAAATCCGATACAAATCGAAATCAGAAATGGTTATGGTTTTGGGGTAAACGCCAGGGTGATTGATGAAGTACCTTTTCAGTTTCAACTCCGGGATAAAGATTTTAAACTCCACCTAAAATCCGCTGAAGTAAAATCGATCCACTACAACCTGCGACCTACAAAACGTGGTGAGTATGATTTCGGTTTTATTAGAGCGTACATCAGTTCGCCTCTGGGCTTAATTAACCGCCGTTATAATTTTGATGGCGCCAAGATCCTGCCTGTTTTTCCTTCTTTTATTAACCTTGGTCAATACGAATTGATGGCCGCTTCACGCTATTTAACAGAATTCGGGATCAAAAAAATCAGAAAGGTTGGACAAAGCAGCGAATTTGACCAGATCAAAAATTATGTTGGTGGCGACGATATCCGTACCATTAACTGGAAAGCTACGGCCAGAAAAGGTGGTTTAATGGTGAATACCTATACAGACGAAAAATCGCAGAATATATATTGTGTAATTGATAAATCGCGTGTCATGCGCATGCCTTTTGAAGGATTAAGTCTACTCGATTATGCTATAAATGCAGCCGTTGCACTTTCGAAAGTGGCCATGCTTAAAGAAGATAAAGCAGGTTTAATTACGATATCTGAAAATATCGGCGCTGTTGTACCAGCAGATCGTAAAGCTTCTCAGCTTGGCAGTATCATGAATGTGCTTTACAAAGAAAAAACGAGATACCTTGAAAGTAATCTCGAGGCACTTTATTCCGCGGTACGATCAGTAGTAAAACAAAGGGGCCTTTTGGTTTTCTTTACTAATTTCGAAAGTTTATCGGCACTGCAAAGACAGTTGCCTTACTTAAAGAGGATCGCTAAATACCACTTATTGGTGGTTGTATTTTTCGAAAATACCGAATTAAAAGAATTAAGCACAGCACCTGCAAAAGATGTAGAAGGCATTTACCATAAAACCATTGCTGAGAAATTTATCTACGAGAAAAAACTAATGGTTAAGGAACTCAACAAACATGGCATTTTAGCCATCCTTACCCCTCCCCAAAAACTTACTGTTAATGTAATTAACCAGTATTTAGCATTAAAGGCACAGCAGAGAATTTAGTCATGAGTCCTTAGTCTGTAGTCCAAAGTCGGACTCATGACTGAAGACTAAGGACTTAGGGCTAAACCTACTCCTCTTCCCTAAAATACACCTTGTAAAAGTTCATCGATTTATCATCGTCGTAACCTTTTTCGATCATATCTTTATTGCCATGGATATAAATATGGAAGTTTTTGTCTAGCTTTAACACGCTTTTATAGGCTCGGGCTTGTTTTTTAACAGCAGATTCGGCGATTTCAAAATTATCGGCAATCGGACTTTCATACTCTTGCTCGTAATTCTTCTTATAGTTTTTGAATGATTCAATCCCTTCGGCATTACCAATTACTTCATTACCGAATTCCTCAATATCAAAGGTTTCTTTTTCTTTGAAATACTTCATCGAGCGGTTTAAGAGATCGATTTTATCCGCTTTACTGATTTCGTAATCGTCATCAAGTTTCTGCGTAACGAAGTTTTTATAAACCCCTAAAACATTATTGGTTTGATTATAACTGTCGTTCCTGATTTTCAGTTTCAAAAATTCATCTTTCCAGTAAACAGCAGAATCGTTGCTACTTTTCGATTGATCCAAAACCACAACTTTGTAACCTTCTTCTTTATCAACGTTAAAAATCAGGCAGCCTTTATCCAGTTTATTAATACTGATCGCTTCTTGCTCGTAACTTACATTAAAGCCGTCCTGCTCAGGGTAAACTTTTAGGTAAGTATCTTTTGTTTCGGATTTAAAAACACCAACTACATCCAATTGCTCGCCTTCTATCTGCACCTTTTCAAAATAAGCGACATACAACTCGCCAGATTTAATTTTTGGGTGGTTGGCTACATCGTATAAATGTTTGGCCAGTTGTTGCGAATCTTCGTGAAAAAGTTCGATGTTTTCGAAAATTTCATGAACGAAATGGAATACTTCGTTCAACTCCAGGTTATCGTTAGGGTGATAAAAGCGATAGACTTCATTTACCTTTTCGAAAGGTTTTAAAAAATACTGCATCAACAGGTTTCCCAACACTTCATCATCAATTTTTAAAGGCGCATCAGATAATTTATAATACTCTTCAAGCAATTTATTGCCTGTATGGTGGATAGAAAGTTGCTTAAGCGAAGCCTCGAAAAATGAAATCATGGGCGCAAAAATAGTAAAATCATTGGGTTAACCTTCTCCATCATCCAATCATTCTCTAATTCAATCATTCGCCATTCCATCACTTAAACATTCTATCCTTCACTCATTTCTTAATATAAACCTCAGCCCTCTGCAGAAAACTTTTTTCCTTTAAAGATGCCTCAACCTCATTTATAGCCTTCATTAAGTTATTTTGAGTGTTCGTAATTTCTGCTGTGGCTTTAATAATCACATCCCAAACAGGCTCCATGGTAGAAAGAAGCGCTGTACCCTTTTCTGTGAGCTCAACCAAACGTTTACGGGTATCTACATTATCTTTTTTAGACCGAATCAGTTTCTCCTTCTCCAGTTCTTTCAATAAACTGATGGTAGATGGGTGCGCATAACCAATTTCTTCCGAAAGGGAAACCACGCTCATGGTTGATTTTTTATATAAAGTATAAAGCACAGGGAACCATTTGGGTTGAAAATCAATTCCAAATGCCTTATAAATCAGCAGGCCATCTTTACGGATCTGATCGCTCAGCCTTTGCAAGCGGGTAGAAATAGCCAATAAACCAGACGCATCAATTACATTTTGTTCCATTAAAGAAATTTTAAATCCAGGCTATAAAAAACATTGTCAACAGCCATCCGGGGGAAGTAAACCGGCAAATCTTCTATTGCAACTGATTTAAATCCGTTACGTTCATAAAAACGGCAGGCGGCCTGCAATACGTCTTTTGTACCCAAATATACCTCATTCAGGTTATTATCCTCACAGTAGGCTAGAAGTGTTTTCAATAAAGCTTGCGCAACACCCAAATCTTTCCCTCGGAATTCCTTTTTAACAAACATTTTTCTGATTGCCCCCGATTGATGCTCAGGTACAGCAATTAAGGCAATGGTACCGATCAATTCACCATTTAATTTGGCGCCCCAAAAAGCACCGCCAGAACCATCGTAATTTTTTTCGATATCCAACAAATCTGGCTGAGCTGCCAAATCGATATCTACATTAAATTCTACTTGTTGGATGGGAAGAATTAACCCAATAATCGCTTCACAGAATTGATTATCTAACCGTTCAATTTTAAAGTCGTTTTGCATCGTTAAATTAGTATAAAACAAATATATGTAGCTAACTACATATATTCCAAATGCAAATATCATTTGAACCTCAAATTTTAAGAAGGATCTGATTACTAGAAAGTTATTTTGTGTTCTTTAACTTATTGAGAAAGTCGACAATCTTTTTATCTGCATAATTGGCCACGCCCTCATGCCTGAAAGACAGTCGGCCCTGTTTATCGAAAATAACTGTTGTTGGTAAAGCGCCTGCAAATACTTTTTCAGGAATCTCGCTTTCTACTTTATAAACGGGCATCGCATATTTACGGTCGGACATAAACTTGCCCGATTTCACAAAATCGCCATCTGCATCTGCAAAAATGAAAACAACATGTTTATCATCTTTAAACTGGGTGTATAATTTATTGATCGATGGCATTTCAGCTCTACAGGGAGGACACCAGGTTGCCCAAAAATTAATAAAAATGACTCTTCCTTTTAAATCGCCAAGATTAATCACATTTCCTTTTACATCCTTAAACCGGATTCCGTTAAGGCTCGTTGCAATTTCCTTTGGGATTTCAACTTTTGGCGAGTAAAAACCAATTTCCATTAAACCTCTAATTAAAAATGCTTTTGCATCGGGCACAAAAACAATTACCAAAAGAATAATGACAAATAACGCGTTAAATATATTTTTCCTGATAAACTTCATTAATTGTTCGTTTTACTTATCGTAAATAATAACGAAATGGGTTTGCAATTGGTACTTCAATAATTTATTAGAAGATTTATATCCTTCTTATGTTAAACTATCGATTAAATCGAGTGTCATAACACTATAAATACAATGTTACTTTGTAAATATATATAATTGCTTAGGAATTACTACTTTTGGCCTGTTGAAAAAGCATAAACAAAACATTAAGAAATATTTATCAGCATTTATGCTGATCGTATTTGCTATTGCTTTAACTCCCTGGAGTGTTCTTCACCACCATAACCCTCTTCCTATTATACAGAAAGAGATCAACTGTAAACATGTTAGTCACGTGCAGGCCCATGGCGATACCTGTTTAATCTGTAATGCGAGTTTTGAAAAAAACTACGTACAAACGCACCACATTTATAGAATTTTCTTATCGGCCAAAATTTTTAGCCGAACTGAACCTACCTTAAAGAATGCCTTTACCGAAATAAAGCGCACTTGCTTACGAGGTCCACCTTTAGCCTAACTTTTTCTTTTCAAGCACATCCGCGCTTAATCAAATTATTTATTTGAGAAACTAAAACTAGCTTCATTTAGCTATTGCTTTGGTTTTTCTATCATTTTTATTTACTACAACACATGAAAAAATTACAGCTTATTGGCTTGGTAATTCTATATACATTATTAAGCAGCACTGTTTTTGCTGCCACTTTAAAGAATATAACAGGTAAGGTTATTGATGCCAGCACCAAACAAACGTTGCCAGGCGCAACCATTTTCATCCCTGATTTAAAAGTTTCAGCAGTAACCAACAATGAAGGAGAATTTACGTTGAATAACCTTCCATCAAAAGGAAGTTATCTGGTTGAGGTACACTATGTAGGCTATAAAACCGCTACGCAAGTGGTAAACTTTGCCAGTGCAGCTGGATTAGCGTTTTCTTTACAACCTACTGCAATAGAAACAAAAGAGATTGTAATTACCGGAAGCCTGATCAGCAGTACCAGCAAAAGAAATAGTGCTTCTTCTGCAGTAATTGGCAAGGATCAGCTTTTACAGCCTTCAACAAATTTAATTGATGCGTTAACTAAAATACCTGGTGTATCGCAGATTACTACTGGCCCATCTATTTCTAAGCCTGTAATCAGAGGCTTGGGTTACAACAGAATTGTAACTTTAGATGATGGGATAAAACAACAAGGCCAGCAATGGGGCGATGAGCACGGCATTGAAATTGACCAGTTTAAATCAGACCGCATTGAAGTTTTACGCGGTGCAGCATCGTTAATGTATGGTTCTGATGCGCTTGGTGGTGTAATTAACCTATTAGAGCCAAGTACCGCACCCGAAGGCCAGATTAAAGGTGAATTTATTACCAATTATTCTACAAATAATGGCCTTACCGCTAACTCGTTAATGTTAAATGGTAACGAAAACGGGTTTGTTTGGAGGGCCCGCGGAACGTATAAAAATGCTTACTCTTTTAAAACACCAACAGGTTATTTCCCTAATTCGGGCTTTAACGAAACCGATTTAAGTGGTATGGTAGGTTTAAATAAAAGCTGGGGTTATACCCACTTAAATGTTTCGAATTTTCATAACAATATTGGCTTTTATGAGCCCACTTTAGATGACAATGGAAATTTTGTAAAAGAAGACGGCAGTGCTTTTACCAACGATGATTATAAAAACCGTACTTTAGAATACCCTCGTCAGGATATCAGGCACTTTAAAATCGCTTTAAACAATAATTTCATTGTCGGTAACGGTAATTTGAAGGCTGATTTCGGCTATCAACAAAACCAACGCCGTGAGTTAGATGGACCAGATCCTGCCCTATTCTTCGATCTTAAAACTTACAATGCAGACCTGAAATACTATATACATGAAACCAATGGATGGCAGCCCGTTTTTGGTGTAAGTGTAGATGATGCACATAGCCAAAATAAAGGAACAGAATTTTTAATTCCAGCCTATGATACTTTTGGCTTAGGTATTTTTGCTTTTGCCAAGAAAAACTGGGAGAACAATACATTTAGCATCGGTGCACGTTATGATTTCAGAAAAAACAACGGAAAGCAATTGTTTGATGACGGAGAAGAGCTTTTTGCACCTTTCAAAAATAAGTTTTCCAATGTAAGCGGCGCATTGGGTTTTACACACCAATTTAACGAAGAATGGAATTTTAAAGCCAATGTGGGTTCTGCATTCCGCGCACCGAATCCAGCAGAGTTAGGCTCAAACGGCGTACACGAAGGTACATTTAGATATGAAATAGGTAACTCGGCCTTAAGTCCTGAGCGCAGTTACCAGGTAGATGCAGCTTTAGAATATGAAGGAAAAATTGTAAGCGCAAGTGCAAGTGTTTATAACAATTACATCCACAATTATATTTACGCTTCCAACAATGGCGAACAAAGAGAGGTTGATGGCACACTTTTCGACGTTTACCGTTATGGACAGGTAAACGCCAACCTTTATGGTGCAGAAGCCAGTTTAACCATCCACCCTGTTCCGTTTATCCACTTCGAGAATACCTTTGGATATGTTCATGCACAGAATAACACGTTAAACAGGCCGCTTTCATTTATTCCCGCAGGAACTTTAAGAAACGAATTGCGTTTTGAGCCTAAACTTAAAGGAACAAATGATGCCTACCTATCTGTGGGTATTAACTCGGCATTTAAACAAACACGTGTAGATGATGTTTTCGAAACGCCGACCAGCGGTTATACACTATTAAACGCAGGTATTGGTGCTACATTTAATTTAGGCAAACAGCCAATCAAACTATCTGTTTCGGCCAACAACTTGCTGGATCAGAAATACTATGATGCTTTAAGTAGATTTAAACCAGGCCGTTTTGATCAGGAGAATCCTAATTTAGGTGTTTACAATGCAGGCAGAAATATCACTTTCGGATTGTATGTTCCTTTTACCCTGGTAAAATAACTAACAAATCCGTCATTGCGAGGCACGAAGTAATCTAATAAAGGCAAATTAATAGCTAAATAGACTTACTTTGTGCTTTGCAATTAATACCATATTATTTATTTGGAAAGCAATGACAGTAGCTTTTAGCTTGGCTCCGGTCCCGCTAATGTTCCTGCCCCGATAGAAAAAACCGGGGCATCCACTTATATCGGGTTTAGGTAGATTGGATTGAGGTACTATGTGCCAGCCACATCATAATTGATTAAAAGGACAAAGCCGGCATTTGCCGGCTTTGTCCTTTTTTTTGGAAACCTATGATCATTTCTTAACCACTTCCCTCTTAGCCCTAACATATTGGTTTGGCCATTCGGTTTTATCGCCAAGTACTTGCGCCGCGTGTGTAGGAAAATAAGCATCACGTAACGATTCGCGGGCAATAAAAATCAAATCAGCTTTTTCCTGTTCTAAAATTTCTTCCGCCTGCTGTGCTTCTACAATCACGCCTACTGCACCGGTATAAATGCCAATTTCATTTCTGATCTTATCAGCAAAAGGAACCTGGTAATTTGGTCCCGCAGGGATAAATGCATCAGGTACATTCCCGCCCGATGAGGTATCAATCAAATCTACACCGCGATCTTTTAACACGGCTGCCAATTGTAACGAGTCATTCTCGTTCCAGCCACCTTCCGTCCAATCCGTTGCAGAAATGCGAACAAATAAAGGCAAGTTTTCTGGCCATACCGATTGTACAGCCTCAACCACATCGATTACCAAACGAATACGGTTTTCGAAACTTCCGCCATAAACATCTGTACGTTTATTGCTCAGCGGACTAAAAAACTGATGCAGTAAATAACCATGCGCAGCATGTATTTCTACAACTTTATAGCCTGCATCCAATGCACGTTTAGCAGCTGCTCGGAAAGCAAAAACAATGTCCTGAATCTCTGATATCGTTAATTCATGTGGTTCAACCTGTCCCGGCTTAAAAGAAATCGGAGATGGCGCAACTGGTTTCCAGCTATTTTCACCAGCAGCAATTTGTTCGCCACCTTTCCAGGGCACTTCACAACTGGCTTTTCTACCTGCATGTGCCAACTGGATACCTGCAATTGCCCCATTATCATGGATAAACGAAACAATCTGTTTTAATTTAGTTACATGTTCATCTTTCCAGATGCCCAAATCGGCATAGGTAATTCTTCCATCGGCAGTTACTGCAGAAGCTTCCTGGATAATTAAACCTGCACCACCAACGGCACGGCTTCCTAAATGCACCAAGTGCCAATCGGTTGCAAAACCATCAATAGCCGAATACTGGCACATTGGCGAGATAACAATTCTATTTTTTAAGGTTACATCCTTTATCGTAAAAGGAGAAAATAATTTAGACATATCTTGTTTGTTTAACCGCAAAGGACACAAAGTTTTTTCGCAAAGAAATCGAAGATCTTAACCTCTGTGTCCTTTGCGTATTCCTTCTTTTCTTTGCGGTTGAAGTTTAAAAACCTGCGTGCGCTAATTCGCTATTGATAAACTGAATCTCTTCAGTGTTCAATTTTACGTTTATAGCCTCAGCATTCTGAACGGCTTGTTTTTCATTTCTGGCGCCAACCAACGCAATGGTAATACCTGGTCGTTCAACCGTCCAACGCAAAACCAGCTGAGATAGGGTAGCATTTTTCTCATCGGCCAACGGTTTTATTTTAGTCAAAAATGCATTTGTTTTTTCGATGCTTTCTGGTAAGAAAAATTTATTCCCCTGACGGTGATCGCCTTCTTCGAATTTATAATCGGCGGTCATTTTTCCGGTTAACAAACCGCGCTCCATCGGACTATAAGCCAAAACCGATTTATTTTTTTCAATGCAAAAAGGAACAATTTCATCTTCTACACCACGGTTTACCATACTAAATGGAATCTGATTAGAAATAATTTCTAAAGTTTGATCTGCTTCTTTTAATTGTGCTACATTATAATTGCATACGCCCGCATAACGAACTTTACCCTGTTCAATTAACTTGTTCACTGCTTCGAAAGTTTCGCTGATCGGTGTGGTTACATCTGGCCAGTGGATCTGGTAAAGATCGATATAATCGGTACCCAGACGTTTTAAGGATTGTTCACATTCATAAATTACGCTCTCTTTACCTGCGTATTTATAGATATCGATTTCCTTCCCATCGTTATTTTTACTCTTAAAGCCGAAATCGCCTTTGGCCAGATCCCAACGCATTCCGAATTTGGTTACCAGTTGTAATTTATCGCGCGAGATACCTTTTATTGCATCGCCCACAATTTCTTCACTATCGCCCTGACCATAAATTGGAGCGGTATCGATTGATGTAACCCCTAAATCGTAACCTGCTTTAATTGCATTAATCGCATCGTTTCTATCCGTACTTCCCCACATCCATCCACCGGCTGCCCAGGCGCCAAAAGTGATTACCGAAAGTTCCAAATCTGAGTTTCCTATTTTTCTGTATTCCATAATTATTTTTTAATGATTTTATCAACCGCATAACTATTATGCGGCAAGTAAGCAAGTAGTACCGATAAAAATGCCACATGGATGAATTGAGAAGGCAATGCCTCCCAATTCTCAATTACTGTTGTTCCGAAAATCAGCACTAAAGAAATCATTCCAGCAAATAATAATCCTTGCCTTGTAAATAATCCTAATATAATCATTAGCCCTGCTATAAATTCGGCGAATGGCAAAATATAACTGAAGGGGATGACCAATGCATCTGGTAAATACGATTTAGAAAATTGTCCTACCATCCAATGGCTAAAACCAGCCAGCTTAGGCAAACGCACTAAACCATGCCCAAAAAAACTCAATCCTATTGCCAAGCGGCCAAGTAAATATGCCCATTTTGTATCCATAATATATCGATATACTACAAACATACAATCTCAACATTAAGGATGTTTTAATGCAACAATTATTAGACTGACATTTTACCTTCCTGTGGCGGATAACACGGAGCTATCGGCCTGAAAACGCCCACCGCTATTCGCTTACCGCTGAACTTTTTTCTATAAAAATTTGGATATCATCAAACAACAACATACATTAGTGTATTATTTAACTAATACAGTAGATATGATAAACATTAACAATCTTAATTTTGGCTACAGCAAGCATAAGCCATTATTTAAAAATATGAGCATGCGATTGAGCAATGGTCATATTTACGGTTTGCTTGGAAAAAATGGTGCAGGCAAATCGAGCTTATTAAAAAACCTGGCCGGTTTGGTATATGCACAGAGCGGTACATTGGATGTAATGGGTTTTAACCCTGCCAAGAGACAACCAGCACTATTGGAGCAGATTTGTTTTATACCTGAAGAATTCTATTTACCATCGGTAAAAATTGATGTCTATCTGAAAGCAAACGCTCCATTTTATAAAAATTTTGATCACAGTTATTTTACTGATCTGATTAAAGAATTCGATATTCCCGTTGAACAGAAGCTCATCAACATGAGTTACGGACAGAAGAAAAAAGTAATTATCGCCTTTGGTCTGGCTACACAGGCCAAGCTGATCATTATGGACGAACCTACCAACGGATTGGATATTCCTTCTAAAACCCAGTTCAGAAAAATTATGGCTTCAGCGATGACAGATGAACGCTGCATTATCATTTCTACCCATCAGGTGAGGGATCTGGATAACCTGATAGACACGGTGATTATGCTTGATGAGAACGATATCGCCCTTAAAGCTACGGTAGAAGAAATTACAGCAAAATTAACATTCAAAAAGGTTAAGGAAATTGATGACAGTATTATTTACGCTGAACCTTCCCTCTCAGGCTATAACGCGGTAATGCCAAACTACCACCAGGAAGAAAGCAAGTTGGACATGGAACTTCTTTTTAATGCCATACTTGCAGAAAAAATCAAATTTAAACCTTTATTCAGTTAAGCCATGAACAACACATTTAATATTAATCGATTTGGCTTATTGCTTAAAAGACAATGGCTTGATTTTGGGAAAATTTACCTCATCAGTCTAGTAGTGTTATTGGGAATTGTTGTGGGATTTTATAGCTATAGTATACCCTCACCATTTAAAGACAATAATTTTGACTATGACGGCAACCTTGATATGCGTTTCCGCTACCCTCTTTTCCTGATTTTGGGATTTGTTTTTATCAGCATCGTAGCCAGTAGCTATTTTAATATCCTCGGACAGAAATCAAGGGCGATTCTAGAACTGATGACACCCGCTTCAGTATTCGAAAAATTTCTGGCAGGTGTAGTTTACACTGCAATAATAAGTTTGTTTAGCTATCTGTTGATCTTTTATTTAACAGATTTGGCCTTTGTAAAATACCTGAACAGCCACCTTGGCGCCTTTAAAGGCCTCTTGCCTAAAAACGGGGCCGTTAGAGAAGTTGAAACGATTACTTATCAGGTATTTAATGATGAAGGCTATAGAAAATATTGCGGCTACTTTTTCGCATTCCCCTTTCTCATTACCAGCCTGTTCCTTTTAGGATCTGTCTACTTTAATCGTTTTCACTACATCAAAACGGCGCTTTCGGTGATGGTTTTTATCGGCCTGGCTTCTTACCTGGTGGTTAAACTTTCGATATGGTTAATGGAGGGTAAAGTTGCTAATCATCATAATTTTAGAAAAGAAGATAAAGACTGGGTTTTGCTAACAATTTTATTGGTAACAAGCATCATCACTTTAATTATCTGGACGATTACTTACATCCGTCTTAAAGAAAAAGAGGTTTAATTAAAAGGTATAGATATGGAATTTAGAGATAACAAGGCAATATACCTTCAAATAGCAGAATATGTTTGTGAACATATCCTGCTAGGAAAATGGAAAGCCGATGAAAAAGTACCCTCGGTGCGGGAGCTGGCCATAGAAATGGAGGTAAACCCCAATACAGTAATGCGTACCTACGAATTGCTACAAAATAAAAGCATTATCAACAACAAAAGGGGAATAGGCTTTTTCATTAGCAGTGATGCCATTGAGCATGTGAAAAGCTATAGAAAAGTGTTATTTATGGATGATGAGCTTCCCGTAGTATTCAGGAACATTTATTTATTAAATATTGGCTTTGATGAACTGAAAAGCAAATACGAAACATTTGTAAAAGAAAATTATAACGCTTAAAAATATGAAAACAAGCAATAAATTATTAATCAGCTTGGCTGTGCTATTAATTATTATACCGATCATAGTTGTCGGCATAAATATAAAGCTGAATTACAAGGAAAGAGGAATTGAAGACTCTTACCTTGGAACACAACAAATCAATAATGAAACTTTTGAACAAAAATCGAAAGAAAGGGTTAGCTTTCCATTGCAATCGCCTTTCAATGCGGTTCAGATTAAAGACGCAAAGGGTTTTAGTGTACAACTTTTTGTAAAAGAAGATAACAAGTATGGACTTAAGATTCAAGAAAAGTTTAAAAATGATTTAAAGTATGAAGTAGATGCAAACGGCGTACTTCAACTATCGATTAAAAATTTTAGCGAAGATAATGGCGTTGAAAAAATTGTTATTGTGATTTATTGCCCTAAAATCAACAGGGTTTCAGTTGCAAATTCATTCATTTTAGAATTTAGTGCCCATACTGACTCTTTAACACTAAATGTAGACCATAGTGAAAGTTTATTTTTATCAGGTAACATTACCAACAACGATTCCAAAGGGAAAGTTATCAGTGTAATTAACCCAACCAAAATCGGAAAACTCTTCCTGAACCTAAATAGCACCACTTTTCATGGTTATACAAATGCTTTTAAAGATCTGCATGTTACAGCAAATAAATCAGCGATCGAAATTGGGAATGAAGATGAGAACAAAGAATTCCCTTTTGATAACCTGAATATCAAAACAACGGATACATCGAGCGTAAAATTACAAAACGTTAAAGTGAAAACCTTTACTGGCGATTTTTCTGATGCTACAACCCTGCAGATTCCAACACCACTGCTTAAGAAATTGTTTAAGAAATAATTTATAAGGCTGTATCATAAATTCAAATTCAAGCCTGTCACGTTGAGCTTGTCGAAACGTTTGATCAAAAGTACTTAAACAGTTCCTTCGACAAGCTCAGGATCACAACTCTATATTTATGATACGCCTATTTTTTACGATTTAATGTATTTACAACCACCTTTTATTCCTCTTGTGTAAAAAGGGCATGATTTTTAAGCTAACTAATTGGCAAAAGTTTAACTTGGGCCAATTAGCTTTTTAGTTTTTACATCATTACCAATCATGAAGAGATATTTTCTTTTATTTGCCCTCAGCCTGTTCGTTTTTAGCCATGTACATGCACAAAAAATAGACACCCTATCTATCACCCTTGATAACGTTAAATACCCGTATCCGGTTAAATATTTTCCTATTAATACCGAAGGACAAGATATTAAAATGGCCTATATGGATGTTGCACCAACCGCAGCAGCCAACGGAAAAACAGCCATCCTTTTCCATGGAAAAAATTTTGGAGGTTATTACTGGGGCAATGTAATTAAAGCCTTAACCAATATCGGTTACCGGGTTATCGTACCTGATCAAATCGGCTTTGGGAAATCATCTAAAGCATTTATCCATTACAGTTTCCACCAAATGGCTACCTGGAATAAAAGGCTTCTAGATACCTTAGGCGTTCAAAAAACCGTAGTTTTAGGTCATAGTATGGGTGGTATGCTGGCTACACGTTTTGCTTTGATGTACCCGGAAGCAACTGAAAAACTCTTGCTCGAAAATCCGATCGGGCTCGAAGATTATAAAACTTTCATTCCTTACATCACCACTGCACAACAGTACCAAACGGAACTTAAAACCACAGCTGAGAGCGTAAGAAAGTATTACCAAGGCTCTTACTTTACGTATTGGAAACCAGAATATGAATACCTGGTGAGTATTGCGGGCGGGGTAACCAATAGTTCCGATTACCCGCGCTGGGCTAAAGTAGCAGCACTAACTTATACCATGATTTATGAACAGCCCGTAGTATACGAATTTCAGAACTTAAAGGTACCTACCGTTTTATTTATTGGTAAGGAAGACAAAACCATTGTCGGTAAAGGCCTGCTTACACCTGATCAACAGGCTTTACACGGGCAATATAAACTTTTAGGAAAGCAGACTGCAGCCAAAATTATCGGCGCTAAAATTATCGAATTTGATGCCTGTGGGCATATTCCGCATATCGAAATTCCGACGGAATTTCTGGTGGCGCTAACTGGTAGTTTGTAGTTTTCTATCAGACCTTATAGGTTTTTGAAACCTATAAGGTCTACAACAGTAAATCTAATTAACCTCTTTCCCTACAATTTTATTAATGCCCTGCATTTCGAAATCGATGTCTTGCCCCATCGATTTCATTTTACCATACAGCTCTACACGGAGGTGGCTGTTAAGTACAATTCCGGTTTTCATATCGAGTGAGGTTTCTCCAGAGTTGGTTCCTTGTAAATCAGTTTCCATTTTGTTGCCCATCACTTCAAAATTCCCCTTTGATATGAGGGTACCTTTTACGCTCAGTATGGCAATGCCATCTTTTACCTCTTTCAATGTGTATTGTGTAATTGTTTCAATCGGCATACTCATCTGCATCTTGGTATCAACCGTCCAGCTGTCGCCTATTTTAACAGGTTTGTCAGGGTAAATTTTAAATGATGATTCCATGGTTTGTTTCACCACCTCGTTGCTAAATTGTTTACTTAAAGCATTTTTAATCTGTTTAACCTCACTGGTATCCTTAGTCATCCTCGCTGCCATATTATCGAGCATTTTATCTATACCAGCAACGGTTTTAATGCCACCATTAGGGGTTACAGTCATGTAAAAAGATGCGCCTTTTAAACCGCTAAAAGGATTCTTTTTAGTACTATCCTGATCATCAGAATTAAGGGTCATGGTATTACCCATCGCAACTGATTTCATGGAAATTCTGTTGTATATTACTTTCACATCCTTTTCGCCACTATGGCCTTCGGTAATATCAAAAGTATAATCTGTCCCTATACTTTGTGTTAAATGTACATCGCGGCCAGCAATTTTCTGGTTAATGATCTGTTCGGAAGTGAGCGTAAAATCATACTTATAGCCTGTTGGATAATTTTGTCTTAACACATAGTTTTTTTGTGCAAAGGCACTTATAGAGACCAGGCTCCAGAAGATTATTGTAAATATTTTTATTTGATAATTGACCATTTTAACCTGCAGGCTGTTGCGCAAAAATGCGGCTTAACTGAAAATATAATTCCGGATGTTTATCCCTTAACTGTTCAGGTTTTTCAAAGAAATATTCAGAAACCACAGCAAAAAATTCTGCCTGATTGGTGATGGCATATGGATTAATATCCGATTTATTGTCTTCAATTTTTTCCATTTCCTCATGCATCATCTTAATCCAGGGCAAAGTATATTCATGCGCAATTAAATTCTCCGGAACACCATCTGTTGCGCCATCAGATTTATCCAAAAGGTGTACAAATTCGTGGATAGCCGTATTTTCTTTCCCGGCACTTTTAGAAAAACCATGTCGCAAGGCCGAGCGTGATAAAATCATCTGTCCATTCATATAACCTGTACCAACCATTCCCATAATATTCCTTTCGCCACCTTCAAACTGAAAATCTTTATTAAAAGTATCCGGATACAGTAAAACGCTGGTTAAGTTTTTGTATTGCCAATCGTCGAAACCGAAAATGGGAATAACTGCGCTCGAGGCAATCAGCAATTCATCTAATGTTGTCATTTCTAAACCAACCCCTTCTATCTTAACTGTGCTGAAAAACGCGGCCACTTTCTGCTCAAATCTAAGCTTATCGGTCGAATCGAGATTATGGTAGTATCCTACATAATCATCCAGTATCTTTTTGTCTACATCCGTTAAAGGTTCAACAGTAACCTTCTTTTTTTTAAGGATGAGATAAAGGGCAATTAGAAAAATAGGGATTAAGTAGGCAAGTGGAAGCGAGTTCATAAGTGGGATTACACAGATTAATGTGATTACAGGGATTTAGGGTGATTACACGAATTTAACAGATGGCACATATAAGGGTTAGCTTTCGATAATTTCTAATTGGATCAAAACATCCTCGCGTGTAACCGGATAAGGTTTATTATTATTTATTGCTTGATAAACGGCTTCGAAAAGAGGCAAATAGCTTCCTACTTCTGATGGGATTGTCTCCTCAGTTTTATGGCCTTCAGCATCAATGGTTGTTAATAAACCGTCTTTACTTGCTGGCTCAATACCGTAACCCGGATCGGTTAATTTCATCCCCGCCAGCAACTGTTCTTCCTGAATATCGGTTCTTTGTTTAATGAAACTTCCATTTACGCCATGTAAAACAAATCCTGCCTGTGGGTTTACCACCAACATGCTCGAAGTAACAAAAACATACAAACTATTAGGGTAACTCAGTTGGATCGAGAAATAATCGTCGACCAAAGTACCTACTCTATTTTTACCCAGAATTTTATGGTAACTCAATGGTTTGCCAAACAGGCAGATTACCTGGTCTAACAGGTGCGGGCCTAAATCGTATAAAAGTCCGCTGGCCTCTACCGGGTTTTCTTTAAATGCCTTCGGTCCAATTACATTACGGTAGCGATCGTAACGCAAGTGCATTTCGTTCAATTTGCCTAATTTACCGCTTTCTATTACTTTTTTAACCGAGGTAAAATCACTGTCCCAACGGCGGTTCTGGTAGAAAAAGATTTGTTTGCCTACACTATCGGCAAGCTCAAAAAGTTCCTTTGCCTGCGCAGCTGTTGCCGTAAATGGTTTTTCAACCAGAACATGCTTATGCTTAGTTAATGCCGCTTTCGAATGCTCATAATGAAGATTATTGGGCGTATTAATAACAACCAATTCTATTTCGGCATCATTTAAAAGCTCATCAACACTATCATAACTTGTAATATTTGGGTAATCATTAACTGCATTTTTATGGCTGCGTTCTACTATAGCCTTTAAATTGAAGCCACTATGTGCCTGTAAAAAAGGAGCATGAAAAACCGTCCCTGACATGCCATAAGCTAATAAACCGGCATTAATTGTTTTATTGATATTCGTATCCATAGGTTATAAATGTAGCTAAAAATACAATTACGATTCAAGCTTTAATGTTAAAACAGCAAAGCTTTTACTTATGCCTTACACCTTTTTACATTATCTTTGCAAGATATGAAGCCGTCGGAGATTAATGCCAAGTGGAAAGTTTTACAGGAAAAGATTTCAAAGGAATTTGATTCGGATTTTCCTGATTTAAAAGTAATGCTTTTTCTAATTGGCGTTCAGGAATTGGGCAAAGGACCAAAGAAATACAGTAAACGCCAAAAAGAGGAACTGATGCACATTGCCACCTGCCGTTTATTGAGCGAAATGGGCTTTTATGAGCTAGAAGGCTTAGATCAGGATGGCTGGCCACATTGGAAGTTAATAAAAGCGATACCTCCCTATACCATGCTTGAGCAGGAAATGCTGATGAAATCGCTCGTGGTAAGTTATTTTGAAGATATTTATTCTTAAATTCTATCGTGCTGTCAGATATTGCCATCTGACAGATTTCTAACATCGTGGTGTTGGATGTTACCATCCGACACAAATCTATTCAAAGATTTATTTCAAGATTTGGCAAGCAAGGTCATTTGCTTTTTTTAATGTCAGCCGGCTTTTCGCGGTATCTCCCAATCCGATGAAGAATCGGGATCGGGAGGATGTCGCTTCAATCCCGTTTAGAGCATTCAGTTTGTGCAAGTATTTGGGGCTACAGGACAGTTAGAAAACTTCGCAAGCCTGGCCCAGCACCGAATCCAGGTTAACTAAACCTGATAGAAACGGAAAGCCCATAACGCAGTGGAGGCTTGAAGTGCATAGCAGGGCTTTCGGAACCGATGTGCACAGGAACCTGATTTTCAAAAAAAAGACTAATTTATTATCTGGTGTCAGATGTTACCATCTGACACCACAACTAACTCTGCAAGAAAAACTTACGAAGTCTATCAGACTCCCAGCCCAAGCCGACTTCGTAAGTTTCACACGGCAACAAAAAACCCCAGTGGATGTACACTGGGGCTGGATTTATAATGACCTCATAGGTAGAGGGAAATTGCGATATTATCCTTGTTTTTGTGCTGTCGCTTTTAATGCATCGTTAGCAACGATTACAATCTCAACACGACGGTTTGCTGCACGGCCAGCATCAGTTTCGTTATCTGCAATTGGCTCGGCAAAACCTTTACCAATGGTAACTAACCTTGTTGAAGGCACACCTTGAGAAACGGCATAAGCTTTAACTGCTGCTGCTCTTCTTTCTGATAAGCCCATGTTATATTGTTCTGTACCGCGGCTATCAGTATGACCGATAATTTTGATATCAGTATCAGGATATTGATTTAATGAAGAAGCTAAACTCTGGATATTTGTTTTAGCTGCATCCTTTAAAGCCGTTTTATCGAAGTCGAATAAAATACCACTGTCGAATTTTACAATAATTCCTTCACCTTCACGAATAACTTCTGCATTAGGAATAGCTTTCTGAATTTCTGCTGCCTGTCTGTCCATTCTACGGCCGATAAAAGCACCTGCTGTACCGCCAATAGCACCACCAATTAAGGCGCCTACTGCTGTATTACCGGCTTTTTTACCGATCAATGCACCAATAACACCACCAGCTGCAGCACCAATACCAGCTCCTTTTTGTGTTTTAGTTAAACTATCACAACTTTGGAATGCCATCGAACCCACTGCTAACCCTATACTTAATGTTGCTATTCTTACTTTTGAAATACTCATAATAATCTAGATTTATAATTTCTACTCCTTATATTCAAACACAATGCCAAAAAGTTACTGAACTGTATTTTCTATCTGTTTTGCCCAAATTTTACCCTAAATAAAAATTATACGCACAAAAAAAAGAGTCCCGAATAATGTAGACTCTTTGATAATGTATCATTCTTAGTACAAAAACTAAGCAGAGAAATAACTCTCCAACTCCTTCAATGTATTTTCATCTGTTTTAAAATCTTTAATTATCTGCCCTTTTTCAACCAAAATGATCCTGTTACAAACGTCGGTAACGTGATTTAAATCGTGACTGGAAATAAAGGTAGTCATGTTGCCTGTTTGCTCCTTCAACAGTTTCTTTAAACGGATCTGTGTTGTTGGATCGAGGTTGGCAAAAGGCTCATCCAAAATTAAGATTTCTGGCTTCTGCATCAGGGCAGCCGCAATTCCTACTTTATTCTGGTTTCCTTTACTAAAATCGCGGATGTACTTTCCACTGTTTAATATTTCGCCATTAAAGAACTCACCATATTGGCTCAGGTATGCTGAAACGTCAGCCACACTTAAGTTATTCAAACTGCCAATAAAAATAAAATATTCCTCAGGGGTTAAATAATCAATCAGAAAACCTTCATCCAAAAATGATGCAGTATAATTCTTCCAGTTATCGTTGTGCATTACATTTTCACCTTTTGATAAAACCTCGCCATTAGTTGGGCGGATTAAATCTAAAAGCATCCGGAAGAAAGTGGTTTTACCAGCACCGTTATTCCCAACCAAGCCAACAGTTTCACCAACAGCAATCTGCAAATCTTCGATGTTTACAACGGTTTTATCGCCATAAACTTTTTGTAAATTCTTAACTTCTAAAATCATAATTATTCTCTAAAGCCTTCGGCTATTTTATAACGTTGTAATTCTAATCTTTTTGCAATGTAATTAACCCAAAAGCTCCTTAATAATAACATGGCCAGACCAAAAACAGATACGGCAACCAAACCCCAGTAAGGTTTGTTGAGCATGCCAAACGGCACATAAATTAATATTGGCGTAAGTGCATAAGGAAACATTAACAACCATTGTGTAGCTCCCGTGCCCTGGTAGTTAAAACTTGCCGCTTTGGTAATATCTAATCTTTTATAGTTTAATGTAGCAAGATAGAGCACCACTACGGTACCAAAACCAATGTTGTATAAATAGGCTGCCAGGTGTAAGAGCAATAACTTCGGACTTAAAAACCCGTAAAAACTCGCCAGTAAGGTAATAATGGTACAGCCTATGGTAAAAAGTAAAAATTTAGCCCTGATGTAATCTTTAAAATTGATTTTATTGGCTAATATCCCGTCAAAATGGGCACTTTGCCATGCAAACATAAACTGGCCATAAATAATGATCGAAACCCCTGTCATAAAAATAGCACCAAACATCATTTGTCCGAAAGCATCGCGATCTATTGCTTTTTCTTTATAAAAAATAAAGCCGTAGAACAGGAAGAAGAACCCAAGAATAACCGAAGAACGAGGACGTTTGTGGCGAAGGATTAGTTTGAGTTCCAAGGCTGCGAGTTCACCAACTTTACCAAAGCGGTTAAGGAAAGCATAGTCGGTACTTCCTTTTTTCTCTTGCTTTGTACTTAATTCTTCAACGTATAAATTTTTACGCAAGAAATTAGAATTGAAGTAAAAAACACCAAAGGCAGCAATTGTAAATACAAAACCATATAAAGGCTGTGCAGCGATGGCCCTGAATACCACATCAGAACCTGCCATGATTGAAATAACCTTATAATATTCTAAAGCAGCAAAGGCTGCAATAACAACCAGGCCTAAAAAGGTATAAAGTGTATTGGTGATCGATTTCCGCTTGATGTACAACACCAGATAGTTATTAAAAATCATGATCGAAAATATAGAAACGATATACATAATTGTAACCAGGGCTCCGTACTCAACAGAAATTTTAATGAAACAAAAAGGCAGAAAAATAAAGAATGGCCAGATATTAAATGCCGAGAATAATGCCTTAACATTTAAAAAATTAATAATCTTACTCTTCTGGATCTTTAGGTGCAAATAAGGAATAATACTAAGGGTTGGTAGCTCCTGAAACTGCATACGCATGATAAAATCGAATGCAAAATAATAGAGGATAATGCCGTTAAAGCTTGTTAGAATGTTTTGATCTGGAAAAATTTTCGGAAGAAAAATACTCATGCCAAAGCCTATCCCAACGGCTACTGCAAAGAAGTAGAGCATAAAAAAACCCAAAACAATCTGGCCAGCAATACTACTGCCTCTGTTTCGCGAACGCCAGAAAGATTTTCTTTGATGGCTTAAAAAAGTACTCAGCATATTTAGTTTAGGTGTTTGATTTTAGTCAATATACTTATTAGTATGCATTAGGCAGAAAATGTTACACTAATATTTGTATTTGTCTTTCCAGTTCTGCTTAAGCTTTTCACGCAACTTCTCTTCTGCAGGGTTTTTCCCTGGATCGTATAGTTTAGTGCCGCTTAATTCTTCTGGAAAATATTCTTGCGGTGAAAAATTGCCTTCATATCCGTGCGAATATTGGTAATCTTTTCCATAACCGATATTTTTCATCAGTTTGGTCGGTGCATTACGGATATGCAAAGGCACGGGCAAATTTCCGGTCTGCTTAACCAAAGCCTGTGCTTTATTAATAGCCTCATAAGATGCATTGCTTTTAGGCGAACTGGCCAGATAGGTTACACACTGCGATAAAATAATCCGCGCCTCCGGATAACCGATTACATTTACTGCAGTAAAACAATTATTGGCCAAAAGCAGGGCATTGGGGTTGGCATTGCCAATATCTTCTGAAGACAAGATCAGTAACCTACGGGCAATGAACAACGGATCTTCACCTCCTTCTATCATCCGGGCCAGCCAATAAACGGCGGCATTGGGATCGCTACCACGGATGGATTTAATAAAAGCCGAAATGATGTCGTAGTGTTGTTCTCCGGCTTTATCGTATAACGCAAGGTTCTGTTGTGCATGCGCCAGCACATTTTCGTTGGTGAGTACAATTTTATTTCCACCAATGCCATTAATGGCAATTTCGAGCACGTTTAACAATTTCCGCGCATCACCACCCGATAAACGGATCAATGCTTCGTGCTCTTTTATAGTAATCTTCTTCTCTGAAAGAATGTTATCTTTTTTAATGGCTGTTTCCAATAAACCCGCTAACTCCGTTTCGGTTAACGATTTTAAAATATAAACCTGGCAACGGGAAAGTAAAGCGGAGATTACCTCGAAAGATGGATTTTCGGTTGTTGCACCAATTAAGGTGACCAAACCTCTTTCTACTGCACCTAACAAACTATCTTGTTGCGACTTACTAAAACGGTGAATCTCATCGATAAACAGAATGGGCAAGCCTAAAAAACTATCCTTCAGCTGTGCAGCCCTGTCGATTACGTCCCGAATATCCTTCACACCACTGTTAATGGCGCTTAAGTTAAAAAACGGACGATCTAATGCCTGCGAAATGATATAGGCCAAAGTTGTTTTACCCACACCTGGAGGTCCCCAAAAAATCATGGAAGGAAGCTGACTGCTTTCGATCGCTTTGCGTAAAACCGCACCTTCTCCAACTAAATGCTGTTGACCAACATATTCATCGAGATTTTGAGGGCGCATACGTTCGGCTAAAGGAGGCAGGTTTTGCATAATGGTAAATATATAAAAATTGATTATTTTGTTTGTCGATAATTTACTAACCAAATATTGAAAGCATAACTGTTTTAAAACAAAAGGACGAATGCTTAGTTCTAATTTATTATTATGGACATTAAAAACTTAGATCACCTTGTACTAACGGTTGCCAATTTAGAAAGCACCTGCAGGTTTTACAGCCTTGCCCTGGGAATGGAAATTATTGAATTTGGCGAAAACAGAAAAGCCTTGAAATTTGGGAATCAGAAAATTAACCTGCACCAATACGGAAGTGAGTTTGAACCAAAAGCTTTCAAACCTATGCCCGGAACAGCCGATCTATGTTTTATTACCGATTTCCCCTTGCGCGAGGTGATGCAGGAACTTAAAGAAAAATGCATCGAAATTGAGGAAGGGCCTGTAGAACGCACCGGCGCCAATGGGAAAATTATCTCCATTTACCTCCGCGACCCGGATATGAATTTGATTGAGGTGAGTAATTATTTGTAGTTTGACGTCACCCTGACCTGAAGCGCAGCGGAAAGCTACGCTGTAAATTCATTTCAGGGCTTTATCTTTCATGGTAGATGATGAAATAAATCATTCATCCTCGTTTTCAAAGAGGACGGCAGAGAAAGGCAATTTTATCACCATTTAGTTTGCTTACCTCTCATACAATGCATATCTCGATAATCCTGTTACAACCAGGACTATTTAAGCTTTTTGCCACGGAAGCACTGATTGACATATAGAAAAAAGTCGTCCTTTAGATTTGTTTTGATATTTTATTTAATGATACCAAGTATTTACTTTGCTTACATTATAAATCAGATTACCTAAAACGGTAGCGGCACATTAAAGTTCGTCAAGGTTTTTATACCTATGAGATGATGCAATCCGCTACCGTTTTTTCCCTTAGTGACCAGATAACAATTAGGGCAATACCCATTATTAAGGACTAGGATCGATGGGGTAAAAATTAGGTAACCATTACAAACATAAAAAATAACAGGATGATTGCCACTACAAAATTTTTTATCGGGATTGATGTTTCCAAACCCCACTTCGATGTTGCATTGATGGCCGTTGTGAACCATGTAAAACAGGAGATAGCAACCGCACGGTTTGACAACACAGCGGCAGGGATAAAGTTATTTGAGAAGTGGTTGAAATCGCAGAAAACCACATTCAATGAGGACTCCTTGATTGTCATGGAAAATACCGGGATCTATCACCGTTTAATATGGACTTTCTGCAGCAACATAAATCTGCCCATCCATATTGGCAATGCAGCCCATATCAAATGGAGCTTTGGGATAGCAAGGGGTAAAAATGATAAAATAGATAGTATACGTTTATGCAACTATGCATTTAAGGAAGCGGATGATCTAAAGGCGACAGCTGCCCTAGATCCCGAGCTGATGCTCCTGAAAGATCTGATATCAGCGAGGACAAAGCTGCTCAAACAAAGGTCTGGCATCAGCGTTTCGGTAAAAGAACTTGGCAATGTCAATGGTAAAGAACATCAGAAGCTGATTGAAAAAGCACTTAAAAATGCAATTGAGGGTATAGCCAGGTCAATCAAGAACCTCGAAGATCAGATCAAAAAAATTATCACAGGAAACCAGGATTTCAAGCAGAACTACAAATTATTGCTCAGTATACCTGGGATAGGACATGTTACCGCAGTATACCTGATTGGCTGCACTGGAAATTTTGCAGGTCGGCCCAGTGGAAAAGAGCTGGCCTGTTATGCAGGGGTTGTACCATTTGAACACAGTAGCGGTATAAGTATCAAAGGTAAAACCAGGGTACACCGGATGGCCAATAAAGAGCTTAAAAGATTGCTGCATATGTGTGCATTATCTCTAATTCAACATAATCAGGAATTCAAAATATATTACAATAGAAAAAAGAATGAAGGGAAGCACAGCATGAGCATAATTAATGCCGTTAGAAACAAGATAGCATTAAGAGTTGCTGCAGTTATAAAAAATCAGACCAGCTATAAAAATAATTATAATATAGCTGCTTAAAATTTGTTTTTATCATAACAATCATCTCGACTGAAGCACAGTCCCGAACGTTCGGGAGAGATATCTATCTAGCTAGATTTCTCAACTGCGTTGCACTCCGCTCGAAATGACGACAGATGGCACAAAAAATCTAGTCCTCAATCTTCGAATGGTGTTTGGTATCTTTCATGGTGGTATATAAAATTAACGAGATTAAAATACATCCGGTTACATACCAGTAGAAATAATTTTCATGGCCGATATTTTTAAACCATAGCGCAAAATATTCTGCCGTTCCACCGAAAATGGCAACAGTTAACGCATAGGGTAAACCTACGCCCAAAGCCCTGATTTCAGCAGGGAACAGTTCTGCCTTAACTACGGCATTAATGCTTGTGTAGCCACTCACAATAATCAAAGCACCAATCATCAGCAAGAATATGATAGTAGTATTGGTTTCTCCGGCCAAACCAGTTAAAATTGGATAAGTACATAAAGTACCCAGCACACCAAAACCGATTAATAAAGGTTTCCGCCCAATTTTATCGGATAACAGGCCAAACAGCGGCTGCATAATGGCAAAAACCAATAACGAAACGAATGATAATGTTGTAGAGGCTTCTTTACTCAGGTGAACCGTATTGACCAGAAATTTCTGCATATAAGTACTAAACGTATAAAAGGCAATTGTTCCGCCCAAAGTTAAGCCTACTACGGTAAAAACTTCCTTTGGATATTTCATCAGTACCGCAATGCCACCTTTTTTATCTGCCGAGTTTTTGCTTTTAAAAGCCGAGGTTTCGTCGATATGTCTACGTAGATACAGCGCAATGAAAGAAAGTATGGCTCCGATAAAAAATGGAATCCGCCAGCCCCATTCATGCAGTTCGGCAGGGGTTAGCAACCAGTTTTGCAAGATTAATTGAATGCCCAAAGCCAGTAACTGCCCACCGATCAGGGTTACATATTGAAAGCTTGAATAAAACCCTCTATGTTTTTTGGTAGCCATTTCGCTGAGGTAAGTGGCAGAAGTTCCATATTCGCCACCAGTACTCAAGCCCTGAATCAATCTTGCAAAAATGAGTAATAAAGGAGCTGCAATTCCAATCTGTTTGTAACCTGGGGTTAAACCGATAATTAATGAGCCTATCGCCATAATGAGTACAGAAAGTGTCATCGAACGTTTTCGTCCTAGTTTATCAGCAATGCTGCCAAACAGCCAGCCACCGATAGGCCGCATTAAAAAGCCTACTGCAAAAATACCTGCGGTATCTAACAATTGTGCAGTTGGGTTACTATTTGGGAAAAAGGCAGGAGAAAAATAAAGTGCAAAGGCAGAATAAGTATACCAATCGTACCACTCAACAAGATTACCGACCGAACCGCCAAATATAGATTTCAACCGATATTCCACATCCTTAATTTCGTTCTGTTGTAATGCTTTTTCCATAATAGATAATGATTGAATGAGAGAATTTTGAATGATTGAATGAAATTTAATTTAAACAACAGTTCTTAACCAAAAATATAATAATTTTATAAGGAAAGAGCTGAGTCCTTTTCACTTTATTCACTCACTCCTTCTCTCATTCAATATTCAATCATTAATAAAATGAAAGATAATTTTTCTACCCAATCTGCTGATTACGCTATTTACAGGCCAACATATCCCCAGGAATTATTTGATTATCTTTTTAATCTAGTAAAAAACAAAGAGACCGCCTGGGATTGTGCTACAGGAAATGGTCAGGTTGCGCGTGTACTGGCCCAACATTTCGATGCCGTTTATGCGACAGATATCAGCGAGAATCAATTAAAAAATGCTTTTCAACTACCAAATATTACTTACAAAGTGGAACCAGCGGAACAGACATCGGTGGGTAATGCTAGTTTCGATCTGATTACGGTGGCACAGGCTATCCATTGGTTTAATTTCGAAGCATTTTACGCTGAGGTAAAAAGAACACTAAAACCAAATGGCCTTTTCGCGGTGATTGGTTATGGACTAATGTTTATCGATAAAAAAGTGGACAAGGCTGTACATAAACTTTACGAAGACATTTTGGGTAAATATTGGGACAGCGAACGCCGTTATATTGAAGAAGGTTATAAAACCATCCCTTTTCCTTTTGAAGAGATCGTTGCTCCTCATTTTCAGATCAAAACCATCTGGAATTTTAACCAAATGATCGGCTATTTAAATACCTGGTCTTCTTTACAGCACTATAAAAAGGCGAATGAACGCAACCCATTAGAGTATATGTTTACCGAATTAAAAGAAGCCTGGGGCGATGATGCGGAGAAGGATGTTCATTTTCCGGTTTTATTGCGGATTGGGAGACTAGGTTAACCGCAAAGAAAAAAAAGGCAGGCGCAAAGTGCACAAAGCGGGTACATAACCGATCCTCTGCGCCTCTCGGCGAAATCCTTCGCGTTCTTTGCGGTTAAAAATGCAAAAACTATTTCAACAACTCCAGAATACCCAAAACACTAAGCTTCTTCTGCTCACCGCTTTGCATATCTTTTAGGGTAAGTTCTCCGCTTGCAATTTCATCCCCGCCGATTAAAATTACATAAGGAATGTTCTTCGCATCGGCATAGGCCATTTGTTTTTTTAGTTTCGCCGAACTTGGGTACAACTCTGCCGAAATCCCTGCATTTCTGAATTGCTGCACAATTGGCAAAGCATATTTTTCAGCTTCTGTATCAAAATTACTGATCAACACTTTTGTGCCAACCTCTGCCGAGGCAGGGAAAAGGTTAAGTTCTTCTAGTACATCATAAATACGGTCGGCACCGAAAGAAACACCAACTCCGGTTAAATCTTTTAAACCGAACATACCGGTTAAGTCATCGTAACGGCCACCGCCACCAATGCTACCCATGGCTACTTCGTTGGTTTTAACTTCGAAAATGCAGCCGGTATAGTAGTTTAAACCTCGCGCTAAAGTAATATCCAATTCCAGTTTAGCCGTTAACGGCAAGCTATAAGAAATCAAACTTTCTACATATTCAAAAACCTGTTCAATTTCTGCAACACCTTTTAAACCTGTTTCTGATTGTGCCAAAACGGTTTTCAAACTAGTTAGCTTTTCTTCGTTGGTGCCTTCTAACAAAATTACCGGACGAAGTTTTTCTAAATCCGCTTCAGTAAAACCACGTTCCAACAATTCTTTACTTACGCCATCTAAACCGATTTTATCCAGTTTATCGATGGCCACGGTCATATCGATAATTAAATCTGGTTTACCGATAATCTCAGCAATACCCGATAAAATTTTTCGGTTGTTAATTTTTACGCTGAAATCTTTCAAACCCAATTTGCTCAAGGCTTCATTGTAGATTAAAATAAATTCAGCTTCGTTCAATAAACTTTCAGATCCCACCACATCCACATCACACTGATAAAACTCACGGTATCTGCCTTTTTGCGGACGGTCTGCACGCCAAACAGGCTGCACCTGAAAACGTTTGAAAGGCAAAGTAATTTCGTGCTGGTGCATCACTACATAACGCGCAAAAGGCACCGTTAAATCGTAACGCAAGGCTTTTTCAGAGATTAGCGGAATCAGTTTATTGCTATTATCTTCATCTGCAAAATCGAAAGATTTCTTTTTTGGATCTTTAAGAAATTCGCCACTGTTTAAAATTTTAAAAATCAGTTTATCGCCTTCATCACCATATTTCCCTGTCAAAGTAGAAAGATTTTCGAAACTTGGAGTCTGAATTTCTGCGTAACCATATTTTCTGAAAACCGTTTTAATGGTATCGTAAATAAAATTGCGTTTTACCATTTCAACCGGAGAAAAATCGCGGGTACCTTTTGCTAATGAGGGTTTAATAACTGACATAGCCGCAAAAGTACAAAAATGTAAGGTTTATTAACCACAGAGTTTTTAAAAGAAGGCAATGGATGTTGGATGAACCACAAAGACACCAAGAACACAAAGAAGTTTTTCTATTTCAATAAACAAGTCACTCCAAGGCAAATCAATCAATTGTCTTGGTGTTCTTTGTGCCTTGGTGGTGATAGAATGAAAAATTACTTCCCCAAAACCTCTTTCACCAATTCCCGATTTGGTTTCGATACCGGAATTTTATCGCCACTATCCATTAAGAGTGTCCCACCATCTTCCTTAAGCCAGCTTTTTACAAATATCGGGTTAACCAAATGGCTTTGATGTGCCCGTACAAAACCGTGGGGTTTTAGCAGATCGGAATATTCTTTTAATGATTTCGAAATCAGCAGCTGATCACCGTCGCTAAAAAAGAAATTGGTATAATTATTATCCGCCTCGCACCTCATGATTTCTTCGATACCAACATATCTAATTTCATTCTGTTGAGGTAATGCTATTCTGGTATTTCCTTTAATCGATTCCTTTTTGTCGATTCTTTCTTCAATAGTAGGGTCTTGATAAGCAAGCGGAGGTGCAAAGTTTATGGCTACTGTATTCGGGGCAGCGTTTGATGATGTATTACGGTTTTTTTTAATCAAAAAGTAGATCAGCATGAAAATGCCACCAAAAAATCCGAAAAAGACAAGGCCAGCTACCAAAAGCATAATTATTTCGGGTGCACCCAACATCGCAGCATGAGCTGCCTGTATGCCATACGCAAAAATAAAAGTTAACCCGAAAACTATCTTATTTTTCATTTTCTACCCGCTTAGATCTCTTAAATAAATATAGACATAAGAAAACAAAACTGATCATTACGGCGATTGAGATAAAGCCCACCATAATGAGAAGAATTATTTCGGGTCCACCAATAGTTGCAGCATGGACAATTTGCAGGTCTATAAAAATGATAAAAAAGAGTAAAAATAATAATTGTTTCATGTTGATTGATTTAAATGGTGCAACGAAAGTAGTGACGTGTTATCCATTTAAAAATCAACATTGAGAATAAGTCGGTTTGCAATGAGAATTGATGAGCAGATTTTTAGTATTTTACAAAGGCCTAGCCCCCAGCTTTTTTCACTTTGTATCCATCCTTCTGAAGGATGCCCATTACTTTATCGCGTACATCGCCCTGGATCATAATTTCGCCGTCTTTAACTGAGCCACCTACACCACATTTGGTTTTAAGCATTTTGCCCAATACTTCTAAGTCTTCAGTACGCCCTCTAAAACCGGTAATTAAGGTTACCGCCTTACCACCACGGTTCTTTTTATCGAGCATTACCCTTAAATCCTGTTGATTGTTTGGCGAAGTAACGGTATCATCAACTTCCTCTTCGTATTCGAACTCCGGATTGGTAGAATACATAATTCCGCCAAGATCACTTAAACTATTTTTCTTTGGTTTCATGTTTTATAAAAGTTCATTGGTTCACTGGCCACTTGTTCATTAGTTTGGGTGCATAGCCTAACAATTCGTTGCAGGGCAAGATTTGAGTGTGCAAAGCAATCTATTTGATCAGGAATCAACGCCAACCGCCGCACGCTTAGCGCCACACTCAAGGAACAATTACTTTGAGCGAGAGTGGATTTACTACCGCGTGTATCTCTGTCCCCATTTGTAAAGGCTCACCATCTACATGCACTGCGCCAGCTTTTTCTCTCGTAATTTTAATGTTTTTGCCTTTAATAATTTCAATCATGTCTGATGTTTCGGCCTTCCCCCTTAACATTACATAACCCAATAACGGCAATTTTATTATCGGGAAAGGTTTAATAATGCAAACATCAAGCAAACCATCTTTTACCGAAGCATTGGGTGCGATATAAACATCGTTGCCATACTGCGATGAATTGGCTATGCTAATGGCAAAAGCTTTTCTGGTATATTCGGCGCCATCAATGTTTAACAAATAAGTTTGGGCTTTATAGTTAAAAACCTCCTTAAAACCCAGCTTTACATAACCTGATAGGCCGCGTTTTTTATCTTTCGAAAAAACAGCGCTCAAATGGGCATCGAACCCCATGCCAGCCAGATTAAAAAAACATTTGTTATTAAACTCGGCAGTATCAATCTCATCAACCTTAAAATTATTGATCAGGGAAAGTGCATACCTTAAATTTTTCGATATTCTTAAAAACCTGGCGAGGCCGTTTCCAGATCCAAGTGGTAAAATCCCCAAAATCTTTTTGTGTTTTAATACTTTACTGGCCACCTCATTAATAGTCCCATCGCCACCTGCAGCAACAATTACATCGAAATTTTTAGTCGCGGCTTCATCTGCCAATTCGCCGGCATGACCAACATATTCGCTAAAAACAAAGTTTGGGCTAAACTTTTCCTTATCCAGATATTGATCAATAAAATCAGGGATGCGTAATTTCCCTCGCCCACCAGAGATAGGGTTTATAATAAATAGGATATTGATCTTTGTGTGCAAAGTGTAAGAATGAATGCACAAAATAATCTATAATTTTTGAAATAAAGAAAATATGCTAATTTTGCACCAGTAAAAAAGTGGATTGATTTGCTATCCCGACACCTCGGGACCGGATTGCAACCACTTAAAAAAATTGCTAATGCCTCCTTTCAATCATTTAAACACCTGTTTCCAAGGGGTTTGGCAAGTATTAATTTGTTTATTTACCATTAATTTATTTAATAAATGTCATATTTATTTACATCAGAATCTGTTTCTGAAGGCCACCCGGATAAAATCGCCGATCAAATTTCGGATGCATTAATTGATAACTTTTTAGCTTTCGATCCAGAATCAAAGGTTGCTTGCGAAACTTTGGTAACTACAGGTCAGGTTATTTTGGCTGGTGAGGTAAAATCTAAAACATATTTAGATGTACAACAGATTGCCCGCGATGTAATCAAGAAAATTGGCTATACCAAAAGCGAATATATGTTTGAGGCCAACTCTTGCGGAATTTTATCGGCAATACACGAGCAATCTCAAGATATTAACCAAGGTGTAGATAGAAGCAACAAAGAAGAACAAGGTGCCGGCGATCAGGGTATGATGTTTGGTTACGCAACAAACGAAACCGAAGATTATATGCCTTTGGCATTAAATCTTTCTCATAAATTATTACAGGAACTTGCTGTTTTACGCCGCGAAAATAACGAAATCACTTATTTACGTCCGGATGCAAAAAGCCAGGTTACTTTAGAGTACGACGATAACAATAAACCAGTGCGTATCGATGCGATTGTTATTTCTACACAACATGACGATTTTGATGAAGAGGCAACGATGTTGGCTAAAATCAAAACTGATTTAGTGAATATCCTGATCCCAAGAATTATCAAAAGCAATCCTGCATACGCACATTTATTTAATGATAAAATTGAATACCACATTAACCCGACCGGTAAATTTGTAATTGGTGGCCCGCACGGCGATACTGGTTTAACTGGAAGAAAAATTATTGTCGATACTTACGGTGGTAAAGGTGCACATGGTGGTGGTGCTTTCTCTGGTAAAGATCCAAGTAAAGTAGATAGAAGTGCGGCTTACGCTACACGCCATATCGCTAAAAACCTGGTAGCTGCTGGTGTAGCCGACGAAATCTTGGTTCAGGTATCGTATGCTATTGGTGTTGCAAAACCAATGGGTATTTACATCAATACTTATGGCACTGGTAAAGTGGGTAAAACGGATGGCGAGATTGCTAAAATTGTAGAATCTATTTTCGATATGCGCCCTTACTTTATTGAGCAACGTTTGAAATTAAGAAACCCAATTTATAGCGAAACGGCTGCTTATGGGCACATGGGCCGTACGCCAGAAACGGTTACCAAAACTTTCAGAACACCAAACGGTGAAGAAAAAACAGTTACGGTTGATTTGTTTACCTGGGAGAAATTAGATTACGTAGATCAGGTTAAAGCTGCCTTCGGCATTTAATCCTTCTAATAAATTTATAGAAAAGGTGTTCTTGCAACTGTGCAGAACGCCTTTTTTGTTGTTGCCAGCACAAAACTTACGAAGTTTCAAAGGCTAGTGGGTAGGCAAAACTTCGTAAGTAGGCTGTGCTTGGCCGATTCCAATATTTGTGAGCCATCAAGCAACAGAAAAATTAATTGATACTTTTTTGAAAAGCAGGGTTCTGCGCACATCGGTTCCGAAAGCCCTGCCATCCGCTTTACCTCTCTGCGTTCGGTACCGCTTCTGTCAGGTTTATTTAACTTGGGCTGGTGGTTCTTGGGGAAATAATCCTCTTAAGAAATAATACACTGAAACTGTGCAGACTTCCGGTAATTAGCAAAGGCTTAACCTACCTAAACCTGATTGAAATGAAAAGCCCGTAAGCCCGGTCCTTCACCGGGAGCGGACTTGTAATGAAAAGCAGGACTGACATAAAAAGAGCTTCTGCAATTGCTTTTCAAAAAAATAACTCAAATTCCTCCTTGCTAGACTTACGAAGTCAGCCTGCGCTACGGTCTTGGTAGACTTCGTAAGTTTAGGCCAAATGGTATTTCAGCTCCTGATGGCTGCCTTGCTCCACCACTAAACCTTTATCCAGTACAATAATTTTATCAGCATTGTTCAGGGTGCTCGATCGGTGCGTAATTACAATTACGGTTTTCTGTTCAGCCTTTAAAAGCTCGATCATGCGTTGTACATGTTGCTCAGAAACCGAATCGAGCGATGAAGTGGCCTCATCTAAAATTAGAATTTCCGGATCGCGGTATAAAGCCCTTGCAATGGCAATCCGCTGTCTTTGTCCGCCAGATAATGATGTACCGTTTTCACCCAGATAAGTCTGAAAGCCTTTAGGTAAAGCCTCAATAAAGCCAATTAAACCCAGTTTAGTGGCAATATCAATAATCCTTTGCATATCGGGCTCTTCTTCACCAATGGCTATATTCTCGATTACATTACCAGCAAATAAATCGATCTGCTGAGGCACAACCGATACCACTCTACGAAGCGACGAATTGGTAATGTATTTCAGATCATATTTACCGATGCGCACATTGCCCGCTTGTATCGGATAAATATTCTGCAGGATAGACATTAACGTTGATTTTCCTGATCCACTCTCGCCCACAATGGCTGTAAATTTACCTTGTGGAATGGTTAAATTCAGGTTTTCGAAAACGGGTAGCCTTGCCCCATAGCGAAAGGAAACATTTTCGAAATGAATATCGCCAATTTTATCGGCACTCAGTTCAATCTGGTTCTCATCACTTTCTCGCTCCAGATCCATAATTTCGAATAGCCTGTCTGCAGCAATAACGGCATCCTGTACGGTTTTATTCATTCCGATTAAAGAGGACACAGGCCCTGTAAAATAACCGATCAACGTATAAAACGACAATAATTCTCCAGGGGTAATCGAATTGCTTAGCACATAACCCGCTCCCACCCAAAGCAATACAATAGTAATCATCCGCGAAATAAACTCAGTAGATGTTCCTGATACAACGGCATTTATATTTGATTTAAAGCCTGCCTGGAGCAACTTGATGAAACGGGTTTCGGTTTTATCGTTAGCATGATCTTCTAAGCCGAAACGTTTAATGGTACCTACCGCGTTTAAGCTTTCTACCAATTGCGATTCGAGCTCAGCAGCATCTTCCATTAACCTCCGTTGCGTACGTTTGTTAAATTTATCGGTAATAAAATAAATAACCAGGTATAACGGGATAACCGTAAGCGTGATGAGTGCCAATTTCCAATAGTAGGTAAACATCATGATGAATGAGAAGAAAACAATAAAAATGTTGACTACAAAATTTACGCATACATCATTTAAAAACGTTCTGATTTTTACCGCATCGTTAATCCTCGAAATAATTTCGCCCACCCGCATGGTATCAAAAAACTGTTGTGGCAAACGGAGCAGGTGTTTGTAGTAACCTAAAATAAGCTGCGAATCGATTAACTGACCGGTTTTTAAGGTAAAAATTGTTTTTGCCGAGCCAATAAACAGTTGTACCAGAAGAATAACCATCATGGCTATACTCATGAGGTTTAGCAGATTATGGTTACCATCTACCAGCACAAAATCAACTAATTTCTGAACAAAAATAGAGGTGGATAAACCCAGTACAGTATAAACAATAGCACCAAATAAAACTTGCGTCAGAATGCCTTTGTGTGGTTTAATCAAACTCCAAAATCTCCCCTGGATTGATTTTTTTTCATTGCCGGTCTGGAAGTCTTCTGACGGCAACAATAAGACTAAAGCACCAGTCCATTCTTTTTTGAATTCATCATGCGTTTTACGATGCACTTTCCCATCTATAGGGTCCATCACCTCTATAAACTTGCTGTTTACCTTGTAAATCACTACATAATGCTGAAGGATATCATTCACAATGATATGTGCTATAGCGGGCGTAGGTATTTTAAATAAACTATCAAAAGGTGCCTTAACACCTTTCGCTTCAAATCCTAGTTTTTGGGCCGCTTCTACAAGTCCTAAAACGGTTGTACCCTTTTTATCAGTTCCGGCAAGCTGCCTGATGCGGGCAACGGCCAAATCTAATTTATAATGAGCAGCAATTGAAGCCAGACAAGCCGCACCACAATCTGTTATATCTCGTTGCTTAACTTTTGTACTCATTGCTTCTATGTTTTTTGGATTAAATTCGGATTAACCCAATCATCTACCTTATCATAAAGTAATTGATATAAACTCCGGTCGGTTACTTTAAAGCGGGCCGTAAAATTCATTCCTTTTTTGAGGTATCCCTTGTAACCGTTTTTTAGCATCAGAAAATTTTTATCCATTAAACACTTTACCTTAAAAGCAGGCTGGTTACCATTTAAGATCACAATATCGTCCGAAATATCGATCACTTTACCTACCGCCAAACCCCACTGGTTATAATTATAGGCATTGACCTGAAAATGCACTTCCTGTCCTTTTCTGATCAGGCCGATATCTGATGGATTAATGTAGCAATAAGCAGCCAAACCTGCATCTGGAGAAACCTCTCCTATTTTTTGGTTGGCAAAAACATAAGCACCTTGTTGCAAACCAATTAAGTTCTGCACAGAACCATCAATCGGCGCCCGTAATACATATTGTTTTTTCTGTTCGTTAAGTTCTGCCTGCTGCCCCGAAAGCTGGCGCAGCTCATTCCGGTAACCATTGGCTTCGGTTTGCCATTGGGTTTTATATTTGGTACGCACCATTAAGTAAACCGATTCGGCCTGCTCTAGCTCGTATTTGTATTTTTCGTATTCTGATTGTGTAAGTACTTTATTCTGATAGAGCTTACTGTAACGTGCAAAATTGCTCGCGGCTTGTCTTTTTGCAATACCAGCATTTTTTGACTCCTGCACATATTGTTGCCAAGAAGCCACATATTGGCCGCTTTGCAGATCGGATGAACCACCATTAAATGAAAGTAGTGTACGAATATCCTGCAAAAATTGGGTGATCTGGTTTTTACGCGTTTCTACCAAAGCATCTTGCTGTTTGGGTAACCCGGCATCAATAGCCAAAAGCGTATCGCCTTGTTTAAGTCTTTTATTATCCGAAAGTCTATACTGTATTAACCGGCCATTAACCGGTACAATAAGTTCTGTTTTTTCGATGGTCGATTGTAAAACGCCTGTCCCATTTATACTAATGGGTATTTTAACAAATGGAAGGGCAATCAAAACAATTAAAATGGCTGCCACGGCAACGATATAAATTAACTGACTTGATTTACTAATTTGAGAACGGTAAACGAGAGCGGTATTTGAAATTCTTTCTGTAGAGTAGCTGGTTAACGCCATAGTGTTGAAATCGTAAAGCATCCGCTATTCTGAAACCAAAATAGCGGATACAATAAATTGCTTATAGACTCCAAACAAGTTTCAAAACATTGGTTACTGTTTTGCTTAAAAATGCTGAAGTGTCTGCACCAACTGCATTTAAAGTTCCTGAAAGAGAAGCTAAAAGTTCAGATAAAGTATTGTTAACAATACCACCACCTTCAACTTGTGACATTTCAGTTGTGTTCATTTCTTTAACACCAAGATTTTTTAATTCTAAACTTTTCATACTAGATTTTTTTTGAGTTTTAAGGTCCTACTCTTTTGAAGGCTTTTCGGGATGCGCCTGATGCTTGGCCAAACACTTCGACTAATGTAACATTATTAGCTATATGGATGTAGTATTAAGCATCTAACACAAACGTAACGATTCGTTAATGATCCAAAAAAAAGCCCTCCAATAAACAAAAAACGCAATCACTACCAAAAAACTAGGGCATTAGTTTCCATATTCAATTTATTCATTAGCCACAAACTGCTTTATATTCTTTTTATTCGCTGTTTTTTTAAATAGTCTGCTTTAAAAAAAATAGCTTCTTTAGATCCCGTTCATTTTCATAAATTCAATCTCCTTTTCTGCAATATGATCGTCATCAATCGCATACGACTTAATATTGGCAATTTTCATTTCATCAATTACATCAACAAAATCCTGGAATTTAGCCGTTTTAGCTGGCTTGATAATGACGATCATGTATTTGGCTGGATTATGCTGATGAGTTTCGGCAACCAGTTTTTCATTTTTACTGATTTCTTTTTGAATGTTTGCCACAGGTATAATGTGCATATCTGCCTTTTCTATCGTACCCATGTAGCAAACGGCCTTGTTGTTTTTGCCGAGCAGGATGGTCATGGTACGTGATTCGGGATAATTTTCTACAACATCTGTGTCCGTTTTATCCGGCTTAGCAATATCGGCCGCATTTAAGCTACCCAAAGAAGTGGTGAGCATAAAAAATGCAGTCAATAAAAACATCAGATCAACCATTGCGGTAAGATCTACCCTTGGGGCTGGTTTTTTGGTTCTTCCTTTCGCAGCCTTGCCGCTTTGAGATTCGTTTAATGTTGCCATAATAATTTAGGTTTTTAATGATGATGACAAGCCCTATCAAATTGCATAAAAAAAGCGATTAAAAATTTAATCGCTTAAAGACTCCAACAGAAAATCGTCATCTCGACTGAAACGCAGTAAAATGGAGAGATCTTAATAGATTTCTCGACTGCGTTGCACTCCGCTCGAAATGACGATCAAACTAATATACAAATTACTTCACTGCTTCAATTACACCGCAACCTACCCGTGGCCCTGAGTTACCAGTTGGTTGTGTAGTATAATCGTCGGTACCGCCATGCACAATAATTCCACGACCGATAATATTTTTAATATCGCCATCCTTAATGCTCCATCTATCGGTAGTAACCGAAAGTGTGGCATGGCCTTTATTATCTAACATGATGTTGCCAATGTCACCGCTGTGATAAGCGGCAGATCCCCATTTGCCGTGAGCTTCTTTAGTTGGGTTCCAGTGGCCGTGTGTATTTTCGCCCATATTGCCGCAATCGCCATGTTCGTGAAAGTGGACCGCAACATTACTGTCTGCACGCGCAGCAAAATTCATCTCGATGTCCATCTTAATTTTTCCATCGCTTAATTCGTAAAACTTTGCCGTTCCAATAGTTTTTGTATTATCAGCTGTTTCGGTTAAAGTGGCCTGAGCAATTTCTTTGTCGGTTTTGGCACAAGCACTGATAAGTGCTACGCCTGCAATAGCTAAGCTTAAAAGATATTTTTTCATTTTATAAAAATTTAGTTTAGATAAGAAACAGATTGACAATCATTTAGTTTGCTTTAAAAAGAAGGATAGGAAAACCATTTCGAATGCCACTTGTTTAATCAGTATAAAATCGTATAACTATGGAACAGCCAATTGCAATGAACACTTTAAGTCAAATTTTGGAGAAATTGAGGCTGAAAGGAAAAGATAACGAATTAAAAATTTCTGATCATGGTAAGATGCAAAGTAAATCGCTCGGAAAAATTTATAAACCCGAAGATTTAACCATTGTTAAAACTTATCGGTTTGAAGGAGACTCAGACCCTGCAGACAATTCAGTATTGTATCTGGTAGAAGATCAGGAAAAAAATATTGGGTATATATTAGATGCTTACGGTATCTACTCTGATAATGAGGGGCCGGCATTTGATGATTTCTTAAAGAAAATTCCAACCGAAAATAGAGACGAACAGGAACTTTTTTGTTAATAGCCTAAAGATTTAATTTAGAGGGAGAATTAGCGTAATCTGATTCTCCCTTTTTTTATTTTAAAATATTGGCAGGTTATAATTCCGTAATTTTGCGCCTCATTTACGAGCGACAGATGAAAAGCAAAATCAATATCCCACCCATACCGGCCGTTTTACTGTCTATTATCAGCGTGCAATGTGGGGCGGCAATTGCAAAAGGGCTTTTCCCACAAATTGGGGCCGCTGCTACCGCCTCGTTACGGATCGGTTTATCAGCGGTCATTTTATTAGTCGCTTTTAGGCCAAACCTATTTAAACTAAATGCCAAACAATGGAAATATGTTACCTTATACGGTGTTTGTTTAGGGGTAATGAATATGGTTTTCTATATGGCTATAGCAAGAATTCCGATCGGCTTAGGCGTAACTTTAGAATTTGTTGGCCCATTGGGCCTGGCTATTTTTGGATCTAAAAAACCTGTGGATTTCCTTTGGGTAATACTGGCCGCAGCCGGCATTGCACTAATTGCCCCCTGGACCAGTACAGGGCTAAATGTTGTGGGTGTATTGTTGGCACTTTTAGCTGGTATTTTTTGGGCAGGCTATATTATATTAGGCGGTAGGATCTCAAAAATAATGAAAGGCGGTGATGCCGTTGCCATTGGAATGTTATTTGCTACCCTGGTCATCTTGCCATTTGGTATTTTTAGCGGCGGTTTAAGTGGCCTTAATCCGAAATTACTGGGTTTAGGAGCAGCGCTTGCGCTACTATCAAGCGCCATCCCATTTACCCTCGAAATGAGAGCCCTTAAGCAGCTCCCTGCCCGTACTTTCAGTATTTTAATGAGCCTCGAACCCGCCATGGCTTCATTAGCTGCACTCGTTTTTTTACAAGAATACCTCACTTTAAAAGAGTGTTTTGCCGTGGCTTTCGTTGTTATTGCTTCTGCGGGTTCTTCATTAACCGCCAGGCGTGCAAAACTGTAATTAGGCCAGTTTTTCTGTTTTATAGATTACAATACCTTCCGTTAACGTATCTACCTGTGCTACAAAGGCTAAAATATAAGGCTGCTGGTCATGGAGATCCAAACCTGCCTGATCTTTCCACTCTTCCTGAAAAATAAAAGTATTATCAACTGGAGATTCATGCAGATCGTACTGAATGCAGGCTTCCTCTTTACGGGAATTTGCAACCATATCCAGCAGCATAGTTCTTAATGCCGCTATGGTTTCTTTTTTACTTTTAACAATTGCTGTTAGATAAATGCTCATATACTCTTGTATTTAAAAAATGTTGGGTTAAATGTTCCTCGTGCAATTTAAGTGCACTTCTAATATCTGCATTCTTTTCTACATCGTGAAAATGGATGCCATCTATGCGTTCCATTCCGGTAAAAGCGTTCATTCTATGAAAACCAAACAATACACCATCATCTACACTGGTTTCCATAAAAAATTCCTCAGGTAAGGTAAATGCTTCTTTTGGGGCATTCCACGATGATGTTACCATGTATTTACGGCCATGCAACATTCCACCGGTACCGTAATTTCTTGTCGGGTTATCTGCTTTACGGCCATCACTTACATAAATTCCTTTTTTATGCCCTTCAGTAAATACAACATCGATATATTGTTTAAACCCATGTGGTAACTGAAACCACCAGATGGGTGTATGATAAATTACAACATCTGCCCAAACATATTTTTCCACTTCCTCTTTTGGATCGTAATTATGATTGATGTTGGTTGTTTTTACTTCGAAATCTGCCAATGAGGAAAAGAAACTGGCTGTTGCATCAGCTATTGTTTCGTTAAACCTGCCGCCAGAGTGACCAAATTTTTGTCCTCCGTTGATGATGAATATTTTTGTCATTTCGTTTTTCTTTTTTGATAAGACAAAATTACAGCGCCCAAACCTATTATTAAAACAAGTTAATTCATAGCTTTGTATCAGAATTATAATAGCAAGATTATGGTTAATTTAGAATGGTATAGAAGCTTTAAGGCAATTTATAAAACAGGAACCTTAACTGGTGCGGCAGAAAATCTGTTTATTTCGCAGCCTGGGGTAAGTTTGCACTTAAGTTCTTTAGAAAGTTACGTCGGCTACAAGCTGTTTGAGCGTACGGGCAGGAAGATGATCCCAACCGAAAAAGGAAAAGTGCTTTATAATTTCATTGTAGAGCCGCTTACAAAACTTGAGGATGCCGAAAAGCATTTTCAAAAAAGCACAGAAAAACATACACCAACCATTAGCGTAGGCATGTGTTTCGAAACTTTTCAGATTACGCTCGAACAATATATATCTACACTTCCTTTTAATGTGATTATCCGTTTCGGCGAATATCCTGAAATGTTAGATCAATTGGATAAAGGCATTTTAGACCTGATTATTACCCCACAAAAAGGCAATTCGGCCAATGTAGAACATGAGGCTTTTTCTTCTGAAACCATTGTTTTAGTAGGCGGAATAGAAACTGATGGCCAAACTTTTGACTCGTTGGTTAAAAAGAAAGATTTGGCCGGAATGGAAACCTGGTTAAAACAGCAAAAATGGTATGGAACAGCTGGCGATATGGAGCACCTTCTACGTTTCTGGCAGCTTAACTTTGGCAAGCATGCCGATTTTCGCCCTAATTACATTGTACCTAACCTCAATTCGATTGTGCGCTGCTTATCCGGAGGAAAAGGTTTAGCTATTATACCCGATTTTCTTTGCAAAAAAGAAGTTGAAGAAGAAAAAGTAAAAGTAATTTGGGAAGGCGCCTCAAAACTGACCAACACTTTATACTTTGGTTGTAGGAAAAACACCCAGTATGCATCAGAAATTCACATCATTAAAAAACTTTTTAAGGAGGTTATGGTTAGTATATAGTTTATATCGAAAATGATCATGGTTAGATCCCTGATTTAATTTTGTTTGGACAATAGATAAATAATTATTTCAGATAATACTTTAAGCTTCCATAATGAGTTATCCTAATCACCTATTAAGTAGCGATCAATTATTAGAAGTTTTTAATTTGACCCATACGGCCACAGCCGTTCATGTTGGCGAAACGGCTGTAATTCAAGCGGCTAATGATGCCATGCTCAAAATCTGGGGGAAAGACAGAAGTATAATCGGAAAATCGCTTGAAGACGCCTTACCGGAGTTAAAAGGACAGCCTTTTATTGAGATGTTCAGGAAAGTTTGGTTAGAAGGCTTAGTTATCTCAGGAAAAGATACCGCAGCGGATTTGGTGATCGACGGTAAACTGCAAACATTTTATTTTGATTTTGAATACCGGGCTATAAAAAACAATGCAGGTAAAACCATCTGCATTTTACATACGGCAATTGATGTAAGCGAGCGGGTACTGAGACAGCAGGCTGTAGAACAAGCGCTTGAAAGAGAAGAGGCGTTACAACGTGAGCAAACTTTAAATGAAGAACTGGCGGCAACAGTAGAAGAACTTGCCACAACCAATGAAGAGCTTGTGGCCACCAATGAAGAACTCCAGGAAACACAAGAAACACTGCACATTTTAAACAACGAACTGGAATTAAGGGTTGTTGAGCGCTTTAACCAGCTTTCGGAAAGCGAAAAGCGTTTTAGGACCATGGCAGAAGGAACCGATATTTTTATTGCTGTTGCTGATGAAAGTGGAAATGCCGTTTATTTTAATAAATCGTGGGTAAAACTCACGGGCCGATCGATGAAAGACCTGCTCGATTTTGGCTGGACAGATTTAATTCACCCCGAAGACCACGATAGATATGTAAATATTTACCTCTCAGCCCTTGCCGAAAAAAAATCTTTTACCGGCGAATTTAGAATACTCACCAAAAAAGGCGGTTACAGATGGTTGCTTGCTAGCGGCCCTCCACGTTTTCATGCCGATGGCTCATTTGCTGGTTACATTAGCTCCTGCATTGACATTACAGAACGAAAATTAATTGAAATAGAGCGACTTAACCTGAACAAACTTATAGAGGCCAGTTCAGAATTTATAGGCGTTGCCGAATTGGATATGTCAATCCAGTACTTAAATCCTGCCGCTTTACAAAAACTAGGTTGGTCTGGCATTTCGAACAGAACAATCTTAGATTGTGTTTTTCCTGAGGATCGATTAATGGCGGAGAAAATTCTACCAGGAATTTTAAAGAACAATACCTTCAGACAGGAGATTCGATTCTGGAATGAAGAAACAGGGAATCCTTTTTGGATTGAATGGAATGGCTTTGCCATTCGAAATGAAACCGATGAAATAGTTGCCATTGCTACGGTAAGTCCTGATATTACAGAGCGAAAACTTTATCAGGAAGAACTGCAAGGCATAAATATGGAGATGGCAGCAGCAAACGAAGAGCTGGCCACTACAAATGAAGAACTTGCTAAAACGCATGATGACCTGATCAAGTATACCAACAAACTATCAGACAGTGAAGAAAAACTCAGACAGGCTATAGAAACGGGCAGAATGGGTACCTGGAGCATCAATCCGAAAACATTTGAAGTTACCATGTCGAGCTTTGTTAAGGAATTGCTGGGCTTGCCTTTGGATAAACCAGCAGAAATGGATATGATTATGAAGGCCGTGAATCCGGATTACCATAACATGCTTTTTTCGGCACTCGATAATGCCATGAAAAACCATTCACCCAGCGATATGGAATACCCGATTAACAATTTAATCGATGGGCAGGAAAAATGGGTTAGAGCAACCGGGCGTGTATTTTTAGACCAACATGGAGATCCTACAGAGTATTCTGGCCTTTTCATCGATATTACGGAGCAAAAATTAGATGAGCTTCGAAAAAACGACTTCATCGGAATGGTTAGTCACGAGTTAAAAACACCGCTAACGGCAATTAATGGTTTTGTGCAGGTTTTGCAGCGCAAAGCAAAAAAAGATGAAGATAATTATGCCATTATCGCTTTAGATAAAGCGCACAGCCAGATCAGGAAAATGACCGCCATGATTAATGGTTTCTTAAATGTATCGCGTTTAGAATCGGGCAAGCTGCTTATTGAAAAAACAAACTTTAGCTTAAGTGAACTGCTGAAAGAAACCATCGAAGAAACTTATGTATCACAATCTTCGCATCAAATTATATTAAACCCAACATGCGAGGTTAACATTAATGCTGATAGGAATAAAATCGGGAATGTGATTTCTAACCTGATCAGCAATGGCTTAAAATACTCAGACAATGGTACACGCATCGAGATTAACTGCAAATTGCACCATACTGAAGTTGAAATTCAGATTAAAGATGAGGGAATAGGTATAAAGCCTGAAGATATTGATAAACTTTTCGAACGTTATTACCGCGTGCAGGGTAATCACACCATTTCTGGTTTTGGAATCGGACTTTACTTAAGCGCCGAAATTATTGAAAGACATGGCGGCCGGATATGGGCAGAAAGCGAGGAAGGTAAGGGTTCCGTTTTTTATTTTACTTTGCCATTGGGTTAATTAGCACAGTTTTTACCGCAAAGATCACTAAGGTTTTCGCAAAGTGAGCTAAGTTTTTTCTGGAAAAATGGTCGTTACGGAATTTGCACGATCTATATTTTTTTGTCATTCTGAGTGAAACGAAGAATCTTTCTCTTCTGTATGTGCTGTTACATGAAAAGATTCTTCACTGCGTTCAGAATGACAAAAAGGCGTTTTTCTTTTGTAAAACCTTAATCTATCCCCAATCCCTCCAATACCCCATCATCAACCAAATTTGGCAGTGTAATTTTTAAAGTACCAGTCCGTTCCATTTCACGTTCGATAGCAAAGCGGGCTTCTTTATTTCGTGCCCAGCTTCTTCTGGCAATGCCGTTGTTTACATCATAAAAAAGCATGTTTTGTAGTTTTTCAGCAGCTTGTTCGCTTCCATCCAATACCATCCCGAAGCCACCATTTATTACTTCTCCCCAGCCAACGCCACCACCATTGTGGATCGAAACCCATGTGGCGCCCCTAAAACTATCGCCAATTACATTATGAATAGCCATATCTGCCGTAAACCTGCTTCCATCGTAAATATTGCTGGTTTCTCTAAATGGAGAATCCGTTCCGCTTACATCATGATGATCTCTCCCAAGAATAACTGGCGCCGATAATTGGCCGGTATTAATCGCTTCGTTAAACCTCAGCGCAATCTTTGCCCTTCCTTCAGCATCAGCATATAAAATCCGCGCTTTTGAGCCTACCACAAGTTTATTTTCCTTTGCCGCGCTGATCCAATCGATATTATCCTGCAATTGTTGCTGTATTTCTACCGGGGCATTAAGTTTAATCTCTTCCATCACCTCTTTAGCCATTTGATCGGTTAAATCGAGATCCTTCTCATTACCTGAGGCACAAACCCACCTAAATGGACCAAAACCGTAATCGAAACACAATGGACCTAAAATGTCTTCTACATAAGATGGATATTTAAAATCTACCCCGTTTGGCGACATTACATCAGCACCAGCCCTGCTACACTCCAACAAAAAGGCATTTCCATAATCGAAAAAATAAGTTCCCTTGGCTGTATGTTTGTTAATACTGGCGGCATGCCTTTTTAACGAATCCTGCACATCAATTTTAAACCGATCAGCTGCATGGGCCATCATTTCATTTGCCGCAACAAAACTTAAACCTACCGGATAATAGCCTCCAGAATATGGATTATGCAGTGAAGTTTGATCAGAACCAATGGCCACTTCAATATTTTCTTGATCAAACCGTTCCCAAACATCAACGATATTGCCAATGTATGCCAGAGACACCGTTTCTTTTCCTTTTTGGGCAAGTATTACACGTTTAACCAATTCATCTAAATTATCGATCAGCTCATCTACCCAGCCTTGTTGATGCCTTTTGGTTGCAGCCTTTGGATTTACCTCTGCACACACCGTAATACAGCCTACAATATTGCCCGCCTTGGTTTGTGCGCCACTCATACCACCTAATCCTGCAGTAAGAAAAATTTTACCGGCAGTGCCCTGTCCATAAAAACCCTTTTTGCGGAAAGCATTCATTAAGGTAATGGCCGTGCCATGAACAATGCCCTGTGGCCCTATATACATGTACGAACCTGCCGTCATCTGGCCGTATTGGGTTACCCCTAAAGCATTAAACTTTTCAAGATCGTCAGGTGAAGAATAATTCGGCACCATCATCCCATTGGTTACCACTACCCGAGGTGCAGCAGTACTTGACGGGAATAGGCCCTGTGGATGCCCGCTATAAATATTCAGCGTTTGCTGATCGGTCATTATAGCCAGGTATTGCATGGTTAAGAGATATTGTGCCCAATTTTGGAATACACTTCCGTTTCCACCATAGGTAATCAGCTCTTCAGGATGCTGTGCAATTGCGGGATCTAAATTGTTCTGGATCATGAGCATAATTGCTGCAGCATGAACAGTACGACAGGGATATGCGGTTATGTCTCTTGCATAAATGGTATAATCGGGCATAAAACGGTACATATAAATGTGCCCGTAGTTTTCCAGTTCAGCTAAAAATTCCTGCGCAAGTGTTTGGTGCCATTCTTTTGGGAAATAACGCAAAGCATTTTTAATGCTCAGTTTTTTTTCATCTGCATTTAAAACATCCTTCCTTACAGGCGCATGGCTTAGTGCTATATTTCTGTTTTTGTGTGCAGGCAATGTTGAAGGAATACCTGCCAGTATCTGTACTTTAAAATCCATGTTTTGCAATTTTAAATGCTTAATTCAATGTTGATTCTGCCTCGCTTGCAATGGCAACAATTTCACCTTTTTGTACCATTTTAATGGCATTCTCCATCCTATCATACATAATCTGATCTTCTTCAAAATGATCAATTTCAGTACGCACAAAATCGTGTACCGCAGCCAATATTTTGCCAGGTTTTAATGGATGGTGATAATCAATAGCCTGTGCGGCACAGAACAGCTCGATACCCAGGATTTTCTCTACGTTTTCGATCACCTGCAAGGCTTTACGTCCGCTGATTGAACCCATACTCACATGATCTTCCTGACCTAAAGACGTTGGAATACTATCGGCACTGGCCGGAAAACAAAGTCCTTTATTTTCGCTGGCCAAAGCAGCAGAGGTATATTGAACAATCATAAAACCCGAATTTAATCCGGTTTCTTTCATCAGGAGTTTAGGTACGCCTGGCGTATTTCCTTCCAGGGAAAGATAAATCCTACGATCGCTGATGTTTCCGATTTCTGAAGCGGCTAAACAGGCATAATCGAGCGGTAAGGCCAATGGCTGACCATGAAAATTACCACCGCTGATCGTTAAATCATCATTAAATATTACAGGGTTATCGGTTACCGAATTCAGTTCGATTTCTAAAGCTTCTTTTAAATGCATCCATGCCGTTCTTGAAGCGCCATGCACTTGTGGAATACACCTTAACGAATATGGATCCTGTACTTTGGCACAATCGGCATGCGATTTCATAATTTCAGAACCTTGCAACAATTTACGTACTTGCTCCGCCACCGCTATGTTTGCCGGATAAGGCCTAAGCTGGTGAAGCTGTGCATGAAAAGGCTTTTCAGAGCCTTGTAATCCTTCAATCATCATCGCCGAAATGATATTAGCAGAAGCCAGCACATTTTCTAATCGCTGTACCACTTTAACGGCGTGTGCTGCAATAAACTGGGTGCCGTTAATGAGTGCCAGGCCTTCTTTTGGACCCAACTGCAGCGGATTCATCTGATATTCTTCTAAAAGCTGAGCTGTAGCAATAATTTTGTCTTTATAATGAACCTTTCCTAAGCCAATTAAAGGCAAAAAGAGGTGAGATAAAGGAGCAAGATCGCCAGAAGCGCCAACAGAACCTTGTTTGGGTACTACAGGTGTAGCGCCGATTTCTAAAAACCAGATCATTCGATCGAGTGTTTCGATTTTAATACCTGAATATCCCTGCGCTAAAGCCTGTAGTTTTAAAACCAACATCAGCTTTGATATTTCACTATCTATCGGCTCTCCAACGCCTACAGCATGACTTTTTAAAATATTCTCTTGTAGTTTACGGGTATCAACTGCCGAAATCATGGAGGTACACAGTGGTCCAAAACCAGTATTGATGCCGTAAACGGCTTTACCTGAAACCGCTATCCGTTCAACTACCTCGCTACTTTCCAGCACTTTATCGCGGGTACTCTGGCTCAATATGCCTTTTATCTCACCATTGCTAATCGCCAAGGCTAGTTTAGCGGTTAAATGATCTGTTCCATAATTAAAAATCTGTTGCTCGCTCATGTTAAAAAGGTTTTAAACAAAAATAAGCCCTATATTTGATACCTATAAATACCAATTACATCATCATGTAATAACCATGGGTTATCAGATAGAACTTAGGCACTTAAAATATTTTCAGGTTTTGGCCGAGGAACTGAAGTTTAGAAAAGCTGCAGACCGCCTTTTTATTTCACAACCAGGCCTAAGCAGGCAGATTAAACAGATGGAGGAAATTTTTAACGCCCCATTGTTCGATCGTAATAAGAAAAAAGTAGAGCTTACGGAAGCAGGTCGTTATCTTAAAGATGAGGTAGATTTTCTGTTTGGCCATATCGAAAACATTAAAAAACAGATCAGCAGTATTAATGAAGGCAAACAAGGCGAACTTCGCATTGGTTTTTTAGGCTCAGCAGCACAGAAAATCGTACCTGAAGTTATTTTTAAACTCAACAAAGATTTTCCAGAAATAAGAACCAATCTGGACGAAATGTCCAATAAGTTACAGATCGAACTATTGAAAAAAGATATGCTCGACGTGGGCTTTGTGAGGATGCAACAGTTTAAACCGGGTATTTCTAAACACATGATCCATCTGGATACTTTTTCGCTGGTATTGCCTAAAAGCCACCCCATGAAAAAAGCATCATTTGAAGCGGTAAAAAAATTGGGCAATGAACCCTTTATCTTTTTCTCAAGTGATGACAGTCCATTCTATTACGACCTGATGATGAGCATTTGTGAAGATCACGGCTTTAAACCCAACACCTACCACAAATCAGTCAATGCACTCACCATTTACAAACTGGTAGAAGAAGGTTTGGGCATTGCCATTGTACCAACAGCCCTGCAATACGGCTATCAGGAAAACGTAAAGTTTGTAGAGCTTACCCATATCCCCCAAAGAACGGAGCTCTATATGATCTGGAAAGAATCTAACCGGAACCCGGCGTTAAAAAATGTGATCAAACTGTTGTTAAAAGATAAGATTTAAAATCATTCTTCTACATACGCTGATAAAACACCGAGTGCCTTTAAAAGATATTCACCATCATAGTTGGTTGTAGATTCTATTTCAAATAAGGTATCCTGAATTGTACCCTTATTAATTTCCCGAATTTTTAAAATTAATTTTTCTTCAATATCATAGCTAAAATTGCTTTTGAAAAACTGTAAATATTTTGTTTGATCGTTTAATTCAATGTTAATTTCTTCTTCATATAAAATTGAAGACAGTGATAAATACTTATTGTCATCCGAGACAAAAGTTATTTGGATAAATTCATCCCAATTTTCAGGATCACTATAGGTTATTGTGTTAAATTTAAATACCATTTTTTTCTTTTTAATGACAACTTATTTCTGCTTTTTTCCATGATTTACCTCCATTTTTCACCATGTTTATATCGTCCCCTTGAAATTTAAATACCTTTCCAGAACTCAGCTCATGTACTTCTAAGTCTGTTATTCCAATTGATCTTGCATATTCAAGTATTGCAGGCCTACAATTTGGACAAACATCAAGCCCATCAACCACTAACACTCCTTTACCACCATATAATCCAGCTTTTTTAGCTTGATTCATGGCATCTATTTCGGCATGCATACTAAATTCATTTGAATTGACAAACCCAGTATGTTTAAGTTCCGGGATATCTGCATTGATTCTCGGTACACGATTTGTTGGGTTTGTACCTTGAAAAACCTGACCTTGCATTTCAAAGAGGGCGCCAACAACTTCTTCCAATCCACCCGGATCGATCATTAAATTTGAATCGTGTACATATCTAAATAGGTTACCCCCTCCCATTAGGCCTATCGGATCTTTACTTACATAACTCCCAATCTCCGGATCATAATACCTAAACCTATTATAATACAGCCCCGTTTCTACATCCTCATATTGCCCCTGATACCTAAATGGCACAAATCCGCTATCACCGCTAAGTTTACGTATTTTTCCATAAATATCAAGTTCGCAGTCCCACACTTTTTTTCCTACACCATCATAAGCCTGCACAGGTGTTCCCAAATAATCGCTGATAATAGAATAATACTGGCCATTGACAATTTTGGCACTTGGGGTAAATTTATGTTGATCGTATACCCAGGTAATTAAATCGTTGCCCAGCGGTTCAATTTTATCGTAGCTGAGGAGGCCGTGTTCGTTAACCACCAAATTTGGCCGTTCGCTTAAAGGGTAATTCCACTCATGTAGCAGTAAATTACCATCCCATAGATACCGGTAGACTGTATTTTTAACAATTTTAGCTTTCCTCCTACCTAAGGCATCGTATTCAAAACTGATGATCTCGCCATTTGGATTTTTAACGGCCTTCATCATGCCATTAGCCGCCCAGGCGTAAGCCCAGTCGCCTTCTTTCCACTCTGGTAAATCGGATTCAGCATCAGCCAGGATAGCCATCATCTCAGCTTTGGGAATATCAGGATCAGCCATTCCCCAGTGTAATTTTTTGTCAAATAAACCACTCTCTTCTGGTTCCGCAGCTTCTTCTTTCGCCAGACCGATAATATTACGCTTGCTTTTTTGCACCAAGTTACCTTTAGCATCGTAACGGTAGTACCATTGATTGTCTTTAAGTAGTTTGCTACCTTTATCGTAACGCCTGTCGCTCCGATCTGCTGTTCTATATAAGTTCCCTGTTTCATCGGGATTTTTATAGATCACTTTACCATCATCACTATAACTTGCCGAAGAAAGACTTCCAAAAGTATCGTATCTGTAATCGATGCTGCCACCAGTTATGCTATTTAAGCAACTATTCAGTTTATCGTTTGGCCCCCAGGTATATTGTTTAAATGCTGTGATGGATCGGCTGGCTTCAACTTTTTGACTAATAGGGTGCCCTTCGTGGTCGTAATCGAAAGTAGCTTTTACTCCACCACTTAAACTTCGGCTGGTTTCCTGTCCTTTTTTGTTGCGGCCAATGGTTGCAGCCCATTCGGCTGATTCGTCACTTTGAGCTGCGATGCCATTCAGGTAACCTGTTTCATCATAACTGTATTTAATATCGGCCCCTAATGAACTTTTTAAACTAATCAAATTGCCAAAAACATCATATTGGTAATTAATCTGGTAGCCATCCTGTATCTCCTGGGTAATCATACCCAACGGGTTCCGGTTAAAACTAACTAAAGAAAGTTCGTTCTCTGCAGCAATGAGTAAACCGAGTTTATTGTATTGAAAGGCTTCGTAGGTACCATCTTCATACCTACTGTATACCAAACGGCCGCTCAGATCGTAATTATGGTAAATGGCCTTGCCATCGGCCTGTATCGTTTTAATAATCTGCCCGTCCTGGTTACGGACATATTGTTGCTCTTGTCCGTCAAAGGCAATTTCTTTCACCACATCATCATTCGCGTCCCTTAAAAAGGTATACTCTTCGCCTTTTTCGTTGGTAATAGCTTTTAAATTTTCCCATTTGTCATAGGTAAAATGAAGCGTCTGAATATTTTGGCGGGATAAATGACTACTTCTTTTTTGTGTTTTCAGACTACCCATAGGCGTATAGTTCATGTGCCATTCTTCGCGCCCATCGGTGGCGTAAACCGGAAGATCATAGGCGTCGTACTCAAAACGCAAGGCCTCTTCTCCAAAATCTTTTACAAGGGTTACGCGGCCCATCTCATCACGTTCCCAAATCGCAGTTTGATCACCATCCGGACTAAAGCGGATGAGTCGCCCATAATCATCGTAAGTCCAGCGACGACTGTTGCCCTCGCTCGAAACCGATTCAATCAATTGGTTTAAACTGTTATAAGTCCAATGGACTTCATGGCCATTATTATCGCGACAAAACACTGGTAATTTCTGTCCTTCGATATAATAAAAATCGACTATACGGTCATCTTTTTGCACATGTTTAAGCAATTGGTTCTGCTCGTTATACAACCAGGTTTCATTTGCTCCTGCAGGATCGCTCCGCAAAATCAGGTTATTGTTTTCATCATATGCATAATGGTATTGCTCGCCATCTGCGGTATGATAAGTAGTGATATTGCCCCTATCATCGTATTCGTAGCCAATCACCCTACCCTCAGGGCTGGAAACCATCTTCTCTTCATTATAACGATCGTGTTCATACCAGGTTTCGCCACCCATGGCATCCACTTTTTTGTACACCAGGTCATTTTCATCATAATAATATCGTTCTATCTTACCATCACGATAATATACTTCGTTATACCCTTCTTCTGGAAAATAGCTTATCGATCCACTCATAAAACCATCTCTACCTTCGGTATGGATTACACGGCCTTCTTCATCATAATGCCAGAAATAAGCCATCCCATTACGGTTGGTTCTTTTCACTACACGATTGTGTGCATCGTACTCAAAGCTGATGGCTTTACCCGCCCGATCGTATACTTTGATCATATTGCCGCGTTGATCGTAATCGTAACTCACCAACAGATCGCTGGTGTTCTTATAATGATAATAAACTGCTTTAATTGCCGTACCTGCCTCATTGTGCTGCATCTCGAGTACACGACCAGAATTTTCTACAATGCGTGCTAAAAGTTGTTTCTGATAATAAAAGCTCAGGTTGTTACCGCTGGTATATTCAATCTGGTTAATCCGATAAATATCTCCATCGGCGCCACCACTAAAAAGGATATAAGTATAAATATCCTGATTGATGGTAAGTATCCAGGTGTTTTCATCAGGCCGTTCCATCCAGATTTTTTGTGCACGATCGTACTGTTTGCCTGAATACGGTTCGATATAGGGCAAAGGCATCACCATATTTTCTTTTGGGTGGCTAAAACCCACAATTCCGGCGTCAGGATCAGGGTAAATATAAAGGTCATAATTATTATACACCTGGTTGCCCAACATGCCCGCATATGGCTTATCGCTACGCCATACATTATTCCAAGCCAGTGCTTGCCCTGCTGGCAATTCGAAATCAGTCCACTCGAAAAACATAGCCCCAGTAACAAAATTAACAGGCTCCAGGCCCCAATGGCAAAGTTTTTTCGATATGGGATTATTCTTAAAAAGCCCCCGTAATACTTTGTTGACACCTTTTAAGGCCGCTTTGGATAAGGCACTTCCCAATTTCGTGAGTCCCCTCATAATACCAATGGCCGCAAAACGCATCAAATACTCTTTCAGTGTATAATTATGGGGCGCAAATGTACCACCAACCAACACGGGTTTTCCAGTATTAATCTGTACATACATACTCAGTAAATCGCTGTAAAAAGCGAAATAGGCCAATGGGTTTTTCTTCAATTTACCAGGCACCGTAGGAAGGGGTTTTAAACCCATTGGTGGGCACCAGCAGGTAAGCACCTGGCCAGGATTAGAGCCGCTCATTTCCGAACCTTGCCCTTTTACAGTAGTAGAACCCCAGTATACCTCGCCCTCGTGTGGCGAACCAGGTATGTTTACAATAAAATAAACAGGAATGGAACTGATATGCCGAAACGGGAGTAAAACGCCCATCACCGAAGTGGTGGTAGTGGCCTTATGGCGGCCATGTACATAAATAGAGCCGCCCATAGGGATACTGGCCGCACCGATTAAACCCTGTGCAAATTTTGGAATGGGAATGCTAAAACGCAGGTAATCCATCGGATCGAACACCATCCCGATAAAAGGGTGAGGCAAAGGCAAAGGAATAAAGCCAAATGATGGCGGAATGGGAATGGTTGTCCAGTGAAAATCGATTGCCAATACCACATCAAAATGTTTGCTAACATGTTGTACAGCAGTATTGGCCATTGCAGGCTTTTTGGCTTTTAAAAGCTTTAACGAACTTTTTGCCGCAGGTGGGTTACTTCCAGGGGCAACACCTCCACCACCGCCAACTGCTTTTGGTTCGGCTTTAGTTAAGCTTGCAGACAGGCTGATAGACCTATCGGTAGACATATTCGGTTTACTCGCTTTTACTTTTTTCATCCGTATATTTTTTATGATAATGGATTGGCGTGATTTTTTGGTACTTCGGCCATTGATTTCCAGTCTTCTCCGTAATCCTGTCGCATATCCATATCTAATTTTTTGCCTTCAGGGCTTTCCTCACCATATTTTTTTAAGATGATCGATGCGGTATAAGCCATAGAACTTTGTCGTCGTTTTTCAACCGGCATTCTCCTGGCAATTTCCAAACACTTTAAATAATAACTCATTGCTTTTGCAGAGCCGGTTATTTTGCTCTCAGAAAGTTGGCCAAGTAAGCGGGTACATTCCATCGCTATAAAATCATTCTCAATAACTTCTGCAATTTTAATTGCCTTTTCAAAATACTTTTTGGCTTCATCTTTACCTGAGTGTGCCAACAGAAAACTTCCATAACTCATGTGGATGTGTGCACTCAATAACGAGCTTTCTCCTGCACGGGCTAAGGCCAGTTCGTATTGCTGGCGTGCTTCTTTCTTTTTGCTTTTTACTGCTAAACTCTGCGCTAACATAATCCTTGCCGCCACTACGGCCTCATGCAATCCTTGTTTTTGAGCGATAATGATTGCCCGTTCTAAAACTGCATTGGCCTGTTCATGCTTGCCTTTGCTTAAATAATTACTCGCAACCAGTATCTGTTGCTGGTAATCGCTTTCAGGATCGTTCTTTTCCCTGTTGGTATGTGCTGCTGCATTTTGCATCAACTGGCTAACATCTATATTGAGCTTAAACTCCGTTCCCTGCTTTAATTTTTTTAAAGTCCGGTGTATGTGGTGCTCAGTGTAAACCAGTTTAAGGTTATGGCTCCCCAAAGTTTTAACACAACTGCACCACTCGTTAATCCATTCAGTAAGGCCAGTTACATTATTGATGTTTGTTGGCGCCAACTGAACATATATTTTCTTTAATTTTAAACCAGGATAAAGATTACATAACCTTACAAGTGCCATAACTGGCAAGTAGGCATCCGTTTTATAATTTTGAGCACCTTCGCCTGATTCAGCATCCCAAACAACACCTGCTCTTGTATCTTTTTGCCATAAATCAAAAACCTCCTTCCATTCTTTAACCAAACTCTTGCCATAATCATTTACACTTTCGAACGGCTGATAATGGAGCAAAAACATATCATCGGTACGGCTTTCTTCTGTTAACTGATATTTAAAATAAGCCTCAAAAAGATTTACTTCGTGACGCTCGCCAAGGCAAAGAAATAAGGTTTCTGATGGATGTTGCCTTACTATCTGTTGCCATTGTTTATCTATTTTAAATAATTCCAGTTGTATCGGATTCATTGAGCTTTAATGTCGAAATTAGTTTAGGTTAATGGTACCACTGCTAATGTTGGTTTCGCTTTCGCCACCTACATTAATCTTTTTTGATGCAAGATTCGCCTCAGTTTCTCCACTCATTGAAAGGGTTTTTGTACCGATATCCAATGTTTGAGATTCTATACCGATTCCAGAAGTTGGTGTTCCATCTTCAGGTCCCACACCTATACCAATACTGATCGAGGCAGAATTTCCGATATTTTCTCCGAGTGTTAAAATATCTTTTCCTTTAATGATGATCTTACCTGTTTTATCCATGAAAATACTGCTCTCACCGCACTTAATCAGGATTGATTCTTTAGTCTCGAAAACAGCTTTACCTGCTCCATCCAGTTCGATAAAGTTGCTGTCTTTATCCCGCATAACCATACCTGCCCCATCATCCATGGTTAAGGTATGTCCACTTTTAGAGGTTAAACTTTTACTATTATTGCTGGCACTGCCCCCGCTCCCGCTTTTGCCGTGGAATACTGAGCCTAATACAATCGGTCGGGCAACATTTCCTTCTTCAAAAGTTAAAGCTACCTGATCACCGATTTCGGGGATAAATACAAAGCCCCTGTTTTTGCTCACTTTATCACTGCTTCCTGCATCTGGTGTAATTACCCGCAGCCACTCCGTTACATCATTAGTTTTACATTCCCATTTAAATTTCACCTTAATACGGCCCTGCCCCTGCGGATCGGCATTGTCAATTACATCTGCTAATTGCATATCAGGGCTTGGCTTGCCATATTTTTTTACCAAAAGGCGTTCTGTTGTAGCTACTACGCCTTCGAAAGTGTTGTAATATTTACCTGTACCATCAATATCATGGTTGATACTGGTAATGAGAAATTTGCCCAGGCTTTCTGTAGAAAAAGATAGTTCTTTTCTCACGCTCATCGTAATTTCAGCAATACTTCCTATACTTAAAGCAGCATTATCTCCACTTGCATTCACCTTTAAAAGATCGCTGATATGTGCTTTCTCTTCGTTTTGTACGTGGTTTTTAATATCGTTGTTGTTATCTACCCGGATAAGAGAAGGTTGATTAAAGGTTTTGCTGTACATCGCGTTAGACACCTGTATCGCATGTGCCAGATCGGGTGATCCATCGCTCTGTCCGCTACTTTCACTCTGGAGCATTTCATCCTGTTTGGGGTTATAGGCAAAACGTTTATTTTTGATCGGTGCAATTTCCATGGCATATTGCAGGTTCTGCACATCGCGCCCATAAATCAGGGCAACTTCTTTCTGACCATCTGGTTTACCAAAATTCAGCTGTTTGCCATCATAGTAAAACCATTCATGGTATTCGCCCGAAAGCCTGTTCAGAAAATCAAAATCACTCTCCCGATATTGAATCAAATAATCAATAGGGTCTTTTCTAGCGGCATTTGCCACAATTTTAATATCGTTTGAAGGCACATCCGAGGTAGCAAGATTTACAATCGTATTTAAATCCTTATCGAGATAAGAACCTAAATCGGGACCGCGATCGATTAAGATGGTTGGACTATAACCGCTCACAATCAGCACGCCATGATAGCCATGGCTCTGAGCCAATTCTACTTTAGTTACCAAACCAGCAAATTCTTGTAAACTGCCCGAATCATAACCGAAGGAAGCTGTAAGGGTTTTACCCACAAAATCACGACTATCGTTTAAACTGATCATACCAGGTGAACCCATTTGATCATGGTTAAACCGCAGTTCGAAATAATGATGCGCATTAAAAGCTTGTTTTAAGCTAAATGAGGCAAAATGGGTAATTGCCTTATCTTCTATGTTAATTTCGGTGATTAATTTCTTTTCCATGCGGATTAAATAATAGTTTATTACTACTTGAACATTCCATCCCGAAAGGTTAAAACGCCTCTTTTCCCATTAAAAATGGATCCGTTTTTAGTTTCTGTAACCTCTGGGTAACTAATAGTCTTATCTTGAGTATTATAAATCATCGCCAGCTGTGCAGTAAGTTTTTCCTTACTTTGATCCTCCTTGAGATCTGCAGATGCGAATAATTGAGTTTTAACTGTTTTACCCAACTTAAACAGGGCTTTGTTAATACTGAATTTTGAATGATCAACTACTAAAATATGGCTAACACTATAAGGTTCGGTCCCACTCATTTGCCCATACCCGGTAAACAGATATGTTTTTTGAGGGGAAGTATTTAAGCTGTATATGTGTTCGAAAAAGGGAGTAGGGCTACCTTCATTGTCTTTATCCTGATAGAGATCGTTAAACGAAATCGCAGTTACTGCTTTATTTTCATCCAGGTACTGAATAATATTCTGCACATGCCACATTGAACCGGAATATGGTGAAAGCCAATAAAACACCCTGAGTTTATGATCGTCGGCGCTTAACTGGTTAATTTCATATTTTCTTAAATAGGCAAAATCATCCTCAAAGGCATTTGGCTGCTTTAACGCCGTTACAAGTGCTCTGATAAATGTTTCTTCAGCCTCTGTATTCCCATCGCTTAAATAACTTTCTCTGGAGGCTATCATTTGTGCAGCCAATCTCTCAAGAGAACCTGCTTTGGCATAACCAGCATTTATCTTCTTCTTTACAACAGTATCAGCATCATCTATTCCACCTGGTTGCTGATCATGATGCTTTGCACCACAAGAAAACAGCAGGAATATCAGAGAAAAAAATAAGATGCTTGTTGTTTTCATGCTATTGTCTGGGTATATTAATTAATCCTCTGTTTTCCATAGCTTTTAAGATTACAGCTGTTCCAATTTGTTTATTTACATAATCGAGACTAAAAAAATGATCTCTCGGAAAACCGCCTTTAGTGTAAAGATTAGAACCACCCCACAGATAAGGCGAGTTGATATTATTTTTCTGATAGGCCTTTGCTATGCCATTGTATTGCTCTAAACGCAGCAAAACTTTTGGCAGAGACCAAACTGTTTCTTTATCCAGGCCACGTAGTTTTAAGGCATCAACTGCACTTTCCTCAAAAGTAAATGGTGGTCCGTGGTTAATTTTTGGCCTGTTAGCAGGGTGCTGTCTGGTAAAACCGCTTAACGGATCGCCATTATGCAGGTGTTTGGTAAAGTCAGCATTACTTTCTCTATAGTGTACACAGGCAATAAAATACCATGGAATGCCCATATTTTCAGAGAAAACACTATGATCTAAAAATGTTCTGCTAAAAAAACTATTGCCGATTTTTGGATTCCTTTTGAGGAAAAAATCGTCGGGTTCGGTTACGAAGCAAGTATTTCGGTAGGTGTACCCAGTTAAATGGAGCAGTTTATTTCTTACTGCCTGGTATCTTGATTTATTGCTTATGATTTTATCATCAATAATCCGGTTGATCTCAACCGATTTTATCGGAGAAACTGTGCAGGAATTAAATAGCTTAATGTATTCTAAATCAGTAGCCATAATTAGCGCCTTATATCACACCTCTAAAGCAAAAAAACCGTTACCAGCACCAGCTTTTTAGCAAGTAACCCGTAACGGTTTTATTAAAATTAAGCTTTAGGCCAATCATTTTCGTGTTCTGCATTGCCCAGCTTTAGCTTACGGGCCGATACCACAAAACTTAAAGTCATTGGTGTATTGTCGTTTACCGCAATACCCTCGTTATACTG